>NZ_UGPW01000001.1:0-1200000 GCF_900453105.1 Moraxella ovis
ATGTCACTGTTTGATGAAGATGAGTTGGTGCCCATGAGTGCGCCAAGCCCTTCTGCTGATTTTTGGCAAGAATGTTTAAAAGAACTGTCTTTTGAAGTTTCAGAGGCGGACTTTTTGCGTTGGTTGTCACCTCTAGAAGCGAGTGTTGATGGCGATGTGCTGGTACTCTCTGCGATTAACCAATACTTTATTACGCACATTAAGGACAACTACATCGATAAGATTGAGCTGTTGGTAAAAAAACATGCGCCAGCAGGGATTGAAGGCGTGCGTCTTGAGACGCCCAAGGTGGTCGATGTTAAGCCAAAAAGTGAAAAAACAGTCACAAAAAAAGCCAAAACCAATACTCAAATTGAAGAAAGCGAGCAACTTGAAGATAACTACACTTTTGATGCTTTTGTGAAGGGTAAATCCAATGCCTTTGCTTATAATGCTTGTTACGATCTGGGTAAAAAAGGCGGTGACAGCGCTTATCCTTTGGTGTTTTTGTATGGGTCGTCAGGCTTGGGTAAAACGCACCTTATGCATGCGGTGGCGCATCGCTATCAAAAAGCAGGATCAAGGTTCTGCTATATGACCAAAGATCATTTCTTTCGCATCACCAAAGACGCGTTTCGCGACAGAAAAGTTGATCAGTTGGTTAAAAAAATCTGCAAGGCGGATCTGTTAATTATTGACGATATTCATTTGATTAACGGTAAAAGTGCGCCGCACATCTCTGATTTACTCTTAACGATTTTTAGTGATTTTAGCAAAAACAAAAAAAATCGCATCATCTTGGCTTCTGACAGACAGCCGGCCCAGCTTAATAATTTTGATGAGCGATTTAAATCGCGTTTTTCAAGCGGTCTGAATGTATTGATTGAACCGCCTGACATTGACATGCGCGTACAGATTTTGGAGAAAAAAGCGAGCGTTCTTGGCATGGATTTGCCAAAAGAATGTGCGCTGTTCATCGCGCAGAACGTTGCGCCAGATGTACGCCGTCTAGAAGGCGCGCTCAATCAGGTGCATGCTAATTTTGTCATGTCTGGAGAGCCTGTGACTCTGTCACTTGTTCGCCATGCCATCAAAGACCACATTGAAGCTCGCGCCCGTGCGGTGAACGCTGATAACATTCGTGACTTGGTGGCTCAGTATTATGGTATCTCTGCCAAAGATTTGATGGGTAAAAAACGCGCGCGTAACATCGCAAGACCGCGCCAGATGGCCATGGCGTTGATTCGCGAATTAACTCAAGACAGCTTCCCTGAGATCGGGCAGTTTTTCGGGGGTCGTGACCACACCACAGTCATGCATGCATGTAAGGCAATTGAAGAGCTAAGAGCGACAGACGTTAAGGTTGATAAGGCTTATCAAGCCTTAAAAGCAACATTGGAATTCGAGTGATAATTTTTGATTGAATAACTTGTGTTTGCCAAAAAAAGCAAGTACTATAAGCACATGAAATGACAGGACTATAACAATGAAATTAACCATAAAACGCGATGTATTAATAAACGCCATCAGCCTAGTTGCCAAAGCTGCTGATAAACATCACCGCATTGGACCTATCTTAGCTAATATTAAGTTTGTATTGGATCAAGATGTGCTAACCTTGGTGGCATCTGACTTAGAGGTGGAGCTGACTGCGACGATTGCACTGCCAGCAGGCGCATGCCAACAGACCGGCGAGACAACCCTGCCAGCTGAGAAATTATTCGTTATTTGTAAAGCGCTCTCAGATGAGATGGTGTCTTTGGATGCTGATGAGATGCGCTGTTTTATTGTGAGCGGCAAAGGGCGTTATACTCTAAAGACCCTACCTGCTAAGGATTTTCCAAGTATCGGCGCGCCAAGTGTTGCTGCAGCATTGAACATCAACCGTGGCACTTTGTATGATTTGATCGGTCATACGCGCTTTGCCATGGCAACCCAAGACGTTCGTCATTATCTAACAGGCATGTTGTTTGAGATCAATGGTGACAAGCTTACCGCCGTGGCGACCGATGGGCATCGCTTGGCAGTCGCTCATCGTGCTCTAGACGCCAGTTATGATGATCGTCGTGTGATTATCCCAGGCAAGGCCGTGGCTGAGCTTGAGCGTCTGTTAGGTGAGCTTGTTAGATCTTCAGAAGATGATGTGGTCGCGCTTGGTTTTGATGATGAATTTTTACAGTTGTCATTAGGCTTTGGCGACGAGAGTGACTATAAAGGCATGCAAGTTGGTATGGTCGCGCGCCTAATTGAAGGTAAGTTTCCTGATTATCGCCGTGTACTGCCACCAAGCTACGATAAAGCCGCGATCTTCAATAAAGATGAAGCGGTAGAAGTGCTGCGCCGCCTGTCTGTGTTAAACAGCAAAGAAGCGCCTGGCGTGTTGTTTGATTTTAAAGAATCGGACAGGGTTCAGGTCAGTGTTCGCAATCAGCGTGAGCAAGATGAGGCAGAAGAGAACTTGGCGGTAAGTTATGAAGGTGAGCCGCTTGAAGTATCGTTTAATGAAGCCTATCTGCGTGCGGTATTGCGGGTATTAAATGGTGATGTGCGTATCGAGATGACTGAGGCGGTGAAACCTGCACTCATCTACCAAGTGGGCGATGAGATGAATCATCAATACGTCGTGATGCCGATGCGTGTGTAAATGATTCAAGAATTACGCATTCACGCCCTACGCAATATACAGCAAGCATCGTTAGAATTACAGCAGTGCAATCTGTTTATTGGTAAAAACGGCAGTGGTAAAACATCGCTTCTTGAGGCGGTGTTTTTGCTTTCTCGGGGTAAAAGCTTTCGACATCATGAACCTAAGCGTTATATCACACATCACGCCAAGACTTGTACTGTCTGGGCAAGGACTCACGATCAGACGCTGGCTATTCAGAAACAGCTTGATGCAGCAAATTTTGCCACCACAACTTTAAAGCTCAATAACAGTACCGTCCCTAGCCAAAGCGCTCTGTCTTTCGCATTACCTACTTTATTGATCGATCCGACCAGTATGGCACTGCTGGAAGAAGGCAGCGGAGTGCGCCGTCAGCTGTTGGATTGGCTATCGTTTCACGTGGAACCTGATTTTTATCCGCAGTGGTTGGCTTATCAAAGGCTGCTAAAACAACGTAATGCACTTTTAAAATCATCATCTCTTACCTTACATGAAGTCAGCGCATGGGATCATCAGTTGGCCATTCATGCCAAGGCGTTGCATCATTATCGCTTGGTGGTGTTTAATGAGTGGCAGGTGTTGTTTGATGAGATGCTTGCGCGTCTATTGCCTGCTTATGAAGGTCAGATAACCTTGAGCTATAGTGCTGGCTTTGATACTCAAGCAGGCTTATTTGAAGTGCTACAAAATCGCTTATCGCAGGACAAAGAGCTGGGCTATACCCGTGTTGGCGCGCATCGTGCGGATGTTGTGGTATCCTTGAAGAATATCAATGACAACGGCGATAAGTTAAGAGAGCAGGCGGCGAACGTTCTATCACGCGGTGAGAAAAAACTACTGATTACCGCGCTTAGACTCTCGCAGTTACAGATGATGTGCGCTAGGCTGCCTGACATCGAACCTGTGGTGTTGATTGATGACTTGGACGCTGAGCTTGATGATAGAGCGATTGATATTTTGCTTGATGCACTTTTGGTGTTGCCATGCCAATTGTTCATCTCAAGTTTGCAGACAGATACCATTGGCAAAATACAACAAAAAATGACTGTTTTGGATAATAATAACGATGCCTTAAAAGTGTTTCACGTGGAACAAGGAAAGGTTGCTGAACCGCTGTCATCAGCTCACTAAAATATTGATTTAATGGGCGTTTTCATGTTTAAATTTATGACTTTTCATAAAAAAAATGCTATAATAATGTGTAATTTAATCAATTAATTGCGCATTAAATTCTTAGTTGTGCGCAAGTTTTAAGGAAGTTTCATGACTGAGCAGGCGCAACACGACGAATCCGTTGATAACCAAAATAGCGAATACAGCTCAAAAAATATCCGAGTTTTGCGTGGACTTGAAGCGGTTCGCGTACGTCCTGGTATGTATATCGGTGATACCGATGATGGCACGGGCTTGCACCACATGGTGTTTGAGGTCGTGGATAATGCCATTGACGAAGCGCTGGCAGGCCATTGTGATGAGATTAATATCATCATCCACGAAGACGAATCGGTCTCGGTCATGGATAACGGACGTGGCATCCCTGTAGATATCCACCCAGAAGAAGGCGTATCAGCCGCGCAGGTCATCATGACGGTGCTGCATGCTGGCGGTAAATTCGACGACAATTCTTATAAAGTATCGGGCGGCCTGCATGGCGTGGGTGTGTCGGTCGTTAATGCGCTGTCTAAGAAACTAACCTTGAACATCTGGCGTGATGGCCATGAACACACCCAAGATTATACCGATGGCGTGCCTGACTTTGAACTAAAACGCTTGGGCGAGACTGACAAGACAGGAACGCAGGTTAGATTCTATCCAAGTTCTGAGATTTTTAGCGGGACGATTTTTGATTATGACATCCTTGCCAAGCGTTTGCGTGAATTATCCTTCCTAAACTCTGGTGTGCGCATCGTCCTAACCGACGAGCGTGATGATCGCGTACAAGTCTTTGAACACAAAGGTGGTCTGTCCGAGTTCGTCACTTTCATCAATGAAGGTAAGCAAACCTTAAACGACATTTTTCATTTTACCGCCCAAGGTCTAGACGGCATCGGTGTGGAAGTTGCCCTACAGTGGTCAGACAGCTATAACGAAAAAGTGCTGTGTTTCACCAATAACATCCCCCAAAAAGACGGCGGTACGCATTTATCAGGATTCCGTTCAGCCTTGACTCGCTGCTTAAACCACTACATGGAATCTGAAAATATTGGCAAAAAAGAAAAAGTACAAGTTACGGGTGATGATGCTCGCGAGGGCTTGGTTGCCATCGTCTCGGTAAAAGTCCCTGATCCGAAATTTAGCTCACAGACTAAGGATAAGCTGGTATCTAGCGAAGTAAAAAGCGCGGTAGAGACCACCATGCATGAGCGTCTGAACGAATACCTGCTAGAGAATCCAGGTGCTGCCAAGTCGATCGCAGGTAAGATCATCGATGCTGCGCGTGCTCGTGAAGCTGCTCGCAAAGCACGTGAAATGACACGCCGCAAGACTTCATTGGATATCGCAGGTCTGCCAGGTAAATTGGCAGACTGCCAAGAAAAAGACCCTGCTCTGTCAGAACTTTATATTGTTGAGGGTGACTCTGCGGGCGGTTCTGCTAAGCAGGGGCGTAATCGTAAGATGCAAGCAATCTTGCCGCTAAAAGGTAAAATTCTAAATGTTGAGCGCGCTCGCTTTGACAAGATGTTATCGAGCGCTGAGGTCGGCACACTGATTACGGCGCTTGGCACGGGCATTGGCGCAGATGAATACAACGCGGATAAACTTCGTTACCACAAGATCATCATCATGACTGATGCCGATGTTGATGGCTCTCACATTCGTACACTGCTTTTGACTTTCTTTTTCCGTCAAATGCCAGAACTTATCGAGCGTGGTCACATCTATATCGCACAGCCACCGCTTTATAAAGTCAAAAAAGGCAAGCACGAATTATACCTAAAAGACGATGAAGCGCTCAAATCCTATCTGCTATCATCGACCATTGATGAAAATCAGCTGTTCTTACACAAAGATGCACCCGCAGTAACTGGGGTTGCGCTTGAAAAACTGCTTAATGATTACAACCAATCACAGGTGATCAAGTCTCGCCTTCAGAATAAATACCCTTCTGAGCTGTTGGATGCGCTGACTTTCATTCCAAAGTTTGATGCAGAATTTCATGATAAGGCGGCTTTGCAGGCTTGGGCAGATTCATTGCAAGCTAAGCTGAACGAGCTGGTAGAGCATCTATCGCCCAAGGTTGAGCTTATCGAAGTAACTGGCGGCGATGAAGCGGGTAAGCAGCAATGGTTACCACGCGTGACGATTTTTGTGCATCGCTTGCCTCAGTATTATACATTAGATGCCATGTTCCTAAAATCATCAGAATACGCTCGTCTGCTTAAACTCTCTGGCGAGTGGAATACTATCTTAGGCGCGGATGCATTCTTGCGCCGTGGCGACAAAGACATGGCGATTAAGGATTTTCATCATCTGTGGACTTATATGATGAATGATGCACGCCGTGGTATGACGGTTCAGCGCTATAAGGGATTAGGCGAGATGAACGCTGATCAGCTGTGGGAGACGACAATGGATCCAGAGAATCGCCGCATGCTTAAGATTACTATTGAGGATGCCATTGCTGCCGACCACCTGTTCAACTGTCTGATGGGTGATGAAGTTGAGCCGCGTCGTATCTTTATTGAAGAAAATGCGCTCAACGCAGACATCGATACTTAAATAAAAGCAGGCTTAGCCCTGCTTTAACTCTTTTTGTTTTTGTGCTTAATTGCGTTTATTTTATTGGTTTTTTAACTGGAATAGCCATGACCAACATTACCCAAGACCGTATTTTAATCCTTGATTTTGGTTCGCAGTACAGTCAGCTTATCGCGCGCCGTGTACGTGAAGCAGGCGTATATTCTGAAATGTATGCTTTTGATATGTCTGATGAAGACATTCGCGCCTTTAATCCTAAAGGTATCATCCTATCTGGCGGCCCTGAGAGCGTTCATCAAGAAGGCAGTCCACGCGCACCAAAAGCGGTATTTGAATTGGGTGTACCTGTGCTTGGTGTGTGTTATGGTTTTCAGACGATGGCAGAACAACTAGGCGGCAAAGTCGAAGCTGGTGATGTGCATGAGTTTGGTTATGCCAAAATTGACATCGTTCAGAGTGACAAACTGCTAAATGACATTGCAGATGCCAATAACCAATCACAAGTATGGATGAGCCACGGCGACAAAGTATCGCGTCTGCCTGAGGGCTTTGTGACCACATCGAGCACGCCAAGCTGTCCATATGCTTCTGCCAGTGATGAAGCGCGTGGTTTCTATGGTGTGCAATTTCACCCAGAGGTCACCCATACAGAAAAAGGCGTTGAGTTTATTTCTAACTTTGTACATGACATCTGTGGCTGTGGCAACGCATGGAACTCTGAGAACATCATTGAGATGCGTATCGCCCAACTAAAAGAGCAGATCGGCGATGAAAAAGTACTACTAGGTCTGTCTGGTGGTGTTGACAGTTCAGTGGTGGCAGTACTACTGCACAAGGCGATTGGCGATCAGCTGACCTGTGTATTCGTGGACAATGGTCTGCTTCGTCTGAACGAAGGCGATCAAGTGATGCAAATGTTCGCTGAGAATATGGGCATTCGCGTGATTCGCGCCGACAGCGAGGATCGTTTTTTGGGTGCGCTAGCAGGTGTTACCGATCCAGAGGCTAAGCGTAAGGTCATTGGACGCGAATTCATCGAAGTGTTCTCTGAAGAAGCTCGTAAACTAGATGGTGTAAAATTCTTAGCCCAAGGCACCATCTATCCTGACGTGATCGAGTCAGCAGCAAGCAAGCAAGGCAAAGCGCACGTCATTAAGTCACACCACAATGTGGGTGGCTTGCCTGAAGATTTGGCGTTTGAATTGGTTGAGCCGCTGCGTGATTTGTTTAAGGATGAGGTACGCAAACTTGGCGTCGCGCTTGGTATCCCGCATCACATGATCTATCGTCATCCATTCCCAGGCCCAGGTCTAGGCGTGCGTATCTTGGGCGAAGTCAAGAAAGAATATGCCGATATCTTGCGTGTGGCAGATGATATCTTCATGCAGGAGCTGCGCGCATCTGGTTGGTATGATAAGACCGCCCAAGCCTTTGCAGTGTTCCAACCTGTAAAATCAGTCGGTGTGGTGGGCGATGGTCGCCGTTATGCGTGGGTGATTGCCTTGCGTGCGGTTGAGACAGTGGACTTTATGACTGCTCGCTTTGCTCATCTACCATACGATCTGGTGGACAAAATCTCAACTCGCATAATGAACGAGATTCGTGACGTATCTCGTGTGGTCTATGACGTATCGAGTAAGCCACCTGCGACGATCGAATGGGAATAATTCTACGACATAAACCAAGCCTTAGCGCTTGGTTTTTTGTTGTAAATTCGCCCAACATGGACGAATTTGCTATAATGATAAGAGATGAATCAGATTGCGATTCTATTTTAATAAGTGATCAAAATAATTCATATGTTTCACGTGAAACAAGATAGGTGTGGTATGAAATTTTCAAATTTTGGTGAAAAATTTACTAAGAATAGTGGCATTCTGCAGCTCATGGATGATCTTGGCAAGGCGTTGGCAAGTGATCAGCCGATTAATATGCTTGGCGGTGGTAACCCTGCGGTGATTCCTGAGGTCAATGATGTATTCCAAGCGACTTTAAGGCAAGTTGTGGAAGATAATAATGCGCTTGATAGTGTGGCGAACTACTCAACACCTCAAGGCGATACTAAGTTCATTGATACTTTGGTGGCATTTTTTAATCGCCATTATGATTGGAATTTGACTGCAGAGAATATTGTCTTGACCAACGGCTCTCAAAATGGATTCTTCTATTTATTTAATCTATTCTCTGGCAAATTTGGCGACAGTGAAAAATCTATTCTATTGCCGCTTGCTCCTGAGTATGTCGGGTATGCCGATGCTCATGTCGAAGGCACGCACTTCGTGGCGGTACCGCCCATCATTGAAGAGGTGACGCACGAAGGTGAAGACGGGTTTTTTAAATACCGTGTTGATTTTGATGCATTGGAGAGCTTACCTGACTTGGCAGAGGGTAAGATCGGTGCGATTTGCTGTTCGCGACCAACCAACCCGACAGGTAACGTACTCGCCGACGATGAGATGGCACGCCTAGATAAGATTGCCAGGAAATACGACATCCCGCTCATCATTGATAACGCCTACGGCATGCCGTTTCCTAACATCATCCATGCAGACACTACGCTAAGCTGGGATGAGCAGACGATTTTATGTTTTAGTTTGTCGAAGATTGGCTTGCCTGGTGCTAGAACGGGCATCATCGTTGCCAGTCCGCAGGTAATTCGTGCGGTAAGCGCGATGAATGCCATTGTCAATCTGTCTCCAGTACGGTTCGGGGCGACGATTGCCACGCCATTATTTGCTGATGACCGCATTATTGATCTGGCGGATAACCACATCCAACCTTTCTATAAAAAACAATCAGCACTGGCGGTAAGGCTCCTAAAAGAACAATTCGCCGATTTGCCAGTGAAGATTCATAAGCCAGAAGGTGCGATATTCTTATGGATATGGTTTGATGAATTACCCATCAGCACAACCGAGCTTTATCAAATCTTAAAAGATCAAGGTACGCTAATCATACCCAGTGAGCATTTCTTTGTGGGTGTTAATACTGACAATTATCCGCACGCGCATCAATGCATCAGACTGTCTATCGCTCAAAATGACGAGACACTCCAAAAAGGCATTACCACAATCGGACGCATGGTGCGTGAATTGTATCAAGGCTGAACTGCCCTGATCAATTTGTCAGATAAAGTCACGACTTGATGAATTGGTTTTGTATTAAAAAATCCCCAGTGCCAGCGCATTGGAGATTTTGGTGTGATAAAGGTTAAATCGCAGCGACAACCATGATTTCAACCAGCCAGTTTGGATTAACCAATTTGGCTTCTACGGTGGCGCGTGTAGGCGGTGTGATGTCTTTGACCCATTGATTCCATTCGCTGTTAAATGCATCAAAATTCGCCAAATCAGTGATAAAAACCTGTGCAGATAGGATTTTTGATTTGTCAGAGCCTGCCTTGGCCAGCGCGGCATCGATGTTGGCGAATACTTCTCTAGACTGACCTTTGATGTCTAGGCTATCGCCATTGGGTACTTGACCTGCCAAATATACCACGCCATTATGGATGGCGATCTCGCTTAGGGTGTCGTTACTGTCTAGTTTGATGATGTTAGCCATGATGATTCCTTAGTGGTGCTTGGATGATTAATGATACCGTGCCAACGACAACCCATCAAGGCTGATGTCTGGCGCGCGCTTGGTGATGATGTCCGCAATTAATTTCCCAGAACCGCACGCCATGGTCCAGCCGAGTGTGCCATGCCCTGTATTGATGAATAGGTTATTGAATTTGGTCTCTCCGATGATTGGTGTGCCGTCTGGTGTCATGGGGCGAAGACCCATCCAGAAAGTCGCATTCGGTAAGTCGCCACCTGTGAATAAATCACGTGTAACCATCTCAAGCGTGGCTCGGCGAGCGGGATTTAACTTTAGATTAAAACCGCTTAATTCTGCCATGCCGCCCACACGAATACGATCATCAAAACGCGTGATGGCAATCTTAAAGGTCTCATCTAACACGGTCGAGACGGGCGCATTATCAGGATCGATAATGGGCACAGTCAGAGAATAGCCTTTGACGGGATAAACAGGTAAATTAAGCGCCAAAGGCTTGGCAATGTCACGCGAATAACTGCCAAAGGCCAGCACATAATGATCAGCGGTAAGTAGCTCGCCATCAGCCAGAACACCTGTGATGGCATTACCATCATGCTGAATTTGTTGCACGGTTTTATTAAATAAGAATTTTACCCCTAGATCTTTGGCGAGTGCGGCGAGTCTTTTAGTGAATAAGTTACAATCGCCCGTTTCGTCATTGGGCAGTCGAAGTCCGCCTACAAGTTTGTCCTTGGCGTGAGCCAGGGCAGGTTCGACTCGGGCTAGCTCATCGCGGCCAAGCAGTTCGTAAGCCACGCCACATTCTTTTAGAACTTCAATGTCACGACCCACCACATCCAGCTGAGCTTGTTTTCGGAATAATTGTAATGTGCCTTTGGTGCGGTCTTCGTATTGAATGCCTGTCTCTTGGCGCAGATTTTGTAGGCAATCACGGCTGTATTCCGCGACACGCATCATGCGTTCTTTGTTAAGGGCGTAGCGATCGGCGTTACAGTTGGCGAACATCTTGGCTGCCCACTGCGCCTGCCAAAGGGACCCATCGGGACTGATGGCAAAGGGTGCGTGTTTTTGAAGTAGCCATTTGGCGGCTTTTAGTGGGATGCCTGGGGCTGCCCAAGGGGTTGAATAACCAGGGGAGATTTGACCCGCGTTACCAAAACTGGTCTCTTCGGCGACATCATTTTGGCGTTCGATGACGGTGACATCTACGCCCAATTTAGCAAGATAATACGCTGACGTTACGCCAATGACGCCGCCGCCAAGTACGATTGCTTTCATAACTGACTGTCCTTGAAGGTAATGATATAAACAATCGCTTATGATAACAATCGCTTGAATGAATAACAAGCGGCATTTATGAGGTATCAAAATATTTTATGACGATGTCAAAAGATGTTTTGCTTTGCCTGGATAAAAGCTGTGTTATAATGTTATCAACTTGACGGAGTGCAACCCAAAGTTGCCGAGATTGTGGTTATGCCACAAAATCCGTTGAACCTGATGCGGTTCGTACCGCCGTAGGAAATCAAGTTTTCAAAATCTTAAAAATTCTGTATATTATTGATTTATATCGATAATTCTTTTTCATCATAAGATTTTTGATGGCTTGATTTGTTTATTAGCCATTTAAAAAGGATATTATGATGAGCCAAATCGCAAATCAACCCCACACCCATTCCCCACAAGATACCACAACCACAGAAATTGGCTGGATATATGAGAAAAACGAGCGAAGTTGTACAAATAGTACTACGAGTGAGTTTGACGAAGTAGAGCAAGCCAAGTTCGCAGGTTGTGAACAAGACGCCAAAGATTTAACTCGCATTCTACCTGCGTCCAAAAAGGTCTATGTACAAGGCTCACAAGCCAACATTCGTGTGCCGTTTCGTGAGATTACGCTCACCGACACGCCCATAGGTCTTAGCCAAAATGGCAAACAGGATGGTTTTGAGAAGAACGAGCCGATTTTGGTGTATGACACATCAGGTGTTTATACCGACCCGAGCGTTCACATTGACCTAAATCAAGGCTTGCCCAAACTGCGTGAGGCTTGGATTGCCGAGCGTGATGACACGGATGTTTTGGACGGTTTGACATCGGATTTTGGTAAGGCACGGCTTAACGACATTCGCACGGCGGACATTCGTTTTGCTCACATTGCCAGACCTAGACGAGCCAAGCGTGGCAAAAACGTTACCCAAATGCACTACGCCAGGCAAGGCATTATCACGCCTGAGATGGAGTACATCGCCATTCGTGAAAATGGCAAACAGCGTGATGGCGTGGATTTACGCCAACATCAGGGGCAAAATTTTGGGGCAAAAGTGCGTGAGATTACCCCTGAATTTGTGCGTAAGGAAGTGGCAGAAGGGCGAGCGATTATTCCTTGCAATATCAATCACCCAGAGAGCGAGCCGATGATTATTGGGCGAAATTTTTTGGTGAAAATTAACGCCAATATCGGCAACTCCGCCCTAGGCTCGTCCATTGATGAAGAAGTGGCGAAGATGACGTGGGCGACACGTTGGGGGGCGGATACGATTATGGATTTGTCCACAGGCAAAAATATCCACGAAACACGAGAATGGATTATCCGCAACAGCCCTGTGCCGATTGGGACGGTGCCGATTTATCAGGCGTTGGAAAAGGTAAATGGCGTGGCGGAGGATTTGACGTGGGAGATTTTTAAGGATACGCTCATTGAGCAGGCAGAGCAGGGCGTGGATTATTTTACCATTCATGCAGGGGTGCTACTTCGTTATGTGCCACTCACCGCCAATCGCTTGACGGGCATTGTCTCTCGGGGTGGGTCAATCATGGCACAGTGGTGCTTGGCTCATCACAAGGAGAATTTTATTTATGAGCATTTTGATGAGATTTGTGAAATTGCCAAAGCCTATGACGTGGCGTTTAGTTTGGGCGATGGACTAAGACCGGGCTGTATCCAAGATGCCAATGATGAAGCTCAATTTAGCGAATTAAAAACGCTTGGCGAGCTAACCAAACGTGCGTGGGTGCATGACGTACAAGTGATGATAGAAGGACCCGGACACGTTCCGATGCACATGATTAAAGAAAATATGGATGTGCAGTTAGAACATTGCCACGAAGCCCCATTTTATACGCTAGGGCCTTTGACGACTGACATTGCCCCTGGCTATGACCATATCACGAGTGCGATAGGGGCAGCGATGATTGGGTGGTATGGTACGGCAATGCTGTGCTATGTTACGCCAAAGGAGCATTTGGGTTTGCCCAACAAAAAGGACGTAAAAGACGGTATCATCACTTACAAAATCGCCGCTCACGCCGCCGACCTTGCCAAAGGACACCCACTCGCCCAAGTGCGTGATAATGCCTTGTCTAAGGCACGGTTTGAGTTTCGTTGGGAAGACCAATTTAACCTTGCCCTAGACCCTGACACGGCAAGGGCAATGCACGATGAGACCATGCCAAAAGAAGCCCATAAATCGGCTCATTTTTGTTCTATGTGTGGCCCGAAGTTTTGTTCCATGAAAATCACGCAAAACGTTAGGGAGTACGCCAAAGGTCTGGAGTATGAACAGCAGGCGGGCTTTGATGAGATGCGCCAAAAATACCACGAGACAGGCGCCAAGCTCTATCATCCATTGTAAATTCAATCAAAAACCGCACCCATGGTGTGGTTTTTTATTCTGTATCAAAAATTTACCCATCAAAAAGCACCCTCAAAATCTGCTATAATAAGCAAATTTTTATAATAATTGTGAGTAGCATGTCTTTATTTTCTTATTTTGAACGCAAGATTGACCCTTATCCAAGCAGTCCCATGCCTGTGATGACTCGTGGTAAATTGTTGTCGTTCCTGTGGGCATGCACTGAGGGTGCGCGTGGTTGGATTTTTGTCCGTATTGTGCTGTCAGTACTGCTTGGGGTGTTTGGTTCGTTGCTCTTTGCCTGGGCGGGGGACGTGGTTGATTGGCTAACCATCTACACACCAAGCACGCTTTGGCAAGAAAAAGGACAGACCATCATGATGATTTTGGGTTTGTGCGTCTTGTCGATTTTTGCAGAATTTTTTGGTAATTTGATTCGCTTTCAAGTGCTTCAAGGCGTTCTGCCAATGCGACTTCGTTGGTGGTTCCATAAGCACATGCTGGGACAGTCGATGCAGTTTTATCATGATGAGTTTTCTGGGCGTGTCTCTGCTAAGGTCATGCAAACGGCGCTGGGTGTACGTGATACGATCATGACGATGGCGGAGATGGTGTCTTTTGTGTCGGCATATCTTATTACCAGTGGCGTGATTTTGCTTGGACTTGATTTTTGGTTATTTGTGCCATTTGGTCTGTGGCTAATTACGGTTGTAGTGGTGATGAAATTTTTCTTACCAAGACTTAGAAAAACCGCCAGTGATCAAGCCGATGCTCGTGCACTGATGACAGGCCGTGTGACAGATGCTTATGCTAACATCAGTGCGGTGAAGCTGTTTAGTCACTCAAACCGTGAACTTGGCTATGCCAAATCTGCCATGAGTGAATTCATGACGACCGTGCATGCACAGATGCGCTGGGTGTCGCTGTTGGGCACGACGACCGAGACCATCTCACTCATCATGATCGTTGGTAGTACCGCGATTGGCGTGTATCTGTGGATGGCAGGCGAGGTTACTGTGGGTGCGATCGCCATTGCCTCGGGCATCGCGCTTAGATTAAAAGGCATGATTCAATGGATCATGTGGGAGATGGCAAGTTTATTTGAGCACATCGGCACAGTCCAAGATGGCATGAGTACGCTGACCACACAGCACGCCATCGTTGATGATGCGGATGCAACTGAGCTTGTCGTGACCGAAGGCAGTATTGTCTTTGATGATGTGTCTTTTAATTATGGTAAAGCAGATTCGCCAATCAAGCTGTTAGAGCAGTTTAATTTATCCATCAAAGCAGGCGAAAAAGTTGGTCTGGTTGGTCGAAGTGGTGCGGGTAAATCTACGCTTGTGAATCTACTGCTTAGATTTTATGATGTTGATGGCGGTAAAATCCGTATCGATGGTCAGGACATTAAGCGCATAACTCAGAACTCTCTTCGCCAAAACATCGGCATGGTCACTCAAGATACTGCGCTGCTACATCGTACCGTGCGTGAGAACATCGCTTATGGCAAGCCGAACGCCACAGATGAAGAGATCATCGCCGCTGCCAAAGCCGCACATGCGTGGGATTTTATTCAGACATTGCAGGATAAGCATGGTAATGTGGGACTTGATACGCAGGTGGGTGAGCGTGGTGTGAAGCTCTCAGGTGGTCAGCGTCAGCGTATCGCCATCGCGCGCGTCATGCTAAAAAATGCGCCAATTCTACTGCTTGATGAGGCAACTTCTGCACTAGACAGTGAAGTGGAATTCGCCATCACCCAAAGCCTAGATGACATGATGTCTGGTAAGACGGTCATCGCCATCGCACACCGTCTATCTACCATCGCAAGTCTTGACAAGCTTGTGGTCATGGACAAAGGTCAGATCATTGAGATCGGCAGCCATGATGAGCTCATCGTCAAAGGTGGCGTGTACGCGCACCTGTGGGCGAGACAGTCTGGCGGCTTCTTAGGTGAGATGGACGAATAACAAAAACCCCAAGTGATGAGCTTGGGGTTTTTATTTGGCGTGTTTTAGCCTTTTTTGGCGATGACTTTGCGCACTTTATCGCGAGCGCGGTCTTGCTTGAGACGTGATAGATAATCAACGAATACGATGCCTTTTAGGTGGTCTAATTCGTGCTGAATGCACACCGCCAAAAGACCATCCGCCTCCACACTAAAATCTTCCCCATTCTCATCTTTGGCCTCGATGCGCACGCGAGCAGGACGCTCCACGGTGTCATAGACCTCAGGAATGGACAGACAGCCTTCTTGGTAGGGTGCCAGCTCTTCGGTTAGTGGTGTTACCTTAGGATTGATATATACTTTAGGCTGTGGCTCTTCACCTTCTTTGGCTAGATCCATGACCACCACCTGAACATGTCTGTCCACCTGGGTGGCAGCCAGCCCGATGCCACGAGCGTCGTACATGGTCTCGAACATGTCTTCGATGAGCGTTTTGATGGTGTTGTCAATCACTTCCACTTCTTTGGCGACGGTGCGCAGGCGTGGATCTGGATAATGCAAAATTGGTAAAATTGCCATAAATTTCTCATAATTTTGTTAAATTTATCACCATTATAATTCAAAGCCCTTTTAATGGCAAAATTTATGCAAAATAGGGCGGCTTTTTGCCAAAATTTCCCCAAAAGCAACCAAATTTTGTGTAAAATGGTGTTTTTGTCTTTGAATCGCTGCGCTAAACCCAAGGAGAAGCCATGACCGCCCCACGTATCGCACAGATTAGCCGAAATACTGCCGAGACACAGATTTTTGTTTCTATTAATATTGATGGCACTGGCATCAGCAAGCTTGACACAGGCGTGCCATTTTTGGATCATATGCTTGATCAGATTACACGTCATGGACTGTTCGACCTTGAGATCAAATGTACGGGCGATACGTACATTGATGATCATCACAGTGTTGAAGATGTTGGTATTGCGCTTGGTCAGGCGCTAAAGATTGCACTTGGCGACAAAAAAGGCATCCGCCGTTATGGGCATTTTTATGCGCCGCTTGATGAGAGCCTAAGCCGTGTGGTGGTGGACATCTCAGGTCGCCCAAGCCTTCACATGGACGTGCCATTTACGCGCGCATATGTGGGTAAGCTTGATGTGGATTTGTTCAGCGAATTCTTTTATGGACTGGTGAATAATGCTGCCATCACGCTGCACATCGACAACCTAAAAGGCAAAAACAGCCACCATCAGATTGAGAGTGTATTTAAGGCGTTGGCGCGTGCACTGCGTATGGCGTGTGAGATCGATGAGCGCGCAGGCGGTGTGCTACCATCGACGAAGAATGTACTATAAGGTTTTGATTGTATTATGAAAATTGCATTATTGGATTATGGCGTCGGCAATTTATATTCTGTCGCCAATGCCCTAAAAACCGTCGGTGCTGACGTCATCATCACCAATGAGCCTGATAAAGTCGCTGCTGCTGACAAGGTGCTGCTGCCAGGTGTTGGCGCGATCGGTGATGCGATGCACCACATGAGAGCGGCAGGCGTGGATGTCGCTGTCAAGCAAGCCTTGAAGGACAAGCCTGTGATGGCAATCTGTGTTGGCATGCAGGCGATGTTCGACTATTCTACCGAAGGTGGTCGAGTAGAATGTTTGGGCGAGATTGCAGGTGGTGTAGAGCGTTTCGATGAATCTTGGGTAGATAATAATCAGCCCATCAAGATTCCGCATGTTGGTTGGAACGTGGTGAAGACTGACACCGATCATATGCTATGGCAGGGCTGCGCGAATAAGCATTTTTATTTTACCCACAGCTATTACTGCAAGCCCGACATGACAGATGCGCGCAATGACGGCATCATCGTGGCGACGTGTGATTATGGCGTGGAGTTCTGTGCGAGCGTCATTAAGGATAATCTGTTCATCACTCAGTTCCATCCTGAAAAAAGCCATGAAGCAGGATTGCAATTACTATCTAATTTTGTCAATTGGCAAATCTAATCCATCTTTGATGTATTATGTTCCACGTGAAACAAAAAAGCACGCTTATCAAAGCGTGCTTTTTAATGGGATTGGTTTAGTCTTGCCAACGACCAAATACCAAGCTGCCATTCGTACCACCAAAGCCAAAGCTGTTCGAGATGGCATAATTAACATTATCCACCTTACGAGCGGTATGAGCGATGTAGTCTAGCGTGCAACGCTCATCAGGGTTGTCTAGGTTGATGGTTGGGGGCAGCGTTTGGTTCTGTAGAGCGAGCACAGTGAAGATCGCTTCGATCGCTCCCGCTGCGCCCAGTAGGTGACCTGTCATTGACTTGGTTGAGCTCACCAGAATGTCATCACCGAATAAACTCTGAATCGCACAGCTCTCGGCGACATCGCCTGCTGGTGTGCTTGTGCCATGTGCGTTGACGTAGCCGACTTGGTCGGCATCTAGACCTGCATCACGTAGCGCATTTTGTATCGCGCGGCGCGCACCTTCACCATCTTCTGGCGGGGCAGTGATGTGACTTGCGTCATCGCTCATGCCAAATCCTACCAATTCAGCCAAGATGGTTGCGCCACGAGCTTTGGCGTGAGCTAAGCTTTCAAGCACTAGAGCGCCAGCGCCATCACCCAGAACGAAGCCGTCACGATCTGTATCGAAGGGTCGGCTTGCACGTGTGGGTTCATCATTACGTGTCGATAGGGCATGCATCGCGCCAAAGCCTGACATGCCCAGCGGTGTAGACGCTTTCTCGCTACCTCCGACTAGTACCGCATCCAAGTCGCCATAAGCGATGAGTCGAGCACCAAGTCCGATGGCGTGAGTCGATGTGGTGCAGGCTGTGGCTGTGGCTAGGTTTGCGCCTTTTAAACCGTGACGGATGGCGATTAGACCTGCAGGCATGTTCACGATGGCGCCTGGGATGATGAACGGCGAGACTTTCTTTGCGCCATGGGCTTTTAGGGTGTCTCGACTGCTCTCAATGGTTCCGATGCCGCCAATGCCTGAACCCATCACCACGCCAAATCGTTCACCATCAATATTAATCGGCAAACTGTCGCCTTTGATGTCATCAATCAGACCTGCGTGATGTAGAGCTTGTGCGGCTGCCACTTGCGCATAATGTATGAATTCATCATAGCGACGAACTTCTTTTGGGTTTAGGTAGTTTTTGGCATCGAAATCTTTAACAAGACCTGCGATTTGTGAGCGAAATTCAGCTACATCAATGTCATTACCAAAACTCTCAATCTTGGTAATGCCGCTTTTGCCATTGGTTAAATTCTCCCAAATGGTTGCAAGGTCGTTACCTACAGGTGTGATGGCGCCCATGCCTGTAATGACAACGCGTTCATGGTCTGGTCTTTGATGGTGAATGGGTTTTTGAGTCATGGTATCATCCGTCAATTTGTGCGAGCGCACATTTATTTTTTGTTACAAATTAAGCTATCTTAACATGATTTTTTCAGGATGAAAAGTTCACAACTGTATTTTTCTTGATTTGTGTTGCTTTGCCTGCCAGCTATGGCGATTATGTATATTTTATAAACACAAAATATATAATTTACCACTTGCGCTTACTATGATTTTTGCTTATGATTAATTTATAACATATCATAAATTTTTAACTTTGTTTTATTTTTGGAGATTTCCCATGAAAATCATGATGCCAGTAATTTCAGTTATTGCTTTGGCATTGGCAGGTTGTACCACTAATAATGTCAGCGATGTTAAAGTATCGACTTCAAGCACTTATCAAGTACATTCTTCGAACTTCATCTGTGCAAATGGCATGACGCCAAAGCTGACTTATATTAATGACAACCAAGCCCAGTTGACGTTAGAAGGCACAACCACGACGCTGACGCTAGATACTTCTGGATCAGGCGAGCGCTATGTTTCACAAAATGGCATCTTCGGCTATGGTGGTGAATGGCATCAAAAAGGCGATGTAGCGGCATTCGCTTATAAGAATATTCACGGTGTCCCTGCCGAAGTATCTTGTGAAGCTGAATAATTTATTTCAATAAAAAAACCGCATTGATTTGCGGTTTTTTGTGGGCGGATTTATTTAAGGAAAGCACACCTGCCCTAGTACGACGGATCTATCCGCCCCTGTAACGCTTGGTAAGTTACCTACTTGTGATAGCATGGTCTGACGAGCAAGCCAAGCAAAAGCCAAGCTCTCTACTAATGTCGGCGGGAAACCAAGTGCGTCAGTTGATTGAACTTGCCAAGCAGGCAGATGATGTGACAGACGCGTCATGAGGTAGTCATTTAACGCGCCGCCACCGCAGACGAATAATTCACCGTCATCGGCTGAGACTTGAGTTAATGCATCAGCGACGCTTACAGCAGTCAGATCGATCAGAGTCGCCTGCACATCTTGTGGTGTGTAGTCACTGCCATGCTGTGCATCGAACTTAGCTAATTCTGCATCCAGCCATTCTAAGTTAAACTCTTCACGCCCCGTGCTTTTTGGGTAAGGTTTTTTGAAGAAAGGGTGGCTTAACAGCTGCTCTAATAAAGATGTGATGATTTTCCCAGACTTAGCCCAATCGCCATCTTTGTCAAAATCAGCACCGGTGTGGCGTTTAGTCCAGCCATCTAGCAGAAGATTAGCACAGCCTGTGTCAAAACCAATGACCTCGCGTTCGCCATCAGATAATAATGTGATGTTGGCGATACCGCCCAGATTCAGGACGGCTTTGGTGAGTTTGTCATCAAAATCATTAAAAATCGCCTCATGAAAAGCGGGGGCAAGTGGTGCACCTTGACCACCAACCGCCATGTCACGACGACGAAAATCACTGACGACAGCGATGCCGGTGCGTTCAGTCAATACGTTTGGGTCAAGCAATTGGAGGCTAAAATGCCATTTTGGGCGATGACGCACCGTTTGTCCATGACAACCAATCGCACAGACGCTCTCGGTCTCTACTTTTGCCTTATGAAGCAGCTCCAGCACCACAGATGCCGCCAACTCACCATAAAACACACTCGCCCAGCCAAATACATCAAGCTCGCCTTCAAAAGCAAGACAATTTTTCTGAATGTAGTCGCTCACACCATTAGGTACAGTAAGAGCCAGTAGGGCGGCTTTTAGGTCGTCAGGAAAACGAACGCTATGGCTTTCAATGACCACAGGACGCTCATCATCGAATCGACACAAGACCGCATCCAAAGCATCTAAGCTTGTGCCGCTCATCATGCCGATGAAATAAGGCTGATTGTCTATGTTTGCCCAGTCTAAGGATTTGTGTTGTAAAAACTCGTTCATCATGATTTGCCATCGCAAAAAGTCAAAGCATAGCAAATTTTCCAAGAAATTGTAATCATCGTCGTAAAATGTAATGATTTTTTGCAAAAAAGGGATTTTTGGGGTCCAATATTGCTTGGCAGCAATAAATTTTAACCATATTGTGCTACAAACCCTCGCTTTTTAGACCTATAATTTCATCATGGAGCAGTAAGGCTCCATATTCTGTGTATTGTCACTATAAGGAACAATAATGAAAGCTCTAAAAACAATCGCCCCAGTTCTTGCCCTTGGTTTGGCTTTTGCAGGTACTGCACACGCACAAACGATGGACGCTCGTCAAGCCGATGCGACAGCAACCAAAGTTCGCCAAGTAACTTACCAATGCAACGCAGGTGGCAGAGTTACGGTTAATTTCGGCTTTAATAAGCACAATCTGCCAACTTTCGCCGAAGCTCGTTTGGGCGGTAAGACTCGATTCTTGCCAATCAATTTAGCAGAGTCAGACAGCATGGACACCAACTTTGGCGATGAGAACAGCTGGAACATCAGCACCGATGCTTTGACATTGAGCAACTACCACAAGTCTAGCTTGATGGTACAAGACTCAGACGCAAACATCGCTTATAAAAATTGCCGAGTCGTCAGCACTAAGAGAATCAAAGGCTGACAGTCAAAAGCTGATGTTGATTCTACAAAAAACAGCCCACACCTGGGCTGTTCCCCCCTAAAAAACCCCATAAAAACCAACCACTTACAAACTTTCTACCACATTCTTAAAAAAATCTCTTTACAAACCCCAAAAACAGCGTATAATACCCACCACTCAAGCACAGCAAGTCATAAAAAACTTGTTTAAATTCAATAAGTTAAAAAATTTGAGACGAAAATTAACAAATCTCAAAAAAACTTTAAAAATTTTGAAAAAAAAGCTTGACACCAAGTAAAAACAGCGTATAATACGCACTCATTCGCTGGACGACAGACGAATACACTATTTAAAATCCAAACTAAAGAACAACTTGTGTGGATTTTTGTCAATACAAGATAATTCAATAAATAATATATAAATATTCATTTATTAGTTATTAAGACAAAAATACTCAAAGTTAATTCATTTACACGATGAGCTGATACTTTAATTAGTATCAAATTTTGCTAGTAATATAATAAATGAGCCAAGTCCTAACTTATCTTAGTTTACTAAGATACTTAATAGGCATCTTAAAAAGATTAAACTGAAGAGTTTGATCATGGCTCAGATTGAACGCTGGCGGCAGGCTTAACACATGCAAGTCGAACGATGAGTATCCAGCTTGCTGGATATGATTAGTGGCGAACGGGTGAGTAATGCTTAGGAATCTGCCTAGTAGTGGGGGATAACCATCCGAAAGGATGGCTAATACCGCATACGACCTACGGGTGAAAGGGGGCGTAAGCTCTCGCTATTAGATGAGCCTAAGTCGGATTAGCTGGTTGGTGGGGTAAAGGCCTACCAAGGCGACGATCTGTAGCTGGTCTGAGAGGATGATCAGCCACACTGGGACTGAGACACGGCCCAGACTCCTACGGGAGGCAGCAGTGGGGAATATTGGACAATGGGCGAAAGCCTGATCCAGCCATGCCGCGTGTGTGAAGAAGGCCTTTTGGTTGTAAAGCACTTTAAGTGGGGAGGAAAAGCTTGTGGTTAATACCCACAAGCCCTGACGTTACCCACAGAATAAGCACCGGCTAACTCTGTGCCAGCAGCCGCGGTAATACAGAGGGTGCGAGCGTTAATCGGAATTACTGGGCGTAAAGCGCGCGTAGGTGGTTGTTTAAGTCAGATGTGAAATCCCTGGGCTTAACCTAGGAACTGCATCTGATACTGGACAACTAGAGTAGGTGAGAGGGAAGTAGAATTCCAGGTGTAGCGGTGAAATGCGTAGAGATCTGGAGGAATACCGATGGCGAAGGCAGCTTCCTGGCATCATACTGACACTGAGGTGCGAAAGCGTGGGTAGCAAACAGGATTAGATACCCTGGTAGTCCACGCCGTAAACGATGTCTACCAGTCGTTGGGTCTTTTAAAGACTTAGTGACGCAGTTAACGCAATAAGTAGACCGCCTGGGGAGTACGGCCGCAAGGTTAAAACTCAAATGAATTGACGGGGGCCCGCACAAGCGGTGGAGCATGTGGTTTAATTCGATGCAACGCGAAGAACCTTACCTGGTCTTGACATATCTAGAATCCTGCAGAGATGCGGGAGTGCCTTCGGGAATTAGAATACAGGTGCTGCATGGCTGTCGTCAGCTCGTGTCGTGAGATGTTGGGTTAAGTCCCGCAACGAGCGCAACCCTTTTCCTTAGTTACCAGCGACTCGGTCGGGAACTCTAAGGATACTGCCAGTGACAAACTGGAGGAAGGCGGGGACGACGTCAAGTCATCATGGCCCTTACGACCAGGGCTACACACGTGCTACAATGGTTGGTACAAAGGGTTGCTACACAGCGATGTGATGCCAATCTCAAAAAGCCAATCGTAGTCCGGATTAGAGTCTGCAACTCGACTCTATGAAGTCGGAATCGCTAGTAATCGCAGATCAGAATGCTGCGGTGAATACGTTCCCGGGCCTTGTACACACCGCCCGTCACACCATGGGAGTTGATCTCACCAGAAGTGGGTAGCCTAACGCAAGAGGGCGCTCACCACGGTGGGGTCGATGACTGGGGTGAAGTCGTAACAAGGTAGCCGTAGGGGAACCTGCGGCTGGATCACCTCCTTAACGATATTATCTGATTGGCAAGAATTCACAACAAGTTGTTCTTTAGTAAGATGTTTAAAACGGGTCTATAGCTCAGTTGGTTAGAGCACCGTGTTGATAACGCGGGGGTCATAAGTTCAAGTCTTATTAGACCCACCATTAACAAATGGGGTTATAGCTCAGTTGGTAGAGCGCCTGCCTTGCACGCAGGAGGTCAGGAGTTCGACTCTCCTTAACTCCACCATTATTAAACATCAAAAGCATACATAAGCAATTTAAATAAGATTTCTTATTTATGCTTTAACTTTATAAACTGACGAAGTTTATATCACTATTTAACAACGTATATATGAGTCTGGGTTAATTATTTATTTCCAACAAAATAATTAACCAAAGTAAAGAGAACTGAATCAAGCGTAAACATAGGTAAATCGTTACACATTACCCTTATGACACCAAGACTACTTGGGGTTGTATGGTCAAGTAATGAAGTGCACATGGTGGATGCCTTGGCAGTCAGAGGCGATGAAAGACGTGATAGCCTGCGATAAGCGTCGGTGAGGTGGCAATATCCTGTGACCCGGCGATTTCTGAATGGGGAAACCCAGCCAACATAAGTTGGCTATCCTAACCTTTGGTTAGGAGGCAAACCGGGAGAAGTGAAACATCTCAGTACCCCGAGGAAAAGACATCAATAGAGATTCCCCAAGTAGCGGCGAGCGAACGGGGAGTAGCCGATCAAACTTGTAGTAGCAAAATGGCGTGGGAAAGCCAACCATAGTAGGTGATAGTCCTGTATGCGAAACTGCAAATGCGACACATTAAGTAGGGCGAGACACGTGAAATCTTGTCTGAAGATGGGGGGACCATCCTCCAAGGCTAAATACTCCTGACTGACCGATAGTGAACCAGTACCGTGAGGGAAAGGCGAAAAGAACCCCTGTTAGGGGAGTGAAATAGAACCTGAAACCGTGTGCATACAAGCAGTCGGAGCCCACTTGTTGGGTGACGGCGTACCTTTTGTATAATGGGTCAGCGACTTATATTCTGTAGCAAGGTTAACCGTTTAGGGGAGCCGTAGGGAAACCGAGTCTTAATAGGGCGTCTTAGTTGCAGGGTATAGACCCGAAACCGAGTGATCTATCCATGAGCAGGTTGAAAGTGCCGTAACAGGCACCGGAGGACCGAACCCACTGTCGTTGAAAAGCCAGGGGATGACTTGTGGATAGGGGTGAAAGGCTAATCAAACTCGGTGATAGCTGGTTCTCCCCGAAAGCTATTTAGGTAGCGCCTCGGACGAATACCATTGGGGGTAGAGCACTGTTTCGGCTAGGGGGTCATCCCGACTTACCAAACCGATGCAAACTCCGAATACCGATGAGTACTATCCGGGAGACAGACGGCGGGTGCTAACGTCCGTCGTCAAGAGGGAAACAACCCAGACCGCCAGCTAAGGCCCCAAATTCCTAGTTAAGTGGGAAACGATGTGGGAAGGCACAGACAGCTAGGATGTTGGCTTAGAAGCAGCCATCATTTAAAGAAAGCGTAATAGCTCACTAGTCGAGTCGACCTGCGCGGAAGATGTAACGGGGCTCAAACTAGGAGCCGAAGCTGCGGATTTAATTGTTTCAATTAAGTGGTAGGGGAGCGTTGTGTAAGCCTGTGAAGGTGTATCGTAAGGTATGCTGGAGGTATCACAAGAGCGAATGCTGACGTGAGTAACGACAAAACGGGTGAAAAGCCCGTTCGCCGAAAGACCAAGGGTTCCAGTCCAACGTTAATCGGGGCTGGGTGAGTCGACCCCTAAGGCGAGGCCGAAAGGCGTAGTCGATGGGAAATTGGTTAATATTCCAATACTTGTTTATGATGCGATGGAGGGACGGAGAAGGTTATGTCAGCCTGGCGTTGGTTGTCCAGGTGAAAGGATGTAGGTAGGCTTGGTAGGCAAATCCGCCAAGCTATTACTGAGATCTGATAGCAAGCCAGCTTGCTGGCGAAGTGGCAAATACCCTGCTTCCAGGAAAAGCTTCTAAGCGATAGTCATAAACAAATCGTACCCGAAACCGACACAGGTGGTCAGGTAGAGAATACTAAGGCGCTTGAGAGAACTCTGCTGAAGGAACTAGGCAAAATGGTACCGTAACTTCGGGAGAAGGTACGCTGCCGACGGTAATTAAACTTGCTTTATGAGCTGTTGGCAGTCGCAGATACCAGGCTGCTGCAACTGTTTATTAAAAACACAGCACTCTGCAAACACGAAAGTGGACGTATAGGGTGTGATGCCTGCCCGGTGCTGGAAGGTTAATTGATGGGGTTAGCGTATGCGAAGCTCTTGATCGAAGCCCCAGTAAACGGCGGCCGTAACTATAACGGTCCTAAGGTAGCGAAATTCCTTGTCGGGTAAGTTCCGACCTGCACGAATGGCATAATGATGGCAGCGCTGTCTCCAGCAGAGACTCAGTGAAATCGAAATCGCAGTGAAGATGCTGTGTACCCGCGGCTAGACGGAAAGACCCCGTGAACCTTTACTACAGCTTTACATTGAACTTTGACCTAACTTGTGTAGGATAGGTGGGAGGCTTTGAAGTGTGAACGCCAGTTTGCATGGAGCCATCCTTGAAATACCACCCTGGTTATGTTGGGGTTCTAACTTAGATACAACAATATCAAGGACAATGTATGGTGGGTAGTTTGACTGGGGCGGTCTCCTCCTAAAGAGTAACGGAGGAGTACGAAGGTGCGCTCAGAACGGTCGGAAATCGTTCAAAGAGTATAAAGGCAAAAGCGCGCTTAACTGCGAGACCCACAAGTCGAGCAGGTACGAAAGTAGGTCTTAGTGATCCGGTGGTTCTGTATGGAAGGGCCATCGCTCAACGGATAAAAGGTACTCTGGGGATAACAGGCTGATACCGCCCAAGAGTTCATATCGACGGCGGTGTTTGGCACCTCGATGTCGGCTCATCTCATCCTGGGGCTGAAGCAGGTCCCAAGGGTATGGCTGTTCGCCATTTAAAGAGGTACGCGAGCTGGGTTTAGAACGTCGTGAGACAGTTCGGTCCCTATCTACCGTGGGCGTTGGAAATTTGAGAGGATCTGCTCCTAGTACGAGAGGACCAGAGTGGACGAACCTCTGGTGTTCCGGTTGTTTCGCCAGAAGCATTGCCGGGTAGCTATGTTCGGATGGGATAACCGCTGAAAGCATCTAAGCGGGAAGCCCACCTCAAGATAAGATTTCCCCAAAGAGCCGTTGTAGACGACGACGTTGATAGGTTGGGTGTGGAAGCATGGTGACATGTGTAGCTAACCAATACTAATTGCTCGTTTGGCTTGACCATACAACACCCAAGTGGTTTAGTATGAGATAAGTGTAAAGATTTTACCTAACAAGCTTGAATCAATCTTGAATAACTTAACTTAAAAAGTTAAAACTTTAAAAATTAAAATTTAAAGTAAAAAATAAAACAACAGACTCATAAATAGCGTTGTTATCCTTTTACGCTGACGACAATAGCAAGATGGAACCACCTGATCCCTTCCCGAACTCAGAAGTGAAACGTCTTAGCGCCGATGGTAGTGTGGTTCGCCCATGTGAGAGTAGGTCATCGTCAGCATCTTATTTGAGCCCCCTTGCAGGAATGTGAGGGGGTTTTTAAGTTACAGTTCATTACTTTAAACTTACTAAAACCATACTGAATTTTGCTTAAAGATGGCTTATAATGTACCATTAAATACTAAGGTGGTATTGTTTTTGGGGCTGTCCTAGATAATGACTAAAAACTCCATTTAGGTTAAAATAACCCAGTGAGAAAAAGTCGTCTAAGTCAGTACAAACAAAACAAACTCATTGAGCTGTTTGTTGCAGGTGTTACTGCAAGAACGGCAGCTCAATTAGCTAATGTAAATAAAACAACAGCTGCTTACTATTTTCACCGATTACGCCTACTCATCTATCAACACAGTCAGCACCTAGAAATGCTAGATGGCGAAGTTGAAGCTGATGAGAGCTATTTTGGCGGAACACGCAAAGGTAAGTGTGGTCGTGGTGCAAGCGGTAAGACTGCGATATTTGGCTTATTAAAGCGAAATGGCAAGGTTTATACCGTTGCCGTACCTAATACAAAGTCAGCCACTTTATTGCCCATTATATGAGAAAAAGTAAAGCCTGACAGCATTGTTTACACAGATTTCTACAAAAGCTATGATGTGCTTGATGTTAGTGAATTTAATCACTTTAGAATCAATCACAGTACGCACTTTGCAGAAAAACAAAATCACATTAACGGAATAGAGAATTTTTGGAATCAGGCAAAACGCCATTTACGCAAATTTAACGGTGTTCCCAAAGAACACTTTGAGCTTTATCTTAAAGAATGCGAATGGCATTTTAATAACAGTGACCTTAAATCTCAAATTTCCATTTTAAAACAATTAGTTAAAGGCAGTTTGGGTTAGTTATCTAGGACAGCCCCTTGTTTTTTATTCATTTTATTGTATAGGATTTTAACTATGGCAATCTACACAACAAAAGCCAGACGCCCATCATGGCGTGGTATCCTTGCAGGACTTTTAATGGGTCTTGTGGTGTCTATGATCATGCTGGCATTGGCACTGGTGCTAAGCTCATTTTTATCGCTTGACTTGCGTGGTGCTGGTATTGCAGCAGGTATTTATGCAGCGGTAACAGCATTGTTGAGCGCTTTTGTGGCAGGTTTTTTTGCTGTCAAAGCATCAGCGCCAGAAGCATTATTTGGTGATGGTACGGACATTTTGCCAAAAGACGCCACATTGACTGGTATCTTGACAGCCGCCGCCATCGTGGTCATCACTTCCTTTTTTGCCATAAACAGCGTGTCAGGCATCGTAAGAACAGCAGGTAATGCGGTTGGCACGACAGCGAGCGCCATCGGTGGTGCTGTCAGTGCTGTAACCTCTACGGCAGCGACAGTAGCAGGTGCAGCAGCTACTAATTCTGATGGTGTCAATATTACTGACCGCGCCCAAGAGCTTTACCAAAAAGCGACTGGCAACATCAGTCGTCAAGACATCGAAGCGTGGGTGGCTAAAAATAACGACACCTTTGACCAAGCGCAAATCGGTGCAACAGTAAATGTGTTAGAAGGCATGCTTAACAAAACTAAAGCCGATTTGGTAGAGATGGATTTTACTAATCTAGACACTTGGAAAAACATTGACCAGTATGCTAAGCAGCGTGCTGACGAAGTTGAGGGTGTTTTGAAAGGTCAAGAGCTTGTTAATCGTCTACAAGCTGAAGGTCTAAGCCAAGCTCAGGCGGTTGAAGTGCAACAAGAAACTTTGGCTTCTTATCATGAATACCGTGCAGCCACCGAGCAAGCAGTTGCTGATGCACGAGTAAAAATGGAACAAGCACTACAAACTGCCGAAGAAACTGCTCGCAAAGCGGCTTTGTATTCAGGTCTGTTCTGGCTAATCAGCACGCTACTGACTTTCTTGGCGAGCATCGCTGGCGCACGCACTGCCGCTGCCAACTATCGCTTGTCTGCCGCACCAGTCGTACTGCGTGATGAGCACAAGTAATCAATTTTAAAATTGATCAAAAAACCTGCCAGCTGGCAGGTTTTTTTTTGAATTTAAATACAATGAAATTAAATTAAATCGAAAAAGACGAACCGCAGCCACAAGTGGTGGTGGCGTTGGGGTTATTGACCACAAAGCGAGAGCCTTCTAGCCCTTCGACATAGTCGATGGTTGACCCGTGCAGATATTGATAGCTTAAGCTGTCAACAACCAAGACTGCATCGCCATTTAGGAAGGTTGCGTCATCCTCCTCCATGTCTTCAGCAAAATCAAAGCCATAAGAAAATCCTGAGCATCCGCCGCCTGTCACATACACGCGCAGCATCAGCGCATCATTGCCTTCGGCGGCTTTTAGCTTGGATAGTTTTTTGGCGGCATTATCGGTGAGAGTCATTACATTGTTCATTGTAGTCTCTTGATTTTATTTTGTTATTACAGTCATTATACCATAATTGGTGCAAATTTTATTTATGCAAGGGGTAGGTCTGCTATAATATGCAAATCTTATTCTTGGAAGATTTGTCGTGATTGAATTTAAAGATGTGGCGGTGCGCCGAGAAGGGCGATTGCTGTTTAGTGAAGTAAATTTGCAACTTCACAAGCCACAAAAAATTGGTTTGACGGGTAATAACGGTACGGGAAAATCCACCTTGTTCGCCACCATCTTGGGTGAGCATCAGACGGATGTGGGTCAAATCGAAATGCCTAGTAATTGGCAAATTGCTCACATGGCGCAAGAAGTGCACGCCACGCAGATGCGCGCCATTGATTATGTATTATCTGGTGATGGCGAGTGGTATGAGCTTAATCAAAAGCTACAAAACCAAGCCGAGCTTTTCGAGAGTGAGATTGCGCCGATTTATGGGCGTTTTGAGGAAATTGATGGTTTTCGTACGCCAACCAAGGCGGCGCAGATCTTATCTGGGCTCGGTTTTAGTGAAGATGAGCATAAGCGTGCAGTAGCGACATTCTCTGGTGGCTGGCGAATGAGGCTTAACCTGGCTCGCACACTCATGCACAGGGCCGATGTGCTGCTGCTGGATGAGCCGACCAACCACTTAGATTTGGATGCGATCTTGTGGCTCGAAGAATGGCTGTCGAAATTCGATGGACTTATCATGCTGATCAGTCACGATCAGGAATTTTTGGATGTGGTTTGTGGGCATATTTTACACATTGAACATGGTAAGATCACACTATATGCAGGCAACTACAGTCAATTTGTCCGTACGCGCAGCGAAAGGCTAGCACAGCAGCAACAAGCCTTTGAAAAACAGCAAGCAACTCGGGCGCATTTAGAAGATTATATTCGCCGTTTTCGTGCGAAAGCAACCAAGGCAAAACAGGCTCAGAGTCGTATTAAGCAACTATCGCGTATGACTGAGCTGGCGCCTGTGATGGCGGACAGCGCATTTAGCTTCCAGTTTTATCCGCCCAGCCATATGGCAAGCCCATTGATTAGTCTTGAGAATGCATCGATTGGCTATGATAATAAAGCGCTGATTACCAAGGTTAATCTGCAGATTACCCCCGATGTTCGGCTTGGTATTCTCGGGGCGAATGGTGCGGGCAAATCAACCCTGATTAAGGCTTTGGTGGGTGGATTGCCGCTCATAGATGGTAAGCATAAAGTATCCGAAACCTTAAAGCTTGGCTATTTTAATCAGCATCAGATGGATTCATTAGATGATAATGCTACGCCGATGGTCATGTTAAGGCGTTTGGCAGGTGCGACTTCGGATGCAGATTTGCGCGCATTTTTGGGGAGTTTTGATTTTCGTGGTGATAAGATTGACACGGAATGCTGTCTGTTCTCAGGTGGTGAGCGTGCACGACTGACATTGGCGCTCATTGTGTGGCAGCGCCCTAATGTGTTGGTGTTTGATGAGCCGACGAACCATCTTGATTTACAAATACGAAATGCGCTGATGCTCGCCTTGCAGAACTTTGAGGGTGCGCTGATTTTGGTATCGCATGATCGTGGATTGATTACATCGGTGTGTGATAGCTTAATCTTGGTGGCAAATGGTCGCGCTGATGAATTTACAGGCGACATGGCAGACTATGCCGAGCATCTAAAACAAGCCCGTCTTAAAAGACAAGCGCGTAGCAACGCTGTCTCTGAGAGTAAGCCTCTCAACGATACCAAAGAGCTGTCAAAGGAAGAAAAGCGCAAGCTTGCCGCCCAATATCGCAATAAAACCGCACCGCTGCGCAAACAGATTGACAAGCTCGAAAAGCAGCTAGTAAAACACAGCGAAAATTTGGCAAATATCGAGGCGCAATTGTCAGATCAAAGTCTGTATGACGATGCGAATAAAGATAAGCTGTTGGCGTTGTTAGCTGAGCAAACCGACGCCCAAAAACAGCTGGCAGAAGTTGAAGAGTCGTTACTTATGGCGATGGATGAGCTTGAGAATCTAGAAGCGTCTTTGGAGATCTGATGTCAAGGCAGTCTGATTTGGTTGATTATTATCTGGTGCTTGGTGTCTCTAAGTCGGCAAGTCTGCCCGAGATTAAGCGTGCCTACCGTAGGCTTGCGCTCATCCATCATCCTGACAGACAGGGTGATCCTGCCCAGATTGTGCTGATTAATGAGGCTTATGCCACCTTAAAAGACACCCAAAAACGCGCCAAATATGACGTGATTCACGCCGTGCATTTTAGTGCAATGGGGCAGGTGACTGCCAAGGCCATGACACGCATCCGATCATCGCAGACCATCATGACTGGGCTTAGAAAATTTGAGTGTCATGCGCGAGCTTTGTCTAACTTTGCTCAAACACAACTACAAAAGAACGACGGCCAGCTCCTAAAAAATGCCAAAACCTTGCTGATGAAAATCAATCAGCTGTCCAAAATCGCAACCAATCAGATGCCAATCATTGCCATGGATGCCAAGATTGCCAGCCAAGGTGGCGATATTTATTTTAATTATCATGGGCAGATGGTGCGTGCAAGCTTGCCGGAGGGACTGAGCGATGGTGCAAAAATTAAGCTGATGATTAAAGGTGAGCCCGTTTGGTTTGTAATTAAGATAAGAAATAATGAATAAAAATGAGAGAGCGTCATGAAAGAGAATCAATTTTTGCCGCCGCTGTGGCTAAAAAATCCACATTTGCAGACAATTTTGCCGCGTTATCTGGTGAAATTTACGCCAAATTATCAGCGCAAGCTATTAAAGGACTCTCTTGATGAGAGTGATGTGGCTTTTGACTTTCTGCCGATGGATGATAAACGTGGCGAAGATGGTCGATTAACCACGCCGATTGTGGTTTTATTTCATGGCATGGAAGGCTCAAGCCAAAGCCACTACGCCAAAACACTTGCCAAAAATGTGCAGGCAACGGGGTTTCATTTCGTGGTGGCGCATTTTCGTTCCTGTGGCGGTGTGGCGGTCTCTGGCAGGGTGTTTTATAATGCAGGCGACACGGCCGAAGTGCATCATTATTTAACAAATCTAAACAAAGAATATCAAAAAATCTATGCCATCGGCGTGTCGTTGGGCGGTAATGCATTGGCCAAATACATGGGTGAATATGGTCACGACGCCATCTGCCAACGTGCGGTCGTGGTCTCTGCGCCGGTGGATCTGGCAAGTGCATCCATCGCCATGGAGCGATTGCTTGGCAAAAGAATTTATACCCCATATTTATTAAATCCGATCATCAAAAAAGCCTTAGAGAATCGCTTGACTGATGCAGAAATTACCGCATTAAAAGCTGCCAAACGAATGGGTGATTTTGATAATGTATTCACCGCACCAAGGCACGGATTTCATTCTAAGAATGACTACTACCGTCAAGCATCTGCATTGCCTTATCTTAGATCAATTAATAAGCCAACCTTAATTATCACCGCCAAAGATGATCCGTTTTTGGGTGTGACGGCAGAGGCGGGCGATGTGTCAGAGGATGTGAGATTGCTCGATACAGCCTATGGCGGGCACATCGGCTTTGTGGGTTATGATTATGCCACGCGCACGTTTGATTTGGATTTTGTGGCGAATCAAGCCCTAAGATTTTTTGGGGAAGGCTGATGCGTCTTGTATTTATGTTAATCACGGTTGCTTTGTTTCAACTGTGTGCCTTTACGGTGGGTCGTGGGATATTTTGGTTGATCCAGCCTTGGCTGCCTAATGCGCGAACGTGGGTGGTGATTGTCACCTTGGTGGTGAGCAATCTATTTTTGGCGATGTTATTCCTTGGGCAATTTCGCATTGCGCTGGGTTATTTATCGGTGCTTTGGCTTGGTGTGCTGACCATTGTCGTGATTTGTGTGATTAATGTATTATGCCAGAAGCTAAGCCTTGCAAATGCGCAAGTTTATGATGTGGGCATTCGAGCGGCTGCGCTGTGCGGTTTTGTTGGGCTGATTGGCATGTCGCTTTATAATGCCTATACGCCGACGGTGCGCCATCTATCAATACAAATTGATAAGCCAATGGCCCATCCTGTGCGTCTGGCATTGGCGTCCGATCTGCACCTAGGAAGAATGTTCGGGGTGAATCAGCTTGAGCAGTTGGCGAATATTCTAAAGCAAGAACGTGCCGAACTACTCCTAATGCCAGGGGATATCATGGATGATGATACCCATGTGTATGAAGCGCAAAACATGCGTCCCGCCTTTGGTTCCGTGGTCTCTGCTGCCAGTAGCGGTGTGGTGGCAAGTCTTGGCAATCACGACCTGTACGATGTGTCATCTCGTCGCGCCATTGCCGAAGCAGTACGTGCCACAGGTGCGGTATTATTGGATGATCAGGTGGCTGTCATCAATGCAGGAGGTGTGCTGTTGTCCCTGATTGGTCGCTTTGATGATCATAAGACAGACAGAAAAACAACCGAGCAGCTATTGGCAGAACTACCCCAAGAAGCCCAAGAGTATCCTGTCATCCTATTGGATCATCGCCCAAGTCAGGTTGATGAGAATGTGCAACTGCCCATCGATGTACAGGTGTCGGGACACACGCATAATGGTCAGATTTTCCCTGCAAACTTCATCGTAAAAATGCTCAATCGAGTCAGCTACGGACATAAAGAAATTAACAATACGCACGTCATCGTATCGTCAGGCTATGGCTTTTGGGGGATTCCTTTTAGGCTTGGTTCGCAGTCGGAGGTTTGGGTAATTGAATTATCGGGTAAGAAGTAATTGGAATCATAAAAAAGCGTTCATCGAGAACGCTTTTTTATTTGACTTAATTTAAGCCTTTAGACCTAGCACATCCTGCATGTCGTACAGTCCAGCAGGCTGACTGCTTGCCCATACGGCAGCACGGACAGCACCAGCTGCAAAGGTCATGCGGCTCATCGCCTTATGGGTGATCTCGATGATCTCGCCATTCATGATAAATTCAACCGTATGCTCACCCACGATCTCGCCACCACGAATCGCATGTATGCCGATTTCACCTGCGGTGCGCTTAGATTCACCTTGTCTTCCGTGTACGAGCGCTGTTTTTAGGCTTTGATTGCGGGCATCGGCGACAGATTTTGCTATCATAAGGGCGGTGCCTGATGGCGCATCAATCTTGTGCTTGTGGTGATGCTCGATAATCTCAACATCCGCATCCATACCAAGCACCTTGGCGGTGGTAGCAAGAAGATTTAGGCTCAAATTCACGCCAGTGGAGAAGTTGCCCGCATAGACGATCGGGATGAATTGACTGGCTTCTTTTAGCTTGGCTTCTTGATCTTCGGATAAGCCTGTTACGCCCATCACCAGCGCAACTTTATTGATGACGCATTGCGCCAGCACTTCATCAAGCGCTTCTGGTAGACTAAAATCAATCAGCGCACCCAATTCTGCGACATCTAACGTCGATAATGCGATGCCATTTTTGTCAGTGCCGATAAATTCGCCTGCATCCACACCGATAAGGCTCGAGACACTGCGCACGAATGCGCCTTTGAGGGTGGTATGTGGATTATCCAGCGTGGCTTGTAATAGCATTCTGCCCATGCGACCTGATGCGCCCATGATACCGATGTTGATGTTGCTCATGATGATCCCTTATTGCCAATTAAAAGTTTGTGAATTCACTTTGATTATACCCAAAAATTTCACAAATGAAAATGCAAAAAGCACGGCAATGATTTACCGTGCTTTTTGGGCGTGTTTGATTAATCAAAAAGGTCTTTTACGTCGTCTTTGATTTTGTCAAAAAAGCCTTTTTTCTTGGCAGAGGCTTGATTGTCTTTACCAAGGCTGGCTTGGAATCGACGCAGTAGCTCTTTTTGTTCTTGGGTCAGGTTGGTTGGTGTCTCGACGATGATGCGACAGATCAGATCACCTTGCATTCCGCCACGAACCGTGGTCACGCCTTTGCCACGCACGCGCAGCAGTTTGCCATTTTGAGTGCCTTCAGAGACTTTGATCTTGAGGCGACCATCCAAAGTAGGTACTTCAACTTCATCGCCAATGGCAGCGGTGGCGATATCCACAGGAACATCCATGTGTAGATCGGCACCGTTACGTGTGAAGATCTCGTGCGGTTTGACATGGATCTCTACATACAGATCGCCATTTGGCATGCCTGCATCACCCGCTTCGCCTTTGCCTGATAGGCGCACGCGGTCGCCATCGTCCACACCGGCAGGGATGGAGACTTCTAGGGTTTGAGATTTTTGTTGTTTGCCTTCGCCGTGACAGTCTGGGCAAGGGTTTTTGATGGTCTTGCCAGTGCCATGACAGTCTGGGCAAGTCTGCTGCATGACAAAGAAGCCTTGCTGCATGCGAACCTGACCTTGCCCATGACAGGTGCTACAGGTTGTGATGTCAGCGTCTGACTTCGCGCCTTTGCCGTTGCAGGTGCCACAGCTGACTGATGAGCTAAATTGAATCTCTTTTTTGCAGCCTTTGACAGCCTCTTTTAGGGTTAGGCTTAGGCGATAAAGTAAGTCGGCACCCTTGCTGGCACGAGCGCGTGATGAGCGAGAGCCACCAAAGAAGTCGCCAAATCCGCCACCAGCACTGCCGCCGAATGCCTGACCAAAGATGTCACCAAAGATATCGCCAAAGTCGCCATGGAAGCCACCAGCACCGCCGAATCCGCCATTATTCATGCCTTGTTCAAAAGCATCATGCCCCATGCGATCATAGCTGGCGCGTTTTTGGGCGTCGGAGAGCACTTCATAAGCCATTGTCGCTTCTTTGAATTTCTCTTCAGCGCTTGGGTCGTCTGGATTTTTGTCAGGGTGGTACTTCATCGCCAAGCGGCGGTAGGCTTTTTTGATTTCTTTTTCGTCAGCTGACTTGTCCACACCCAAAACGGTATAAAAATCTCTGCTCATATTAATTCCACAGTGTCAAAATAGTTTTGCCTTTTATGGTGGTTTTGCCTTATTTATCAAGTTAAAAGCGCTGAAAAATCGCAAATTTTTCCAAAGCTTTCACCAATTTATGGCAAAATAATGCATTCATTGTCATTTTGGATTTGTTTATGAAAACTGCCCTAAAAATAAGCCTTTTTCTGCTCGTTATTGTCTTGATCATCGCGGGCGTGTCACCGTATTATCGACTTTATCAGCTCAATCAGGCTTATGAGAGAGGTGATTATCTGCCCATTGTGCAGGCGGTGGATTTTGATACTCTGCGCAGCAATCTAAAAACACAGCTTTATACCAAGGCGGATAACCTTGCTCAAGAAGTGCCAAAAGAGCTTGAATTTCTAGGAATTAATCAAGAAAAACTTAACAATCTAGCTAAGACTATAATCGATGGTAGTATTGACAATGTCATCACATACGATAATGCCATTCGTCTAAGCAAGGGCGAGATACAGGCAACTGATGCCAGCATTGCTGATTTGGCCGTATTGGGCGATGCGTGGCAGTCATTGGATAATAGCGAGCCAAACCAAGTGACAGATGTCGATCAGAATAATGATAAAAATCATCAGCTTGGCTACTGTGGAATCAACTGCTTTTCTGTAAAGACAAGCGTGCAAAGCAAGAATGTCGATGTTCGACTGTCTCGGCATGGGCTGACGCATTGGAAGATAGATAATGTTATCTTACCTTAATGGCAAGTATGAATGGACGGTAAATCTTGAGTAATTTACCGTCCATTTTTTCTATTGAATATTTAGAAATTCTAAAAATTCTTCGCCATTAAAATCACCTTGGAACAGCTCGCCTTGATCGTTGAAGATGGCAGGTGTGGCAAATATCGCCAAAGACTGTGCGGCGAGCTGGTTGTGAGTAAGGTTATTCTCGTCGCCTTGGCAGGTTGCTCTGGTGCGGATGCCACGCATGGCTGCAGAGAGTAGAGAGGCGCGTTTGGTGTTGTCGCTTTCGCACCAAATTTGTCGCATCGGTTCTAGTGATTCATCATAGACAGGGTAGCCGATCGCCTTAATGGTGATGCCTTTATTATTGAACTCATTGATTTTACTATGGAAAATCTTGCAATACGGACAGTTGATGTCGGTGGCAATATATACCACGGCGCGCTCGGTGCCTTTGGCGGGGTAGATGGCTAAGGTTTCTTGATCGAGCTGACCTAGGGCATGGCGGTTCTTGGCGTATTCAAAGTCGGTGTCTAGACCTGCAAATAGACCATCTTCGATGACTGAAATCTCCCCATTGATGAAGTAACGTCCATCACTGCTCACCAAAAATGGCGTTCCACTGGCAGAAACGCCCCACAGCAAGCCATCGACATTCGTGTGGTAGAAGGCGGCTTGTTGATCGATGTTTTTTAGAACGGTCATGTTGGCAAGCAGATCAGCCTTATGAGCATTCGTGATGGGTGTGCCGGCTTTGGTCTTTGGGTGGTTGCCTGTGGCTGCTTTTGGGCTTGGATTGGGCTCGATGTTGCCTTGAATGACATAGTTTAGGTCATGCGTGATGAGTAGGGGCTCTTGACCTTGCCCAAGGCTAAGCAGCAACAAGGAGCTGATCGGGCTCGGCTGTATGCTCTCAACAGGAACGCTAAGACCAGCGCCGTTAAGGGTGGTGCGAATCTGCGCTTCGTTAATGTTGGCGTGCGCTGTACCCAAAGATAGAATAACGGCTAGACTTAAAGATTTTAGTAAAGTTTTCATATTTTTGGTTCTTTAAAATTAAATGATAGCAATCTTAAAATTGTTCGATTTCATCAGCTGTTAAGAATCGGCTCTCACCCATATCAAGCCCATCAAGTGTAATGCTACCAATACTGGCTCGGTGGAGCTCTACGACTTTATTGCCAAAATAACCCATCATGCGCTTGACCTGATGGTATTTACCTTCGGTTAGTATCAGCACAGCATGAGTCTCATCGATGAATGATAGCTCAGCAGGGCGCGTCTTTTCAGTATCGCCTTCTAACAATATCCCGTTGGCAACTTGTTTGATTGCGTGGGCTTGTTCGTCTGCGTTCATCGAATTGGCTAGAGTGATCTCGTAGTGCTTGGGTTGATGGCGCTTGGGGCTGGTCACACGATGCAGCCATGCACCATCATCGGACAGCAGCAATGCACCTGTGGTATCTACGTCCAGTCGTCCTGCGATACGAAGGCTACCAATCTCTGGCACAGCGATGAGATCGGTGACGATGGGGTATTCTTTGGCTTTTAGAGTGCATTCAAAGCCATCTGGCTTATATAGTAGGATGTAGCGATTGCCCTCTGCCACGCTTAAAGGCTCTCCCGCCCACAGTACTTCATCATCGGCATGTATGTGTACGCTACCGTCTTTGATGATCTCATCATTGACGGTGATTTCGCCTGCATGCAGGACTTTTTTGGCGTCTTTACGAGACAGTTCGGTGGCTTTGCTTAGGAATTTATCTAATCTCATGTGTTGTCTTCATTTAAAAATCATGGCGTTTAGTGTATCATATTTGGCTTATTATATGAAAAAATTTCACATGAGCTACCATACCCTAGCCGCGCCATGCGCTGCGGTTTATGAAATCAAAAAGAGCGAATTTCTTGCTTTTGCCTATCCGATCAACATCAAAGAAGATGTGATGTTTCACGTGGAACAATTAAAATCACGCTATCCAGACGCGCGCCATCACTGTACGGCCTACATCATTGGCGATCCACATAATACCACGCACGCAGGCTTTGATGATGATGGCGAGCCCAATGGAACCGCAGGCAGAACGATTCTAAATGTCTTACAGCATAAGGGCATTGGCAATGCGTTGGTGGTTGTAGTTCGTTATTTTGGCGGGATTAAGCTTGGGGCAGGTGGTCTGACTCGCGCCTATGCGACGGTCACGCAGATGGTCGTGGATAAGATGGATTTGGTGGAATTTATTCCAAAATCTGTGGTGAAAGTGAGCACGGACTTTGCTAACGAAGCCCAAATACGCTATCTGGTGGGACAGGCGAGCGGTGAGATATTATCGGCAGAATACTCTGATAATGTGACGATATCGGTGCAGCTAGACAGTGAGAAAGTTCAGGCATTCGGCGAGAGTCTAGGCATCTATGGAGAGATGAGCGAATAAACACATACGATAAAGCCCTAACATCAGTTAGGGCTTTATCGTACGGGGGTTTTGCTACTTGCTCTATCCTTAAGTTCTATCCATAATATCAACGTTCATCCATGTTGGCATATCCATTCGCCGTATTCCTTGCTGATGGGTGTATTATGCCAAAACTCGCCTAGTGCGAAAAGATGCTAATGTCGTAAAGTGGTGTAAGCATATGCTTACAACGTTCCCGATGGGTTATGCTACAATATCAACGACTATCAATATAAGACTTATTATGAAGCCATTATCGTATTTTTTAGACCGTATTCCTGCCGCGAGTTCTCTTGATATTCGTGTTCTTGAGCACGATGCATCGTGTGTGCGTCTGCTGCTGCCATATCAAGGCAATACCAACCATCATCAGACAATGTTTGGCGGCAGTTTGTCATTGGCAGCGACTTTGGCAGGTTGGGCGATCACATATGAGAATGTGCAAAAGGTGGATGGCAATATCGTCATCAAAAGCAGCCAAATGCGATATCTGGCGCCCGCACCAAGCGATGTGGAAGTGGTGGCAGAGCTCGATGACATGGATTGCCAAAGTGTCAAAGAGGCCTTCGAGAGATTTGGGCGGGCGCGTGTGAATGTGGTGTGCCGATTGTATTGCGATCAAAAAGATGTCGGACATTTTAGCGGCATATATGTCGCTATCAAGCCAAATGATACACACCAATAACAAATAAAGCCACAGATTACTCTGCGGCTTTATTTATTTTAGCTCCTTTGCTCTATCCTAGTTGCTTGTGTCCATACGTTGCTTAAGATTAAGCAAGTCACAGCGTTCATCCTGCGGGCTATCCATTACCCTATCCTTGCTGCTTGGGTGTATTATGCCAAGTTCTGGCAGGGATGAAAATACGCCAACTTCTCAAATGTGTGTAAGATATTGACTACAAACTTGTATCTATCCCACATCTATATAAAAATATTATTCCAAATAAGAATAAAGAAACCTCTATGTCCGATTCATGACAGTGTTAAAATACCCCAAAGATTAACCAACCCGAGGTTTTTATGAATTTTACCAAGCACAGCACCACCGCATTGGTATTAGGTGTGATGTTAGCACTCACAGGCTGCGGTGATAAATCCGCCACAGACACCGCCACCAAAACAGACAAAACCACGCTCACCATTAACAATGGTGCTGAGATCAGCTCCTTAGATCCGCATAAGACAGGCGGTGTACCGGAGTCGGGTGTGGCGCGTCAGCAGTTCGTAGGGCTCACGACAACCGATGCTGATGGTAAGCTCATCGCAGGCATTGCTGAGAGCTGGGAGACTAGTGATAATATCACGTGGACCTTCAAGCTGCGTGATGCGAAATGGTCAAATGGCGACGCCGTCACCGCCCAAGACTTTGTTTATAGTTTTCAGCGTATGGTGAATCCAGAGACTGCTGCCAACTTCGCCAACTTCGTAGCAGATGCTAAGTTCTTAAATGCTGGCGACATCATCGAGGGTAAGCGTAAGCCTGCAGAGCTGGGTGTCAAAGCACTGGATGACAAGACCTTACAAATCAGGCTGTCTGAGGCGGTGCCATATTTACCGCAGATGCTTGCTTATACCGCAATGCGTCCTGTTCCCCAAAAAGTCGTAGAAGCGCTTGGCGATGCTTGGGCAAAACCTGAGAACATCGTGGTTAACGGTCCGTACATCATCAAAAATTGGCGCGTGGGCGAGAGAATGAATTTCGTTAAAAACCCTCATTATTACGATGCGGATAATGTCGCCATTGAGAATTTGGTGCTGTTACCGATCGACAGCGGCCCTACGGATTATGCGCGTTATCAGGCGGGCGAGATTGATGTGACTTATACCGATGTGCCAAGCGACATTCTGGCATCTGTCAAGGGTGATGACGTGAAGACATCGCCATCGTTCTGTTCGTATTATTATGAGATGAACGTGAATAAGCCGCCATTTAACGATGTTCGTGTTCGTCGTGCCATGACCTTGGCGCTAGACCGCGAGACCATCGCCGAGAAAGTCGCCGCCCGTGGCGAGACGCCTTCTTATCAGATGACCCCAACGGTGGTGTCGAATAACCCAAATTACACCCCAGAGTGGCAAAAACTTGATAAGGAAGCGCGCATCGCAGAAGCCAAGCGTCTGTTAAATGAAGCAGGCTATAATGAGCAAAACCCGCTAAAATTCGACCTGCTGTATAACACCAGTGAGAACCATAAAAAAGTCGCCGTCGCAGCACAGTCTTTATGGCAAGAGGCGTTAGGCTTTGCCAAAATTACCCTTGTCAATCAAGAATGGAAAGCATATCTGGCCAGCCGCCGTAACCACGAACATCAGATGGCGCGTGCGGCATGGTGCGGTGATTATGACGATCCCGCAGCGTTCTTAAACGTCATGCGTACAGAGGGTTCGGGTAACTATGGCGATTATTCTAGCCAAGAATATGACAACCTATTAAAGACGTCTTTGAGCAAGTCAGACGATGCTGAGCGTGCCAAGGTATACCATCAGCTAGAGGCGATCTTGGACAAAGATGTACCGAACATTTGGGTGTATTATCAAGTGAATGCTCGCGTGGTTAAGCCTTACGTGGCAGGCTATTCGACTAACGACGCCTTGGGCAATTGGCAAGCCAAATATTGGTCGATTAAATAATCGAAAGATTCATAAAAAAGACTTGGTGTGCGCCAAGTCTTTTTTACCCGTCAGAGTAGAACTATTGACCTCAATATAAAAAGACCGCAATTAATGCGGTCTTTTTAGGTGGGAGGATTGTTACTACTTAACTACTTGTTGCGTCATCCTTAACTTCTATCCATAAACCACAGCATTCATCCATGCTAGCGCATCCATTTGCCGTTTTCCTTGCTGCTTGAGTGTATTATGCCAAGTTCTAGCAGGGATGAAAATACGCCAACTTCTTAAAATACTGTAAGTTTTAGCTTACATGCTATCTATAGCGAACGTACAACGTCAGCGAACAGCTCGTAGGAGTATTTTTGTTTGGCTTTGTCATGAATGTAGCTGACTGCCATTAGCTCATCTGCTCGAATGCGTGATTGTAGCTCTTCGATTTGTTCTTTGGCAGTGGCAGGCGAGCCAATGATGCTGCACGCCATCATGCTTTTTGCCATGTTTAGAATGTGAGGCGGCACATGACTTTGGATGTCTGCAACAGGTGGCTTCATGCCGGAGCGATCGCCCGTTACTACATTCAAGAAGAACTGAAGACTTGTCGTGGAGAGCAGTTCGGCTTCATCATCACTGTCTGCGATGATGGCGTTGATGCCTGCGATGACCTGCGGGGCGTCGAGCACGGCAGATGGCTTAAAGTAGTTGCGATAAATGTCCACCGCCTGAGTCAAGAATCTCGGTGCAAAGTGAGAGGCGAATGCATAAGGCAAGCCCAATTCCGCCGCCAAATAGGCGCTCTCGGTGCTTGAGCCTAGGATATAAAGCGGTACATGAAGCCCCTTGGCAGGGTAGGCGCGAACCTTTTTGCCCTGATCATCATCGCCAAAATAAAACTGAAGCTCTTTAATGTCGCTAGGAAAGCTCATCGCGAAGTCATCTTGATGGCGACGAATCGCTCGCGCTGTCTGCGGGTCTGTACCTGGTGCACGACCAAGCCCTAGATCGATACGGTTCGGGTATAGGCTTGCCAGCGTGCCGTATTGCTCTGCGACGATGAATGGCGAATGGTTGGGTAGCATGACGCCGCCCGAGCCAACTCGGATCGTGTTTGTTTTATCAAGCACGCGCTGAATCAGCAGGCTGGTCGCTGAGCTTGCCAGATAGGGCATGTTGTGATGTTCGGCGATCCAGTAGCGTGAATAGCCCAGCTTCTCGGCGCGCTGCGCCAGATCAACCAAGTCGTCCACGGCGTCGGTAAAGGTCTCACCATCGCGAAATGGCGCTAGGTTTAGGATGGATACGTCAGTCATAATGGTTTTCTTCTTTGTAAAATTTATAAATATCTATCAATATAGATATATCAATATAGATATGAGTGATAAAGGTTTTTTCAAGGAAATATAAGCTTTGGGTAAATTTGGCTTGGCGATACTTTTGTTAATTTAGCTCATGTGTGATTTGGTGGATAAAATCACGCACGCCTTGAGCGCGATATCGATAGTAGGTCCATTTGCCTAGTCGTTTGCTCTCTATCAGCCCCGCGTTCTGTAGACTGGCCAAATAGCTTGAGATGACCGACTGAGCCAGTCCTGACTTATCAGCGATCACGCCCACACAGATGCCGCCATCAAAACCTGTCTCAGCGCAGCGCAGTGCATCAGTACCGAAATGGGTCGCAGGGTCTTTTAACCATAATAGAATCTGGTAACGGCTGTCGTTGCCAAGCACCTTAAAAATCTCAGTTGATTTCATATATAAAATAACCAAATCTAAACTTACATATCATTATATCTGTAATTTTAGATATGTCAAGTTATTAGCATTAGATAAGTTCGAGACTAAGCAGACAATCATGCTACAATGCACATCCATCCTTAGCCATGACAATTAAACCCAGCCATGTCAGATTTTGTTCCGCCGATGATTGCTGGCGTATCACCAAGCACGATTTATCTTGAGAAATTAGTCAGTCCGCCTGTCGATTTATTTACTTTCTTATGCCAAAAATTCCCCCATGTGGGCATTCCGGAATGGCGCAGACGCTTTGATGATGGGTTGGTATTTTGGGAGGATGGCGAGACTACCACCATAGATGCGCCTTATGTACATGGGCGTTCGGTGTATTATTATCGATTTTTGGAGGATGAGGTTGTTGTGCCTTTTGCTCATGAGGTGCTTTATGAGAACGACAGATTCATGGTGGTGGACAAGCCGCATTTTTTGGCGGTAACGCCAGGCGGTGAGTACGTTCGTCAGACGCTACTCACTCGGCTAAAGCAGCAGACCAATAATCCTGACCTCTCGCCCGTTCATCGGCTGGATCGTGAGACGGCAGGGTTGATTCTGATCAGTAAAGATGTAAAGACTCGCGGCATCTATCAGTCGCTGTTCTCAGATAATGCCATTCATAAAATTTATCACGCCATCGCACCCTGCAATGCCGATATGGCATTTCCGATGGATGTTCACTTACATCTAACGCGCGGCGAGCCATTTTATACGATGCGTGTCGATGTCAATACGCCGCCGAACTCGCACACACTCATTCATCAGCTGGAGACCCAAGGCGACTGGGCAAAGTATGAGCTGCATCCCACGACAGGCAAGCTGCATCAGCTACGAGTACATCTAAACCATCTGGGCATGCCCATCAAGAACGACCCTTATTATCCGCAGGTTAAGCACAAAGCGCGTGGCGAGTTCGATGCACCGCTACAGCTGCTCGCCAAATCGCTGTCATTCATCGATCCTGTCACGGGCGAGCAGATTGATTTTCATTCAAGGCGAAAGCTTGATTTTTGATGGCGTGCGCCAGCTTTCGCGAATTGACAAATCAGGGCGAGAATGCTATTTTTTGATGAGATTATATCCGTTAAAGCCGATTGTTAGGCTTATCATCATTGAACAAGGAGTAAAAAATGAGCGAATTTGTAACCTGTGACCTGTTGGATGACAACGCGGATAAAGACATTCAGGTGGTCAGCCCAAGCATGGATGGGAAGTTTTTCCGTAGTTTTGGCGGCAAAAAAGCATTCGGCGGGCAGGCAGTTACGGTCAAGTGCTTCGAGGATAATTCACGTGTCAAAGAGCTACTTGCGACCGATGGTGCTGGCAAGGTGCTCGTCGTAGATGGCGGTGCCTCGATGCGCTGTGCACTGCTTGGTGACATGATCGCTGAGAGCGCGGTCAAATATGGTTGGGCAGGCGTGATCGTCTATGGCTGTGTGCGTGATGTCGATGCGTTGACCGAGCTGGATTTGGGTGTGCATGCGCTGGGCTGCATTCCCCAAAAATCCACCCGCAAAGGCATCGGTGAGACAGGCGTGACGCTAAATTTTGGCGGGGTTAGCATCAAAGATGGCGCATACGTCTATGCTGATAATAATGGCATCTTGGTATCAGATGCTGCTTTGATCTGAATGCAGCTGCTATATAAAAGCGTCCTTGGCGGGCGTTTTTTTGTGCTGATATGACTGTTGGTTTGGCTTAGGGCAGCTATTTTATATGAATTGAATGCGAGAAATAGACTATAATTAATGCAGCTTTTATGGTCTTAAAACTTACTCAGATGTAACGACTTTGTTGCTAATATTGCAAAAATGCTAGATTTATGGGCGATAAAAGTGGTATAGTAGAACGATTTTTAATTAAATTTTAAGCATTATCAATCATTATTTAACAATTTAGGAGTCTGTATGCGCTCGTTGGTGAATGCATATCTTAAAGCCGGATTGGTGCCGATGATCATCGCGGCGTTGATTTTAGGTGCGATTGTGGGCGCGCTGTTGCCGTCTGTGGGTATTTCTGTTGGTATTTTGGGCGCGATTTTTGTGGGCGCGCTAAAAGCAGTTGCCCCGATTTTGGTGTTTGTGCTGGTGATTGCGGCGGTGACGTCTTATCGTGGCGGTGGCGATCTTCGCATCAAGCCAGTTTTTATTCTGTATCTATTTGGCACCTTTACCGCGGCATTGACGGCTGTGGTGGCGAGCTTTACTTTCCCAACGGAGCTTGTGCTGGTGGCAGCAGAGAACATCGAACAGACACCGCCACAGGACCTAAAAGAAGTGTTGACCACGCTGCTCATGAATCTGGTGGCGAACCCTGTTAAGTCATTGGCAGAAGCCAATTACATGGGCATCTTGACGTGGGCGGTGCTAATTGGTCTGGCGCTTCGCCATGTGAGTGAGACCACACGCCAAGTCGCAACAGACCTAAGTGCTGCCATCACCAACGTGGTGAAGTGGGTGATTGCCTTTGCACCGATTGGTATCTTTGGTCTGGTGGCGGCGACCGTCGCTGAGACTGGCCTGGATGCATTGCTGGGCTACGGTCATCTACTAATGGTGTTGGTGGGCTGTATGCTGTTCATCGCGCTCGTGGTGAACCCTATTATCGTGCTTGCAGTTACTCGTAAAAACCCATACCCACTGGTATTGGCCTGTCTGCGTGAGTCGGGCGTGACGGCGTTCTTTACGCGTTCATCAGCAGCGAACATTCCTGTAAACATGAACCTTGCGCGTAAGCTGGGTCTGAATGAAGAGACTTATTCGGTGACCATTCCGCTGGGCGCGATGATTAACATGGCGGGTGCGGCGATCACCATTAACGTGTTGACCCTAGCAGCGGCGCATACGTTGGGTCTGGATGTATCGTTCGGTTCGGCGTTATTGCTTGCCATCATTGGTAGCTTGGCAGCGTGTGGTGCATCAGGCGTGGCAGGTGGTTCATTGCTACTGATCCCGATGGCGTGTAGCTTGTTCAGCATTCCTAATGACATCGCCATGCAGGTGGTGGCGATCGGCTTCATCATCGGTGTCGTACAAGACTCGGCGGAGACCGCGTTAAACTCATCAACTGACGTGCTATTTACCGCAGCAGTCGATCCAAAATACGCCTACAAGGGCTAATCTAAAAACCCTCAAAAACCGATTTCTTAGGAAGTCGGTTTTTTATTGGCTGACGGTATTTGGTTGAATAATAAATACTTTGAAGTTCGATGTTATCTATTTGGTAGCTTCAATCAAATCATTGATATTTCATGATTTTTGCATATTCTCAATCTACAAACAGTAGAAATTAGTGGTGTCGTTAGACGGTTAAAATTATAACACAACATGTCATAAAATGATATGTTTATTCTAATGCATATTCTCATAAAAAATTATTGACGAGACAAATCGCCTTTCATAAGATACAACTGTACCAAAACAGTACTTAGCCACCACCAAACGGAGATTTTTTATGTTATTTCAAGACTTTACTCATCTATACCCCTTATCAAAAACCGTGCGCTTTGAATTAAAGCCCATTGGCAAGACATTAGAGCATATCCATGCCAAAAACTTTTTGAACCAAGATGAGACCATGGCGGACATGTACCAAAAGGTGAAGGCGATACTGGACGATTATCATCGTGATTTTATCGCTGATATGATGGGCGAAGTTAAGCTAACTAAGCTGGTAGAATTTTATGATGTGTATTTAAAATTTAGAAAAAATCCCAAAGACGATGGATTGCAAAAACAGCTAAAGGACTTGCAAGCAGTTTTAAGAAAAGAGATCGTGAAGCCCATCGGTAATGGCGGAAAATACAAGGCGGATTATGACCGCTTGTTTGGGGCAAAGCTCTTTAAGGACGGCAAAGAGCTTGGTGATTTGGCGAAATTTGTCATCGCCCAAGAGGGCGAGTCATCGCCAAAGCTTGCTCACCTTGCCCATTTTGAGAAGTTTAGCACTTACTTTACTGGTTTTCATGACAACCGCAAAAACATGTACAGCGATGAGGATAAACACACCGCCATTGCCTATCGTCTGATTCATGAAAACTTACCACGCTTTATTGATAACCTACAAATACTGGCAACCATCAAACAAAAGCACTCGGCGTTGTATGACCAGATTATAAATGAGCTGACTGCGAGTGGCTTGGATGTGTCGCTGGCAAGTCATCTGGACGGCTATCACAATCTTTTAACCCAAGAGGGTATCACGGCTTATAATACAAGACCCTGCTTGGCGGTATCAGTGGCAAGGCAGGTTCTCGCAAGATACAAGGTATCAATGAGCTTATCAATAGTCATCACAACCAACATTGCCACAAATCCGAACGTATCGCCAAATTACGCCCCCTACACAAACAAATCCTAAGCGACGGCATGGGTGTGTCATTTTTGCCAAGCAAATTTGCCGATGATAGCGAGATGTGCCAAGCGGTCAATGAATTTTACCGCCATTATGCTGATGTTTTTGCCAAGGTGCAAAGCTTGTTTGATGGGTTTGATGACCATCAAAAGGACGGCATTTATGTTGAGCATAAAAATTTAAATGAACTATCCAAGCAGGCATTTGGTGATTTTGCCTTGTTGGGTCGGGTGCTGGACGGCTATTATGTGGATGTGGTGAATCCAGAGTTTAACGATAAATTTGCCAAAGCCAAAACCGACAATACCAAAGCAAAACTGACAAAAGAAAAAGACAAATTCATCAAAGGCGTGCATTCCTTGGCAAGCCTTGAGCAGGCGATAGAGCATTATACTGCTAGGCATGATGATGAGTCTGTGCAGGCGGGCAAACTTGGACAGTATTTCAAACACGGTCTGGCAGGCGTGGATAATCCAATCCAAAAAATACACAACAACCACAGCACCATTAAGGGTTTTTTGGAGCGTGAACGTCCAGCAGGCGAGCGAGCATTGCCCAAAATTAAGTCAGACAAAAGCCCTGAAATCAGGCAACTAAAAGAGCTGCTAGACAACGCTCTAAACGTGGTGCATTTTACCAAGTTATTAACGACCAAAACCACGCTAGACAACCAAGACGGCAATTTTTATGGTGAGTTTGGGGTGTTGTATGATGAGCTTGCCAAGACTCCCACGCTTTATAACAAAGTGCGTGATTATCTGTCGCAAAAGCCATTTAGCACCGAAAAATACAAATTAAACTTTGGCAATCCGACATTATTAAATGGGTGGGATTTGAATAAAGAAAAAGATAATTTTGGGGTTATCTTACAAAAAGACGGCTGTTATTATTTGGCGTTATTAGATAAAGCTCATAAAAAAGTATTTGATAATGCTCCAAATACAGGCAAAAATGTTTATCAAAAAATGATTTATAAATTATTGCCCGGACCTAATAAAATGCTACCCAAAGTATTTTTTGCCAAGAGTAATTTGGATTATTATAACCCTTCTGCTGAACTACTGGATAAATATGCACAAGGCACGCACAAAAAAGGCGATAATTTTAATCTAAAAGACTGCCATGCGTTGATTGATTTTTTTAAGGCGGGTATTAATAAACATCCAGAATGGCAACATTTTGGTTTTAAATTTTCGCCAACCAGTAGCTATCAGGATTTAAGTGATTTTTATAGAGAAGTCGAACCACAAGGTTATCAAGTAAAATTTGTGGATATCAACGCCGATTATATTGACGAGTTGGTTGAACAAGGTCAGTTGTATTTATTCCAGATTTATAATAAAGATTTCTCGCCCAAGGCTCACGGTAAGCCCAATTTGCATACTTTGTATTTTAAGGCGTTGTTTAGCGAAGATAATCTTGCCAATCCAATTTATAAATTAAATGGCGAGGCACAGATATTTTATCGTAAGGCGTCTTTGGATATGAATGAAACCACCATTCATTGTGCAGGTGAGGTATTAGAAAATAAAAATCCTGATAATCCCAAAAAGCGTCAATTTGTCTATGACATCATCAAAGATAAACGCTATACCCAAGATAAGTTTATGCTACATGTGCCTATTACCATGAATTTTGGTGTACAGGGCATGACGATTAAAGAATTTAATAAAAAAGTTAATCAAAGCATACAGCAATATGATGAGGTGAATGTCATAGGCATAGACCGTGGCGAGCGACATTTACTATATCTGACAGTGATTAATAGCAAAGGCGAAATCTTAGAACAGCGTAGTCTCAATGACATCACTACCGCATCGGTAAATGGCACACAAATGACCACGCCTTATCATAAGATACTGGACAAGAGAGAAATAGAACGCCTAAATGCTCGTGTCGGTTGGGGTGAGATTGAGACCATAAAAGAGCTAAAATCGGGCTATCTAAGCCATGTGGTACATCAAATCAGCCAGCTTATGCTTAAATATAATGCCATTGTGGTGTTAGAGGATTTAAATTTTGGGTTTAAGCGTGGTCGCTTTAAGGTGGAAAAACAAATTTACCAAAACTTTGAAAATGCTCTAATCAAAAAGCTAAACCATTTGGTATTAAAAGATAAGGCAGATGATGAGATTGGTTCATATAAAAATGCCCTGCAATTGACCAATAATTTTACTGATCTAAAAAGCATTGGCAAACAAACAGGCTTTTTATTCTATGTGCCTGCATGGAATACCAGTAAAATAGACCCTGAAACGGGCTTTGTGGATTTGTTAAAACCACGTTATGAAAATATCGCTCAGTCGCAAGCGTTTTTTGGTAAATTTGATAAGATTTGTTATAACGCAGATAGGGGTTATTTTGAATTTCATATTGATTATGCCAAATTTACTGACAAAGCCAAAAACTCTCGCCAAATATGGAAGATTTGCTCGCATGGCGATAAACGCTATGTGTATGACAAAACCGCCAATCAAAATAAAGGGGCGACCATTGGTGTTAATGTCAATGATGAATTAAAATCGCTATTTACTCGCTATCACATCAATGACAAACAGCCAAATCTGGTTATGGATATTTGCCAAAATAACGATAAAGAATTTCATAAATTGCTGATGTATCTATTAAAGACATTGCTTGCATTACGATATAGTAACGCCAGTAGCGATGAAGATTTTATTCTATCGCCTGTGGCAAATGATGAGGGTGTGTTTTTTAATTCGGCATTGGCGGATGATACACAGCCACAAAATGCGGATGCCAATGGGGCATATCATATCGCATTAAAGGGTTTGTGGGTGCTAGAACAAATCAAAAACAGTGATGATTTGAATAAAGTCAAACTTGCCATTGACAATCAAACATGGTTAAACTTCGCTCAAAACCGCTAATTGCCAAAAGCTCAGTTTCGGCTGGGCTTTTTATTTGGGAGATAGTATGGAATATCATACGTTAAATATCAGTCAATTAAATGATTTTATTTTTTGTCCCTATTCTATTTATCTACATAACGTCTATCAGGCATTGGATGATGATACATATCATGATACGCCACAAGTCAAAGGCAAAATCGCTCATGAGGGCGTGGATAATGGCACATACAGCACCAAAAAGACCGTTATCACTGCCATGGCGGTGCATTCGGATAAATATGGCTTGACAGGTAAAATTGACCAATATTTTGCCGATAGCAAAAAACTCATCGAACGCAAACGCACGATTAAAACGATTTATGACGGTTATAAATTGCAGCTTTATGCCCAGTATTTTTGTTTGGTAGAAATGGGGTTTGAAGTGGATTATTTGGGTTTTTATTCGATGACGGATAATAAAAGCCACGCTTTGGCGTTGCCTGATGATGAGATTATTGATTGGTTTGAAAATCATTTGTATAAAATACGTCATTATAATCCCATGACTGATGATATTTACATTAATACCAATAAATGCACTCATTGTATTTATCAGCCTTTGTGTGATAAGACGGACTAAATAAGGACAATCTATGCTTAGCATTTCGGACATCAAAGAAAAACAGATGATATTATTAAATAACTTAGAGGGCGGCTATCATCTTTGTATCTCGCAAGGCAATATCATCATCAAAAACAAGGACAGCGATGAGACATTAACCAAAATCACCCGCCATAAAGCCATGGCTCTGATGATTATTGGGTATTGTACGCTGACCAATGTGTTGATTGAATTTTGTCAAAAATATGGCATTGCCTTGATTTTGTTAAATTCAAGATTAAGACCGATTTTATTTGTCAGCTCTTTTGGTGAGGCAAATTATCTATTAAGACAAAAGCAATATGCCATTGGAGATAATCAAGCCTTAAATTTTGCCAAACATTTCATAGAACAAAAAGCCAATAATTCTATCACTTTATTAAAAGGCATTCGTAAAAAAGACGATGAATTACGCCAAATGATAGAGACATTGGCTGATTATCAAAGGCGGATTGATCAAACCAAACGTTTGGATGAATTAATGGGTATAGAGGGTAATATTGCCAAAAGTTATTTTAAATATCATTTTGGGCAATTAAAACATACCTCTTGGCAAGGCAGAAAACCACGCCTAAAAATAGACCCTGTTAATGTTGTTCTGGATATGGGCTATACGCTATTATTTAATTATATAGAGATAAATTTGAGATTATTTGGTTTTGATGTTTACAAAGGCATGCTTCATCAGCTTTGGTATAAAAGAAAATCTCTGGTATGTGATTTGGTTGAACCATTTCGCTGTATCGTGGATAAGCAGGTATTAACATCATTTAATCTTGGGCAATTTAAAACAGAGCATTTTAATCAAATAAAAATGCAATACCAACTAAAAACTGAACATCAAAGAATTTATAACGCCATTTTAATGCAGGCAATCATCACCCATAAAGTGCCAATATTTTTTTATATCAGGGATTTTTATCGTGCCTATATGAAATATGCTGATAAAGATATGGCGTTTGACGAATTGGTTTTGATGTTGCCAAGTTTTGACATGCAAGCAAATGGAGGAGATATATGATAATCGTCAGTTATGATATCAGTGATAATAAGGTGCGTGGACGATTTGCCAAATTTTTAATGCAATATGGCGATAGATTGCAATATTCGGTGTATGAAATCCAAAACAGCGAACGCATTTTAAATATCATCATCGAAAAAATAAAAGCAGAATTTGAGCCTTTATTTACAGGGGCGGACAGTGTCATTATTTTTCGATTTACAGAACGTGAAGTATTAAGGTTTGGCCATGCCAAACATCGCAATGAGGATTTGTTGATTTTATAAAAAGCCTTGGAAAAAATGATGAGGTTTGTTATAGTAAGAGAGCTAAAGCACGCTCAAATATTTACTTTGCAAACCTCAGTCTTAATGCGTGATTTATCATGTTTTGTCGGTAAAAATGATTATTTTTTGTGCAAAAAACTTGCTAATCTCTCAAAAAATCATTAAAAATACCCCAAAACGGGTCTAACGACCTTTTAAATTTCTACTGTTTGTAGATAGGTGTGCAAATTCTCACATCAAATTGTCTAACGACCTTTTAAATTTCTACTGTTTGTAGATAATTTTAAGTTCTTGGCTTTTATTCTGGAGTCTAACGACCTTTTAAATTTCTACTGTTTGTAGATCTTGTGGACCTTGTGCGAAGCGTAGGGCGTCTAACGACCTTTTAAATTTCTACTGTTTGTAGATGTGTTATACGCTCTGTGACTCTCTGGTAGTCTAACGACCTTTTAAATTTCTACTGTTTGTAGATCGCCGCCTCGCATGCTACTCTATGCTGTCTAACGACCTTTTAAATTTCTACTGTTCTTTTAAGGCATGAGAATTTAAATGGCTGCGAAGATCAAAAGGCATTATTTCATTAAAATCCCAAAATCACAGATTTATTTTTCTAGAACACTTGTATCTTACGAATTATGATTTATAATATTAATTTATACATATATTACTAGGATTTATAATCGTGAGTACTACGCTGCGCCAGTTGCGCGCTTTTGTGTTGGTAGCTGAGCAGAACAGCTTCACTAAGGCTGCTGAGACATTATGCCTGACGCAATCCGCCTTAAGCGGTCTGATCAAGGAGCTTGAGCAGAATTTAGACGTTAAGCTGTTCGATCGCACCACACGAAAATTGCACCTATCCGATGCGGGCATGCGCTTATTGCCGCAGGCGCGCCGTGTGCTCAATGAGATGTCCGTGCTTAATGAAAAGGTCTCCAACCTAAAGTCCTTGCACCAAGGACACATTCGTCTGGCGGTCTCACAGCAGCTATCCGCATCGACGATGCCTAAGTTCATCGCTAAGTTCTGTGAACTGCATCCGCACATTCAGGTCACGCTAACTGACTGCTCTGTGGATGATGTGGTGGAGCACATTGAGAATCTCGAGGCGGATCTGGGTGTGGCGCCTGAGCGTGTGCATTCTAATGACCTAAAGACCGATACACTATTTCGTTCACCGTTTTATCTAGTACTACCTAGCACGCACCCCTTCGCCAAAAAAGACGTGGTGCGCTGGGCGGATCTATTGAATGAACGCCTGATTACCCTGAACGGACCTTTTATTAAGTCTTTGCAAAATGAGCTGCCTGCGAACATCTCGAACCGTATCTTCCACCCTGATTTTGAGATTAATTTCTTATCGACCGCGCTTGGCATGGTGCGCATGGGTCTGGGCGTGACGGTGTGTCTGCTGTATGCGGCAGAATGGGTAGAGCAGAACGGCTTGGTCATGCGCCCGATCGCAGAGCCTGTGGTGGAGCGTAATTTTTTACTTTACACCCACAAGAATCGTTCGCTGTCGCCTGCTGCGGTGGCATTTAAAGAATTTTTGATTGAGAATGCGCACGAATTTTTGGTGAGCAACCCAAAATAGATCGCATTTGACATATTTATCTGCACAAGGTGCGGATTTTCGGCTATACTGTCTTTGTTTTTAACGGCCTTTACTAACCTAAGGAAAATTGCCATGTTTAATCATGTTGAACACTATGCGGGCGACCCGATTTTAGGGTTGATGGATAAATTTGCGAACGACCCACGCACCGACATTAAGGTGAACCTGGGTGTTGGCGTGTACTACACCGAGGATGGCAAATTGCCTGTGCTTGAGTGTGTAAAAACGGCTGAAGCTCAGATCGCCAACCCACCACGCCCACGTGGTTACCTGCCGATGGATGGTCTGGCCGGCTACAAAAAAGCATGCCAAGATCTATTGTTCGGCAAAGACAGCCAAATCGTCAAAGATGAACGTGTCGCCACCATCGCAACTTTAGGCGGCTCTGGTGCACTAAAAGTGGGTGCAGACTTCATTCATGAATGGTTCCCAAGTGCCAAATGCTACGTGTCAAACCCAACATGGGCGAACCACATCGGTATCTTTGAAGGTGCTGGCATCGAAGTGGCAAAATACCCATATTATGATGCCCAGACGATCGGTGTAAAATTCGATGAAATGTGCGAATTCTTCAAAGGTCTAAACGAAAATGACGTGGTGCTACTGCACCCATGCTGCCACAACCCAACCGGTGTGGATCTGACCAATGATCAATGGGATGTGGTGCTTGATATTGTCAAAGACAAAAAGCTCATCGCGTTCATGGACATCGCCTATCAAGGCTTTGGCGAAGATATGGAAGGCGACGCGTACGCCATCCGCCGCGCTGTGGACATGGGCTTGCCGATCTTTGTATCAAACTCATTCTCAAAAAACCTATCGCTATACGGTGAGCGCGTTGGTGGTCTGTCGGTGGTTGCACCATCAAAAGAAGAAGCCGACCGCGTACAAGGTCAATTAAAATTCACCGTGCGCCGTATCTACTCAAGCCCACCATCACATGGCAACAACGTCGTGGACATCGTGATGAACGATGAAGCGCTGTTCGAGCAGTGGGTTGGTGAGGTGTATGAGATGCGTGACCGCATCCGTGAAATGCGCCAAAAACTACAAGATGCCCTAACCGCCAAGCTGCCAGAGCGTGACTTTAGCTACTTCACTAAGCAGCGTGGCATGTTCAGCTTCACCGGTCTGACTGCTGAGCAAGTCGTGCGTCTGCGTGATGAATTCGCGGTGTACATGGTTGAAAATGGCCGCATGTGCATCGCTGGCCTGAACAACAAGAACGTTGAATATGTTGCCAATGCAATGGCAGAAGTTCTAAAATAAGTCTAAATTAGCACAACAAAAAAGCCGCTTATGATTAAGCGGCTTTTTTATCGCTCATCGTTAATTTGCCATAGCGGCAATCAGCGATTAGCTTGTCATTAAATAAAGAAAACACCCACATCATATGGGCGTTTTCTTTGGGTGGTTTATTGATTTTCTTGAGATTTTAGGAATTGCACCAACATTGGCACAGGGCGACCTGTTGCGCCTTTACTTGCACCGCTAAGCGACGCAGTGCCTGCGATGTCAAGGTGCGCCCATGCTTGACCTTCTTTGATGAAGTGCTGCAAGAAGCATGCTGCAGTGATAGAGCCGCCTTCGCGCCCGCCGATGTTCTGCAGGTCGGCGAAGTTTGATTTTAGTTGGCTTGCGTATTCATCATCAAGTGGCATCTGCCACAGTAGGTCGCCTGTATGTTCGCCAGCTGATTCTAGGGCGAATAGCGTATCTTCATCGTTACTGTACACGGCTGAACGCACGCTACCTAGGGCGATGACGCACGCGCCTGTTAGGGTTGCTGCATCCACGATGGTACGCGGCTTGTAGTTATCCTGAACATAGCACAAAGCGTCGCACAGCACCAAGCGACCTTCGGCATCGGTATTTAGGATCTCGACGCTCGTGCCATCCATCGCGGTTACGATGTCGCCTGGGCGGGTGGCTTTGCCTGATGGCATGTTCTCTGCGCAGGCGAGCACTGTTACTAGATCAATCTCAAGGCCTGCTTCGCATACTGCCTTAGTAGTGCCCAACATGGCAGCAGCGCCTCCCATGTCGAATTTCATCTCGTCCATGCCAGCGCCAGGTTTTAGCGAGATGCCACCTGTATCGAAGGTGATGCCTTTACCGACCAGAGCGATCGGGTTGTCCAGCTTGGCTTTTTTGCTGCCTTTTTTGTTCTTGCCGTAGTATTCGATGACCACCAATTGACCTTCTGCGTCGGAGCCTTGGGATACTGACATGAAGCAGCCCATGCCCAGCTTGGTCATTTCTTTTTCGCCTAGGATGGTTACTTTGACTTTATCGCCGTATTCTTTGGCAAGCTTTTTGGCTTCTTTGGCAAGCGCCACTGGATTTAGATTGTTTGGTGCCTCATTTGCCAAATCACGGGCGAAGCTTTGACCTGCGAATGTGGCTTTGGTCAGATCAAGTGCTGCCCGATAGTCGTCTTGGCTGTCTTTGTTGTTGATGAAGCTTAGGACAGCCAATTTGTCGGCATCTGCTTTTTTGGCAAAATAACGATCGAAGCGATAACTGGCTGCCAATAAAGACAGCGCAAATTGTGAGAAGTGTTTTTGGCAAATCACATCGCCCCAAACGATGGCGGCTGATTTATGGTTTTTGATGGTTTTGTAGGTTGCCGTGCCAAGCTTTTGGATGTTTTTGGCAAGTTTGTCTAATTTGCCTGCGCCAATGATAGTGATGCCTACGCCATCATCTGATAAGGCGTAATCGCTCACCACCTCACACAGCTCACCCTTGAACCCTGATTTTTTGATAAGGTTTTCTGCGCGGGCGGTGTGTTCGCTTTGGGTGTTGCCAAGAAGCTTGCCTTCATTGTCAGCGAAGAATACCAGCTGCGGTAGAGGATTGGATTTGGTGGCTTTTTTTAGGGTGAGTTCTGAATGAACCGATAATTGAATTGACATGATCTTTCCTTGTGAGTTTTGTTGATGAATAAATAATGGTGTAAGCGGGCTTACGACAAGATTAGTTTAGCATATTTGCCATGCTTAATACATAGTGCGCAATGACAAAAAAGCGAGCCAAAACTACCAAAATCGCCTAAACATTTTGTTTAAAAATTTATTCAAAAAAGCTCAAAATCCTCGCATCATCGCTAATCTTCGCCATGCTTTTTTGATATAATGAGAGGTTAATTTTCCTGGTTTTGGATGACGTCTTGATTTTACGCCGCTATATGATACGCGAGGTTGCTACGACCACAGCCCTGGTACTTGGGTTCTTGGTGGTGATGCTGCTTGGCGGGCGTTTGATTCGCTATTTTGGCGTGGCGGCAGAGGGTGGGCTGGATGTGGGCGTGCTATTTACGCTCATCGGCTATAACCTGCCTTATTTTTTGGAGCTGATTTTTCCGCTGTCGTTTTTTATTGGGTTGATGCTTGTTTTTGGTCGGCTGTATGCTGATCATGAGATGGCGGTACTAAACGCCAGCGGTATCAGTCGTGGGCGCGTGTCTCGGCTGCTCATACCGCTTGTGTTGGTGGCTTTTTTGGCTCAAGGATTCATCACGCTCGTCGCTAAACCATGGGGCGTGGCGAAGGCAGCGAACATCTGGCAGGAGCAATCAGTTCTCGAGATCTTTGACGTCATTACCCCAAGAAAATTCATCAGCAGTGGCGAATACCACCTCTATGTCGGTGAGATTGGCGAGAACCGCGAGTATCTACAGGATGTCATCGTCATCCAAATGGCGAAAAACCCTGACCCTAGAAATGCCGCCAGCATGAGCGATATCGCCCATCAAGATGACCAAGCGGACAATGCCCAAAAAGCACAAGAAATCGCCACCAGAATCCCCCAAGAACTCATCTCTGAAAAAGACACCATCATCTTTGCTAAGTCTGCGACCCAAGTGGACAGTGATGATGGGGTAATACGGCTCGATCTGCATCAGGGGCGGCGCTATGAAGTTGATGCCACCAGTAAGAAATACAGCCAGATTGGATTTGAGCGATATCGCATCAGTCTGGCAGCCAGCAGCAACGAAGACCTAAAACCCTTAAAGATCGAAGGTTGGCGGACTCAGGATTTGTTTGCAAACATGAATACGACCAATCAAACTCCAAGTTCCCAAGAGATTCATGCCGAGCTTGGTTATCGATTCAGCTTGCCATGGCTGATCTTGATTGCGGCGATTTTGGCAGCACCATTGGCCCAAGTGAAGCCGCGCCAAGGCAGATGGTTAAAGCTTATCCCTGCGTTATTTATCTTCGTGGCGAATGTGCTGATTTTGATTTCCCTGAAGGAAAGCATCGCTAAGGGCAGGGTTGGAGATTGGGCGTATCCTGTGGTTCTTGCGGTACTGTTTGCGGTGGCGATATACATCAATTATCATGAACGCATGATGGCAAAACGGCGTCTAAATCGTCAAGGAGGCGCGGCATGAAGTCACATATTTTAGCCAAATATGTCATCCGAGCGGCATTCTTGGCGATGCTTGGTGCGGTGCTTGGGTTATGGTTGTTGCAGCTGATTTTTGCTTATTTAAATGAGCTTGAGGATCTAAACGACACTTATACGGTGATGGATGCGCTCAAATTCATCCTGTATCGTTCGCCGTATTTCTTGGTGCAGTTCATTCCAACCGGCGCGCTGCTTGGTGCGGTGGTAGGCTTGGGATTATTGGCGGGCAACAGCGAGCTGGTGAGTATGCAAGCGTCGGGCGTGAGCAAATACCGCATCATCAGCTGGGCGATGATCCCCGCCAGCTTGTTCGTGGTGTTGTCGCTTGCGGTGAATCAATACGTACTACCCATCACCAACCAAAAAGCTGAAGCCATTAATACGCGCACCCCTGAGACCAAGCTCGTGTCCGTGAATGGCTACTGGTCGGTGAATGAGCATGATGGTGGGCAAGACATCGTCCATATCAGCTATGCCGACAGCGATGGAGTGCTTGGCGAGACCAAGCGTTATACGCTAGATCAAAGCAGCAACCTAACAGGGGCGATGCGCGCATCGTCAGGCGTGTATGATGCCAAGAGCAGTGATGATCGCTATTCGTGGCAGCTGTCAGACATCGATGTGGTAAATATTAATGCATCAGGCGTAAGCCGTACCCATGAGAATGCCAAGATTCTGACACTACCCATTGCGCCTACCGATGTGCATCTATTGACCCGTGAGCCTGAGGACATGTCGCTGACTGACCTGTATGCCCATGGCCAGCTCATGAATCATCAAGGTTCATCATCAGCACGTCATGAGTTAAAATTCTGGCAAAAGCTGCTATCACCTTTTGCGGTGCTGTCCTTGGTATTGGTGGCATCGTCATTCGTATTTGGATCGCTGCGCTCCCAAGGTCTGGGGCTTCGCATTGTGTTGGCGTTATTGACAGGGCTTTTGTTTAGTTATCTGACTGATCTGACCGGCTTTATTGCCTTGGCTGCTAATTGGTCGCCATTTGTCATGGCGCTGTTACCCATCATCATCAGTGCGCTGGCAGGCGTCTATCTACTACAAAAACGGCAATAATAGAATAAATAAAAAGCAGGTAATAACCTGCTTTTTTATGTGAAGCCGATTAATTAGCTCTCCGCACCGTCTGGAACGAACACATAGCCCACGCCCCATACGGTTTGGATGTAGCGTGCTTGAGATGGGTTATCTTCAATCAGGCGGCGCAGGCGAGAGACCTGCACATCAATCGAGCGCTCCATCGCACCCCATTCACGACCGCGGGCCAGATTCATGAGCTTGTCGCGAGTTAGCGGCTCTCTTGGGTGCTGTACTAATGCTTTTAATACGCTAAATTCGCCAGTGGTTAGCGTGACGACATTACCGTCGCGTTTCAAGGTGCGCGTTGATAGATCAAGTGTCCAAGGCCCAAATTCAACCACTTCCATCTGCTGTGATGGGGCGCCTGGAAGCTCACGGTTTTGGCGGCGTAGGACTGCTTTAATACGAGCCAACAGCTCTTTTGGGTTAAATGGCTTAGGCAGATAGTCATCCGCTCCTGCTTCTAGGCCTGCGATGCGGTCAGCATCAGAACCTTTGGCGGTCAGCATGATGATAGGAATGTCAGAATTTTCGGTGCGTAGGCGCTTGCAGATGCTGATGCCATCTTCGTCAGGCAGCATCAAATCAAGCACGATCAAAGAGAAGATCTCGCGCGCAATCAGCTTATCCATCTGCTTGCCATCATGCGCCACTCGCACGACGAAGCCATCATCTTCTAGGAATCTTTGTAATAAGGTGCGCAGACGTACGTCATCGTCCACAACCAAAATGCGATGGGCAATATTTTCGTTAGTTTCTGTCATGGTTTATCCTTAGGTGATTACCACTGATTATTATTGTTAGTGTACAACATTGCACAAAAAAATGTAACAAATTTTTGGCAACTTTGCAAAATTTTTCAACCTCTCACCCTTATCATACCATGCCCGCGCCATGAATAAAGCAAAATTTGCAAACGATAACAAATTTTAACTCAATTTCGCCGCTGGGATGAATTTTGCGGTTTTTATGGCTTGGCGACTATGATAAAATGATGACTATTTTAAGTTCCCATTTTGGATTTTTAAAGAACAAGCCTATGACAGACATCGTCCAAACCCCGATCGATCATGCCGCCATCTATGACAAACTTGCCAAAGAGCACGGTGTAAAGCCAAGTCAAGTGGCGGCATTTGCTGAGTTATTTGATGAGGGTGCGAGCGTGCCATTCATCGCTCGTTACCGTAAGGAGCAGACAGGCGGTCTGGATGATGCCTTGCTGCGCGCATTGGAAAAAGGCCTGGTGCTACAGCGTGATTTGGCAGCCAGACGCATTAAGGTTATTGAGCTTTTGACCGCTCAGAATGCACTGACTGATGAGCTCGTTACTCGCATTGAGGCAGCGAATACTAAGCTTGAATTAGAAGAGATCTATCAGCCTTATCGTCCGCGTCGTCGTTCGGTGGCTGCCCGCGCCAGACTGGCAGGACTTGAACCTATTGCACAAGACATCCTGGTGGGTGCAACACCTAGCGAGGCTTTGGAAGGATTTAGCTGCCCTGAGACTCTGACTGATGAGACCGGCGAGACCTTTGAAGCTGACTTTAAAGACTTTGATAAGCAGTTGGCAGGCGTACAGGCGATTATCTTAGATACTTGGGCGCAGTCTTTGGATCTGCTTGATGAAGTGCGACTTGGTTTTAATAAGACGGCCAGCATTCGCTCGGAGCTTGTCGGTGAAGAAAAGCGAGAGGCAGGCGAGAAATTTAAAGATTATTTTGAGCACAGCGAACCATTTGCCAAGCTGTCGAACCATCGTCTGCTTGCCATGCTGCGCGGTCGTCAGCAGAATGTGCTGGTGCTACACGTTGATGGCGAAGATGAGCCATTTGTCCAAAAAATCAAAAGCCACTTCGGTGTTGATCAGTCAGCGGTCAACGGCGCATTTTTGGCAGATACGGCCGATAAGCTTTGGCATGCCAAGTGGCGCAGCCAAATCGAGCACCGCCTATTAACCGAGCGCCGTGTGGCCGCAGAGACCGATGCGATTGGTGTGTTCGCCGAGAATCTAAAGCATCTACTGATGACAGCGCCAGCAGGGCGTAAGGTGATTTTGGGCGTGGATCCAGGCATCCGTCACGGTGTGAAGATGGCGGTGATCGATGCCACAGGCGATGTGCTCGCCACCGACACAGCTTATCCATTCGAACCTTATAATAAAGTCGATGAAGCGCGCAAGATGATCGCAGGTCTGATCAGATCGCATGGCGTGGAGCTGGTCGCCATTGGCAACGGCACTGCAAGCCGCGAGAGCGAAAGTCTGATAAAATCCATCATCGATGATGAGAAACTGTCCGTCAAAGCGTTGGTTATCTCTGAGGCAGGTGCGTCTGTATATTCGGCAAGCCAGATTGCCAGCAATGAACTGCCTGACCTTGATGTGTCCGTTCGCGGCGCCGTATCGATCGCTCGCCGTCTTCAAGATCCGCTGTCTGAGTTGGTAAAAGTTGAGCCAAAGGCGATCGGTGTTGGGCAATATCAGCATGACGTCAACCAAACCGAACTAGAATCTAGCCTTGATAAGGTAACCGAAGACTGCGTGAACGCTGTGGGCGTGGATGTGAACACAGCAAGTCCTGCCATTTTGGCGCACATCGCAGGTCTAAATAAAAATGTTGCACAGCAGATTGTTGATTATCGTCGTACCAATGGCGCCTTCAAAAACCGTGAAGAGCTAAAAGCCGTACCGCGTCTGGGTGTGAAGACCTTTGAACAGGCGGCAGGTTTCTTGCGCATCAAGGATGGCACGGAGCCATTGGATGCTACCGGCGTCCACCCAGAGAGTTATGGACTGGTGTATGAGATTTTACGTAAAGCGGATAAATCATTAACAGACGTACTAGGTAATGAGGCGGTCGCTAAATCGCTCAATGACAGCGCTGATAATTTTAGCCAACTTGCAACCGTCGTCGCTGAGCTTGCCAAGCCTGCACACGATCCACGCGGAGAATTTAAGACGGCGAAGTTCCGCGATGATGTCAATTCTATCAAGGATCTGACGGTGGGCATGGTGCTAGAAGGCGTGGTGACGAACGTGACTGCCTTTGGCTGCTTTGTCGATGTTGGCGTACATCAAGACGGCCTAGTTCATATCTCAGAGCTGTCCGATGGCTTCGTGGACAATCCTGCGGCTGTCGTTAAGCCTCAGGACATCGTCTCGGTGCGAGTAATCTCAGTTGATGAGGCTCGTGGCCGTATAGGTTTTAGTATGAAATCAGAAGTTGCCAAGGCGGACAAAAAAGCCGATAAGCCAAAAGAAAAAGAAGATCGTAAGCCTCGCACATCAGACAAAAAAGCGGATAAGACCAAAGATCGGCGCAGCGAGCGTCGCCGTTCTGATAAATCAGACAAACCAAAAGCTCAAGACAATAAAGTCGGCAGCTTAGGCGCATTATTAAAGCAAGCAGGTCTATAACTGATAAGATAAAACCACAATAAGCCATCAGACGATTCCGGTGGCTTATTTTATAGGTCTTTAAAATTGATACTGGTGCCATCTGCAAGCGGGCTTAACCAGAGTAGATATTTGGTGTTGCCGACTTGAATTGACAAATCAAAAAAAATCCCCCCGAATTTCGGAGGATTTTTAGTAGATGGAAGATTATTTACGATCTTCGATCTTAACGAATTCACGATGCTTCTCACCAATGTAACGCTGACGAGGACGACCAATTTTGAATGCTTCTGAGTGCATTTCAGTCCAGTGTGCAATCCAGCCAGCAGTACGCGCTAGTGCGAAGATTACTGTGAACATAGACGTTGGGATACCGATGGCTTTTAGGATGATGCCAGAGTAGAAGTCTACGTTTGGATATAGCTTACGATCGATGAAGTATTGATCAGACAAAGCGATTTTCTCTAGTTCCATCGCCAGTTGTAGCTTAGGATCGTTCACGCCTAGTGCGCCCAATACCTCGTCACAAGTTTCTTTCATCACTTTGGCACGTGGGTCAAAGTTCTTATAGACACGGTGACCGAAGCCCATTAGCTTAGCTTCTTTAGTCTTAACTTTTTCCATGAATGGCGCAACGTTTTCGATTGAGCCGATTTCATCTAGCATGGTAAGAACTGCTTCGTTCGCACCGCCGTGTGATGGTCCCCATAGAGCAGCGATACCTGATGCGATACACGCATATGGGTTAGCACCGGTAGAACCAGCAAGACGCACGGTAGAAGTTGATGCGTTTTGTTCGTGGTCGGCGTGTAGGGTGAAGATTTTGTCCATTGCTTTAACAAGCACAGGATTTGGCTTGTAATCTACATCGCCTGGGGTTGCGAACATCATGTATAGGAAGTTTTCAGCATAGCTGAAGTCTTTACGTGGATACAGGAACGGTTCGCCGATTGAGTATTTGTAGCTCATCGCTGCTAAAGTTGGAACTTTAGCGATCAAGTCTACCGCAGTGTCATCACGGTGTGCTGCATCAGAGATGTCTAGGTGGTTGTGATAGAATGCAGATAGCGCACCAACCACACCGATCATGATTGCCATTGGGTGAGCGTCACGACGGAAGCCTTCGAAGAACTTACGCAGTTGATCGTGTACCGCCATGTGGTCATTGATGCGCGCGTAGAATTTTTCTTTTTGTTCAGTGGTCGGTAGGTCGCCGTATAGTAGCGCGTAGCAGACTTCTAGGTAGTCAGCGTTGTCTGCCAAATCATCGATGGCATAACCACGATGTAGTAGCTCGCCTTTGTCACCGTCGATATAAGTTAGTGCTGATTCAACAGGTGCAGTTGCCATGAAGCCTGGATCATAAGTCCAAAACCCTGCTTTAGCCACGGCGCTCACGTCCAAAACTGGGCGACCAAGCGTGCTTTCTAGCACTGGCATTTCGTATTCTGTGCCGTCAACGACGAGTTTTACATTTGACATAATAGATCTCCTTTGGGTTGGTTGCGTCCTTGAACTGTATTCATACCGTGGGTGATTGACTATTTTCCCTCACAGACTGACCGGTCCTACAAATACAGAATATCAGACGAGTGTCATCGCATCTATGCTAAGCCTTTAAGCATGGACGCGGCATCCTTGTTTCGCTTTATAAAGGTGCACAAACTTAAACAGCGCACACGATTTGGGTTTGATGATAATACAAAAACTTTCACCAACTTACAAGCCTAAATTAAGAAATATTTATCAAAAAATCATTTTAGCGTGATTTGATAAATAAGATTAAGCCGTCAGCGAAAACAGTTGTGCATTAAAACGCAACTATGATTGTAGGGATAATTCACGAACTTGACAAGCTATTTTGGGCTGATGACATTATTTGTAACAATATAAATGTGTACTTTGATAAGTTAAGGATTTGTATAAATATAAGTTTGTTGCTTTTATAACCATAATTATAACCATAATTTTGTTTAGGTTGAGCTTTGTGCATGTTTTACCATGATATTGCGATTATTTTTTATTGGTTACAAAAAATTGCCCCTATTTTTACATAAAATGGGGAAATTTATTTGTAAAATTCTCCTAAGCGTTTTATAATTCCGATATTTACCAAACCGCTTTTATAAATGATAATCACTTGCACTGCAAGGCTTTGGGCGATATTGGCTGTTCTTATTTGCCCAAATTAAAGAAACTCATCTATAAAAGTTTATTTTTTGATGGTGTTCGCTGTGTTAGAGTGTCAAAAACTCTCAAAACGCAGATTTGTTTTGCCTTATTAAATACAATCATTAAAAAGTTTAATTGTAAATCGAACTTTTTAGGGATTTAATAACCCAAAGTAAATGTGCGCCAGGGCAACTGACATACCCTTCAGCCAGCTCTCCTTGCCCTTTTCGGCGTAAATTAGATAAGGATGCCCGCTGTGAAAAGCAACCGACCGATTAACTTACCTCTAAGCCAAGTGATTGCGGTGAACTCAAAGTCGCCAATTGCCATGGCTTCTATTTTGCACCGTGTTTCTGGCATTGTGCTATTTTTACTTGTTCCTGTGATGTTGTGCATTCTGCAGACGTCACTGTCATCACCTGAAGGCTTTGCTTCTGTGTTTGACAATGTATTGCTTCGTTTCGTGGCTTGGATTTTTGTGGCGGCGACAGCGTACCACTTCGTGATGGGTATCAAGCACTTGTTTGCTGACCTTGGCATGAATGAAGAATTTAAGTCTGGTAAGACTGCTGCTGTTATTAGCTTTGTGATTGCGGCGATCTTGATTGTGGCTTCGTTTGTATGGGTGATGTTCTAATGGCTAGAAATAATTCAGGTGTTAAAAGCGCAACAGGTCTTACCGGTTCAGGTTCGCGCGATTGGATTTTGCAGCGTATCAGCGCAGTAGTTTTGGCAGTTTATGCTGTTGTTTTGATCGGATTTTTCTTGTTCAATCAAGTAGATTACAACGCGTGGCATGGTTTTATGATGAGCCTGCCAATGAAGCTGTTTAGCCTTGTGGCGATTTTGTCATTGGTGTTTCATGCGTGGGTTGGTATGTGGACAGTATTTACCGACTATGTTAAATCATCAGGTCTGCGCATCGTACTGCAAGCGGTGGTTATCATCGCTGTTTTGGTGTATCTGTTCTGGGGTGTGATGATTTTTTGGTAATTTACCATTCATCAACGTTTGACAAATTCATAAAATTCTAGGATTTAACATGGCATCAGCACAAGATAATACAATCAATAACATCCCCACGCTAAACTTTGACGCTGTCATCGTTGGTGGTGGTGGTTCTGGTATGCGTGCATCTTTGCAGCTTGTAGAAGGCGGCATGAAGGTGGCGGTACTGACCAAAGTTTTCCCAACTCGTTCGCACACTGTTGCTGCTCAAGGCGGTATTGGTGCGTCTTTGGGTAACATGAGTAATGACAACTGGCACTTCCACTTCTATGACACCGTAAAAGGTTCTGACTGGTTGGGTGACCAAGACGCAATCGAATATATGTGCCGCGAGGCACCAAAGGTTGTGTATGAGCTAGAGCACATGGGTATGCCATTCGACCGTAATGCAGACGGTACGATCTATCAGCGCCCATTCGGTGGTCACAGTGCTAACTACGGCGAAAAAGCTGTTCCACGTGCCTGTGCTGCAGCTGACCGTACAGGTCACGCGCTGCTACACACGCTATACCAAAAAAACCTTGAGAAAGGCACTCAATTCTTCGTTGAGTGGATCGCTCTTGACCTGATCAAAGATGCTGACGGTAACATCAACGGTGTGGTTGCGCTAGATCAAGAAACAGGCAACATCTCTGTATTCCAAGCTCAAACTACCGTACTAGCGACAGGTGGTGCAGGTCGTATCTTCCGCGCTTCTACCAACGCTTACATTAACACAGGTGATGGTCTGGGCATGGTTGTGCGTGCAGGTATCCCGCTACAAGACATGGAATTCTGGCAATTCCACCCAACAGGTGTGGCAGGCGCTGGCGTACTATTGACTGAAGGCTGTCGTGGTGAAGGTGCAATCCTTCGTAATAAGCACGGCGAAGCGTTCATGGAGCGTTATGCTCCAACTCTAAAAGACCTTGCGCCGCGTGACTTCGTATCACGTTCTATGGACCAAGAGATCAAAGAAGGTCGCGGCTGTGGTCCGAATGGCGACTACATTGTGATGGACATGACCCACTTAGGTCACGCCGAGATCATGAAGCGTCTGCCTTCTGTATTTGAGATCAGTCATAACTTTGCGAACGTTGACATCACCAAAGAGCCTGTTCCTGTTGTACCTACCATTCACTACATGATGGGCGGTATCCCAACCAACATCCACGGACAAGTAATTGTACCTGTTCTAGATGGTAACGTTGATGAACAAGGCCTATACACTGAAGGTCGCGTGATCAAAGGTCTGTATGCGATCGGTGAGTGTGCGTGTGTGTCTGTACACGGTGCGAACCGTCTAGGTACGAACTCACTACTTGACTTGGTGGTATTTGGCCGCGCAGCAGGTCAGCACATCCTTGATGAATTCGCGAAGTCTGACCGCGGTTACAAGCCACTAGACCCACGCGTACTTGACTACACTCAAGGTCGTCTTGATAAGCTACAAAACTCAACCGAAGGCTACAATGCCCAAGAAGTTGCTGATGAGATCCGTTCTATCATGCAATCACACGCAGGTGTATTCCGTACCCAAGCGTTGATGGACGAAGGCGTAGAGAGAATTCTAGCTCTGGCACCAAAAGTTGAGCAAATCCACCTAAAAGACAAATCAGCTGTCTTCAACACCGCACGTATCGAAGCGCTAGAAGTGGCGAACTTGTATGAAGTTGCTAAGGCGACCATGCTATCAGCTGCGCTACGTCACGAGTGCCGTGGTGCGCACAGCGTACTAGATTATGAGCGTCCTGCTGATGACGACTATGCACCGCTAGGACGTAATGACCACGAATGGATGAAGCACACGCTTTGGTACTCTGAAGGTAACCGTGTGATTTATAAGCCAGTTCGCAAGAAGCCACTAACTGTGGATTACTGTGAGCCACGCGTTCGTACGTTCTAATTTTTAATAATTAACAAAACGCTTGGGCAAAGCCAAACCGCCAGACGCCCAAGCCAATTGCGGAGAAAGACAATGAGTCGAGGCAAGCGCATTGTAGAGATTTATCGCTACGACCCAGACAAAGACAACGCCCCATACATGCAGACTTACGAAATCGAACTTCTAGATTCTGATCGTATGCTTCTTGATGTTCTGCTACGTCTTAAAAAAATCGACGAGACCATAACTTTCCGTCGCAGCTGCCGTGAGGGTATCTGTGGTTCTGATGGTATGAACATCAACGGTAAGAACGGTCTTGCATGTCTGATCAACATGAACACCCTACCAAATAAAATCGTCGTACGTCCACTACCTGGGCTACCAGTGATTAAAGATTTGGTGGTAGACATGAACCAATTCTACGCTCAGTATGAAAAAGTTCATCCGTTCTTGATCAACGATCAACCTGCACCACCAAAAGAGCGTTTACAATCACCAGAAGATCGTGAGAAACTAAACGGTCTATATGAATGTATTCTATGTGCATGCTGCTCAACCTCATGCCCATCATTCTGGTGGAATCCTGATAAGTTCCTAGGTCCATCGGCACTACTGAATGGCTATCGTTTCATCATTGACAGCCGTGACAGCGACACCCAAGCTCGTTTGGCACGTCTGGATGACCCATTTAGCCTGTTCCGTTGCCGTGGCATCATGAACTGTGTGTCTGTATGTCCTAAGGGTCTAAACCCAACTAAGGCAATCGGACACATCCGTAACATGCTGCTTGATGTGGCGGGCTGATTATCATTTGCCCAAAAGCCCTGCCATTTGGTGGGGTTTTTGTTGCTGATAGAGTTATTGATGGCAAGAGGTGTAAAATGCGCATTTGTCCAAAAAACCTTGATAAATCAAAAAAACATACTATGATACCACGCAAGTTAGCACAATCGTACTCTATCAAGTCTTGCTGATGGATAAGACTTGTATTTTTATGTTAAGGGAAATCTTATGAAAAAATTCTCAATCCTTGCCTGACTGCAACCATTGCCATTACTCCTGCTCTTGCAGAAGTAAACTCTTATGCCACACCAAGCGTTACACAATCTACCGTTTCACTTGATGTTATGGATACATCAGCCACCACTTCACAAGCGGATTTGTCTTTCGCTTTTGATGATGTAGAAAACTTACAAGCTGTTGCCATGACAGATAAGGAGATGGTAGAGACGGAGGGGGCTTGGGCGAATTTTGCTATTGGTGCAGGCATTGGAGCTGTTGGTGGTCATTTTAGCTACATGTCTGGTGCTATCGCTAACGACAGTTATAATTGGAAAGCTCATGCAACTGCCGTCGGGGTTGGTGCAGCTTCTGGTTTATTAAATCCCGTGTCAAAAGCAACTCATTTAATCAATGGTATGAGAGGTGTGGCTGTTGCTACTGTTGGTTCTGGTGCGATAGGTTACGCAGGGCGTAAGTAAAACATATTGCTTTAATTTTATATGGTGGCAAGGTGTATCAAATGTATGATAAATTACCTTGCCATTGATTTTAAAGGATATGAGTTTTATGTTTGATGTGTTTCTTGCTTATATTGGATTTACTATTGGAATGATTATTGGTTGGCTTAAATTTTTGACAAGAGTGGTTAATAAAAATTATATATATAAAACATTCAATTTAATTTCATTATTTTTTTGTGACTGGTAGCTACTTTCCCTATAAGAAATTTATAGAAAACTTGCCTGATGGTTTGGCATTAAAACACTTATTATTTCTTGTGGTGTATTTTTTGTCAATATCTTTTGTCATGAATCTTATTATCAATTATTTTAAGCGGATAAAATAATTTTTTTTAATATTTGGTGTAATTTTAAGGATAATTATGAATTTTAAAAATTTACCATTTTCAACCCTAATCTTATTACTCCTCCTCGCCCACGCCGATCTCCCCTAACCGTTGATGATCTGTTGGCGGATAAAAACTGTTTAAACTCAACGTAAGCGCAGCTCATTTGGTGGAATAAGGGTAATGGGAGTTATAAAGTAGACTAATGATCTGTTATGAGACTGATAAAAATTTTTTATATAAAAAAATCAATACCAACGCTTGACAGGTACAAATGTATTAGTTAGTATCAGAAGTGATAACCAACACCAAGATGATAATCTCTCACCATCATCATCTCGGTGTGGTTATCGGCTATCAGTATCAGACTGATGGTTTTTCACAACGTTAATAAGGAAAACATATGAAAAAGTTTTCAATCCTAGCACTCAGTGCTACCGTAGCCATCGCCCCTGCATTTGCAGAGACTGGTGTTAATTATAACACACCGAGTGTAGAATTATCTACCCAAACCACTGATTTGTCTTTCGCTTTTGATGATGTAGAAAACTTACAAACTGTTGCCATGACAGATAAGGAGATGGCAGAGACGGAGGGGGTGGCAGGTCCTTGGGCGCTGTTATAGGCGGGGCAATTAGTGGTATTTCGGCAGCAACTGGCGGTAAAAATGCCAAACAAATTGCCGCAGCTACCGCAGTTGGTGCAGCATCTGGCTTTTATGGAGGTTGGGTTGGTCAAGTTGGTGGAAAAATCGGAACAGCTATTTTTGGAACAACTAGCGTGAGCTTGGGCGTTATATCTGGTAAATTCTAAGATCTAATCCCTCTTTATTTTTGGTAATTACCCCAACAGGGTTAATCTAAACCCTGTTGAAGGGGAGTTGTATCATGAATGTTGCCTTGATTTTGTTTTTTTCTATCGTCTTGATACCAAACTTATTAGCAAGTGGTAAGCGATTCTTATTATTGATATCTACTATTATGTTGGTAGGTTTTTTATATTATTATCACGTATTTTTGGTATATGACAAACATGCTTTAATTGCTGGTATTGACAGGGTAGTGATAGACTGCACTATGGCTGGTATTGGCGGTTACCTTTATTATTTTTTGCAAAAAAAGTAGTTTAGATATTTCTTTGGTAAATTTTATTATTTAATAACTTCTTAATGTTTTGGCAGAGTATGATAAAAAACCTTCTTATTGCACCTCCTATTATTTTTTTATTATTATATTTGGATTGCTAAATGAATTTAGTGCAAGATTGATTATAATGTCACTAGGTATTTTATTTATCAGCAGTCTTTTATACTTGGTATTGGATTGTTTTAAAATTTAGTAAGCTAATAACAAACCAAATGGGTTTATTTGTTATTTTTATAACACTACATACTATCTCACATAAAAAATCATTTAGACCTTGCGGATTGTGCAAGCACATAACATTGCCAAAATAATCTTTATGACATGAGTATTGAGTTGCAAGGGAAATATAAATGAACTTTAAATGCCTAGTATCTATCGTACTTACTTTACCCCTTCTCGCCCACGCCTACCCCTAACGGTCGATGACTTATTGGCGGATAAAATAATAGGTTAAACAGTTTATGAAAAATGCATACTTATTTAAAAAACCCTTTGACAACGCAAAAAAATACTACAATACCACGCAAGTCAGCACAACTGTACTTTAACACCAAGTCTTGCTGACGGTTGAGACTTGTAATTTAAGGAAGAATATTGTGAAAAAACTCTCAATCCTAGCACTGACTGCCACTATCGCCACCGCCCCTGCATTTGCAGAAACAACTGTTTATCAAACTATACCAAGCACTACACCAAGTGTAGAATTATCTACTCAACCAATCCAAGCAACCGACCTATCTTTTGCTTTTGATGACACCCAAAACTTACAAGCTGTTGCTATGACTGATAGCCAGATGCAGGAGACGGAGGGGGCTAGATTTCCTAAATTTATTACAAATATTAGGGTGGACGGTCCAGATAAAGGGTTTCGACAACACTACAATGGAAGAATATTTCAGATAAGGTATGGCAGTACTCCGAAAACTAGAACACCTGTGTTTAGACTGGATCACCATGACAATCCTTCTCCAGCAAAGCTACATATGCATATCGCACCTGACATTCATGCACACAGACCTTGGAATGCTCCTTGGAAACGCTTTTAGGTAATGCAAATGCCATACACTTATTTAATCAATAGTTTGCGTGCTTATCTAGATGGTTGTATTGAAGGTCAGCTATTATTAGATATATGGAAAGATTGTCCGCCTGAACTTTCAAACATCTACTATCAGTTATTTCATTTGGTAAGTGATGAAGATGTTCGAAAAAAAGATAGTGATTATGCTAGTCATCAATTGGATTTGGTTGAAAATTTGATTGATTTATTAAAATCAAATGATGTAAGAAAACTACAAAACTTCAGTTTGATTTAGCATGAGATCCGCTCTGAATTGAGAGTTTTGTGTTTTATTAAAAATTCTTGATGATGTAAATGCAAATACCGCAATGCTTTAAAAACTAATATTATCAAATTACCAATGCAATATTAAACAATGTTGCATTGGTACTGAATTTTCAACACCGCAAAAGTTATGGATAAATATGAAAAAACATATAACACTCTTTTTATTGTTTTTATCTGTTACCGCCCACGCCGACCTACCCCTTACAGTAGAAGATATCTTGGCGGATAAAAGTTGCTGAATAATAAATACAGAACTAAAAGTAATGAATTGTTAACCAGTAAAAATCACAAAAGGTGTTTGACAAAGCAAAAAAATTACCATAATATCATGCAGGTACAGCACAACTGTACTTTAACACCAAGTCTTGCTGACGGTTGGGATTTGTAATTTAAGGAAGAATATTGTGAAAAAATTGTCAATCCTAGCACTTACTGCCACTATCGCCACCGCCCCTGTTTTTGCAGAAGTGACTCTTCATCAAACCACACTAAGTGTAGAATTATCCACTCAACCAACCCAAGCAACCGACCTATCGTTTGCTTTTGATGATGTGGAAAATCTACAAGCCATTGTCATGACCGATAAGGAGATGGCGGAGACGGAGGGGGCGGTGGCAAATTTTGCTATTGGTAGCATAATGGGGGGACTAGGCGGTCATTATGGCTACTTGGCAAGCTCTGTTGCTAGCGGCACGCACAATAAATATGCACACTTAGCTGCTATTACAACTGGAGCAGGAGCTGGTGCAATGAGTCCTGTTGTGGGAGCAACTGCTATGGTCAACGGCATGAGAGGGGTTGCTGTCGGTGCCGTAGTGGGTGGCGTTAACGGTTATGCTAGCACCCTTGGCACCACTCACAACATCCGCTAAACCAAATGATACAATAACCACACTGTCAACTATCGGCAGTATGTGTTATGCGACCAATACCAGTATGCTAACCATTTACATAATCGCCACTATTGGGTTATTTTTAGGTTGGGCAAGAAATATCCCCAAAATACAGCAAAATTTTTGGCTCGACAACATTTTGCTAGCATTAGCAATCACTATTCTTACATGGTGTTGTATAAACATCACTAAAATGTTAAACAACATGACGAGCGACAACTTGGCTTTTACTCATATTATTATCTACATTTTTTATATGATTGCTATGAATATAGTTTTTTGTTATGCAACCAAAAAAATATCAAAAAACCGATAACCAACACCAAGATGATAATCTCTCACCATCATCATCTTAGCATGGTTATCGGCTATCAGCATGAACTGATAGTTTTTTACAATCTCAAAACATAGGAAAATGTTATGAAAAAACTCTCAATCCTAGCACTAAGTGCTACCGTAGCCATCGCACCTGCATTTGCAGAGACGACTGCTTATTATAACACACCGAGTGTAGAATTATCTACCCAAACTGCTGATTTGTCTTTTGCGTTTGATGATGTAGAAAATCTGCAAACAAAAGAGATGACACTTACAGAAATTCAAGAGACGGAGGGGGCTTGGGTTGCCAATGCTGTTGGTGCAGGCTTTGGTGGTTTGACAGGGCATTTTGCTTATATGGGTAGTGTTGCCGCTAGCGGTCAATATAATTTTGGACATCATGTGGCTGCAGTTGGAACTGGGGCAGGATTAGGTTTTGTTAGTCCGGTTAGTGCAGCAGGAAGAGCAATTGCAATGAGTGCAGGAACTAAAATTGCTACCAATACTGCCATCAGCTTGGGCGGTCCAACAGCAGGCGTTGTTTTAGGCAACAGATTTAAAACATTAAATGTTAAATAATGGTCTTAAAACTCATACTGGATTTTTCAGTATGGGTTTTTGGTTGTTAGTTGAATGTTAATTTTAGATAAAGAAGTGTTCAATGTTTTTATATCTGTTGGTATCGTTGGTTGTTTCATTTTTTTATAGCGGTCTACTATTTCTCAATGACTATTTATCGAGTAAATCAGAGTCTAATTTCTTGTCGCCAATTGTTATGTCGTTAGTAGGAGTTATGTTTTTGGTAATACCCATACATCTTGGGTTAAGCTTAAAAATGCATATCTTATGTATTTTGGTTGTAAATGTCGTTGGGTATGCTATATATCACCAATTTAGAATGCATAAAAAATAAGGCTCTGGTTCAAAAAGTATGCTACAAAGAAAACCGTTCGTGGCGAGCTTGAGAAACCTAACGGTTTTCCTACCCGCAGGCAGGCTCAGGGAGAACGGAAAACCTAGTTCAGCATACTTTTTAGACTACTACCAAAATATGGTTAAACGTGGAGCAATCAACATTATGGCTCCCAACCGTTCTGTTGCTAAAAAAATTGCAGGAAACAATCCCATCAGAGAATATCACGCTGGCCCTGGTTCAAGATATACCCATTATCATCCGAACCCAAGAAATGGCTCTCATATTTGGTACGGCAAACCAAGATAATTAAGACAATTAAAAGTTATGGGGATAGTTCAGCCCCATAATTAGTTATAACACCTAATTTTGGATCATATCTATGTCTCATATCTACCTAGTCATTTCCGATGATGAAATTAAAAAAATTACCCAAGAAAGATTTTTAAAATTTCACAGCATAGATAGCCATCAATCTGATAAATACGGTTATTATAGATATGATGAAAACCTTTGTCAGATAATACATGATGATATTTATTGCATTCATAACCAACTAATTGAACTTTTAGGTAATTACAGCAAACAATCTAAAAAATTATTTTTTGCAAAATTTCTTCTACTCAATAAAAACAATGAAGATGATATGTTTAATCTTTCTTTGGCAAAGATTGACAGATTTGATTTTATCCAACTGGAAACTTTAGATAATAATTCACATCTAAAATTAAACACCATTTATCAAATATCTTAGGGATTTAAAATGCGTAAAATCACTCTTTATTGTATATCATTACTAAGTTTATCAGCCCACACCAATCCCCCCTAACCGTCGAAGATCTATTGGCGGATAAAAACCGTTTAAATTTAACGTAAGCGCAGCTCATTTGGTGGGATAGGGGTAATGGGAGTTATAAAGTAGACTAATGATCTGTTATGAGACTGATAAAAATTTTTATATAAAAAATCAATACCAACGCTTGACAGATACAAATGTATTAGTTAGTATCAGAAGTGATAACCAACACCAAGATGATAATCTCTCACCATCATCATCTTAGCATGGTTATCGGCTATCAGTATCAGACTGATGGTTTTTTCACAACGTTAATAAGGAAAACATGTGAAAAAGTTCTCAATCCTAGCACTTACTGCCACTATCGCCACCGCCCCTGCCTTTGCAGAGACGACTTCTCATTATACCACACCGAGTGTAGAATTATCTACTCAACCAACCCAAGAAGCCGATTTATCTTTTGCTTTTAATGATACCCAAAACTTACAAGCTGTTGCTATGACAGATAGCCAGATGCAGGAGACGGAGGGGGCTTGGATTCCTAACGCTATTGGAGGATTGGCTGGCATGTATGGTGCAGGCTATGGTTATTTGGCTGGTGGTGGTGATAATCCCTATAAATTTATTGGTGCTGCCGCTCTGGGTGGAGCCCTTGGTTTTGCAAGTCCAGTAAACGGAGTTCGCTCAGGTCTAACTACATTCGGAACCGGCTTTGCTTCTACTTACGTCCCAACCAAATTTGGTGGAAAATACTGGTAGATCAGCATATAAACTAACTTTAAGGCATGCTGCATATCAGCCCCCATAATGCTGACGAATATGCTCACAGGTTTGCAGATCTGTGAGCATATGGAGGTTTTAAATGAATAATAGCCCTTGGTTTTATATCATTTATCCAATTTTTGTAATAATAGTTTCATTTGTTATAACAAAAACCAATTACCTAGAACTGATTATTCCAGATAATAAAAATATTGATAAGTTTTATACTGATATTTTAATTATAGGAGTGCTTATGATTACATTTAGAATAGTAACAAAAAAAATGTGGTGATGCTTATTGAAACCAAAGTCATACAGTCCTATGAATCCTCTTTTAATCTATTTTAAATTAATATTTATTATAGCATTTGTGTCATTCATTAGTTTACTTTTATCAGAAAACTGTACACACGGTCTTTTCTAAACTCAAAGAAGGTAAAATATTATGAAAAAATTGTCAATCCTAGCACTTACTGCCACTATCGTCACCGCCCCTGCTTTTGCAGAGACGACTACTTACCCCACACCAAGTGTAGAGTTATCTACCCAATTTAATGAAGCAACCGACCTATCTTTTGCTTTTGATGACACCCAAAACTTACAAGCTGTTGCCATGACTGATAGTCAGATGCAGGAGACGGAGGGGGCTTGGATTCCTTATGCGGTTGGAGGGGCAATAGGCGGTATTAGCTATGTATCGGGCTGTGCTTATACAAAGTGCACTGTGGCAGGTCTGGGCAAGTCTGTTGTTGGAGGTGCGTTGGTGCCTGTGCGTGGTGCTCAAGCCATATATGGCGCATCTAAAGTAGCATTTGCTGGAGGTACAATTAATGGTGTTGGAAACCGCAAAGGCTGGTGGTAACTTTGTTGAAAGGTAAAATCCTAAAGAAAGTTAGAAATTTGGTTAAGTACTTAACCAAATTTCACGCTTTTTTAGCTGTCTTAATTTTATTTTCTTATCGCCCCTGCGATGATGTTTTGGCTTCCAGTTTTTTATTGTCAATACTGTTGGTGTTTTTAATCAGCTCTTTTTTTATAAAAGGCTATTTTAAAAGCCCTATGTTTTTTACCATTCAGACGGAAAATTATATTGAAGATTTTTTACTGAATTATTCTTTGTTAATCGCTATTATTTTAACACCGCTTGTTAGATTAGTAGTCTTTAATGATAATAATGGATTGTGCTAATCTTTTAGAATTTGATTCAAAGGTAATGGTCTAAAAAGTATGCTGAACTAGGTTTTCCGTTAACCCTGAGCCTATCGAAGGGTAGGACAACCGTTATGGTTCGACAGGCTCACCACGAACGGTTTTCCTTGTAGCATACTTTTTGAACCAGAGCCGAAAGTAATTGTTTGTCATCTTATTTTAAAAAATATTGCTATATTTTTTATAAAATTATTGATTGACTTGTTAAGCTTAAATTAATTTTAGAATGTAGTCATGATTATTAAAATCAAACCGCTTAATGGTTGTGTTGTAGACACATCGTTTTTTGTAAATGGTCATTACTTGGCAAAAGACAAAAAAACAATGCTTTTGTTTGCGCTGCTACGGATTTGCTAAAATGTGAATTAAAATCCATTTTTGGCGATGTGCTTAATTTGACTTGGCATAAAGCGATAAAAGAAATAAAAAAGGGTACTGCATATTCTGAATATACATTGAAGCAAGAAAGTGTGTCTTTGTTAAAAGATATCCATAGGTATTATGGAGCTTTTGAACTGACTTTTTTTGAAGAAAGTAAAAAGACACTAATTTATCAATCAAAAGAATTAAACATTAAGGATATTGATATGAATTATCCCATAAAGATGAACAGTGCAATTAGGATAGTTTGAGATGATATTATGAGATTGAAACTTTTATTGCTAACTTTAACCACCTTACCACTCATCGCCCACGCCGATCTACCTCTCACAGTAGAAGATATCTTGGCGGATAAAAACCGCTTTAAATTGGATACCGAACTTAGCTATTTTAATCAACAAAAAACATCGGCGGCGGCACAAGGCTTTAACAGCGTAGACTTAGGCGGTGGAAGAACCATTTATTTGCCTAATATTGGCGAGAGCAATACCAATACCGATAGCCTAATTGCATCTTTTGGAATGCGTTATGGTGTGAGTGATAGACTAGAAATGGGTATTAAGACTAACGGTGTCTATCGCGATGACCGTCATCAAAATGGTGCGGATTTATCAAAGTCAAGCGATACAAGCCTAAATGATGTGAGCCTAGCCACCCAATACCAAGTCATCAAAAACCATAAAACCTTGCCTGATAGCTTGTTGTTTGGCGAATTATCACTTTATGACAACACACAAGGACTCAAAAATAAATCGGGCGGTTCGGCACTTGTGGGTTTGAGCGTTTATACTGTCAATGACCCGATTGTGCTAAGTCTTACAGGTACTTACCAACATCAAACAAAGCGTGAATTACAAAATGGCGGCCGTATTCATTTGGGCGATACAGCGACACTCAATGGCTCGGTGGGTTTTGCGGTTAATCCTGATATTACGCTGACAGGCGGTGTGAGTGTTCGCCACAAATGGGCGGACAAAAACGACTTTGGCAACATAGAAAACAACCAAACACAAACCGCTTTAAATCTTGGTTTGGCTTATGCACTAAGTGCAAGAAGTAACTTGACTGCTAATGTTCGCACACCAATTTCAGGAGCTAGCGGTAGTACGGTATCGGTTGGATTGACCACCAAGATTGGGGAGTTGCCACCGCCTTTATCTCAAAAATACCGCCAAGCCAACAATCAAAATATCCAATAATAATTTAATGGCTAAGATTGTAATCGTAATGAAAAAAGCTCTTTTATTTATAGTTGCTTTTAGCATAAATTTGGCTTATGCAGATTGGCATACACCCAAAACACTTAGCACAAAGACCACTTACACCGATATTAAAAATAGCAAAGTTACCAAGCAAGATGTGGATTATTCTTGCGGTGCATCATCGCTTTCTACCATTTTAACTTACTTTTACCAAACGCCTAAAACAGAACGGCAAATTTTGGACGATATGGCATTAGATGATGTGATGTCATCGTTTTTGGATTTGGCAAAGGTCAGCGAAAAATATGGTTTTACTGCTCGTGGTGTAATGATGGATTATGACACACTTGTCAAGCTTAAAATTCCTGCCATTGTTTATGTCAATCATAAGCGAAGTGACCATTTTAGTGTGGTGCGTGCCATTGATGAGTACAATGTTTATTTGGCAGACAGTAGCTGGGGCAATCGCACACTAACACGCCGTCAGTTTGAAAAGATGTGGCTTACCACAGACAACTACACCAGAGGCAAGGTGCTACTTATCTTGCCCACCACCAACACCCAAAAAAATCTTGCCGATACCACTTTTACTGCCATCGTTGATACCCAAAAACTACTCAGGCAAACACCTGCGTTATTTTGGCGGTTCTTGTAACTTGGGCTGATTTTTGATGTTTTTGGTATTTTTAGAGTTTATCATTACGCTTGTATTAGTATTTAAACCTAGCAAAATTTTTTTGCTATACCGCAGTTTTTGGACAAGTTTTCTAAAAAATTTCCCTTATTCACATTTTAAAACTCTTTGCAACTTGTTATGTTTTGTCAAATGGCGTAAACTATGCACAGTATGGTATTTTTTTATAAATTGGACAGTTTGATTGGCTTTTTAAGTGATGATTTAAAAAACCAATCAAGAAAACACCATTGACTGAGAGTGTTAAATTATGACAAAAAGTAGCAAAGATACGGTGGCTTATCAAAGCACCGAACTCACCGCAGATGGTGCAGCGTACATCGAGGCGTTGTACGAGGGCTATTTGGCGGATAAGGCAAGTGTGGGCATCGAGTGGCAAAAATACTTTGCCGATTATGAGCAAGCAGGCGATGCCCCGCACAACGCGATCAAAGAGCAGTATTTGCTACTTGCCCGCAACCAAACAAACGCCCGTCCTGATCAAGCCCAAGGCGGCAGCACTGACTGCAACCCTAAACAAATGGCAGTTCAGCAGTTGATCTCTGCTTATCGTCGTCGTGGTCATCGCAAAGCTCAGCTTGACCCATTGGCACTACAGCAGCGTGCACCTGTTGAAGATTTGACCTTGGCTTATCATGGTCTGTCTGAAGCAGATCTTGACACGACTTTCCCAACCAGCGATCTTGCCATCGGTAAATCTGAAGCAACCCTACGCGAGATTATTGAGATTCTAGAGCGTGTGTATTGTGGCAGTATTGGCTATGAATACATGCATGTATTCACAGCGACCGAGAAACGTTGGTTCGAAAATTACATCGAATCAAACCACGGTCATATCCGCTTCGATAAAGACAAAAAACTAGAAATCTTTGACCGTCTAACCGCTGCCGAAGGTCTGGAAAAATACCTTGCGCGTAAATATACCGGCGTGAAACGCTTCGGTCTAGAAGGTGGTGAAAGCTTCATTCCTGCTGTGCACGAGATGATTCAGCGTGTTGGTGGCTATGGCGCCAAAGAAGTCGTTATCGGCATGGCACACCGCGGTCGTCTGAACCTACTTGTGAACATCATGGGTAAGAACCCATCTGTACTGTTTGATGAATTTGACGGCAAGATCCAGCCTACCGTTGGTTCTGGTGATGTAAAATACCACAACGGTTTTAGCTCGAACGTCGTTACCAAGGGCGGTGAGCTGCACTTGGCATTGGCGTATAACCCATCGCATCTAGAGATCGTCTCTCCAGTGATGCTGGGCTCAGTGCGTGCGCGTCAAGCTCGTCGTTCTGAAGAATACGGCTATGACATTGATAACAGCACGGTGATGCCAATTGTGGTGCACGGTGATGCTGCGTTTGCTGGCCAAGGTGTTAACCAAGAAACTTTCCAAATGTCACAAACTCGTGCCTACAAGACAGGCGGCACGCTGCACGTTGTGATTAATAACCAAGTTGGCTTCACCACATCACGCCCAGAAGACGCGCGTTCTACTGAGTACTGTACTGACGTAGCGAAGATGGTTCACGCACCTGTTATCCATGTTAATGGTGACGATCCTGAAGCGGTGGTATTTGCCTCTCAGCTATTGGTAGATTATCGCCAAGAATTCGGTCGTGACATCGTGCTTGACATCGTCTGCTACCGCCGTAACGGTCATAACGAATCAGACGAGCCGTCAGCCACTCAGCCATTGATGTATCAAATCATCAAAAAACTACCAACCACTCGCACCAGATATGCTGAGCAGTTGGCAAAAGAAAATGTACTGACCAAAGAAGAGTCAGCACAAATCGAAGATAACTACCGTGTGGCACTTGATAACGGTCAAGATGTGGCTCAAGGTCTGGCGACAGAGCCTGATACCAGCCTATTCGTTGACTGGACGCCTTATGTGGGTCACAAGCTAGAAGACGACTGGGAAACTGGCGTTGACATCGAGAAGCTAAAATCTTATGGTCAAGCCATGGCAAAAGTGCCAGAAGGCTTTGAACTACAGCGTCAGGTCGCCAAAGTTCTAGAACAACGTCTTGCCATGCAGACAGGCGAAGAGCCATTGAACTGGGGCGCTGCTGAGACATTGGCATATGCATCACTGGTTGATGAAGGTCTGCTTGTGCGTATCACAGGTGAAGACGTGGGTCGTGGTACATTCTCGCACCGTCATTCTGAACTGTATAACCAAAAAGACGGTAGCATGTATATCCCGCTTCAGCACATCCGCGAAGGTCAAGCACGTTTTGCTACCTATAACTCGCTACTGTCAGAAGAGGCGGTACTTGCCTTTGAATACGGCTATGCGACCACAGTGCCAAATGCACTGATCGTATGGGAAGCACAGTTTGGCGATTTTGCTAACGGTGCTCAGGTTGTGATTGACCAGTTCATCGCAAGTGGTGAGACCAAGTGGCAGCGTCTGGCAGGCCTTACCATGCTATTGCCGCACGGCTTTGAAGGTCAAGGCCCTGAGCACTCATCAGCACGTCTAGAGCGTTATTTACAGCTGTGTGCTGAAGACAACATGCAAGTGATCACACCGACCACACCAGCACAGATCTTCCATGCGCTACGCCGTCAGGTTATCCGCCCTGCGCGTAAGCCATTGATCGTAATGTCGCCTAAGTCATTGCTTCGTCATCCGCTTGCGACATCGACGCTTGATGAGCTTGCAAATGGTAAGTTTGAAACTGTACTGCCAGAGATCGACGCATTGGACAACAGCAAAGTAACTCGCCTTGTGCTATGTGGTGGCAAGGTATACTACGAGCTTCTGGGTCAGCGCCGTAAACTGGGTCTAGATCACGTGGCGATCGTACGTATCGAGCAGCTATATCCGCTACCAGAAGCGCGCATCTTGGCAGAGTTCGCGAAGTATCCAAACCTAGCTGATGTCGTGTGGGCGCAAGAAGAGCCATTGAACCAAGGTGCTTGGTACTATCTATTGCCTGAGATGTATCGCATCATGGCGACTCAGTCAGCTAACTTGGCAGCGCCTGCAGCACGTCCTGCAGCGGCAGCACCTGCGACCGGCTCTCCGAAGATCCACAATGCTCAGCAGCAAGCACTAATCGCTGATGCGCTAGGCGTGACAGTAGAACAATTGCAATAATTCATCAGCCAAACTGACCAAAGGTGGTCGGTTTGGCATTATTTATGATTTTTATATTAAAATTTGACATAAACGTAGGAGTTTATCATGGCTGAAATTAAAGCCCCAGTATTCCCAGAATCGGTACAAGACGGCACCATCGTAGAATGGCACGTTGCCGAAGGCGAGCAAGTATCACGTGACCAACTGCTTGCAGAAATCGAGACCGATAAAGTTGTTCTAGAAGTTGTTGCACCTGATGATGGCGTTGTAACCAGCATTGTAAAAGGCGTAGATGACACCGTACTATCTGCTGAAGTTATCGCGAAATTCGAAGCGGGTGCAACTGCTGAACCTAAAGCAGGTAATGCAGAAGAACTGTCAAAAGAAGAAGCTGACAAAGGCACCACCATCGATCCTGCAAGCGTTGCTGCACCAGTACAGCCAAAAGGCGCTGAAGGTGATTTTAAAGATCAAAGCCCAGCCGTTCGTAAAGCTGCCAAAGAAACTGGCATCAATCCTGCTGATGTTCAAGGCTCAGGTCGTGGCGGTCGTGTGACTAAGTCTGACATGATCAACCCAACGCTAAAAACCACTTCTGGTAGCGTTATCGCGACTGCTGTTGGTGAGCGTGCTGAGACTCGCGTTCCGATGACTCGTCTACGTAAGCGTATCGCTGAGCGTCTATTGTCTGCTACTCAAGAAACCGCAATGCTAACCACGTTCAACGAAGTGAACATGAAGCCGCTCATGGACTTGCGTGCCAAATACAAAGACCAATTCGAAAAACGCCACGGCGTAAAATTGGGCTTCATGTCGCTGTTCGTTAAAGCAGCTACCGAAGCATTGAAGCGTTTCCCTGCGGTGAACGCTTCTATCGATGGCGATGACATCGTATATCACGGCTACTATGACGTGGGCGTGGCGGTGTCAAGCGACCGTGGTCTGGTTGTGCCTGTTCTACGTGACACTGACAGCATGGGTCTTGCCGATATCGAAGGCGGCATCCGTGACTATGCGGTTAAAGCGCGCGAAGGTAAATTGGCAATCGAAGAGATGACCGGTGGTACATTCACCATCACTAACGGTGGTGTGTTCGGTTCACTACTATCTACGCCAATCATCAACCCACCACAAACTGCCATCCTAGGCATGCACGCCATCAACGAACGCCCAATGGCGGTAAATGGCGAAGTGGTTATCCTACCAATGATGTACCTAGCTCTATCTTATGACCACCGTCTGATCGATGGTAAAGATGCGGTTCAATTCTTGGTAGCCATCAAAGAGTTGATTGAAGACCCAGCGCGTCTGATCTTAGATCTATAATAAAAGCAATGCCTATCGCAAGGTAGGCATTTTTCATTAAAAAAGAGAGAATAATCATGAAAACTTCATACGACTTAGTTGTAATCGGTGGTGGACCTGGTGGCTATGAAGCTGCCATCCGCGCTGCTCAGCTTGGCTTTAGCACCGCTTGTATCGAAAAACGCATCCACAAAGGCGAACCTGCACTTGGTGGTACTTGCCTAAACGTGGGCTGCATCCCATCAAAAGCACTGCTTGACAGCTCACACCGCTATGAAGCAACTCGTCATGAACTTGCCGAGCATGGCATCAGCACAGGCGATGTCAGCATCGATGTCAGCAAGATGCTTGCTCGCAAAGATGCCATTGTCAAAGGTCTTACCGGCGGCGTGGCAGGTCTATTAAAAGGCAATGGTGTGGACTGGCTACAAGGCGTGGGTACACTACTTGATGGTAAAGCTGCTGAAAAGCAAGTGAAATTCACTGCTCATGACGGCACTGAAACAACCATCACTGCTAAGTACGTTATCCTAGCGGCAGGCTCTGTGCCAATCGAAATCCCAGTTGCTAAGACTGACGGCGAGCACATCGTAGACTCAACTGGCGCGCTAGAGTTCAAAGAAGCACCAAAACGTCTTGGTGTGATCGGTGCTGGCGTCATCGGTCTAGAGCTTGGCTCTGTATGGCGTCGTCTAGGCTCAGAAGTGGTGGTATATGAAGCCATGCCAGAATTCCTAGCGGTCGCTGACAAAGACATCTCAAAAGAAGCCGCTAAGCTACTTAAGAAACAAGGTCTAGACATCCGTGTAGACACCAAAGTTACCAATGCTGAAGTAGTCAATGGCGAAGTAGTAGTTACTACTGATGTCAAAGGCGAAATCAAGACTGAGACCTTTGATAAGCTGATCGTCTGCGTGGGTCGTCGTGCATACAGCGAAGCATTACTGGCTGATGGCTGTGGCATTGAGCTGACTGAACGAGGTTTGGTGGCGGTTGATGACCAGTGCAAAACCAACCTAGATGGTGTGTATGCCATCGGTGATTTGGTGCGTGGACCGATGCTGGCTCATAAAGCGATGGAAGAGGGCATGATGGCGGTAGAACGCATTCATGGCGAAAAAGCTCAGGTAAACTATGACACCATCATCAGCGTCATCTATACCCACCCAGAGATTGCTTGGGTGGGTCTGACCGAGCAGGCTGCTAAAGACAAGGGATATGAGGTAAAAACTGGCTCGTTCAGCTTAGCTGCTAACGGTCGTGCGTTGGCACAAGGTGAGGGTCAAGGTCTCATTAAGGTCGTGGCAGACGCCAAAACTGACCGATTGCTTGGTTTGCATATGGTGGGTGTTGGTGCAGGCGACATCGTTCATCAGGGCATGATTGCTCTTGAGTTTGTGTCGAGCGTTGAAGACTTGCAGCTCATGACCTTTGCACACCCAACCGTATCTGAAGCGGTGCATGAAGCGGCGTTGTCGGCTGATGGTCGAGCGATTCACGCCATCCAACGTAAAAAACGCTGATTGACTTTCTCAATAAAAAAACACCCATCATAGGGTGTTTTTTTATGGCAATGTTTTAAGATGCTCAAATCGCTGGACGAAGTTTTGATTTCACTGCCAATCCCAAACGCATTTTAATAGGGTCTGAAAGGTAGTTTGGTATATTATTTTGAGTTGGTTTGGGTATCAAAGTGCGTGAAATTAGATTTGATATAAAAAAATCGCTCAATGATGAGCGATTTTTTCATGCAATGATCGTGGATTATTTCCAACGATAGCCTGCACCAGCACCAAAAGTACCAGAGCCAGAGGAATTTACTGAGCCACCGATCTTATAGGTAAAGGCACCAGTCTCACTTGCACCAGTAAGACCAACTGCTACCGCACTTTCACCATTATAGAAGCCTGTACCACCAGTGATGTAGTGGCTACCAGCAGCCGGTGCTGGCATCATGGCAAGGGCCACAGCACCAGCCACGCCTGCACTTAGCTTGTCATCAAGCTTGTTGATCTTGTCATTGATTGGCTGTAAATCAACTGCTGCTGGCGACTTGCTCATCAAGGTCGCGATGTCCGCTTGGTTCTTGGCAATGTTCTGAGTATTTTTCGCAGTTTGTTCAGCTGTTTTTTGAGTGGCAGTGATATTGTCAGCGATTTCGTCGATGAGGACATTGGTCGCAGTACCAAGATCATTGATTGAGTCGGTATGTGCTTCTAGAGCAGCACGGTTTTTTGCCACTTCATCAACAGTGGTTTCAGAAATCACCGCCAACTTGAAGATGTCATTGGTGTTCTCAGCGATTTCGTCGATGAGGACATTGGTCGCAGTACCAAGATCATTGATTGAGTCGGTATGTGCTTCTAGAGCAGCACGGTTTTTTGCCACTTCATCAACAGTGGTTTCAGAAATCACCGCCAACTTGAAGATGTCATTGGTGTTCTCAGCGATTTCGTCGATGAGGACATTGGTCGCAGTACCAAGATCATTGATTGAGTCGGTATGTGCTTCTAGAGCAGCACGGTTTTTTGCCACTTCATCAACAGTGGTTTCAGAAATCACCGCCAACTTGAAGATGTCATTGGTGTTCTCAGCGATTTCGTCGATGAGGACATCGTCTGTTGCACTCAAAGCACTAACAATATCACCCACGCCATCAAGAGCAGCATAGTGGTCTCCAATTGCCTCATGAGCTAGTTTAAACCATTCTGAAAGGTTATCAAGATCGGTGCTTGTTTCTTCTGCAGCAATCTCTAAATTTTCTATTCTTTCATAGTTCAATTCACCAAGGTTGGCTAGTTCCGTAGTACTTTCTGTATAGTACGATTTAACTTGAGCAGCCGCTTGACCAGCTACCGTACTTGCCACAGCCAATGCCAATGCAGATGCGATCACACGACCTTTTGAACGAGAAGTGGCGATCTCTGAACAGACGACCGATTGACCAAGCGAGTTGCGCTTGACTTTAAAGATTTTATTCACAAGATAACTCCTATCTGATATCTGATTTGTGATGGAAAGGTAAATAAGAACCCAGTGTGTAGCTTTTGAGCACTTATCGCCATATGTTTTAACACTGTCTTGCTCTATGGTAACAAGGCATCGCTTTTGTGTCAAATATATTTTTAGCATCATTTGAAGCCTTTCTATAAAAAAATTTTTTTGGATTTTTTGGGGTTGTTTTGGCAATTATTATGTGTGGCGATTGGCGTTTCGTCGCATCCCCCATTCTGCTTCTAGTCAGCGTCTGCTGGGAATAGATGTCGTTTGAATGCTGGGATGTCGCTGTGTCTGGGGTGCATAAGATGAGCGGATGTATTATTGGCGAGATAGGTCATTTGCCTGCATTGTCATTATGCGATGTGTGTTATAATCGAACATTGATTGAATGTCATGAGGTTGAATGGTCATGATGGATCATTTGGCTGGTCTGATGCTCAAGGTGTCATGACTTTTTTGAATCGCTGTTATTTAATCATAGTAGCCATTGTAGATGTGATAGGTAGTTTAGATGAAATCAGTAACTTATGCCATCATCCCTTGTGCAGGCTTTGGCACTCGGATGCTCCCGCTTTCAAAAGCTATCCCAAAAGAGATGTTGCCGCTTGGCAATCGCCCAAGCATTGCCTATGTCATTGATGAAGCAATAAAGGCAGGCATCAAAAATATCGTGCTTGTCAATCACGCCCAAAAAGGTGCGATAGAAAATTATTTTGACATCAACAGCGAACTAGATACCCAACTTCGCTCAAAGGGCAAAAATGAGCTGGCGGACAGTCTAAACTTTTTGCCAGATGATGTGGCGATTGCCAGCGTGCGTCAAGGCAAGCCTTTGGGGCTGGGACACGCTGTCTTGCAAGGGCGTGCGGTCGTGGGTGATAATCCCTTTGCGGTGCTTTTGCCTGATGTGGTGCTAGACCCGTTTAAGACTGATTTTAAGGCGGATAATTTGGCATATATGCTGGATGAGTTTGCCAAAACAGGTCGCTCACAAATCTTGGTAGACCCTGTGGCGGACGATGATGTGCACAAATACGGTATTGCTCGCCTTGCCGATAAGCAAACCATTGCCAAATCCGACACCAATCAATCTTTTGATGTTAAGGGTTTTGTAGAAAAGCCCCTGCTAAAAGACGCTCCGTCCAACCTTGCGGTCGTGGGGCGGTATGTGTTTAGCCCAGAGATTTTTGACTTTTTGGCAGAGACTAAGCCGTCTATGGGTGGTGAGATTCAGCTGACCGATGCCATTGATGCACTTATCAGTAAGCAGGGCATGGACGCGGTAACATTGAAAGGCGAGAGCTTTGATGCTGGCGACATGGCGACTTATATCAAGGCATTTGGTTATTTTGCCGAGCATATTGGCGAGCCATTTTAAGGATTTGCCATGAATCAAAGTCCCACTTGGCAAACCCTACACGCCCTTGCCCAAACTGACCGCACCTTAACCGAGCTGTTCAAAGATGACAAACGTGGCGAGCGGTTTGGTGTGTCGGCTTGTGATATGTACATGGATTTTAGTAAGCAAGCGATTGACGATGAGATTTTATCAGCGTTATTAAGCTTGGCGGACGATTGTCAATTATCCAATAAAATCAATGATTTATTAACAGGTAAAAAAGTAAACGACTCCGAAAACCGTCCCGCCTTGCACACCGCGTTACGCTTACCAAAGGGCGAGTCGCTCATCGTGGATGGTACGGACGTAAACGCCCAAGTCCACGACAGCCTTGCCAAAGCCGAGACGATTGTTAGCCTTATCCGCACAGGCGTGTGGCGTGGCTATGCAGGTCATGCCATGACGGATGTGGTCAATATCGGTGTGGGCGGTTCGGATTTAGGGCCCCTAATGGCAACGACTGCCTTGTCCGAGTGGGCGGACACGTCCATTCGGGTGCATTTTGTCTCTAACATGGACGGCACTCAGCTTGACAGCCTGTTAAAGGTGCTAAATCCGCAAACCACACTGTTTATCATTTCATCAAAGTCATTTGGTACGATAGACACGCTCTCCAACGCCAAAACCGCCCTGGGTTGGCTGTTGTCCGCCCATGACAACAAACCCACGATTTTACGCCGTCATTTTATTGGCATTTCTACACGTCCTGACAAGATGAGCGATTGGGGCATTCATGAAAATAATCAGTTGTTACTGTGGGACTGGGTTGGCGGTCGGTTTAGTATGTGGTCGGTCATCGGACTTGCTATTGCCATAAAAATCGGCATGGACGGCTTTTATGAGCTACTATCAGGGGCGAACGACATGGACAGGCATTTTACCACAGCCGATTTTGCCCAAAATATGCCCGTCCTGCTTGGACTGTTGGGCGTGTGGAACAGCACTTTTTTGGGGATTAACGCCCACACCGTGCTGCCTTATGACGGCAGATTGTCGCATTTTCCCAACTATCTGACCCAGCTTGAAATGGAGTCCAACGGCAAATCGGTCGCCAGAGACGGTCAGCAGGTCGGCTATGACACTTGTCCGATTTTGTGGGGCGACATCGGCTCAAACGCCCAGCACGCCTTTTATCAGCTCCTTCATCAAGGCACACAACGGGTCTCTTGCGACTTTATCACGCCCATTCATCGCTCTCATCAGCACCAAACTGCCAATGCTCATTTAGCCGAACAGCACAAGCTTTCCTTGTCAAACTGCCTTGCTCAGTCGCAGGTATTGGCGTTTGGCAATCACGCCTTGCCTGATGAGTTGCAAAAAAATGACGATGATTTTGCCCAATTTAAACAATATCGTGGCAATCAACCGTCCACCACCATTTTGTTAGATGCTCTCACGCCAAAAAGCCTTGGCTCGCTCATCGCCTTATACGAACACAAAGTCTATGTGGCGTCCGTGTTTTGGGGTATCAATCCCTTTGACCAATGGGGTGTTGAAATGGGCAAAATCATGGCAAACAGCGTGTTTGACGTGCTAAACGGGCAAGGCGTGGGCGACTTTGACAGCTCCACCAATTTTTTATTAAACATCATCAAGGATAGCCATGCACAAGACTAACCAAAAGCCCTGCACTCTTGTTGGACATAGCATAGACTGCCTAACGACTGCCGTTGTCTTGGCAAGTCTTGGTAAGCGTGTCGTGATTTATGACAATGACTTGGACCACATCGCTCGCCAGTATGCCTTTGAGCATGAGCTTGTGGCTTTGTACGAGATGTACAAAAGCCGTGAAGTCATTACCCTTGTGGGTTTTGACGACTTTGTGCCAGAGGAGTCCGAGCTTTGTTGGCTATTTGTGAGCGATGTGTGTTTTGATAATGTGGACGTATCCGTGTGGATAACTGCCTTTAATAAAGCCAATGACACAAGCCCTGTTATCCTAAGTGGTAACTTGCCTTTGGGGGATTTTGATGTCTTGGCAAAGGGGCTAAAACGTGCCTTGGTGTATTATGTGCCGTTTGTGTTTTTGGTGGACGGACAAGCCTTTACGTCCATGCTAAATCCGCACCTACTGCTCATCGGACAAAAGACCGACCATCCATTATCCGCCCTCATGCCTGTGATAAATGGAGCAAAATCGGTGCAAACGACCGACATCGCTACCGCAGAGTTTGCCCGTGCGTCTGTCATGGCAATGCTTGCCACTCGGGTGAGCCTCATGAATGAGTTATCACGACTTGCCGACCGTCAAGGCGTGGATATTACCACAATCAGTTATATCATGGGGCAAGACGGACGGCTGGGGGCGAGCTATCTTACCGCAGGGGCGGGCTTTGGCGGACGGACATTGCCAAACGAGATGATGACCTTGCAGGCGAGCTTTGATAACAAAAACGTCAAAAATCCCATTTTGTCTGCCGTGTCGGAGTTAAATGACGACCAAAAAGAGCTACTGTTTCGCAAATTTTGGCGGTATTTTGACGGCTTTATTGATGACAAAACGGTGCTGATTGTGGGCGGTAGTTACAAATCAGGCTCAGGACGTACCGACAATTCCGCCATTCATCGGCTGCTGCCCCTATTATGGTCGTATGGCATTACTACCTATGTGGCAGGGGGCGTGGCGGATGATGAGCTTATTAGGCTTTATGACGATGAGATGCTGTTTAAACCAAGTGGTATTGATGTGGACGTGCAAGCGATATTTGTCCTAAATCGCATTGACGACTTTGATGTGAATCGCCTTGCTATCGGCGTGCCTGTGTTTGACGCCAATGTGTTAAGTTGTGATGAGATCGGCAGGTTAAAGGGTGGGTATTTTGGTGTGGGGCGGAAAAATCACTAAATCCATTTTTAAGAGAATACGAGATGAAAAAAATCCTAGTAACAGGCGGAGCAGGCTATATCGGCTCACATACCTTGATTGAACTGATTAAGGCAGGTTATACGCCTGTGGTATATGATAATTTGTCCAATTCTAGCCCTGTGGCGATTGGGCGTGTACAAAAAATTTTCGGTACAGAGATAGCATTTATCAAAGGCGATGTGCTAGATAAGGCTCATTTGGAGCGGGTATTTGATGAACATGATTTTTTTTGGTGTGATTCATTTTGCAGGGCTAAAAGCGGTGGGCGAGAGCGTGGCAAAACCGCTTAAATACTACCAAAACAACGTAACAGGCACGCTAAACCTACTAGAAGTCATGAAAGACAAAGGCGTAACCAACTTTATCTTTTCATCATCGGCAGCGGTCTATGGCGACCCAGAGATTTTACCAATTGCCAAGACCGCCAAGCGTTCTTGCACCAACCCTTATGGACAGTCCAAGCTTGCGGTGGAGTATATCCTAGAAGATTTGGCAAAGTCTGCCAAGGATAGCCAAGTGTGGAATATCATCTCCCTACGTTACTTTAACCCCATTGGGGCGGACGTATCAGGGACAATCGGCGAAGACCCAAGCGACATTCCCAACAACCTTATGCCTTATATCAGCCAAGTGGCGGTGGGTAAATTAGAAAAATTATCCGTGTTTGGCAATGATTATGATACTGTTGATGGTACAGGGGTGCGTGATTATATTCATGTGGTGGATTTGGCAAAAGGTCATGTGTCAGCACTGGATTATATCGCAGGGTGTGAGACGGCTTTTGGCTTTGAGCCGATTAACCTGGGCACAGGCAATGGCACAAGCGTACTACAACTGGTTAATGCCTTTATCCACACCACAGGGCAGTCCGTGCCATACGTCATCGCCTCAAGACGAGCAGGGGACATTGCCACTTGCTATGCCAGTAGCGATAAAGCCAAAAACTTGCTTGGCTGGACGGCAGAATATGACATCGAGCGTATGTGCGTGGATACATGGCGTTGGCAAAGTCAAAATCCCAGAGGTATCATGCCTAAACAAAAACCGCCCAAAGGCGGTTTTTGCGACATTATGACAGTCATGCCCTATTCACTATGCTTCTTAACCTGCTCAATCCGCTTATCCGTCTTGGGGTGCGTGGACAGTAGCGACCAATGTCCTTGACCGTTGCCATGTTCTTTTTTCATTTTCTCAAAGAAGTTGGCAAGGTGCATGGGCGATATGCCAAGGCGTTTTAGCTCATCGATGGCATATTTGTCCGCTTCCATCTCTGCTTTTTGAGAGTATTGCGTGGTCGCAAGCACTGTGGGCAATGCCAGCAGAATATCAGACGTATCGCCCGTGATGATGACAACCAGCACTCCAATGCCAAGGCTTGATATGGCCTGTTCTAGACTATGTCGATGCACCAGATGCCCCTGTTCATGGGCTAGGACGGCTAGGATTTCGTGATTATCACCGCTAAGCTTGATAAGTTCATCGGTGATGACGATGGTGTTATTGGGGATGGCCAGTGCATTGGCGCCGATGTCACCGCCACTTCTGACGATGATTTTGGCTTGTGGGTTGGCATCTAGCTTATCATACAGAGCCTTGATCTCATCTTGGCGCGCCTTAGACAGGGCGCTGGGCTCGGTCATCTCCATGACGTATTCCTCAGCATGATTGCCTGCCTCCATAAGAACATCGCTGGGCAGTCTCTGAGTGATGTGGTGAGATGCCATCGGAATGCCAAAACGAAACAGCCCAAAGACAAACACGCACAATATCACCAACCCCGTTCCGATCCACGCCCAGCGGTTCTCCATCTTGGTAATGTTGTCGAACAGCGAACGATGCTGCAGCTCGATCCAATCGGGTGGCGAGCCTAGAAATTCTATGCGCGCGCCATCGGACAGCATGATGGCGTGTGGCGAATTATCCACGCTGGGCAGGTATTCACAATTCTTGGCAAAATAACGCTTCTCTTGGTGTGTGTTGTCGGTATTTCTCCAGACAACCACAAAACCATCCGCTTGACCCTGATAAAATACAGGATGAATTTGAGCGTTGTGCGCTTTACTGATTTGCCCATCAAAATACCGCACGGTCACAGCTTGGTTCATGCTAGACTCACTTACCAAGACACATCAAAGTCGAACACGTCGCTGATCTCTTCTGCCAGAGGCGATACGTTATCCGCGCTCGGCGTGGTCAGCGCATCGAAGTCGTCCACCACAGACAGGGCGAGGGTTTCGGTCTTGTAGCGGTGCATTCTCACCGCTGCCCAAGGGTGTAATAAGCCTACGCTTAGGACGGTTGCGATGACATTGGTTAGGCTGATGAAGGCGAATTTTAATGGGCTAAAGTTCACCAAGACGAAGCGATTGTCCCCCAAGGTTAATTTGCCCCAGATGGCGCGATGGATATAGCCTTGCATGAGTGGAAAAATAAGCAGCATCACAGCGTAGATGACTGCGATGATGCCTATTGCCACAGGTGGTAGCGACCCATCGGGTGAAGTCATCGTCTCTACTTGGCTAAAGATAAAACCACCACCCAGCAACATCACAACGAAAAATGCAAGTAACGGCAGAATCATCGCCTTATACATGTCCCAGACACCGGTGTTGAAGTTGAATTTAAGTTGTCCAAAATACGTATTGTCAAATTGATAACGCTTAAACAACCAAATCGTAAATGGTGTTAAGAGACCGAAGCTTACGAAGTTTAAAGCCACAATCAGCAACATCACCACATAAGCCGCCGCGAGCGTACCACCAAAACCAAAGCGAACGTTATTAAATTGGCTGTTTCTCGCCATAAAACGCAGCGTCGAGCGCAACATCCAAGGGAAAACTAAGAATAGTAATATCGCCCCTGCAAAAGCAATCTCAGGCGAGAACTGACCAAAGACGCTGATGGCGACATAGATGGCGATGGCGATCAGGCGCCCGATCAAGATGCGCTTGGGATTGGCGGTAAAATCAAAACTCTTGCCATCAAGGTGCGTATTACCATAAAAATAACGTAGGCGGCGCACTTTCGCCCATGGTGAGTAGATGCCCAGCGTAACAATGGTCAGCACCAAATTGACAATCCAAATCTTAAAATAAGCCATTGCTGTACCACCAAAGGTAAAGCGATGAGTGGTCGGCTCAGGCTGTAAGGTAGGTAGTGGAGGTGGCGCAGACGAAGCCGACAATACATCGCTGCCCACGTCGGTGTAGATGTTATTTGACATGAAAATCCTTTATTATTGAAAATGATTATTAAATGATAAACAACAGCATTGTATCAGGAATATTGCCGAAAAGAAACCTGAGCTTATATTAGGCTTGCCTGAGGGGGTTTGCGGATGACGGCATTCGCTGAGTGCTTAGGATGATTATCCGATGGGCTTAATTATGCTACAATAACAGACTGATAATTAGGAGATTTAAATCATGCAAACCATCGTTTTGGCCAGTAACAACAAAGGCAAATTGGCTGAATTTCAGGCGCTGTTCGATCAGGCGAATCTGGGCATTAGCATCATCCCACAAGGTGAGCTTGGCATCACAGACGCTGATGAGACAGGATTATCATTCATCGAGAATGCCATCATCAAGGCGCGCCACGCAAGTGCTGCCAGCGGACTGCCTACTTTGGCGGATGATAGTGGGCTATGCGTGCCTGCACTTGGTAATATGCCGGGGATTTATTCGGCGAGATATGCAGGCGTGCATGGCGATGATCAGGCAAATAACATCAAGCTACTGACAGAGCTGGCACCGCTTAGGGGCGATGCTCCAATCGCCGGTAAATTCGTCTGCGTGCTTGCCATGGTGCGCCACGCCGATGACCCTTTACCAATCATTGCCCAAGGCGAATGGGCGGGCGAGATCTTAGATGCACCACGGGGCGAGAATGGCTTTGGTTATGATCCGCTGTTCTATGTGCCAAGCCTTGACAAATCTTCCGCTGAGCTTGAAAAGACAGTCAAAAATTCGCTTAGTCATCGCGGACAGGCTTTGCAGACACTCATCAATCAGCTCAAATAAAAGGCATTTGATGGGGAATGCAGCGTTTTTGGTTGTAATTTTAACCGCTTAGCGTTATACTGTGATGCTTTTAGGTGTTTTGATGCCTAAATCGTGTTATGATAACACCCAAATTTTATACTTGATGGAAGTCAAGCCGATTTTCATATTTTAAAAGGTAATTACCATGAGCAATCTAGACATCGCAGTCAATGTACTGTCAGACAAAGAAACCCAATTGACCGTAAAAGTGCCAGTTGGTACCATCCAAGGCAAAGTAGAAGGTCGTATCCGCAGTCTAGCTAAGACCGCTAAGATTGACGGTTTCCGTAAGGGTAAAGTGCCTGTGTCGCACATCCGCGCCCAGTACGGTGCTGGCATCCAGCAAGAAGTCATCAACGACGTGATTCGTGACACCGTATTTGAAGCGATGAACGAGAAAAAAATCCGTGCAGTGGGCGTGCCGAATATTGATGACGTGAAACTTGAGAATGATTTCTTGGTATATCAAGCCACGGTTGAAACTTTCCCAGAAGTGGAAGTAAAAGGCGTGAGCGAGATCGAAGTTGAGCGTCAAACAGCTTCTGTGTCTGACGAAGACGTAGACGTGATGATCGAAAACCTACAAAAACAACGCCAAACGCTAGAGACCAAAGACGGTGCGCTAGAAGATGGCGATGAAGCGACTTTTGACTTTGAAGGTTCTATCGATGGCGAAAAATTCGAAGGCGGCAGCGCTGAGAACTATCGTCTGGTGATCGGTTCTGGTCAGATGATTCCAGGCTTTGAAGATGGCATGAAAGGCATGAAAGCTGGCGAAGAAAAAACCATCAAAGTAACTTTCCCAGAAGATTATCAAGCCGAAAACCTAAAAGGCAAAGAAGCTGACTTCAAAATCAATGTTAAAGAAGTTAAATCACCAAAACTGCCTGAGCTAAACGAAGAATTCTTTGAGCTATTCGGTGTAAAAGAAGGCGGTCTTGACAAGCTAAAAGCTGACGTTCGTAAGAACATGGAGCGCGAAATCAAGAATGCAGGTCGCAATCAAGTAAAACAAGCTGCATTTGACGCGCTACTTGAGAAGAATGAATTTGACGTGCCAAAAGCCATGCTAGAGCAAGAAATCAACCGTCAGCGCGAACAAATGCTACAGCGTTTCGCTCAGCAGTTCGGTGCCAACCCTAATACTTTCGGCGCTGACATGCTACCAAATGAGCTGTTCGAAGATCAAGCACTGCGCGCGGTACGTCTTGGCGTATTGGTTAGCCAAATCATCGACAAAGAGAAAATCGAAGTTGATCAAGATCGCGTGACTGCATTCATCGCAGAAGCGGCTGAAAACTACGAAGATCCACAAGAAGTTATCGACTACTACACCAACGACAAGCAGCAACGCGCTGGCATCGAGTCTGTGGTTCTAGAAGATCAAGTGGTTGATTATCTACTGGCTCAAGGTAAAGTAACTAACAAAGAAGTTAAATACCAAGACCTACTGGCAGCAGCTCAACAAGCTCAGCTATAATCTTGGCTTACAATAAAGCCATAAAAATACCCCAAACAGTGTTTGGGGTATTTTTTAATTAATGGTAAAATAAGCGATATTTTCAAAAACTAGGAAATCACAATGCAAAACATGAAACACAATCCTTTTTATGATCAGTTGATGGACAGCTATCACGCGCCCATTGCACCACAAAACGCCCTTGTGCCGATGGTGATTGAGCAGTCTGGTCGTGGTGAGCGTTCTTTTGATATTTTCTCGCGCTTATTGCGTGAGCGTGTGATTTTCTTGACGGGTCAGGTTGAGGATAACATGGCGAACCTGATTGTCGCTCAGTTGTTATTTCTAGAAGCTGACAATCCAGAAAAAGATGTACATCTATACATCAACTCCCCTGGCGGCGTGGTTACTGCGGGCATGGCAATCTATGATACGATGAACTTTATTAAGCCGGATGTCTCGACCATCTGTATGGGTCAGGCAGCGAGCATGGGCTCGTTCCTATTGTCGGCAGGTGAGAAGGGCAAGCGTTATGCTCTTGCCAATTCACGCATCATGATTCATCAGCCGCTAGGCGGTTTCCGTGGTCAGGCATCGGACATCGAGATTCATGCGCGTGAGATTATCCAGTTGAAAGCCAAACTAAATCAGCTGCTTGCTGATCATACAGGTCAGCCAGTCGAGCGCCTAGAGAAAGACACCGACCGCGATAACTTCATGAGTGCAGAAGCGGCGCGCGAATATGGCTTGGTGGATGTTGTGCTTGACAAGCGTCCTGCTGGGCTATAAGGATTGATGATGAGTAATTTAGAAAATACCTGTTCGTTCTGTGGTAAAAAGAAAGCCGAGGTCAAAAAACTCATCGCTGGCGATGCGGCTAATATCTGTAATGAGTGTGTGTCACTGTGTGGCGACATGCTAAGAGAAGCAGGCATCGGCGTCAAGCCATCCAAGGCTAAAGCTGATAAGCCAACAAAAGAGACCACCAAAGAAGCCACGTCTTATGACCACCAAGAAGAGGCTGACGATTGGGCGAATGCTAAGCTACCTACGCCAAAAGAGCTGCGCGCGCACTTAGATGAATATGTCATTGGTCAAGACGCTGCCAAAAAAGCACTGTCGGTTGCGGTCTATAACCACTATAAGCGCTTAAAGTCTGCCCAAAAAGACGACACGCTAAATGGCGAGAAAGTTGAGCTGGCTAAGAGTAACATTCTGCTCATCGGACCAACGGGCTCGGGTAAGACTCTATTGGCGCAAACTTTGGCGCGACTGTTGGATGTGCCATTTGCCATGGCAGACGCCACGACCTTAACCGAGGCAGGCTATGTGGGTGAGGATGTTGAGAACATCGTTCAAAAGCTGCTACAAGCTGCTGACTATGACATTGAACGCACCCAAAAAGGCATCATCTACATCGATGAGATCGATAAAATCACCAAAAAAAGCGAAAACGTCTCAATTACTCGTGACGTATCCGGTGAGGGCGTTCAGCAGGCACTACTAAAAATCATCGAAGGTACGGTTGCCAATATTCCGCCCCAAGGTGGCCGTAAGCACCCACGCCAAGAGATGATTCAGGTGGACACCAGTAATATCCTAATGATTGTCGGTGGTGCATTCGCAGGGCTTGATAAGATCATCCAGCAGCGTACAGAGACCACGGGCATGGGCTTTAATGCGGTGGTCAAAGCCAAAGAAGAGACCAAGATCAGTGAGCTGTTCCGTGAGGTTGAGCCTGAGGATTTGGTGAAGTTTGGTATCATTCCAGAATTTATTGGTCGTCTGCCGGTCATCGCGACGCTTGATGAGCTTGATGAAGAGGCATTGGTACAGATTCTCACCGAGCCCAAGAACGCGCTGACCAAGCAATATCAGTATCTGTTCGAGATGGAGGGCGCCAAGCTGTCATTTGATAAAGATGCATTGGATGCCATCGCCAAAAAAGCCATGAAGCGTAAAACAGGCGCGCGCGGTCTGCGCTCTATCATTGAGAATGCGCTGCTTGATACCATGTATGAGCTGCCAAGCATGGACGATGTCAAAGAAGTGATCGTCGATGCTGACGTCATCAACGATGGTAAAGCACCAACTATTGAGAAATAATCAGCCATGGTAAAACTCCCCGTCATTGCACGGGGATTTTTATTGCATGGTCATAAATGATCGCCGCCAAAAGATGACCAATCGGTCAAATTTGCCCAAAATTCTGTACTTATTTTCGCTGATGGCTTATGTTATAGTAAGATTGGATGTGTAAATTATCCCAAACATAAGCAATAGGAGTACATATGATCTATCAAGGAAAATCCATACAAGTCAGCCGACTAGACGGCGATATCGTCAAATTTCATTTCAATAATGAAAATGAATCAGTCAATAAATTTGACCAAGCCACCAATGCTGAGTTCAAAGAAGCCGTAACCGCCTTGGAGCAGGACACGAACATCAAGGGCTTGATTGTAACGTCAGGCAAAAAGGTCTTTATCGCAGGGGCGGATATTACCGAGTTTGTCGGTTATTTTAAAAACCCCCAAGAAGAATTGGAAAATTGGCTACTTGACATTAACAGTGTGTTTAACCGTTTTGAAGATTTACCATTTCCTAAGGTGTCGGCTATCAATGGCGCAGCGTTGGGAGGTGGGTGCGAGATGACCCTTGTGTGTGAGTACCGTGTCATGGGGCAATCGGCTCAGATTGGCTTGCCTGAGACCAAACTCGGTATTTTCCCTGGCTTTGGTGGTAGTGTGCGTACGCCACGCATTATCGGCATTGACAACGCCCTAGAACTCATCGCCACAGGCAATCCCCTAAAACCTAACGATGCCCTAAAAGTGGGTTTGGTGGACGCTGTCGTGGCGGACGAGAGTGTGGAGCAGTCGGCTCTGGATTTGGTCAAAAAGTGCATAAATTGCGAGCTTGACTGGCAAGCCAAACGTGCCGAGAAGTTAGAACCTGTCAAACTTAACCAAACCGAGCAGGCAATGGCGTTTAACTCTGCCAAAGGCGTGATTTTTGCCAAAGCCAATCCCAAGCATTATCCTGCCGTTGCCCTTGCCCTAGATGCGATAGAAAACCACGTTAATTTGGGGCGTGATGAAGCGATTAAGATTGAAGCGACCAATTTTGCCAAATCCGCCAAAACCCCACAAGCGGCTGCTCTTGTCGGTGTATTTCTAAACGACCAGCTGGTTAAAAAACGTGCCAAAGACCAATCCAAATCCGCCCACGACATCAATGAAATGGCGGTGCTTGGGGCAGGGATTATGGGCGGTGGTATCGCTTATCAATCGGCGGTCAAGGGCTTGCCCATCATCATGAAAGACATCAAGGCAGAACAACTTGACCTAGGCATGAATGAAGCAAGCAAGCTCCTTAGCAAAGAAGTAGAACGTGGCAAAATTAGCACCGCCAAAATGGGCGAAACCCTATCTAAAATCCGCCCAACCCTAAACTATGGTGATTTTGCTACGCCTGACATCGTCATTGAAGCGGTGGTGGAGAACGAAAAAATCAAAAAAGCGGTGCTTGCCGAGACCGAAAACCTCATCAAGGACACGGCTATCCTTGCGTCCAACACGTCCACGATTAGCATTACCGAGCTTGCCAAGTCGCTAAAACGCCCCGAGAATTTTGTGGGTATGCACTTTTTTAACCCTGTTCATCGCATGCCCCTTGTGGAGATTATCCGTGGCGAGCAGACGAGCGATGAAGCGGTGGCGACCACGGTTGCCCTTGCTCAAAAGATGGGCAAAACGCCAATTGTGGTCAATGACTGTGCAGGATTTTTGGTAAACCGTGTGCTGTTCCCTTATTTTGGGGCGTTTGATTTACTCATCAAACACGGGGCGGATTTTGTCAAGATTGATAAAGTCATGGAAAAGTTCGGCTGGCCTATGGGACCTGCCTATCTGCTTGACGTTGTGGGCATTGATACAGGCGTGCACGCAAGTTCGGTCATGGCGGAGGCTTTCCCTGAGCGTATGAACCCTGATTATAAGAGTGCCACGACTGTCATGTTTGAAAATAACCGTCTAGGTCAAAAAAATGGCGCAGGCTTTTATAACTATGAGCTTGACAAAAAAGGCAAGCCTAAAAAGAGCGTGGATACGACCACTTATGAGCTACTAAAGGCGGTGCAAGATGGTCATGTCGATTTTGACGAGCAAGAAATCATTGACCGCTTAATGGTGGCGTTTTGTACCGAGACGGTACGTTGCCTAGAAGATAGCATCGTGGCAAGTGCAGGCGAGGCGGATATGGCAATGCTCATGGGGCTTGGTTTCCCACCGTTTCGTGGTGGTCCGTGTCGCTACATTGACCAAGTGGGCGTAAAAGAATTTGTCGCCTTGTGCGATAAATACGCTCATCTGGGTAAGGCGTATGAAGCTCCGCAACTCTTGCGAGACATGGCAGAGCGTGGCGAGAGTTTTTATCAATAATTAAAATTTTAAGGAAAAAATTATGACAACATTAAATCCAACAGACGTGGTCATCGTCGATGGCGTACGTACCGCCATGGGCAAATCCAAAAACGGTATGTTCCGCAATGTGCGAGCCGAGACCCTATCGGCAGAGCTGATGAAAGCCCTAATCAAGCGAAATGATTTTGACCCTAATGACATCGAGGACGTGATTTGGGGCTGTGTCAATCAAACCTTGGAGCAAGGCTGGAACATCGCTCGCCACGCAAGCCTGTTGGCAGGCATTCCAAAGCACGTCGCAGGACAAACGGTAAACCGCCTGTGTGGTTCGTCCATGCAAGCCCTACACACCGCCGCCGCCCAAATCATGACCCATCAAGGCGACATCTTTATCATCGGGGGCGTGGAACATATGGGGCACGTTGCCATGATGCACGGTGTGGACATCAACCCCAGTAGCTCAAAGCACATCGCAAAAGCGTCCAACATGATGGGGCTAACTGCTGAGATGCTTGGGCGTATGAATGACATCACACGAGCCGAGCAGGACGAATTTGCCCTAGGCTCACACGTCAAAGCAACCAAAGCCACCCAAGAAGGACGATTTGATAAAGAAATCGTGGGCGTGGAAGGGCATGATGAGCAGGGTAATTTGCAGTTATGCACGGTGGACGAAGTCATTCGTTTTGATGCCAATATTGAGAGTCTACAAAAACTCAGACCCGTCTTTGACCCTGTAAACGGCACGGTAACGGCAGGCTCATCGTCCGCCCTATCAGACGGTGCGTCCGCCATGCTCGTTATGTCGGCAGGCAAGGCCAAGGAGCTTGGGCTGACCCCGCGAGCGGTCATCCGCTCCATGGCAGTGGCAGGGTGCGATGCGGCGATTATGGGCTATGGACCTGTCCCTGCCACACAAAAGGCACTAAAACGAGCAGGGCTGTCTATCAACGACATTCAAACGGTGGAGCTAAACGAAGCATTCGCCGCCCAAGGCTTGTCGGTGCTAAAAGGCTTGGGGCTGTATGACAAGCAAGACATCGTCAATCACAATGGCGGAGCGATTGCTTTAGGACACCCGCTGGGCTGTTCGGGTGCGAGAATTACCACCACGCTTTTGAACGTCATGGAGCAACAAGACACCCAAATCGGACTTGCGACCATGTGTATCGGATTGGGGCAGGGGATTGCGACCATCATCGAACGCGTATGATACGAAGTCTTAAAACCAAAACCCAAGCGAACAGTCTTGCTTGGGTTTTTATTGTGTCTCATAAAGGTACTAATAATCTGATAATGAACCAGCATTATGAATGAATGTAAAAAATTGAAAAAATCATACACAGCAGTGTAATTTACGATACAATTCGATGCATTTTGGGCGTAAAATCATGGTATCATAGGGCAATTTTAGACATGATTGAACTTTTATTTTAAAAGAAGGAATGACGCATGAAACTACGCAGTGCACTATTGGCAACACTGGCGATGACCGCAGCATCTGCACAGGCAATGTTACCAACCCCAGAGAATCCACAGCAGACAGAGGCTACTGAGCAGCAAGTAGCCGCACCGAAGATTGACACCAAGCTAAACGCTTTCGTGGTTCGTAAAGACGAAACCGGTGCTGAGAAGCTAGAACTGCTGACCGTTGGCGACAGCGTTGCCAAAGGCGAAATCGTGGAATACCACGGTCTATTCACCAACCAAGACACCAACCGTGTGCGTAGCATGAATGCCACATTGAACATCCCTGAGGGTGTTGAGCTGGTGGGTGATGTGAGCCCTGCCATCGTTAAGGCGAGCATTGACGGCAATCGTTTCGTACACATGCCAATCCGCGCAACCCTAAATGGACAAACCCAAGAGCTGCCACTAAGCTACTATAAGACATTGCGCTGGACGATTGAAGATTTGGGCATTGGTGCGACCGCTGTCGTGAAATACCGCGCTCAAGTTAAATAATCTCATGCTATTCCATGAAGCCGAGCTCATATGTTCGGCTTTTTTTATGCTTTAATTTGCTGATTTAACAAAAAACATTCTCATTATCATTGATACTTGCGAGAAAATTTTATACCATAGTGCGATGCTTTATATCTTTATAAAAACCATGGAGTTTGTATGAAAATCACCCAAATGATGCGTCCTGTTAGCCTAGGCGTTATTGCAGCACTAAGCTTATCATTGACGGCATGCAATCAAGACAAGCCAGCCGACACCAAGAGCGAAGCACCTGCCACCAATGCCGACCAAAAAACAGAAACCACTGCTGATAATGCAACCCCTGCCACAGGCGATGTTACCATCAAGACCGCCACAGGCGAGCAGACCATCCCTGCCAATCCTAACCCTATCGCTGTTTATGACATGACTGCCCTACAAAACCTAAAAGCCTTGGGCGTGGCTGTACAAGGCATGCCGTCAGCCGAGATGACTGCCGAGCGTATCGCCACCCTAAACCTAAAAGCGGACGGCACGCCAGACGGCACAAGCGTTGGTACACTATTTGAACCAAATTTAGAAGTATTGCACAGCCTAAAACCACAAGCGATTTTTGTGGGTTCTCGTATGGCAGAAAAGAGCGAAGAGCTTGGCAAAATCGCCCCAACTTATAACCTAACCATCGACACCAATGACATGTATGCGTCAAGCAAACAGCAGATTACCGATTTTGGTAAAGTGTTTGGCAAAACTGCCGAAGCTGACAAACTCATCGCTGACATTGATACTGCCATCGCCGAGACCAAAAAAGCGGTAGAAGGCAAGGGCAATGGGCTTGCCATTCTTATCAATGGCAACAAAATGAGTGCCTATGGCAAAAACTCACGCTACGGCTATCTACACACCACATTCGGCATTCCTATGGCGGACGCTGACGTGAACAAAAACGAAGAGCGTCATGGTCAGCCCATTAGCTTTGAATATATCCAAAAAATTGATCCTGATTGGCTGTTTGTCCTAGACCGCACGTCAGCGATTGGCGAAGAAGGCGTATCGGCTAAGGAAGTGCTAAATAACCCACTCATGCACAACACCAAAGCCTATAAAAACAACCAAATCGTCTATGTCAGTCCAGATTCTTATCTTGCTTTTGGTGGCTATTATCAATGGCTAAAAGATGCTAAGATTGTTGCCGATGCGTTTAATGCAAAAACAGCTCAGTAATTGATGTTGGGTGTAAAAAAAGGGGCGGATTTTATTCGCCCTTTTGCTGATTTTTATTAGCATTGTTAATTGATTGTGTTTGTAGTGAATTTGTAGGGGAAGTTACATTTGCCCTGTACCATAAGTGTTTTTTTGGGCGTTGTATTCGCCCTTACACATCCAAATTTTAAACATGGTTATTTAAATTCAAAATATACCAAAGGGCGTGTTCAATACGCCCCTACAAAGGCATTATTTTAAAAATGCAAATTGGGGCATATATTTTGATTTGATCATATCGATTTATCATATAAGCCCATTTTAAATTATAAACCCCTTTGCCCCACCATGCACCTTAGGAATTATCACTTGGGAACCCTATGACCACAGCGACACTCTCCGCCCCAACTTCTTGGCGGTCGCCAGCATTTGTCAATGTTGGCGCGTTTTTGCTTTTGTTTGTTTTGATTGTCATCAGCATTTCGGTGGGGGTGGCGGATTTTTCATGGGCAAAACTCTTTGACGACACCGACCACAGTTCACAGTTATTTTTGGTGAGCCGTCTGCCTCGGACGCTCGCTTTGATTTTGACAGGGGCGAGCATGGCGATAGCAGGCATGATGATGCAGGTTGTGCTAAAAAACCGCTTTGTTGAGCCGTCTATGGTTGGGGCGACACAGTCGGCGGTTTTGGGGATTTTGCTCACAAGCCTTTATATGCCAACCTTGTCCCTGTTGGGTAAGATGAGCGTGGCAACGGTCATGGCGTTTGGCGGTATGATGGTTTTTATGCAGATTATCAAACGCTTACCGCCCACCGATTTTCTCATCATTCCGCTTGTGGGGATTGTGTTTGGGGGGATTATTGATTCGTTTACGCTGTTTTTGGCGTATCAGACCGAGACGGTGCAAATGCTGTCGGTGTGGCGGTTTGGCGATTTTTCTAGCGTGCTGGCAGGGCGGTATGAGACCTTGTGGCTTGTTGGGATTTTGTCCGCCATTGCCTATATCATGGCAGACCGCTTGACGATTATCGGGCTTGGGGACGGTATCGCCAAAAATCTAGGCGTTAATAAAGACGCTGTCATGTGGCTTGCCATTGGCATGGTGGCGATGATAAGTGCGGTGGTGGTTACGGTGGGGGCGATTAGCTTTGTGGGGCTTGTCGTGCCAAATATCGTGAGCCGTTTGATCGGAGACCGCCTACGAGTGTCGCTCCCTGCGGTGGCGTTGCTTGGTGCGTCTTGTGTCCTTTTGTGCGATATTATTGGGCGTGTGATACGCTATCCCTTTGAAATCCCTGTCTATGTCGTCTTTGGCGTGCTAGGGTCGGCACTGTTTTTGTGGCTTTTGTCAAAATCAAAATAGGGGTGTGTGATGAATTTTATAAAAAAGTTATTGGGCAATCCTATTTTGTTGGCGTTTATCGTGCTTGTGATTGGCTGTGGGCTGTATTTGACCTTAAATGTCATCAGTTGGGATTTTGCCTTGCCCCTGCGTGCTCGCAAACTCATTGCTTTTTTGGTGGTAGGCTATGCGGTGGGGGTATCCACGCTGTTATTTCAAACGCTTACGCATAACCCCATTTTAACGCCAAGTCTCTTGGGCTTTGATGCCTTATATGTCTTGATACAGAGTCTGATGCTGTTCTTTTTGGGCATGCTAAGTTATGTCACCTTGCCAACGGTGGGCAAATTTGCCTTTGAAGTGGTGGTCATGATGATGCTGTCGGTGATTCTGTTTCGTTTTTTGTTTACCAAGCACAATCAGGATTTGACACGGCTTATCTTGGTGGGCGTGATTTTTGGGACGTTGTTTCGCAGCCTATCCTACATGGTCGCTCGCATGATAAATCCTGATGAATTTGTTACCGTACAAGCCCAAAGTTACGCCAGTTTTACCGCCGTCAATGTCAATCTACTCATCACAAGCGTGGTGCTGTCGGTGGCGACTTTTGTTTATGTGTGGCGACAACGGTTTGCGTTGGATGTGCTACTCTTGGGCAGAAATTGTGCCATTTCGCTTGGCGTGCCGTATCATAAGCTGTCTCTTGGCATTTTGATGACAATCTCGCTACTGGTATCTATGGCAACCGCCCTTGTGGGTCCGATTACGTTTTTTGGGCTACTTGTGTGTGCTTTGACCAATCGGTTTTGTACAAAAATGGCTCATGGCGAGAGGCTGATTTTGGTGACGCTCATCGCCAGTAGCACGCTCATCGTGGGACAGGCGGTGTTTGAGCATGTCTTTAAAATGGCAGGCGTGCTTGAAGTGGTAATTGAGCTGTTTGGCGGGGTGGCGTTTTTGATGTTGATTTTTACGCAGTATCGCAAACAACATAAAATCCAATAAACCAAATTCATAAAATTTAAATCCAAAAAATAGATTGTTATATGAGGTTTTTATGACAAATAAATTAAAATCATTACACTTATTTGATGTGGTTATTTTGGCGATTATCTTTTTTGGCTTTGCCATTTATAGTTCCAATATGCAGTTTTTTGAATTGATAAGCCATGAGCAGGTTGCCCCCAAGACTTTGGAATTCAACAGTTCAAGTAATTGGTCGGGGATTTTGAGTGAAATTGTGGCATTATTGGTGGCGTTTGGGTATTTGACCTATCGTAAATTTGATTTTAAACAATTAAATTTTAGTGTCAATCGCTGGACATTGCCAAAAGTGGTGCTATACATTCTCATTGCAGGAACGGTGGCATCGCTTTATGAGTATTTGCAATACTGGGCTTTTCCCGAGCTTTATCCAACCGCAGAGGCACATCATGGGGCAAGCGAGCATTTTAGTATGTGGTCTGTTTCCTTTATTTTATTTGCCCTGTTAAATGGCTTTTATGAAGAAGTGTTTTTTATTGGATTGGTGGCATTGACCACAAAAAAACATTTGCCCCTTGCCATTGTGTTTACTTTGTTTGTGCGATTTGCCTTTCATACCTATCAAGGATTGGCAGGAGCATTAACCATTACCACTTTGGGGGTTGTGTTTTTGTTATTACGCTATAAAAGTGATGAATTATTGCCATTTACTTTGGCACATTCATTTTTTGATTTATTTGGGCTTGGCTTGCCTTTGTATTTGTTGGAATAATTGGGGTATTTATGATAAAAGTAAAAAACGTTAGCCACAACATCGGCGATTTACCTATTTTAAAAAACGTAAACTTTGAGCTACCCACAGGGCAAATCATTTCACTCATCGGAGCGAACGGGGCGGGCAAAAGTACGCTGTTTAGCCTGATGGCTCGCATGAATCCTTTGCAGGACAAATCCGCCTGTATCAGCTTTGATGGGCATGACATCAGCACCGCCACAGATAGTGATATGGCAAAAGTGGTCGCCATGCTCGCCCAAGAAAACCACATTCAGGGGCGACTGCGTGTGCGTGAGCTGCTCATGTTTGGGCGTTATCCTTATCATCAGGGCAGACCCACACAGGCGGATAAGGATAAGGTGGAGGAGATGATTGCGACCTTTGAATTAGAGATGTTGGCGGAGCGGTTTTTGTCCGACTTGTCAGGCGGTCAGCGTCAGCGTGTGCTGATTGCCATGGTGGTGTGCCAAGATACGCCGTATATCCTGCTTGATGAACCGCTCAACAACCTAGATATGTACCACGCAGGGCGACTCATGCGACAGATGAAGGTGCTGGCAAGTCGTGGCAAAACGGTGGTTATCGTGCTACACGACATCAACCAAGCCTCCCAATTTGCCGATACGGTGGTGATGATGAAAGGGGGCGAAGTGGTGTCGGTGGGTACGCCAAAAGACGTGCTAACAGCGGAGAATATGAAAGTGCTGTATAACGTGGACGTAACGGTACTAATGCACAATGGCAAGCCGATTGTGGTGGATGTGGTGTGAAAAGGGCGAGTGTTCGCCCTTTTTAATATTAAACTGAACAGCATTGTTCAACAAAGAGATATTTTAAAATTTGGGCGTGTAGGGGTGAATTACATTCGCCCAAAAATCAACACGTTATCACAAGGCAAATGTCATTTGCTCCTACAAATCTACCCACAGGTATGGTTGATTAACAATGCTAATGATAAATGGTGTCTATGAGTCGCTCCAAGATATAGAAAATCAACCTCAATTCCCACTAGTTCTACATTTAAAAAATATTTTGTAGGATTGGCAGGGCGTGTTCAACACGCCCCTACACGTCCATATTGCAAAAAATATCTTAATTGAACAATATTACTTTTTGAAAAAACCAAACCAACATCACGCCTTTTTTATCTCCCCCACCTTATTCCCCACCAAAAATGCAACAAGCCCAATCACCAACGTAGGCACGACAGCGTGCAAATCCCATAAGGCGATTTTAAAATAGGCAATGATGACATAGCTTACCAATCCTGCCACCATAGACCATATCGCCCCTGTGGCATTGGCTTTTTTGTAATACAGCCCAAAGACCAGCACCCATAAGAAAGTCGCCTCTAACCCACCAAAGGACAGCAAATTTAGCCAAATGAGCATATCTGACGGATTTAGCATGGCAACGACCGCCAAAATCACGGTAAAGCCAAGCGTGAGCGTGGTAGAGTAGCGTTTGATTTTGGCTTCGTTGTGGATAGCGTCAGGCTTGACAGACAGATACAAATCCTTAATCAGCGTGCTTGACGACTGTATCAGCATCGAGTCAATGGACGACATAATCGCCGCCATAGGTGCCGCCAAAAATATCCCTGCCACAAAGGGTGGTAGCACCGTCATCATGAGCGTGGGAATGACCTTGTCAGGCACATCAAGCTCGGGCACGACCGCACGAGCCAAGACCCCTGCCAAGTGCATGCCCAAGACCAGCACCGTCATCACCACCGTTCCCACAAGTATCCCACGGTGTAGCGAGCGACTGTCCTTATACGCCATCGCTCGTACCGCCGTATGGGGCAAGCCAATGAGACCAAAACACACCAGCACCCAAAACGACAGCATAAACGTCGCCGACAGCTTATCATCGACACCTGTGGGGGTCAGTAGACGTGGGTCAATGGCGTGCAGGGTTGTCATGGCATTCTCCATGCCCCCTGTAGCGACAAGCGTTGCCCCAAGCAGGAGCATCGTGCCGATGAGCATGACAAGCCCCTGCACCGTATCGGTCAAGACCACCGCCCGAAAGCCCCCAATAAAGGTATAAAGCCCAATTACAAGGGCAAATACGCCAATCGACCATTCATAAGGCAGACCCAGCGTCGTTTCAAGCAGACGACCCGCCCCAATAAACTGCACCACCATCATGCCAAAAAACGCAAGTAGGAGCGAGACACACGCAAGCCACACCACGACTTTATTTTGATAACGGGCAAATAGCAGGTCATTGATGGTAATACTACCTGTTTGGCGGGCGAGCATAGCAAATTTTTTGCCGAGCGTGCCAAGCGTGAGCCAGATTGCAGGGACTTGTATCATAGACAGTAGCACCCAGCCCAAGCCAAATTTATACGCCGCCCCTGGGCCTCCGATGAATGAGCTTGCCGAGACGTAAGTCGCCACCGTGGTCATCGCAAGCACAAATCCGCCCATGGAGCGTGAGCCGACATAGTATTCATTTAAAAATCCGCCCGTTTTGCGTTTTTGATAAGCGCGCCACGCCACCCCAAACACAAAAAACAGATACAGAACAAGGGGGATTAAAATTTGGATGTTTAAATTCATGCGTCGTCCCCTTTGTCTGATGTCAAATCAGTGTCCAAATCTACTTCCTGATAAACCGCCTTTAACACCGCCATACTGATTAAAATAAAAATCAGGGGCAAAAAAATACAGCTTAACTCAAACCACAACGGCAAGCCCAAAAGCCCCGTCCCTGCTGGCATAAAATACGCAAAAATCACCCAACCTGCCATATACAGGAGCGTGAGATACACCGCCCATTTGGCTTCACGGTTGAGTTGATGGCTAAGGCTTGATTGGGTGTGGGTAGTTTTGGGCAAATTGGAGGTGCCAGTCATAGCATTTCCTTGTCTTAAAATTGGCATCAAAGGGAAAAATTGCATTAGTGTATCACAAAATTTTACGGCAAAAGTTAAAACTTTACGATAAAATAGCCTGAATTTTAAGATTGAAGATTTTAGCTTTTATTCATTTATTGGACATGAATTAAGGATGTGGTATGAGTTTGCATGACATATTAAGCCATCGTCGTTCCGTGCGCGATTATTTGCCCGTTGCTATTGACGAAGCACTGGTGAAACATTGCCTTGAGCTTGCCACGCTGGCGCCAACGAGCTCGAATATGCAGCTGTACGAATTCTATCATGTAACGGATAAGACGCTATTGGTGAAGCTTGCCAAGGCGTGCCTATCTCAAGGTGCAGCGACCACTGCCGATCAGATGGTGGTATTCGTGATTCGCCCTGATCTGCATCGTGCGCGCGCCAAAGCGGTGTTAAATTTTGAAAAATATAACGTCAAAAACTACAGTCCCGCCCATAAAGTACCTAACCGCACCAAGCGATTCGAGCATTATTATAATCGCCTGATGCCGCTCCTATATAGTCAGACCAAGCTTGTGCCGACCGCACGCCAGATGCTTGCTCGTACGATTGGACAATTTCGTCCGATTCAAGCAGACGTGTCTTTTGATGACATGCGTGTTGTCATGCATAAGAGTTGCGGTCTGGTTGCGCAGACGTTCATGCTTGCCATGAGCGAAAAGGGGCTTGACACCTGCCCGATGGAAGGCTTTGATGGCAGAATGATCAAGGATCTCTTGGATTTGCCCGAAGAATGCGAGATTAATATGGTCGTCTCGTGTGGTATCCGTAGCGAGAAGGGTGTTTGGGGCGAGCGCTTCCGCGTGCCGTTCAATGATGTATATCGCAAGTTATAAGAATTCTTATTGGTTACATAATCCTACATAACTCTTGGAGTTTAGGCTTTTTTGGGTTGGGTTTTTTGTTATAATGAAATGACTAGGCAGGGCAAAAGCCCACTGAGTATTAAGACAAAAGGACAAAAATATGACAACCATCACCGCCAATAAAGACATCTTTAGCGCATTGATCGCCAAGCATGACATCCAGCGTGACCTATGTAAAAGCTTCCAAAAGCACGTCGATGCCAAAGATAGAGACAAGGCAAAAGAAGTGTTCTTAGAATTAGAAGCAGAATTAAAGGCGCACGCAGCCGCCGAAGAGCGTCATCTTTATGTGCCTGTGATGGCATTTGATGAAGGGCTTGAGCTGTCTCGCCACGCCATCGCAGAACATCATGAGATGGATGAGCTGATGGCAACTTTGGGTGATGGTCGTACCGGCGATGACAGATTCTTTGAAACGGCGAACGCACTCATCGAAGAGACCATTCACCACCTAAAAGAAGAAGAGAATGAATTCTTTAAAGAAGCCAAAAAGCTGCTCGATGCCGACACCCAAAAACGCTTAGGCACGCTTTATCAAGCTGAACATGATGCCTATGAGGCCAGACACGAAGACTAAGCTGCCAGCAGATAATAAAATACCGCCAATGATGCATTGTGCGGTATTTTATTATCACCATGAAACTGTGATGAGGTAAGCGGTAGCGTTTATTTTTTCTTTTTGCTGCCTTGTACCGCTTTAAAGCGTGGATTGGATTTACAGATGACAAAGGTACGTCCACGACGACGGACGACTTGGCAGTCTTCGTGACGGGTTTTAGCAGATTTTAGGGATGATAGTACTTGCATGGAGAACCTCGCATGATTATTTGGGTATTTATTTAAATGTTATAATATAACTTTAAATAAATTATACGCCTCCCTATTCCCTTTTGCAAGCACTAATTGAAAATAATTCTTAAAAAGGTTCGCAGCTAAACATCATGCATTAGATTGGATTAACGCTTGGATGATTTCATCTTTGTTTTTTAGGCGTTTGATGGTATGCCAAAGATGCTCAGCTTCAGCATAGCCTTTGGTGAGCATGCCTAGCCATTGTTTGTAGCGTCCGATGAGTCCTGATTGATTGTCCGTATCGTCATGTAGGAATTCGATTTGATGAGTGATCAGCTCATCCCAAGACAGTTGGATGCTCTCATCATGGATGCGCGCGATCAGATCGGGGTGGGTGACCGCGCCGCGCCCAAGCATCAGATGTGGTGTGCTCGCCTGTGCTGTACAGCGACGGGCATCGTCAGCCGTCCAGATTTCGCCATTGGCGATGATGGGCATGCCAAGATTATTAAATGGCGCAATGAGCTCCCAGTAGGCGGGCGGTTTATAGCCTTGGGTCTTGGTGCGGGCATGAACTGTTAGCCAGCTTGCCTTGGCGGTGTGCACCGCATCACCAATCTCGCTCATCTTAGAGGTGTCGGTGTAGCCAAGTCGAATCTTGGTACTGACAGGAATGTGCGCAGGTACGGCTTGACGAACAGCGAGAATAATGTCATGAACCGTCTCAGGTTCATCGAGTAATACAGAGCCGCCTTTGTGGTTATTCACAGTCTTGGCAGGACAGCCAAAATTTAGATCAATCGCATGCGCCCCAAGCTCTACGGCCGTGAGTGCGCTCTGACTCATGGTCTGTGGGTTATTACCAAGCAGCTGCACGTGAATGGGCGTGCCACTGGCGGTCTTACCATCGGTGTGTAATTCCGGCACGAATTTATAGAATACATGTGCAGGCAGTGGGTAGTGTGTCACCCGAATGAATTCGCTCACCGACCAATCATAAGGACGACCCAGATCACTGGCAATCTGCGTAAGAATCCGGCGCATTAGCGGATCGGTCAGACCCTCCATCGGGGCGAGCAGACGAACAGGATGATTAAATAAATGGCTAAAATCAGTCATAGAAAGGGTGGTCTTATTTTATTTATAGATGAGCTTCTTGTCATCGAGGACGATCGATGCCAATAGGTCGCTGATGTGGTGTACATCGAGGATTTCTTTGGCGCGAGTGCAGGCGACATAGAGCAGGCGCAGCTCTTCAGGGGTGATCTTGATGCTTTGGCGATTGATGTCGTATAAGAAGTCATCGCTGATCTGCACGCGATTCCATTCAAGGCCCTTTGCCTTGTGGGCGGTAGAGACGACATAGTCGGCATGGCTTTGGGTGGTAAGGCTCTTGATGGCGCTTGAGATGGTCTGCGTGCCGTGTTCTTCGATGAGCTTTACCCAGGTTTTGAGGTCAGAGCCTTCACCTGTTTCGCTAAATTCCTGTACTTCCCCCCAATGCTTAAAAAAAGCCAATTCGGGCACGCCATAGGCGGATTTCCCTGTTTTTAGGCTCTCGGCAGCATGACAAAATCTTAAAATCCGATCGCTGTCGGCTTGTAGAGCGACTTTATGCCCTGCTTTAAGCCCTGCTAATAGATGACTCATGGCAGTGGCGTTGGTGCGGCACAGTATAGCGTCTTTTTTGCCATGGACGAGCAATTTGGCGATGCGGCTTGGGGTGTTTGGATTGCCCTTTAATGGGATGGTTTCTTGTAATGCGGTCAAAAAAACGTTGGCGACCTTGGCAATCTCATCGCCAAAGCGAAACGACTGCGTGAGTAGCGTCTGCGGATAAGGCAAGCGTTTCATGGCGTTCAGCGCGCCACGCCATTCGTAGATCTGCTGATGTGCGTCACCCACGTAGATGGTTTGTTTATCTTGGCGGATGAGCGCGCCCATCATGAGCGGGTCGGCATCTTGGGCTTCATCGAATAAGATAAAGTCAGCAGGAATGATGGGGTTGGATAGCGTCCAGAGCTTTAGGTAGATGTCATGCCCGATGCCTGACTGATGACGGGGATCGATCGACTGTAACCAGCGCATCTCTAGGGCGGGGTATAGCAGCTCTTGGAGTCTCTCGCCGTCTTTCTCATCCAACCAAGATGGCGGGGTGATGTGCCGCGGCGCAGGGTAGGCGCTGGATGTTTTACAAAAATTGGTGATGCCTTCTGAGACGATGTTGGCAAGCTTGGCAGGGGTGAGCGTGATGGATTTTTTGATGCCATCGACTTTGCGCTCTACTTGTATGGCGGATAGATTTAGCTCATTTGCCAGTCGGCTTGGCGTTAGGCGTGGCAGGCCGATCTTCGCGGTCACATCACGATTGACATGGCGATAGGCGAGCGAGTGGAAAGTCTGGCAGCGTACGTTTCTTGGGAATTTGCCTTGTGCTTCGTTGGCGATGGCTTTGTTGAATGCCAAATACAGACCACGCCCTTGCATGTGCTCGCTGATGAGCTTGAGCGTGGTGGTTTTGCCCGCGCCGGCATAGGCGACGATCTTGAAGGATTGACCTGTCATCGCCATGTTCAGGGCGTTGATTTGCTCATCGGTGGGTGCAGGCGTGGTTATCTGATTCATGGGCAAATTTAGCAATAAAAACAGCCAATTATAACACAATTGGCATTGCTTTGTTCGCAAGATGGTGTTTAGTCGGTGATGGGATTATCAGCACTTTCGTCTTTGACGAGAAGTCTTGCCATGAATAATCCTGCCTCGAACAGCAGGCACATTGGGATGGCAAGCATCAGCATGCTGGCACCATCAGGCGGGGTAACGATGGCGGCGATAAAGAAGCAGCCCACGATGATATAGCGGCGTTTATCAGCCAGTGACTGAGGGGTGACGATGCGCATCAAGACCAGCAGTAGCGTTGCCACAGGAATCTCAAACATCACGCCAAACACCGCAAACAGCTTAATGACAAAATCAAGATAGCTTTGGATGTCGGTCATCGGCAGGACGTTGTCGGGTGCGAACATCACAAAGAATTTCAGCGCTGGCACAAGCACCACGAAGTAAGCAAAAGCCACCCCGACATAAAACAGCACAATCGCAGATAGCAGTAGCGGCAGGGCGGCACGCTTCTCGTGCTTATAGAGTGCAGGCGAGACAAAGCCCCAAATCTGAGCAATGATGAACGGCACGGTGATGAACAGCGCCACAAAGAAAGTCAGCTTAATCGGCGCCAAAAACCCCGATGCGACATCGGTTGCGATGAGGCTGGCTTCACTGGGCAATAGCGCAACCAGAGGGTTTGAAATCAGATCGTACAGCTCACGACTAAACCCCACCAAAGCCAAAAACACCACAATCATCGCCGCAAAAATGCGGATGAATCGTGTCCGCAGTTCAGCAAAGTGTGCCATCAATGGCATGTCGGTGTCATTATCTAATCGATGGCTCATGATGTTGTCGTATAAAGTAAGGGATCTGCCTTATAATTAGGCATGAAGGGTGCTTGGGGAAGGCGGCGCTTTTTATCGTAATCACCCAGCAGGAACCAATGATTCACCATGGGTAGGTTAAATGCAGTCTCCAGCGCGGCCGCTTGATGAAAGTTTTGATTGCTGGTGTCTTTTGAAGGGTTGACATCTTGATGTTCGCCATCATCAGTGTTGTCTTGCCACGCGTCTAAAATGTGTTGTTTATTTGCCTTGGCGACTTGTTCGGTCTTATTTAGGCTTTGTTGGAGCTTTGCCATTTGCGCTTTCATCTTGGCTTCGGATTCGCGAATTTTGGCAAGTTCGCCTTTGAGCTCTTCTTGAACTTCTAACAGCTGCAATTCGCTGACGAACTCACTTTGTAGGCGCGTTGATAGGCGGCGAAATTTGCCGTACCATTTGCCAAGCGTGCGCGCTGCCACGGGTAATTTCTCAGGCCCAAGCACAATCAGCGCAATCACGCCAAACAGCGTTAATTCAAAAAAACCAAGATTCAGCACGAAGTAATCCGAACTTATTAAGCGTCAGTTTTTTCAGCTTGTTCGGCTTTTTTGACTTCCTTGACATCGGCGATGATGGGTTTATTTTCACCGTCAGACAGTTTAGGCTTGTCTTCGTCTTTGACCGCATCTTTGAAGCCTTTGACGGCAGAGCCTAGGTCTTTGCCTGCGTTTTTAAGTTTGGATGTGCCAAAAATAACCACAACCACAACCAATAAAATCAGCCAATGCGTTAATGAAAATCCGCCCATAATTACCCTTTTTATTTAACCATTAGATTGTAAATATTTTAGCACAGATTAGTTTGTGCGTGAATTTTTCTCATCGATACCCGACAGCCCAAAACGTCTGCCAAGCTCAGCCAGCACGTCATCGCTCGATAGCCCCAACTGATGCAAGGCGACCAAGCTGTGAAACCACACATCCGCCACTTCATAGACGACGTCAGCACGAGCTTTATTGTCATCTTTGGCAAGTGCGCGAACAAGCTGTAGCTCTTTGGCAGCGATGATTGCTTCGGTGGATTCTTCACCGACCTTCTCTAGGATTTTATTTAGACCCTTGTGATACAGGCTGGCGACATAAGAGCTGTCTTTGTCAGCGCTCCTGCGCTCATGCAGAATCTTATCAAGCTCGGCCAAGACTGTCTGTGCAGATGTGCCTTGCGCCTTAATGGCAGGACGCTTGACGGTGTCGTGCGTGCCATAAATCTCATCAGGATTTTTGATTACCTCGTCAACAGCTAGCCATTCACCGCGTTCGACATCAAGCTTTTGATAAAAACAGCTTTCACGCCCAGTGTGGCAAGCGATGCCGCCAATCTGAGTGATGATGAGCGTGATGACATCAGCGTCGCAGTCGGTGCGAATCTCGTGCACGATCTGAGTGTGCCCACTGGTTTCTCCTTTGTGCCATAGCTTGCCACGGCTACGACTATAGTACACGCCTTTACCTGTCTTGGCGGTGAGCTCGAGCGCCTCACGGTTTTGCCACGCCATCATTAAGATTCGCCCCGTGTCTTTGTCTTGGGCGATGGCAGGGATGAGCCCGTTTTCGTCGAATTTTAAAGTGTCTAGCCAGTGCATCATGATAATTGTCTTTTGTTACTAAATGATGAAATAAACCTAAAAATCAGTCCTTAGCGCACGCTAAAGCCATTGGGCTGTAGAATAATGGTCAGCGCGCCAAGCACGACCAATGCTGCGCCCACCATGTCCCATGAGCTGAGCGTAACTTTATCCACAAAATGCAGCCAAACCAATGCAGTGCAGACATAAATACCGCCATAAGCTGCATAAATCCGTCCTGAGGCGGCAGGGTGTAACGTCAATAAATACACAAATACCGTCAAGCTCAGCGCGGTCGGTAGCCACAGCCACGCGGATTTTTGTTCATTTAAAATCAGATATGGCAAATAGCAGCCGACAATCTCTGCCACTGCCGTCACGGCAAATAAGATAAGTGTATAGAGTAGCTGCTGAATATTCATGAGTGCGCCATCGTTGAATGGCTTTATTGTAGCGTGCTTGGGGGTGCAAGTAAAGGTATTTAATGGCTTGCATGGCGCAATAGATTTTGGTATAATACGCATCCCACCTTCAGCCTATCCTAACGGAGTGTGGCGAAAAGGTTCGTCAAGTCGCAAGACTTATGATTAATAAAGAGGTCATTATGAAACTTAAAACCAAACGTGGTGCTGCAAAGCGTTTCAAAAAAACAGCAAACGGCTTTAAGCGTAAGCAGGCGTTCAAACGCCACATCCTAACCAAAAAATCTCCAAAGCGTATCCGTCAATTGCGTGGTTGCGTAATGGTTCATGCATCAGACGTTGCTTCTGTACGTCGTATGTGCCCATACATCTAATCAATTTTTGGATATTTTAGGAGAATAAAATGGCTCGTGTAAAACGTGGTGTACAAGCAAATCGCCGTCATAAAAAAGTTCTAGCTCGTGCAAAAGGCTACTATGGTGCACGTTCTCGTGTGTATCGTGTTGCCGTACAAGCGGTAATGAAAGCTGGTCAATATGCATACCGTGACCGCCGCAACAAGAAACGTTCATTCCGTCGTCTATGGATTGCTCGTATCAACGCTGGTGCGCGTCTAAACGGTCTGTCTTACAGCCGTCTAATCAATGGTTTGAAAAAATCAAACATCGATATCGACCGCCGTATCCTAGCTGACATCGCCATGCATGATGCAGGTGCATTCACAGCAATCTGTGAAAAAGCAAAATCTGCGTTGGCAGCATAATTTAGCCTTATCTATTAGATAATCTAAATTCAAAAACCGCAATACTTCTGGTGTTGCGGTTTTTCCTTGTCTGCATGGATTGTCTTGTTGCATGATATAAAAATACCCCGCCTTGGATAAGGTGGGGTATTTTCAAAGCTGGTAAGGGTTTAGAAGCGGTAGATGGCGCCGATCTCGAGGCCTTTGCCATCAACTTTGGTTTTGTCGTACTCGGCTTTTTTGAAACCAAGGCTGGCAAAACCGGTTAGGTTTTTATCAACATTATGCTTCACACCAATGGTGCCGCCAGACGACTCGCCATTGCTATAACCTTTATAGTTATCGCTGTAGTAGCCTTCTAGCCATACTGTGGTTGGTTCTTTTAGCTTATAGGCAACACCTGCAAATGCAGCCAATTCATTATCGTCGCTATTAAAATCAGTGTACTGCAGGATGCCGTATGTTTTGATTTTATCAGTAGCTTGATAAGAAATAGAGCCACGTGCAGATTTTAGATCATTGCCTGCTTGAGTATAGGTAAAACCAGCATAAGTTTTGTCGTCTTGGTGGATGGCACCCAGCATCACAAAGTCGCGACTAACGCTTTTTGCCACGCCATCTTCAAAGGTGCGGAAAGAGCGCGCGCCGTCTTTGCCTTCATCCATGCCGTATTGTACAAAAGCATAGGTCTTGTTGTTGTTAAATTTAGGCGTGCTATAAACCACCGTGTTATTTACCCAAGCGGCGTCATGACCGAAGTCATAGCCACCACCTGCGACACGCCACCATGATTCACTCACATCTAGGTAATCATCTTGAGAGATGGTGCGACCTGCCAGCAGTTTACCATACTGTTTGTTATTAAGTGCCAGATAGCCATGGCGGGCTGAGAAGTTGGTATCGCTATTTTCTGCAACGTCAATGCGATATTCTAGGCGATATTCTAAATCGGTGTTCTCAGTTAGGGCTTCTTTACCTCTAAAACCAAGACGCGAGTTGCCTGAACCAAGCTCAGGACGCTTACTGGTTTTGCTTTCGTCGACAATGCTATTTACTTTGGTTTCGATGTCATTATAGGTTAATGATAGACGAACTTGACCATAAACTTCAGGGGCGGCGTACGCGGCAGTGGATAATGCTGCGATGGCAAGCACGCTTGAGGTTTTGATGGCGGTGGCTAAAAGTGATTTTTTCATATAGAGTTCCTTTTTTGGCTGAAGTCCTTGCGCTCACCATTAACTTTGATCCAAAAGTGTGATGAACGCGACAGCTTTGTTTGCACTTAGGTAACAATTAACTAAGATTGCAACGCAAATATACATAAAAACTAAATGTATAGCAATAGTTATTTCGAGAAATTTACAATTTTTGTCAGAAATTTTGATATTTTTTTGAAATTTTAACAATTCTGTGTGCAAGTCTGATTAAGATTGCGATTTTTCCAATAGAATTGTTAATAATCTGAATCGCTTATTTACATTTCAAAATGAATTATTTACAATAAGTCCTTTATATTCCTAAGAAAATTAATGAAAGTTGCTCTTTTATGACTACAATACCCACCTTAAATCAGCCATTGGCATCGCTGAGCGAGCAGGATTTTTTGGCATTCGCTGATGCGGTAAGCACACTTATCAATAACGCCCAGAGCGAAAGCGAGCTTCAAGAACTAAAAGTAACCTTTCAGGGCAAAAAAAGCGACATCACCACGCTATCTAAGCAGATGGGCAGCTTAGATACAGATGGCAAAAAAACCTACGGTGCATATCTGCACGAGCTCCGTACGCGTTTGGCGGCCGCATTCGATGCGCGTGGGACAGCACTGGCAGAGCAGGTACTTAATGCCAAGCTTGCCAGTGAGCAGGTGGATATCAGCTTGCCCGCTCGTGGTGTGGCATCAGGTGGCCTACATCCAATCACGCACGTGACCGAGCGCATGAAGCAATTCTTCACACAGGCGGGCTTTAGTGTGGCGACAGGACCTGAGGTTGAGAGCGACTATTATAACTTTGAGGCGCTGAACATCCCTGATCATCATCCTGCGCGCGCCATGCATGATACTTTTTATTTTGATGCGCATTATTTACTGCGCACGCACACCAGTGGGGTGCAGATTCGCACCATGGAGAAGAGCGAGCCGCCGCTACGCATCATCTGCCCGGGTCGCGTATATCGCTGTGACAGTGACCAGACGCATTCGCCAATGTTCCATCAGATGGAAGGGTTGATGATTTCAAAGTCATCGAACTTCGCTGAGTTAAAAGGCGTGATTCATGAATTTTTGAACGCTTTCTTTGGTAAGGAGATGACCGTTCGTTTCCGTCCTAGTTTCTTCCCATTCACTGAGCCATCTGCCGAAGTAGATATTTTGTCTGATAATGGCAAATGGCTAGAAGTGCTGGGCTGTGGTATGGTACACCCACAAGTTCTGCGCAACTGTGGCATTGACCCTGATGAATATACAGGCTTTGCGTTTGGGCTTGGCATTGAGCGTTTTGCGATGTTGTACTATGGCGTGAACGATCTGCGTCTGTTCTTCCAAAATGACTTGAGATTTTTAAAGCAGTTTGCTTGATAAGCGACAATTATTAAAAAATAGAATCTAGAGAATATTATGAAAATCAGCGAAAATTGGCTAAGACAATGGGCAAATCCTGCCAACACCTCGGATGAATTGGGTCAGCAGCTCACCATGGCGGGGCTGGAACTAGACGGTGCAGACACGGTTGCGCCTGAATTTAGTGGCGTGGTGGTCGGCGAGGTCATCACCTGTGAGCAGCATCCCGATGCGGATCGCCTGCGTGTTACTACGGTTAATATCGGTACAGGTGAGAACCTACAGATCGTCTGCGGTGCGCCAAATGTCCGTACAGGCCTAAAAGTTGCCGTCGCGACTGTCGGTGCGGTGCTGCCACCGATTGATGGTAAGCCATTTAACATCAAAAAAGGTAAGCTTCGTGGCGTTGAGAGCCAAGGCATGCTGTGCGGTGCTTCTGAGATTGGTTTGGTTGATGAGATTGATGGTCTGTTAGAGTTGCCTGATGATACGCCGATCGGCGTTGATGTGCGTGATTATTTGGGCTTAGATGCGATGATCTTTGACATCGCCATCACGCCAAACCGTGGCGATTGCTTTAGTGTATTAGGTCTGGCTCGTGAGATCAGCGTGATTAATCGCCTGCCGCTAAACTGTCCAGAAATCAAAGCCATAACCCCAAGCACCGACAAAAAAGTCAATGTTAATGTGCTTAATGATGAAGCCTGCCCGCGTTATCTTGCGCAGTGCATCAGTAATATCGACCGTACTGCCAAGAGTCCAAAATGGTTGGTGGATAATCTGATGGCATCAGGCATGCGCACGCACAACTTCTTGGTAGATGTGACGAACTATGTATTGCTAGAGCTGGGTCAGCCGCTACATGCCTTTGATGCGGATAAGATTCAAGGCGACATCGTTGTACGTCTGGCAAATCAAGGTGAGACACTAGAACTGCTTAATGAGCAGACCATCACACTAACAGGCGATGAGCTTGTGATTGCTGATGATGTAGGCGCGCTGGCATTGGCGGGCATCATGGGTGGCATGCGCTCGTCAGTGACTGACGAGACGACGAACATCGTGTTGGAGTCTGCGCATTTTAATCAGCTTGCCATCGCCGCACGTGCCAGACGTTTTGGTTTGCACACCGATGCCAGCCAGCGCTTTGAGCGTGGTGTAGACTTTGAATTGCCATTGATGGCGCTTCATCGCGCGACCGCTTTGATTCACGAAGTGGCAGGTGCAGAAGTCGGGCAGATTACCACCGTAGAAAATCTTGATAAACTACCAAAACGCAGCCCAATCCATCTGCCATATGCGAAGATCGAGCAGCTATTGGGCGTGGCATTGCCTAGTGATGAAGTTGTCGATATTCTAAATCGTCTAGAGATTGTCACGCAGTTTGATGGTGATGAATTCATCTGCCAGCCGCCAAGCCATCGCTTTGACATGAATATCGCAGAGGATCTGGTTGAAGAAATTGCGCGTATCCACGGCTATGATCACATTAAGCCGCGCTTGCCAGAATTTGCTGTGGACATGAGCTATGACGACGCAGCAGATCTAACGCATGAACTCAAACTAAGCCTAGCGGCATCGGGTTACTTTGAAGCGGTGAGCTTTAGCTTTAGCGATGCTAAGATCGAAGCGCTGTTTAATGATGACAAGCTTGGTGCAGTATTGCCACTTGCCAATCCGATCTCAGCAGACTTAGCGGTAATGCGCCGTACATTATTATCCAGCCTGCTACCTGTGGTGTCTTATAACCTGAACCGCCAACAGCCTCGCATGCGTCTGTTTGAGACGGGTTTGTCTTTTGTGGGTCAGAACATTGATAACCTAGTGCAGACCCCGAGCCTTGCGATGGTTGCCACCGGCTTGGTTGCTGAAGAGGGCATCTATGATAAGCGCGTGATGGACTTTTTTGATCTAAAGCGCGATGTTGAAAGCCTACTGCCACAAGGTCTAAATAAGACCAGCCTAAGCTACGAGCGCGCTGATTTAGCGTTCTTACACCCTGGGCAAAGTGCTTATCTTGTGGTGAATGGTGTGCGTCTCGGCTGGTTCGGTCAGTTACACCCAAGCATCGCCAAAGCGCTTGATCTGCCGGCTGTTTGGGTGGCTCAATTTGCCATCGAAGATCTCATCGATCTGCATCGCGCGACCAACGCCATCACCGCCCCGAGTAAATTCCCAAGCGTGCGCCGTGACTTGGCATTCTTGGTGGATAAATCGGTAGAGTGGCAAGATTTGGTTGTGGATATTCGTGCGGCAGCAGGTAAATATCTGACCGATCTTTGGTTGTTCGATGTCTATGAAGGCGACAGACTGCCAGAGGGCAAAAAATCACTGGCTTTTGCCATGCTTTTCCAGAATGCTGATGCCACATTAGAAGATGATGTCATCAAAAAAGCGATGGATGATGTCGCCTCTAGATTGAGCGACAAGCACGGCGCAAAGCTAAGAGATAGTTAATCCAAATGCCACTTCGGTGGCTATTGACCTAACATAAGGACACATCATGAGTGCATTAACCAAAGCTGACATGATAGACCGCTTAACGATTCGTCTGCGCATCACTCGCCAAGATGCCAGACAGATTGTGGATAAATTTTTTGAAGAAATTAGCCAAAATCTCGCTGACGGCAAGGAAGTCAAGATCTCTGGATTTGGTAATTTTGAATTAAAAGACAAAAAATCCCGCCCAGGGCGCAACCCAAAGACGGGCGAGAGCATTCCTGTTAAGGCGCGCCGCGTGGTAACATTCAAGGCAGGTCAAAAATTCCGCACGCGCATCGAGATGGAGAATGATCCGCGTTAGTCGGCAGACTGCTGTTAATTTCAATGAGCTGATTTGCTAAATTTGCTTGAATAGTTGGTGGTATTTTGCTAAAATATCGGCTCATTTTTCCCATCTAAGTGGGCTAATGTGTGAAAACATGGTGCGGTATGCCAAAGTTGGTTGGTGATGGCGTGGCTATGTTCGGCTGTAATGGTATTTACCAAGGCAGTATATATTAGTGCTTAGATTTATTGGACGATCATCATGCGTAAAGACATCCACCCAGAATACAAAGAAGTTCTATTCCACGACACCAATGCTGACGTGTACTTCCTAACTCGCTCAACTGTTGCGACTAAGACTACTCGTGAATACGAAGGTCAAGAATACCCATATTTCCCACTTGATATCTCAAGTGCGTCGCACCCATTCTACACTGGCGAGCAACGTAAAGCATCTAACGAAGGTCGTGTTGCTAGCTTCAACAAGCGTTTTGGTGCATTCGCAAGCCGTGGCAAAAAAGCCTAACTTGTCCACCAAAAGCAATAAAGCTTTTGATGTAAACCGTCCTGTATGGACGGTTTTTTTATTATCCATCACAATGAGTTGAGCGATTTTTGAACAGTTTTTATCAAAAGAGCATTAAGCTGTTCAAATTTATAAAAATAATTGCCAAAAATATAAAACTTGACCCAACAAATAGATGACGAATTTGGCGCATCGTGATAGACTATGAATAATTTATTTGTATCAGCCATCAGTTGATGGTGATGTTAGATTTTTTAAAAGAATATTTGGGGTAGATATGGATCAGAGTGTTTGGCTGTTGCTTGCAGTGCTTGCGATTGTACTCGGATGTATTTTGTTGGTGCCTGCCATTTTGCGCGCCATTAATAGCAAAAAACAAATCGATCATGATGGCGATGTACATCACAAAGATGGTTTGCCGATCACGCCAAGAGACGAGCGACTGCTGACTCATGATGATGCGGTTGCCTTGCCAAGCGACGACGCACCTGATGCGCTAACCAGCATGGCGGCGGTGGCAGCTTCATCCCCTGTGGTGAGTGCATCAGATCGACCGACTATTAATCCTGAGCCCAACAAGCCTGCTGAAAATGCTGATGAGACGATCGCGCCGAGCGATGCTGCGCACGAAGAGACCGAGCAGCTGCGCGAGCTTAATGGTAAATTTGAGCAAAATTCCCCAATCCTAGATAAGCATCTGTCTGACCAAGAAAGCTTCGATCAGAATAACAGCCCACTGTTGAATGCCACAGACAACATCGCTGTGGTGATCACACCACGTAACGCCTACACGGGACTGTCAGGCAAAATCGTACTGAGCTTAGTGCGTGAATACGGCTTAAAATATGGCGTGATGAACATGTTCCACCGCTACGAGCATGAGAATGGCACGGGCGATCTGTGGTTTAGTATGATGGGCGTGAATAACGAGGGTGTTCAGCCGTTTGACTTGAATGTACTTGCTGAGAGTCGTTTTAATAGCATTCTATTGTTCTTATCACTGCCGCACCCACATGCCTTGCGTGGCTTTGACAGCATGGTGTCAGTGGCGCAGATGATCGCTGATGACCTAGAGGCTGACATATATAACGAAGAGGGCTACACGCTCGACGATGCAGAATTTGCCAAATTGCGTGCCCACGCTGCCAGCCATCAATAAGTTTATGCCTTCTAAAAACCGTCTTTGATAAGGCGGTTTTTTGTCTGATTTTATAGTTGTTTAGAAGTTAAAAATGACCGATTTATTTGATTTTACCCAAGAGGATTCAGCAGCCAACTCCAAAGATGATCACATCGTTGGCGAAATGCGTAATCTGATTCAAGCGCTAAAAAAACACAACCACGCCTATTATGTGCTTGATAACCCAACCATCGCTGATGATGAGTACGACAGTCTAAGATCTAAGTTGGTTCAGCTTGAGCAAGCGCATCCCAATTTAAAACAACCTGACAGCCCGACCGACAGCGTGGGCGGTGAGCCACTACCTGCCTTTAATCAAGTGGCGCATGATTTGGCGATGCTCTCCTTGGGAAATGTGTTCGATGAAGAAGAGCTATTAAGCTTCGTTCGCCGTATCAATGACCGCCTTGATGATAAAAATAAGCAGCCAGAATTTGAGATGGAGCTTAAGCTGGACGGTTTGGCAGTATCCTTAAAATACGTGAATGGCGTATTTACTCAAGCCATCACGCGTGGCGATGGTCGCTTGGGTGAGGATATTACGCATAATGTCAGAACCATCCGTAACTTACCGTTGGTGCTGCCAGAGTGTGTCGATATTGATTTATTGGAAGTGCGCGGCGAGGTGCTCATGCCAAAAGCGGGCTTTATGAAGTTAAATAAAGACAGTGAACTGCGTGGTGAGAAGACTTTTGCCAATCCTAGAAATGCCGCCGCGGGCAGTCTGCGCCAACTTAATCCTGCCATTGCAGCAGCACGACCTTTGGCATTTTTTGGGTATTCGGTGAATCAGGGTTTGCCAAGTCACATCACGACCCAAAGTGGTGCATTGGAATATCTGCGCACTTTGGGATTTGAGACTGCGCCTTTTGATACTGCAACCACCCCTAAGGGTGTGCAAGAATTCTATGATAATATCGCCAATACACGCGATCAGCTGCCCTTTGAGATTGATGGGGTGGTAATCAAGGTGAATTCGTTAGCGCTGCAGAATGATTTGGGGTTTTTGAGCCGCGAACCGAGGTGGGCGACGGCTTACAAATTTGCCGCCCAGAATGCCATCACGCGTCTTTTGACGGTAGAGTGGCAAGTGGGGCGTACAGGACAGCTGACCCCTGTGGGTAAATTGGAGCCTGTTAATGTCGGTGGGGTGACGGTCAGTAACGTGACGCTGCATAATTTTGGTGAGATTCAGCGGCTTGGCGTTATGGTTGGCGACATGGTGAGCATCCACCGTGCTGGTGATGTTATTCCGAAAGTCTCGGGAGTGATGATGGATCTGCGTGATGAGAATGTCAGCTCGATCACACTACCAGAGACTTGCCCTGTGTGTGATTCTCATGTGTCCTTGCCCGAAGGTGAGGCGCTGGCTCGCTGCACGGGCGGATTGTATTGCCCTGCTCAGTCTAAGGAGGCACTGATTCACTTTGTGTCGCGCCGCGCGATGGATATTGATGGCTTGGGTGGGCAATGGCTGATCAAGTTCTTTGAGATGAACCTGATCAAGACAGTTGCTGACATTTATACTCTAAAAGACCATCAGGAACATCTGACGACCTTGGAGGGTCTCGGTGAAAAATCTGTCGCTAACATGCTGTCCGCCATTGAAAAATCCAAAAACACAACCCTGCCAAGATTTATCTTTGCACTAGGTATTCGTGGGGTGGGTGAGACCACTGCGCAGAATTTGGCAGAGAGTTTTGAGAGTTTTGATGCATTAAGACAAGCAAGTGCCGAGCAGCTGCTTCATGTGCCAGACATTGGCGACATCACGGCGGTTAATATCATGGAGTTCTTCCAAAGTGAGCATAACAATGAAGTCATCGACGGCTTGATTAATGCTGGCATCCATTGGGATGCAGTGACAAAAAACACAGGCGATGCACCATTAGATGGGCAGACTTGGGTGGTGACTGGCACACTATCAGCGATGGGGCGAGATGAAGCTAAGGCGCATCTACAGGCATTGGGCGCAAAAGTCTCAGGATCAGTATCTGCCAAAACCAGCATGCTATTGGCAGGCGAAAAGGCAGGCTCCAAGCTTGATAAAGCGCAAAGCTTAGGCGTGCAAGTGATGGATGAGGCGGCATTTATGGCACTGTTGGTAGAGCATGGGCGAGCTTAATTGCCCTATGACAGCCTAATGATTGACTTTGCTTGCGCTCATGATAAACTACCAAAGCCAAAATTAAGTAATAGATTAAGGAATATCCATGACGATAAGTAACACACAGCCAAAGAGCAAGAGTGACTTGTTTTCCATGCTTGGGCTGTTGGTTGGTTGTATCTTATTCGGACTGGGTAGCTTGATCGTCGCACACATTGAGACGGTCGGTGCGTATGCCATGGCATTTTGGCGGTTGCTCATATCGACAGGGATTTTTTTGGTGCTTGCGAAGATTTTTGGTCAGCATTTCCCCACCAATAAAAAAGCCATTGGATTTGCGCTGATATCAGGGGCTGCACTTGGTTTTGATTTGGCGCTGTGGCATGAGAGTATTTATGCGGTCGGACCGGGTATTTCTACTTTATTAAACAGCTTGCAGATTTTCTTTTTGGCATTCATTGCGTTTTTGTGGTTTGGTGAGCGTCAGACCAAGATGCAGCTTTTGAGTCTTGTGATGGCATCGGTTGGAGTGGCACTCATCGCCAGCCCTGAGTTTGCGCACAATGATGCTGCGCTGTGGGGCTTTGTCTCTGGGATTGCCTCTGGAGCATTCTTGGCGATCTCCATGGCGTATATTCGGCGCACCCATGAAGTCGTTCGTGTGCCGATCTTGCCGATGATGACCATCGTGGGTGCAGGCGGTGCGCTGACGATGCTGCCGATGATGCTCTTGTGGAATTGGGGGCAGATCATGCCTACCACCATGAGTGAATGGGGCTGGGTGTTCGTGTACGGTGCGGTCATGCAGTGCATGGCGTGGGGGCTTATTGCTTATTCTATTCCTAAGCTTGCCTTGTCGCTGACAGGTCTGCTCTTGCTGTCAGAGCCTGTGGCGGCACTGCTGATTGATTATTTTTGGCTGCATAAGGCGATCAGTGGGCTGCAATGGGGCGGTGCGTTTTTGGTGATGTTTGCCATTTATCTAGGCTCATTAAAGGCAAAAAATTGATTAACATTTAGCTAAAATAAAAAAGGATTGAATGTCATGTTCAATCCTTTTTTATTTGGTTGTCTTATTTGGCAGGGCGAATCTCGATCGGCAATACCAGGCCTTCCCCAAACTTGTCCGCAAAGACGTATTCATGCTTGTCAGCGACGACATTATCCTTGGTGTGAATGATGAGCTTCATGTCTGCGCCATCGGTGAGTTCATGGCCTTTATAGCCGTCTTCTAACTGATCGAGAATCTTGCCCAGTGCTTCGGGTGCTGCCATGCTAACGACGATGCTGTGCTGGGCTTGTTGATCGCTGATGTTGTAGGCTTTGGCATAGTTTTGCACCGCTTGACTGCCAATGTCGATGGGGTATTGATAGCTATTGATGTCGGCCTTTTGGGTGTTGGTGTCGATGAGCTCCCAGTTGATCTGGATTTTACCATCGGCGGTGATGATTGGCTGAATCTCGGGACTGTCAATATCGACGCCATCAGCTTTTAGGGTGTCGGTAAGTGCTTCAATGCTGTGTGGGTTGTGCGATTCGATATTATCGGCAGTGTCTGCGCTGTCGCTGGATTGGGTAGGCTCAGCAGGCTTAGAGCAGCCGATGAGCAGGCAAGCAGACAGTGCAAGCGTTAGGATGGGGGATTTCATGAGTAACCTTTTAAAAAAATAATGCCTATTTTAGCGTAATTTTGATGCCAGATTTAATAAAATTCATCACAAATTGACTGTTAAAGTGATTGACGTTATTTTCGCTGGTCAATAGGCGGCGTGTAAAAGCGTGATAGTCTTGCATGTTTTGGCTATTCACCATCAGCACAAAGTCATAATCACCTGAGATCTCATAACACATCATCACCTGTGGCTCGGACGCCATAACCCGCTCAAACCGTTGCTGCATGGATACGCTCGACGTTGCCATCTTGATCATCACCAGCACCGTGAGCGTATAGCCGACCTTGGTGGGGTCGATGATGGCGACCTGCTTGGCGATGATTTGTTGATCGATGAGCGTGCTGATGCGTCGCTGTGCTGTAGCGATAGAGATACCCGCTCGTTCGGCGACGCTCTTTAGCGGGAGTGTCGCATCATCTTGTAGGAGATTTAGGATGATTTTATCGGTGTCATCAATTGCGTGTGTCATTAGGTTGCATGATTTAGTTAATTATGAGAAATTTTATCAAAATTACCTATTATATGCAAAATAAAACTAAATAATTAACTTTGTTCGTGCTTTATTCTCATGATTTTTATTTAAAATGTGTGAAAATTATTTGAATAGACAAATATCATGAATGCGAACATTTCTGTAACCAATTCTAGTGTACTTATCGCCCCACAAGACACCGCCAAAGCTCGGGCGCGCCGACAATTCATGTGGGGAATTACGCTTGTCGTGCTCGCTAACTTGTTATTTGGTGTGCTGTACTGTACACTTATGGCAAATGGCTGTCACCTTTGACCGGTACGAGCGTGTTCTTGTGGCGCATGACGATGATTTTGGGCTGTTTGTTGGTGTTTTTGGTGGTTGGTGGGCAATCAAAAACCATCATCAATGATCTAAAAGCCATCAAAGCTGTAAAGTCCTGGTTTTGGCTGTTGTTGCCAACACCGATTTTTGCCAGTCAGCTGTGGCTCTTTATGTGGGCGCCATTGAACGATTAAGGAGTGCAGACGGCGATGGGTTATTTTCTTTTTCCATTGACGATGGTGCTGCTCGGCTGTGTGTTATTCAAAGAAAAGCTTAGCAAGGTGCAGTGGATTACGGTTGCCTTGGCGGGTATGGGTATAGCAGCGGAGATCATGCGCACAGGCGAGCTTAGCTGGGCGACGTTTTGGGTGTGCGGCACTTATCCGATTTACTACATCATGCGCCGCATTCAGAAGGTGCGCGCCGTGACAGGTCTGTTCATCGATGCGCTCATCATTGCGCCCTTGTGCTTGATTTGGCTTGTCATGACTGACATGGATACGGTCAAGGTGGTGTTAACGGATGGTTGGCTACTCCTTAAAGTCGTGGGTCTTGGCGTGGTGAGTATCCTTGCGCTACAGTCGCATCTTGGAGGCGAATCGTCTACTGCCTGTCAGCCTGTTCGGCTTGATGGGATATATTGAGCATGCGCTGTTGTTCTTGCTTGCGGTGACAGTGCTTGGCGGAATATTTACGATGGACATGCTGGGCAGCTATGGGCTGATCTGGGCGGGAATTTTGTGCTTGGTGTTACAAGGCATCGTCTCGTATCGCAAGAATAAAGGTGAATCAGCATCAAGCCAATAAAATAAAAAGGTCAATATTACATTGACCTTTTTATTTTGACGATGGGAATTATCGCAAATCCGCCTTGAACCCGCGTTTTTTATCCATTTGCCAATCGCGTTCTTTTAGGGTGGCGCGCTTGTCGTGGAGTTTTTTACCTTTAGCTAGGGCGATTTCGCATTTGACGCGTGAAGATTTCCAGTAGCAAGATAATGCCACGACCGCATAGCCTTTTTGGTTGACCATGCCGAATAATTTGTCAATCTCACGGCGATTAAGAAGTAATTTGCGCGTGCGAATGTTGTCTGGATTGATGTGCGTTGAGCTGGTCAAAAGCGGTTGAATGTGCGCACCGAACAAGAAAGCTTCGCCATTTTTGAAAATGACGTAAGCGTCAGTGATCGCCATTTTGCCTGCGCGGATTGCTTTGACTTCCCAGCCCTCCAGGGCAAGACCAGCTTCAAAGGTCTCTTCGATAAAATATTCGTGGCGTGCTTTTTTGTTGGCGCAGATTTGATTGCTTGGTTTTTTTGCCATGAGTTGTTGTCCTATTTTTATATAATGCTTGGTATTATAACAAATTATGACAGCCGATAAAGTAGCGCATCTGTTAATTTGCCTAATTGGCAATTTTTGCGAAATCGATTTGCCTTTAAGGGCGATAATTGATACCATGAACATGATTTATCCATATTATCTACACAAGGAACAACCATGCTAAATAGCGCTCCTACCATTGAGACTTTATTGAACCACCGCTCTGTGCGTAAATACACAGGCGAACCGATCTCTAATGAGATGCTGCAGGCGATCTTGGAAGCGGGGCGTGCGGTATCGACGTCCAGCTTTTTGCAGGCGACGAGCATCATTCGTGTGGTTGATGGCGCTAAGCGTACCCAGCTGCGTCAGATCTCATGCAACATGAGCGAGGCGGATTATAATGAAGCGTTTGCCAATGGCGAGCGTTTGGGTCATGGCTATGTGGAGTCTTGTGCTGAGTATCTGATTTTTTGTATGGATGCTAAGCGCCATAACCAGCTGGCGGATGTGCAGACTGACTGGACAGAGGTGACGCTAATTGGTGCGATCGATGCCGCGCTCATGGCGCAAAACGTACTGGCTGCGGCCGAGAGTCTTGGCTTGGGCGGCGTATTTATCGGCTCTCTTCGTAATGATATCGAGCGAGCAGGCGAGATCTTAGGCTGCCCTAAACACGTCGTGCCATTATTCGGCCTGTGCTTAGGTCATCCCGATTGGGAGTCTAAGATTAACCAATCACAGCGCCCACGTCTGCCGCTAGACGTGCTTGTCTCTACCGACGCCTACCAAGAAGCTGATGAAGCCTCCCTAAATGCGTACAACGAACAAGTGCGTGAATATTACCAAGGGCGCAAGCTTGATCTAGACTGGCGTGCTCAAATCGCCCAAACCTTCGGCGGTGAAGTGCGTCCCTTCATGCTAGAATACCTACAAAAGCAAGGTTTTGCTAAGCGCTAACCTTTAGCATTCAAGCCTTTCGTTCCACATTGCAGGCGCGAAAGGCTTTACAATATTGACGCGAATACGTTATAATTTTTTGAATTTTTAGTCGGGGTGCTGTCCTTGTGATGGCTGAGATAACACCCGTGAACCTGATTCAGTTAATACTGTCGTAGGAAACTAAACCATGCCCACCCCATCATTTCTACTGTCATGCTAGAGGGCGTATGCACCACGTTAGCATAGACGGTCTGTCGCTAAGATTCGGCGAGCAGCAGATTTTTCATGATTTTAATTTTCAATTGCCCAAAGGTCGCTTTAGCAGTCTATTGGGTGGCTCGGGTGTGGGCAAATCCACCTTGCTGCGCATCATCGCAGGACTGGAGAAAGGCTATCAGGGAGAAGTTAGCTTCCTAGACGATGCCAATATCGCCTACATGGCTCAGCACGATGCGCTGTATCCTTGGCTAGCAATCATCGATAATGTACAGCTCTATGCGCACCTATCAGGTCGCAAATCCCCCAAGACACACGCCAAAGCACTGCAACTACTCACCCAAGTAAAGATGAGCGATCACACTCATAAAAAAGTCCACGAACTCTCAGGCGGCCAAAGACAGCGTGTTGCATTGGCGCGCACGCTCATGATGGATGCCGATCTAGTGCTGATGGATGAGCCGTTTTCTGCATTAGATGCCGTGACACGCCATGAATTACAGGCTTTGGCGTATGAATTGCTACAAGACAAAACCGTCCTACTTATCACTCACGATCCCCAAGAAGTTCTTCGACTTAGTGATGATATTTATGTCCTAAAACACCAGCCCGCCACCATATCCCTAAAAATCACGCCAGATGATAGACCCATTAGGGCACTCACTCATAGCGCATTTGGTGAGCTACATGCACGGCTCCTTGCCGAGCTTGGGGAGATTGTCTGATGCGATGGCTCAAGATACCTTTGATTACCTTGGTTTTGTTATTGATTTGGCAGGTGATCGTGTCGCTTGGTCAGTTACCGCACTACATTCTACCAAGTCCTTTGGCGGTCTATGAATCATTCTTAGTGCATCATGAGCTTATCTGGGAGCACGCCAGAATTACGCTGATTGAGATTTTGTTTGGGCTTGGCATTGGCGCGACCTTGGGTGTGGCATCAGCATTGATATTAAGTGCGTCGCGCAGATTGTCCTCGGTGCTGTTACCTATACTGATCATCTCGCAGGCGATTCCTGTATTTGCCATCGCGCCATTGCTTGTGCTTTGGTTTGGATATGGGATCGCCTCGAAGATTGTCATGACGGTGATGATTATTTATTTCCCTGTCACGGCAGCGTGTTTTGATGGGCTGCGCCAGACTCAGAATGCGTGGCTTGACATTGCTCGAACTTATCGCATTTCGCCCATGCAGATGCTATTAAAGGTTAAACTGCCCGCTGCGCTACCTGCCCTAGCATCAGGGCTTCGCATCGCCATCTCGATCGCACCAATTGGGGCGGTGGTTGGCGAATGGGTCGGCTCATCGCACGGTTTGGGTTATCTCATGTTGCATGCCAATGCCAGAATGCAGGTTGATTTGATGTTTGTGGCGTTATTTGTACTCGTCATTATCGCACTTAGTCTGTATTTTTTGGGCGATTATTTATTAAAACGCCTAATCCCTTGGGCACCCCATGTACGTTAATCACAGAACTAACCATAAAAAGGAGAATTTATGACTTTATCGAAATTTATCAAAGGTGCGCTTATCGCCACCGCTGCGCTGATTTTATCGGCTTGTGCACCAAAAGAACAAAATGCTAAAGACAGTGCGCAAGACGTTCAAAAGCTAACATTGCTACTAGATTGGTTCGTAAACCCGAATCACGCAGCCATCATCATCGCCAAGCAGCAAGGGTATTTTGACGAACAGGGGCTTGATGTTGAAATCACAGAACCCGCCGATCCATCCATGCCGCCAAAACTGGTCGCCTCAAACCAAGCAGATATCGCGGTTGATTATCAGCCGCAGCTACAACAAAGCATCGCCCAAGGCTTGCCACTTGTGCGCATTGGCACGGTGATTAATACGCCGCTGAACAGCTTAGTCATTCTAAAAGACAGCAACATCACCAAGTTAGAAGACCTAAAAGGCAAAAAAATCGGCTATTCGGTGAGTGGGTTTGAAGAGCTATTATTAAAGACCATGCTACAATCAGTCAATTTAACCGACAAAGACGTACAAATGGTGAATGTAAACTGGTCGCTTTCGCCTTCTTTGCTTAGCGGTCAGGCGGATGGCGTGATTGGTGCGTTTCGTAATTTTGAGCTTAATCAATTACACATCGAAAAACACGAAGGCGTGGCGTTCTATCCAGAGGATCATGGGGTGCCCGCCTATGATGAGCTGATTTTTGTGGCGAACAAGAACGCTATTCAAGACGAAAAATTGGTTAAATTCATGAATGCCATCACTCAGGCGACAGATTTTATCAAACAAAATCCTGATCAAGCATGGCAGTTATTCGTGGCTTATAAGCCAAAAGAGCTTGATAATAAACTGAACAAGCTGGCGTGGGCGGACACCTTGCCGCACCTGCCAAATAACCCAAAAGCGCTGGATGTTAACCGCTATCAAGCCATGGCGGATTTTATGTACGCCCAAAACCTAACCAAAAAACTACCCAATGTCAGCGAATACGCCATCGAACTGCCTTAAAGGTCATCAAAAACGCATCCAAAATGGGTGCGTTTTTTAATTTAAATCAGCAAGGCGATTCTAAAATCACAAACAGGTTTAAAAAATTAGCAAAATTTGATAGCATACTCAGTTATTTTAGCCAGATTTAAAAAGCCAATGACCTCACACACCCCAAAAAAAGCCCTATACCCTGGGACATTCGATCCCATTACCAATGGGCACATCGATCTTGTTAAGCGCACATTGAAACTGTTTGATGAAGTGATCATTGCCGTTGCTTTCGCCCATCACAAGAAGCCACTGTTTAGCTTCGATGAGCGTGTGGCGATGGTGGAATCGGTGTTTAAAGATGATCCACGTGTGGTGGTGGTTGGCTTTGAAGGGCTTTTGGTGGATTTTGCCATAGAGCAAAACACCCAAGCGGTCATTCGTGGTCTGCGCGCGGTGTCGGATTTTGAATATGAATTTGGTCTTGCCAACATGAATCGTAGTTTGGATGAGAATTTTGAGGCGGTATTTTTGACGCCATCTCAAGAATATTCCTTTGTGTCATCTACATTGGTGCGTGAAGTAGCACGACTTGGTGGCGATGTCTCAAAATTCGTTCCGCCTTGTGTGCTGACAGGCTTTGCCAACAAGTTTGCGGTGAACTAAATGGCGTTAATCATTACCGAAGAATGCATCAACTGCGATGTCTGCGAACCTGTCTGCCCTAATGAAGCTATCAGTGCTGGCGATGACATCTATGTGATCGACCCGAATTTATGCACAGAATGCGTGGGTCATTATGATACGCCGCAGTGTGTAGATATCTGTCCTGTAGATTGTATTCCAAAAGACCCAAATCATGCCGAGAGCGAAGAAGAGCTTTTGGCGAAATTTCATCGAATTACTGGATAATACGGATAATTTATAAAGCAATCAAAGATTGTGTCTTAAGCCAAGAAAATTATGATATACTAGCCATCTTGGCAGACCAGACAATCGCCGTCCAAACTTTGGAGGGAGGAAAGTCCGGGCTACATAGGGCGACGTGCTAGCTAACGGCTAGGGGGCGAAAGCCTACGACCAGTGCAACAGAGAGCAGACCGCCTATTATATAGGTAAGGGTGAAAGGGTGGGGTAAGAGCCCACCGCATGACTGGCAACAGTTCATGGCATGGTAAACTCCACGTGTAGCAAGACCAAATAGGTGTCCAACGAGTTGCCCGCTTGGGACACGGGTAGGTTGCTTGAGCGTATCAGTGATGATGCGCCTAGATGAATGATTGTCCACGACAGAACCCGGCTTATCGGTTTGCCATAATATTTTAAAAAATTGCAAAATTATTGAAAAATGTCATTGACAGCAGATGAATTCATCTGTATAATTCGCACCCTGTAACGGCGATGTAGCTCAGCTGGTTAGAGCGCACGACTCATAATCGTGAGGTCAAGAGTTCAAGTCTCTTCATCGCCACCAATTATAAAATAATTTGAAAAAAGTTCTTGACTTCTATTCAAAATATAGTATAATTGAATTTCAGCTAACAAAAAAACAACTTTAAAAATTATCAACTAAAAATAAATTTTAAAAGTTGCTTGACACAACAAAATAATGTGATAAAATGGTTAGCCTTGATTAATGATGCAGACGATGTATCATACACTATTTAAAATCCAAACTAAAGAACAACTTGTGTGGATTTTTGTCAATACAAGATAATTCAATAAATAATATATAAATATTCATTTATTAGTTATTAAGACAAAAATACTCAAAGTTAATTCATTTACACGATGAGCTGATACTTTAATTAGTATCAAATTTTGCTAGTAATATAATAAATGAGCCAAGTCCTAACTTATCTTAGTTTACTAAGATACTTAATAGGCATCTTAAAAAGATTAAACTGAAGAGTTTGATCATGGCTCAGATTGAACGCTGGCGGCAGGCTTAACACATGCAAGTCGAACGATGAGTATCCAGCTTGCTGGATATGATTAGTGGCGAACGGGTGAGTAATGCTTAGGAATCTGCCTAGTAGTGGGGGATAACCATCCGAAAGGATGGCTAATACCGCATACGACCTACGGGTGAAAGGGGGCGTAAGCTCTCGCTATTAGATGAGCCTAAGTCGGATTAGCTGGTTGGTGGGGTAAAGGCCTACCAAGGCGACGATCTGTAGCTGGTCTGAGAGGATGATCAGCCACACTGGGACTGAGACACGGCCCAGACTCCTACGGGAGGCAGCAGTGGGGAATATTGGACAATGGGCGAAAGCCTGATCCAGCCATGCCGCGTGTGTGAAGAAGGCCTTTTGGTTGTAAAGCACTTTAAGTGGGGAGGAAAAGCTTGTGGTTAATACCCACAAGCCCTGACGTTACCCACAGAATAAGCACCGGCTAACTCTGTGCCAGCAGCCGCGGTAATACAGAGGGTGCGAGCGTTAATCGGAATTACTGGGCGTAAAGCGCGCGTAGGTGGTTGTTTAAGTCAGATGTGAAATCCCTGGGCTTAACCTAGGAACTGCATCTGATACTGGACAACTAGAGTAGGTGAGAGGGAAGTAGAATTCCAGGTGTAGCGGTGAAATGCGTAGAGATCTGGAGGAATACCGATGGCGAAGGCAGCTTCCTGGCATCATACTGACACTGAGGTGCGAAAGCGTGGGTAGCAAACAGGATTAGATACCCTGGTAGTCCACGCCGTAAACGATGTCTACCAGTCGTTGGGTCTTTTAAAGACTTAGTGACGCAGTTAACGCAATAAGTAGACCGCCTGGGGAGTACGGCCGCAAGGTTAAAACTCAAATGAATTGACGGGGGCCCGCACAAGCGGTGGAGCATGTGGTTTAATTCGATGCAACGCGAAGAACCTTACCTGGTCTTGACATATCTAGAATCCTGCAGAGATGCGGGAGTGCCTTCGGGAATTAGAATACAGGTGCTGCATGGCTGTCGTCAGCTCGTGTCGTGAGATGTTGGGTTAAGTCCCGCAACGAGCGCAACCCTTTTCCTTAGTTACCAGCGACTCGGTCGGGAACTCTAAGGATACTGCCAGTGACAAACTGGAGGAAGGCGGGGACGACGTCAAGTCATCATGGCCCTTACGACCAGGGCTACACACGTGCTACAATGGTTGGTACAAAGGGTTGCTACACAGCGATGTGATGCCAATCTCAAAAAGCCAATCGTAGTCCGGATTAGAGTCTGCAACTCGACTCTATGAAGTCGGAATCGCTAGTAATCGCAGATCAGAATGCTGCGGTGAATACGTTCCCGGGCCTTGTACACACCGCCCGTCACACCATGGGAGTTGATCTCACCAGAAGTGGGTAGCCTAACGCAAGAGGGCGCTCACCACGGTGGGGTCGATGACTGGGGTGAAGTCGTAACAAGGTAGCCGTAGGGGAACCTGCGGCTGGATCACCTCCTTAACGATATTATCTGATTGGCAAGAATTCACAACAAGTTGTTCTTTAGTAAGATGTTTAAAACGGGTCTATAGCTCAGTTGGTTAGAGCACCGTGTTGATAACGCGGGGGTCATAAGTTCAAGTCTTATTAGACCCACCATTAACAAATGGGGTTATAGCTCAGTTGGTAGAGCGCCTGCCTTGCACGCAGGAGGTCAGGAGTTCGACTCTCCTTAACTCCACCATTATTAAACATCAAAAGCATACATAAGCAATTTAAATAAGATTTCTTATTTATGCTTTAACTTTATAAACTGACGAAGTTTATATCACTATTTAACAACGTATATATGAGTCTGGGTTAATTATTTATTTCCAACAAAATAATTAACCAAAGTAAAGAGAACTGAATCAAGCGTAAACATAGGTAAATCGTTACACATTACCCTTATGACACCAAGACTACTTGGGGTTGTATGGTCAAGTAATGAAGTGCACATGGTGGATGCCTTGGCAGTCAGAGGCGATGAAAGACGTGATAGCCTGCGATAAGCGTCGGTGAGGTGGCAATATCCTGTGACCCGGCGATTTCTGAATGGGGAAACCCAGCCAACATAAGTTGGCTATCCTAACCTTTGGTTAGGAGGCAAACCGGGAGAAGTGAAACATCTCAGTACCCCGAGGAAAAGACATCAATAGAGATTCCCCAAGTAGCGGCGAGCGAACGGGGAGTAGCCGATCAAACTTGTAGTAGCAAAATGGCGTGGGAAAGCCAACCATAGTAGGTGATAGTCCTGTATGCGAAACTGCAAATGCGACACATTAAGTAGGGCGAGACACGTGAAATCTTGTCTGAAGATGGGGGGACCATCCTCCAAGGCTAAATACTCCTGACTGACCGATAGTGAACCAGTACCGTGAGGGAAAGGCGAAAAGAACCCCTGTTAGGGGAGTGAAATAGAACCTGAAACCGTGTGCATACAAGCAGTCGGAGCCCACTTGTTGGGTGACGGCGTACCTTTTGTATAATGGGTCAGCGACTTATATTCTGTAGCAAGGTTAACCGTTTAGGGGAGCCGTAGGGAAACCGAGTCTTAATAGGGCGTCTTAGTTGCAGGGTATAGACCCGAAACCGAGTGATCTATCCATGAGCAGGTTGAAAGTGCCGTAACAGGCACCGGAGGACCGAACCCACTGTCGTTGAAAAGCCAGGGGATGACTTGTGGATAGGGGTGAAAGGCTAATCAAACTCGGTGATAGCTGGTTCTCCCCGAAAGCTATTTAGGTAGCGCCTCGGACGAATACCATTGGGGGTAGAGCACTGTTTCGGCTAGGGGGTCATCCCGACTTACCAAACCGATGCAAACTCCGAATACCGATGAGTACTATCCGGGAGACAGACGGCGGGTGCTAACGTCCGTCGTCAAGAGGGAAACAACCCAGACCGCCAGCTAAGGCCCCAAATTCCTAGTTAAGTGGGAAACGATGTGGGAAGGCACAGACAGCTAGGATGTTGGCTTAGAAGCAGCCATCATTTAAAGAAAGCGTAATAGCTCACTAGTCGAGTCGACCTGCGCGGAAGATGTAACGGGGCTCAAACTAGGAGCCGAAGCTGCGGATTTAATTGTTTCAATTAAGTGGTAGGGGAGCGTTGTGTAAGCCTGTGAAGGTGTATCGTAAGGTATGCTGGAGGTATCACAAGAGCGAATGCTGACGTGAGTAACGACAAAACGGGTGAAAAGCCCGTTCGCCGAAAGACCAAGGGTTCCAGTCCAACGTTAATCGGGGCTGGGTGAGTCGACCCCTAAGGCGAGGCCGAAAGGCGTAGTCGATGGGAAATTGGTTAATATTCCAATACTTGTTTATGATGCGATGGAGGGACGGAGAAGGTTATGTCAGCCTGGCGTTGGTTGTCCAGGTGAAAGGATGTAGGTAGGCTTGGTAGGCAAATCCGCCAAGCTATTACTGAGATCTGATAGCAAGCCAGCTTGCTGGCGAAGTGGCAAATACCCTGCTTCCAGGAAAAGCTTCTAAGCGATAGTCATAAACAAATCGTACCCGAAACCGACACAGGTGGTCAGGTAGAGAATACTAAGGCGCTTGAGAGAACTCTGCTGAAGGAACTAGGCAAAATGGTACCGTAACTTCGGGAGAAGGTACGCTGCCGACGGTAATTAAACTTGCTTTATGAGCTGTTGGCAGTCGCAGATACCAGGCTGCTGCAACTGTTTATTAAAAACACAGCACTCTGCAAACACGAAAGTGGACGTATAGGGTGTGATGCCTGCCCGGTGCTGGAAGGTTAATTGATGGGGTTAGCGTATGCGAAGCTCTTGATCGAAGCCCCAGTAAACGGCGGCCGTAACTATAACGGTCCTAAGGTAGCGAAATTCCTTGTCGGGTAAGTTCCGACCTGCACGAATGGCATAATGATGGCAGCGCTGTCTCCAGCAGAGACTCAGTGAAATCGAAATCGCAGTGAAGATGCTGTGTACCCGCGGCTAGACGGAAAGACCCCGTGAACCTTTACTACAGCTTTACATTGAACTTTGACCTAACTTGTGTAGGATAGGTGGGAGGCTTTGAAGTGTGAACGCCAGTTTGCATGGAGCCATCCTTGAAATACCACCCTGGTTATGTTGGGGTTCTAACTTAGATACAACAATATCAAGGACAATGTATGGTGGGTAGTTTGACTGGGGCGGTCTCCTCCTAAAGAGTAACGGAGGAGTACGAAGGTGCGCTCAGAACGGTCGGAAATCGTTCAAAGAGTATAAAGGCAAAAGCGCGCTTAACTGCGAGACCCACAAGTCGAGCAGGTACGAAAGTAGGTCTTAGTGATCCGGTGGTTCTGTATGGAAGGGCCATCGCTCAACGGATAAAAGGTACTCTGGGGATAACAGGCTGATACCGCCCAAGAGTTCATATCGACGGCGGTGTTTGGCACCTCGATGTCGGCTCATCTCATCCTGGGGCTGAAGCAGGTCCCAAGGGTATGGCTGTTCGCCATTTAAAGAGGTACGCGAGCTGGGTTTAGAACGTCGTGAGACAGTTCGGTCCCTATCTACCGTGGGCGTTGGAAATTTGAGAGGATCTGCTCCTAGTACGAGAGGACCAGAGTGGACGAACCTCTGGTGTTCCGGTTGTTTCGCCAGAAGCATTGCCGGGTAGCTATGTTCGGATGGGATAACCGCTGAAAGCATCTAAGCGGGAAGCCCACCTCAAGATAAGATTTCCCCAAAGAGCCGTTGTAGACGACGACGTTGATAGGTTGGGTGTGGAAGCATGGTGACATGTGTAGCTAACCAATACTAATTGCTCGTTTGGCTTGACCATACAACACCCAAGTGGTTTAGTATGAGATAAGTGTAAAGATTTTACCTAACAAGCTTGAATCAATCTTGAATAACTTAACTTAAAAAGTTAAAACTTTAAAAATTAAAATTTAAAGTAAAAAATAAAACAACAGACTCATAAATAGCGTTGTTATCCTTTTACGCTGACGACAATAGCAAGATGGAACCACCTGATCCCTTCCCGAACTCAGAAGTGAAACGTCTTAGCGCCGATGGTAGTGTGGTTCGCCCATGTGAGAGTAGGTCATCGTCAGCATCTTATTTGAAGCCACCCCCGTCATTAATGGGGGTGGTTTTTTATTGGTGGTTTTGTTAGTAGTTTTTAACTTTGTCGTATACTAAAATATTTGGCTGATTTTATTGAATAAATTGTTTTATGGCAGTTCAATTACCACCTTATCGCCCCGTAAAGAAGCGAAGTGGATTAGCAGTCATGATTGCTGCTTTTCATGCTTTGCTTATGCCCGAATCACAGACCCGCTTTGGTAGCTATCGTTTGGATTATCTTTGGGCGCCTTTAGAGGTGATTTTGCGGATGGCCATTATGAGTCATCTTTGGTACAATCATGAAGCGTGCGCTGCCAGGCATGGATTATATGCTGTTTTTGGTGGCCGGATTTACATCTTTCTTTATGATGCAAAGAATTGCCACACGCTGACTAGGTGCAGTATCAGCCAATGCAGGGCTATTAATGTATCGTGCAGTGCGCCATATTGATGTAATCATTGCACGATCTGTGCTTGAGCTTATTATATATTTTGTCACCTTTGTAATACTGATTTTGGTATTACATTTAGTGTTGCACACTTGGATGTTGTGCTTTTTTGTTGGCTCATGATGTTTTTCTTTGCTTTTGGTTTGGCAATGATTTTGATGATTGTGGGACATTATGATGGCGAATTGAGTAAGGTGATTAGTATTGTGTTTACCATATTGTACTTCATTTCTGGGGTCCTTTATTCGGCACACATGATACCTGAGCCTTATTTGTCGTATCTTATGTACAATCCTTTTATTCACAACCTTGATTCGTCATGCTTTATCGCCAACTTACCCGATTTATCATGTGAGCATGAGCTATTTTATCAAATGGACAATTTGTATGAATTTTTTAGGCTTGCTTTTGTATAAAGCATTTGAAAGAGATCTAATTCGCACGAAGTGATATTATGATTGAGATTAAAAACATCACCAAATCTTTTAAGACGCCACATGGTAGGCATTATCTATTCCAAGATTTGAATTTAACCATTGGGGACAAGCAGTCTGTAGGATTGCTTGGCAGAAATGGCGCAGACAAATCCACGCTGCTGCGCATCATTTGTGGGCTGAATGAGCCAGACTCTGGAGAGGTGCTGACCAAATAGTACCATTTCATGGCCTGTCGGTGTTGCAGGCGGCTTTCAGGGCAGCTTGACAGGTCGTCAAAATGTTCGCTTTGTCTGCTGTCTTTATTCAAGTGGTGATTATATTGACGAAAAGATCCGCTTTGTGGAAGAGTTTGCCGACGTTGGTAAGTATTTTGACATGCCTGTCAAAAGCTATTCTTCGGGCATGAGAGCGCGATTGACCTTTGGTCTTTCCTTGGCGTTTGATTTTGATTATTATATGCTTGATGAAGTCGGTGCTCTAGGCGATGCAGCATTTCGCAAAAGAAGTGAGGAGATTCTACAAGCGCGACGCGAGCAAGCTGGATTTTTGGTTGTTTCGCATAACCTAGGCGATATTGAGCGTAATTGCGATGTTGGTATTGTGCTGATGGATCAGATGGCACGAGTTTTTCATAATGTGAAAGAAGCAATTGAGGTATATAAAGAACATGTCCACCAAACTAAAAAATAAACGCATCAGTCAGCTGTTATTTGTTGGCGTTGTGATTATACCTTGGATTGCAATCATTGCCTACGTTTTGCTTTTGGCAAATCCTAGGTATGTTAGCACATCCAATGTGGTGATTAAGCAGGTCAGCGAGCAGGCAATGTCTGCTTCTGGCATCTCTGCGCTACTGTGTGTGAATAACACCAGTCGGGATAATGCATTGTATTTGACCAAGTACATTCTGTCAGACGACATGATTGATAAATTGGATAAGAAATTTGAGTTTCGTAAAAATTATCATTTAACCGGTTCTGACTTCATTTTCCAAAAAAGTGGCAAAAGAACAATTGGCTTTTGCGACCACGCAAGTTCAAGAAGCCGAAGCGCGTCTGAACGACACCAAAAAAGCCATGCTTGATTATCAAAATGCCAATGAGATCTTTGATCCTCAAACCAACGCACAAATTGTCAATCAAGTCATTGCAACCTCACAAGCCCAACTAAGTAGCCTTAGAACCGAAGAGCGTCAGCTGCTTAGCTACCTAAATCCAGAAGCGCCTCAAATTGTTAGTCTGCGTAGCCAAATTACTTCGGTAGAGAAGCAAATTTGTGATGAGCAAGGCAAGCTAACCTCGCCAAATGACAGTAAACTTAACGAGCAAACCGCTCAATTTGAAAGCATCAAGTCCGATGTTGAATTTGCAGGAGAGCTTTATAAATTGGTATTAACCTCGCTTGAGAGTTCGCGCATTGAGGCGATTCGCAAGATGAAGAATCTTATTGTGATTTCATCGCCGCATCTGGCAGAAGAAGCGCTGTATCCGCGCAAGTCTTATGTGATTGAAACATCATTGGCGTTGCTGCTGATCTTGTACGGTTTTATTGTGTTGGTGCTGTCAGTCATTCGCAATCATGCGAAATAAGTTGGCGAATAATGTAAGAATGGTTATGAAATTTTCCAAAACAAGCCTTGGTTTGGCAGTATCGATGCTGATCGGCGTATCATTATCGCAAAGTGCGTTTGCTAATCCAGCGAACAATGTGGGTCGCTTGGCTGCGTCGTGGATGGTCGTCAAGTGCCTGCTGAGGCCACAAATCTGAAGCGGTGGCAGCGGCAAGCCTAGGCTCAAACTCCATCATCAATAATTCAGGCAATTATCAACCGGTAAATACTAAGCCACGTATTTTTGGTGAGCAATTATTCCGTGGTGTCTTTTCGACCACGTCTGGCTCGACGTTCAACGACAGTTACGTGATCAACCCTGGCGATAATGTTCAGGTTCGCATGTGGGGCGCGTATCAATACGCAGCCACGACGACAGTCGATCCGCAAGGCAATATTTTCTTGCCGAATGTCGGCCCTGTCAAAGTGGCGGGGGTGCAAAATGTTGTGCAAACCGCCATCGGCCGCATTTGTCGCTCTAATGTCGGTGTGTATGCATCTTTGGAAAATGCCCAGCCTGTGAAGGTTTTCGTGACCGGTTTTGTTAAGCAACCTGGTTATTACGGTGGCTTGGCGGCAGACTCGGTACTAAGTTATTTAGACGGAGCGGGCGGTGTTGATCCTAAGCGTGGTAGTTATATTGACATTCAGGTGCGCCGCGCTGGGCAACTGGTTCAGCAGATTAACCTTTATGAATTTTTGATCGCAGGCCGATTGGCGCCATTTGCGTTCCTTGATGGTGATGTGATCCATATTCCATTAAAAACATCGGTCATCACGGTCAATGGACAAGTTCGCACACAGGGCGCACTTACTTATGATGCGCATTTGACCGTAGGCGATTGCATTGCAAAATCTGGCCGGTTTGATGATAATGCAGACAGCGAACAAATTCTTGTCATGCATCAAAATGGTGAAAGCAGTGTGGTTAATACCGCCTATCGCATCCAAGAGGGTGACGAAATCATGGTATTGCCAAAAGTCAAAACGCGCCGCGTAGAGATTGCTCGCGGGCTTTCTCAGATTATTTATCAGCTTGCTGTGGCGACCGGTGTGATCGTTGGTCTGTGATTTAATGACCTTTATACCAAAAAAACTCACCATAGCAACCAAGGGGATTATCAAGAGTAATCCCTTGCTTCATATTGCGCTTAATGCTGACCTTTACCATAATGATGCTCAGGCTGATGCGGTATTTGTTTGGGGTCAAAAGCCCAGCAGTCTAAAAGCTAAGAAGTTTGCCAAAGAGAATAATCTACCACTGATTACCGTTGAAGATGGTTTTTTGCGTTCATTATCCGCTGGCACTGATACGGTTGTTGCTAGCTTTATTGCGGATGATTTGGGGGTGTATTTTGATTTAACTTTGCCAAATCGCCTGCAGCATCTCATCTTTGAATGTATGAGTCATTGGGATGATCATAAACAAAATTACGCGCATAGCTTAATCGATAAAATCATCACGCATCGCCTGTCTAAATATAATGAATCCCAAGATGCGCCAAACCTAACGAGGATTTCAGGCAATGATCGCATGTATGTGTTGATTATTGATCAGGTAGCAGGTGATGCGTCCATCCAAGGCGCTGGCGCAAATAAAGAAAGTTTTCTTGCGATGCTTACTCATGCGCGATCTCAATACCCTGATGCGAATATCTGGATCAAAGCTCATCCTGCCGGCAAAGGGTATTTTTCACAAAATGACATTGAGCAGCCTTTTACCTTACCGAGAAATGCAATCCCATCGTACTGCTTGAGCAGGTAAGTACTGTATATACGGTTAGCTCTCACATAGGTTTTGAGGTGTTACTGCTTAATAAAAAAGTGTATTGTTTTGGGGTGAATTGGTACAGCGGTTTTGGGTTGACTGATGATGATTTTATCAAGGATAGCCACATTTATAAAACATGAAAGATATCTTTTGTACAAGATTTTTTGGGCTTTGATGCGGTAAATCTCATCATTAAACCAAGAACGAGATGGCGCCTATTTTTGACTGATGGTATGAATACCAAACGTGTTCAGCGTGATGATAAAAAGGCATTAATCCCCCTGTCTGATGAGACAAGCTATGTCACGTGGGGGCTAAAAAGCAAAAAATCACTTACTGATAAGCTGCAAAACATGGGCAAGCAAGCATCTAGAATCTGGTGTATGGAGGATGGCTTTATCCGTTCCAATGGCCTTGGTGCAAGCTTAATTGCGCCGCTATCGGTGGTGATGGATGATGTGGGGATTTATTTTGATGCCAATCATCCAAGCCGGCTTGAGTATATTTTAACAAATATCCACCTAGCTGATGAGCAAATTCTTCGTGCACAGAAATTGCAGTATCTCATGCTGACCAAGCGAGTCAGCAAATATAACGTTCAAACCAAAAATCATGAGTTTGTTCAGAAATTATCACACCTAAAAACCATAAAACCCAACAAAACCGTACGTTTGGTTGTGGGTCAAGTCGAAGATGATGCATCTGTGCAAAGCTGCGCAAGCGTGATCAAAAAAACAGCGAGCTACTTACCAAAGTGCGGGCTGACTTCCCTGATGACATCATCGTCTATAAGCCACATCCTGATGTGGAGGCGGGGCTGCGTATCGTTCGCGCTAACAATCACGATCTTGCGGATCTGGTGGCATCCGATGTTGCCATGCCTGACTGTCTTGATGGGTGCAATGTGGTGCATACGATCAGTTCATTGACGGGGTTCGAGGCGCTGCTAAGAGGCCTTGAGGTGGTTTTTTACGGGGTGCCATTTTATGCAGGTTTTGGGCTGACGACAGACGTGGTTGAGTCTGATAATACCGCCAAAATTAACGCACTGAATCACCGCCACCGAGTAGATGGACTAACGCTGCCAGAGTTAATTTATGGCGTTATTGTGGAATATCCTTTGTATCATTTACCTCATGGGCATGGCTTGGCGCAACCCGAAGACGTGATCGAATACATGTATAATCAATCAAGCTTTGGTGTATCTATTCCTTGGCAATCAAGGATGTGGCAGTCAATCAAAACTAATGCCATGCGGTTACGCAAATTCACAAAACAATAAAATGGATTGTGAAAATTATGTTAAAATAGCGCATTATTTTAGCCAAGATAAGCATATTTGAGCCATTTTCTAAGCAATCATGTCCGCCACTATTAAAACTTATTGCAGCACAAGAACGTCTTGCTCTTACAGGGCAAAATGGGGGCGTTTTTTTGTCGTTTTGCAACGTTTTGATGGAGCAAGGCAAACAAGTTCGTAAGATTAATTTCAATGCTGGCGATGCATTTTTTTATTGCCATAAAGATCAAATGGATAATTATCGCGGCAAGGCGGCGAATTTTGATGTATTTTTGGTGGAAATTATTCAAAAGTACGACATTGATGCGGTGGTATGTTTTAACGATTGTCGTCCTTATCACACCATCGCAAGCAAAGTAACTATCAAGCTGGGCGTGTCCTTTTTGTATTTGAAGAGGGCTAGCTGCGCCCTGATTATATCACGCTAGAAAAGCACGGCATTAATGGATATTCAAGGCCTAACCCAGCACTAATCGATACCCTAAAAAAGCCAACGATCAACCCAAATATACGGCGAATCGTTTTTGGCGACTGTGCGTTTCAAGCATTATTTATTACATTGTGGTGTTTTTGGGGCAATCGCGCTATCCACATTATGAGCATTATCGGGGTCTGAATATCTGGCAGGAGATGCTGGCGTGGATCATAGCACCTATACGCAAGGCATTGCGTTATTTCCCCGATAAGAGCTTGCAACAACACCTATTAATGGCGCAGAAAGCTTTTATTTGGTGAGCCTGCAGGTTCATAATGATTCGCAAATTACTCATCATAGTGATTATGCAGATGTGCGCGAATTCATCGCCGAAGTGCTGGCAAGTTTTGCCATAAATGCACCAAATGGCACCAAGATTCTCTTTAAGCATCATCCTTTGGATCGGGGTCATCGTGATTATAGAGCCTATATCCGGCGTACAGCGCGCGCTCGGTATTGAGAGCTGTTCTTTCATGGCTGCGACATGCATCTGTCAAGCCTGATTCGTGCCAGCATCGATATGATTACCATCAATAGCACGACAGGACTTCAGTCCACCTACCATCAAAAGCCCACCAAAATCATGGGGCGTGCACTCTATGACATCAAGGGTCTTCTGATCAGCAGTCATTAGACGTATTTTGGGCGAACCCTGTCGCGCCCAATCGTGAATTTTATCTAAAATTCCGTGAATATCTCGTCGAGCAAACCCAGATCAACGGCTCATTCTATGGCGCGTCACCTTGGACGATCGCCTATCTTGATGACAAAAGTAACTAAGCCGTCACTAATTATCAAAAAATCCCTTAAATCATTCAATTAGCAGTGTTTTTAAATTAAAAAACTGCTACAATATCCTGTTATTATTTTATTTTTAATTGCACTTATGACCGATCTAACCCACATTCGTAATTTCTCGATCATTGCTCATATCGACCATGGCAAGAGCACTTTGGCCGACCGCTTTATTCAGGTCTGCGGCGGCTTGTCCGACCGTGAAATGCAAGCGCAAGTCCTAGATAGCATGGATATTGAGCGTGAGCGCGGCATCACGATTAAGGCTCAGTCGGTTACACTGTACTATAATCATCCCAATGGTGAAAAGTATCAGCTAAACTTCATCGACACGCCAGGCCACGTGGACTTTAGTTACGAAGTGTCACGTTCATTGGCGGCTTGTGAAGGTGCGCTATTGGTCGTTGATGCTGCACAAGGCGTTGAGGCTCAGTCAGTGGCGAACTGCTATACAGCGGTGGAGCAGGGACTTGAAGTGCTGCCTGTGCTTAATAAAATTGATTTGCCTCAGGTGGAGCCTGAGCGCGTAATCGAAGAGATTGAAGACATTATCGGCATTGAGGCGGTAGAAGCGCCACGCGTCTCGGCCAAGACAGGCTTGGGCATTGACGAGCTACTCCAAACACTGGTGGAGAAAATCCCTGCACCCACAGGCGATCGCGATGCGCCATTGCAGGCATTGATTATCGACTCATGGTTTGATAATTATCTAGGTGTGGTGTCATTGGTGCGTGTGCGCGAAGGTCGGGTAAAAACCGGCGATCGTATTTTTGTAAAATCGACAGGCGAGTCGCATCTGGTAACATCTATCGGTGTCTTTACCCCAAAACGCTTAGAGACAGGGATTCTACAGGCGGGCGAAGTTGGCTTTGTGATTGCGGGTATTAAAGACATTCAAGGCGCGCCTGTGGGTGATACCATTACGCTTGCCAAGACGCCAGAAGTTGAGAACATTCCAGGCTTTCAAAAGGTAACACCGCAGGTCTATGCAGGGATGTTCCCAATCGACTCAAGTGACTTTGAAAAATTCCGTGAAGCCTTACAAAAACTACAAATCAATGATGCGGCACTGTTCTTTGAGCCGGACACTTCTGATGCGCTGGGCTTTGGTTTTCGTTGTGGCTTCTTGGGCATGCTTCACATGGAGATTATCCAAGAGCGACTTGAGCGCGAATACGACCTTGATTTGATCACCACCGCACCGTCGGTAATTTATGAAGTGGTCAAGAAGAACGGCGACATTGTCTATGTGGACAACCCATCGCGTCTGCCAGATGTGGGCGTCATTCAAGAATTCCGTGAGCCGATCGCTCGTTGTCATATTCTTGTGCCTCAAGAGTACTTGGGTAATGTGATTACTCTTGCCATTGAGCGCCGCGGGGTTCAGGTGGACATGAAGTTCATGGCGCGCCAAGTTCAGGTGATCTTTGATATCCCGATGGGCGAAGTGGTGATGGATTTCTTTGATAAGCTAAAATCAGCATCGCGTGGTTTTGCATCACTCGATTATGCATTTGAACGTTATCAAGCAGATAAACTGTCTCGTGTGGACGTGCTTATTAATGGCGAGAAAGTTGATGCGCTTGCCATGATTTCTCACCAAGAGCATGCGCGCCGCCGTGGCGGTCAGCTGGTCGAAAAAATGAAAGAGCTGATTCCTCGTCAGATGTTTGATGTGGCAATCCAAGCCGCCATCGGCAGCCAAATCATTGCACGTTCGACCGTTAAAGCGATGCGTAAAGACGTACTTGCCAAGTGTTATGGTGGTGACGTAAGCCGTAAGAAAAAACTGCTAGAAAAACAAAAAGCAGGTAAAAAACGCATGAAGCAAGTTGGCTCGGTGGAAATCCCACAAGAAGCGTTCTTGGCGGTGTTAAAAGTCGATAGCTAATTGATGAATTAAATAAAGGGTAGCGTTGTGGAATTTGATATTAATCTTGTGCTTGTACCGGTGACGTTGGTGCTGCTTGTGGTTTGGCTTGTTGATAAGTTTGCCCTAAAACAGCATCGCGTGGCAAAAATTGCCAACAAAAATCTACTCACGGTACAGCAGCAGCTAAAATCAAGCCAAAATAACCTACAAACTGCCCTAAAACAACATCAGCTAAATGGCGATGTTGATACATTGGTTGTCACGGATGCCACGCCCCAAGCTGTCAAAGACGCACATCAAGCCTACCAAATCGCCAAACGTGATGCAACGCTTGCCAAGGTTAATCAAGAAACTGCGGGCGAGAATGTGCTTATACGCTGGGCGTATGAGTTTTTACCGATTCTGCTGATTATCGTGTTTGTGCGCTCGTTTGTGATTGAGCCATTTAACATTCCATCTAGCTCTATGGTGCCGACATTGTACACGGGCGATTTTATTGTGGTGAATAAGGCATCTTATGGGCTTCGCCTGCCTATTACGCACACTAAGATTGTCGATACTGGCAGCCCTGAGCGTGGGGATGTGGCGGTGTTCCGTTACCCGCTTGAGCCGAAACGTTACTACATTAAGCGCGTGATTGGCTTGCCTGGCGATACGGTATCTTATAATAATGGTGTGCTATCCATTAACGGCGAAGCTGTCACCACAGAGCAGACCAGCTACAGTATGGATGAGCCTTTGGTGAATAAACTGTTGCCAGCGCAAATCGGCAGTCATGTATTTAGCGATGAAGAGCGTGCAAGATTCGGTCAAGAAGAAGAAAATTACGCGCGCTATTACCAAGAGAGCCTAGGCAGTCATCGTTATAACGTCCGCTATATTGGCGATTTAAATTCATCAGCAGGCGGTCAATTCCTACAAGATAACTCGCCTGATGTCATCACAACAGAGGGCAGACAGTGGACGGTGCGCGTGCCTGAAGGTCAGTACTTTGTGCTTGGCGATAATCGCGACAGTAGCCAAGACTCTCGTTATTGGGGTTTTGTGCCTGAAGACAATCTCTCAGGTAAGGCAACTTATATTTGGATGCATAAGGAGCCTGGCTTTAAGCTGCCAAGTTTTGGGCGAGCAGGTGCGATTGATTGATGTTAATTTCATTGGATGAAAAATGACCAACCCAAATAAATCATCCTCTAAGGGAAATACAACCATGCTGGATAAATTGCCTCATTTTGCCAATTTTGAGCAGGGGCTGCCGGTGCTGTCTGAGAAGCTAAATTATCAGTTTCGTGATATTGGCTTACCACGTCGTGCTTTGACGCATCGTTCTTATAATCCCAAAGAAAGCTATGAACGTCTTGAGTTTTTGGGCGATGCTTTGCTTGGGCTCATCATTGCAGAAGCCCTGTTTACGCATTTTCCGCGCCATGATGAGGGTAAGCTTACACGCATGCGTGCCACTTTGGTGCGCCAAGAGACGCTGGTTCAGATCGCTGAGAAGCTTGAATTATCACGCCATCTAATCTTGGGCGTGGGCGAGCGTAAGGGCGGCGGTCGTCATCGTGCCTCAATCTTGGCAGATGCTGTTGAGGCGCTGATCGCAGCGGTCTATCTAGACAGTGGCGACATGAATTTGGTCAAAGAGCTTGTCAAAGTCTGGTACGAATCATTGATCCTAGAAGTGGGCGAGGAAAAGGTGTTAAAAGATGCCAAATCTCGCCTTCAAGAGTGGCTACAGGGCAATCGACAGTCCTTACCGACGTATGAGCTTGACGAAATCATTGGCAACGCACCGAACCAAAAATTCGTCGTAACCTGCCGAGTGAATCTAGACGGCATCAAACCCATCACTCAGACAGGCGAATCGCGTCGCATAGCAGAACAAAAATGCGCCGAACTGATGATAAATCAGCTCAACAAAACTCAAAATTCATAATATTCAGCCTAGTCAAATTACCAAATCCGCCTTTAAAAACGGGCGGTTTTGTGTTTTAATAGGCTATTAAATATCTAAAAACAAGGTAGCACATGACCGATAACAACCAAGCGCCAGAACCTGCCAATGATGATATGATCACGGCATTTTTTGAAAATAGCGCACCCACCATTAGCGATGATTTTAAATCAGGTTTTGTGGCGATCGTTGGTCGCCCGAACGTTGGCAAATCAACGCTCATGAACCACTTACTTGGACAAAAATTATCCATCACGTCGCGCAAGCCTCAGACCACGCGCCACCGTATACACGGTATTTTGACTGATGATGAGATGCAGATTGTGTTCGTTGATACCCCAGGCATTCACAGCAAGGAAGTAAAAGCCATCAATGAGCGCATGAATAAGGCTGCGGTATCGGCCTTGTCTGATGTTGATTTGGTGCTATTTGTGGTGGATGGCTTGCAGTGGCGCGAAGATGATCTATTGACGCTAGAGAAATTGTCAGCGACCAATCTGCCCGTCGTGCTGGTCATCAATAAATCCGACACTGTCAAAGACAAAACACAGATGCTGCCATTGATCGAAGGATTTAGTGAGAGTTTTGATTTTGCAGATATTGTGCCGGTGTCAGCATTACGCGGGCATAATTTGGACAGATTAAAAGAAGTGATCGGGCAGTTTTTGCCGGTGCGTCCGCCGATTTTTGACCCTGAGCAGATCACCGATCGTTCCGAGCGCTTCTTGGCAAGTGAAATTATCCGCGAGAAAATCATGCGTGCATCAGGCGATGAAGTGCCGTATGATTTGACCGTACAAATCGACACCTTTAAAGACGAACCTGCGCATAAAGATCCCGAGACGGGCAAATGGCGTAAAGCAGTGACCTTCATCGATGCGACCATCTTTGTCGAACGTGCAGGTCAAAAAACCATCATCATTGGCGATAAAGGCTCAAGAATTAAACAGGTCGGTATCGATGCACGCAAGGACATGGAGGCGCTATTTGACCGTAAGATTATGCTGACGCTTTGGGTAAAAGTCAAAAAAGGCTGGTCCGATGATGAGCGCGCCTTGACGAGCTTGGGGTATTAATTTTCTTGCGCCAACAACCACTGACAGGCTATATTCTGCACGCCAGAGCTTATCAAGAAAAACGCGCAATTTATCAATTTTTTAGCAGCGAGTTTGGCGTGGTGAGCGGTGTGGGTGCGCGTGGCATGCCGTCTTTTGTGCCGATGACCCTATTCGCCACAGGCAAGAATGCGCTAAAATCTTTCACCCAAATACAGCCCTCGCCAGAAGTTAGCCTTACGCCCATCATGGGTCAGACTCAGTATGCGCTACTCTACATGAATGAGGTGTTGTCTCGACTGCTGGTGCCTGAGAGTCCTTGCGAGGTGCTTTGGCAGGTTTATCATGATGAGATCATGCAGCTTCGGGGGCTTGGTGTGATTGAAGCTTGTGATTCTCTTAGTGATCTAAAACAGGCACTCAGACGGTTCGAGAGGGCGCTATTTGATGAATTGGGTGTGAGTCTTGATTTTGAATGTGATGGTTTGGGTGAGAGTATCGAATCCGATGGTTATTATCGTTTCGTGCCTGAAGTTGGCTTTGTGCCAATTGGATCGACATTGATTAATAAAGCCAATGATGAAGGCAAAAAATTAAGCCGAGTATCATACCTAGGTTCAGATCTACTAGAGATGGCGCGTGCGCAGAGTAATCAGGATTTGTATGTCAAGCATCTACAATCGTTTAGTCAGTTACAGCGCGATGTGATGGACTATCTATTAGAATATAAGCCGCTGCACAGTCGTAACTTATGGCGACAAAGCTTGCAATATCAGTCTGTATAATTTGATTTAAAAGGAAAAACTATGTCTAAGCCACTGCTTGGGGTAAATATCGATCATGTAGCGACACTAAGAAATGCACGCGGCGTACATTATCCTTGCCCGATCGAGGTGGCGCTCATCTGCGAGCAGGCGGGTGCGGACGGCATCACGCTGCATTTGCGTGAAGATCGCCGCCACATTAAGGATGTGGATGTCTATGCGATGAAAGATAAGCTTAAAACCCGCATGAATCTGGAGATGGCTGTCACGGACGAGATGCTTGCCATCGCTCTTGATGTTAAGCCTACTTGGGTCTGCCTAGTTCCCGAAAAACGCCAAGAAGTGACCACAGAAGGCGGGCTTGATGTAACTAACTTGCCAGAGCTGCCTCAATTCATCAAAAAACTACAATCAGCGGGTATTTTAGTATCATTATTTATCGACCCTGATGTGCATCAGATTGATGCCGCCATATCATGCGGCGCCGACGCGATTGAACTTCACACAGGTGCGTACGCACATGCAGATTTAGATAAGGATGTGCAGACGCTTAACCGCGAATTAGACCGTATTCGCGAAGCGGTGGCGTATACTAAGTCAAAAACGGATAACATGCTTATTAATGCAGGACATGGATTAACCAGAGATAACGTCGCAAATATCGCTCAGATAGACGGCATCCATGAGCTGAACATCGGCCATTCCATTATTGCGGATGCTGTATTTATGGGGATTGACCGAGCAGTCAAAGAAATGCGAGCCGCATTTGTGGCGTAATTGACAAAATTGTAAGCAAATGTGTTATAATAACACCGTGAGTTCCGCTTAATCTTGGATAATAAGCGTTTGAGTTTCTATTCATGATTAAGCGGCGATTTGTAAAAAATCAACATCTTTATGTAACATTGTGTAGCTATTACAAAAAAAAGGCTTGTAAAATCCTTAAAATGCCGTTAAGCTACCTATATCTATCAGAAATAAACGTTTTGCCTTACTGCGGTAAATTATGGTTGGCAGAGGCGATTAGTTAATGGTAGAATATCACATGGTAATGTTGTGTTACACATTCTTAAAAACCAACCGTTCCTTTGGAGGAATTTATGAAACTAAATAAAATCGCTCTGGCGGTACTTGCTACTGCAGCGACCGCTGCTTCTGCTGGTGTAACTGTGAGCCCAGTACTACTAGGCTACCACTACAATGACGAAGCTCACGACAAGCAACGTGAAGTGCTACGTACTGGCAAGCAATTAGACCCAGATCATCAAGTAAAAGATGGTGTTGCTCTTGATAGCGATCTGTGGATTGGTGCAGGTCTTGGTGTAGAACTTACCCCATCTACTCAATTACAAGTAGAATATGCTGTTTCTAACAGCGACGCAAAAGCTTCTGATCGCTCATTCAATCTAGACGCTGCTAATCGTTTTGATTCTGAGCAACGTACTATCAGCGGTAACTTCCTAATTGGTACTGAGCAGTTCACTGGTTACAACCCTAACACTAAGTTCAAGCCTTATGTATTGATCGGTGCTGGTCAACAAAAAACTAAAATCGAAAACCAAGCAGCCTATAAAGCAGATAATGCTAATGCACCATATGGCAAAATTGCTAAAGATCAGAAAGTAACTGCTGGTACAGAAGTAACCACTTCAAAAGACACCATTGGCAACATTGGCTTGGGTGCTCGCTACCTAGTTAATGATGCATTGGCACTTCGTGGCGAAGTTCGTGCAATCCATAACTTCGACAATAAATGGTGGGAAGGTCTAGCTCTAGCAGGTCTAGAAGTAACTCTAGGTGGTCGTCTAGCACCAGCAGCTCCTGTAGCTCCTGTGGCAGAAGTTGTTGAACCTGTAGTTGTTGTTGAACCTGTAGTTATTGTTGAAGACAATATCGTTGACAGCGACAATGACGGTGTTCCTGATCATCTAGACGCCTGCCCAGGCACTCCTACAAACGTAGTTGTTGATGCACGTGGCTGCCCAGTACAAGTTAACGTAAACGAAGAACTACGTCGTGAACTACGTGTATTCTTTGATCGTGACAAGTCTGCTATCAAACCACAATTCCGTGAAGAAGTAGCGAAAGTTGCGCAATCTATGAGAGAATTCCCGAACGCAACTGCTGTAATCGAAGGTCACGCATCTAAAGACAGCAACCGTTCAAGTGCTAAATACAACCAACGTCTATCTGAAGCACGTGCAAACGCTGTTAAGTTAATGCTATCTAACGAGTTCGGCATTGCTCCTAACCGTCTAAATGCTGTTGGTTATGGCTTTGATCGTCCAATCGCACCTAACACTACTGACGAAGGTCGTGCACTTAACCGTCGTGTAATCGCGGTTATCTCTGGCAACAGAACTTCTACTGTAGAACAAACTAAAGACATGGTTGTACAATAATTAACCCTTTAGTAAGCAGTAAAAAAGAACCGTCACTTGGCGGTTCTTTTTATTTGTGCTTACTTTTACTATAGTGTGAATTATGCTATAATGAACGGTTGCTTTTATTTCATATCAGTAAATAAGAGCTATCCAAGAGTATCCTCTTTTATTTAATTTTGCTAATCAGCAACCCTATTAAAAACGAGTATTTATGGCAAACGACATTAAGCATTTGCGCAATATCGCAATTATTGCTCACGTTGACCACGGTAAAACCACCCTAGTTGATAAACTATTACAACAATCTGGCGCGCTTGGCGAGCGTTCAGGTGAGATTGAGCGTGTGATGGACTCTAACGCACTCGAAAGCGAGCGCGGCATCACCATTTTGGCAAAAAATACTGCCATTAAATGGCTGGACAAACGCACCAATACAGAATATCGCATTAACATCGTCGATACCCCGGGACACGCCGACTTCGGTGGCGAGGTTGAGCGTGTTATGTCGATGGTAGACTGCGTTCTACTGCTGGTGGATTCTCAAGAAGGCCCAATGCCACAAACGCGCTTCGTAACTCAAAAAGCATTCGCGCGTGGTCTTAAGCCCATTGTTATCATCAACAAAATCGACAAACCTGCAGCACGTGCTGACTGGGTAATTGATCAAGTTTTTGATCTATTTGACAGCTTAGAAGCGACTGATGAACAGCTTGATTTCCCGATTGTATATGCGTCAGGTATTAATGGCATCGCCGGCCTTGAACCTGATGATCTTGCATCTGACATGACACCACTATTTGAGACCATTGTAGACATCGTTGAGCCGCCAAAGGTTGACGTTGATGGTCCATTCCAAATGCAAATCTCAAGCCTGGATTATAACAGCTTTGTTGGCGTGATCGGTGTTGGTCGTATTCAGCGTGGTTCAATCAAGACGAACACACCTGTGACCGTAATTGACAAAGACGGCAATAAGCGTAATGGCCGTATCCTAAAAATCATGGGCTATCACGGCCTTGAGCGTGTAGATGTGGATTCTGCACAAGCAGGTGACATCGTGTGTGTGACCGGTCTTGATAATCTAAACATCTCAGATACCATCTGCGATCCTGCCAATGTTGAAGCTCTGCCTGCTTTGTCAGTAGATGAACCAACAGTTTCGATGACTTTCCAAGTTAATGATTCACCGTTTGCAGGCAAAGAAGGTAAATTCGTCACATCGCGTAACATTCGTGAACGTCTGGATCGTGAATTGATCCATAACGTGGCGCTTCGTGTTGAAGATACTGACAGTCCTGAGAAATTTAAAGTGTCAGGTCGTGGTGAGCTACACCTGTCAGTATTGATTGAGAACATGCGCCGTGAAGGCTTTGAACTTGGTGTGTCTCGTCCTCAAGTCATCATGAAAGAGATTGATGGTGTGATGAGCGAACCTTATGAGAATGTGACTTTTGACGTAGAAGAGCAGCACCAAGGCGCAGTCATGCAAGAGATGGGCGAGCGCAAGGGTGAGCTGACCAATATGGAAGTTGATGGCAAAGGCCGTATCCGTATTGAGGCGACCGTACCATCACGCGGCCTAATTGGCTTCCGTTCGGCATTCTTGACCATGACGTCAGGTACTGGCATCATGACATCAAGCTTCTCGCATTATGGACCTGCCAAAGAAGGTTCGGTGGCAAAACGTCAAAATGGTGTTCTGATCTCTATGGTGACAGGCACTTGCTTGGGTTATGCGCTATTTAGCTTGCAAGAACGTGGCCGTCTATTCGCTAAGCCACAGCTTGAAGTTTATGAAGGCATGATCGTAGGTATCAACTCGCGTTCTGATGACATGGTAGTTAACCCAACCAAAGCCAAGCAGCTAACGAACATTCGTGCTTCTGGCTCTGACGATGCCATCATCCTAACTCCCGCGCTAGAATACACGCTAGAGCAAGCGCTTGAATTTATCGAAGATGATGAACTGGTTGAGGTAACACCAAAATCAATCCGTATCCGTAAGCGTTATTTGACAGAGAATGAGCGTAAGCGTTTCGGTCGTAAAAAAGATTGATAATCATTTACAATATTTAACAATAATAGCATACAAAAAACATTTTTTGCTGCGACTATTGTTATAATATGACTCAAGTATTTGTCAATACAATTAATACAGGCCTAATTTAGGTCTGTATTTTTATGGTTTATTTAAAATAGAGATCCTCTCGTGGGTATGATTCAAGAATTTAAAGAATTTGCCCTAAAAGGCAACGTGATGGACCTAGCAGTAGGTGTGATCATTGGTGCTGCTTTTGGTAAAATCACCACTTTATTGGTTGAAGATATCATCATGCCAATCGTTGCATTCATCGTTGTTGATGACATTGATTTCAAAAACATGTTCGTTCTATTGGGCGATGCACCAGCAGGCGCACCGATGACTTATGATGCGCTTAAAGAGGCGGGCGCGCCAATGCTTGCTTACGGTGGCTTCTTAACAGTGGTTATTAACTCACCATCCTAGTATTCATCATCTTTATGATGGTTAAAGGCATGAATAAGATGCGCCGTAACTCAGAAAAAGAGGCAGCACCTGAAGAACCATCAGAAGAAGTGGTATTACTTCGTGAAATCAGCGCAAAGTTGGGCGAACGTAAGTAGTATCATCTACAATAAAAAACACCTTTCTAAAAGGTGTTTTTTATTACCTAAAGCTTGCCTTTTGGTAAAAATATTATATAATAGCAAATGTTATTAAATTTTATAACATTCTATCCATAGAGAGTAATCATGAAGAAACTAGTATTCTTAGGTGTATTTGCCGCATTAAGCACAGGTTGCGCTACTCAAACATACCTACTATCCAATCAATCCCAGGCTACACCAAGTGTTGACAAGGCTCAGACTTTCTTTGTTAGCGGGTTGGCTCAGCAGCAAGAAATTAACGCAGCTGAAGTTTGTAATGGCGCGAACAATGTTGCTAAGGTGGAAACTCAGCACAGTTTCCTAAATGGTGTTCTAGGCACGATTAGCTCGGGCATCTATACTCCGCGCCAAGTACGCGTTTATTGCAAATAAACAATCATTAAGGAATATCAATGAAACACATTATCGCTTGCCTTGGCTTGGTTGCTCTAACTGGCTGTGCTACCCAAACTGCATTTATCCAAAGTGGCGCAAAAGTAGAACCTACTTTCAGTAAGTCACAAAGTTTCTATATCTCAGGCATTGGTCAAGAAAAGACCGTTAATGCTGCAGAGGTTTGTGGTGGCGCCGATAAGGTTGCTAAAGTTCAAAGCTTACAAAAGCCAAAAGACATTGGTTTAACAGTGCTAACTTTGGGTATCTACACGCCGCACACTGCTGAAGTTTTCTGCAAATAAAGCGTGAACAAAATAAAAAAACACCTTTTTAAGGTGTTTTTTATTTTTTATGTGAAATTTAAATTAAATGGGCTGGCAATTGGGGCAGTAGACGCTGGCCCGTCCGCCGATTTTTTGATTTTCAAGAATGGTGCCGCATACAATGCAAGGCTTACCATGATTGCCATACGCCAGCAGAGTCTGCTGAAAATAGCCTGTTTTACCATTGCCCACTGTGAAGTCGCGTAAGGTTGAACCGCCTTTTTCGATGGCTTTGGCTAGGATGTTTTTGATGTGATTTACAAGCTGTTCGATTTGGATTTCGTCCAGTTGATTGGCAGGTTTTGCTGGGTGAATGCCTGATAAAAATAAGCTCTCGGCAGCATAGATATTGCCCACGCCAACGACCACCGTCTGATCCATGATGAGGGTCTTGATGGGCTTGGTGATGGGTTTGGACTTCTTGCCAAAGCGTTGAATGTGCCCATACAAATAGGTAGCATTAAAAGCCTCGTCAAGCGGTTCAACGCCCAAATGATTCAAAAATCGATCGCGCGCATTGTCTTTATCATCGATATGATCGTCATTATCTGCCCACAGAATGATGCCAAAGCGTCTGGGGTCGTGATAGTGTAGCGCAATATCACCAAAGCATATGATGAGATGGTCGTGCTTTCTAGGCTCAAGCTCATCATTGATAGGATGCTGCTGGAGGCTGCCCGACATGCCAAGATGTACCATGAGCACCTTTCGGCTGTTGTCTGTTTTGTGATAAAAATGCAACAGCAGATATTTGGCGCGGCGTTCTAATTTCTCTAAGCAAAATCCCACCAAGCTATCCAAGTCATTCGGCATCATGTAGCGGAGTTTTGGCTGATAGACGTGAACATTAGTCACGGCATGATCCAGTAGGGGTTCTAGGCTTTTTTTGGTAGTTTCAACTTCGGGTAATTCAGGCATAAACTATCTTAGTTGGTGCTGCGTCTGGCGTGTAGAACGTCTGGCTGCTGTTCGATTTTGGCAAGGAGGCGTGATAAGTGAGCCAGTCCCGCCACCTCAACATAAAACTTCATGTGACTGACTGATTCGTCAGTGCTGACGGTCTCGGCGCGATGGATGTTCACTTTTTCCTTGTCGATGATATTGACGAGATCTCTTAGAAGACCGCGGCGGTTATTGGCCTCGACATGAATTGTGACAGGTTGATAACGACCAAAACTTTCCTGCCAGTCAGCACTCACGTGACGCTTGGGCTCGCGCTCGATCAGTCGCAGATATTCGGGGCATTTGGCGTTATGAATGCTAACGCCATGCGATAGCGTGACGAAGCCAGCAATTGGCTCACCATGCACAGGCGTACAGCAGCCCGCCAGATGGATCTCGACATTATCAAAACCATCCAGATCAATTTGATATTTATTAGGGCGAGAAGGTGTCTTAATCTCGATGCTGTCTTCATCAACCGGCGGCGTACCTAGGTTTAGCTTATTGCTGATTTTGCCGACCAGTTGCAGCACGCCGACATCACCCATGACCAAAGACAAAAATAGTTCATCTTCGTTCTTGGTGTTAAACTCTTCTAGATGGTCATTGAGATTGACTTGGTTTGGGCTGATGGAGAGTCTGTCCAGCTCGCGCAAGAACATGCCTCGACCCATCTCGATGTTTTTGTCACGGTCTTGTTTGTTAAACCATTGGCGTAATTTTGATTTGGCACGGTTAGTGTGAATATAGCCCAGCGATGACACGAGCCAATCGCGATTAGGTTCGCGATTCGACTTAGTGATGATTTCAACTTGATCGCCTGTCTTGGGTTGGTAAGTAAGCGGCACATAGCGACCATTGACGCGCGCGCCTTGAGCTTGGTTGCCGACTTCGGTGTGCACATAATAAGCAAAGTCCAGCACCGTTGCGCCCTTTGGTAGCTCAGTAATATCGCCATCACGGCTGAACACATAAATGCGTTCTGCATTGTCTAGATCAAGATCGTCTTCGGCTTCTGCGCCATTCTCGGGCTTATCATTGGCGAGCAATTGACGTAGTGAACTGATTTTTTGGGTAAGGTAGTCGTCTTTTTTGGCTTTTAGACCTTCTTTGTAATTGACGTGCGCTGCCTTGCCAAGCTCGGCCTCAAAGTGCATGTCAAAGGTGCGAATCTGCACTTCTAGCGTGCGATGATTGGCGATGACGGCGGTGTGCAGTGATTTATAGCCATTGGGCTTAGGGTTGGTGATGTAATCATCGAACTGCTCTGGGATGTGCCGCCAAAGTCCATGCACGATGCCAAGCGTGTAGTAACATTCCGCATTGCTGTTCACTAGAACGCGCAGCGCACGGATGTCATACAACTGATCAAAAGACAGATTTTTCTTTTTCATCTTACGCCAGATGGAGTAGATGTGCTTTACGCGGCCAGATACTTCTGCGTCGATGCCTGCTTTTGCCAGTGCTTGGCTTAGGTCTTCTTTGACGATGTCAATATAGGCTTCACGTTCGCTGCGCTTCTCTGAGAGCAGACTTGCGATTTTTTTGTATTCATCGGGGGCAAGGTAGCGAAACGCAAGGTCTTCTAATTCCCATTTTAATTGGGCGATAGACAGGCGGTGCGCCAGCGGTGCGTAGATGGTCATTACTTCGCGAGCGACGCGTTTTTGGCGGTCGGGCGGGGCGAATGACAGCTCGCGCATGGCAAAGGTGCGCTCGGCAAGCTTGATAAGTACCGCTCGCACATCGTTGGTCGTGCTGATGAGCATGCTGTAAATGGTGGAGAGCTGATCGCGTTGTTCGCTTTCAAAGTAGTCTTCTAGGCGCTTATTCTCTTCGATGCTCTCTGAGAGTCGCCCCATGGCAAGCGTATCTTCAACCAGATGTGCGATGTCTTCACCAAAATTATTCTTGATGGTATCAAGGCTAACCACTTCGCGGCGCGCCGTACGATACAGCATGGCGGCGACCAAGGCATTCTCATCCTGGAATAAATAAGCCAAAATATCCGCCATGCCAATCCCTGTGGCATAAGCACCTGAGCGGCTGACGTGGGGTTTGTTGGAATGGACTTTGACGAATTCACACGCGCGGCGCAGTAGGGGTAGATCATCCTTGCCAATGCGAGCCGCAACACTCTCAAGCCATGTCTCGACATCGATGTCTGACTCGCTGATGCTGGCAGGGGATTGGCTTTGATTGGAATAATCAAGCGTGGTGGTAAGCTTGGGGTTATTAAGCTGAGCCTTAAAATCGGGGTGAAGCTCCTTGGCGACCATGCTGGCTGCCAAAGTTGCGCTGTCGGTGTCGCTGTTCGCCCCGCCCAAAAGCGGCAAGCCTTCACGAATTTGTACCACGAGATTTCCTTTTGCCCTAGGTTATTATCATCTGCTGAAAGTATCGGATATTATGGCATTTTCTGCGTGTTTTTTAAAGCAAAATCACCAAAATCCTTGTGCCTTGATGGTAAAAATATTTTAAAAAATTTACCTTGGTGATTGCTAGTTATTGTGTTATAATCGTCAGCTTGCTATCTTGTAGGCTAATCTTGCCAAAAAGATACTTTCTAAGATGACATCGCATTTTTGATTTGAGTTGTATATGCGTGTTTGGACAATTAATTGTCAGAAAAACACACTTTATCTGTGCCGTGTGGCAGACTTCCTTTCCTAAGCCGCGATGATTTTGAGGGCGACTTGCCCATTTTTTACCCCGACAAAATGCCAAAACGTTCAGCCTTAAACTCGCCAGTTATTTGGCGGCTTGTGTTTTTTCTCATCTCGTGGTCTTAATGATAAAAAGGTAAATTATGACTCATCATATCGATGCCGCCATCCAAGGCGATGCGCAGCCAAGTCACTGCGCTGCCACAGAAAATGACACCGCCAATAGCGATGCCATCACTTTTGAAGATTTAAAGCTAAACAAACCCATCCTAAAATCCCTAACCAAAAGCGGCTATGCCAATCCAACGCCCATCCAAGCAGGCGCAATTCCGCATGCGTTAGACGGTCGCGATCTATTGTTATCCGCTCAAACAGGTTCGGGTAAGACAGCAGCGTTCGTGTTGCCGATCTTGGACAAATTAAGCCGTGAAGAACGCTTAGATAAGCGCATTTATGCGCTTATCCTAACACCAACGCGCGAACTTGCTCAGCAGGTGCATGACAGCGTGCGCGGCTATGGTGCGAATGTGCGTGGTCTTTATAGCATTCCTCTGGTGGGTGGCGCGCCTTATAGTGGGCAGATTCGCGCACTAAGAAAGGGCGTGCAGATCGTCATCGCAACCCCTGGCCGTCTGATCGACCACATGAATGAAGGTCGTGTCGATCTATCGAAACTGGACGTATTGGTTCTAGATGAAGCGGATCGCATGCTTGACATGGGTTTTGCTGATGACATCAAAAACATCCTAGAAAATGCACCACAAACTCGTCAGACGGTCATGTCTTCTGCGACGTGGGACGGTGCGGTCGGTAAAATCGCTGAGAGCTTTACCGTTAATCCTGAGCGTGTGTCTATCAAGGTTGAAAGTGCACACATCGAAGAATCTGTGTATTTTTGTGATGATTTCCACCACAAAAACAAAATCCTACTTGAACTACTTAACGACCAAGATATCAATCAAGCAGTGATCTTTACCGCCACCAAGCGCAGCACCGAGCAGCTGACCGAGACGCTGACCGATGCAGGTCTAAAGGCGCGTTATCTGCATGGCGATCTGCCACAAGGTAAGCGCAATCGCATCATCAGTGATGTCAAAAGCGGTAAATGCGACTTTTTGATCGCAACTGACGTAGCAGCGCGTGGTATTGATATTTCTGCGATTAGCCATGTTGTAAACTACGACTTACCGCGCCAAGTTGAAGATTATGTGCATCGCATCGGACGCTGTGGTCGCGCTGGCCGTACGGGTGTGGCGATGAATCTGTGTAGCTTTGATGATCGTGGGCAGCTACGTAACATCAACCGCTACCTAAAGCGCAACATGAGCGAGGCGGTGGTCGAAGGTCTAGAGCCAAAACGCGCGCCATTCGAGCAAGAAGAACGCCGCAAAAAAGGCGGTAGAGACGGTCGCGGTCGTCAAGATCGCCGCGAAGGGCGTAGCCGCTTTGAGCGTCGTGATGACCGTGGATTTGGCGCTCGTGCTGAGCGCTCAGAGCGTCGTTTCGACGATAAGCCGCGCTATAATGAACGTCGTGATGATCGCTTTGATCGTCGTGATCGTCGTGCTGATGCTGGTTTTGAGCGTCGTGGCGAGCGCAATTATAATGATCATCGTGAGCGCCGCTTTGATGATAAACTGCGTTTTGAGCGTGAACCTTATCGCGCTGAACGCCGCTTCGATGAAGAGCGTGGTTACTATCGTAATGACCGCCCAGAGCGCCAAAGTGGCGAACGTCGTTATGGCGATCGCCAAGATCGTGGCTATGGCAAATATCGTCCGCGTGAGCAGCGCAGCTTCGATCGTCGCGATGACCGCCGTGATGATAGAGCTGACAGACCGCGCTTCGACCGTGAATCACGTGGCGGCTATGGTGCACCGCGTCACGATCGCCGTGATGATCGTCAAGGTGATCGCAGTCGCCGTGAATTTGGTGGTGGCCGTAGCGAGCGCCAGTTCGATAAGCCAAAATTCGACAGAACTGACAAGTCACGCGGCTACAAGAAACCTAAGCCAGTTGAAGAAGTATTCTTCGCCAAGCGTCAAGCCAAAAAAGAAAAACGTCGTTTTGGTGAGATTGACTGATTCATTTAAAAACACGCCTTTGGGCGTGTTTTTGTGATGATAAAAAAGACCGCCCAGCTTGGCGGTCTAATTAACGCTGTAAATAAAGGATTATTCTGTCACGTTGTAGATCTTGCGGATAACACGCTTAAAGTAAGCCAAGGCATTATCAGCACCTTTCATTGCGGCTGCACGATCTTCATCTGTGAGTGGCAGCTCATCGATCTTGGCTTTGGTGTCGCGCCAGTGCGGCATACGACCATCGGCGTGTGCCGCCAGATGAGATGCACCAAAGTCGTCTTTTAGATCAATTTTACCTGCTTCTTTATACAAAATTGCAGCGCCGACATTAGAGCCTTCGACGCAATATAGCCATCCGATGGCTTCGCTGCCTGTGATGACAGGGGTTTCTACATCCTTGCCATAGGGTTCAACTTCCAAGTCTTTCATGTCGGATTTTATGCGATCAAGGCGAGCAAGATCTGCCAGATCATCAAACTGACCTGCCGATTGAGCGTCTTGATAGATGGGGTTCACGGTGCTATGAAATTCGTATTGTGCCTGTAGGAACTTGCGTAGTTGTCATGGCTAGCGAATGGATTCATGCTCATGACCAGATGATCCACCGCATCATGCGTGGTGCGGGAGTGTTCTTTTAGGGCTTCGGTTAGGGTAAGTTGGCTCATATTTCACCTGTTTTTATGATAAAAGCGGTCAAACCGCAGAAAACTGTCCAAAAATCGCAAAATTGACTTATTATTTAAAAATAACGATAATCGTTTCTATTAACTGCGATACTTTGTGCTATCATGGGCGGTATTGATTTGATTGATGACAATCATTAATGAAATCAGTACTCATGATACAACGATCTGGGATCTAATAGTGTTACAATATCCCCATAATTACAGGCTATTACTGATAATTTTCAAGTAAAATTGGTACTTATTTTCATTTAGATGATTAATACATGCAAGATTCGTTCGATAACCCGCCATCTGACACCAAAAAACACACTGTACACGCCAATAGGCTGGTTCGTTGGGTGTTCTTTTTGCTTGGATTTGCTTTTGTGGGATTGGCGATTTTGGGCGCGATGTTGCCTGGCATGCCAACGACAGTATTTATCTTGCTCGCGGGGTATTGCTGGGCGAAGAGTTCGGAGAGGTTCTACGGCTGGCTCATACACCATAAGATCTTCGGGAAGATGCTAAGAGACTGGGAAGAGCGTCGTGCGATGCCACGCTTTGCCAAGTATCTGGCATGGAGCATGATGACGGCGTCATGTGTGTTTATGTATTTTAAATTGCCACCTGATAAGATGTGGGTCACTATCCTAACAGCGGCAATCTGCGCCGTAACGGTGATATGGATGGCAAGATTGCCCGATGCATGATGTTTTGCTAATTTGGCTAGAATGAATAATAAATAAAAATATCCGCGACATGGCAGATATTTTTTATGTGTGGATACAGATTACAGCTGTTTTGTGCCAAAAATCTTATCGCCAGCATCGCCTAGACCTGGGATGATGTAGCCGTTCTCATTAAGGTGGCTGTCTAGGGCGGCGGTGTAGATTTTGACATCCGGATGTGCTTCATTGACCAAGCGAACACCTTCGGGTGCAGCGACCAGTACCAGTGCTTTGATGTTCGTGCAGCCATGTTTTTTTAGCATGTCGATCGTGGCGATCATGCTGCCGCCAGTGGCAAGCATTGGGTCTAGGATAAGGGAGGGGCGTTTGTCGATGTCGCTGACAAACTTTTCAAAAAAAGGCACAGGCTCAAGCGTCTCTTCGTCGCGCTGTAGTCCGACCACAGAGATTTTTGCGGTAGGTAATAAGTCAAGCACGCCATCTAGCATACCAATACCAGCGCGCAGAATCGGTACTAAGGTAACGGTTTTGCCCTTAATCTGTTCGCCATCGATCTCGCCACACCAGCCTTGCATCTTGAAAGTCTCAATTTCAAAATCGCGACTCGCTTCGTATGCCATGAGTCTGCCAAGCTCTTTGGTCAGAGTGCGGAATTTGTAGGTGCTGCACTCAGCGGCGCGCATGAGTGATAGCTTGTGACGAACCAGTGGGTGGTCGATGATGTGGACATTTAGGGTCATGAGTTTGCCTTATGATGGATAATTTTTAGGTTGTGTATGATAGCAAGTTTGTGTTTAATTTTAAAATAAATTTTATCAAATGGCGATACTTAATTGCGTACTGCTAAGTCTAGGCTTCAGGGAGCTTGAGATCACCATCTTTGATCATGCCGCGGCTGCGCATGACTTTTGCAAATATGAGCGTCAAAATGGCAGGCAGCACGACATGAAACAGTGCAATCAGTCCAATCTTATAAATACTAACTCCCATGGCATCAAGCGTGCCAACCTGACCGACCAGACCCGATGTGCCCATGCCTGCACCGATGGGAATGTTCGTCATGCCAAAGATGACCGTGGCGAAAGGCGCCAAAACCGCCCCTGCTAGGGTGGGCGGTAGCCAGACTTTAGGGTTTTTTAGGATGTTTGGCATCTGTAGCATACTGGTGCCAAGCCCTTGAGCGACCACGCCTGAGATGCCGTTATCACGATAGCTCATCACCGCAAAGCCAATCATCTGTGCTGCGCATCCCACCATCGCCGCACCTGCTGACAGCCCTGACAGCCCTAGACTGATGGCAATCGCAGCGCTAGAGATGGGCAGGGTTAGAAGTAACCCCATCGTGATCGCAATGATGATACTCATTAGGATAGGGGATAATTCCTCGCCCAGCCGATAAACTGCCCTAGACTGGTCATTAGACTTGCGATGGCGGGTGCGATGGCATACACTGCGCCCATGCCTGCACATAGTGTAATGGCAGGCGTGATGATGATATCAACGGGTGTGGTCTTATGGACGAATTTACCAAGCTTAGCGCCGATCATACTCGCCACCAGAGCGCCCACCACGCCGCCAAGCTCTGCCCAACCAGACTAGTTACCACGCTAGAAAACAGCACCAAAGGCGGTGCCTTTAGCCCAAATGCCACACCCGCGCCGATCGCTGCACCCACTGCCGCCTGAGCATGACCGCCTGCCGTGACTAAGGGTGAGAAGTGCGTCCATGTGCCGATGTTTTTTAGGATAAGACCAATAATGAACGAGCTAAATAGGCCTAGCGCCATGCCGTTTAAGGCGTCAATGCCGTAGCGCTGCCATGAGAATACGATGTTTTGTTTATCAAGATGGGCTTTTAACATGAGTGTTCCTTTGATGTCAAACCACAGTTGATGACCTACCACAAAATCAACAGTCAGACAATTACCATAACTTGATACACTATATTGTAAATTTGGGATATCTGCTATGCCTTCTTGGTCGGACGTGCCCAGCTGTCGATGGTGCTTTGCTTGCTGCGAGCCAAAGTTAGCTTATCATCAGGCGTATCTTTGGTAATCACAGACCCTGCCCCAATCGTGGCGTTTGCCCCAATCTTGACAGGGGCGACAAGCGAGCTGTTACTCCCCACAAAAGCATTATCGCCAATGTAGGTTTTAAATTTATTCACACCGTCATAATTACAGGTAATTACCCCTGCCCCCACATTGACATCACGCCCCACATCAGCATCGCCAATATAGCTTAAATGGCTAACTTTTGCCCCTTGGTTTAATGTAGATTTTTTGATTTCTACAAAATTGCCAATTTTGACTTTATCTTTAATATCCGCTTTTGGGCGAATATGGGCAAAAGGACCGATGGCAACATCCGCCCCAATGGTGCTATCATCAAGCACGCAATTTGGCTTGATGTGGGTATTATTGCCAATTGTGCAATTAGAGATGACATTGCCCGCATCAATTTGCACATTATCGCCCAATACCACATCGCCCATAAATACGGTGTTAATATCAATAAACACATCACTACCGCATTTTAATGTGCCACGAATATCCACACGAGACGAGTCGGCAAATTGCACGCCATTTAATTGTAATTCATGAATCAGATGAGCTTGATAAGTGCGTTCTAAATTAGCAAGTTGAATACGGTCATTCACGCCATCTATTTCAAATTCAAACGTTGGGCTAATCGTTTTTATCTCAATATTATCCGCCACCGCCATTTTGATAATATCGGTCAGATAATATTCGCCTTGGGCGTTGTTATTATCGAGCTTTGGCAAATATTTATGCAATAGAGCATTATCCACGCAATAAATACCGCTATTAATTTCTTTAATTTGTCTTTGGGCATCGGTGGTGTCTTTTTGTTCCACAATGGCGATGACTTTATCATCTTGGCGGACAATTCGCCCAAGCCCAAAAGGATTGTCCACACTCATCGTCAGCATGCTAATGCCATGCGTGTTTTGTTCAATAAGATTTTGCAAGGTATCCAATCTTGTCAATGGCACATCGCCATACAAAATCAGGCTTTTGCCGTCTTTTGGCAAATGGGTCAATGCCATTTGCACCGCATGACCTGTACCGAGCTGTTCGGCTTGCTCCGCCCATATCAAATCGCTGTCGACAATCTCATCTTTGACCATTTGACCATTATAACCATAAATCAAAATGGTATTATCAGCATTTAATGCACGGCAAGTATCTAATACATGGCGAAGTAGTGGTTTGCCCGCTAAGGTTTGCAATACCTTTGGCTTAACCGACTTCATGCGAGTGCCTTTGCCACCTGCTAGAATGATGATATTTAACATGAGACTTCCAATGTGAATGATGAATAAAATTGGTGTATTTTAGCATATTCGTCGCAGGCGTTTAAGGGGGTGTGTGTTAAGATTGGTTAAAAATGGTTGGTGGATTGAGGTGGTGCGTCATGCTGTTAGTCATTGATCAAAACCCATCATAATCATAAAAACTAATCAATTATCCAATCGGTGAATTATGATAAAATGAGCAAAATTTCACCACAAACCTAATTCATAAGATCATGACCTACCCATACAGCAGCGAAGAATACCCAACATCTCGACCGCCCAGTAACAAGCTTTTGGGCGGCAGTCATTTTGCGGCAGGGTATAGCGCTGAGCATGTCGCGGGCGGTGAGTTCGTGGTGGGGGCTGCGTTCGCTGCATGGGGTGCGTCTCCGTCGGCGGTATTGATGGGGCTGATCATCGGTAATCTGTTGGCGGTGCTCAGCTGGGCATGGGTGTGCAGTCCTGTTGCGGTGCGCGCCAGATTAACCTTATATGAATATTTGTCACGCATGGCCGGCGTGGGTTTTGTTAAGGTGTTTAATGTCGTTAATGGCATCATCTTTGCGGTGATTGCCGGTGGAATGCTAACCATCAGCGCACAGGCATTACATGGTGCGCTGGGGCTACCTGCTCAGACGAATTGGTATTCTGACAGTCCTGCTTTTATTGGGATGGTGGCATTGGTGGGTATGTTGGTGATGGTGATTAGTGCCTTGGGCTTTCATCGACTCACGACTGTCGCTCGTTATTTGTCGCCTTATCTATTGACGATATTCGTGGTGTGTGGTTTGGCGAGCTTGCCACTGCTTTGGCAGATGGGCAGGGCAGAAGGCTTGGGATTTTGGCAGATTTTTGAGGCGTATATCTGGACGGGTAGAAAACCTGATGGCAAAGAGCCTTTTAGTATCTGGCACATTGCAGCTTTTGCGTGGGGGCTTAACCTTCCCCTGCATCTAGGCATGGGCGACATGAGCACGCTTAGATTTGCCAAAAAATGGCAGTATGCTTATCATTCAGCTTGGGCAACCTATGGCGGTCACTTCGTGGCGTGGGTGGGTGCAGGGATGTTGGGTGCGACCAGCGCACTACTGATGGGTGTACCGATTGGTAATCTAGATATTGGTGGTGTAGTGGTGCCGGTGCTTGGCATGGCAGGCGTGACGGCCGTTGTGCTGGCGTCCATCACGACAGCTGTCCCTAGCCTGTACCGAGCGACGCTGGCATTCGATGGTGTGTGCCGAATTGGCTTTGTGCAGATGACAGTATTCTTGGGCGCGATAACAACCATCATTGCTTGCTTTCCGCTGATATTCCTGCGCTGGTTGGATTTGATGGCGTATTTTAACATCATCATGGCACCTGTGGGGGCGATGATTGCAGCGGAGCATTTTCTCCTGCCAAGAGTTGGCATTCGTCCGCTGTGGCGAGTTAAGAATCACATCAATAAAAGTGCCATCATCACATGGCTGGCAGGACTGATACTGGCGTCTGGCTTATTAATGAGTGGTGTGCATTTGTTTTTTGTGTTTATACCGGTGTGGTTGGTGTGTGTCGCTCTGTATGCGGTGTGCGGTTATCATGAAGCTAAGAGGTATCGGCAGGACGCATCATTAGGGGCTTTGTATGAATCATCCTACGGGCATGATGAAATCACGCATCAGGCTCGCCAAAGCCAGTCTTTGTCAGGCAAGAAAACCTTATCAATAATTCTCGTTGCCATGCTACTCACCTGCTTGCCTTTATATGGCGATGACCCTGCGTCGATGCTTGGTGTATTTCAGCTGCTGCTGATTGTGTTGACGGTGTTGTATTTCTCGGTAGTGGTGATTATTAATGGATGGCGATTGCTTAGGTAACTCCGATCATAGCGCGATAGACATAATGACCAGCATAACCACCGCCGACATCACCCCTGCCAATATATCATCAATCAATATGCCAAATCCACCAGAGACGTTTTTATCCACCCATTTAATCGGAAAGGGCTTAATAATATCAAAAAAACGAAATAAGATAAAAGGCATGATGATATAAAGTAGAATATTCATGGGGGTAAATGCATCCAATGCTGTATAATCCATTAAAAATACAATCGGTAATAACGCAATCCACATTCCCATCCATTCATCAAAAACAATATGCGGGTCATCGTGAGTATTCATCAAATCTGATGTCTTACCACAAACATAACTGCCAATCAGACAGCCAATAATGGTAATTATCAAAAATCCCCAAAATCCCAATAAAAGCATGGGCAAGGCGATAATAAGCCCGCCCACCGTCCCCCAAGTGCCAGCAGCTTTTTTGGGCAGACCAGAACCTAAGCCAATTCCTAGCCAATATACGCATTTTTCAAAGGGTGTGGCGGTAGGCGGACAAGGCGGACAAGGGTTTGATTTACGGATGTCGGGTTTGTGATTGGTCATAGTTATTTATCTTTTGTTGCAACAATACCAAATGCCATATCTTGTAAAAATATGCCACTTTCACTATTTTTTAATTCATTGGCTAATTGCTCTGCCAAAGTATTGTTATTTAAAGCACTTAAAATTGGCGAATTGTCTTTTAATAAACCAAAACTTTCCATTCTTTTACGCATTACACCAATGAGCCATGCCAAATCTGAAATGGTGTCCGCTGTTTTAATCGTTGCTTCGCAGAAATGCTCTTTGATATCAAAACCTGTTTGTGTCAGCAGTTGATATAATTTTCTGCCAATACGAATATCGCCATTTTCTGCTGATACGGTTTTCCAAGCCAAACCAATCGCTTGTTCATTTAATGGCAAATGTTGTGGCAATTCATCAAAAATTGCATCGGTTTCTTGCAAAGCAATCACGCCACCCGTGTTTAAAATGGCAGATAACTTTTGTAAAGTTTGCATTGGATTTGGCAAATACATCAACACTCTACGAGCCATAATCGCATCAAAAGCTGTGTTTAATGTTACCAGTTCATCAATATCCATACACAAAAATTGTATGTTGGTAATATGATTATCCTGGCAATATTGCGTTGCTGTTCCAATGGCTTTTTTGTTGATATCAATGCCGACAATATTGCATTGGTTGTTTAAGATTGAATTTGCCAAAAAACTCAATTCGCCTGTACCACACCCAATATCCAAAATGGTCATATTGGGTTTTAGAGCAAGACCTAATTAATCTTTGGCTAAATTCATTGCGTCTGGATTGTAAATTTGACATCAAAAATGCTCCCACCCTTTAATCTCAAAATCCAATATTTGAGTTTGATAATAAACTTCTATGCCATGTTTTTCTACAATTTCGCCAATGGGATAAATTAAGTTGGGATAACGCTGATTAAATTTATCAAAGTTATCTTGGGAAATTGTAAAGCATAATTGATAATCATCACCGCCATTTAAAATATGTTGATATTTTTGTTCAAAAGGCAAACAATTTAATTCATTATCACAAGGAATATTTTCTAAATATAATCTTGCCCCAACACCACTTGCATTTAAAATATGCCCCAAATCTTGCCCCAATCCGTCTGAAATATCAATCATGCTATTGGCATAATCCACCAATTTTTGCCCTAAATTCACTTGGGGCATGGGTAAATCTAAGGTATTTTGTAAATCGGTTTTTTGCCCAGTTAAAATATGATTTAATGCCAAACTTGCCGAGCCAATATGACCACTCACACAAATCACATCGCCAGTTTTTGCCCCATCTCGGCAAATGCTTTTGCCTTTTTCGATAAAACCCAACGCCGTGACCGAAATGGTTAAAATCTCTGATTTTGTGGTGTCTCCGCCAATCAATTCCACATTAAATTTTTGGCAAATGTCAGCTATGCCCCGAGCAAATTCTTTCAACCATTCATCATCATGGTTTGGCAAAGACAATCCCAATAAAATCGCATAGGGTGTCGCCCCCATACTGGCAATGTCAGATAAATTGACCGCCACCGACTTAAAACCAACAGCATAAGGGTCTGTCGTGAGCGGAAAATGTCGCCCCGCCACGAGCGTATCCACACAGCTGACAAGCTGGCTATTTGGCGGAATGTGGCTTATCGCACAATCATCGCCAATGCCCAAAACGGTATTGGCATGGCGTGTTGTGGCGTGTTTAAAATGGGTGTAGATTAAGGAAAATTCGGACATGGTTATTTATTTGATGATTTTAAAAAAGGGCAGAATTATCCACCCTTTTAATTACTCACTTTCTTTTTTGGCTTTTTTCTCAGCTTTATTCGCTTGATATTCCAATTCTCGCACGTCTTTGGCATATCTGTCTAGGATGGCATTGATGAATTTATGAGCATCGGTTGCCCCAAAATGGGTGTTTAATTGCATGGCTTCATCCAGCACGACTTTATAAGGAATGTGCAGGTTGTGCTTAAGCTCATAAGCACCAATGAGCAAAATTGCCTTCTCGATGGTGTCTAATTTATCAAAACTGCGTTCAAGATAACGGGCGATGTCCACGATCAGCTCACCTGCCTTCATCGGAATCTCACGCATCAGCTCGTGATAGTAGCCAAGATGTACGGTGTGCATGGCGTTCTCGCTGCGAGTGCGCGCAACGATGGTGTGCGGTTCGTTACCGCCCAAGAGATCTCGCTGCTGAGTGGCGAAGCGATAATCGGTCATCAGCCATTCATAAAGCCCCTGCACGGCAAAACGACGTGCCTTACGAATGGCGGTATAACTGGTCTTATAGCCTGTTTCGTTAATGTCAAAAGATTGGTCAGAAGTCGGAGTATTCATGTTAAAGCCTTGTCATTGGGTAATTTATCATAACAAAAAATCGCGAAGATCTCATCTTTTTATGTTGTTGTGTGATAATGACCGATTATGCTGTTAAATAATAAAAGGGCAAATCGCGTAAATTTGCCCTAGAGTGTGAGGTCAAATTATAGCGCTTTTAGGACGCTTGCCATCTCGATGGCGGTCATGGCAGCTTCGTAGCCTTTATTGCCTGCCTTGGTGCCGGCACGCTCGATGGTCTGCTCGATGTTCTCGGTGGTCAAGATGCCGTTAATCACAGGGATGTCGTGATGTAGCGCCACGTGCGATAAGCCTTTGGCAGACTCGCTTGCCACGATGTCAAAATGCGGTGTCGCACCACGAATGATCGCGCCAAGTACCACGATCGCATCATATTTACCAGAAGTTGCCATGCGCTTGGCGATCAGTGGTAGCTCGAACGCACCTGGCACACGCACAACGGTGATGTTCTCGCCTTGTACGCCGTGACGAAGTAGGGCGTCCAGCGCGCCTTCAACCAAGCTCTCTACCAAAAAACCATTAAAACGACCAACCGCGATACCAATGCGAAGACCTTGGTTCTGGTCAAGTGCGCCATCTAGATGGGTAACGGCTGATTTTTGGTTGGTGTAATTCATTTTCTCGCCTATTTTTATGAGTGAAAATTATCGTTCATTTTAGCATATTTTGCCATGGAGTGGGCGATTTTCATGCCAAATTGATGCGAAAATTACCAAATGAATTCTAATAGAATTACAGTCGTACAGGAATGCCTTGGGCTGCCATGAATTCTTTGGCTTCGCGTATCGTGTGATCACCGAAATGGAAGATGCTCGCGGCAAGCACGGCATCAGCTCCGCCTTGTAATACGCCATCGGCCAGATGTTGTAGGTTGCCAACACCGCCTGATGCGATGACGGGGATGTTAACTAGGTCGCTGATGGTCTTGGTGAGCAGTAGGTCGTAGCCTTGGCGTGTGCCATCGCCATCCATGCTGGTCACTAACAATTCGCCCGCACCGCGTTTGGTCATCTGCACCGCCCAGTCAATGGCATCGATGCCTGTGGCTTTACGCCCGCCATGAGTAAAAATCTCAAAGCCAATGCTGTCATCTGGTCTGGTGACGCGCTTGGCATCGATGGATACCACGATACACTGACTGCCAAAGCGTGAAGCGGCATCATTGACAAGATCGGGGTTGGTGATGGCAGCAGAATTAATACCAACCTTGTCAGCGCCTGCATTAAGCAGATTGCGAATGTCATCGATCTTACGTACGCCACCGCCAACGGTCAGCGGGATAAAGATATTCTTGGCGATCTGCTCTACCATGTGATAGGTCGTATCTCGACCATCAGAGGTGGCAGTGATGTCCAAAAAGGTGATCTCATCGGCGCCTTCGTCATTATAACGAGTGGCGACTTGTACAGGGTCGCCTGCATCTTTGATGTCCACGAAGTTCACGCCTTTGACGACACGACCATTTTCAACATCAAGGCAGGGGATTAGGCGTTTGGCTAGCATGATTTTCTCTTCATTTTTGGCTGATATTATGTTGAGATATTATGACAATAAAGACCGTTTTATACAACCTAAATTCTTTATATTTATGGCGACAATGCTGAATGTAGCGCACCTTACGTGCGTGGATATGAGTAGTCGCGAGTTCTCTGAGCTGATTAGGCAAGGTTTGCCAAATAAATAAAACCCAAAAATTCCAAGAAAGTGTTCGTAAAATCAGTAAAAACCCTTTAAAATATGCACTTTTGATAAAAGCAGGAAAAGTCCATGTCCGTCTATACCCACCTATCTGATGATGAATTTTTTGCGTTTTGTGGTTTGTTTGGCGTAAAATTTAAAAAAGCCATTCCCATCGTGCAAGGGGTCAAAAATTCCAACTGGTTCATTCAGAAGGACAGCGACGTGGGCGATGAGTTTAGCTATGTGTTTACGCTATTTGAAGAGCGTGTGCCTGCCGATATTATCAAAATGGCAACCGTCATGCACGCCCTAAAAGACAAATTGCCAATCGCCCCGCCGCTTGTCAAGCTTACCGCCAAAGGCGATGACATCGGCACCGACTGCGTCATGCGATACGAAAACAAGGCAATCCTAGTCGTGCCAAAGCTCTCAGGATCACACCCTACCGTCACAGACACCGCCATGTGCCACACTATGGGACAAGCGTTGGCGACACTGCACGAGACATTACAAACCCTGCAACCTGCCGAAAACTATGGCGTGCCACTGTACGACTGGGCAAGAGTCAAAAAGCGTGAAACCGCCTATATGCCCACCGATGAAGCTCGCCTGATGAACGACATCTGGACAGCATATGCCAATCTGCCCGATGATTTGCCAAAGGGGCTTTGTCATTTGGATATGTTTGCTGATAATACCTTGTGGGATTTTTCGGGCGATACGGCTACACTTACGGGGCTTTTGGACTTTACCGAAGTATCGGTTGAGCATTATTTGATGGACATTGCCATTACCATTAACGATTTTTGTACGACTTGGGGCAATGCGACAGACGGCGAGAGCGTGAATTTTAACACCGACAAAATGACTGCCTTTATAGACGGCTATGAGAGCGTTCGCCCCTTGACCAACAGCGAAAAGACTGCCCTGCCTGTTATGCTTGCCTACTCTGCCACGATTTTTTGGCTACTGCGCCTAAACGTCATCTACTATAACCGTGAGCAAGGGCGGACGGGCGATGACATCATGGTCAAAAATCCCGATTTGATGAAACGGCTGGCAGGCTATCACTGGAATAAAGTCAAACCCACCAATTAATAAGTGAATTCACAATGTGCCAACTACTTGGAATGAATTGCAATACGCCAACCGACATCGGTTTTAGCTTTGCTGGCTTTCGTCAGCGGGGCGGTGGAACGGATCATCACGAAGATGGCTTTGGGATTGCGTTTTTTGAGCGCAGTGACTCGGGTAGGTTAGGCTTGCGTCAATTTCATGACAACAAGCCAAGCCATCTGTCGCCTGTTGCTGATCTGATCAATCATTATCCTATCAAGGCGATGAACGTGATTGCGCACATTCGTAAGGCAACCACCGGCGAGAAAAACAGCCTTGCTAATACGCATCCCTTCGTCCGTGAGGTATGGGGTGAGCAGTGGGCATTTGCGCATAATGGGCAGATGACAGACAGCTTCATTCGTCGCACCCAAAGGCTGCATGACAATGGCAACGCAGAACATTATTCGCCTGTGGGTACGACTGACAGCGAGTTAGCGTTTTGTTATTTATTAAACCGTTTAAAATCAACCTTTAAATCTCGCCCATCAGACGAAGCGTTATTTGCCTTTTTGACCGCACAATGCCGCTATCTGTCCGCTAATGGGTTGTTTAATTGTCTGATTTCGAACGGTCATTGGCAGTTGGCGTATGCGAGCAGCCTTTTGTTTTATCTGACTCGCAAGGTGCCATTTGGCGAAGCGCATCTGTCTGATGGCGAGATGAGCGTGAATTTTGGGGATGTGACCACTGATAAGGACAAAGTGACCATTCTTGTAACCATCCCTTTAACCAAAAACGAGACGTGGCAACAGATCGCGGTGGATGAGTGTTTGGTGTTCCAAGATGGTGATGTGGTGTTTAGAGACACACCGAGCAAAAAAACCTATCTGTCCATCGAAGATGGCATCGCCTTAGCCCGAAGTGTGGGTGCGAGCGTCTAGCGTTTGACCGCGACCACATAGATGGCATCATAAGTCAAAGGATATCGCCATTTTCCATCGTTGAAAATGGCGAATTTTTTGCGGTAATTTTCATAAAATTGTGCCAATGACGACTTCGTCCATCCTACGCTGCCCACAGATACGCCCGTTTCTTTGATGTGGCGTAGAATCTGCTTTGGCTGATCAAAATATAGCGTGTACGGCGTCTGTTCGGTATGGATGACATCAAACCCAGCCTTAGACAGCATCTGTATGATGTCATCAAGACTGTGATAATCAAGCCCGATGCCTGTCAGCGTCTTCATCTCATGCAGGTTATCCTGTCCGAATGTGGCAAAGGCGAACGTGCTAGCATCTGACAGTGCGTGATGAATGCGATGGCACAGGGTTGGTAGATCCTTCATCCACTGCAGTGCTGAGCTTGATAGCGCCATATCTACCCTAGGTAGATCGATGTGTTCAATATCGCCGATGATCAGCTTAGCGCGGTCAATGGCAGAATGCACATCGTACAGATCATTCAGATAGAGCTCATCTATCTGCCATAGCGGGTGATAAAGTTTGGTCAGATTGCCCACGCCGCAGCCGATCTCTAGGATGGACTTGGGCGATGCATCAGGCAGGCGTGTCTGGATGAGTGTGATAAGATGCTGACACATCTGATGCTGAACCAATGCAGACTGATCGTAAGTGGCATGTGCTTTTTTAAAATTATGCGCGATGAATTCTGTACTGATGTCGGCATTTAACATCATGTCAATTCCTCAAGTGTTCGGCAGAATTCATCAATCTGATCTGTGGTAATGCCTGCGGTCAGACACATGCGAATGCGTGCTGTGTTCACAGGTACGGTGGGTGGGCGGATGGGCAGCACATAAAAGCCTCTGTCTTGAAGTGCTTCTGCCAAATCAATGGCCTTTTGATTGTCGCCGATGATGATGGGGATGATGTGGCTGTCTGAAGGACATTCATAGTCTAGAGATTTGATTTTATTTCTAAAATATCTGGCATTGTCCAGCAGTGCCTTACGTTGAGTTTGCATTGTGATTGACTGATTGAACACAAAAGCAGACCACAGTGCGTTGACGGGCGGTACGTTGGTACTGAAAATCAAAGGGCGCATGCTGTTAATCAGTAGCTGTTTGATGATGTCATCACAGACGATGAAGCCGCCCACGCTTGCCCATGCCTTCCCGAAAGTCCCCACCAAAAAATCAATCTCATCCATCACGCCCAGCGTCTCTGCCACGCCAAGACCACACTCACCGAACACGCCCACGCCGTGCGCCTCATCGACATATAGCGAGACGTTTGGGTATTGTTGTTTTAGGGTGATGAGCGCCTGCAGGTCGGTCACATCACCATCCATGCTAAATACCGACTCAGTCATGATGATGATGTGGCGATAATTGGCGTGGTGCTTCTCAATAAGCTGAGCCAGCTGGGCCAGATTCTGATGCGCATAACGGTAGAATTTCGCCCCGCGCTCTTTGGCCAATAAGATGCCATCAATCATGCTGGCGTGCACCCATTTATCCGCCAAGATCAGCGTCTGATCATCCGCGATGGCAGGCAGGATGCCAATATTCATGTGATAACCACTATTAAAGGTCAGCACCGATCGTCCATAGGCAGCTTGCAGGGCTTGCTCTAGCATTTCGTGAGCATCAAAATTACCCGTCAAAAGACGAGAAGATGAAGCACCAAAACAAAAATCGGCGTGGTGCTGATGGGTTCTGATGAATTCATCTTTTAGGTGCGAGCGCGCTAGCCCAAGATAATCATTGCTGGAGAGGTTTAATAAGTCCGTCTGAGGGCGAAAACTGCGGATGTTACCCGCATTCTGCAAGGCGGACAGTCTTTCGTGATAGGGCGTGAATTTATCCATGAGCTGATGTCTTTGTCCTTATAAAGATAGCTATGTTAGGGGAAGTTTGGCACAAATGCAAGTTAAGGGATAAAAAACCAAAATCTTTATTTTTCAATACATATAAAAATTATTATCATAAAATAACTATTCTTATTTACATAAATAAACTTTGCGTTTACACTAACGAAATTTTCAGAGGTTATGCAATTGTTTCTAGATGTTATTTATATGGGAGTGAGTATGCCTGTTTTTAAACCAAAAAGCCTTACTTTGTGCTTAATTGCCCTCATGAGTGTGCCTGCACTCGCCCAAAGCGATGAAGAGATGCCATCGGTGACATTAGATAAAATCGTCGTCACAGCAGAGACACAAGTCAAACAGTCGCTCGGCGTCTCAAAAATCAATCAAACCGACCTAGAGCGTACGCCTGTCTCAAGCGACATCTCAGAAATCGTGCGCAGGATGCCAGGGGTGAATTTGACGGGTAACTCAGCGACAGGGCAGCGTGGCAATAACCGCCAGATAGACATTCGCGGAATGGGGCCTGAGAACACGCTTATTTTGGTGGATGGCAAGCCGGTTACGTCACGCCATTCGGTGCGTTATGGTTGGCGAGGTGAGCGTGATACGCGCGGCGATTCGCAGTGGGTGCCCGCCGAAGCGATTGAATCGATTGAGGTGCTGCGTGGTCCTGCCGCCGCACGTTATGGTAGTGGTGCGATGGGTGGTGTGGTGAATATCATCACCAAGAAAGTCAGCGACGACTATCGAGGTTCGGTTGAGGTGTATACCAATCAGCCTGAGGATGGTAAAGAAGGCGACTCGAATCGCATCAGCGCCAGCTTAAGCGGACCGATCATTCCAGAGAAGCTGGGTTTTCGTGTGTATGGCAGCTTTAATAAGACTGACATGGATGCGGTAGACATTAACCCGCTTGTTCCTTATACGAATGCTAATGGTTCAAGCTATCTGGCACGCGCAGCAGGGCGTGAAGGTGTTGAGAATAAAGACGCGAGTCTGCGACTGGCCTATCAGATCAACCCTGATCATGCACTGACCTTTGATGCTGCTTATGGTCGCCAAGGCAATGAATATTCTGGCGATACCCAATACTCCAACCGTGACTCTAGCGCGACAACCACAGGCAACCAAGCCCAAAGCAACGCCTTGCTAAACAGCCTGATTGGCACCGAGACGAACATCATGCGCCGAGACAGCTATTCATTGACGCACGACGGGCTGTATGATTGGGGTGATAGCAAATTTACCCTGCAATATGACCAAACCAAAAACACTCGTCTTGACGAAGGCTTAGCAGGCGGTCCTGAAGGGGTGATACGTTCGGTGAATAATGAGGCGCCGACTTTTGAAGATACTGAGCTAAAAACATGGCGCGCCCACGGCGAGTCGAGTATCCCTTTTACCTTTGGCGTACCTCAGAAAATCACCATCGGCGCCGAATATGTCAAAGATGAGCTGACAGACACCGCGAACATGGATGAAGGTACTTCAACTGGTACAGATGCTAATGCGCTGTATGCTGATGCCTTTGTAACGGGCGATCGAAGCAAAAGCACCTCAGAGATTACTTCAGCGTACATTGAGGATAACTTAGAACTGAACGAGAACACGAATCTCGTGCTAGCATTGCGTTATGATCATCACAACAAATCAGGCTCAAACCTAAGCCCTGCCTTAAACTTAACGCATCATTTGAATGACAACTGGACATTAAAGGCAGGCGTGGCGCGCGCCTATAAAGCGCCAAATCTTTATCAAAGTTCAAATGGCTATCTGTTGGGCACGCGTGGACAGGGTTGTCCGATTGATCTTGTGCCAGCAGGTCAGTGGTGTGTGCTTCAAGGTAATGAAAACCTAAAACCCGAAACCTCATTAAACACCGAGCTTGGCATTCGGTATCGTGATGCGGTGACTAACGCCAGCTTGACGTATTTCCACAGTGATTATAAGGATAAGATCGCCGCAGGTAATACGCTGATTGATAGTGTGACATTGCCTTACACGGCTCGCGGAACTACTAGTGACATGACCTATAACCTGCTGCAATGGGAAAACATCCCTGAAGCCAAAATCGAAGGCGTGGAAGGTAGCTTAACGTGGAATTGGGGCGATGCGCGCTGGACGAACAACGTCACCTATATGATGGAGTCCATTGATAAGCGCAGCGGCAACCCATTGTCGATGATTCCAAATTATACATGGAATTCGATTTTTGGTTATGACATTAATGATAATTGGGATGTGAATTTCACCTTTACCCAATACGGTCGCCAAAAGCCGCGCCAATTTGCCGAGAGCAACATCGAAAACTCTGCAAAAGATGGCTTATTGCACAACAAAGAAGTTAAAAGCTATAATATTGTCTCACTCAATACTGGCTACCGCTTCAATGATTATCTAAGTGGGCGCATCGGCGTGAATAACCTATTTGATAAACAAAAGCTGCGTGACAATACGATTAGCCAAACCTATAATGAGCCGGGAAGATCTTACTTCGCCAGTTTAAAATATGAGTTTTAACCATTAAGAGCGGATTTTTTCCGCTCTTTTTATAACATTGGATGCTCAATCATGATAAAAAAGTTAGCAGCTGTCAGTTTGATGGCGTTGATGTTTCAAGGCTGTGCGACTAAGCCTTTGAGTGAGCCAGTGGCAACTTGGCAGCCCGCCACGATGCTAAATAGCCAAGAGACGATCATGCATCCATCTTATGCAGATAAGGAATATTTGATTCAAGTGGCGACCATTGGTGATAGACCTGCCAGCGGCTATCCTGTCATCTATGTGCTTGATGGCAATGCATTCTTTGCGGTAGCATTATCCATCGCGCAGATGATGCATGGCAAGCCAAGTGAAAAAAATCCCAAATCCTTCATGGTGGTTGGGATTGGCTATACTTCAGGCAAGCAGTTTGACATCCCAAAACGCACGCACGACTACACGCCGCCAGCTGAATATTATCCAGAGCCAAAAGGTGAGCAAGTGGCTTTTGGTGGTGCTGATTATTTTCATGCCTTTATGGTGGATGAGCTGGCACCCATGCTTGATAAAAAATTTGGCATCAATCCCAATCATCGCACGCTGATGGGTCATTCGTATGGTGGGCTGTTTGGGTTGTATGTGCTATTTTCTCGCAGTGAGAGCTTTGATCATTATGTGATCGCAAGCCCGTCAATCTGGTGGAATGACAAGAGTATTCTGGCACATCGAAGTGGGCTGATCGATACGCCTAATATCAAAAATATTCTTATCACGCTAGGCGAGCAGGAGCTGACCGCGCGCCATCGAAATCCTAACGCGCCGATCATGGATCTGCCAAATAGCGACGCGTATTTGATGTATGAGTTTTTGCAGCAACAACTGCCCAATGCCAAAGTTAATTTTGAGTTTAATTCAGGTTATTCGCACGGTGAGAATGCTTATCCGTCCATGATACAAGGCGTAACGATGGCGTATCAGGCATGTAAGGCAGATCAGGACTGCTGATGCGTGGCTGACTTTTGGCGATATGGATGGGATTGATAGGTGTTCATTCCCATGCTTTTTGCCAAAAAGACAAACATTATGACTTAATATGCTTGCGCAATCATTATCAAAAGACCAGCAGCCAATGGCATCCACCAACGGTTGATGAGGGTTTGGTATGGTTGGAGCTTGCGCCGATTGTTATTGATGATAAACCGCCTACGCCAATTGCCATTTTGGGTAGGCAGTTATTTTTTTGAAACCGCATTATCATCAGATGGGCGGGTTGCGCATGTCAATTGTCATGATCCGCTTTATGGGTTTTTAGACCCAAGAGCCGTTTCGATTGGCGTGCATGGCAGGCAAGGCAGTCGTAATAGCCAGTCTTTGATACACCTAGGATTAAGTTCTAAGTAGCAAGGATTTTTTTTGGGATGGGAGGGCGCGCAGTCTGTCTGAGCAGGTACTCATGCCCTTGACTGATCCCAACGAAATGGACATAACGTTAGAAAGTGTGCCAATGCGCTTGAATCAAAAAGGCTATCTGCCGAAGTTTAAATTAGTATTTGGTGAGACATTGGCCGCTATTGAGATTGACCAAGTTGCCCAGGCTTTAAATGCATATCTCATTACTCTTACGCCTGTACGTACCCGATTTGATGAATTCTTGCTGGGTGACAGTGCGGCATTATCCGACGGTGAGCTTTTGGGGTTGCATGTATTTCGTACCAAAGGCAGATGTATGAATTGCCATTTTGGGATGGCAATGAGCGATGATAAATTTTATAATCTAAATCAGACTCTGGCAGGGCGGCCGCGTCAAGATTTTGGTAAGTGTGCTGTCACGAGAGATGCTAAGGATTTTGGCAAATTCAAAACACCGTCTTTAAGAAATCTATCCAACTCAAAGCCTTGGTTTCATCATGGACTATTTACAAATTTACGGGGTGTGGTGGCAATCTATAATGCAGGCATGACAATCCCACCCACCAAAAATGCACCTGCCATTGCCCATGATGACCACCTAGATCCACTCATCAAGCCTTTGGCGCTAAACGATAAAGAGATGGACGCTTTGGTGGATTTTTTGATGGCGCTTTGATTGGCGGCAAACCATCACATCAGGCTTATCACCATTTATCAGATAATCAACCACCGCACCATCGATGCAAGCATTGGCGCCTGATAAGCTGATGGTGTGACCGAAATATGGCGTATAAATCAAATAATCACCAAAGCGATTCGCCATGTTCTTGGCGTTCGATAATGGTGTGGCGAAGTCATGCGCCTGCGCCACGAACAGTAGCGTTGGCGTGGCATCGCTGATAAGATTGGCATCTAAGTCATCCGCACCATCAAAAGGCCAATAATAGCACGCATCTAGCAGCTCATCATCGCTGCGCTCAATGTCGTTGTAGGCGGCGATTTTGCCGATGGCTTTTGCCCTGTCTAGGTAGTTGCTGCGATCTTTTGGGGCGGAATCTGCACAGTTAATCCCGACAAAGGCATCTTGGCTAAAATCCTGCTCGCCAAATTCTTGAATGAATAGCAATTCGTTATATTTGCTCGTTTTGCCATGACTTAATTCATCAAGCATGACATACATCTCCGACCAAGCCAGCTCATCACCCAGATTATTTTCAATCATGCCTAGAATCGCTCGCTCATCGATGGGATTGTTGTTCTTATCGGTGAGTTTTTGGGCGGCAAGTTTGGCGATTTTTGTCAAAAATTCACGATTTTGTTCATCAGATTGACCAAAGATACAAGATTCATCTTGATGTCAATTTGACATGAATCGATAAAAAGCAATCTGAGCGCCTGTCTGCTGATTCGCCCAAATCGTAAATAAATCCTCGCTTGTGTCCACCACGCCGTCTAATACGCCTGCTCTTAGGTGCGACGGGTAATATTCGGCGTACTGGGCGACGTTTTTGTGCCGTAGGAGTAGCCAAGCATCGACCAGCTGTCGATATTTAGCTTGGTGCGTATTTTATCTAAGTCGTGTACGGTGTGGATGGTGCTGATGGATTTGATAAAATCCAGTCCTGAATGTGCCACGCACGCATCAACATAGGCTTTTGCGCCATCTTCTTCGAGTGCGCCACCTCAGTCGATCGCAGTGGACGGCTTCACGCCGCGCTGTGCGACGCCTAGGACGTGAAAGCTGTCCTTTAGGGTGCGAGTGTATTCATCCTCAGACAGCCAGTCGATCATGTCAAGGCTGTGACCACCGGGTCCATCGCTTAATAACAGCAAGTCTTTGGCATCGGCATTCGCTGATGGCAGGCGCGTCATTGCGATCGTGATGGTTTTGTCTTGGGTATCGTCTAAGGGCAGCTCAATGGCGGCGCACTGTAGCTGTGCGGGCGGTGGCAGGCTAAACCATGACCAAAATGTCGGGCGATAGCAGGACTGCCATGAGACTTCCCCTTGTGTCTGCTCTTTAGATAATAAATATCCGAAGCCTAACGCTGCCGCCACTAATATGATAATCACAAATGACAGCAGTATTTTAAATATAATCTTAAACGCTTTTTCACGACAATACATTAACCAAAAATTAAGTTATATTGTAGCATGATTTTTGGGCATCTTTTTGGGATTTGCCTTGAAAAGCAAGAAAACGACCCTATTTTTTTGGTAGATTTTTAACATCTTGGAGAGATCATGAGTGACATTAACCAACATCAATTTGAAGCCGAAGTGGCACAGCTTTTGCATTTGGTGACGCATTCTTTGTATTCTAATGCGGATATTTTTGTGCGTGAATTGGTATCGAACGCGTCTGATGCGTGTGATAAATTACGCTTTTTGGCGACATCGGACGACAGCCTGTATGAGAATGATGGCGAGCTTGCCATCAAGATCAACATCGACAAGAACGCCAAGACCATCAGCTTTAGCGATAATGGCATTGGCATGACAGAAGAAGAGGCAATCGCCAACCTAGGCACCATTGCCAAGTCAGGCACCAAGGCATTCTTGGAGCGTCTGTCTGATAATGATAAGAAAGATGGTAATCTCATCGGTCAGTTCGGTGTGGGATTTTATTCAGGATTTATCGTGGCAGATCAGATTGTCGTTGAGAGTCGTAAGGCAGGCGAAGCACATGATGTTGGCGTACGCTGGGTGTCTGACGGCACAGGTCGATTCACCACACAGACCATTACCAAGCCTAACAAAGGCACGACCATCACCTTACACCTAAAAGACGATTACAGTGCAGGCGAGCAGGATTATACCAATGAATACACCATCAAATCACTGGTAAATAAATACTCTGATCATATCAGTCTACCCATTCAGATGCGCAAACAAGTCTGGCAAGATGAGCTGGATGATGCAGGCGAGCCGACGGGTAAGGGCGAATATGTCCTAACTGATGAATACGAGACCATCAACAAAGCCACTGCGCTGTGGACACGCACGCCTAGCGAGGTGAGCGATGAAGAGTATGCGGATTTTTATCAGAATTTGACGCATGATTTTGATGCGCCATTGACGTGGTCGCATAACCGTGTCGAAGGTCGTGTGCAGTACACTCAGCTACTGTATATCCCCAAAAAAGCCCCGATGGATTTGTATGCGCGCGAGCAGCAGCGTGGGTTAAAGCTGTATGTAAAACGCGTCTTCATCATGGATGATGCCGAGCAGCTATTGCCAATGTACCTGCGCTTCGTGAAAGGTGTGATTGATACGGCGGATCTACCGCTGAATGTCAGCCGTGAGATTCTTCAAGAGTCGCGCGACACCAAGTCTATCCGCGAGGGTAATGCGCGCCGCGTGCTTACCATGATTGCAAGCCTTGCCAATTCTGAAGATGCGGATAAACAAGCCAAATTCGCTGATTTTTATCGTGAGTTTGGCGATGTATTAAAAGAAGGTCTGGGCGAGGACATCTCAAACCAAGAGCGCATCGCTAAGCTACTACGCTACGCCACAAGCACAGATGATGCCTTGAATACAGGCTTTGCTGACTATAAAGCACGCATGAAAGAAGGTCAAAAGGCGATCTACTATCTGACCGCTGACAACCTAGCCGCCGCCAAGAATAGTCCGCAGCTGGAGTTATTCAACAAAAAAGGCATCGAAGTTATCTTAATGACGGCGCGCGTGGACGAGTGGGCGATGAACTTCCTGACCGAATTTGACGGCACGCCGCTACAGAACATCGCCAAAGGTGCGGTTGATCTGGGTGATCTGACCGATGAAGCCGAAAAAGAAGAAGCTCGCCAAGCCGAAGAGAGCCTAAAGCCAGTCGTTGAGAAGCTGCAAAGCGCCCTGGCTGATCGTGCCAAAGAAGTACGCGTGTCGAGCCGTCTGGTGGACAGTCCTGCTTGCCTGGTCGTTGGTGATGGCGAGCTGACGCCGCAGATGGCGCAGATGTTAAAAGCAATGGGGCAGCCCGTGCCTGATGTTAAGCCCATCCTTGAGATTAACCCGACGCACCCACTCATCGAGCGTCTAGAGGCATCGAGTGATTTTGATGATCTGGCGCAGGTGGTGTTCGATCAAGCACTCTTGGCAGATGGCGGTCAGCTTGATGATCCAGCAGGCTACCTAAAACGCATCAATAAGCTGCTGCTGAAATAATCAATATCAATAAAAAACGCTCACAAGTTGGGCGTTTTTTATTGATTAAGAGCATGGCGAAATCAGACCGAACGTTGTAAAATAAGCGAATAACGACAACTGACCATTGATTATGAGCGACTTTATTCCTGCCTTTAAGAGCATCGACTTGTCCGCACCTTGGCTTATGCCTTATCTGGGCATGCACCAAGCTTTCAATCAGGATTTGCCAACGGGTGAGCTTGCCGATTGGCTCAATAGCTATTTTAAAAATCATGCCATCAAGCCGACATTACATAACTCGAATAAGCCTCTAACATTCGTCAATCAAGACGATCTGCCACACGGCACAGCGTACGAGGCGCATATCCATGCAACTGCTAATATCCCAACACGCAATAATCTGCATGACTGGTTCGGTGCGTGCGTGTGGTCAGCATTTCCAAAATCAAAGTCGGTATTAAACCACGTTCACATCCGCGAGATGGCAAAGGGCGCTAATGAGCATAATGGGCGCAACCGTGTTCGTGATGCGATTACAGTCTTTGACGAAAATGGCGCGATACTCATGGTAAAAGATCGCGATATTGGCAAGGCACTGCTGAATTTTGATTGGCAAAATGCACTTGTCAAGCCGCGCAATCAATGGCATAACCCAGCTCTACCAAGTGCTGATGATGCTGCGCAGATTTTTATCTTTGGGCATGCTTTGCTTGAGCAGTTGATTTATCCGCGCAAGCCACTTTGTAGCCATACACTTATTTTGAGCGTGGATGATGAGTTTTTTGAGCTTGGTTTGGCGGATAAGTTAGCATATGTGGATGAGGTGCTTGCCATTAGATTGGATCAATGGCTCGTTGATGGGGCGACACCAAGAGACCTCTCGCCATTGCCAATTTTGGGTGTGCCGTATTTTTGGGATAATGAAGATGCGTCATTTTATGATGATGCGAATGTGTTTAGATCGGGGAGAAGGGCATGAGTATGCATCAGATGGCATTGATTTTGCACTTATTGGGCGCAAGCATCTGGGTTGGCGGCCATCTGTATTTATTCATTCGCTTGATGCCTGGGTTTATTCGTCATAATGACGTGGCAGGGTTCTTGAAATTTGAAAAAAGCTATGAACCACTGGGCATGAGTGCGCTGGCTGTGCAGGTGGTGACAGGACTATACATGATGCATGATATCGTGCCTGTTGGCATGTGGGGCGAGCCAATGGGGTTTTTGTCAGCGCTAATTCATGGCAAATTGACATGGCTGGCATTAACGATCATCACCGCATTGCACGCGCGGTTTCGCATCGTCGCTAAGCTTGAGCAGGGTATTTATACGGACAGTACCTTAAAGGTGATGGGTATTCATGTGGCGCTGATCTGCCTGTGGAGCGTGGCGTTTGTGGTGACGGGGGCGATGTTTCGCGGCTAAGCGATGAGCTTTTTTATCACACGCCAAGCGTCTTGATAAGGCGGCGCGGTAAAAAACAGCCCGATCATCACGGTATATAGCGCGGCATAATGCAGTGGTTTTTTGATTTCGAAGAATTTAAATGCCGTGCCGGCGGATTTTTTGAGCTTTAGACCTAAGGCGTTAACACTATAAATCTCATCAAGCGCCAAGTGAATGAGCGCGCCTAAGAACAAGAATATCCCGAACACCCAACTGACAAAAGCCGTCAGCTTAAGCCCGTAGAATGTACCATGCGCCACCAAGAGCCCAAAAATCGCCATATAAGGCACAGAATGCACCACACCGCGATGCACCGTCAAGCGGCTAAATGTCTCAATGATCACAAGGCGAATGATGACAAAGCTTATCGCCCACAGGATTAAAGAGTCTAAAATCAGCTCGTTTTGTCGGTAGGCATTGGCGTAGAGTATCACGATGAGCATGGAGGTGATGAGGCTGCTCAAGAAAAATCCATGTTTGGCGGGAGCAGAGTGATCTAGGTCAATGTCAGGCAGTAGCCCGCCAATCGTGCCAATGATGGCGCACAGCACGCCCGTTGTCAGTCCGAATAATTTGGCATACATACCGCAGGCAGCGAGTGCGCTGCTGGCTACCGCAGCAACGGTGAGATGGGTGCGAAAATTTGCCATGATAGATCTTAGTTATTAAAAATCGCGCTATTTTAGCACACTGATGACTAACTTCAAATTTAAATAATGCCGCCCAGACCTGAGATGGCATCAATGAAAAAACGCCTTGATCTGTCAAGGCGTTTTGTGAGTAGGATATTAATCGATGTCAAAGACCTTGCCACGGTTCATGATGCCATTAGGGTCAAATACCGCCTTGATGGCTTTCATATACTCAATCTCGGCAGGCGAACGGGTATAATCCAAATACGGCTTTTTGGTCATGCCCACGCCATGCTCGGCAGAGATTGAGCCTTTGTATTTTTTGACCGTTTCAAAGACGTATTTATTGACCGTTTGGCATTTTGCAAAAAAGTCGTCTTTGGTGAGATTATCAGGTTTTAGGATATTTAGGTGCAAATTACCATCGCCAATATGCCCAAACCAGCAAATCTCAAAATCAGGGTAATTGTCCTTGACGATCTGTTCAATGTCATGGATAAAATCACCCAAATGCGTAATCAGCACCGACACGTCATTTTTGTAAGGGGTAAATACCGAAATCGTCTCAGAAATGCTCTCACGCAATTTCCAAAGTTCATGCAGTTGCCCCACGCTTTGACTCATCACACCGTCTTCAATAAGACCATCTTCACAACACGTCTCAAACACGCTCATGGCGGTGTCTAGCACGTCATCAGAGACGGCTTCAAATTCTAGCAAAACATAAAAAGGCGTACGGCTATCAAACGGCGCTTTGGCGTGCCCTGCGGTCAATACCTTATCGATTGCCACGCTGTCAAAAAATTCAAACGCGGTTAAATTTAACGCCTTACTAAACTTATCAAGCAACCTCACCACCGACCCAAAATCAGGCACACCCAATACCATCGCGGTCAAATTAACCGGCTGTTTTTCAAGTTTTATCAATGCACGAGTTACAAAGCCAAGCGTGCCTTCTGCTCCGATAAACAAATGACGAAAATCGTAACCTGTGGCATTCTTCAACATGCCGCCGTTTAATTCTAAGATGTCACCTTTACCAGTAACGACAGTTAATCCTAGTATTTGATTTCTTGTCATGCCATAACGAATGACTTTAATGCCACCTGCGTTGGTACTAATATTACCGCCAATCTGACTTGATCCAGATGAAGCAAAGTCTACGGCATAGTGTAAGTTCTTAGATTCAGCAAATTCTTGCAAAGCCTTAGTCACCACACCAGCTTCTACTTCTACCATACGATCAGCTTCATAAAACGTCCCAATGGCGTTCATCTTATCAAAACTTACCACCACTTCACCATTACTGGCAACAGCACCTGCTGATAATCCTGTACGTCCACCACTAGGCACCAAACATACTTGATGCTCATTAGCAAGCCTTACAATCTTAGCCACTTCCTCTGTCGTCTTAGGAAACACCACCGCACTCGGCGCAGGGGCAAAATGCTTCGTCCAGTCTTTGCCCCAGTTGTCTAGGCTGTCGGGGTCGGTTTTGATTTGGGTGTTGTCAAATTGCAAATCGGCTAAAAATTGTGAAAGGCTCATGGTATATCTCTTGTCAAAACTTATATGATATCAAAAAATTGCCTCATTGGGACAAAATTTATGGCACAATCCTTAAAATCTGCCCACCGTGATACAAGGTCAGCCCAAGCTCTGTACCGACTTCACGCAGTTTTTTAAAGGAGATGGTCTGCTCTTTTAGGTCATAAAAGGGCAAGGGTAGTACATCAGGGTCGTCCGTTTTTATAAAATCAGCACACGCCTTGCCCGTCATCGTACCTGTGGTAATGCCCCGTCCATTGTAGGCAGTCCCTGCCAATATGCCATCGGCAGGGCTAAACACTCGCAATACACTGAGATGACTTTTCCATTTAGTTAATTTTAACACTAAATGGATTTTGTGATCTTATCTAGAACAACTCCTGAATATAGCTCCCTAATTGCATATATTATAGGCCATTTGTGTCAAAAATAACTGATAATATAAAATTAGGCTTGAGTTTGATGTTGGTAAACTTTATTTGAGAATGGTTAAAACTAAATTGATATCTACCATTCAATTTAAATTGGATGTAAAAATTAAAAATTCTCTCGCCATTTACTTAGAAATGGTTTCTGGTATAAGTCATGACTGTTTTTCTTGTGTTTATGAAAATATTTCCATATCATTTTTTTATGTTTTTATGGATAATGCTCATAAGTCAAGTCAGATACAGGAGTTTAGAATGCTGAAAAGAACATGGCAGTTGTATACCCAAACTTCTTTTATGATAAAAATGGCATTGGGTTTTTTATTGGGAATTATTGCAGGCATAACATTAGGTGCTGACAGCATTGTATTGAAACCACTAGGCACCCTTTTTTTGAATCTTCTTAAGATGGTGGTTGTGCCTTTGGTTGTAGTTTCGCTGATGTTAGCAGTTAATAATTCTAATCCTAAAGAGCTTGGAAGGATTGGACTTAAAATATTTCCATTTTATCTAATTTCTATGGCAATTGCGGTGGTGGTTGGTATATCTTTGGCTAAGATCACTAAACCTGGTATAGGCCTTAGCATACCTATAGAAAGTGTAGTCAATGCACCAGACAAGCCTGCTTTTGTTGACGTGCTTTTAAATATGGTGCCAACCAACATCATCAATGCTATGTCTACAGGTGATATTTTGGCTGTAGTTTTCGTATCGCTGGTATTTGGTATGGCAATTTTGTTTATGAGATATTCTGATGACGAAAGACAGGCGCAAATGGGAAATCTGCTTTTTGAGATTATTGAGGCGTGCAACGAGGTTGTGGCAAAAGTGCTTAATGGAATTTTGCTATATGCTCCCATTGGTGTATTCGGTATTACTGCCAACACGTTCGGTTCTCAGGGTATTCAAACCGTCATCGCTTTGGGTAAGTTTATTGCAACATCTTATCTTGGTGTAATTGTATTATTGGTATTGGTTTACCCGATTATGCTTAAAATTTTTAGGGTGAGTCCATTTAATTTTTATAAAAATACTAAAGAGGCTATCTTTACTGCCTTTACTACCTCGAGTTCTCTTAGTACCCTGCCTATCACTATTCGTGCTGCTAAAAATGCGGGCATTAGTGAAAAGGTTGCGCATCTCACGTTGCCTGTAGGAGCAACGGTTAATATGAATGGTACGGCTTTGCGTTTTGGTGTGGCAGTTATTTTTGCGGCGGAGATTATGGGTATTACACTCGGGTTAGGTGAGCTAGCTAGTATTGTAATCATTGGTACGATGGCAGCTGTTGGTACGGCAGGAGTGCCTGGAGCTGGATTGATTGGCATGTCAATTGTGTTTGCCCAAGCAGGCCTGCCTATTGAGATAGTAGCTCTTACAGCAGGTATCAATGTATTGGTTGATATGGTCTTTACCTGTGGCAATGTTACGGGTGATTTGGTCGGAGCCAAGATAGTAGATGAGACCGAGAAGACAAACCTTGATGTATAGCGTTTGTGAATTATTTTAACCACTCCCAGCCTTGAAGGAGTGGTTTTATTTTAGGCTGCATAATCTGAATTTGATAATTTTGCAAGTTTTAAAGCTTGGATGATGAGAGCGTAAAATCAATTCTTTAATAAAATAGGCATTGTTAATAGGTGTTGCAAAATACCTACTTTATTAAACTAGCTTGGCTTCAATGTATTGAATTCTAGTTTGTTCGGCTTTATCCTTTAGAAATGGGCCTGTAGTAATTCTGTAGCTAGCAAAACATACCCAGTCAATTTAACTTGGGTACGCTTTTGTTTACTCTACCTTTAATTGCCTTAGGGCATCTTCCAAGGATTTATCCATCATGGCTTGATATAGCGTGCATTCATCAAACACCTTTGCTCCCAGCGCTTCTTCAAAGACCGCTTGGCTGGATAATCCATCGTAGCCTGCTTTGGCATCATCGCCCAAATTGGACTGAAAAATCCCTGCCGCCGACACAGGCAAAAAATCTTCATACACAATCGGCTCTAGTCTTAGCACACCTGCCTTGACAAGCTCTTGTGGGTTGTCTGTTGGTGCTTCTTTATCAATTTTTTGGTCATTAATCTGATAATAAAAATACCCCAACCCCTCTTCATAGATGGTTTTATAATCGTCAGGAAATTCGCCAAAACTGTCCGACAAGGCTTTATAATACGCCTTTGGGTCTTTTTCGGGCGTGGTGTTAAGACTGGCACGGGCCTTGTTCAAAAGCTCATCATACAAAGCACGCCCCTTAGTAGTTAGGGCAATACCACGCTGTTCTATCTCGCCAAAACGGGCGGTGTGATTGCCCTCATCAAGACTGCCATCGGCATTGGTAAATGAGATGGACTCTTTTAGTGCCTTAAAGCTCGTTTGACGTAGCAGGATTGGACAGGTGCGTCTTGGCGGGCCCTCGATGATTTCTTTTGGGGGAATGCCACGCTCGCCCATGCCCACTTGCACTTTATCAATATCCAAGGTGCGTGGGGTCAGATGGTTGATGTGTGGCCCTCTAAATCCAACAATGTCCGCTATCAGACGGTGCTGATTGTGCAATTTGTCATACAAGGCTTTGCTGATGGGTGATGTGTCGTGCCATTTGAAAGTTTTGGTTGCCTCTATCACAAATTCTTCGCTGTCTTTTTCGTCAAGACCACCATCTTGCTCGCTTTTTTGGATAAGCTCAATGACTCTATCGCTAAAAATTTGGCGTTGGTTTAGGGTATGGGTCGCCTCTTGTCTTAGTGCATCATCATCAATCAGCTCAAGGCGTAGCAAGGAGCAAAATACCCGAAACGGGCTTTTTTGTAGGCTTTGGCTGTCGGTTGCCCGAAAAGCGGTGGAATGTACAGGCACCCCTGCAGGGGTCAAATCATAATAGCCCACAGGGCTCATGCCCATCACCGCAAACAACCGACGCATCATGGCAAGTTCACTCGGCAGACCCAAGCGGATCGCTCCGTGGCGTTCTAGGTCAATGCGGTCAAGCTCGCCCGTGTTGATAAGGTGCTGTTTTAGGGCGGGGTCGCTTGCCAGCGTGTCTTTATTAACGTCCGCAACCAAGTCCATTAAGTCCTTATACAAAGGCACTTCGGCTTGGTACATCTTGGACATGGCAAGCGAGAATTTATGACGAATGTCATCTTTTTGAACAAAGCTCATAACAAATTCCTTGTGTTAGTCATTGCCTAGCAAAAAAGCTGGCGGGGTTATTTAATCTCTTGTGGGTTATCAGGCAGACTTGCCAAAACGTCTTGCAAGATTGCTAAGCCATCAGTCAAAGTCTCATTATCAATGGTAATGGGCGGAAGTAGGCGGATAATGTGGCGGTATTTGCCACTTGGCATGAGTAGCAAGCCTTTTTGTCTGGCGGTTTTTAGGACGTACGCCATGACATTGGGGTGCGTGCCATGCTCAGGGTGAGCCAAGACAAGCCCACGCATCGCTCCAACGCCTGTCATGCCAGATAGCCAAGGCGACAGATTGTCCTGTTGCCATCTCTTGACAGTATTGATTAGGGTGTCTTCATAATGTTTAGCAGTCTGCCAAGTGGCATCGTCCGCCATGATGTCAAGCACTGCCATCGCCGCACAGCACGCCACGGGGTTGCCAGAGTATGTTCCACCCAGACTGCCCTTGACAAGCCCATCCGTCAAAGACGATCGACCAACGACCGCTCCCAAAGGCAGACCCCCACCCATGCTCTTGGCAAGTAAAATCAGGTCAGGTTCAACACCTGTCAAAGTCGTGGCAAATGGCACGCCTGTCCGCCCAAAGCCCGATTGTATCTCATCAAAAATCAGTACAATGCCATGCTTGTTGCAAAAATCTCGCAGATACTTGGCAAAGTCTTTGTCCAACGCCAAAAACCCGCCTTCGCCTTGCACAGGCTCCAAAATCACCGCTCCGATACTCTCCACATCAACTTGCACGCTCACAAGTCGCTCTAAGGCTTTGATGCCATCTTCACAGCTGACGCCTGTATCGGCACTTGGATAAGGTAGATGATACACACCGCCCGACAGCACGCCTAGGGCGGACTTATAGGGGGCGACTTTGCCATTTAGATTGACCGCCGCCAAGGTACGCCCATGAAACGCCCCATCAAAGGCAATTACGCCTACTCGCCCTGTCTTTTGGCGGACAATTTTTAGGGCGTTTTCACAGCTTTCTGCCCCTGAATTGGTGAGCATACCTGATAATTTGTCATTGATGGGTATCACGCCACATAGGCGTGGCATATAGGCTTGGTAGGGCTTGTGATAGACGGCATTGTAAGCATAATGCGTCATCTTATCGACTTGGGCGTGAATGGCGGACGTGATGGCAGGGTGGCAATGCCCGAAGTTTAGCACGCCGATACCACCCACAAAATCAATATATTCCCTGCCATCGGTATCCCATACCCTTGGCCCAAGTCCTTTTTCAAGTGCGATGGGGTGAACCACAGTAAATGCGTCTGTAACGTGATGATTGTCTGTCATAATCGCTCCTGCCAATTAACATTGTCTTTTGGATATTTTGGGTCGATTTGACAGACAAGACAAGCGAAAAAATCTAGGGATGTTATGAGTTTTTTTCTTGATTGGCAAGATAGCATGTTATCCAGTTTATCATGGCTTCCACCTTGGGTGTGTGAGCAAGGCGATTTTGATACGCCATATAATAGGCATTTTGGCTTATCATCTCAAAAGGCATGGCTTTGACCAAACTGCCATCCGACAACTCACCAACCACAAACCGCTTTGGCACAAGGGCAATCCCACAGCCTATCATCGCCCCTGTGATGCACGCATAAAAAGTATCAAACCTTGCCCCCATAAGTGCCTGCTCGTTCTGATAGCCTTGATGGGCTAGGTAGTCATGCCATGCGTCTGGGCGGGAGCTGATTTGCAAAAGTGGATAATTAACAAGCTTATGTGCCTGTATGTCATGGGGTAGATAATTGGGGCGACAGACCGCCACAAGACGTTCATCAAAGAGTTTGACGGAATCCATATCAATCCACATGCCGTCACCAAAAGCAAAGGCTATATCAATTTCATTGTTATCTAGAATGGGTTCGGACTGTTCTTTAATACTTAAATGGATATTAGGGTGTTGGATTTCAAAGTTTTTTAGAGCAGGGACAAGCCATTTTGAGCAAAAGGTAGGGTGGCAGGCGATTTTTAGGATTTCACCTTCTTGTTGCTTGACCATCATGTTGATGGTGGCGTTGTGGATTTGTTCTAAGATTTTTAGAGTGTCTTTGTAGTAGCTTTGACCGCTTGGCGAGAGCATGATGCCTTGGTTGGCACGATAAAAAAGCTGAACGCCTAGCAACTCTTCAAGCTGGGCAACTTGTTTGCTTACCGCACTTTGGGTCATGTGCAACTCTTTACCTGCTTTGGTAAAGCTAAGATGACGGGCTGCCGATTCAAAGCATTGTAGGGCGGTGGTCGACGGGTATTTACGAAAAGTGAGTGCGTTCATATTGACAGACTATTTTAAATTTTTCTTATTATAACCCAAAAGAAAAAAGCCAGTCATGGCAGACTGGCTTTTTTATAATATTGGCACTCCATAGGGGATTCGAACCCCTGTTACCGCCGTGAAAGGGCGGTGTCCTAGGCCTCTAGACGAATGGAGCGCAAGTAGAAAGTTTTGCAACTTCGAGAATGTAAGATAAATGCCTAGGTGCTTACATTCAAAACCTTAATCAATTTTTGGTGGAGCTAAGCGGAGTCGAACCGCTGACCCCTTGCATGCCATGCAAGTGCTCTACCAACTGAGCTATAGCCCCTCTGCTAAGGTGGGCGTATTATATAAAAGACCCTACGCCTTGTCAAATAATATTTTCAAAAAATTTCAAAAAAACCGATAAATAATTGAAAATTATCGGTTTTTAATTACATTACTCTTGATTTAAAAAATTCGGCAAAGTTTTATTCACTTCTTCCAATTTTTTGAGTTTTTTCTTGCCAAGACCGCCCAAAACTTCACAGGCATGGCGTAGGCGTGATAAGGTCATGTCCGCCCCGATGACATACATGGAGTTCATGACAGGCGTGCTAGACGTTGAGCCTGCAATCGCCACAAAGAATGGCTGCATAAAGTCTTTAAGCTTAATCTCAAAATGCCCTGCCAAGCTTTTTAGGGTCTGATAAATGTTATTCTCGCTCCACTCGGGCAAGGCTTCTAGTTGCCATGTGGCAAGATAGAGAATTTCAAGTAATTTGTCGTTATCCAGCGTTTTATGGGTAAAATCGTCCGCCGTAACATTTGGCAAGTTTTGAAAATAAAACCCTGCCCAATTTACCGCATCAGACAACACATTAATGCGTGGCTGAATGGCTTTGGCAATGGCGGTCAGCTTATCATCATCGCTTGCCCACGCCAAAATCTTCGCCTTCAACTCGTCCGCACTCATCGCACGCAGGTATTCGCCATTGAGCCAGTAGAGTTTTTCAATGTCAAACACAGGTCCACCCAGAGAGACACGCTTAATATCAAAGCTCGCAATCATCTCATCCAAGCTAAATTTCTCCGCTTCGTTTGGCAAGCTATACCCCATACGCCCCAAATAGTTAATCAAGGCTTCGGGCAACACGCCTGCGTCCTTATAATAGGTGATTGATGTGGGGTTTTTGCGTTTTGAGAGTTTGGATTTGTCGGGGTTACGCAGTAGGGGCATATGGCACAATACAGGCATTTCCCAACCAAAATACTCATACAAAAGTTTGTGCTTGGGGGCGGAGTTAATCCACTCTTCGCCACGAATGACGTGGGAAATTTGCATTAAATGGTCGTCCACGACATTGGCAAGATGATAGGTCGGCAAGCCGTCTGTTTTTAGTAGAACCTGCATATCGACCGTTTCCCAAGGAATGCTAATCTCGCCACGAAGCATGTCATGAATCACGCACTCGCCGTCTGTCGGTACACGCATACGAATGACAAAGGGCTTACCACTCTCGGCAAGTTTATCGCTCTCTTCACGGCTCAGATTGGCATAACGCCCGTCATAACGCATGGGCAAGCCTTGGGCTTCTTGCTCTTTACGCATTTGGTCTAGCTCGTCTGTCGTGCAAAAACAGCGAAAGGCATGACCTTTGTCCAGTAGTTCTTGGGCGTATTTTTTGTAAATCTCGGAACGCTCCGACTGGCGATAGGGGGCGAACTGTCCGCCCACGTCAGGGCCTTCGCTCCATGTCAAACCTGCCCATTTTAGAGCGTTTAAAATCATCTGCTCACTCTGGGCGGTAGAGCGGACTTGGTCGGTGTCTTCAATGCGTAGGATAAACTCGCCCCCTTGCGATTTGGCAAAAACCATATTAAACAAGGCAATATAAGCCGTGCCAACGTGCGGAAAGCCAGTTGGAGACGGGGCGATACGGGTGCGAATGGGTTTGGTGGTTTGAGTGCTCATGAATTGCTCGTTATTGAATATTGTGTCAAATTAAATGCAAAGTGAATAATATAAAAGCATAAATCTGTGGCTATGATACCAAAATGTGCTTGATTTTTGTAGTGGAAAGTGCGCAGGGCTTTAAGATTTTGGCAACAATTACCACACAAAAACGGATTGGATTATCAAAAAATCCTTGATAGAATAATTAGTTAAATATTTTTTTGTGATGTTATTTTGTTTTTCTATTAACTTGTTGTGATTTTTTTACAAAAAATTAGCGCAAATGATTGAAATCACTTGACTATACAGCAGGGATTGAGATAATACACGCTGAAAAAATCTCGCGCAAAATCTAGCTTTTGCCACCTTTTGGAAATCATCATGAGCCAGCCCGACGCACTCCAAGCTTTCACCCACGAAACCGTCCTATTAAAAGAGACGGTGGCGATGCTATTGGGCGTAAAAAACTTAGATGATGCCAAAAAAGGAACATTTGATGGCATCTATGTGGATGCAACCTTTGGACGGGGTGGTCACAGTCGGCTATTATTAGAATATCTAAGTGATGATGCCTGCTTGTTGGTGTTTGATAAGGACGTCGAGGCGATCGCTGTGGCGAACGAACTTGCCAATGCTGATGCTCGCGTGACCGTGATTCATGACAGCTTTGCTAGCTTGAATGAGCAATTAAAGACACTTGGCATTGACCACGTCGATGGCATCATGGCAGACCTTGGCGTGTCTAGCCCACAGCTTGATGACGGTGCGCGCGGATTTAGCTTCATGCGAGATGGTGCGGTTGATATGCGCATGGATACCACGCGTGGCGAACCTGTTAGCGAATGGCTGATGCGAGTGGATGCCGATACTTTGGCAGATGTGCTGTATGAATATGGCGAGGAGCGCCATAGCCGTAAGATTGCACGCGCCATCAAGTCGATGGAAAGTTATGATTCGACGCTGGCATTGGCAGAAGTCATTAAACAGGCTCATCCAGCATGGCAAAAAGGTAAACATCCTGCTACTCAGAGCTTTCAGGCGATGCGTATTTATATTAATAACGAGCTTGGCGACGTGGATGATTTTTTGGTGCAGAGCTTGAGCGCGCTCAAAGCTGGTGGTCGTTTGGCGGTGATCAGCTTTCATTCATTAGAAGACAGACGTATTAAGCAGTTTTTGAATAATCACAGTCGTGGTCGCTGGGAAGGTGATGACAAGCTACTCATGCCGCCTGTGCGTACGAAGTATTTTGGCAAGGCGCTTAGAGTTGCCCCAAGCGATGCAGAAGTTAAGGTCAATCCGCGTGCCCGAAGTGCATGGTTGCGTGGGGCAGAACGCACCGACGCGATGTATGTTTGATTTTAGATTATTTTAGGTTTTTTAAGTTTAGGTTATTGCAATCACATCATGAACGATAAACACGCCCATCTTATCCCGCCAAAAACCCAATCCGACAGCAGTGTGGGCATGATTGGGCTGTGTCGCCTGATTTTGGGGCTGCTTGTCGCTGCCATCATATGGACGGGCGTGAGCATTTCTGTACAGACTCAGGCGCATCATGAAGCTTATCGCAACCTTCAAAAACTCAAAAAAGAACTGACCGCCATGCAAGTAGAAGAGCAGCGCCTACTCATTGAACAGCAGACCTTTAGTGCCACGCCTCAGGTTGCTCGCCGAGCGGTGAGTGAATTGGGCATGTTCTTCCCTGCCGGTGATTCACGCCGAGTTATTGCACCAACCACGGCTGACACCCAATCAAATAAGGCGGCTCAGTGATGAAAAAACCTGATCAAAAACAAGGCGCATCATCTAAAGTCACGCCACCACTGCGTAAAAAAACCACTAAAAATAAAGCCAATCCTGCCCAAAACTACCAAGAAGGCTCATCAAGATTCGGGTCATTGTTCGGTGGATCTGGCAAAAAACGCCGCCAAAAAGCCGCCACCATGTTGGGCGGATTACAAGACGTTGGGCGTTATAAATTCGCTTGGGCTATTGTGGCTGTCTGTTTTGCCATTTTATTTGCTCGGGCGTTTTATTTGCAAGTTACTAACTCATCGTTTTTGATTGAGCAAGGCGAAAAGCTCATCACATCGAAGCGCTCGGTGCCTGTATATCGTGGCATGATTACAGACATGACGGGCGCACCACTGGCGGCGAATGCGCCTCTATCGACTGTGGTATTTAGCCCATATGATTACGCGGTGGAGTACTACAGACTTGATAAAATCATCAAAACCAGCCAAAACGCCAAAACCATCGCTAAGGCCAGCGAAGACCTTAAGCAGATGGATTTGGTGAAATTGGCAGCAACAGCGAATTTCCCACTAGAAAAACTTCAAAATGCCGTCGCAATCAAACACGACCTTGATCTGAGCAATGAAGAGGAGGTAAATGCAGCACTGCCAAAAGGTGCAGGTTCACGCCGTCTGATCATACTACCAAAAGCACCGCCTGAGATTGTTGAGCCGTTGATGGCGCTTGATTTTGTTGGGATTAGTGAAGAGAAGTTCTTCCAAAGATATTATCTACAAGCCGAGCCATATGCGCAGATTCTAGGCTACATGGCGCAATCTAGCGATGAAAAGAATGGCGGTTATGTGGGTCGTGCAGGTATCGAAGCCAAGTATGAAAAACAGCTGGCAGGTGAGCGCGGACAAGTGCTCATCCTAAAGGACGCCCGTCAGTCTGCCATCAAAGAAATCAAAGAAATCAAACCGACCGTTGAAGGTCAAGACATTCATCTGACCATCGATTCGCGCTTGCAGTATGTCCTTTATAAGGAGCTTGAGCAAGTAGGGCGCACTCAGTCGGCACGTTCAAGCTCGGGCATTGTGGTGGATGTCTTGACCGGAGATGTGTTGGCATTGGGTTCTTGGCCATCGTTTAACTCAAATAATCTGTCAGAGCGTACCGGTGCTAATGAGCGTAATCGCCCTGTGCTAGATACCTTTGAGCCGGGTTCTGTGATGAAGCCATTCACGGTGGCGGCAGCATTAGAGTCGGGCAAATATTCTACCAGCTCTCTGATTAATACCTCGCCAGGCAGCCTATATGTGGGCGGATACACCATTCGAGACAGCGGTAATTATGGCGCCATTACGCTTGCCAAGCTGATCCAAAAATCCAGTAACGTCGCTTCTGCCAAGATCGCACTTAGCTTACCTGCCAATGCCATCTCTGACATGCAAAGACGCTTTGGTTTTGGTCAAAAAACAGCCTTAAATTTCCCAGCCGAAGCCTCAGGTGGTGTTAGCGACCCTAGCGAAAAAGAATATTCTCGCCGTGCAACCCTAAGTTATGGCTATGGTCAGACGGTGACACTTGCTCAAGTTGTCCAAGCTTATGCTGCCTTGGCAAATAACGGCATGCTAAGACCGCTGCGCTTGGTAAAAGAAGACGAGCTGCCAGAGCCCACCCAAGTCATTGAGCCTAAGAACGCCCAAGCCATCGTGAAGATGATGGAGCTGGTCACCGAACAGGGCGGTACAGCGCGCGCGGCAGCGATTAATGGCTATCGTGTGGCGGGCAAGACAGGTACGTCACGCCGGACCAACCCGAATGGTGGTTATTATACCGATCAGTATCGTACGACTTTTGCGGGCATTGCACCTGCATCGAATCCACGTTTTGCCATTGCGATATTGGTCGAGGATCCACGTCGTCAATTCTACGCAGGTCAAGTCTCAGCACCAGTATTTCATAATGTCATGAAAGAGGCGCTGCGTCTGTATAATGTACCGTTTGATAAGCCGTTACAGCTAAATTGATTAATTTGATGAATACAAAAGCATCATAAGGAATGAGTCATGAAACCAATTACCTTAGTCCAGCTGTTCGATGATTTGCAGTTGCAGATGCTTGATGAGATCGCTCAGAGTGTCGCGCATGTGCCTTTTCATCGTTTTTGCTTGGATAGTCGCAAGGCGTCTGAGGGTGATGCGTTCGTGCTTTTGTCCAGCTTTAGCCATCAAGATGATGCGCTAGAGCGAGCCAATCAATACCTAACATCTGTAGAGGATAAAGCTGCGTTTGTGTTGTCGCAGATTGACCCTAAGCTGCTTGATGTTAGATTTAGTAAGCCAATCGTCTATCTGCCAACGATTCGACATTATTTGGGGGATTTGATCGCGGCGCGTTTTCAGGTGGATAAGCCCGCCAAGCTGCCGACGGTGGTCGCGGTGACAGGAACCAATGGCAAGACAACAGTCAGCCAGTTGGTCGCGCAGCTGTGCGAGCTGTCAGGCGCGCCTTCTGCCATCATGGGAACAGCAGGCAATGGACGCCTGCACGCACTTGTGCAGTCGGCGAATACGACAGGCGATGTCTTGGCGGTGCATGAATTCTTATATCAAATGGCGCTCGATGGTGTAGAAGTGGTAGCGCTTGAGGCGAGCAGTCATGGCCTGCATCAGCATCGACTACAGGGTGTGCCTGTACAAGTGGCGATCTATACCAACCTGTCGCATGATCATCTGGATTATCATGCCGACATGGAGGAGTACCGCGCTGCCAAGGCAAGACTGTTCGATGAGGGGTATTTTAGTACATTAACCTGTGGCATCATTAATCAAGATGCTAACTATCCTTTATTGACCAAGAATCACACCGCCAATTATCAGCTGCTTACGTACAGTCAGCAGGATGATCGCGCAAATTATTTTGCCAAAGAGATTGCGCCCAGCCTTGATGGTGTAGGTATTGAGCTTGTCGCTCAAGGCGAGCACATCACCCTAAAGAGCCCGCTCTTAGGCTTATTCAATGTCGATAATCTGATGGCGGCAGTTGCGGCATTTTTGGCGTTGTTTCCTGAGAAGCGAGCCGAGCTTCCTGAACTGGCCGCCCAATTGCAAGGCGCGCGCGGTCGCATGCAGCGCATCCCTTCTAAGGCAGGGTCTTTTATTGTGGATTATGCGCACACGCCAGATGCACTGGAGCAGGTGCTAGTCAGTTTGCGTAAGCATTGCACAGGCAAGCTAATCGCGGTGTTCGGATGCGGTGGCGATAGAGACAGAACGAAGCGCCCCATCATGGCAAAAGCAGGCGTCACTCATGCCGATGTGTCGATATTCACCGCGGACAACCCTCGCTCAGAAGACCCTAATGCCATTTTAAAAGACATGCAGATCGATCTTACCTGTGAAGAGCATTATAAGGTCATCATCGAGCCTGATCGCAAGAGCGCCATTCGCCAAGCAGTGCAGATGGCAGGCGAGAATGACATTGTTGTGATACTCGGCAAGGGGCATGAGACCTACCAAGAGATTAACGGTGTTCGTCATGATTTTGATGATGCGGCAGTGCTTGCAGAATTGCTAAATGAGTGATGATTAATTCATTATTACCAGCGTAACAATAGAATATTTAAGAATAACACAAAGAGCATTATGACCTCCTATATTTGGCAAAAAGACAATCTACAAGCCGCCACTCAAGGCGTCTGGCAGGGCGAATTTAGCACCCAAAGCACGCGCATCACAACTGACACGCGTAAGATTGAGCAGGGTGATATTTTCCTTGCCTTCAAAGGCGATAACTTTGACGGTCATGATTATGTTGAGACCGCCAAGGAGTTGGGCGCGGTCGCTGCCATCGTGAACGAGCCTGTGGTAAGTGATCTGCCGCAGCTGATCGTAGGCGACACTAAGAAAGCCTTGGGGCTACTGGGCAAATATCGCCGCGATGTGCATTCTGATTTGACCGTGGTGGCTTTGACAGGTTCGTCTGGCAAGACCACCACCAAAGAGATGATTGGTAGTATTCTGGGTCAGATTGCGCCAACGCTCATCACTCGTGGCAACCTAAATAACGATCTGGGTGTGCCAATGATGCTACTTGAATTGACAGATGAGCATCGATTTGCCGTGATGGAGCTTGGGGCAAATCATGTGGGAGAGATTGCATATACGAGCAATTTGGTGCGTCCTGATGTGGCGTGCGTGTTAAATATCGGTACGGCGCATCTGGGCGAGTTTGGTGGACGTGCCAACATTGCTCGAGCCAAGGCGGAGATTTATTCATCGCTGACGGCTGAGGGTGTGGCAGTTGTTCCGTTTGGCGATGAGTTTTTTGAATTTTTGGGCGAGAGCGCCTGCCAGTTTGCGGATAAGATTTTAAGCTTTGGCGAGCAGAGTGTGCCATTATCACAGGCAGGTCTGTCGGATGAAGATGTGGCAGAGTTATCTGCGCAAGGCGTCACGTCTGTGCTGATGATGGGCGACCTGTTCGCCGATGACATCGAAGCCATGCCAACACATAGCACATTTAGCCTAAATACCAATCTTGAGATTGATGAAATCGAAAGTTTGCCTGTAACACTGCCATTCATCGGTGAGCATAATGTCGCTAACGCATTGGCCGCCGCCGCTTGCGCTTATGCGCTTGGCGTACCGCTTGAGATGATCGTGCAAGGCTTACAGAATGCCGTCGTACCAAAAGGTCGCCTAACTCGCATTGCCTTTGGTGAGCACACCTTGATCGATGATACCTATAATGCCAATCCGACCTCCATGATTGCAGCGGCTAAGGTGCTAGAGCAAGAATCGAATGCCAAGATATTGGTGTTGGGCGATGTTTTTGAATTGGGCAGTGCGGCAGATGACGAGCATTATCAGCTTGGTCAGGGATTGGCGGCTCTTGAGATTGATGTGGTCTTAACAGTAGGCGATCACATGGTGCACACTGCTCGCGCGGTGAATGAGATTCGTGACATCGCAGTTCATTTTGATGACAAACAAGCGCTACTGGCCGCTCTTAGAGCTCATCTTAATAATGGCGTATCGACCGTGCTATTTAAAGGCTCGCGTGGCATGAAGATGGAAAGTCTGATTGGTGACTTGATGAATGCCTAAAATTATCAGATAATTTAAAAAATTAACGGTACGAGAGTGCCACAAGGGTTTTAATAATGCTTTATTGGTTATTTCAACACAGCGACATTGCTATCTCATCGCTGACATTGCGTGCATTATTTGCGGTTATTACGGCGCTGCTTATTGTGATTTTTGCGGGTAAGCCTGTCATTAAGTATCTGCGCACGCTTAAATATGGTCAAGCGGTGCGTGACGATGGTCCAAAGACGCACCTTGTTAAGCAGGGAACGCCTACGATGGGCGGTGTGCTGATTCTGGTTGCGATCGCGATCTCAACATTGGCATGGGCAGACTTGTCCAATCCTTATGTTTGGATCTTGATGGTGGTAATGGTCATCTTTGGCGCGGTTGGCTGGGCTGATGACTGGCTAAAAATCAAGCATAAAAACCCACAAGGCCTGATCGCCCGTAAAAAATACTTCTGGCTGTCAGTAGGTTCGCTGTTCGCAGGCGGCTCATTGTACTACATCGCACTACAACAAGATGCCGCCACAGCTGCCGCCATGCAGGATGTATTGGTACCATTGTTCAAAGACTGGGTCATTCCCCTGTCAGCGATTCCTTTTGGTATTGGCTTTATTATTCTGACTTATTTTACTATCAATGGCTCATCGAACGCGGTGAACTTGACAGACGGCTTGGATGGCTTGGTAATTTTGCCTGTGGTGTTGGTTGCGGCAGGGCTTGGCGTGTTCGCATATATTTCAGGTTCGATGAATTATGCTGCTTACATGCACGTGCCTTATATCGCCTATAATGCTGAGGTCATCATCGTCTGCGCATCGATCATTGGCGCAGGACTTGGCTTCTTATGGTATAACGCGGCGCCTGCCGATGTCTTTATGGGTGACGTGGGTGCGCTAAGCCTTGGTGGTATGCTTGGTACGATGGCGGTCATGACGCGTCAAGAGCTTGCCTTTGTGATCATGGGTGGTGTCTTTGTGGCGGAAGCGGTGTCGGTCATCCTACAGGTTGGCTCTTATAAGCTGCGCAAAAAACGTATCTTCTTGATGGCACCATTACACCATCATTTTGAGGAAATGGGTCTAAAAGAAACCAAGGTAGTCGCGCGTTTTTATATCGTGTGCATCATCTTGGTCGTGCTGGGTCTGATGACCCTAAAGCTTCGCTAATACTTATTCATCATTCATAAAATCAAGGATGATTTATGACCTCACCGATTTTAATCACCAATCAAAACGACATTGTCACCATCACCTTAAATCGCCCTGACAAGAAAAACGCCATGAGCTTTGAGATGATGCGTGCACTCATCGAGATTGCAAAGGACATTCGCAAGGATAAGACGGTGCGCGCGGTGATCATCACGGGTGGTGCGGACTTTTGTAGTGGACTTGATTTGTCGGTATTTGGTGCGCCTAGGCAGATGGCCTGGGCGATGACGCAGCTGATTAAGCCTGCACCTAGTTTATTTCAAGAAGTTTGTCTAATTTGGCAGAGTTTGCCTGTGCCAGTGATTGCGGTCATTGATGGTGTGTGCTTGGGCGCAGGATTGCAGCTTGCTCTGGGAGCGGACATACGCATCAGCACATCGCGCGCTAAGTTTGCCATCCTAGAGGCGAAATGGGGTTTGGTCGCTGACATGGGACTGACCCACACCGCCAAGCTGATGCGCGCAGATCACCTAAAGGAGCTGGCGATGACGGCGCGTGCGATTGGCGCGGCAGAGGCTGGAGGCTATAAGCTTATCACACACATCGATGACGAACCCATGGCAAAAGCCCAATCAATCGCTAAAGAAATCACTACCCGATCACCCGATGCTGTCTATGCCGCCAAAGCGCTTATCAATGGTATGATGCCTAAGTCTCATCGTAAGCTCTATCAAGAAAAACTGTGGCAAATCAAGCTCATCCTAGGTGCTAATCGTAAGCTTGCCATCAAAAAGACCAAAGACGACGGTGTCGAATTCCTAAAGCGACAGTTTAAATAGTCCTTGATATTAAGCCCATCCTAAAACTTTAAAACCCCACTTATTATCAAAAAAACCTAGTATTATCATGGGTTTTGTTGTTTTTGCTGCCAAAAATTCGTCAGAATAAAGTAGGTGCTTTGTGTTAAAATATCCCCCTAAAAACTAATAACAAAATAAATAAACGACGAAATTAGAGAATAGAATGAATCAGAATCAGTCCGCGCACGAAAAACCATTTCCCACCGTTTGGATCTTAATCCTAGGTATGATGATCGCCATCGGCCCTTTGGCGATTGACATGTATCTGCCTGCACTGCCGAGCATGGCGGATGAGTTTGGGGTGAGTACGACGAATGTGGCGCGTTCGGTGCCTGCGTACTTTGTCGGGTTGGTGTTCGGTCAGCTGTTCTATGGGCCTTTTTCTGATCGGGTAGGGCGAGTCAAGCCCATGTATATCGGCATGACGATTTTTGTGATCGCATCAATCATCTGCGCCACCACGAATCACGAATATGTCTTGTTCGCTGCTCGTACCTTACAGGCTCTGGGTGCGTGTGTGACGGCTGTGGTAACGCGTGCTGCGATTCGTGACACATTAAACCCAGTGCAGTCAGCGCGCGCATTTAGCTTGATGGTGCTGGTCATGGGTGTTGCACCAATACTAGCACCGACCTTGGGTGCGGCAATCCTTCAGGTGGCTAATTGGCACATGCTATTTTGGTTCTTGGCAGGCTATGGCGTTCTAAACATAATCTTAACGAAACTGTTCTTAAAAGAAACCCTAGCACCAGAGAATCGCAACACTCGACCGATGAGCGAGACTTTTTTGGGTTATGTTGATCTTATGAAGGATAAGACCTTTACCGTGCCTGCTGTGGCAGCGGGGCTACTACAGGGGTCGTTCTTTATTTATCTGTCCATCTCAAGCGTCTTGTTCATGGAGAATTATGGACTGTCAGAGAAACAATTCGCCATCGCATTCGGGGCGAATGCGTTTGGCTTTATCGCTTTGACACAGGCGAATCAATTCTTAACCAAGCGATTTAGATTGGTGCGGCTACTGCGCTTTGGTGCGCTCATGCAGGTGATATCGGCGCTTTGCTTGCTTGTTTTGGGGGTGGTATTTGGAGGAGAAGCTTATTTTGCGGCGGTATTTTTGGCGATATTTTGCTGCATTGTAGGACTTGGTTTTACTCAGCCGAACGCAACCGCCATTGCGCTCGCCTTTCAAAAGAAACGTGCAGGCATGGCAGCAGCGATGCAAGGCGCACTTCAATTCTCGGTGGGGATATTTGGCGGACTTTTGCTAAGTCTGTTCGATGTCAGTCCTGTACTAAAGCTTGGCATCGCGATGAGTGTGCTGACCGCTATTGGAACGTATTTGGTGTACCGATTAAATCCTAGACTTGATCTATCCAAGATGGATTGATTGATAATCAAAAAAGCAAGTCGTAAAGGCTTGCTTTTTTGTTGTATTAGCCTTAGCTTAGCCGCCACGATGATAGGGATGGTTGTTAATGATGCTCATCGCGCGATAAAGCTGCTCGATTAAAATCACTCGCACCAACGGATGTGGCAAGGTCAAGTCTGACAAAGACCACTTAAAATCTGCCACTGACAGCACTTCTGGCGACAGACCATCCGCGCCACCAATCACCAACGCGACATCCGCGCCATCTTGCATGGCATCGCCAAGCCTATCAGCAAGGCGCTCGGTGGAGAGCATCTTACCTTTGACTTCAAGCACCCACAGGCGTTCTTTTGGATGGCGCGCTGCCAAGATGGCTTGACCTTCTTGGTGTTTGTATTTATCAATCTCAGCAGCAGAAGGGTTCTTGGCGCGCTTAGCGGGGGCGATATCGATGATCTCGGTCGTCATCATGGGCTGAATGCGTTTAAAATATTCATCAACACCCGTCTGTACCCAAGCGGGCATCTTATGCCCAACGCTTAAAATTCTTAATTTCATGTAAATATTCCTTAATATTTTTGTATATTTTAAAGAAAAACAGCAAAAAAATCTCGTTTATTTATCCGAAAAAATAGCGTAAATTCAAAAACTTTGCTATGCTAAGGCAATTTTAATCATCTTGATTATTTGTCAAAATAGTCATAGCTATAAGGTAATTACCATGACACAATCGCTGATACAACACCCTGCACATAACGACACCATTTATGCGTATGCAGGGTTTTGGGTTCGTTTTTTTGCGCAAATTATTGACGGGATTCTGTTTTTGTTGATCACGCTGCCGGTATTGTATTTGATTTATGGTGAGGCTTATTTCACCACTGAACCTGCGACGGGATCGCCATTTTATGGGACGGCAGACGTGCTGATTTCTTTGGTGTTTCCTTTGGTGGCTTGTTTATGGTTCTGGATGCGAAAAGGCGCAACCCCTGGCAAGATGCTGCTAGGCCTTAAGGTGTTAGATGCCAAGACGGGTAATTTACTTACTCTTGGTCAGGCACTGCTGCGTTATGTGGGCTACATCTTATCATCATTGATATTCTGTCTTGGCTACATTTGGGTGGGCTTTGATAAGAAAAAACAAGGCTGGCACGATAAGATGGCCAAGACCGTCGTTGTACGTGAAGCGCGCTAATATCTGTTGTGAATATCAAAGCGACAACCAAATCAATTGGTGATTTTTATGAAAATCGCGCGGTTGATTGGATTGAGTCAGAGCACCTAACTGTCATCGCGCGCAACTACAATGTGCCTAAGGTGGGTGAGATTGACATTGTTGCTGAGTGCATTGATGCTCTGGCGAATGGTAGAATTCGTAAGACTTTGGTGTTTATTGAGGTGCGAGCCCGCAAGCGTGGACGATTTGCAAGCAGTGTAGAGAGTATCACGACCACCAAGCAGCATAAAATCATCCATGCAGCGATGTATTTTTTGCAGGAATTTGATGAATTTAATGAGTATGATTGTCGGTTTGATGTGATTGTATTTGATTATGCGGATGGTGAGGATGCGAGAGGCGAATGGATTAAGGCGGCATTTCTTGCGTGTTAGACACGCGAATGAATTGATGAATCAAAGATGATAAGATGGGACACGACGATTGATCTTATTTTCATATTTTAGGATTTAATAAGGTGGCTTAATATGAAAAAACTATCTTTAGGGGCGCTAATCGCTGCAGCGATGGTGCTTAGTGCATGCAGCACGCTGGGTGCTAGTAATGATGCGAACCATAATTTTGGTGCTTATGAGATGGGGCGCAGCATCCCTGAGCGCATCAGCGATGAGAGTATTGAGCTGACCGCGCGTAAGAATCTGACGCGCATCGATGGGGTGAATGAGAACTCTGTACGTATCGCGATTGACAGCTTTCGCCGCGAGGTGCTCGTGACTGGCGAGGTGCCAAACCAAGCCATCAAAACTAACATCGAATCCATGTTAAAATCCATGAAAGACGTGACAGCGGTCTATAACTATCTGACCGTCGCTGATACGCCAAAGAGCCAAAGTCACACCGTGCATGAAGGCTACCTAAAGTCTAAAATCAACGCACGCCTGATTACCAATAAAGCCATCAAGTCATCGCAGTATAAGATCGTCGTACGTGACCGCACCGCTTATGTACTGGGATATATGACGCCAGAACAGCAAAGCCATGTACTAGATGCGATTCAGAACACCTCTGGCATGGCATCTGCGGTAACCTTGACCACCCTAGTCAATGGCGACAGCAGCATGATCAATACAGCCGACAGCGCAAATGATGCGACGACCGATACCGAGGGTGTGATCTATGGCGGCGTGGTGACAACAGAAGCACCAAACGACCCATACGCATTACAAGAGATCTACACGCCAGACGCCAATGTCAATGCGCCAAACAACACCTCGCCAGTCTATACACCGCGCGGTTCAGGCAGCAGCGGCTATGTACAGCTGTATCAAGGCACCAATAGCCCATAATCTGGCTCATTGACAGTCGCCGCCATCTATATCAGAATGGATTGATGGCGGTATGCTATTTTATATAAAACGCAAAATTTTCACCATAAACAGCCAAGATTTTTGGTATAATGGATTATTTTTTATTGCTATTAAGTTTATTTGGACAAACCCATGAATGCTGATGATTTAATCGAATTATTACGTCCCCATTTCCCTGATGCCGAGATTCAAGCGGCCAACCAAGGCAACAAGTTCGAAGTGTTGATTGTTGATGATGCTTTTGAAGGTAAGCGCTTGGTTGCGCGCCAACAGGCCGTCTATGCCATCGCCAATCCGCATATCCAAAGCGGCGCGATGCACGCATTAACCATACATGCGCTAACGCCTGCAGAATATCAAAGCAAAACACAAGGCTAATCGCGTAAGGACGCACCATGGATAAATTTAAAATCATCGGTAAAAGCCGTATCGCAGGTGAAGTAACCATCTCTGGCTCAAAGAACGCAGCCTTGCCATTATTGGCGGCCATGCTACTGCCAAATGATGAAACCATCCTGCACAATGTACCAACATTAAAGGACACTGAGACGCTTATTAAGCTCATCGCGGGCACTGGCGTTAATATCAAAAAAGAAGGCAATACCGTCATCGCCGATTCTCGTACTGTGACCGATTATTACGCGCCTTATGATTTGGTACGTACCATGCGTGCATCCATCTTGGTGCTAGGTCCATTGCTCGCTCGTTTTGGTGAGGCGGAAGTCTCGCTTCCAGGTGGCTGTGCGATTGGCTCACGTCCTGTGGATCAGCACCTAAAGGCGATGGAAGCACTAGGTGTAATCATCACTGTAGAGAATGGCTATGTCAAGGCGAAAGCGCCTGCTGGCGGCAAGCTGATCGGTTGTGATTTTACGTTTGATATGGTGACCGTAGGCGGTACTGAGAATGTCATTATGGCAGCGTCTCTAGCCAAGGGTGTAACACGCTTGGAGAATTGTGCGTGTGAACCCGAAGTTGTCGATCTGGCGAATATGCTGGTCGCCATGGGTGCCAAGATTGAAGGCATTGGCACGCCAACGATGGTCATCGAAGGTGTGGACAGTCTGCATGGCTGTGAGTATAGCGTGATTGCTGACCGCATTGAGACAGGCTCGTATCTGGCAGGCGCACTCATGAGTAAGGGTGATGTCTTAACCAAGAATACCTCAGCAGAGTTTTTATACCCTGTATTAAAGAAATTCGAAGCGATGGGCGCAACCATCACCACAGGTGATGACTGGATTCGCGCAGTGATGAAGGGCAGACCAAAGGCGGTAGATATCCGCACTCAAGTGCACCCTGGCTTTCCTACCGACATGCAGGCGCAGCTGATGGCCGTCTGCTGTCTGGCTGAGGGCACGAGTACGATCATTGAGAATATCTTTGAGAATCGCTTCATGCATGTGCCAGAGCTGCAGCGTCTGGGTGCGAACATCAAGGTTGATGGGCATACCGCGATTGTGGTTGGTGTGGATACGTTCACACCTGCGCCAGTCATGGCGACAGACCTTCGCGCATCTATGTCATTGGTGATGGCGGCGGCATGCGCTGAGGGTGAGAGCATCATTGATCGCATTTATCACATTGACCGTGGCTATGATGATGTCGAGAATAAACTTAAATCGCTTGGTGTGAACATCGAGCGGATTAAGGGCTAGTTGTAACGCACCGAGTTTGTGGTGCGTTTTTACTTTGTTGGACTTTGTAGTAACGATAATTTCACCGATAAAGAAAATGATGATGACTGATAATTTTAATGGCTTGACGATTGCCTTATCTAAGGGGCGAATTTTGGATGAGACACTACCGCTTTTTGATAAAGCAGGCATCCATCCAACCGATGACATGAACAAATCACGTAAGCTGATTTTCCCAACGACTGACCCTAATGTGCGTTTCTTATTGCTTCGTGCCTCTGACGTGCCGACCTATGTTGAGCATGGTGCGGCGGACATCGGCGTCTCGGGCAAAGATACGCTGCTAGAATATAATGCGCACGTCTATGAGCTCATTGACCTAAACATCGCCAAATGCCGTCTGATGACCGCAGGCGTGAAAGGGGCGAGCCTACCAAATCGTCGTCTGCGCATTGCGACCAAATACGCCAACGTTGCACGCGAATACTTCGCTTCTCGTGGCGAGCAGGTGGACATCATTAAGCTGTATGGCTCTATGGAGCTTGCGCCATTGGTGGGGCTGGGTGATCTGATCGTGGACGTGGTCGATACGGGCAACACTTTGCGCGCTAACGGCTTAGAGCCGATCGATGAAATCTGCAAAGTGTCATCACGACTCATCGCCAATCCAGTCAGTTATAAGCGCAAACTTGAGCAGCTGCAGCCGATTTTGGATATTCTAGAAAAAGCCGTTAAAGACAATCAATAAGACAGGTGAATCATGCCAAATCTAACCGTATTAAATAGCCAAGATGCTGACTTTAAGGATAAATTAGCCCAATTACTTGCCTTTGAAACCGTAACTGATGCCAGTCTTATTCAGACGGTGGACGACATCATCGCCCAAGTGCGAGCAGATGGCGATGCGGCGGTTTTAACTTTAACCCAAAAGTTTGACAAGCATCCAGCGACCACGATTGATGAACTGTTCATCTCATCAGAACAATTAAAATCAGCATTCGATCAACTTAATGATGAAGTTAAAAAAGCGTTGGAGCTGTCCGCCAAACGTATCTTTGATTTTCATCAACATCAAAAAGAAGACGGCTTTCGCTTTGTAGATGGCTTGGGTAACACCTTAGGGCAAAAAGTTACGCCACTTGATCGTGTGGGTATCTATGTGCCAGGTGGTTTGGCGAGTTATCCTTCTAGCGTGCTTATGAACGCCATCCCCGCCAAGGTTGCAGGGGTAGGGCATATCACGATGGTTGTCCCTGCGCCTAATGGCGAGCTAAATCCTTTGGTGCTGGCAGCGGCGCATCTATCAGGCGTGGATAGCGTCATCACCATTGGCGGAGCGCAGGCGGTCGCCGCCTTGGCATACGGCACGGCAAGCATTCAGCCAGTCGATAAAATCACAGGACCGGGTAATAAATATGTCACCGCTGCCAAGCGAGCCGTCTTTGGGAAGGTAGGCATCGACATGATCGCAGGGCCGTCTGAGGTGTTGGTGTATGCCGAAGGTGAGACATGCGACAATGCCGACTGGCTTGCCATGGATTTGCTCTCCCAAGCCGAGCATGACACGGTGGCACAGGCGATTTTTGTGACGACTTGCCCAAGACAGCTTGAAGATGTCAAAAATGCCCTAGACAAAGCCCTTGCCATTTTGCCAAAAGCGGACATCGCAAAACAAGCATTGACAAGCCGTGGGGCGTTGATTTTGGTCAAAGACCGCACCGAAGGCATTGAAGTCATCAACCAAGTCGCCCCCGAGCATTTGGAGCTGTCGCTTGATGACCCCGAATACGTAGAGCAACACGTCCGCCATGCAGGGGCAATATTTTTGGGCAGACACACCCCCGAAGCCATCGGCGACTACTGTGCAGGCTCAAACCACGTTCTACCCACATCAGGCACAGCACGGTTTAGCTCACCTTTGGGAGTGTATGATTTTACCAAAAAAACATCGCTCATCTACTGCACACCAGAAGGCAGTCAGTTACTGGCGAAGACGGCAGATGTTCTGGCGGTGCAGGAGAACCTAGGCGCTCATGCTTTGTCAGCGCGCTATCGTCATGGCGTTGTGAATTTAGATTAACTTAAAGAATAAACCGAGATTATCATGACTGTTGATACACGCTTATGGAGTGATAAAATCCGCAATCTCACCCCTTATGTGGCAGGTGAGCAGCCCAAGGTGGATAATCTGTGCAAGCTAAACACCAACGAGAATCCATTTCCACCAAGCCCCAAGGCGATTGATGCCATGCAGCAAGTTTTGGTGCGTGGGGCGGATCTGCGCCTGTATCCTGATCCTGAATCAGAGGATCTATGCCAGACGTTGGCAGATTATTATAAACTTGACCGCTCTCAGGTATTCGTGGGTAATGGCTCGGATGAAGTGCTGGCGTTTATTTTTGCATGTTTTTTTGTCAAAGATCGCCCGCTATTAACCCCTGACATCAGCTATAGTTTCTACCCTGTCTATGCGCAGACCTTTGATGTGGATACTAAAATCATTTCCTTGAAGGATGACTTTAGTATTGATACATCAGACTATAATAAGTCGTGTGGCGGTATTATCATCCCAAATCCAAATGCGCCAACTGGTGTGCTATTGGCACTTGATGACATCAAAAAACTTGCCAAACAGCATCCGAATGCGGTGATCGTCATTGATGAAGCGTACATCGATTATGCGGATAAATCAGCCTCTGCCATCTCGTTGATTGATGAGTTTGATAATATTCTGGTCGTTCAGACGTTCTCAAAATCGCGCGCTCTGGCGGGCTTGCGCGTCGGCATGGCGTTCGGTCACGCCAATCTTATCAGCGCGCTTAACACTTATAAGAACAGCTTTAACAGCTATCCCATCGATCGCGTGGCACAGGCAGGCGCAGTTGCCAGTATTTTGGATGAAGAGTACTTTGAACAAAAGCGCCAAGCTGTGATAACGCTGCGTGATCGTCTGACGGATGATTTGGCTGATCTTGGTTTTGACGTATTGCCATCGGCGGCGAATTTTGTGTTTGCCAAGCCTAATCACAGCGTGCTCTCCACCCAAGAGATCTTTGAGAAACTAAGATCGCAAGGCGTGATCGTGCGCCACTGGAATAAGCCGCGCATCAGTGATTATTTGCGCATCACGGTTGGCACGGATGAGCAGAACACAAGGCTTATCCAGACCCTAAAAGAGATTTTGGTGTAGATTTAGGTTTTTGCTTAAAGATACCCAAAAATAGTGCTACAATGCACCTACTTGGGCAAATGTAGATTGCCCATTTTATAGCCAGTTATCGCTTCGCGATTTACCAGCCAATAAGGAAAATTTATGACCATCATCAAAAAAGACGACTTTATCCAGTCTATTGCAGACGCATTTCAGTACATCAGTTACTATCACCCAACCGACTACATCCAAGCCCTGACCGAAGCCTTAGAGCGTGAAGAAAACCCTACCGCCAAAGACGCCATGACCCAAATTTTGGTAAACAGCCGTATGTGTGCCGAGGGCAAACGCCCGATTTGCCAAGATACAGGGATTGCAACAGTGTTTCTAAAAGTCGGCATGAACGTAACGTGGGACAGTGACATGAGCGTGGCGGACATGGTCAACGAAGGCGTTCGCCGTGCCTACAATCACCCTGATAATACCTTGCGAGCCAGCGTCCTTGCCGACCCTGCGGGCAAACGAGTGAACACCAAAGACAATACCCCTGCCGTCATTCACATGGAAATCGTGGCAGGCGACAAGGTGGAAGTTACCTGTGCCGCCAAAGGGGGCGGTAGTGAGAACAAATCCAAACTTGCCATGCTAAACCCGTCTGACAGTATCGTGGATTGGGTGTTAAAGAGCATTCCTGAAATGGGTGCAGGCTGGTGCCCCCCGGGTATTTTGGGTATTGGTATTGGTGGCACGCCCGAAAAAGCAACCCTTTTGGCAAAAGAGAGTCTCATGAGCCATATTGATATTCATGAGCTAAAAGCCAAAGCCGAAAGCGGAGCAGAGCTTTCTACCACAGAGAGCCTACGCCTTGAACTCTTTGAAAAGGTAAACGCACTTGGCATTGGGGCGCAGGGCTTGGGCGGATTGACCACCGTGCTTGATGTCAAAATCCTAGACTATCCAACGCACGCCGCCAGTAAGCCTGTGGCGATGATTCCCAACTGTGCTGCCACTCGCCATGTGGAATTTGAGCTTGACGGCACAGGGGCGGTAAACCTAGAACCGCCAAGCATGGACGTGTATCCTGATATTACTTATAGCCCTGACAGCGGTAAGCGTGTCAATGTGGACACCCTAACCAAAGAAGAAGTGGCGACATGGCAAACAGGCGATGTGCTACTATTAAACGGCAAAATCTACACAGGGCGAGATGCTGCTCACAAACGCATGACCGATATGCTAAATAATGGCGAAACCTTGCCAGTAGATTTTACCAATAAACTCATCTACTACGTTGGGCCTGTTGACCCTGTGCGTGATGAAGTGGTAGGGCCAGCAGGACCGACAACCGCCACTCGTATGGATAAATTTACCCGTCAAATGCTAGAACAAACAGGTCTTTTGGGTATGATTGGTAAATCCGAGCGTGGCAAAATCGCCTGTGAAGCCATTGCTGATAACAAAGCAGTCTATCTCATGGCGGTGGGCGGTTCGGCATATTTGGTGTCAAAAGCCATTAAAAATGCCAAAGTGGTCGCCTTCCCTGAGCTTGGCATGGAAGCGATTTATGAATTTGAAGTCAAGGACATGCCTGTAACGGTGGCGGTAGATAGCAATGGCGTATCGGTACACGCCACCGCCCCAAAAATCTGGCAAGCCAAAATCGGTAAAATCCCTGTGGTGGAAGCCTGATATTGATCTCATAAAAACCCAGCCTAGCGCTGGGTTTTGTTGATTGATACAAATGTAAGTGTATCAATCTGACAACTCAAATCAGCGAATTTGGGTTGGACATAAAAAAGAGAGCATCTGCTCTCTTTTTTATGAACCTGACTTACTCAGGTTTTTGGTCGTTATCAGATTTAGTTGCTGCGACCTTTGAGCCTGCTTTACGCACTTCAGATTTTGGTTTGTTATCGCCTTTGGTGGCGGTCTTTCTGATGCGTGTTTTTGCAGGCTTCGGCTGTGCAAGGTTTAGAATGCCTACCTGTGGCAATAGCTGACCTGCGACATTTTCGATCATGTCTTTGTAGCTGTTTGCACTGGTTTTTGACTTCTTGACAGGCTCATTCTTGCTAGGCGCTTCTACTTCATCTTCTGATGATGATTCATCTTCGGTCTCTAGCAGTTCTGCAACCTTATCGCTGATGCTCTGCACGGCAGATTCCACATTTTCCTTGACTTGCTCAAGCAGAGTTTCAGAATCTACCGACTTTGAAGTTTCTGCATCTTCTGCTTGCACTGAGTCATCGACCGGTTCGGATTTGCTAGTCTCAGCAGGATCTGCCTTTGTCGATGCCTTGTCCTGCTCGGCGATCTCATCACTGTTGTCAGCGTTAGTAAGCAGTGTATCGCTTGTTGCGATGTCCTGCGCCTCGACACCAGTATCGGCATCAGTAGATGTATCAATCTCTTGATCGACATCAGCTGGTTGCGTGATTGCTGCTTCTTGCTCTTGAGCGATGGCAATATCAACCAAATCCAAAGCCTCATCCTGAGATGATGCTTGGCCATCGGTTGCAGACGCCTCCTCGTCTGCTTCGTCTTTGAAGTCAGGGTGCTGACCGCGTGGATCGTTGGCTGCGCGACGTGCGATTCGTGGCGCTGGTGCTTCTGATTTGCCTTGTGGTGCGCTGATGCGTGATGCGACGCTGGTCTGCTTATCAAATTCAGCAAGATAAGATTCGTTCAGCGGCGCATAGCCATAATTGGCAAAGCTAAACTCAGCCACAGGCGCGCGATATTTGGCAACGGCTTGGATGAAGTTTTGTACGAAGTTATCACCTTTGCTATCGCCTAGGACATTGGCAATAAAATCACCTGCCGTGCCAAAGATGGCGCTTGGTGCGCTATTGGCAGCGATGACCACGCGTGGATCGTTGACAGCCTTATTCATTTGACGTGCAAGCTCGGTTAGGCGTGTATTGTCAATGCTAGGCGTATCATTGTCCTTAACGTCGGTTTGCTCGGCTGCCACTTGATCTTCAGTGATTTGCTCTTTGGTTTCTTCCGCTACTTTGATGCCATTATCGGCAGCGGCAGGTTCAATAACATTGGCGGCGATATTCGTCTCTACTGATGTGTCAGCTATTGGCGCTTCTTCGATCTTGGCAGATTGGTTCTTCGGCTGCTTAGTCGGAAGAGGTTTACTGCCATCAAGTGACAAATGAATGGTCTCGCTTTGTTTGGTTTCTTTAGCGATCGGTGCGACATTCACCACCACTTCATTTGGATTGCTTGGACGAGTGCGCTCTTTGTCTGCTTTTTTGGCGGGGCGCTCGTCTTTTTTGTCCGCTTTATCGGCGGTGTTGCTTGGGGTTAGTGTCTCACCGCGTACCACTTCACCGCGAGGCTCGCGACGTGAACCGCTTTCACGTTTTGGATAAATAGGTTCTTCCTTTTTAGCCTTTTTATCCGTTTTGTCGTTTTTGATTTCTTCGGTGACGGTTGCGTCTTTTTTAGCAGACTTTTTATTTCTTTGGCGACGTTCTTGAACTTCTTCGCGTGGTTCGCGTTCGCTTCTTTCGCGTGCTGGACGATGCTCTTTATTCACATCTTTTTTGTCTTCGCTGGGGATGACTAGGTTGGCAATGCCGCTCGCGCCAAGGCTAATGCCGCCTGCATTGACGATTGATTCGATGGCAGCGGCAGCGTTATTGTTGTTTAGGTTGCCCGCCAATTGCGCTTGTGGTTTTGGCGCGAACAGGTTGGATAGCCAAGCAGCGACTTGTGGTTCAGGCTTCGCTTTAGGAGTGGCTTGTTTCGCTGCAGGCTTGGCGACAGGTTTGTCATGCTTATCGCTTGAGCTTGCTTTTCGCCAGCGGCTGCTGCTGTCCTGCTCTGCGTGCTCATTTTGGGTTTGCCAGTTGACATCATAGCCGCGATCGCCCATTTCTTCTTCTTCGGCATTTACGATGCGCTCATAGCTCGACGGTGCAAAGCCGTCCGGGTTGAAGTGTAGGCTAAAGTTAGGGCTTTCTAGGTGTGCATGTGGCAAGACAGTGATGCGTGTGCCAGAGTCTTGTTCTAGGTATACCAAGCTTTCGCGCTTTTCGTTCAATAAGAAAGCGGCGATCTCAGTTGGAACTTCTGCTTGGATCTCGCCCATGCGCTCTTTTAGGGCGATCTGTTCGATCTGACGCATGATTGATAATGCCAAAGAGCGCAAATCGCGAATCATGCCATTGCCATGACAGCGTGGGCAAATGTAGCCGGTGGCTTCTTCTAGGCTTGGGCGTAGGCGCTGACGGCTCATCTCCATCAGACCAAATTTACTGATCTCAGCGAACTGTACACGAGCACGGTCGTGGCGCGTGGCTTCGATCAGGCGTTTTTCGACGTCTTTTTGATGACGGGCATCAGCCATGTCGATGAAGTCGATGACAATCAGTCCGCCCATGTCTCTTAGGCGAAGCTGGCGTGCGATTTCGTCCGCTGCTTCTAAGTTAGTGTGATAGGCAGTCTCAGAGACGTCAGAACCTTTGGTGGATTTTGATGAGTTGATGTCGATGGATACCAAGGCTTCGGTCTGATCGATGACAATCGATCCGCCAGATGGCAGGCGAACTTCGCGCTGATAGGCGGTTTCGATTTGGCGTTCGATGCCAAAACGTGCAAACATCGGCTCGTATTCGGTGTATTTGCGCAGCTTGTCAAGTTGGGCTGGCATCACGGCGGCGATGAAGTTAGCAGCCTCATTATAAGCGTTCTCGCTGTCGATCCACACTTCGCTGATGTCATCACGCAAGTAATCACGCACGGCACGAGTGACGACCCCTGCCTCTTGGTGAACCAAACAAGGACTTGGGCGTTTTTTGTTTTGGTCTAGGATGGATGTCCAGATGTCTAATAGGTGATTCAGATCGTTTTGTAGGTCTTCAAAACCCTTGCCAAGTCCTGCAGTGCGCACGATGACGCTCATGCCTTTTGGGATAGACAGGCTTGCGATGATTTGTTTCATCTCTTCGCGGACTTTGCCTGAGATTTGACGGCTGATGCCACCTGCCTTGCTGTTATTTGGCATTAATACCAAATAACGACCAGCCAGCGAGATGTAAGTTGATAGTGCCGCGCCTTTGTTGCCGCGTTCTTCTTTTTCGACTTGGACGATGACCTCATCACCTTCTTTTAGAAGTTGTTTGATGTTGTCTTCGCGTAGATTGCCGTGTAGATATTCAGGTGCGATTTCACGCAGTGGCAAAAAGCCTTGACGCGCTGAGCCATATTCGACAAAAGCTGCTTCTAGTGATGGCTCAACTCGAGTGATGTGACCTTTGTAGATGTTGGCTTTCTTTTGTTCGCGGGTGCGATTTTCTAAGTCAAAATCGTAAAGGTGATTGTCTTTACATAGCGCCACACGAATCTCTTCGTTGTGCGTGGCGTTGATTAGGATGCGTTTCATGATGTTCCTTAAAAAATATGGGATTGCTCCCGATTTAAGCAACATCGTTTGAGTGTGCAGTTTAGATTATGTAAATAGTCTAAACAATGTTAATAAAGATTATTGTGTCATATTTGCTAATAGCTGGCATTTATGAATACCTTGATTATCAAATAACTAGCCAAATTTCAATGCTCAGATATATGAGCACGATATAAAAAATTTTGGGTTAAACAGAGCTTAGCCATAAAAAGCTGTCATGCTTAACGATTCATTGCTTGCACCAATGAATTGTCTTGGATGTGTGTTAGCGATGATTGGGGATTGTCTTGTCAGAGGCAGTGTTTGTCTTGTGCCAACTGAGCCAAAAATTCGCTTAACATCTCAAAACAATTTATAAAAACTTAACAATATAGCCGCATGGAATCCTAGATTCAAATGAACTGCGACTGTAGATAACCTTTTTTTATCTCAAACGGATGTTGCGTGGCATGTGCCAAAAAATGTATTGAGGGGCTGCTAAATATAAACCTAAGTCGGTGTGTCAGACCGTTTTTGCTGCTCTGGCAGTTATAAAATCAGGCATCATTGACCGATATTTTATAAAGGTTTAGGGATTTACAAAGGGCGGTTGTAAGAATTTCGCCTTTTTGTGTGCAACGTGATAAACTATACCAAATATTTATCAATTTTCCTACAAAAAAATTAGTCATTTTTAATAAAATCATGAAAAAAACCCAAAATTTCCCCAAAAAATCTACAAATCCCATCAAAAACCCCGCCCAAAAACCGACAAGCAAAAATACGGACGCCAAGCGCACGCCTAAGCCGCTGAGCGCTGATGATGTCATTGATGATTTTAGTCGTGTCAATTACATCACGGTCACGCCGAACCAAGACGGTCAGCGTATTGACAACTTCTTGTTGGCGCGCCTAAAGGGTCTGCCGCGCTCACATCTATATAAGCTTATCAGAGACGATGAGGTTCGCATCAATAAAAAACGTTGCAAACCGCATGAACGCGTCAATACCGGCAATGTGGTGCGCATTGCTCCCGTGCGCCTGTCGGTGCGTGACGAGCCTGCGGTGTCTGATGATTTTGCCAAAGGATTACTTAGTAGAGTGGTGTTCGAGAATGAAGGGCTGATCGTGCTAAATAAGCCGCATGGACTGGCGGTACATGGCGGCAGCGGCGAGAGCTTTGGGGTGATTGAAGCCATGCGCGTGGCGACGGGCAAAAAATACCTAGAGCTGATTCATCGCATCGATAAAGACACGTCGGGCTTGCTACTCATCGCAAAAAAACGCAGCACCTTAAAGGATTTACAAGAGCAATTTCGAGAAAAAACCATCCAAAAAAGCTATCTGTGCCTAGTGGTGGGTCATGTCAAGTCAGACAAGCAAACCATCAATCAGCCTTTGTTAAAATACACGCTGCCAAGTGGCGAACGCCGTGTCAAAATCGACAAACAAGGCAAGCCAAGCCAGACCAAGATTGAGGTGTTGGCGCGCTTTGAGATTGATGGCAGGGCGGTAAGTTTGGTGCGCGCATCGCCTTTGACAGGGCGCACGCATCAGATTCGTGTGCACATGGCGAGCATTGGGCACACGCTGCTTGGCGATGATAAATACCTAAGACAGCCAGCACCCAGTGTGCCACGCTTATGCCTACATGCATGGCAACTGAATCTGGCGGGTGACAGCGATGCGCCCAAGCAGTTCGTGGCGGATGTGCCGTCCGACATGGCAAATCTATTCCCAAAAGAATGCGAATTTTTAATCACGCATAAAAAATCTTAAGCATTGATTAATTTTTGAGCCGATTTGCAAAAACATCTTGTCAGTTGGTTAAATTTACCGTACATTAAAGTTCTGCTTGCCAATGCCTTTTTATTTGGCAAATTCACACATCTACACGATGATTTTATTGAAAAAAGTTAGGAATCCTTATGAAAACAGTTCAGGTCGATACCACCGCCCGTCATGAACAAATCGCCAAATCCATCCACGAGACAGGATTGTCACGCGATGAGCTGATCGGCTCGATTGACTTGGGTTCGAACAGTTTTCATTTGGCGATCGCACGCTTGGATCATGGCGAAGTGCGAAAAGTCGCTTCGATCTCTGAGAAGGTTCAGCTGGCGGCAGGTTTGGATGAGAATAATGTCCTGTCAGAAGAAGCAATGCAGCGTGGATTGGACTGTCTGCACCGCTTTGCCCAACATTTGACCGAGGTAAATCCTAACCTGCTGCGTGTGGTCGCGACCAATGCGCTGCGTAAGGCGGTCAATGCACAAGAGTTCATTAAGCGCGCCAATCAGCTACTGCCAAAACCCATCGAGATCATCTCGGGGCGTGAAGAGGCGCGTCTGATTTATCTGGGTGTGTCGCATTCGAACGCCAGTACGGACAAGCGATTGGTGATTGACATCGGTGGCGGCTCGACTGAGTTTATCATCGGTCAGGGTTTTGAGCCGCTTGAGATGGAGAGCCTGCAGATGGGCTGTGTGGCATTCACCAAGAAGTTCTTTTTTGATGGTAAGATTGCCGAAGAAGCCTTTGATCAAGCCATGAGAGCCACCAAGACCGAGCTGCTCTCTATCGAAAAACGCTACAAAAAAGTAGGCTGGGATAATGCCATCGCCTCAAGCGGCACCGCCAAAGCAGCATTGCTCGTGCTCCAAGAGCTGGGATTGGCGGATGAGTTCATCACTCTAAAAGGCATGGAGAAGCTAAAACGCCATCTGATTAAGCTTGGCGCTATTGATAAGATTGACTTTGAGGGTGTTAAGGCGCACCGTCAGGCGGTATTCCCTGCAGGCGTTGCCGAGCTGTTTGCGATCATGCAGACCTTTGGGATTGATCAGCTTGGCTATTCAGATGGTGCGCTGCGCGAAGGCGTAATGTATGACATGCTGGGTCGCATCAGCAATGAAGATGTTCGCGACCGCAGTGTGATGGCGATGGCAGAATGCTATTCTGTGGACATCAAACAAGCCGGTCGCGTAACGACCACGTGCGCACGACTCTTCGATGCGGTCAAAGACAGCTTAGGGTTTAGCGACGAAGATCGTGACCTGCTACGCCGCGCGGCGAATCTGCATGAGATTGGTCTTGCGGTTGGGCACAGTCATTACCAAAAACACAGCGCTTATTTGCTTGAGTTCTCGGACATTGCAGGGTTTTCGCAGATTGGCCAAGCGATGATGGCGCAGATCGCTCGTAACCATCGCCGCAAACTAAAATCTGACGCGCTGGATGTTGCAGAGAGTCTGGGCGGGCGAAAGCTGGTTCATCTGTGCTTGATTTTACGTCTGGCTGTACAGGCCAATCAAAGCCGTACCACCAAGGCTGCGCCCATCCATCTGGAGGTGACAGAGGCTGATCGTTGGCAAGTCTCGGTGGGCGATGGTCTACATGATGAGCTGATCCGCTCGCAGCTAAATTCTGATGTGGCTCAGTTTGCCAAGTGGGGTATTCACTTATCTGTGCTGGGCGCTCAAGGTTAAGTGATTGGTTGGATGTCTTGTGTGACATCGCCATAAATATTTTTGGTTAAAAATATTTAGCAAAATCAAAAAATATGTTAAACTAACTAAGTTTACATTTGTTCATTGGGATAATAACATGAGTACAGTTTGGGAAAGCGTTCAGCTTGCTCGTCACGCAAAGCGTCCATTATTTTTGGATTATGTGTCGGCGTTATTCACAGAATTTGATGAATTGCATGGCGATCGTGCCTTTGCGGATGACCGAGCGATCTTGGGTGGCTTGGCGCGTTTTAATGGTGAGCCTGTGCTTGTGGTGGGTCAGCATCGCGGACGTTCAACCAGAGAGCGTATCGCCCATAACTTCGGCATGGCGAACCCAGAAGGTTATCGTAAAATCATCCGTCTGGTGCAGCTTGCTGAACGTTTTGGCTTGCCTGTATTTACCTTTATTGATACTCAAGGCGCCTATCCTGGCGTGGGTGCAGAAGAGCGCGGTCAAGCTGAGGCCATCGCTAAGTCTATCGCTGTATTTAGTAGTTTAAAGACGCCAGTCATCGCCACGGTGATTGGTGAAGGTGGTTCGGGTGGCGCGCTTGCCATTGGTGTGGCTGATAAGGTTAATATGCTTGAAAATAGCATCTACTCTGTCATCTCGCCAGAAGGATGTGCGTCTATCCTCTGGAAGACTGCCGAAAAAGCCCCTGATGCTTCAGAGGCATTAAAATTAAACGCCAATAATCTGCATCAGCTGGGCCTGATCGACGAAGTGATCGAAGAAGGGGCAGGCGCGCATGAGGATTCTGAGTTTGTGATGAAGTCACTCAAGCAGCTGCTAACTCGTCAGCTGGATGAGCTCAATCAGCTGCCTATCGATGAGCTACTAGAGCAGCGTTATCAGCGTCTGATGGCGTTTAATTCGACCGTATCGCTATAAGCAATGCTGTTAAAATCCTGCCAAAAAAGCTAGAATACACATTCTGGCTTTTTTATTTACCTAACAACCATGCTGAACACGCTAACCCAAGCCTTTAACCACCAAGCGCAGAAGCTTGCCAATCGCACGCTGTATCTGGCGTGTAGTGGTGGGCGTGATTCTTTGTCGTTGGCATACGGCTGTTATCTGCTGCATCAGGCGGGCAGGATTGAGCAGCTTCCGATATTGCTGCATGTCCATCACGGTTGGCAAGAGGCTAATGATGATTGGGCGCAAGCTGTGGCGACGTGGGCGGATCAGTTTGGGTTTGATTGTCGGATTCTGCCCATCAAATTACCCAAAAATAGCGAAACCCACGCCAGAGAAGCGCGCTATACTGCCCTGATGTCAGTCATGAACGATGGTGATGTGCTGATGCTTGGACATCATCAGCACGATCAAGCAGAAACCATGCTCATGCGACTGGTGAATGGCTCAGGCGTGTCAGGGCTGGCTGCGATGCGACAATGGCAGCAGATGGGCGATAAGCGCATTCAGCTGTGGCGACCACTGTTGGGCGTGTCGCGTGATGATATCAGTCGCTTTGCTGATGAACATCATCTGCCTTATGTGGATGATCCGACGAATATTGATGATGATCATGCGCGCGGTAAACTTCGCAATCACATCTTACCAAGACTTGGCGAGCTAAACTCAAAAGCTGTACAAAACATCACTCGCACAGCGCTATTATTGGCACAGGCGAGCGACATCATTGATGAGCTGATCGATGAGAAATTGGCGGATGTGACAGACCGTCTAGCACAATCTGCGTATTACCAAGTGTTGGATATTAATCAGCTCTTAGCACTCTCATTAGCCGTGCAGTCAGCGATTACCCATCGATGGCTGGGGTTGTCAGAGCCTATACCGCCGCCCAAGAGGTTGGTGGATGATGTTCTTTATTTGGCGCATCGCACCGATGGCGATCATCAGACGCAGCTTCTGTGGCAGGGCAGGCTAAATTATATCATCTGTCGTTATCAATCTAAGCTGTATCGCCATCAAGAAGATGCATGGGCATGCCTAATGGCGCAGAATTATCCAAATGTGATTTATCATGATGATAAAATTATCCTAAAGAGCCATGAGGGGCTGTCCATCGTTTGGCAGATGTCGCGGCAGTTTGCCAATGTCAGCGCTGAACGCGTGCTTAGACAGACCAAAGTTAATATCAATCACAAGCAGTTGCATGGCAAAAAACTGGCGCAGACGCTTGGCATCCCAACATGGCTTCGCTCAAACCTATGGATCATTAAGTCTGATAATCGACCAGTCCTGCTGATCACAGTGGGGCGGGCTTGGCGGCTTGTTGGTGCTGATACTGACATAGAAAATATCGGCGCATACTTTGCGTGATGTGCGCGCATGGTGTACAATGCGTTTATTTTATGATTGTTGAGATATAAAAAAAGGGGGGTTATGAGCATTTTGTCAGGAAAGACCATCAGCTTTATTGGTGGTGGCAATATGACATCAGCGATTGTTGATGGTCTATTAAAACTAAAAAAAGACATCGGTGTTGATTTTGAGATTTGCGCGTCTGACCGTAACCCACCCAAGTGTGATGCTTTTACCGCCAAAGGCGTAACGGCAGTATCTCCGGAGCAGGCGCATGAGATTATCAGCCGTGCTGACGTGATTGTGCTGTCGGTCAAGCCGCAGGTGATGGCTGAGGTCTGTCAGGATGTGGTGCCGCATTTATCTGATCAATTGGTTCTGTCGGTGGCAGCAGGGCTGTCTGTACGAACGCTTAGCGACATACTTGGTGGCTATCGGCGTATCGTGCGCAGTATGCCAAATCTACCATTGGCGATCGGGCTTGGGGCGACAGGGCTATATGCGGCAGGTGTCAGCGCTGAAGACAGAGAGTTGGCGGATGCCATCATGCGCGCCTCGGGAATCACGACCTGGGTGGACGATGAGGAGCTCATGCATGCAGTGACGGCAGTGGCAGGCTCTGCGCCGGCTTATTTCTTCTACATGCTTGAGCACATGATTGCGCAGGCTTCTAGGATGGGTCTGGATGCGAATGATGCCAAGGCGCTCGCCATTCAGACGATAATCGGCGCAGGCGAGCTTGCCAAGACAGGCGATCCATCCACTCTGCGCGAACAAATCACTTCAAAAGGCGGCACAACCGCTGCCGCATTGGCTGTATTTAATGAGCAGAACATGGGGCAGACCATCCAAGATGGCATGGCAGCGTGCGTTAATCGCAGCCGTGAACTTGGTGAGATGCTAAGTAAATCCAACTGATTGATGATGCTTTATTTTTATGAATAATCCTATTTTTATTATCACCAACATGGTGATTAACTTTGCGCTGATTGTGCTATTTGTGCGTTTTATGATGCAGTTGGCAGAAGTAGATTCAAGCAGTCCTTATATGAAAGCGACTAAGCGGATGACTGGCGTGGTTGATGTATTCTTACACATCTTCCCGAATGTGGGCGCAGGGCGTATCAGTGTGGCAGCCGTCGTGCTTATGCTGCTGTTGTACTGGATCAATACGGCAGCTAATGCCTTTATCTTGCAAGAGTCAATCGATGCATTGACGCTGTTCTTTGCAGGCACTTTAAAGGCGATCATTCAGTTCATGGCGATGCTTCGTTATATCATCCTTGGGTCGGTTGTGGTCAGTTGGGCTATCATGTTGTTCAATGTATCGCATCCTGCTGCCCTATTAGTCGTGCAGCTGTCTGAGCCGATCATTGCGCCATTTCGTCGCATTATGCCAAATCTTGGCATGCTTGATTTATCGCCGATTTTGGCTCTGTTTTCTTTGCTGCTCGCGGAGAAATTTATTGCCATCATCGGTGCGAATATTCTCATGAAATTGTAATTTATAATAAATAAAAAGGGGCTGTCCTAGATAATGACTAAAAACTCCATTTAGGTTAAAATAACCCAGTGAGAAAAAGTCGTCTAAGTCAGTACAAACAAAACAAACTCATTGAGCTGTTTGTTGCAGGTGTTACTGCAAGAACGGCAGCTCAATTAGCTAATGTAAATAAAACAACAGCTGCTTACTATTTTCACCGATTACGCCTACTCATCTATCAACACAGTCAGCACCTAGAAATGCTAGATGGCGAAGTTGAAGCTGATGAGAGCTATTTTGGCGGAACACGCAAAGGTAAGTGTGGTCGTGGTGCAAGCGGTAAGACTGCGGTATTTGGCTTATTAAAGCGAAATGGCAAGGTTTATACCGTTGCCGTACCTAATACAAAGTCAGCCACTTTATTGCCCATTATACGAGAAAAAGTAAAGCCTGACAGCATTGTTTACACAGATTTCTACGAAAGCTATGATGTGCTTGATGTTAGTGAATTTAATCACTTTGGAATCAATCACAGTACGCACTTTGCAGAAAAACAAAATCACATTAACGGAATAGAGAATTTTTTGAATCAGGCAAAACGCCATTTACGCAAATTTAACGGTGTTCCCAAAGAACACTTTGAGCTTTATCTTAAAGAATGCGAATGGCATTTTAATAACAGTGACCTTAAATCTCAAATTTCCATTTTAAAACAATTAGTTAAGGGCAGTTTGGGTTAGTTATCTAGGACAGCCCCAATAAAAAAGCGCATGATTATCGCCATGCGCTTTTTTATTTAACGGCTTAAATGAACCGATTGGGAATGAGCTGAGCCTTTGGGTTGTTCGGGTGTGGAACATCAGCGTGTTGCAGGGTTTTGATGATCCATGCGTCGGCATTGGTAACAGCTTTGATGAGTGTGTCACCCATAGCCAATCGACCTGCGATGTGGCTGGCGAGTGAACAGCCAGAGCCGTGAAATTCACCCTCGAGGCGGGTAATGATGCTGGTGTGAGCGATTGCACCATCGACATATAGGAACTGTTCGATGTCCCCGCTCTCAAAGTCGTGCGATGTCTTGACAAGGACCGCCTTTACGCCTTTATCGTTGAGTTTTTTGGCGCAGTCATGCAGATCATCCAGCCTAGCTAAGGCGCGCAGCTCATGCGTGTTGGGTGTGATGAGCGTGGCATAAGGTAAAAGCTGCTCAAACGCTGCTACCAGAGTCTCTTTATTGCCAAGACTGCCACCAGAGTTGGCAACCAGCACAGGATCGAGCACGAATGGCATGCCAGCTGCGATCTTGCCTGCGGCGAACAGATTGGCGAGCGCCTTGATGTTATCTACTGTGCCTAGCATGCCTGATTTGATGGCGGCAACAGGTAAGTCGTCGAGTACCGCAGATGCCTGCGCGGTTAATAATTCGCTGGATGTTGGCTCAAAGCCAAACACCGCTTGAGAGCTTTGAACGGTGATGGCAGTACATGCCACGGCAGCGTGCGCACCTGCTGCACCGATCGATTCAATGTCGGCTTGCAATCCTGCACCACCAGAAGGATCAAGCCCCGAGAAACAAAGCACCGTCGGACGCATTTGATGTGTCATGTGAGATTCCTTATATGATTAGTATGAGAATATCATAGCAAATTTTAATAAGCCTGTGACAGAATTGTCCCAAAATCTATATCCAAATATTAAAATGTCCGCGTCACGATCGTTTTTTATAAGATTTTTGGAAATTTTAATAAAAACTACTTGCAAAAGCCCAAAACTTTGTTATAATTATCGCCCACAACGTTCGGTGATTTATCACTGATAATTGTAGACGGTGACGTGGGTGAGTGGCTGAAACCACATCCCTGCTAAGGATGCATACGGGAAACTGTATCGAGGGTTCGAATCCCTCCGTCACCGCCATTTATTTTTTAAGCCATTAAAAATTTAAAAAATAAATAAAAAATCGCTTGACATACTAAAATTATCTAGTATAATAGCCGACCATCAAGACAACAGCAAATAATCTTGATAACACATGCACCCGTAGCTCAGTTGGATAGAGCACTTGGCTACGAACTAAGGGGTCGGGAGTTCGAATCTCTCCGGGTGCGCCATATTGAAGAATCATCAAAATCTTAAGGTTTTGATGATTTTTTTTGCCTATTTTTTGCATGATGTTTGGGCGGTTCTCTGGGCGGTTTTGTCACTAGGTAAACCTATCAAATCATGATAAAATAGGCAAAAAATTTTGATGATAACGCCATGACCAAGTCTATGAAGCCCACCAAAGCTCCAAAAATCGCCACACAACGTGATGAGCCTGTTGTCATTGCATCGCCAATGGCGCGATTGATGACCATGCTGTATGATGGGATGCTGATTTTGGCGATGCTTTTTTTGGTTGGGTTGATTTTATCGGTGGTGGGCACGATGATGTTCGTGGATGTCGGCACCACTGCCCAAGATGCCAAAGAGCTGCCCAAATGGTATCAAAATGGTGTGATGACGCCTGCATTTGTGCTGACACTTGTGGGATTTTATGGCATATTTTGGCGGAAATCGGGTCAGACTCTGGGCATGCAGACATGGCGACTAAAAACCGTCAATGCAGATGGGTATCTTATGACTTGGGGTGATAGTTTTAAGCGCATCATTGGCGCGTGCCTGTTGCCGTTGCTTTGTGCTTTGGTTGGTGCACTCATTCATGGTTCGCGCTTGGCGGTATTGTTTAGTGCGCTTGTCGGTTTGTTATTCAATTATGCGTTTTGCTGGTTCAATCGTCGTGGTTTAGCCGCGCACGATATTCTGTCGAATACCATGACCCTAAAAGTGCCAAAATACGAACATGAAGGCATTTTCTCATCACTAAAAAAGAAAACTAAAAATTAATCTAACACATTAAAAAAGGGCGTTTTGCCCTTTTTTATGTTAAGCACTAAATTACCTTCGAGAAGCGGTTGGCGTGTTTTTTGGCAAGGTATTCATCAAATACCATGGCAACGCTACGCCCCAAGATACGACCCTTGGGTAGAATCTGTACGCCTGTGTCGTTGATACTCACCAGTCCGTCTGCTTGCATGTCATCTAGCTGCACCAGCTCATCTTTAAAATAAGCTCTGGTATCGATGTCAAATCTGTCGCTAACGTCCTTGAAGTCCAATCGGTCGTGGCACAACAGATTCATGATGACATAGCGGCGCAGCTCATCCTTAGGATCAGATTCAATGTGCTTAACCGCAGGCAGGGCGCCATCATCAATCATGCGCTTATATTCGTTCAGGTCGGTGTGATTTTGTAAGATGTGGCGGCCAATCTGACTGATGGACGACACCCCAAACCCAAGCAAATCACACTCGCCAAGCGTCGCATAACCCTGAAAATTGCGGTGTAATTTACCGCTGCGCTGAGCGATCGCCATCTCGTCATCAGGACGCGCGAAATGATCGATGCCGATGTATTGATAGCCTGCTTGGGTGAGTGCATTGATGGTGTTGCCGAACATGGTTAGTTTGTCAGCGGGGCTGGGCAGGTCTTCTTCTTTGATGCGACGCTGCGCGGTGAAGCGCTCTGGTAGATGAGCATAATTAAACACTGACAATCTGTCAGGCGCGATGTCGATGATACGCGCCACCGTATCCGTCATGCTCGCCACCGTCTGATGTGGCAGACCATAGATTAAGTCGATATTAATAGATCTAAACCCCAGCTCACGCGCATCTATCATCACCTGTCTGATCATCGCTTCAGGCTGTACGCGGTTTACAGCGATCTGAACTTTCTCTTCTAAATCCTGCACGCCAAAGCTAAGACGATTAAAGCCAAGCTTGCGCAGAACGGCTAAGGTGTTTGGTCTCAGTTCGCGCGGGTCAATTTCTATAGAATAATCACCATCGGCGGCGAATTGGAATTCTGATTGTAAAAAATTCCATAGCTGTGCTAATTCGTCATCGTTAAAAAAAGTTGGCGTGCCACCGCCCAGATGAAGCTGTTTAACGATGGGTGTGCCACGAAGCAGGGATTTTTTGTGTTTAACTTCACGAACGAGGTAATCCAGATAGTCACCAGCATCGCTATTCTTCTTAGTGATGATCTTATTGCAGCCACAGTAGTAGCAAAGGTGACGGCAAAACGGTATGTGAAAATACAGCGAAATGGGGGTGTTTTCGTCTTTGTTTTCTAAGATGGATTGTTCTGTGCCATCGCTGATGGGGGTGAATTCAAGGGCGGTGGGGTAGGATGTGTAGCGTGGACCTTGGCGATTGTATTTTTTGATGAGTGCTTCATCAAAGCGAACATCGCTAAAATGTAGCGGTTCTGGATTGGCATAAGGATTCATAATGCACCTTGGCGATGGCTAACAGGTTTGGGATATTATACCTGTTGTGTGTAAGATTTGCCAATCAGCCACTTGGTGTATCTAGGATGTTTGCTAAATTTATCATGTGATGATGACTTTTGCATGTCATCCCAAAACAAATAAACAGCCCAAATGAGCGGTTTATTTATGGGTCGGTCAGCGGCTTATGCACCTAAGGCGCTCATGGCAAGCCAAGCGCTATAACCGATAAAGCAAGTGATGAAGCCGACACCAACTCCGCGCCCCAGTTTGCCATTGCCTTTTAGGGCGAATGCGCACAGAAGGAACAGTGCAGCGGTAATGGCACACATCACCATGACATCGCGGTTAAGTACTTCGGCTGCGACCACCATGGGTTGAATGGCTGCAGCGATACCTACGACAGCCAACGTGTTAAATAGGTTCGAGCCAAGCACGTTGCCCAAAGCCAGATCAAATTCACCACGATGAGCGGCGATGATGGAAGAGACTAACTCAGGCAGGCTGGTACCGATGGCAACGATGGTAAGCCCAATAATCAAGTCCGACAGACCCCACAGTGTGGCAAGTTCAACTGCACCCCAAACGATCAGACGTGAGCTACCAATCATGACGAACAGCCCAACGATCAATCTAAATAGCGACTTACCGACATGCACTTCATCAGGATCAGGCAGTTCATTATCTTCTTCCGCCTCTTCCTCTGCCTCCTCATAGGCGGCGAGTATCGAGCTTTCTTTGGCGGCTTTGGCGTGCGTCTTGGCGATGTAGATCTGAGTAGCGATATTAACGAACATGACCGCCAATAAGAGAATCGCGTCCAATCTGCTAAACTGCCCGTCCAACATCAGCACGACGCTGAGAATGGTTGCGCCGATTAGCCAAGGGAAGTCAAGTTTTAGAGCGTCTTTTTGAATGGCGATGGGCGCGATGAGTGCTGTCACACCAAGCACAAGCGTGATGTTCGCGATGTTTGAGCCATAAGCATTGCCCAATGCGATGCCAGGGCTGCCTGCCAATGCTGACAGTGCTGAGACAACCATCTCAGGTGCTGACGTGCCCACGCCGATGATGAGCGCACCGATGAGCATTTTAGGCATGTGGTATTTGGTGGCGATGCCAACCGCGCCATCAATGAATGCATCGGCGCTAAAGATAAGCAGTACTAAGCCCAGAGCGACCGCCAATAAAGAAAGTATCATAAAATTCCAAAAATCAATCAAAGTATCAGCTGATACCAAGGTAAGGGTGAATCAGCTAAGTTTAAATCCGTTGATGGCGTTTCTTGCCTTGTCGAAGTCGCCTGCCATGATGAGATTAAGATTATCCAAGGCGCAGTCTAGTGCCTTATCAATGCTGATACCATCATCGTTGCTTGGCTTAGACAGCACCCAGCCGCTGACTTTGCTGGCGTGACCAGGGTGTCCGATGCCGATACGCAGGCGATGAAAATCTGCACCAATGTGGGGCAAGATGTCTCTTAGACCATTATGCCCGCCATGCCCGCCACCTGTCTTTAGGCGAATACTGCCAGGCGCGATATCAAGTTCATCATGCGCGATGAGAATCTCGTTGGGCGTGATGTTATAAAACTTCGCCAAAGGAACAACCGCAAGTCCTGAGCGGTTCATGAACGTATCGGGCTTTAGTAGGCGAACGTCTTGACCAAAGATCGTACCGCGACCCACATCGCCATGGAATTTCTTGTCGTGGCTTAGGCTGATGCCGAATTGTTCGCTGATTTTATCAACAAACCAAAAGCCCGTATTATGGCGCGTGTCTTTATATTCGTTACCGGGATTGCCAAGTCCTACAATGAGTTTGATGGTCATGTTGATTGATACTGGTGAAAATTGATGGTTATTATAGTCAATTTTTATTCAAATAGAAAGAAAAGGACAAAAAAGCCAGTAACGGTTTACTGGCTTTTGAGAGGTGATCATAAAAAACATTATTCTTGATCTTCTGCGTCAGCTTCTTCAGTTGACTCTTCAACTTCTTCAACGGTTGGTGCTTGCATGCTGACAATCACATTTTCCAGTTCGCTGTCGTCTTGCAATACCAAGCTTAGACCTTGAGGTAGTGCCACATCGCCCAAGCGGATGTTATCACCCACTTCCAGTTTGGCAACATCAATCTCGATGAATTCAGGCAAATTGCGTGGTAAGCAAGTCACTTGAATGTCATTGACAAGCTGAGTAAGAACACCGCCAGTTTTCTTGCCAGCTGATTCTTCTTCATTGATGACACGCACAGGCACGCTAACGTTCATTTCTTGACCACGAACGATGCGTTGGAAATCGGCGTGTAGTGGGAAGCCTTTTGATGGGTGGCGTTGTAGTGCTTTGATGATGACTTCTTGTTTTGTGCCATCTAGCTCAATGCCGATGATGCTAGAAAAAAACGCATCTTCTGAAATGGCTTTAACCAACTCGTTGGTCTTGACACAGATGGAAACTGCTTCACCTTCACCGCCATAGATAATGGCAGGTACTAGGTTTTCTTTACGCAGGCGGCGGCTCGCACCTTTGCCCTGCTCTTCTGCAGAACGTGCTACAGCATTTAGAGTATAGCTCATGATGATTCCTTAAAGTGGAAAGTAAAAATAAATTCAGACTTGCGACCAGTCTATCATTTCCTATTGCTTAGCATTAGAAAATTAGCGGATAATTATACTAAAAATTCACCAAAGTAGCAAAGGATTTTGGTGTGTTTAAGTCAATAGGCGCTTAAAAATTGTTCAAATATACAAAATTTTGCATATTTTTAGGCTTATTTTTCATTAATTGAGATAAATTCTCAATTAATACTATAACTCTAGTAGCATTTTGTTATATAATAGACACGTTTGTTACAAAACGTTATGCCATCATTGGATTATTTAATAAATCATTGGAATGATTTGAGATGGCGCTGATAATTTTTTATTTTTTGAAGGAGAGTCCCATGAGTTCTGTGGCGACTGGTGTATGGATTTCTTTGGCGATTTATTTTATGTTGATGATTGCCATCGGGGTGTACGCCTATTTTAAACAACAAAACAACGTCGAGGGCTACATGCTTGGCGGTCGTCAATTAAGCCCTGCGGTAGCAGCATTATCAGCAGGCGCATCTGACATGTCAGGTTGGCTGATCTTGGGTCTGCCTGGTTATATGTATGCTTCGGGCATCGTAAGTTTGTGGATCGCTGGCGGTCTGACACTGGGTGCGTTCGTGAACTATTTATTGGTGGCGCCGCGTCTGCGTGTATTTACTGAGATTGCAGATAATGCATTGACTCTGCCTGACTATTTCTCAAACCGCTTTAATGACACGTCTCATCTGCTGCGCATCATGTCAGCAGTGGTAATCATTGTGTTCTTTACCGTCTATACTGCAGCAAGTCTGGTCGGTGGTGGTAAGTTGTTTGAAAGCTCGCTGGGGGTGTCATACGATCTGGGCATCTGGCTAACAGCAGGTGTGGTTGTGGCTTATACGCTGTTTGGTGGCTTCTTGGCGGTGTCTTTGACCGACTTCGTGCAAGGCGTGATCATGTTGGTTGCGATGCTGCTTGTGCCGATCGTAGCATTTAGTGAGATTGGTGGCTTGTCAGCAGGCATCGAAGTGGCACGTTCTGTGAATCCAGACCTATTTAACATCATGAGTGGCGTGACCGTCATGGGTGCGATTTCGCTGGCGGCATGGGGTCTAGGTTACTTCGGTCAGCCGCACATCATCGTGCGCTTCATGGCGATCCGCTCGGTAAAAGACGTACCAACTGCTCGTAATATCGGCATGAGCTGGATGATAGTCAGCTTGATCGGTGCGCTGATGGTTGGTCTGTCTGGCGTTGCTTATATTCATAATCACAACATGGAGCTGGCTGATCCAGAGACGATTTTCTTGGTGTTCTCACAGCTACTATTCCATCCTTTGATCTCAGGCTTCTTGCTTGCGGCGATTTTGGCGGCGATCATGAGTACCATCTCAAGCCAGCTATTGGTAGCATCAAGTTCATTGACGCGTGACATCTATAAGCTGTTCTTGGATAAAGATGCATCAGAAGCTCGCCAAGTTCTGGTGGGTCGTATCTGTGTTGTGGCGGTTGCGCTACTTGCCATCTTCATCGCAGGCAACAAAGACAGCTCTGTACTAAAACTGGTCTCGCACGCGTGGGCAGGTTTTGGTGCTGCATTTGGTCCGTTGGTACTGCTTAGCCTAATGTGGAAGCGCATGAACCGTAACGGTGCTTTGGCGGGTATGATCGTTGGTGCGTTGACGGTCATCGTATGGGTATATGGTGGCTTTGAGATCAATGGTCAGCCTGCTAATGATGCGATTTACTCGATCATGCCAGGCTTCCTATTAAGTGCGATTACAACTGTCGTGGTGAGTCTGATGACCGCACCACCAAAAGACTTTATTGTAGAGCGCTTTGAAAAGATGGAACAAGGTTTAAAGTAAAACCTGCTGTCGTCAAAAAACACCGTCAATAGGCGGTGTTTTTTTATTGCTGTGCATTACGCGCACATAATAAAGCCCACCATAGGCGGGCTTTAATGATCAAACGTTATCTAATCATACACCGTAGTCGAACAGGGCGCTGATAGATTCTTCGTTATTGATACGACGCAGGCTTTCTGCCAGTAGTGAAGCAATGCTTACTTGGCGAATTTTTGGGCAAGTCTTGGCATTTTCTGACAATGGAATGGTGTCAGTCACCACGATCTCATCTAGGGCAGAATTGCTGATGTTATCGATTGCCTTGCCTGATAGGACAGGGTGGGTGATGTAGCCCACCACGTGACGTGCGCCGTTGTCTTTTAGGGCTTGAGCGGCTTTGCACAGCGTGCCTGCAGTATCAACGATATCATCCACGATGACGCAGTCGCGACCACTTACGTCACCAATGATGTGCATCACTTGAGATTCGTTTGCACGAGCGCGACGCTTGTCGATGATGGCAAGGTCGGCATCGCCAAGTAGCTTTGCCATTGCGCGTGCACGCACCACGCCACCTACGTCAGGTGATACCACCATTAGGTTGTCGTAGTTTTGTTGTTTTAGGTCGCTTAGTAGAACAGGGGTGCCGTATAGGTTATCGACAGGTACGTCGAAGAAGCCTTGGATTTGGTCGGCGTGCAGATCCACGACCATCACACGGTCGATGCCTGAGATTGATAGCATGTCTGCCACGACTTTGGCAGAGATTGGCACACGAGCTGAACGTGGGCGACGGTCTTGGCGAGCATAGCCAAAATATGGAATCACTGCTGTGATACGACCTGCACTAGAGCGACGAAGCGCATCAGCAAGCAGTACCACTTCCATCAAGTTATCATTGGTCGGTACGCAAGTAGGCTGTAGGATGAATACGTCCTTGCCGCGCACATTTTCTTTGATTTCAATGGCGATTTCCCCATCAGAAAAGCGCGTGATGTCGGCTTTGCTTAGTGGGATATGTAGATGGTCGGCGACAGTCTGGGCAAGCTGTGGGTTAGCGCTACCTGAAAAGATGGCCATATATGACATACGTGGTTCCTATAAAAAGGCTAAAAGAATAGAACGCGCATATTTTAGCATTTTTTGCGGAAATTTTGCAGGTTTTTGGCGATTTTTCTTGTAACTGCTTTGGAGGTCCGGATGGAATTAAATAACAAAAAAGCCAATTCCGAAGAACTGGCTTGATTGCTCATGTTAGCAAGCTAACTGAATATGGCAGAGGTAGCTGGACTCGAACCAACGAATGTCAGGATCAAAACCTGATGCCTTACCAACTTGGCGATACCCCTAGAAAGTTTTTAAAAAACTTTAAAAAATGGCAGAGGCGGCTGGACTCGAACCAACGAATGTCAGGATCAAAACCTGATGCCTTACCAACTTGGCGACGCCCCTATATAGGCGGATAATTATACCGAATTTTTTGGAAGATGCAAGCGTTTTTTATAAAAAATTTAAAAATTTTCAATCTTTTAAAAAAACGCCCGCAGTCAGCCCTGCGTGTCATGTAGACTATGGCAAATAATGGCACGACAAGGTGCGCCCTGTTGCCATCTGGTGGCGTGATCCAAATCTTCTGTGCTGAGTGGTAAAAAAACAGCGCTGCCCGTGCCTGTCATGCGCGGCGTTGATTGGCTGGGTAGACTGTGTAGATAATCTAGCGCGTCTTTGACAGATGGGCTATCTTCGGCAGCGATGGCTTCAAAGCAATTATGAAAAGGTGCGATTAATGATCTTTCAAAACCTGCTTGTTTGGACTCAAGCCCATCCATCAAGGGTGAGTCTTTGCTAAGCTTAGCATGCTTAAAAAAATGCGCGGTGGCAAGGTGCGCATCAGGCATGAGCAAAAGATAAGCCCGTGATGGCAGGGTGATGGACGATAATATCTCGCCAATGCCTGTGGCGATGGCATCCGAGCGATGTGCATGCGCAAAAATAAAAAATGGCACGTCTGCGCCCAGGCTGGCACCGACATCAATCAGTTCTTTGGTGGATAGGCCCAGCTGCCAAAGTTCATTTAAAGCGATGAGTGTGGCGGCGCAGTTCGATGAGCCACCGCCAAGACCTGCGCCTGTGGGGATGTGTTTGTCTAGGGTGATTGTTATGGGTGTTGTGCGCTCAGGATGTATCTTGGCGAGAGCATGAGCTGCCTTAACGATGAGGTTGTCATCAAGACTTGAGGTTAGGTAATCAGCGCCTAAGAGCGTAACCAGCTGATCGCCATCTGTGGGTTCAATCTCAAGATAATCGCCAAAATCAAGCGCGCGAAACACACTTTGTAAGTCATGATAACCATCTGTGCGCACGCCTGTGATGTGCAAGAATAGATTGATTTTAGCAGGTGAAAAAATACGCATCATTGCATATGAGCCATCGTCATCACCACGCGATGACCATCGGTGTGAGTGATGCGTAGGCGGTTTGGTATGCTGCCTTTATATTCAAAATTCGCTGTCCAGTCGCCATTGGTCGCGCTAAGCAGACGTCCTGCACCATCGCGGCTGTGATCGCTGTCGCTAGGAGCAGCGCGCCCAACGATCCAATAAGGCAGCTGACTGATCGGCGCTTGCCAACCTGTGGTGCGCAGAAGCAGCTCTTCTGGGGTTGATGCACTGATCTCGCCTGTGCGTTCACTGGTCAGCGTGGCAGTTCTGCCATCAAAACTGATCGATGTAGCACCAATACCAAGCGCGCCTGTCAGGTCGATGGCGAAACGTCCAGCATCCTGCGTCCAAGCATAAAATGCGGTGCCGGATTGATTACCTTCAGCAGATACGCTGGTGATGCCAATCTTGCCACCAATGCTAAATTTAATCGGTGCATTGATGGTCTGAGTCGGTGTAGGTTGTGTCTTTGGCAGTGTTTGACAGCCGGCTAATGCAGCAACTGCAGCGGCGGCAAGAAGAATTTTGGTATTCATGGCAATCCTTGTGGGGTTAATAGCTTTGAGTGTCGGTGCTGGTTGGCGCTTCACTGTCTTGATTCAAATTATACTTGTTCTGAAGCTCTGTGAGTAGTCGCTGTACTGTGTCATCATCACCTAAGCCTTGATAAGCGCGAAGCAGTAAGATGCCCGCATCTAAGTCAAGTGAGACGTCATAGGGTGCCTGTAGTAAGTTGATGATGGTTTTGTAATCACCTTTGACAAGTGCGTTCTCGCTCAGTACGATCAACGCCTCTAGCTGTAGATCCTTATCATACAGTGGGTCATCAGCGCGAATAGTACTGATGCTCTGCGCGGTGGCCAGCGCCTGCTCATCATTAGGGTTCTGTATGAGTGCTAACTTTGCTGAGGCGAGCTGATAATTTGGGTTATGCTTATCTAGGCTTAGCAGATGATTGATGATGAGACGTTTCTCGGTATCATCCAGATCATCTTCTAACAGCCGATAACTGGTAAACAGCAGCCTGTCATTGTCAGGGTATTGACGATTGGCGGTCATAAGTATGTCTCTGGCAGACTGAATATCGCCTTGGCGCAGGTGAATTTCGGCTTGCAGAATATAACTGTCGGCAGCATAGATTTCGTATTCGTCGCGCAGGCGCACTAAGGTGGACATCGCGGCTGAGACATTATTATCAAGCAGGTAGAATCCTACGACCTTGGTGCGTGCGTCCAGCACAAAATCGTCATTTTTTACACGTTCATAATGGTATCTGGCGCGCGCCAAATCGCCCAATCTCTCATTAGCAATACCTAGATAATAATGCGCCTGACTGGCAAAGTCAGTATTTTTGGTGAGCGGGGTTAATAATTCTACCGCCTTTTGATATTCGCCAATATCAATCCCGACCAAGCCTGACAATAGTATCACGTCGGGGTCTTGGGTGTTTTTGTGCGCAGTCAATAGAAGTTGCCATGCGTCTTTTAGGTTGCCCATATTGATGAAATGGCGAATTTCATAGAGATATAAGGAAGTCTCTTTGGGCAGTAGGCGGCGCTTGGCGTGTAAGAATTTCCACAGATCATCCGTGCGATTCGCGGCGCTTAGAATGTCTAGCTTTAGGTTGATGAATGCAAGATTCTTGGGTTCGGCTTTTAGTGCATCGTTGATGTACAGTAGTGATGCATCATATTCATCTAAGCGCATGAGCAGGCCTGCGCGCAGTACCGCAACCGATGCATTGATGCTGTCGATGTTCTGTAGTGCGTAGAATAATTCGCGCTGATCGACAGGGTTGTTCGGGAAAATACTGCCAAAAATCAGTGACAGATCCGCTTTGGAATCATATTCCAATATCATCGCGAGCATCTGCACCGCTTGATTGTAGTCGCGCGCTTTTAATGCCAGATGTGTGACGTAGAACCATGCAGGGGTGTGATCTGGGTTTTTGGCTTGCCATGCGGCAGCAAAAGCAAGTGACTCAGCAGGCGTGTCGTATTCGATAGATAGGCTAAGCGCACGCTCAAAGACAGCCGTCGCATTCTCCTTAAAAGACTCTGCCTTATAGATGGCAAGTGCCGTCTCGACATCACCACGATCAGCTGAGAATTCAGCGGATAACAGCGCATATAAATCAGGCGCGCCAAGCATCAGCTCGCTGTTGTCAGCCAGTAGCGTGTCATCAAATAGAACGCTGGGCAGATCGGCAGCATTTGGCTCGTAATACTCATCATTGCCATCGTCAGCAAGCTGTACTGGCTCGTCATCTTCGGCGATATCAGAGTGAGTGTCTTGGGTGGTTGGGTGTTTATTGTCTTCGTCGCTTTTATAGAAAGGGAGTATTATCTTTAATAATGGGTCAAATACGCCTGCCTGTGCAGAATGCATGTGCGACATCAATAGGGTAAAGCACAGAAATAACGCCAGTCGTTTTTTGTTGGTTTTTTTGATGTGCATGACACCTAAAGAGGACGCAGGGCGACTCTTTTTGATGAGGTGTTTGCAAGTCCAAAATAAAAGGTTCATAAACAGCGTTTTTCACCCGGATGGGCAACAAAAATAATGAATAACTGACTTATTATAAAAGGATTTTTAATAAGTTCAAGCCCTTAGGTGTTATTGCGTTGTTTTTTCGCTAAGTGGATGCTTTTGTTGGTAATCTTGTCACAAATTACCCAAAAGCTGTTATAATAGACAATTTATGATTAATTTTTGATGTTTTAAATCAATAACATTCATCAAAAATCCAGCTTTTTTTAGAGTTGTAATGAAATTAGCCGTCGTCGGAGTCAATCACAAAACCGCGCCCGTCGAGCTTCGTGAGAAGTTATCGTTCGGGCAGGATTTGTCGTGCGCCATTGATGAGTTAAAGGCGATTACGGACGGCTCTGTCATCGTCTCAACCTGTAACCGCAGTGAGATCTATGTCAAGCTGCCAGATGATGCTGTGTATGATGACGAGCTTGAGATTAGTGATGCAGCCCAGAGAGTTCGAGCTTGGCTTGCACAGTTTAAGGGTCTGAATCTTGACGACATTGCACCATTTCTATACATCTATGAAGACAATCGTGCGCTGAATCACTGGTTGCGTGTCGCGGCTGGGCTAGATTCGATGATTCTGGGCGAACCACAGATTCTAGGGCAGATTCGCCAAGCAGCCGCTCAGTCGCGAGAATCTGGCGGCATGGGGCGCGGGTTTGATTGGCTGACTCAGCAGGTATTTGCTGCAGCGCGTGCGGTGCGCCGAGATACCAAAGTGGGTGCGCAGGCGGTGACGCTTGGCTTTGCCACTGCCAAGCTGGTTACGCAGATTTTTGATGAGCCAAGCCGCTTAACCTTTATGTTGGTGGCGGCAGGCGAGATGAATCGATTAGTTGCGCATAATGTCGCTGCGCTTGGCATGGGGCGCATCATCATCGCCAACCGCAGTAAAGAGCGTGCCGAGAACTTAGCAGCAGAGCTGCATGAGATGTCAAAAGCAGCCAATCGCAGTGTGCAGATTGACCTTGTGCCATTGACTGAATTGGGTGCGCACATCGCCGATGCAGACGTGATCAGTAGCTGTAGCGGTAGCATGGATGCGCTCATTACACATGGCATGGTAAAGGCGGCGCTAAAAGCCCGCCGACATCGTCCCATGCTAATGGTTGATTTGGCGGTGCCAAGAGACATTGAGCCGAGTGTAGGCTCGTTTGATGATGTTTATCTATATTCGGTGGACGACCTGCAACACGTCATCGCAGGCAATCTAGAAGAGCGAAAACAAGCCGCCATCGAGGCTGAACTGATGGTCAGTCAGCTGGTGCTGGATATCGAGCATCAGATGCAGGTGCAGACCGCTCGCACTCAGATCACCGCCTATCGACAAACCGCCGAAAACCATAAAGAGCGCTTACTAAATACCGCCTTAGCTCGCCTATCTGATGGCGATGATGCTGCCGAGGTCGTCAAAGAGCTTGCTCGCACGCTGACGCAGACACTGACCCACGCACCCTCTAAGCTAATCCGCCACACTGCCCAAAACAGCGAAGCTGATGTGCTTGAGATGGTGACGCATGCCCTAAATCACGCTTATCGCGACTAGCATTCTTTATTTTCCTCCTCGATTCTGCCAATTATCACGAAACTCAAGCATTTAGTGTGCTTGGCAGTTGATTTTTGCACCCAAGATTGGTACATTGATGCAAAAGTTTGGTGAAACCAAGGAGAAAATGATGCCTGCTTTGAGAGATGATATCGATCCTAATGGACTTTTGGAATATTCAGTGGTCTATACCGACCGCGCACTGAATCACATGTCAAAGGTATTCAAAGAAGTCATGCGTGACTTATCCGTAGAATTAAAATCACTATATAATGCCGATGCAGTCGCCATCGTTCCTGGATCTGGAACGTCTGGCATGGAGTCTGTGGCGCGTGCTTTGGCTAAGGATAAGGACTGCCTGATCATCCGAAATGGTTGGTTTAGCTACCGCTGGACGCAGATTTTGGATGCAACAGGTGTGGCTAAGTCAAGCGAAGTATTCTGTGCAAGCCACACCAATGACGAAAAAGCCGTATTTGCCCCTGCTGATATCGAGGCGGTGACAACAGCGATCCGCAACCAAAAACCTGCCGTGGTGTTTGCTCCGCACGTCGAGACAGCCTCTGGCATGATGCTAAGTGATGAGTATATCCGCGCACTAGGTGAGGCGGTGCACGAGGTGGGCGGACTTTTGGTGATTGACTGCATCGCCTCAGGCTGTATCTGGCTTGACATGAAGGCGGTGGGCATCGATGTGCTGATCAGCGCACCACAAAAGGGTCTATCTAGCACCCCGTGCGCTGGCCTTGTGATGATGTCTGAAGATGCTCGTGAAGCGGTACTAACCAGCACGCCAAGCAGTTTTGCGCTGGATCTAAAAGCATGGCTAAACATCATGACAGCGTACGAAAATGGCGGACATGCCTATTATGCCACCATGCCAACCGATGGACTTAAGCAGCTTAGAGATGCACTGCTTGAGGCGAAAGCTGTTGGCTATGATAAGCTAAAATCTGCACAAGTTGAACTTGGTAAAGGCATCTTGGCGGTTCTAAATGATAAAGGCATCCAAAGCGTCGCCCATCCTGACTACCAAGCACGCGGTGTTGTGGTGTGTCATGCGCCAAACGAGGCGATCCATAAAGGCGCAGCATTTGCAGAGCAAGGGCTACAAATCGCTGCTGGTACGCCGCTACAAGTTGGCGAACCTGAGGGTTATCAGAGCTTTAGAATCGGGCTGTTTGGGCTAGATAAGCTAACCGATGTTGATGGTGCGATTACACGATTTAAGGCAGCTGCTGATAAAGTATTTGGCTAATAAAATAACCCCTTGATGATTCAAGGGGTTATTGATTTGGCGGGAGTTTTTTGCGGGAAAATTGAGTGAGCTGACCTTGAATATATGGCAACTTTTTATTTTGGGTTTTGAAAATTTGACCACCTTCAGAACAGCCGCTCTTTTGATGTTAAGTGAAACCATAAAAATTATGCTATCATTTAAAACATACCAATCTGAAGATTGTAACCCTTCAAATCAATCACCAAGCTTGTGCCAAATACTATGATAAATCTACCTCCCTTGCCATCTTTTGACCCTATTTCCTATAAAGGCTATCTGACTGAATTAAATGCTCAGATTGATCGTCGTATCACAGATTTGGGATTAGGCGCGCTTGATGTGATTGAGGATTATGTTGCACTGAGAACGCAGGCGATGGATCGGGTGCTTGCTCGTATTTTTGATGAGATGTTGTCTGATGAGCTTGGGCTATTTGCCATCGGTGGCTATGGTCGTGGTGAGCTTTTCCTATGCTCTGATGTTGATATTCTGATTCTTGCTGATGACCTTAATTCACACACCAAAGGGATTGAGCAATTCGTGGCAACTCTATGGGACATTGGCATCACTCCCGCCATCAGCGTGCGCGATGTGGCAGATACGGCGATTGCTGTGACCGATCATACGGTTGCGACTGCGCTTTTGGAGGCGCGCCTGATCGCAGGCAACGATGCACTTCGCCATATTCCAACCGAATCGGTAAAAAACGCATGGAGTGCTAAGGCGTTTTTTATCGCCAAAACTGGAGAATCCAAGGCGCGCTACCTTAGCCATAACGCCACCGAATACAACTTAGAGCCAAACATCAAATCCGCCCCAGGAACATTAAGAGACTTGCACATTTTAGTGTGGTTGGCGAAGTTTTATTTTGATGATGTCAAAGAGTTTGGGGATTTATCAGGTGTGGGATTTTTGAGTCAAGACGAGCTTAACGCCCTACAAAGCGCCAAAAAATTCCTATGGTGTATTCGCCATCATCTGCACGCCCTGACAGGCCGCTGCGAGGATAGGCTACTGTTCGACCATCAAAAAAACATCGCCAAACGGCTACATCTAATACAAGATGATGCTGATGCAGGCACGCTCACCGCCGCACTTGAGGCGATGATGCGTACCTATTATCGTCACGCGATACAGGTTGCGGCGTTGTCTGAGATGCTGTGCGCCTACTATAACGAAAGTTATCTTGAGCCTGAATATGAAGCGGTCGAGATCGACGAGGATTTTCTCCAAATCACCCAAAACGAAACCCCCATCGATTCTAGCCTACATGTGGACGGCGTGGCAGAAGAGGTTCAGATTCGAGATGGTAAAATCACTCGCCAAGATACTCAGATCTTCGCCAAAGACGACGATATTTTTATCAAAAAACCTGAAAACTTATTACGCATTTTCTTGATTATGGGTCAGCACGGCATCAAAAAAATTGCCGCCAGCACTCTACGCGCATTATATCTGTCAAGTCATTTGATTGATGATGCTTATCGCGCTAACCCTAAGCATCGCGCGCTATTTTTGGCAAATTTACAAGAAAATAACTACCTATATCAGCGCTTACGCATCATGAAGAGATATGGCGTATTGGGAAATTATCTACCTGCCTTTGGGCAGATCATGGGGCTGATGCAGTACGATCTATTTCATCGTTATACGGTGGATGCGCATACGCTGCTACTGATCCGAATTTTGCACCGATTTGGAGATACGACGAATGCAGAATACAGTCAAAAATTCGATTTGGTCAGTGAAGTCTATCAAAAAATCAACCGCAAAGATTTGCTGGTCGTCGCGGCATTATTCCATGACATCGCCAAAGGGCGAGGTGGAGACCATAGCCAGCTTGGTGCACAAGATGTGTATGAATTTGGGCGTTCGCATGGGTTGGAGGATGAAGATGTCGAGTTCGTGGCGTGGCTTGTGCGCGAACATCTCACCATGTCGCTAACCGCCCAAAAACAAGATATTTTTGACCCTGAAATCATCGCAAGCTTTGCTGAATTTACAGGCACCATCGCACATCTAAATCATCTGTATGTGCTTACTGTCGCTGACATGAACGCCACGAACAGCCAGCTGTGGAATACGTGGCGCGCCAGTCTTTTAAAGCAGCTGTACATCAGCACGCACCGAGTTCTTAGTCTGGGTGCATCTGCTGCCGAAATGAATGCGGTCATCGCCAATCGCAAGGACAAAGCCAAGCAATTACTCACGGCTATCTCTACTGCTGATATCGATGCGTTATGGCAAGATTTTGGTGATGATTTTTTCTTAAAGCAAAAACACCATGACATCGCATGGCAGACCTCTGAGATACTCGCCAATAAGTCCACATTGGCTGATAACAAGCCCGTCATCGCTCTGCGCGCGCATTCCGACCTTGCGCTGAACGCTGTGCAATTATTCATCTGTACCTACGACCAAGACGACCTGTTTGCCGCGACTGTGGGCGTGCTTGATCACATGGGGCTGTCCGTATTGGATGCGACCATCTTGACTGCTGACATCGATGGCAAGGCTGCGGCGCTAGACTCGTATGTCGTCATCGATCGCTACGCCATCCAAGGTGCTGAACGTGATGACATCTTGACCAATGACATCAGGCGGCAGACACTCACCGCCAGGCTCATGCACGCCTTAAAGAGCGGTGAGAGCCAAATCTCTGCACGCAATTTCACCCTAGATGGCCAGCTTAAGCACTTCACTGTGCCCACGCAGGTGCAGTTTAGCGAGGCGACTTCGGTGGTGCGCACAGGTCATCACATGATGTCCTTGATCACCAAGGATAGACCGGCGTTATTGGCGCGCCTTGGGTTGATATTTAGCCGTCTGGGCATCGAGGTGCATGGCGCGCGCATCACCACCTTAGGAGAGCGTGCCGAAGACGTGTTTTATTTGAGTGATAAAGACGGTCAAACGCTAAGCGCTGACAAATTAAATACATTAAAAATTGCTGTGATCGAAGCTTTGGCATGATACAATAGTTAGATTTTTGGTTATTTTGTTCAATTTATCATGAAGTTAGCATACATTCCTTGTCTCATCGCGCTGTGCTGTAAGGCTGCGATCGCCCAAGACGCGAAAACCTTCGACCTAACAGAAGAGTTTGTTTCTTGTGAAAGCAGAATCAGCTTGCCAGAAGGTTATCATTTCGCCAAAGAGAGCGAAGACTGCCAATACAACGAAAACCTAACCGTCGTCACCAAAGATGGCAAATATGGCTATGCCAACACCCACGGCAAAATCATCATCGAGCCAATGTTCGATATGGCGGAGAATTTCGATGATGGCATGGCACTCATCAAGCAAGGCAAGCGATACGGCTACATCAATCCCAAGGGTAGAATCGTCATTAAGCCGCAGTTCACTGGCGCTTGGGGGTTTTGGGAAGGTCGAGCCAAGATTGAAAGCAATGGCAAATACGGCTTCATCGACAAAAAAGGTAAAGTTGTCATCAAGCCCATCTATACCGATACAGGCGACTGGTTCGAGGGTGGTCTGGTGCGCATAAAAGTAGATGACAAATGGGGCTTTATCGATAAGAATGGTCAGCAGGTCATCGGACCAATTTATGATATCGCTGAAGACTTCTCTGAGGGGTTGGCATCCGTTGGCATCAAAGGCGACGACGGCTATAAATATGGCTACATCAACCCCAGAGGTGATCTGGTCATCCAAGCCATCTACGACACACCTGCCAACTTTATTGAGGGAATCGCCTACGTCATCCATGATGACCACGCGCATTACATCGACAAAAATGGCAAAGAAGTAGCCTTTCGCCACTGATGAACAAGCAAAACATGGATACAAAATATAACATTGCATGCATTGCGGTTGATGGTGTTATTTGTTACAATGTTGTCATCTAGGGGATGTTCTGGCTTCGACGCTGGTGATGAAACCTAATGATGCACGTCAAGAGCGTATGCCTCTTGTAAATCAACATACATTTAAAATAGTCGCAAACGACGAAACTTACGCACTAGCAGCCTAAGGGCTACTTGGGTCGGCACAGATTGCCTTTGGTCTGGTTGCTCACCCCGATGCGAACGCACAAAGGATAGCATCTGTTAGCGTTGCGATGACAGGTGCGAAACTCTTAGCAAATCGTCCAATCCACCCTGACTGTCGGGTCGGTGCGGATTAAAGCCAAAGACAGACTCTAAGCGTGTAGAGTCATGGGCGTAGTGCTGGCGGACGCGGGTTCAACTCCCGCCATCTCCACCATCTATTAAAATCACTAAAAATCATCAAGTATTTTTAAGTGTCATAAACCATCAAAAAAGCCTTGTAAATCAAGGCTTTTTTATTGTCTTGTTGTATCTCATAAAGTCATCGTGTATCATAGTAAATCAACGAACATCAAACGATTTTACACACACGGCGACACACAGCCACACACGAGATACACACACCAATGCTCACCGATAACAAAATCAAAGGGCTAAAACCCACCGAAAAACGCTACTCGCTATCAGCAGGCGAAGGCTTATCCATTGATGTCATGCCAACAGGTCGTAAGTCTTGGGTGCTAGAATACACCGCCCTTGGCAAACGAAAACGCAAAAAACTTGGTGAATACCCAGCCGTCAGTCTAAAACAAGCCCGAGAGCTTGCCAATAAAATCAAAAACAACGCAGGATTAACACCCATCACGGTCAGCGAACTCATTCATGAATGGATAGAGCTGCACAGCAAGCAATGGACAAGTGAGAAGTACAAATACACCGTCATCTACCGCCTAACCTACATCACCAACGATTTTAAGGACATGGCGGTGGCAGATGTCAGCCGTGCAATGGTCTCAAAAGCCGTCAGTAACATGGTCGCACAAGGCACATACGAGACCGCCAAACGCTCATTACGCCTACTGTCTCAAGTATTCAACTACGCCATCGCCCACGAATACGCCCAGAACAACCCCTGCACGCTGGTTGATAACATCATACCTACCCACACCGTGCAAAATATGGCAACATTATCCGCCGATGAGATGGCAGGTTTTTGGCACACCATCAGAAAAACACCCACCATCGGACTTGCCCCTGTCGCTCTATCGCTGGCAAATTATTTGGCGGTGCGACCCAGCGAGCTGTGCAAGGCGACATGGGACGAATTTGACCTAGATAAAGGCGTGTGGATTATCCCTGCCTATCGCATGAAAACACGGCTTGAACACGCCGTCCCGCTTGCCAGTCAGCCGTTAAAGATTTTAAAGGATTTGCACGCTTCACGCCTTGATGATGGCTTTGTGTTTAAACATCACAGCAACCCCACCAAGCCCATGCCGATTGAAAGTGTGTTGGCGGTCATCAAGCGAGCAGGATTTGGCGGTCGTATGACCACGCACGGCTTTCGTTCGCTATTTTCTACGGTAGCAAATGACAGCGGGCTATGGCGTGCTGATGCGATTGAAAGACAGCTTGCCCACACCAAAAAAGATGTCCGCCATGTCTATAACCGTGCTGAATACTGGGACGAGCGTGTGGCACTCATGAGCTGGTGGGCGGATATTGTGGCAGACTGGCAGGCATAAAAAAGGGGCGTTACGCCCCTTGTATTAGATTTTTTTATGATACGGTCGTGCCATTAATTTCTTGTTCAATGCGAATGGCATTTTCCAGCGTCCAATATACCTTATTGCCACGCTGGGCGTTGGGTGGGTATTTCGGACGATAGTAAGCCTTAAAGGTATTGACGCACACGCCCAGTCGTTTCGCCATGTCTTTTTGGGTGAGCCATGTGATTGAGTTCATCATCATTTATACTCCATTATCTCACATCCACATCTGGCACAATCACAGATGGCTTAAAAGTTACACGATAAAAATGACTGCTTGCTTTGTTCGGCTCAATTTGTTCAACAAACGCAGTAACATTGTCAGATAAAACAAGCGTGTGGCGCTTAAATTCCTGTTCGCCAGTTTTACAAATCACATTAAAAGCTGTTTGCGTGTCATTCAAATTAAAAGAACACCGACCCTCGATTTCTAGGATGTAGTTATCAGTAATGCCATTGTAAAATACGATTCGCCTGTTAATCTCAAAATTATCAGCAGCTTTCTTGGCATTGTGTGTTGCGACCTGAGCATCGTCAATGCAGCCAGTCGCTAATACTGCAGCCAAACCTAATGCTACAAATTTAAACAATTTCATAATTTCCCTCCTGATAATTCAATCAATGCTTTGGCGTGAGCGACGGCATTTTCTTTACTTTTGTGTAAAATCCCTCTACTTAAAGCCAACTTATCCAATTTATCGCCCACCCACTGACTTGCTAATGCGTAGTGGATGACTGTTAGGTCAGCCACCCAATACTTATCGCCATCTTTCAATGGCTCACTCTCAGGCTTAGGAAAACTCACATCACCAGCGGTAATCATTTCTTGAGCTGGGCGAAAAATAAAGCGCCTCACAAGTACATCTCCAATAGTTACTCCGTTATCTGGTGGGCTGAAAATACGCCAATCTTTCTCCTTATTGAATTTGTACTCTAATTTCTCGCCGTCAGCGATGGCTTGTAGCGCTTCTTGTGTTGTTAATGCTTTCATAATTCTCTCCTAAATTGCTAATGCTAACTGTGCTTTGTAAAGCTCATCGACACGACGCGGATAACGTTTAAAATTAATCATGTTTTCACCCTCACAAAACTTCTCCAGCCGTCAATCTGGATATGCGGATTTTCCGCTTGGACTTCTTTTACGTGCTGACTAATAGCAGCTGAAAGGTCCATAAACTCGCATGTCATCTCAAGATCGGTTAGGTCTAGCTGACGATCTTTGGCTTTATCTGCCGCGCTATACAGAAACATACTAACGATAAATTTACGCTCACCTTCTGGCGGATTACGTACATCCCAGTCACCGTACCAGCTACTACGTTGGTACATCTGGGCGGCAGTGTGGCCGTCAAGCGGAGACTGCCAATAGCCATACAGCTCCGTGCCAAGCTCTTGTTGGATTTTCAGCTCGTGCAATCTCTTTCGCTCGATGGCCTGCAATTCATTGTTGCGCTTGACAATCTTGCGCTTCTTGCGTTTTGCGTTAATGTATGTCATTTAAAGCTCCAAATTATTCAAAAAGGGAGGTCGTTATCGGTTATCACCGGTGGCGTAACTGCTTGCACTTGTTGTATCAGCATGCCTGGCACACTGTCGAAAAACTTGGCTTTGTCTTTAATTTGCCAATATCTGCCGCCAGACTCTTTTGCGCATAAAATCTTGCGCGGCATCTTGTGTGATGTTTGGTTAAGCGCGACAATCACATCATCAACGCTAAAGGGCACGCTACCGCCAATCGTGCTATCCCACCACTCACATGCTTTCTGCAGGGCGAACCCTGAGTGCTCAAAGCATTTCCATTCGCTCACTGGGTAGAGCTCGCCAATGTCATAATCAATTCGCAATGTTGGTGGTTTATCGCCTTTTTGATGCTTGTGATAGCTTACATCTAGCACGTCCATCCATTGCTCAACTGGTGGCTCATATCCTGCCAGTGGGGCATTATCGCCAGCAACAGTGCCATGAGTGCGCGGTGCGCGAGCAGGGAATATCCAGCCACATTCTGCACATTCGGTGGCGTGCACCTTGTTGGCATTACCACATTCGTCACAGTACTTCACCGGTGCGCTGGTGCTACTGCTTGAGCGTGATTTATTGCGACCCTTAATGCGATTGACTGCGCCCAATACTTCGGTAGTGTCAGTGTAGTCCAACCATAGACAATCCTTTTTACCGTCTGCGATGCGCATGCCACGTCCTGCAATTTGAACATACAGCACGGGCGAGCGAGTGGGACGAAGCAGCACAATACAGTCAGTCTCAGGAGCGTCAAACCCCGTGGTCAGTGTGCCAATGGACACCAAAGCATTGATGGCATCAGGATCACCCTTGGGTAGCTTGTAACAGCTTAGAGTCTTATCACGTTCACCCTTTGGTGTATCAGCAGTAATGATGGCGGGATTTAGACCCATAAAGCTTTGTAATGCTTCTAAGACTTTGTAGGCGTGCTCTTTATTCACACAATAAAATAAAAACTTATTGCGCGTGGTAAATCCACTGATATAAAAATCGTCCATCACAGCCTTAATCAGGTCGTCATTGATGGCAACATGGGCTAGGTCTTTGACAACAAAGTCGCCGCCGGACATCTTGACGTTCGATACATCCATCTTTGGCTTATCGCCCTTATCCACGACAAGCGGGGCAAGATAGCCTTGCTCTAACAGCTCATCCATCGTGATACGACAAGCCGTCCCTGCAAATAAAGGGTCTTCGCCTTGCCATAGCCAAATGCCATCGCCCCGATAAGGCGTGCCTGTAAAGCCAATCACGCATAATGACGGATTGCCAAAGCGTTTGATGTCATTAATCAGCGTGCGGTACATACCTGTATCTTTGCTATTGACATTGTGGCATTCGTCAATGAGCATGATGTCCACTTTGCCAAGTTTATCGGCGTGATTGGCGATAGAGCCGATGGTGGCAAAGATGATTTGGCTCTCCAAATCCTTCGCCCCCAAAGACGCACTGCATACGCCAGCAGGGGCGTCCGCCCATACCGCCAAAAGTTTATCCAAATTTTGGCGACACAATTCACGGCTTGCCACACACATGACAATGCGGGCGGTGGGTTGCATGGCAATCACACGTCGGCACAGCTCGGCGATGATGACCGACTTGCCAGCCCCCACCGTTGCTTCTACGATGGGGTTGCCTGTGGGGTGTCGCCCCAGCCAATCAAATAGGTCGTTAATACACTTTTCTTGATAGGGTCGAAGTTTCATAGCTTATCCGATTCTGATGTGTTTGCCTTTTTCTACACGCACGCCATCGATGATTTCGCCTGCTTTGATGGCTTGTTCTAGGGCGGTTTTGTTGGCTTCTACTTTGATGTTTTGAAATTGGCTGGGTAATGACGCCACATCATCAACCAGCACGCTTGCCTTGCCGTTCGTTTGCACACGAATGGGCATGATGGGGTCGGCAATTTTATCTATATTGTGATTGAGCATGGCGCTAAGCATGTTTGCTTTGATGAGGTCGGTGCGTTTTTGCAGAGATTGTTTTTTGGCGGTTAGGCGTTTGATTTCGCCATCCAGCCCATCAATGTCCACTTGGGCATTTTTGATGAATTTACCGCAGTTGATGAGCTTGTTTTCCAAATCATCTTGCAAGTCTAGGCATTCATCGATGAATTCTTGGCTTGGCGTTTCGCCGTTATCGAGCATCTCGCCCAGCTCAATCATACGCACGGCAAGTGTGGTGTCTATTTCATACAAATTCATCATATGCTCCTTATTCGTATTTGGCGATTTGTTTGAGTTTGGCATTTTCTACCTGCAAGGCAGCGATGGTGGAAAACAGCTCTTCGACTTGTGATTCTAAGGCTCGCTTTTCGTCTCGGAGCGTCTGCATCATGCGGTCAAAGGCAGCACGATCGCCCAGAGCTTCTGACAGCTGGTGGGCAAGTTTGGCGTATTGTTCGGTGGTGTACATTAAGGTTCTCCTTGGGTGTGTTGGTGTGCCCAGTCGGGCGATTGGTAGCCTGTGCCGTCTTCGGCACAGCCTTTGACGGCAAAAAAGATAAAAACAAAGGTCAAAATCCAGACCATCACGGCAATCATGGCGGTGCATAAGGAAGTGTCATTGTTCATCGTTTATCCTTAAAATGGCAAATATATATACAAAGTAAGTACAAATAGGATGCAAAAAAGCCCCTATCCGTGCCATAGGGCAAGGATAAATCGGATAGGGGAGTTTAGATTAGGTTAAATCAGCCAGACTGTCGGCAAAGAACGCAGGCAGCGTCTTTTGTTTTTGGCTGTGGTGGTATTCGCAGGACTGTGCGATGTCGGCTAACAGCTTGGCTGTGATGTCCTTGTCATCGCATTTTAGGACTTGGCGAATGAATGTCTGTTCGGCAAGATGTACCGCCGCTGTGTACTGCTCGCAGGCGGTAAATATCTCGCTAAGCTCACGCCCCAAGATGGGCAGATGCTCGGTAGTAAATGGCTGTCCTGATGGCACGCCTGACACACGACGCAGACGATGCCATATGGCATGAGAAGCCGACTCGGATTTAAAAAACTTCATCTTGCACAGATGTACCAAATGAGCCAAGGCGACTTGCTGTTTGTTCGTCAGGGCGTTGGTGGGCTTTTGGCGATATGAGCCTGTTTTGCGGATTGTGGGCAGGACTTCATCAAAGACCCAGTTTTGGAATTTGACCGCTTCGGCTTTGTTAGAACGGAAAATCACACGGTATAGGTTGGGTTCGGAGATGAAAGTGATTTGTTGAACTCCGCCTTTGGTAGGGGTGGAAAGTTTTGCTACCCCTTTTGGGTCAAGATTGAAAGTGCTTACGGGGCGATTTTGCAAAGCCAAAATAGCTGACACATCAGCAAGGCAAAAATAGGGCTCATCACCTTTTAGAGCGGTGCGGACTTGATAAGATTTGTCAAAATTGAAAATTTGAATGTTTGACATAGTCATTTTCCTAACGATAAGAGTTTAAAAATCCTACCACAGAAAAACGCCAAGTTTAGGGTGGTAGGGGTTACAGGATTGGCGTACTGTTCGTTAGGTAACAGCGTATCTTGCGATACTCCCATAACCCCTACCATAATGGGGGTGTACATTTTGCGTACACCCTTTTAGGAAAGGGTTATAATTTTATTATACCCCTTTATTTGGGGTAATTAGTGCAATAAAAAAACCGCCTTTGGGGCGGCTGCATTGCAACCTAACGAAATTCAGAACGCCAATTCTGACATCGGATTTTGCCGATGTGGGTATATCATACCCCACTAATTGCCCCTTGTCAATCCCCCAATAAAAAATCCACGCGGTGAAGTGGCGTGGACTTTTTTTTGATTTTTTTTACGGATTGGGTGGGGGATTTTTAGGCTGTTGTCTTAGCACATAGACAATTAAAATACCAATAATCGCTGTAATAGCAACACCAGCAACCCAACCATTATCATAATACAATGCCAATCCTGCAATCGCAAGCAGACCCATACCAAGTGCCAAACCAAACCACTGTCCACGCCCCATCAAAGACAGGTTCGTTTTATCCATTTCTATCAAGGCGGTATTGACACGCTGTGCTTCGGCTATTTGGCTGTCTTGTATCTTATGGCGTTGCTCTTGTTCGGCTTTTGCCATTTGCATAACTTGCTCAACATATTTTGGGTCAATTTTGTTGAGTTCGTGTAAAAATTCCGCAGGCGGATAAGGCGAATACTCCTCCACCTGCTCAAACTGTGCTTGTAGTCCACGCTCATCTTGGGTGGCACTTACTCGTGTGCCTTTACGCTGTTTTTGGTTCATAGCGTACCATTCCAAGTGAACTGCCAACCTTTTTGCTGGCATTAGACATATCCACACCGACTGCTTGCCAATCTTGTGCAATACCGCTTGGCTGCACTTCTACATTGGTTGGGCGAATGTAGCGTGGTTCTGCTGATACTGTACTTGGTAATAACATCATTGCTGACATCACGCCCTCCAAAAATGGAGACAGTTTATTCATAATTACGCCTTTAATTAACTTCATAAGTTGTTTACTTAAGTAAACCTTTTGTTTATTATAACCGCAACTATGAGCAAATACAACCTTTGGTGTTATTTTGCTTGCTTGGGTGAAGTATCAAGTTCATTGGACTAGGGCATAAACCCCAATCCACTAACCCTTTTTAAGTTTTTAAAGAGTTGCCCTGTAGGTCGTCCCTATGGGGCTTTTTGGTGTTTAGCCCTGTCTTGCCCACGGATTGCCCTGTGCTTGTGGCTGTGGGGCAGGTTGTGGGGCTTGGGGTTGTGCATAGCCTTGTGGAGCTACTTGGGCAGGCGTGCCAAATTGTGGGGCGGACTGCAAGGGGCTGTTTAAGGGGAAAAACTTCTTAACCGAGTTGCGTGGCTCATATTGTCCGCTTTTGTCGGTTTCAATGGCGACACGAATGCCGATAGGCTTGCCGTGCAACTGCTCGCTGTCTTGTAGGCTTAAAATCCCACACGCCCCAGCCAGCTGTGCCATCTGCTCTCGTCCGATGGTTTGGGCGGTGGCATTGGCATTGGTCAGTGTGATGTTTTGGAAAATTAAGCGACCAGCGAAATCGCCTTCAAGCACTTTGAGTGATAGGCTAAGGTAAGAGCCACGACCGTCTTTGGTTTGTTTAATTTCTGAGCGGTTTACTTCAGCAGTGTAGTTGCCTGCTGGAATTGGTGCGAAGTTGTCGCTCTGTGCTTCTTTTACTTCGTCTTGGGTGAAGCTTAGGTTTAATAGTGCCATGGGTTTCTCCTGTTTGGCGGTTGTGTTGTGTTCGTTGTGTTCGTCAGCCTAGAATCTTTTGCTGAATGTGGGCAAGGTTGGCCACTTCTCGCTCAGCTAATCGCCCTGAGCGGTCTTTGGCGTGGTACTTGATGTCTGGTACCGTCTGCAAGTAGCGAATGCTGTTACCTTCGGTGTCCTTTTCTACACGCAAAAAGAACACTTCATCAAAGAAGTAGGGAAGGGCTTGACCGAGCTTCTTGCCAGGTAGGGCAGGTTGATAACGTACCACGCCAGTATCATCTTGATAGGATTCAAGCTTGGCGGTAAAGTACACGTTGCGAGGCAGGTCGCGAAATGCCCGAATCATGTCCTCAACCTTTTCTTGCATCTCACCATAGGCTTGGCGTGGGTCTTTGACTGCTTTCTTGGCGGCAGATAGGATAACTTCGCCCATCTCACTCACGCTATCCAAGCAAATCCATTCGTATGACTGTCCCTGTTCAGTGGTAGTGAGCCATTGATAGGCTCTCATTAGGTCGTCAATTGACTTGATTTCAATCACGGCAATATCGGCGCCTGCAATAGATAAAAGCCCCGCCTCTGCTGATAGGATGATGGTGCGAGTATGATCGGGCGTGGTGGCGCATAGGCACGTCTTACCAGCGCCTGCCTGTCCATATACCAGCACCTTGATCCCTCTTGCGTTGGCTAGGGCTGACACGGTGGTGAGATTGATACTATTAATTGGTGCGCTCATTAATAATCCTCTTGTTGGTTGGCTTTTAGCCATTCTTTGTGCGCGTTGATGAATTCTTGATAGCCTTGCTCTTGTCTGTCATAGGCTTGAATGGTTAGGGTTGTACAGCCCTTGAGCAAGGCGAACCCAAACACAACAATGACTGCTGCCAGTAGTGCTTGTTTCATGGTTAGTCTCCTAAAGTTAATCCGTGATTGGCAACTTGTAAGTATGACTTACCAGTTGCCAATAGCCGATCAACTGTTTCCAAAATGGAACAGGTTCACCCCGTTATCTGCCACGGTGGTGTGGGCTTTGTTTAGCTGATTTTAGTTTTTGACAATCTAATTAGTTTTTGAAAATCTAATCCAATCTAAACTCTACATTGTTCCCTTGTAGTAGGGCTTCCTGATTTTTAGATAGTGTTCAAGGCATCGTCTACGTTGATGATGTTATTAAACCATAGGTTTCATAAAATGTAAACCATTAATTTAAACTTTAGGTTTAAAAAGTTTACAAACCAATGATTTTTCACAAAATTTGGGCGAAAAAAAACCACCCCAAAGGGTGGTCTAGATTAAAATTCTAGTTTAACAAGCCATTTCTAAGGTTGTAGTTAGGCACTTATCAAGTGTTGGTTCCACATGAATATGAATATCATAGTCCTGCTTGCGCAGCACTTCAAGTCTGTGTAGACATTTATCCAGTCTTTCGTCCCTTTGGGCTTGTTCAGCTTGACTTTCCAAAGGTGGATGATAAATGCTAATGCCTGCTTTTATGGTTCTGCCCAAGATCTCGCAGCAGTTTGCAAGGTTGGTAACGCCAACATGCTCAACATTATGGGTGAAATATACATCATCTAAATAGTCGGCCGATACAACCGTGCCATAAAAAGACTTTTCAAAATATTTATGCACCAAAGGCAGATCCAGGCTCATCTGATTGGCTCCTTGCCCAACCAGAATAGGAGTGTCTCTCAAATAGTTATCATAGACATCTGGTAGTTGACCTTTGATGTAACTAGTTACTCTCTTTCTTAAATCTTTGGTATTGATGTTTTGCCGTTTTTTGTCTACTGTTTCAGCAGGTGACTCTAGCAAAGAAATCATGGAGCGGTATAGGTCTGACAGTATCTCATCAATGCTATCACCCTGTGCTGTTTGGCGTGGACCATAACTAATGTGAGATGATGGGCTGACATTATAATGATTTTCGGCCAAGGTCTCTGCAACAACCGTAAGTAAGAACTTAATGTTTGCCACACCAAGGGTGCCAAAAAGACGCTCAAAAACAGAGGTGCTTTCAAGTAATTTGGCGTGACATTTTTTATCTTTGTCAATAAATACGACGCCTACATTGAACAACTCGCCTGTGGTTTTATCAGGACTAAAACGCACACAAAACCACTCACCTGTTACGGTGGCGGTTTGCTCTTGGGTTAGTAGGTGTTGCCAGTTATTCATGTTAATAGATGTAGTCTTTGAGCGTGGTAATGTTCGCTATCACCTGTTCTTTTGCAAAGAAAATCGGTAAAATTATTATAGTCCATTTCCTGCCCTTGATAAAGAGACTTTATCCAAAAATTTATCTCTTCTAGGCATGAATTGACCGCATTGGCATGGTTGGCACAGACGTGTAAGATGTTACTAGAAATGGTTTTCCAAGACTTTTGCATAGATGATTCGCTAAATGTCCAAAGTTTGTTGGAATAAACTTTACTAGAATCTAGGTTGGTTGGCTGCCAAGGAGTGCCGTCTTCGGTCGCCAATCTGCCATTATCAATAACGTGATAAGTTTGTCTGCCTGTTCTTAGTATATTGTTTAGGTGGCGGTCGGTATGAGCTATCGTATTATCCATTGCCAAAGTGTCGGGCAGATACTTCCATTTTGACATCTCATTGATCAAAGAAGGTGTCCAGCCATGAAAATCAAAGGCGGTTTGACTCTTATCAATCTTGGCAGTGCAAAAAACAGGATAGTATTGCTCTTTTTTTAACAGTAAAACCAACTCATTAGGCAACTGGTTGTCAACATTATTGTTGAGAATATGATTGATGTCCATTAGGGTAATATAGGCATGGGTTGGCTGTGGTACGCCCAAAGCATTGGCGACAAGGTAGCCAACAATCTCATTAAATAAGGAGCGGTCATCGGTGGTAAATGGGTATATTTTGCAATAAACATCTTGCAAAACTTGCTTTTTGCCATTGTTAATTTGCATGCTAGCAACAAAAACAGGGTTTATGTTGCCATGAGATACCCATCCTTTAAAAGTGCGAAAAGAGTTGGGTTGCAACAGTTTTATGACTTTATTCATTTGGCGACTCCACCAAATGAGCTACGCTCAATTTTTTCCCCGATGCACTTTTTACGGTGTCTAAGGTGGCATTCAATAACCCAACTAATTGAGGTGTTAATTCTCCATTTCTTTCCATTTCTTTTAAAGTCTCTACTAATTCTACTGTACTAGTACTTGGCTCATAGTCTGCAAGAGCCCCCTTATAGGCGACCTGAGTGCCAATCATCTCTCCCTCACCAGTGGCGAGCCAGCCATAATTGACGCCTAGGAACCTTGCTAAATCTTGCAAAGTCTCTTTACCGATTTGACCCTTCTTCCATTTCGTGGCCGCTTGAGCTGACAAGTTGATGCTTGTCGCAGCTTTCGACCAAGAAACACCTTTATGATCAAGGGCGGCTTGTATTCTTTCTGGAATGGTGGTCATGGTATCACCTATGTATCTTTCTTTTAACCTATGGTTACATGATACGCCTTTTCGGTATAAAAATAAAGCAACCAAAAGTTTAAAATTTTATTGCTTATTTTAGCAACTTATGGTTTAATAAGGTTTATTTTTTTGGCAAATAGGTTTAAAATATGACACATGAAAGAACACCAGTTGATAAGGTCGTTGAGTTTTTTGGCAGAGCCAAAGTTGCTGAGATTACAGGTGTTAGTCGTGTAGCAGTCGGCAAATGGGAGCGCAATGGGCATTTCCCTCATACCGACTACTCAGGAAAGACCAATCACGCTCACAAGCTAGCACAAGCTAGCAACGGACATTTCAGCATTGATGACTTATTGCCGCAGGTATCACAATGACCCTGCTAACCCACCTTGGCGACTCATTCACGTTTCAGACGTTCGATGACAACGCCGACCGTAAAGACTCCAAGCTTGCCCATGTCTATCATGGCACGCTAGATATGCACGCCAATACTTTACACGCTCTAAATGCGCAAGGCGCAGGCGTGTATGTAACGGTCAATGCCACAGATGGCAAAGGTCGCACAGCAAAAAACATCACCGCCGTGCGTGCCTTGTTTGTCGATTTTGACAGCGTGGACGAGAGCCGTCCTGCACGCTTGCAAAATCTACCTGTACCACCCACCGTGATTGTAGAGAGTAGTCAAGGAAAACATCACGCCTATTGGGTTGTTGATGGAGTAGCACTTGACGAGTTCAGAACCTACCAAAAACGATTGATCAGCTACTTTGACAATTTGGGCGAATCGCCAGATAAAGCGGTGCATGACTTACCTCGTGTCATGCGACTAGACGGCTTCATCCATGCCAAGGTTAAAGATGGCGTGGCAAGCGCACCATTTAAGAGCCGTGTAATTTTTGAGGGGACAAAAGTTGCCTTGGTGAATATGATGACATGGCTTGACAGTATGGGGGACGCAGAACAAGCCCCGCTATTGACTGCCCCAGCGGTATCAAAAAGCTCAACAGCTCACGCGATTGATAATAGCGCCTCTGCCTACGTTCGACAAAAGGCGCAAGGCGCATGGCAATACGTGTTATCACGCTTGGGCTATCACGTTTCGGGCAATCACGAGCCTTGCCCACACTGTGGCGGTAAAGACCGTTTCCGTTTTGACAATCACAACCTGGTCGCAGGCGATGGTGGTTGGGTATGCAGTCAAGGCAATGGCGCAACGGTGGGCGGTGATGGCTTATCATTCCTGATCGACCATGTGGGCATGAGCGCATCAGAAGCAGTGCAAAAAGTGGCGGACGTGCTTAATATCGACCTACCTAACAATGAACTGGTGGCGAGTGGCGACATTAGCGGATTTATCCAGAAGATAGAAAAACAAAACGCCCCGATGGCGGTCGGAGCGTTTGAGCGTTCAAATGACATTAAACTTGCTAAACTTGCCAAACATAATAACACAACAGACGTACCAGCGCAACTGCTATCGTTTCCTGTGCCTGTGCTCAATGATATTTTAACTTGGTTCGAGGGCTTTAGCCGTCAGCCACAGCGTCAAATCAGCGTGCAGGGCGTGATAGCCTTGGCAAGCGTACTGTGCGGTCGCATTTATCAATCCACCGAGTCAAACACATCAAGCCTATATCTTATGGTGCTTGGTGAGACTGGTGTCGGCAAAAACTACGTCAAAACCGCCATTCAAGCATTCTTAACCCAAAGCGACCTTTTGCCCCTACTGTCTGGTAGCGGTAACACGTCAAGCGGTGCGGTGTATTCAGCACTCATGGAATCGCCTTGTCACATCCAAATCATGGACGAAATTGGCAAACAGTTACAGACTGCCAGAAAACAGCAAAACGGACAAATGGCGGAGAGCTTCACCACCTTGGTTGAGGCATACTCTGCGACTACGTCCCTTATGCTACCCAAAAACTACTCAAACATGGGCAGACGTAAGCACGACCAGATTAGCAAACAAGAACAGATGGTGCATTGTCCTGCCATTACCTTGCTTGGTCTTGCCACGCCTGCACAGATGTACGACAACCTATCCACGGTGGATGTAGAGGATGGTTTTCTGAATCGTCTGATCTGCGTAGATATCAGCCTGCCTGTTGGCGAGAAAGTGCGCCGTCAAAGCGTGCCATTGTCGAGCCACTTGGTGGAGTGGGCGCGAGATGTGCGCAATCCTGTTGGTGAGTCTCGCACTGATTTGACGGGTAAAGACACTGCACACAATATCGCACCATCTGCTCGCATGGTTGAGTTTGATGACGAGGCGCTTGACCTGTTTGATGATACGGCTGATCTACTTGCCCAAAAAGAACAAGATGGCGAATTTAAACTGCCAGACATGACCCGCCGATGGGTGGAGAACAGTATGAAGCTTGCCACCATGCTAGCCATCTGTGCGGACAATAATAAGCCTGTGATTACCGCCGATCTGGCAGGGTGGGCGTTATCCTACGTCCTGCATTATGGGCAGGACTTTATGGATAAAGTGGCAACCAAGGTCGCTGACAGTGATTTCCATCGCCTGTACCTTAAGATTCTTGAGTTGGTGGAACGCTCTGGTAAGGATGGCATGACTGAGCGCGACTTGGCAACATTTAGCCGTCTATTTGCAGCGAGCACGCCTGTCCAACGTGAGATGGCGCTAAAAGCACTACTTGCTGAAGAGCGTATTGTTGCGGTGGCAATCGACACCCTAAGCGGACGCGGTCGCAAGCGTGCATGTTTTATTTTACCAAAGTACTTCAACGAAAAAACGATGGAGATGATTTAAAATGCGCATTGTTGCAGACAGCGTGTCTGCACTTATAACCCTTATGGGTAAAGGCTTTAAGCCATTGTTGCAGACAAAAGACAGGGGGTATACACACCCCCGAATTGGGGTGGTGGGGGTGGGTATGTCTGCAACAATAGTATAACCCTTTATTTATAAGGCTTATAAGTGCAGACAGGAGTGTCGCATTTAACTGCAACAATACATCATAAAAATTTTTATGATTAGTTTTTTAAAAGGTAAAAAATGAGCAAGTTTAATAACAAGAAAGTGTTTTTTGATGGCATGACTTTTGACAGCAAAAAAGAATGTGAGCGATATAAGACATTGAAGTCATGGCAAGAACAAGGGCTTATCAATGGCCTAACGTGTCAAGAGAGCTTTGTTTTGGTTGATGGAGTTAAGATAGCAGGCGAGAGTCGTAAGCGTCCTAGCGTGCGTTATATCGCTGATTTCGTCTATCTGGACAAGCGCACTGGCGAGCAGGTGGTTGAAGACGTCAAAAGTGTAATCACACGTAAAGATAAAGTGTATCGAATCAAAAAACATCTAATGAAAATCATCCATGATATTGATGTGGTGGAAGTATGAGATTTGAGATACCTGCAATCAAATGGTCAGCACAAAATGAGACATGCTTTGACGGCCATGCCAGAGAGACTCACATCAGCAAGAATACTTTTTGTGAATATGCCATACAGGTCGAAAAGCATTTGTTCTATTGCTACTACGGCAATGGTCGATTCAAACAATTTAGCAGTCTGAGCGATGCAAAAGAATGGGTTGAGACAGTGCATTATCCAAGTCAGGTTCAAAAGTATTTCAAGATAATTGATAGGGCTGGTGATTGAATAATGAGCAACGGACAAAAACACGACCAAGCCAAGCCACGATTTAGCCTTGTCCCACATCAAGCACTTTGGCAAGTGGTGGCGGTCTTAGAATTTGGGGCGAACAAATATGGTGCGGATAATTGGCGTAATGTGCCAAATGCCCGTGAGCGTTATTTTAATGCGTGCCATCGCCATTTGCATGCGTGGTGGGCAGGCGAGCGGGTAGATGGCGAGAGTGGATTGCCACACCTTGCCCACGCTGTTTGTTGTTTGTTGTTTATGATGAGCTTGGGGGATAAATGAAAAACCTTGTCAAAGAATGGGGCATATGGTCAAGGCATAACGGCTATGATAAGCACAACACGCCCCTGCTTGCCTTTATGCGTGCCAATGGTGCAGTAAGCTATGGCAGCTACAATGAGCCGAACATCACAGACGAAGAAGCCTTGGCGGTGGATAGAGCGGTCGGTAAGCTTAGGGCGGAGTATGGCGTGCTGTATTTTGTCCTAGTTTCGCATTATGTTTGGGGCTGGTCATACCGCCAGATATCAAGGCGGTATCTGACCCCGCTTGAATACCCACATCAGGTGAATATGGATGATGCAGACAGCAGAAAGCGGTTTGTACACCCACAAATTGTTAAAAGAATGCTTGAGCAGGCGGAGCGCATAGTTTATAAAAAAATGCAAAAAAACCCTTGATTTTTGTGACAGCAGGGGTTAGAATTATGGCATACTTGAAAAAGCTACAACCTAAACGGTTGTGGCTTTTTTGTTTATCCAGCCCTTGCATATCGCAGGGGCTTTTTAGTGGACATAAAACATGCCAAAGACACCTTGCCGAGCAAGCGGATGTAAGAACCTTGTCAATCGTCAAGATAAGGGCTACTGTGAGACACACGCACGCATGCGCTATGGTTGGGCTAAGACGCAGGCGGTCAAGGGCAATACGACACAGCGTGGTTATGGTAGCGCATGGCGCAAGCTGCGCAGTGCAATCATGGAGCGCGATGGTTATTTGTGCCAAGTCTGTCTACAAGCTGGTAGATTAACGCCAGCGCATGCAGTCGATCACATTATCAACAAGGCAAGCGGTGGCACAGATGACCCAAGCAACCTACAAGCAATCTGTCACGCCTGCCATGCAACAAAAACACAAAATGAGAGCCGAAGGGGTGGGGTGGGTAAAAAGTTTTGAGCCTTTTGTGGAATGACCGCCCCCTGAGTCTTTTTTTTACGACCGCGAAATTAAAAGTTTAGGCAAGGGGGACAAAATGGGCGGAATTGCGACAGTCGCAGGACGTGGGCGAAAACCGAAACCAACCAAATTAAAAGAGCTAAACGGCAACGCTGGCAAGCGCGGATTAAACAAGAACGAGCCGAAATTTAAGCAAGTCACGAATATCGAACCGCCCGAATGGCTAGAACCTTTGGCGGTGGAAATGTGGCAAAGGGTCGTCCCCGAATTGCTTGCCAACGATTTATTAACTTTGGGCGACATGCATAACGTTGAAGCGTTTTGTATGGCTTATGCGATGTGGCGTGAAGCACAAGAGCACATCAAACTACATGGCGTGGTGCTAACCAACCCAGAGAGCGGAGCGGTATTAAAGAACCCTGCTGTTACGGTGGTCAATGAGACAGCGCGCCAGCTTGTACAGTTCGGCTCACTATTGGGGCTTGACCCAAGCAGTCGATCAAGGCTGACGGGTTCAGCTCAAAAAGAAACCATCGCCAACCCATTTGCTGACCTATGAGTTATCCGAACGTAAAACGCGCTGAACAGTATGCCAAAGACGTGATCAGCGGCAAGATTATCGCCAATAAGTGGATAAAATTGGCTTGCGAGCGCCATTTTGCTGATAAAAAGGCGAGTAAAAACAAGGATTATCCATACAAATTCGACCCTGCCAAAGCTGAAAAAGTGGCTAAATTCATCCAGCTTTTGCCGCACACAAAGGGTAAATGGGCGGCAAAAAGTGAGAAAATCACGCTTGAACCGTGGCAGTTGTTCGCCTGTTGCATCCCTTTTGGCTGGATCAAGAAAAAGACAGGTTTTAGGCGATTTACCAAGATTTTAATTTTTGTTTGTCGTAAAAATGGCAAATCAGCCATCGCGGCAGGCATGGCGAATTATATGTTCTGCGCTGATGGCGAGTTTGGTGCCGAAGTGTACAGCGGTGCGACCAGTGAGAAGCAGGCGTGGGAAGTGTTTCGACCCGCTAAAATCATGGTTGAGCGCACGCCACAGCTAAAAGATTACTTTGGTATTGAAGTTAACGCATCAAACATGAACCGCATCGCAGACGGTTCGCGCTTTGAGCCTGTCATCGGTAAGCCTGGCGACGGTTCAAGCCCATCATGCGCCATTGTCGATGAGTATCACGAACACAAAGATGATACGCTATACGACACCATGGAAACAGGTATGGGTGCGCGAGAACAGCCGATCATGCTTGTCATCACTACCGCAGGCAGTAACATCGGTGGTCCGTGCTATCTGATGGTGCGCGACGCTGAGAAGATGCTCGATGGTGTGATGGATATTCCCGACCTTTGGGCAATCCTTTACGGCAAAGATAAAGATGATGACTGGACAAGTGACATCGCCCTTGCCAAGGCGAACCCAAATTATGATATTTCAGTATCTGGTGAGTTCTTGAAGGCGCGCCAACGTGATGCCATGGCATCATCAGCCAAGCAGACGATATTTCGCACCAAGCATCTTAATGAGTGGGTGGGTGCGAAGAATGCTTGGATGAACATGGCGAAATGGGCAGATGCACCACCAAGAAAGTCGCTATCAGAGCTTGAGAATAGAGCGTGTTACATTGGTCTTGACCTTGCCACCAAAATTGACATGGTGGCGCTGGTGCTGCTATTCCCACCACACGGCGATGATGTGCATTATCACGTGCATGGGCGCTATTATCTGCCTGATGTGCGCGTGCTTGAAGATCTGGATGTCAATAGCGAGCGTTACCGCGCTTGGGATAATGATGGCTTAATCACGCTCACGATGGGCGAAGTGATTGATTTTGAAGTCATCAAAGACGATCTTAGGGAGTTTATGGGTCGCTTTGATGTTCAGCAGGTCGCCTATGACCCATGGCAAGCGACACAACTGGCCCAAGAGCTTGAGAAAGAAGGCGTAACCATGGTTGAGCTGCGCCACACGGTGCAGAACATGAGCGAGCCAATGAAAGAGCTTGAAGCCATCGTGCTGCAAAAACGACTTGCCCATGGTGACGACCCTGTCATGACGTGGATGATGAGTAACGTCGTCGCGCAGCTGGACAAGAAAGATAACATCTATCCGAACAAGGAGCGCGCCGAGAATAAGATTGACGGCGTGGTCGCTCTGATCATGGCGATGAGTCGCGCCATATACCACGACCAAGGCGGCAACATTGATGATTATCTGGACAACATGGTGATTGCCTAATTTTACTTTAACCGTCCGAAAGGGCGGTTTTTTTATGGAGTTTTTATGAACTTTTTCGGTTGGCTTGGCTTAATGTTTGGGCGTTCGCGCCTAGAGAAGGGTCAAACGTCCGACCCTTTTATTGGCACAAGTACCGCCAGCGGTAACGCCATCAATGCTGACACCGCCCTGAAACTGTCAGCGGTGTGGGCGTGCGTACGTCTGCGCAGTCAAGTAATTGGTTCGTTGCCCTTGCACTTATACGGCAGCGACAAAAAGACGGCAAACAATCATCCCATCTATCGACTGCTACATGACAGCCCTAATGCTGACATGACAGCGTGCGAGTTCTGGGAAGCGATGGTGGCGAGCCTTGACTTGTGGGGCAATGCTTACGCGCTGATTGTGCGCCACAAGAGCACGCACCACGTCATCGCCTTAGATGTTTTGAACCCTGAGCGCATGAAAGTGGACAGGGGCAAAGATGGGCTAATTACCTATATCCACCAAGAGAATAACAGATACACGCGCTACACCGCTGATGAGATTCTGCATGTCAAGGGCTTTAGCCTTGATGGCTTGGTAGGGCTATCGCCCATCAGTTACCAGTCGTCAGTCATGGGCTTTCAGATCGATGCGAACAATGCCGCCAATCAAGAGTTTAAAAACTCACTCAAGGCCGGCGGATTCCTGAAAGCTGGCGAAAAGACACTAACCGACCAACAGCGTGAGGGTCTAAGACGTAATTTGGCAGAGTTTGGCAAGCCTGAAAACGCTGGCAAGTATATGGTGTTAGAAGCTGGCATGGACGTGGCAGGCGCAGGCGTGCGCATCAATCCACAAGACGCACAGCTGTTAGAGTCGCGATACTTTGGCATTGAAGAGATTTGTCGTGCGTTTGGTGTGCCGCCACAGCTGATCTATCACACTGATAAGGCAAGTTCTTGGGCGAGCAGTCTTGAAAACATGAACCTTGGGTTCTTGATGTATTCACTTCGCCCTGTGCTTGTCAAGATCGAACAAGCTGTCGTTAAAAAGCTACTCATGCCCACAGAGCGACAACAGTACAAGCCACGCTGGAGTGTAGAAGGGCTTTTACGGGCGGACAGCCAAGGGCGATCGCAGTTTTACACATCTGCCTTACAGAATGGCTGGATGACACGTAATGAAGTGCGCGAGCTGGAAGATATGCCGCCGCTTGATGGTGGTGATACGCTGACAGTGCAGACCAATTTAACCCACTTACAAGACTTGGGGAAAACATGAACTTAGAAACTAAATCCATGGCGTTCAAGGCTGACAATCTTGCCGAAGATGGCACGTTCAGTGGTTATTGCAATGTCTTTGATGTCAAAGACAGCTATGACGAGATTGTCAAAAAGGGCGCTTTTATCAACTCATTGAACGAATGGCAAGCCAAGGGCAAGATGCCACCCGTATTGTGGCAACACAGCCGTTCGGATGTCATCGGTGTATGGACCAAGCTTTACGAGGATGAGCACGGTCTATATGGCGAAGGCAGATTACTGATTGATGACGTGGCGAAAGCTCGCGAAGCTTACGCTCTCGTCAAAAATGGTGCGATTGATGGCTTGTCTATCGGCTATCGCACGAACAAGTGGGCGTGGAACGAAGATGAGAGCGCGCTGGAATTGTTGGAATTGGACCTAAAGGAAGTCTCAATCGTGACTTTCCCGGCCAACACCGACAGCACGGTCTCGAACATGAAAGCCGAAGCCATGAAACAAAAAGACGTAAAAAGTGCGTTGAATATCCTTAATAACCTTAAACTGTAAAGGAGCCATTATGAGCAATCCAAATGAATTAACCGAATTGGCGATCAAGTTCGCCGCCGCGACCGACCAAGTCAAAGAAGTTGCAGAAGAAATGAAAGGCAAGATGGCAAAAGGCGAACAGCTAAGCCAAGCCGCCATCGACAAGGCGGATGAAGCCCTTGTTGTGATGAATGAAATGAAGCTGCGCATTGACGAGCTGGAGCAAAAAGACGCTCGCCGTCCATCGGGTGATGAAGGTCATCGCACCCTTGGTGAGAAGTTCGTACACTCTGATGAGTACAAAAGCCTAGTTTCCGACCAAGGCAACGGCAAAAAAGCCAAAATTGAAATCAAAGCCAATATCACGTCAGCCACCACAGACGCTGACGGCTCAGCAGGCGTGCTAATCCCACAACATCGCCTAGGCGGTATCATTGCCCCACCTAACCGCCGTCTGACGGTGCGCGATCTACTGATGGCAGGTGCAACCGACAGTAATACCATCGTCTATATGCGCGAGACTGGATTCACCAACTCTGCCGCCCCACAAAATGGCGAAGGTGAGAAACTGGCTCAATCGTCAATCAAATTCGATGAGCAAAGCGTGGGTGTAAAAACACTTGGGCACTTTGTCAAGCTTTCTAGCCAAGTGCTGGAAGATGCAAGCCAGTTGTCAAGCCACATCAATGGACGACTTGTCTATGGCTTGGCATTGGTGGAAGAGCAGCAAATCCTCAATGGTGACGGTGCGACCAACAACCTAAAAGGCATTATCCCCCAAGCTAGTTCCTTTGACGACAAGGCGACGATGGCGAAGTACACCATCATCGATCAGCTACGTCTTGCCATGTTGCAAGCGGTATTGGCTGAATACCCTGCAAGCGCTCACGTGCTTAACCCGATTGACTGGGCGAAAATTGAACTTGCCAAAGATGACAGCGCACGCTACATCATCGGTAATCCGCAAGGCACGCTAAGTCCGACATTATGGGGTATTCCTGTGGTGGCAACTCAGTCAATGGAAGCGGGCAAGTTTTTGACGGGTGCGTTTGACATTGGTGCTCAACTGTTTGACCGCCGCCAAGGGTCGGTAGAGGTTGGCTTTGAGAACGACGACTTCACCCGTATGCTACTGACAATCCGAGCGACCGAACGCTTGGCGTTGGCGGTGTACCGTCCTGAAGCCTTTATCTATGGTACGCTCGCCGATAAAGTGTAACCAATCAATAAGCAACAACAAAACCCCAAAAGACGGCAATCTTTTGGGGTTTTCAATAGCACAAGAGAAATGACGATGAAGTATAACGTTTTAGTGCAGCATTTTGGCGACCGTCAATATTACTCAGGCGAGAGCCGTGAAGTGACCAATGAGCATGATGCCAAGATTCTGATTGATATGGGCTTGATCGAACCAATCGACGGCGAAAAAGCCAAAGACGCACCAAAGAATAAGGCTAAGCCAAAGCCGCAAAATAAAGCTGAAGGCGACTTGGACAACAAAGATGGATAAAATCACCCTTGAACAAGTTAAACATCAATGTCGCATCGACCAGGATGATTACCTCGATCACGAGCTGTTAGAGGGCTACATCGATGCGGCATATAACTATGCGCAGAACTTCACAGGTCGAATGCTATTTGAGTTTGTCGTGCCTGATGATGTTGAGAACGGCATGATCATCACGCCAAGCGTTAATCATGCGTGCCTGATGCTCGTTTCTTACTGGTATAGCAGCCGTGAGGCGGTGTCAGACGTGAAGACAGCTGAGCTGCCATTGGGCGTGCATCATCTGCTGCAGCCTTATCGAATTATGGGGGTGTAAGATGCTACAAGCAGGGCGGTTAAGACATCGCGTCAAGCTACACCGCAAGACATCGAGTCGATCACCCACAGGCGCGGTCAAAGTCGCCCAATGGGAACATGTGCTGACGCTATGGGCTGAATTCACACCCCTATCGGTCAAGGACATTATCGCAGGACAAGCCCAAAACAGCCAAATCACCGCAAGAGCCACCATTCGCCATCGCACCGACATTAACGGCACAATGCGAGTGCAATACGCAGGGCGAATGTATGAAATCGTGGGCGAACCTTTGGCGGATAATAATACAGGGCGTGAGTATCTGACGCTTATGTTGAGAGGTGTGACATGAAAGCCACAGTAAAAGTTGAAGGATTAAAAGAGCTGGATCAAGCCTTAGGTGAGTTGGATCGTGATTTGCGTGGGCGTGCGATGTATCAAGCACTCAATTTCGCCACCAATCCCATTGTCAAAGAAGCCAAAGCTCGTGCTCCTGCCACCGAAGCTGCTTATCGCCGCTATATGTCATCAGGGCAAGGTGAGAAAACCACCGTTTTTACCAAAAACGGTAAAGCTAGAAAGGGCAAATCTAAGCGTGCCAAACGAGGCGAGGGTCGCTATGTCATGCAGCAAGCTGGGCTATTGCGTAAATCCATCCGTCGGCAACGCCTGACCAAAAACAGCCGTGAGCGTCATCGTGCCGCCGTGGGTATCGGTATCCATCTAAAAGGCAAGACGGGCGAAACCGCCTTTTATTGGCACATGGTGGAGCGTGGCACGGTGAATATGCCAGCTGTGCCATTTTTGCGACCTGCTTTTGACCACAACAAAGACGAAGCGGTGGCGCGATTTAAAAAGAAATTGGGAGAGCGGATTGATAAATTCAAGTAAGTTTTTTTTAAAAGGTTGAGCCAATGAACGCAAGCACCCTGATCTACACCGCCTTATCACCGCTGGTCGCTGGGCGAGTCTATCCGCATCTGATCCCAGAGGCGGCAGACGACACACCGCCTTATATCATCTACCAAATCATCTCCACGCTGCCCATCACCACGCTGGACGGCATCACGCATCATGAGCGGGTGCGTGTGCAGATAGACGCTTATCATGACGATTATGATGAGCTGCTTGCCTTGTATGGCGAGATTTTAGATAGATTTGATGAGCTGCCCATGAGTGAACATGACGGCACTCATTTTAGTCATGATGATGGTCTGTATCGTGCCAGCATCGATGTCTTTTTTAACCACCAAACCAAACCCAATCAGCCAAACGAGGAGTAATATATGGCTAAAAATGTTGCCAATCTGCTTGACAGTTTTTACACGCTGTCTGTATCAAACACTGAAGATGATTTCAAAAAAGTCGAGCATCTACAAAAATGCGGTGTCCCCACCGAAGAAAAGGTGATGGATGAAGTGACCGCTACCGACGACAAACGCACCGTCAAGGCGGTGGTGGATTTTAAAGAAGAGTCGGAGATTGAGTTTGAGTTTGTCCACGAACCCAACGACGAAGGACAAAAAATCATCAACGCCGCTTTCGAGTCAGGGGCGGAGCTGACCTTTAAGCTTGAATTTACCAAAGCCACCAGCGAGGGACGCAAGTTTAAAGGCATCATCTCTAAGCTATCTATTGATAATGAAGACACCAAGAAAAAACTTCGTAAAACAGGCACCATCTCCATCACAGGCGATGTCGGCAAAATCGGCTAACTCAAACAGTTCATTCAGACAAAAAGGAAAACCCAATGAAAAAATCTACTTTACTTAATAAAATCAAATCTCTAAGCAAACCAACGCAGGTAAGCATTGATGGCATTGATGAACCGTTGTTTATCCGCCGAATTTCTGTGGCAGAGCAAAGCAAACTTGCCAAATTAGCAGACGACCAAACAGCGGCTGCTGTGGCATTGGTGCTGTATGGCGTGTGCGATGAAAAAGGTGAGCGTCTGTTTGAGGATGACGATGCCAAAGACATTGAAGATTTGGACTCAAAAACTGTCGGACACATCGTTGAAGCCGTCAGTCGAGTCAACTTTGGCACGGTGGAGATGGCAGAAAAAAACTCATAACCGACCATGAGCGTCGGTTTTTGTTTAAACTTGCCTTAGCACTGGGGCGGACGGTGGGCGAGCTAGAACACAGCTTATCTTATGAAGAGCTTATCTGCTGGCAAGCCTACGACCGCCTAGACCCCTTCGGCGGCTTTCGGCAAGACATTCAGACCGCCCATCTTTTGTATGCCAAAGCTGGCAGCTCTGATTGCACCGTTGCTGACTTTTTGCCCATTGACCCAAATCCCATGACTGATGAGATGCGTGAAGAGTACGAGCAGTTCAAAAAAGAGCAGGAGCTACAAAGGCACAGCGAAGCCTTAATGCGTATGTTTGATCGGCTTGAAAAGGCGTAAGGATTAGGGTATGATGAGATGAGCGTTTGTGATGTGGAGTTCCCATGCGGTTACAATTCGTTACCTCTGATGATTTTGATAAAAAAAGCCCTTTATATTATATGCTGGGTGGTTTTTCCTTAAAGTGTATTCACACTGGCAAAAATATCGTACTGCGTCAAGAAAACCTTGCTCATGTCAATGAAATCATCACTCAAGATGGCGATTATCAACCATCAATGATAGATGGTGCGTTACTTGGTGGTGCACTGGCAATCGCTACCGAGAGTATGTTTGCTGGTATGGCAGGTGCTGTGGTTGGCTCATTATTGGGTGTCAACAAAATGCACTTATTGCAGCTTATTTTTGATGATGGACGCAGTTTAATTGTTAAAGCCAGCAGTAAAGATACCCAAAAAATCAAGCATCACGCCAAAAGCACAGACTACCTAACTTTGGGTGGATAATGCCGATAAAATCAACGCAAAGCACTCGTCATGAGTGCTTTTTTATTGGAGAAATTCATGTCATTGGGCATCGAGATTCATGTGGCGGCAAACACCGCTCAATTTACCAGAAATATCAGCAAAGTCGGCAAGCAATCAAGGCAAGCCGCCCAGCAGATGCAATCTTCCATCACTCATGCCACAAGCCAGGCATCTAAAGGCATGAATAACTTAACACAGCACACCCAAAAAGCCACTTTGGGACTTGATAGGCTGTCTAAGATGGGTGGTATTATTGCCAAAGGAATTGCAGCTGCTACAGGTGTATTTGCTTCTGTTAGTAGCATGGTGTCTGTACGCCGTGAGTTTGATGTTTTAAATGCAAGCCTGATCACCGCCACAGGTTCGGCACAATCAGCGTCCGAGCAAATGGACAAGCTTAAAGACTTTGCCCAGACCACACCATATGACTTGGCACAAGCGGTCGATGGGTTTGCCAAGCTTAAAAACTTAGGTCTTGACCCATCGATTGACAGCCTAAACAGCTTTGGCAATACAGCGTCTGCAATGGGCAAAGACTTAAGCCAAATGATTGAGGCGGTCGCTGATGCCACAACTTTTGAATTTGAACGCCTAAAAGAGTTTGGCATCAAGGCAAGCCAGCAAAAAGACAAGGTTGCTTTTACCTTTCAAGGCATCACCACAACCGTGGGTAAAAACGCCAAAGACATTCAAAAATACCTGCTTGACATCGGCAATGTCAACTTTGCTGGGGCGATGGCAGAGCGAATGAATACCCTAGATGGGGCGATTGCCAATCTTGAAGGCAGCTACAAAAACCTGCTGCTTGCCATCGGCGATGCCAAAATCATCGGTGACACCAGTTTTATGGATTTACTCAAACAGGCTGCGTTTGGCTTATCCACTGCCTTAGACTGGGTCAGCAAACATATCCAAGTGGTCATGGCATCAGCACTTGTGGCGGTGCTGGCGTTTTCTCGTGGAGCGATTGCCAGCGTTGTGCGTCTTGGCGTCTCATGGGCATCAAACAACGCTGGCATCATCGCAAGCAATGTGGCTGCCTCCACCAGCACCCAGCGACTTGGTGATGCTTTAATGTCTGTATTATCAGGCACAACATCCACACAAATTCGCATACATCATCTGACCGTCGCCATCAAAGCAAAAACAGCGGCAAGTTTAGAATTTATTCGCCAAACACCCGCACACATTGCCGCGCTAAAAGCATCAGGCACACAAGCACTTGCCACCGCTCGCAATTTTAGCGTGATGACTGCCACCAAAAAAGCAGGCATTGCATCAGTAACCCTGCTGGGTCGAGGTGTAATGGGTGTTGGCACCGCCTTAACCTCACTAGGTCGCATCCTCCTAAGACATCCTTTGATGGTGATTGCTGGCGTCATCACTGCCATCATCGTGCGTACGATGGGACTACAAAAGGCGATGGATAGCCTGTCTGAGGCGACGGCGGTACTGGGCGAATTGCTTGGGCAAATGGTGGATGCTGGCATTCGCGGCTTTAAATGGCTTGGCGATGTTACGCTGGATTTTTTTAGCCGTTTTAGATCAGATGGCAAACAGTCCACCAATCAGGTCTTGGGCTTTTTTGGTGGGCTGTTTAAAGGCACTCGTGGTGGCTTTGTGGGGGTCTTGCAAGTCATCGCTCGGGTGTTTGATTTGGCATCAGCGACCATCAAGACTTTTTGTCAATATGCCTTTAAAAACATCAAATCACTAGGCACGGCCATCAGTAATGTCTTCAAAGGCATTGGCAACTTTGCCACCTCGGTCTTTGAAGGCTTAGTCAACCACATCAGCAAAAAAATCAACTTTCTCATCGATGGCATGAATGCGGTGTCTGATTTTTTTGGTGGTGGGCAAATCAAGCGATTAGATTCGGTGTCCTTTGGGCGATTGAGCTATGGCAGCATAGACTTTGGCGTGGCTGGATTTTTTGATGCAGTCAAATCAAACAATAACCAGTATCTTGAAGGCAAATTACTTGCCGCCCACGACAAAATAACAGATGCCGCCAACCAATCCAAAGACGCTCACGATGATTTGGCTGGTTCACTGGATGCCACCAGCAAGGCGAGCGAAAACGCTGCCGATAAAGCCAAGAAAAACGAAAACGCCCAAAAGTCTTTGACCGATGCCATCAAAGAACAACACCTATCATGGCAAAAGCTACGCCATGAGATGGCACACCCCTTAAACCTTGAAATCGACAAGGTGAACTGGGAGATTGACCATGGCAAGTTTAAGGGCATTGATAAGGCACTAAAAAAACAGCTGCAAGATGCCGCACGAGCGATGGACATTGACATCATTCATGATGAACTGGACAAGCTGGTACAGCAGACCGCCATAGAAGGCATGAATCTTGGGCGTGAAGGCAAGACCGCTGAACTGTTAGGACACCTTGACAATTCACGCCATAAGTTCTCCTTACTCAAAGATGAGGTGATCGAGTTTAACGAACAAGGCGAACGCATCATCAAGACCACAGGCAAGCTGGGCTTTGCCATATCGCAGATGGCGTTGGCAGATTGGATGGCGTATGCTTATGCGTCCAATCAGAGCATCGGTGAGCTTGACAAGCAAATCGAGCTGGTCAAGGCTAAGGGGGATTTTAGTAAAGAGCTGCTTGCGTTTGAGCATGAATACCAAGCCACCTTGGATAAATATGCCCACTTAGCAGAGCTTGATGATACCGAAGCATACACACTCATCAAAAATCAAGCCGAACAGCTCAAGCTACGCCAAACGATGCTTGCCACACAGACCGCTTATCAAGACATACTTGATGGCTTGCAAGATGAAGAGAGCAAAAAACTTGAAACCTTGCAAAACCAGCTTGATGTCATCGCCAAGCAGCACAAGCTCATGCAAGACATGCCACAGATAAGTAGTGCCATCGACCCGCTCGATGCCAGCTTTGGCGTACTCAAACAAGCCCTTGATTTGCCAAGCGTACCGATGAATGCTATGGAGCAACTAGAATCAGAGCATCAAAGCAGGCTTGATATGATTAAGGGTTTTTTGGATCAGCAAAAACAGCTGTACAAAGACAACGAAGAAGCCTTGACACGCATCACCGAGCAAGGCGAACAGGCACGAGCGGCGGCAAAACAGCACTACGAGGAGGCCAAAAACAAGCTCATACTGACAGAGTCTGAAAGTCTGTTTGGCTCACTTACCAGCATCGCCAAAGACGGACTGGGCAAGCAGTCGAAAGTCTACCGTGCGATGTTCGCCATGCAGCAGGGCTTTGCCATTGCCCAAGCAGGCATTGCCATGCAACAAGCCATCTCACAAGGCTTAGCCAAGGGCTTCCCTGCAGGCTTACCTGACATGGCAATGGCGGTGTCGCATGGGGCGAAAATCATCAGTGCCATCAAGTCGGTGGTCATGCCAGTCGGTCAAGCCCACGACGGCATCATGTCCGTCCCCAAAAGCGGCACTTGGAACTTAGAAAAAGGCGAGCGAGTACTGCCACGGCACACCGCCAAAGCCTTAGATGACAAATTAAACAGCATGGGCAATGGTGGTCAAGTGGTCAATATCTCTGTAACGGTCAATAGCGATGGTGGCGATGTGCAAAGCTCGCACGAGATGGGCAAAAGTCTGGGCAATGCGATTAAATTAGCCGTCCAGTCCGAACTACAAAAAGAACGCCGTCAAGGGGGACTACTCTATGGCAGATAATTTGAAAACCTTCACTTGGAAAATGAACATGGGAGCGTCTGCCAACACTCGCCATGCGGTCAGTAAGACGCAGTTTGGCGATGGCTATGCCCAGCGTGTGAGTTTTGGTATTAATAACAAACGCACCGATTGGAGTGGTGGCAAAACTGGCGACTGGGCGACCGTCATCAAGCCCATTATCGCATTTCTTGATGATCATAAGGGCGTAGTGCCGTTTTTGTGGACAGACCCACATGGGCAAACCAACAAGTATGTCTGCCAAGACTATGAAGTCAGCCAACGCAAAGGCAACTTTTGGCAGATATCTTTGAAATTTGAACAAGTCTTTTAACCACACGCCCCACAAAGGGGCTTTATTTTTAGGAGCAATCATGAAAACCTTAACCCATCTTGAACTTGACCTATTGAGTCAATTTGTCCATCAAAGACACTATATGTCACATGACCATGCGGATGCTATCCAATCAATCAGTCTAGACTATTCAGCCGAAGACGGTTATGAGATTAAAACAAATAAATCCAAAGGCAAAAGAACCAGTTTGGTCGAGGCGAACCTTTTGAGTTGGCTTAGCTCTACCATCAGCTACGCCCAGTCTACGCACAAGATGACCATTGATAAGCTTGTCATTGCTTATGAAGACGAGACTTACAAAATTGAGCTTGCCACATCGCCACGAACTGATGAGATAGAAGATGACCTTGGCGATGAAGATACAGATGATGGCGAGCCAACCGACGAACTGGCAGGCGAAGAAGCATAACACAAGCAAAGACGGAAAAATTTACTTTTCCGTTTTTTATTTGGAGGGCTTATGCCATTAAACAGCGACTTTCAAAAATTATCCGTCGATGGCGTGGTAACGCTCTTTGAGCTGGATGCAAGCCGTCTTGGAGCGGGTATTTTACGCTTTCACGGACACAATCACGACAAAAACGATGGTGTAATTACCTTCCGTGGCAAAGAGTACAACCCCCAAGCCCTAAATGTCACAGGGCTTGAAATGCGGTCAGACGGCAGGGCAAGCACCCCCACGCTGACCCTCGCCAATAACATCGCAGGGGTACAAGGTGCGGTGTCGGCGTATTGCTTGCAGTTTAGCGACTTTGCCACCGCCCAGCTTAGGGTTATTACCACCCTTGCCAAATACCTAGATGCGGTTAATTTTGACGGTGGCAACCCTACCGCTTCCGATGAATGCAAAGAGCAGATTTGGTTTGTGGAGCAAAAAACATCAGAAAACGCAAAGCAAGTTACCTTTGAATTATCCAACCCCATTGACCTTGAGGGCTTAAAAATCCCCGTCAGAGAGATTACCAATTATTGCCACTGGGCGGTCGTGGGTAAGTATCGTGGCGAAGAATGCGGTTATACAGGTGTGGCCATGTTTGATGAACACGACAACCCTACTGACAACCCCATCATGGATAAATGCGGCGGGCGTATGAAATCGTGCGTGTGCCGATTTGGAAAAAATAAGCCCTTGCCCTTTGGTGGCTGTCCTGCCAGTAGTTTGGTGGGGTGAAAAAACCGCTAATCAAGCGGTTTTTTTAATGATTGGATTTCTTTCATAATGTCCGTTAATGCGTCTGTAATATCTATGTATTGGGTTGGGGGTTTTTGCTGGCGGTTTTCTAAGCCAACTTGCAACAAATGAACCGCCTGTGCATTAACAGAGCGTCCGTCATCTTTGGCGGACTTTTCTATTTGGTCTTTTAAATCTTGGGGAATGCGTAAGTTAAACTGGGGGTCTGAACGAGCCATGCAAGCACCTTTTGAAAAAATTTACAAATATTTTAACAAAAATACTTGACTTAATCAATAGTACAGTGCTATCATTAGCACCGTACTAATACGGTACTCAATAAAAAGCCCCTTGCAGACCGTCAAATCAAACAAGGGGCTAGAATACTAACCACTGATAAGGAAAATATCCTATGAGTAATTTACCACAAAAACCCCTTGAAAATCAAGGGCAATTTGTCGCTGTGTTTCACGGTCAAATCAACCAAAATACAGAAATGCTGTGCAATGCCCGTGAATTGCATAAATTTTTGGGTGTAAAGTTTAACGCTCGCCAAAATTGGCGAGCGTTAAATTTAGAAAAAATTCTTGACAATAATTTTTGTTTATTGCATAATAATCGCAAAGGTGCTTCAAAACACCCAATAACTAACAGCGTCATCGCTACGCCTAGCGATTTTTTGTTGCCTATGCTTTCTGTTATGGGCAAGATGAACCTATCCGTGAGGACGGTTGCACGACTGTTAGCGTGTTTTGAACATCTTGTCCACCCTACTTCAAATAGGGTTAAATCTCAACTAACAGGAGTATTAGCCAATGTCTAATCAACTTCCCCTTACTCAATCCCAAAAGATTGATAATTCCTTTGTTAATGTGTTTCACGCACAGATTGATGAAACTTCCCAATTAGCAGTAAATGCCCGTGATTTGCACAATTTTCTACAAGTTGGGCGTGATTTCAACAACTGGGTTAAAGACCGCATTAAACAATATCAATTTGTTGAAGGTCAGGATTTTCTTATCATTGTTTCCAAAACTGGGAAGCGTAAAAATGTAATCAAAAAAGATTATCATTTAACCCTAGATATGGCAAAAGAATTGGCAATGATTGAAAATAACGAACAGGGTCGCAAAGTCCGCCGTTATTTTATTGACTGTGAGAAAAAAGCCAATTCCTTAACTGCACAAATTACCGAAACCACCATTTTGCTTAAAAGTATTGACGGTAATTTGTCAGAGGCAGGGCGGTATTTGGCAATTCACGGCAAACAAACTAAGCCCACCTTAAAAGGCAGATTGTCTGAACTTCTACAAAAAGCACAACCATACCTACCCTTTGTTGAGTTTGGAGGTGTAAAATGAGACAAGTTGACAAGATGGATTTATACGATGCCTACACGCTAGCTTCTGGCTACTTGGATTGGATTGCCACTTTGATTAGTCAAGCCAAATCTAGCGGTAATGATACTTTGCTTGATATTGCCCATTATTTGGCAGACAGTCAGTCGGTAGAATTCGCCGAAAATGCCAAGCAATTTGAATAACATTTAATTTACTAAGCACAAAAACCGTCTATTTGTTTAGGCGGTTTTTTTGGATAAATTATGCGACTCACCAAACCCCTTAAAAGCCAAATCACCACCCACGCCCTTGACTGCTATCCTGCTGAGTGCTGTGGCGTGATTGTGAATAACAAATACATTGCCTGCACCAACACCGCCCATGACAATGAGCAATTTACTCTTTGCCCCAAAGATTTTGCCCGTGCTGAAAGTTTGGGCGAGATACAGGCGATTGTGCATAGCCATCCTGACAGCGGTGTGTTGCCGTCTGATTTAGATAAATTACAGATTGAGCTGCATGGCGTGCCGTGGGTCATTGTCGCGGTGTCCAAGCAAGAATACGGCGATGAGCCGTCATTTGGCGTATATGAGCCATGTGGGTATAGACCGCCCTTATTAGGGCGTGCTTATATCCACGGGATGCAGGACTGTTATGCCATTGTGCGTGATTTTTATCGCCGTGAGTTTGGCATTGATTTACCAGACTTTGAGCGTGCGGACGCTTGGTGGGAAGATCCCAATCACACCCCACTGTATGAGCAGAACTTTGAAAAAGCAGGCTTTGTAGAAGTAGACAAAGACAACTTGCAATACGGCGATGTCCTGCTTTGCCGTGTCGGACGCACGCACCATGTTAATCATGCGGTGATTTGGCTCGGCAACAATGACGCACTCAAAAGCGAAGTCACACCGCCTTGTGTGGGCAACACTCTAATCCTGCACCACCCCTACGGACGGCAGTCGGTGCGTGAGATTTATGGCAAGGGGTGGGCGGATAGAATGGTGCTGGTGGTACGTCATCATTCGCTCATAAAGTCTGCCCCCACGATTTGACAGCTTGCATGATAATGGCAGAGCGTGAAAGTCCTGTTTTTTCAGATAAAGCGGTCAGCTCGTCAATAAATTCGGTGGGAAACTTATAGCTTGCCACCTTTACGCCACGTTTGGCATCAGAGTCAGCTTGAATTTGAGCTTTGGTTTTTGGAGTTTTGACAGTTTTAGGCATGATGCTTGACCTTTGTTTTAAATTATCTTATGATAATAGGTAAGGAGTGGCTAGGCGTTTCCACCTAACCTGCCTTGGCGACTGGTACTCGCTTTAGGCTTTTACTGTTAGTAAACTGGATAGCTTAGCAACAGCAGAGCGATGATTACGAGGATTTCAAGGGTCGTTTTCATCGTTTTACTCCTTGTTATGATGGTAACGATGGCTACCATCTTACCAATCAAGCAACCCTTGCTTGATGTGTTATATTATAGTAAATACTACATTAAAAGTCAAGTAATTTATACACTTTTTTTGCAAAAATGTTAAAAAATGTATGGGTTATTTGGCTTTTTTGTTGTGCAAAATAACAGATTTTTTAACCGCTCATGATTCATCGTGGGCGGTTTTTTATTGGGAAAAATCAGCCATGAAAACCATCTACTTACACGGCATTTTAGCCAAAAAATTCGGCAAATCTTTTAACTTAGCAGTGGACAGTACAAAAGAAGCCATGCGTGCTTTGTGCGTGCAGTTGGCTGGCTTTGAAGCATTTATGATGAACGCTCATAGGCAGAGGCTACGCTTTGCCGTGTTTCATGATAGGCACAATGTGGGCGAGAGCGAGCTTGAGATGACCCACACCGCCAAGATTATCCGTGTTGTGCCAGTGGTAGAAGGCTCAAAAAAAGCAGGTTTGCTTGAAACCGTCCTTGGAGCGGTCATGGTCGTGGCAGGTGTCGTGGTTACTGGCATGACCTTTGGGGGTGCTGGTGCGGTCGGTGCAGGATTGATTGGAGCGGGTATTGGCTTAATGGCAGGCGGTATTTCTCAGATGCTCATGCCAAAGGTAGATACGCAGGACAATAACCAAGACGGTAATAAAGCCAACAAAGGCTTTGGCAGTGCGGTTACGACGGTCGCACAAGGCAATCCCATTCCGATTTTGTATGGCGAGCGAGAAATCGGCGGATTCATCCTGTCGGCAAGCCAGCTACCAGAAGATATGTTGTGATTGTATTTTTAAATTTATAGGATAAAACAATGCAAATCTACGGCTCTAAAAAAGGTCAAGGCAAACAAAGACAGCCTGTTATTGCCCCCGACTCTGCTCAGTCCAAAGCTTTTGTCAGTATCATGTATGGCTTGGGCGAAGGCGAGATTGCAGGTTTGGCCAATGGCTATAAATCCGTCTATTTGGAAGACACGCCCCTGCAAAATGACAACGGCGAGTTTAACTTTCCCAATGTCAAAGTGGATTTTCGCACAGGCACGAACGACCAAGAGTACATTGATGGCTTTCCTGATGTCGCCAGTGAAACGGCGGTTAATGTCGAGCTAAAACACGGCACGCCTTACATCAAAGCCTTTAATAATCTTGATCTGGATGCTCTGCGGGTGCGTCTAAAATGGGGGGCTTTGCGTCAGCAAAACCGTGAAAATGGCGATGTGTCAGGCGTAAAGATTGATTATGCCATCGATGTCAAAACCGACAACGGTGGCTGGGTCGAAGCCCTAAATACATCCATCAATGCCAAAACATCGAACGCTTACGAGCGTAGCCACCGTATTGATTTGCCAAAAGCTGGGGCAGGCTGGCAGCTGCGTGTTCGCCGTATCACACCGAACAGCACCAGTGATTTTGTCTCTGATAAGATGTATGTGTCAGCCATCACAGAAGTCATTGATTTAAAACTTCGTTATCCTAACACCGCTCTTTTAGGGCTGCGTTATGATGCGTCAAGCTTTGGTAGCATCGCCAAGATGTCGGCTCGTTGTCGTGGTCTCATCATCAAAGTACCAACGAACTACGACCCCATTTCACGCACTTATGATGGCTTATGGAATGGCGAATTTAAGCTTGCCTACTGTAATAACCCTGCGTGGGTCTATTACGACCTATGCACCGCCGAACGCTACGGACTGGGTGGTCGCCTAACAGGCAGCATGATTGATAAATGGTCACTGTATCGTCTCGCCCAATACTGTGATGAAATGGTGGACGATGGCATGGGCGGACAAGAGCCACGCTTTACGGTCAATGTCTATATTCAGTCAGCGGACGGCGCGTTTGAGCTGCTATCTAGACTTGCAGGCGTATTTCGGGCAATTTCCTACTGGGACGGCAGCAGCATTGTACTAGATGCAGACATTCCCCAAGACAGCATTTATTCATTCAGTCGTGCCAATGTCATTGATGGCATGTTTGAATACACAGGCACACGCTCTCGTGACCGCCGCACCGTGGCAAAGGTAGCGTGGGATAATCCCGCCAATCATTTTAAGACCGAATATGAATATGTCAGAGATGAAGCAGCGATTGCCAAGTTTGGCGTGCGTGTGGCGGACATTTCTGCGTGGGGCTGTACTTCTCGTGGGCAAGCCCAGCGTGCAGGACTTTGGGCATTAAAATCCGAACAGCTCGAAACTCGCATGGTAACTTTCAAAGTTGGGCTTGATGGGCTTATCCCTGCCCCTGCCAAAGTGATTGAAATTAGTGATGAGCTGTTTGCAGGGCGTGCCACGGGCGGTCGTGTGCTTGCAATTAACAAAACCAAAACTGTGATTACCCTAGACCGCGCCATTACTGCCAAAGCTGGCGATACCCTTGTCATCAATGGCGATGATGGGGTCAGCCAAAGACGGCAAATCCGCTCGGTCAGTGGCGACAAAATCACGGTAACAAAAGCCTTTGGCAACATCAGTGTGGAAAATGTCTGGGTGCTGGATAGTCAAGACCTTGCCACGATGAAATTTCGTGTGCTGTCGGTAACGGCTGACGATAACCACACTTTTACCATCACTGCCGTGCAGTATAACGGAGCCAAATACGATGCCATCGACCACGGTGCGTACACCCCCGAGCGTCCGATTAGCGTTGTGAGTCCGACCGTGCAAGCCCCCACCAAATCGGTCAATCTGTCAAGCTATCACACGGTCAATCAAGGCGTGAGCATGACCACCCTTGTCATCGGCTGGGAGCAAGTAGCAGGTGCAGTCAAATATCAAGTGGAATGGCGAAAAGACAACGGCAACTGGCAAGCTCTACCACCGACAGGCACAAACTCCATTGAAATCTCTGGTGTCTATGCAGGGCAATACGAAGCACGAGTAACGGCTATTTCTGCCTTTGGACAGGCAAGCCTTGCCACTCATTCTAATTTGACACAGATACAGGGCAAAGTTGGCAAACCGCCACGATTGGCACGCCTAACCGCCACAGGTAAGCTATTTGGTATGGATCTGGCTTGGAATTTTAATGCAGGTTCGGCAGATACCAACTACACAGAAATACAGGTCAGCCCTGACGGCCGCACAAACATCACAACCCTTGGCACGTTTGCTTATCCCACCAACAAGCATGAAATCACAGGGCTACAAGGCAATCTGACCCAGTATTATCGTGCGCGCATTGTGGATAAGTTGGGCAATGCGAGCGACTGGACAGACTGGATGGGCGGCACGACAAGTGCGGACGCCGCCAAAGTGCTGGACTTAATCAGCGGGCATATCACAGAGTCGCACTTAGACCGTGCGCTTCGAGAGCCAATCGCTAAGATTGCAGACTTTGATGATAAGTTTGCAGGATTTGACGGACGAATCAACCAATTCGCATCAAGATTTAACAGTAAAATACCAACGATTGAACAAGCGGTGCAACAAGTCAACGCACGATTACCCCAGCTTAATCGCAGTATTGATGACTTGATGAGCGACAAGAATGCCAAAAGTCAAGAGATTGTCAACATCAAGCAGACATTGGGTAATACCACTACCCAAGTCAGAGATGTTGCCACCAGCACAAGCAACCTAACAAGACGATTTGGCGAAATGGCGGTCAGTCAGCAACGCAATCAAGATGCCTTGAGCGCAAGAATGCAGACTGTGCAAGACAGCATTGTCAGCAATGAGCAAGCGTTATCAAGACGCATTAACCAGTTAGATGCAGAATACAAATCCGCAGACAGACAGACTAGTGCTAAGATTGGACGAGTTGAGCAATCGTTGTCTGATAAAGAGCAAGCGTTATCAGAACGAATTGGTCGGTTGGATAGTGCTTACAAACAAGCTGGTAGAACAGCAGCGGCAAATCTTAGCACACTTGAACGCACACTCACAAAAGCTGACAGTGCCTTGTCAGAGCGTATCTCTCAGATTGACACAGCGTACAAGTCTGCTGATAGGCAGACTAGTGCTAAGATTGGACGGTTGGAGCAGTCCATCAGCAACAAAGATCAAGCCATCAATCAGATGCGTGAGACGATCGACGCCAAGTTCGCCAGTCTAAGCGACAACCTGCTTGTTGGTGGCGATCAGACGAAAGTATCAACCGATTGGGGTATCAGCTACCCCATCAAAGAGCAATTGTCCGCAGGGCAAAAGGTAAAAATCACCTTAAAAAATGCCCAAAACCTCACATCTGTTGCTGTCTATAACTCAGGCGCATCAGGCTCAGCAAAAATCGGAGACTTACGCAAGGTGGGCGATGAATGGGTGGGTGAATTCGCTTGGAGGATTTACGGCTCTAACAATGAGCTGATACTCTACCGCCAGCCACGACGCTCAAGGCAATCTGTCCAAGCCGTACTCGCCAAGCATACCGACACCACGGCATTGATTGATGAGGTAAAACAATCCATCGCAACCAAAGAGCAAGCCTTGTCTGAGCGTATCAGTCAGCTATCTGCTCGGATGAATCAGCCAAACGGCAAGTACGCTACTGCTCATGCACTCGATGAGGTCAAAAGCAATGTCGAGAGCATGAATGGCAGGCTGACCAGTGAGGCAAGCCGCACCTCCACCTTGCAGACCACCCTAAACGGTCAGACCGCAAGCATCCGAAATGTGGAGCGGTCAGTCAATGGCGTGCGTGCGATTAAGGCGGTAACGGTAGACAATAACGGCGTCATCAGCGGTTATGGTCTCATGAGTGAGCTGGCAAACGGTCGTGTGAATAGCCAGTTCGGCATTAACGCTGATAGTTTTTATATCGGAAGCCCAAGAGATAACAAAAAGCCGTTCGCCACCTACACCCGACCTACGGTAGTCAATGGCGTGCGTATTCCTGCTGGTACTTACATCAACAGTGCTTTTATCGCCAACGCCAGCATCACAATGGCGAAGATTAGCGATAGCATACAGTCTGATAACTATGTGGCAGGGCGGAGCGGTTGGCGACTTTTCAAAGATGGTAGATTTGAATTGAACAGTACCTTTGGTGACGGTTCAAGTCTTGAGCTTAACTCAAAAGGCTTGATTGTTTGGTATAACAAAGCACAAGGCAAAAAAGCGGTAGAGTTGGGGATATTTACATGATAGCAGGTCTTAGAGTATGGGACAGACAGGGGCGTGAGATTAGCAACATCACAGGTCGTTACCCTAAGTTCATTGGCAGTGGCATCATCACCACCGCTGAAAAAGCGAGCATCAATTACACCATCCCACAAGGCACGACACGCATTGCCGTGCCTGTGTATTTATCTCGTAATGATACTTTATTAGTTCCACCTGATGCTAAGGATGTTGATGAAAACTATCGTTACACCAACAATTACAATCTTTGGAGTGTAGACATCAAACACACAAATACAGGATTTGAGTATGATACAACACATACAGATAATGCCAATAAACAAAAACCACCTATTAAAATCTACTGGGGGTATGTATGAGTTTTAGAACTTATAACAATCAAGGACATAAGCTATTAGACAGTAATGAGGCGGTATTTAGCTTTGTTAAATCTGGCAGATTAACCAGATTACTTGACACGCCTTTTGAAAAAAATAAGAGAAAATACTGGTATAGAGCCAAGCGACTAATCATTAACTCTAGATTACGTGAAGGGAAGGCTAACATTTACACACCTGAATACTGTATGTACTATATTGACCTGCCCAATGCCATTAGTCCCATTGCAGGGGTGTATTATGATGGGCTTGCCAAAGATTGTAATCCTGTTGTTTATCTCAATACAGGCTATTTTGATGGCATAGCACGGCTGATGTTTTATTCAAATGGCAGGTTATCAGATGCTGAGCTTGCCAAATTTCACATTTACATTTTTGATGTTAATGTGATTAAAGAAACAGCTGTAGGCATGAATCTGTATGATAGACAAGGCAATGTGACTTTTAGTAGTCGGAGTATGCCAATGTCTCTACAGAGTAAAACCACACGACAAAGTATCCCCAATAATATTAAATTACTATCGAGTGATGAAGCTAAACTGTTGAATCGCCATATTGAGCATTATTACGACCTTGGCGTGGATTATTATAACAATCAGACGGGCAGCGACCAAGCAATGATTGACAAAAGAAAGAATTATGGTGTACCGTTGTCTGGGTTGTTGCCAGCACGTATTACCAAACGCTGTGCTGGTATATTAAGCCCAAAGCTATCAGTCGGGTACTATCCTTATGATACCACCGAGCTGACAAGTGCGATTGGTGACCATGACGGGCACTATTCATTGAAATTTTCGGCAGGTGAGACCTACCCCCATTTCACAGAATCTGTTGTTCTTGCGTGTGTAGGCTGTATTGATGGCAATCATATTAAGACTGTACCACCATTTGATAGGATTAATCAAAACGGTACTGTGAAAGCCATGAAACAGGAGTTGACAACAAGAAATCTGATATTTAACCACGATGTGGTGAGTATTTATTTTTCTGATATTGACAATCTACCCCTCCCCTATAACTGATAACTGATTCACACCGCCAATCAAGGCGGTTTTTTATTTGGAGGCAATAATGCCTGAAAATCTATCCAACTTGCCGCTGGTCGTAAAAATCATCGGCGTAATCATCGGCGCAGTCTTTGCGCTCACATTGACGGGTGACATCGACACTGACGGCAAGCTTAAGCTAAGCTTGGGCGTGCTTATCAAAATCGCGTTTAGTGCGTATTTTGGCTTCTTGGCAGGCGCATGGCTCATTGAGTATATGGGCTGGGGTCATTGGTCGCACGCAAGCCACGGCTTTATTATGATGCTGTGTAGTGTGTTCGGCATGACATTAGTCGGCGCAATCTATCAAGCGATTAAACTGTCAACGACCAATAAGACGCCAAGCGAGATTGTCACTGAGATCAAAGACACATTTAAAGCGATTTTCAAATAACCAAACGCACCGCCTGACAGCTCTAAGCAGTGGCGGTGGATTGATAACACTTGGACACAGGAGACCATCATGACATAACACACCCCATAACCACCACCGCCCCATCTCAACCATGGGGCTTTTTTATTATCAGGAGAAAAAATGAAACAAAATATCAAACTTATTCGTGGCGATGGCACCTGCTTTGAGGTGGTGGCTGTCATGGGCGAGCAAGCGTACGATTTATCAGTGATTGATCGAGCTGACTTACATGTCAAGCACAAGCACAAGACGGTCATCCGCCTATCCACGACAGACGGCAGCATCGTCGTCGACGAAGGCAAAATGTATCTTAATTTCGCCTCTGATGCCACACAGGGGCTGAACTTTAAGCTTGCCGATTATGACCTGCAGATCATTAAAGACGGCAAAATCAAAACCATCATGTACGGCATGGTGGAGCTACAACACGACATCACCATCATTTAAGGAGTTAATGTGAAAACACAACCTACCGACACCATCACCGTCAATATCCAAGAGGTCAACATCGTCAAAGTTGGCAAAGCCAAACACGACGAGCTAACCCAAAAGGTTGAGAACAAAGCCGACCGAGCCGAACTTGTGGCTGTGCAAAAGACACTCGCCGCACATCAAAACACGCTCACCGACCACGCCGAACGCCTTGACACCAAGCTTGATGAAACGCAGGTCAAGGCGCTTATCGCAGAAGCTGAGCTGGATGACTTGACCTTGGAGCAAGTACAACAAGAAGTCATCAGACAGGTCGCGGACAAGGCAAGTACGCAAGCGGTAACCGAGGTCAGCCAAGCCCAAGACGCCAAGATAGACACCCTCACCAAGCAGCTTGAACAAAAGCAAGCTGAAGTGGTAGAGCTTGATTGGGATGAGGAGGCATTGTTGGTAGATCAGACCAATGTAGCCGCCTGGCAGAACCAGTCAAAGCGATACTTAAAGATTGGCGATTATTATGTGCCTTTTTTTGCCAAAGAACCTTTTAGAGTCAAAAAAGAGGTCTTCGATGTCATCGTAACACAGGGCGAGCCCAAGACGCTTGCAGTTGATGAGTTGATCGATTTTGGGGGTCGATATCCGCCTTATGTCGAATTCATCTCCAGCGATGATCGAGTAACAGCAGACCTCAGCAGTGTAACCATCACCACTGATGAGGCGTTAGTCGCCACCATTACCAGTCGTCATCTGGATAAGCCCATCACGCTCAACATCACAGTGGGCGAAACGGAGGAATAGTGATGCCCGAGAAAGACCCAACCACCTACACCGCCATCACCTACCTATGGGTGGGACTGCTGGCGATGGCAGGTGGCTTGGTGGCGTTCATTCGCAGGCTCAACCGCCAAAGAAAGCCTGAGCGGCTGTCCGTGGTATTCATCAAGCTCATCGGAGAGATGGCGGTGTCAGCATTCGCTGGCGTCGTCACATTCTACCTATGCGAATACCTAGAGACCGAGCCGCTATTGACAGCGGTGGCGGTCGCCATCAGCGGTCACTTGGGCGGTAACGCCATCGATGCCATCGGCAAAAAAATCAATCATCTATTTAGCCCCTGATGGGGCTTTTTTATTGGAGTACCAAAAATGGAAAATGAATTAAAATGGGTGCAAATCGCCCGCCAGTACATCGGACAACAAGAAATCAAGGGGGTCAAGCACAACCCCATTGTCTTAGACTTGTGGAAAACCGCATTCGACGCGAAGAATCTACCGACACCATCCGTGTTCAAGAACGACGAAACCCCTTGGTGCGGTGGCTTTGTCGCTGGTGTACTTGCTAAGTCAGACCTTGCCAAGCACATTCCTAATGGCTTTGCCATGGCCAGAAACTGGCTAAAAGTAGGCACCAAGCTTAACAATCCTGCTTATGGCTGTATTGTTGTTTTCTGGCGTGGCAATCCAAAATCGGCAAGTGGTCATGTGGGCTTTGTCGTGGGTCGTGATAAGGCAGGTAATTTGATGGTACTGGGTGGCAATCAAGCGGATGCTGTCAATATCAAGCCATTTGCCCCAAGCCGTGTGCTGGGTTATCGTTGGTGTGGTACACAGTCTATGCCTGCGACGCACCGATTTGCGTTGCCTGTTTTTGCGAGTAACGGTAAAGTCAGCACGAACGAAGCTTGAAATATTTGTCAATCCCTGTTTTACTTGCTATAATAGCAGTCATATAGTTTAGTGATTGATGGCAACCACACAAAGTCCACACAAAAACAGATGATTTTTAAAAATATCTATAAAAATCAATGATTTGTGTAAAATAATCGGTGGTCGCCATCTCCACCAATTTTATTATAAAAATTTCAAGAAAGCCAATCACTTAGGTGATTGGTTTTTTTTATTCATGGGGTGTATTATGGACACGATCAGTCAGTGGGTGCTCGTCATGATGGACAAGCTGGGTCTGTTTGGTGTGACGTTAATGATGTTCTTGGAGAATGTATTTCCACCCATTCCCAGCGAGCTCATCATGCCTGCTGCCGGTTTTGCTGCTGCCATGGAACAAATGCATCTCATCGCTGTCATCATCGCAGGCACGTTGGGGTCGGTGCTGGGTGCGCTGCCTTTGTATTATCTGGGCACGATCTTGGATGAGAGACGTCTATATCACTTTGCTGAGAAATACGGCAAATATTTTTTGATAAAGCCTGAAGACGTTACCAGCGCACAGCGATGGTTTGATAAATATGGCAAATCTGTGATTTTCTTTGGGCGTATGATCCCCGCCATTCGCTCACTCATCTCCATCCCTGCTGGCATGGCACGCATGCCAATATTGCCATTTTTGACGCTTACTGCCTTAGGTTCTGCAATCTGGACGACGCTACTGGCGTATGCTGGCTATGCGCTGGGCGCCAATTATGAAGCAGTGGCTACATTCATCGAGCCTATCAGTAAAATTGTGGTCATCGTTGTGCTAGTGATTGCGGTAATCGTGATAGCTATGCGTGTCAAAAAGGTATTTTTTGCGAAATAATTTTGAATAAAATTTAGGACAAAATCCGAAAGTTTTGTTATAATAGAAAAATTGGAGACGTGGCTGAGTGGTCGAAAGCGCACGCCTGGAAAGTGTGTATACGTTAATAGCGTATCGAGGGTTCGAATCCCTCCGTCTCCGCCAGCTTAATAACCCTTTGAATCATCAAGGGGTTATTTTATTGGTCAAATGTTTTATTAAGAACGACCGATATTTTTTAATCGAAAATCATTAAAATCCCTCCAGGTCTCAGAGTCTCATGGCTCTTAATCTCCATCAAATCCGACAATCATGTGTGATTTTGCCATAAATACGCCCGTAATGTGGCGATTCCCATCTGTATCTAATAACTTGCTTGCTGTTCATGGCACTTTAACTATATACCAATAGAATGGTAGATTCATTAACACCCATTTGAAGTTCAATAAGCCTACCTGCACAGAAGCTGAAAAATCAGCAATAAGCATCCACGTCCAAGGACATACCGCAGATCCTGCACATAGAATCATCGGTCTTAACGCACCAACAGGCGGTGCAACCAAGCCAGATAAAGCCCTAGGCGGTATCAAGGAAGCTGTCAATTCTGTGCTTGGTAAAGAAACCAGTGCTCATAATTGTTATGGGGTGGGAACCGATCAGTGTGCTAAAGCAGACTTACTTGAAAGCAAGTAGCCAATGAAATGGACACCTGTCTACAAACTAGAAAAAATAAGCAACCCTGACACAAAAAACGCTCACAGGAGTAAACCGTGAAAAAGTTGATAATACTAGCAAATGTTTTATTAATGACGGGATGTTTACATGCACCGCCCGAAGCTTATGAAGTTTACCACAGGCATCACACCAATGATGAGCAAACTAAAGAGGATATGAAAGCGTGTGGCTTTCCTGATGTTCGTAACACTGACCATTACTTCGTTCACTATGAAAATGACTATGTAATATCCTCTCTTTGCATGGAACAAAAGGGATGTAGGGATAAAGCCATACGAGGTAGAGGTGGGATTTGTAGTGCCAATCTTCTCAAAAACACCGAAGCCTACCGAACACCTTAGCCAAAAGCAAATCAGTAAAAATCAAAGATAAGTTCTTGCATTATATGCAGAACCATTTAAAAACAATAATTTAATAAATTTAATAAAAAAAGGACAGTCATTATCTGTCCTTTTGTGTATCGTGGTTAGTTGTTTAAAAAACTTAAATCTTCACCTTCTCGCTGAGTGGTGACGATGCAGCCATCATCAGTAACGATGAGCGTGTGCTCCCATTGGGCGGAGAGCTTACGATCCTTGGTGATGGCAGTCCAGCCGTCTTTCATGATTTTGGTTTGCCAGACGCCTTGATTGATCATGGGTTCGATGGTGATTGCCATGCCTGTTTTTAGTTGAACGCCGGTGCCTTTTTTGCCGTAGTGTAGTACCTGTGGTTCGCAGTGGAATTCTTTGCCCAGTCCGTGCCCACAGAATTCGCGCACGATGCTAAAGCGCTCAGGCTCGACCACTTCTTGGATGGCGGCACCGATGTCACCAAGATAAGCACCGCCTTTGACGACTTTCATGCCAGCGTATAGGGCTTTTTGGGCGACGTCACAGATGCGATTTGCCATTACAGAACCTTCACCAACGACCCACATGCGAGAGGTGTCGCCATAATAGCCGTCTTTGATGACGGTTACGTCAATGTTGATGATGTCTCCGTCTTTTAGTAGGCGTTCATGGTCGGGAATGCCGTGGCACACGACATGGTTAATCGAGGTGCAGATGGATTTTGGAAAGCCGTGATAGTTTAGGCTGGCGGGCGTGGCATCTTGGACTTCGGTGATGTATTTATGCGCCAGATCGTCCAATTCGCCCGTGCTAACCCCAACCTTAACATGCTCATCGAGCATCTCTAGAACTTCAGCCGCCAGGCGACCTGCGATTTTCATTTTTTCGATGTCTTCAGCGTTTAGGATGGGAATATTCTTGCTCATGGTATGCCTTCATTGTGATTATATAAAAAAATAGGTGCTTAATTAATGACACCTATTTTACTAAAAATCAATCAAATTCGCACGGTTTTTATTCTTCATCAAGCAGATCTTGTTCGCGTGCAGCTTGTAAAATCACGCTCGAGCGGTTGCCAGTGCGGCAAAAAATGTGCAATGGGCGCTCTGTTTGATTATAAAAATCAGCGAATTCTTGAACGTGATTCATGTCAAGCATGCCCGATGAGAAGGCGATTTGCTTATAGATGATGCTGTGTTCAGTGCAGGCAGTTTTGATCTCATCTGAGGTTGGTTGCCCTGGCTCTTCGCCATCTGGGCGATTATTAACGATGGTTTTTACGCCTTGTTTGGCAAGTTCTGCCACATCAGCAGGGGTGATTTGACCTGATAGTGTGATGCGAAATTCAGGAGCGACGTCGTGCATGAGTGAATCCTTAAAATATTATTGAATAATGGTGTGACTAGCTTACTCGGTTTTTGTAGTTTTGGCAAATTTAATTGGTCAAATATAAGGTTTTGGCGCATCAATGACCATGCAGTCAAGATGTCAAAAATGTTAAATCCTATATCAAGGCTTATGATAAAATTAAAAAACAGCAAGCCATCGCAAGCTTATAAGGAATTAGGATGAAGACGTTTTTTAAAGAGCGCTTGACGAAGACCTCCAAAACCGTCAGTGATAAATTCAAAAAAACACCGCAGACACCAGAGTATGACACGCCTTATCCGCATCTTTTTAAACCGCTGGATCTTGGATTTACACGCTTAAAGAACCGCGTGGTCATGGGGTCAATGCATACCGGCCTTGAGGACAGATTTTATCATTACGGTAAACTGGCGGCGTACTTTGAGGCGCGCGCTCGGGGTGGGGTGGGACTCATGGTCACAGGTGGTATCTCGCCCAACCGCGAAGGCTGGCTAACACCTCTGGGCGGTACACTAAACCGCAGCGCTGATATTGTCAATCATGCTCGGGTTACGCGCGCAGCACATAAGCATGGCGCGAAGATTCTGCTACAGATTCTGCATTCGGGGCGTTATGGTTATCATCCTTTTGTGGTGGCGCCCAGCGCGATCAAATCACCCATCTCACCATTCAAGCCGCGACAGATGAGCCTTAAGAACATTCAGGCGACGATAGAAGACTTCGCTCATACGGCAGCACTGGCAAAAAAAGCCGGCTACGATGGCGTAGAGGTGATGGGCTCAGAAGGGTATCTGATCAATCAATTCTTATCAAGTCGAACGAACCACCGAACTGACGAATATGGCGGCAGCCTAGAGAATCGCGCGAGATTCGCCATCGATATCGTCAAGGCGATACGTCAGGCGGTGGGCGATGATTTCATCATCAGCTTTCGGCTGTCGATGGCGGAATTCGTCGAAGATGGCGCGGTGATGGATGAGGTGGTCGCTGTCGCCAGATGGCTTGAGCAGGCAGGCGTGACCTTGATTAATACAGGCATCGGCTGGCATGAGGCGCGCGTGCCGACCATAATTACCTCTGTGCCACGTGCAAGCTTTGTCAGATTCACCAAGATGATTAAGGATGCAGTGAATATCCCTGTCATCGCTGCCAATCGAATTAACATGCCTGAGACCGCCGAAGAGATTTTGGCGACTGGACAAGCGGACATGGTGCAGATGGCGCGACCATTCTTGGCGGACAGTGATTGGGTGGAGAAAGCTAAGCAGGGCAAGGCGCATCTGATTAATACTTGCATCGGCTGTAATCAAGCCTGTCTTGATCACACCTTTGAGAATAAGCGAGCAAGCTGCCTGGTGAATCCTTTAGCATGCCATGAGACCGAATACGACATCAAACCCGCCAAAAAACCCAAGCGTGTCGCGGTCGTCGGTGGTGGGGTGGCAGGCATGACCGCAGCGCTTACGGCAGCACGTCGTGGGCATCATGTCGTGCTGTTCGAGGCAAAGGAAGTGCTGGGCGGCCAGTTTAATTATGCTAAGGTAATCCCAGGCAAAGAAGAGTTCTTTGAGGCGATTCGTTATTTTCATGAGCAGCTGGCATTACATCGGGTGGACGTGCGCCTAAATATATTCGTAACGCGCCAGATGCTCGATGAGATAGCGTTCGATGACGTCATCGTGGCGACAGGCGTGGTGCCGCGAGCGCTGAACATTGATGGGGTGACACTGCCGCAAGTCATCAGCTATGGCGAGCTGTTATCAGGGGCTAAGCAGGCAGGCGAGCGCGTCGCGGTGCTGGGTGCGGGTGGTATTGGCTTTGATGTGGCGGAATTCTTAGTGCATGGCTCTGATGTATCGAGCGAGGTCAATTCGCGGGATTATCGCCCTGATGCGCAGTCGGCTGATGCATTCTTTCGGCATTGGGGTGTGGATGGTGATGCCAATTACACCACGAAGGGCGCGTTGGTTACGCCAATCCACGCCAAGCCGCATCGCCAAGTATATCTGTTACAGCGTAGAGAAGGCAAGCTTGGCAATAGCCTGAATAAGACAACAGGCTGGGTGCATAAGGCTGCCATCAGACAGGCTGGCGTGAGGCAGATTAGCGGCGCATCTTATGAGAGTATTAGCGATGAAGGGCTATGGATCACGGTGGGTGGCCAGTCGCAGCTGCTACGTGTGGATACGGTCGTGGTCTGCATCGGACAAGAATCCGTCAATGAGCTCATGCCGAACGTTGGCGAAGCGCCACGCGCCCAGTATCACGCCATTGGCGGTGCCAAAAAATCTGAACGCCTAGATGCTAAGCGCGCCATCAAAGAAGGCTTTGAGATTGGCCTTTTGGTGTGATGGATGTATTGATACGATAACCACAAAATAAGCCCGATAAAGGGCTTATTTTTATCAGTGAATGGACCGTTATTGTGTGGTTTTGGTGAAATTGGTTAGGTCGTAGCCGTTTTGTTTGGCGATACCAAGATAGCGATCATAGGTAGTGGAATCCAAGGTCTTGTCTCGTGATAGGATCCATAGATATTTATTATTTGGTGTGCCGACGAGTGCTGATTGGTATTTGCCATTTTGCTTTTCGCCCAATGCCAGCACCCAGTAGTCAGCCTGTCCAAAGGGGAGTTTTTTTAGGATAGAAGGCAGAAATGATACCTTTAATTTGCTGTTGGTCTGATCGATGGCATAAGCCTCGCCGGTTGCATCCATCATTTTGCCTGACTGAGTTTTGCATTCGTTTTTGATGGTGATTTTACCATTTGATTTTAGGGTATAGGTGGCTTTGACGTCAGAGGCGCATTTATTTTGAAATGACATCGGTAGTCGCCCAATCTCGTACCATGTGCCAAGATAGCTGTTCAAATCTACCTGCGGCACGGTAGTGGGTGCAGCGTGAACGATACTGCCGAATGCTAGGGTGGTGGCGAGAAGATATTTTTTCATGGTATGTCCTTGTGTGGTGTTAGGTGGAATGATTGGCAATGAAGCTTGTTTATTTTATCTAAAATCTACATCTGAGCAATTCATCAAAGATCGCTCGCTTCTAATGTATCGCATTATCGCCCAAAAAGATGTGCAGATTTTGTATCTGAATATGCCCAATCTTTCGGATTGTTAGTTTGACCCAATAAAAAAGCCACACTGAATTCGGCGTGGCTTTTTTATTGGATTGAGTTTAGTGATTAAGCCTTGTTGATTTTTTGCATGGCTTTTTCGCATAGGTCGCCGAGTTTTTCTTTGGCGGTGTGTACGAATTCATGATCGGCTTGCTCGTCGATCATTGAGCCGATTTTGGTGAACAGCTCTTTGGTTTTTGATTTTTGGTACACAGGTAGGCGTTTGCATACTTCTACGACTTTCTCGCGAACTTCTGCCAATACTTTCTCGTCACCTTTGGCATCTAGGATGTCGCAGATCCAACCTGCCAGCTCAACGCACTCAGCTTCTTTGAAGCCGCGCGAAGTAACAGCAGGCGTGCCTAGACGGATGCCTGAGGTCACGAATGGTGATTTAGGGTCGTTTGGCACAGAGTTTTTGTTCACGGTGATGTGAGCATCGCCAAGCCATTTGTCCGCTTCTTTGCCTGTGATGCCTTGCTTGATTAGGCTGATCAGCATTAGGTGGTTTTGGGTGCCGCCTGATACCACGTCATAGCCACGATCGATGATGGTCTGCGCCATGGCTTGTGCGTTTTTGACGACTTGCTGTTGGTATTCTTTGAACTCTGGTGACATCGCTTCTTTGAAGCAGACAGCTTTTGCGGCGATGGCGTGCATGAGTGGACCGCCTTGCGAGCCAGGGAATACCGCTGAGTTTAGTTTCTTTTCGATCTCTTCGTTGGCTTTGGCCAGGATTAGACCTGAACGCGGACCGCGTAGGGTCTTATGGGTTGTGGTAGTGACGACGTCAGCGATTTGAACGGGGCTTGGATATACACCAGCGGCTACCAGGCCTGCCACGTGTGCCATGTCAACGAATAGGTATGCACCTACTTCGTCTGCGATGTCGCGGAATTTTTGCCAATCCATGACTTGTGAATAAGCTGAGAAGCCTGCGATGATCATCTTTGGCTTATGCTCACGAGCCAGACGCGCCACTTCATCATAATCGATCAAGCCATTATCATCGATGCCATAATGCACCGCGTTATAGGTCTTGCCTGAGAATGATACGCTGGCACCGTGAGTTAGGTGACCACCGTGAGCCAGGCTCATGCCAAGAACGGTATCGCCTGCTTGTAGTAGTGCAAGATATACCGCAGCGTTCGCGCTAGAGCCCGCGTGAGGCTGTACATTTGCGTAGTCTGCACCGAACAGCTCTTTGGCGCGGTCGATGGCGATCTGCTCAATCACGTCCACGTGTTCACATCCGCCGTAGTAGCGCTTACCTGGGTAGCCTTCGGCGTATTTGTTGGTCAGTGATGAACCTTGAGCCTCCATGACAGCAGGAGAGCAGTAGTTTTCTGATGCGATCAGCTCAATGTGATCTTCTTGGCGCTGACTTTCAGCATCGATGGCAGCGGCAAGTTCTGGGTCGTAAGCGTGTAGCGAGATGTCTTTAAACATGGATATACCTTTTAAAGTGTGGGGGATAAAGAATCCCCATTAGTGTATCATAATTTGCCAAAAATAACACAGCCGTTTATCGCTTTTGAGCATCAATCTAGCGATAAAATTTATACCATATTGGCGATATCGGTATCATAAATTTGCATATCAATCAGCAGCAAATAGACTTTGTGTTTTTATTGATGAAATGCATCCAAAAAACGCTCTTCGATTAATAGCTTTCGACCGTGCCAGTCATAGACGGTTGCCCGACCATACTGCCCATCATGACAAAAAATATGCCGATCATAGGGTAGTTTGCGGTTCTTTTTGAACATCACATAGCCGATGGGGGTGCGTTTTAGGTGGCGTAAGCGCTTGGCATCACCAACCAGGCTATCCATAGGAAAGACGCTCTTGGCGCGTACCCATGCAGATTCGCTGCTGCCGAATAACAGCACTTCACGCACCCAAGCCAAGGCAGGGCGATGAGAAGGTAAGTTTAGTAATTTTTTATGATATAAATCAATGGCTTGATAGCCTTCTTTGATGACTTGCACACGCAAATGCTGCCCTGACTTTGCTTCTAGCAGGGCGGTCAATGAACCTTCGGCGGTCAAATAGGGTATCAAATAATCTGGCGGATTCATTTATAAAACAGATCAAAAACATGCAAAAATTTTAGCATAAAAGTGGATTTTTTGGCAGAAATGGCGATTTTTTAAGATAAATTGTTACAAATTTAGGTTAATTTGGGGTTAATTTCTTAAAAATTTTAGGGAATATTTTGATGGTTTTTGTGGATTTTCACATAACTGACACATGAGAAATTTTGATAAATATTTTGAATTTTCATGAAGTTACACAAAAGTACGATTGAATAATCATCATTTGATGTAATGAAAATTGGTCCATCATTTATTTTTAAAATACCGAACATTATGGTCGCCTATTGGATAAACGCAAAACTTTTGGGTATTCTGTATCTCAAGAATCGCAGGCAACTAATTACCCATCGGTATAGGCAGTGATTTGGTTAGTGCAGCGGGCGCTGTACTGATGACAATCCACCATGGAATCTAGGAGACTATCATGACTTATCAATCAGCTTTAGAACACGTTCGCAGTGTTAAAGAAAAATTGGGTGGCACTTGGGATGCTATCCGTCCAGAAGACGCTGCTCGTATGATTGTTCAAAACCGCTTCAAAACAGGTCTTGACATTGCTAAATACACTGCTGCCATCATGCGTCGTGACATGGCAGAGTACGATGCTGACAACACCAAATACACTCAATCACTAGGCTGCTGGCACGGTTTCATCGCTCAGCAAAAAATGATTGCTAACAAAAAATACTTCGGCACTACCAACAAGCGTTACATCTACCTATCAGGCTGGATGGTTGCTGCACTTCGTTCAGAATTCGGTCCACTACCTGACCAATCTATGCACGAAAAAACCGCTGTGCCTAAGCTAATCGAAGAGATCTACACTTTCCTACGTCAAGCTGACGCAAAAGAGCTAAACGATCTATTCCGCGCTCTTCAAAAAGCTGAAGAAGCTGGCGACAGCGCAAAAGTTAAAGAAATCGAAAGCCAAATCGACAACTTCGAAACTCACGTTGTGCCAATCATCGCTGACATCGACGCAGGTTTTGGTAACGAAGAAGCGACTTACCTACTAACCAAGCAAATGATCGAAGCGGGTGCATGTGCAATCCAAATCGAAAACCAAGTATCTGACGCTAAGCAGTGTGGTCACCAAGCTGGTAAAGTAACTGTGCCACACGAAGACTTCCTAGCTAAGATCAACGCAGTACGTTACGCGTTCCTAGAACTAGGCGTTGACGAAGGTGTTATCGTAGCACGTACTGACTCAGAAGGTGCTGACCTAACTCAAAAAATCCCAGTATCTCGTGAGCCAGGCGACCTAGCTTCTAAGTACATCAGCTACCTAGAAACTACTGAAATCGACATCGCTGACGCGAAAGAAGACGAAATCCTAATCAAGCGTGACGGCAAGCTACACCGCCCAACTCGCCTAGCCTCTGGTCTATATCAGTTCCGCGAAGGCACTCAGCACGACCGCGTTGTACTTGACTGCGTAACTTCGCTACAAAACGGCGCTGACATGATCTGGATCGAAACTCCAACGCCAGACGTAGCAGGTATCGCAAGCTTTGTAAACGACATCAAAAAACAAGTTCCAGATGCAAAATTGGTGTACAACAACTCACCATCATTCAACTGGACCATCAACTTCCGTCAACAAGCGTACGATCGCTGGGTTGCTGAAGGTAAAGATGTATCAGGCTACGACCGTGCTAAGCTAATGGACGCACAGTACGACGATTCAGAGTTGGCTCGTGACGCTGACGAAAAAATCCGTACTTTCCAAGCAGACGCAGCTCGTGAAGCAGGTGTATTCCACCACTTAATCACACTACCAACTTACCACACTGCAGCTCTATCTACTCACGAGCTAGCACAAGGTTACTTCGGTGATGAAGGCATGTTGGCATACGTAGCCGGCGTACAACGTAAAGAAATCCGCGGCGGTATCGCTTGCGTGAAACACCAAGCAATGGCTGGTTCTGACATCGGCGACGACCACAAAGAGATCTTCTCTGGTGAGAATGCTCTTAAAGCTGGCGATGCGAGCAAGAACACCATGAACCAATTTGGCGGCTAATCATTCGCTGTCTAAATGACTAATCCAAACGGTGTTCTGCTGTCAAGGTAGAATACCGTTTTTGTTTAAATTTTGATTTTAAGGATAAAATTATGGCTACTACTCGTATTACCAAAGGCGCTCTTGCCATCGATAAGATTCTATTTGATTTTATTGAGAATGAGGCTTTGCCAGCTGCTAAGCTTGACAGCGACACTTATTGGAAAAACTTTGAACAAGTTGTTCTTGACCTAACCCCAAAAAACAAAGCACTACTTGCTCGCCGTGAAGAGCTACAAGCCAAGGTCGATGACTGGCACAAGAACAATGCCTATGAGCTTGGTGCCTATAAGAATTTCTTGACTGAGATTGGTTATCTTGAGCCTGAAGTTGCTGACTTTGAGATCACCACGCAGAATGTGGATGATGAGATTGCGACCATCGCAGGCGCTCAGCTTGTTGTGCCTGTGCGTAACGCACGTTATGCATTGAACGCTGCTAACGCTCGTTGGGGTAGCTTGTATGATGCTCTGTATGGCTTTGACGTGATTTCAGAAGAGAATGGCGCAGAAAAAGGCAAAGGCTACAACCCTGTGCGCGGCGCCAAAGTCGTTGAATTCGCTAAGAATTTCCTAGATGAGACATTCCCGCTACAAAGTGGCTCACACGCAGATGCGACCGCTTACACCATCAAAGATGGTCAGCTATCAGTATCATTAGGCGATACCGAGACCACATTAAAAGACAATAAACTTGCTGGTTTTAATGGTGCGACTGACAAGCCAACCGAAATTATCCTAAAAAATAACGGCCTACACGTCATCATCCAAATCGATCCAAATAGCCCGATCGGTAAAGACGACAAAGCAGGTGTTAAGGATGTCGTTCTAGAATCAGCCGTTACCACGATTCAGGACTTAGAAGACTCAGTTGCCGCTGTCGATGCTGAAGAGAAAGTGGAAGGCTATCGCAACTGGCTAGGTCTAATGAAGGGTGATCTATCTGAAACTCTAGAAAAAAATGGCAAAACCATCACTCGTACACTAAACGCTGATCGTACTTATACCGATTTGTCAGGCAACACTCAGACGCTACACGGTCGTTCGGTCATGTTGCTTCGTAACGTGGGTCACCTGATGACGAACCCTGCGATTTTGGTGAATGGCGAAGAGATTTTTGAGGGTATCATGGATGCGCTTGTCACGCCAATGCTGACTGCCGTGGACATCCGTGGTGAGAACACGCTGCGCAACTCTCGCACAGGTTCGATGTATATCGTGAAGCCAAAAATGCATGGCTCTGATGAAGTGGCATTTGCAGTAGAGCTGTTCGAGCGTGCCGAGCAAGCAATCGGCCTGCCTAAGAACAGTCTAAAAATGGGCATCATGGACGAAGAGCGTAGAACGTCTGCTAACCTTAAAAACTGTATCGAAAAAGCCAAAGAACGCACCATCTTTATTAACACAGGCTTCATGGATAGAACGGGCGATGAGATTCACACCGCCATGCATGCAGGCGCATTCGTGCGTAAGGGCGACGTAAAAGGTCAAACTTGGTTCGGTGCCTACGAAGAGCGCAACGTGTCTATCGGTCTAAAAGCAGGGCTTCGCGGCAAAGCGCAAATCGGTAAAGGCATGTGGCCAAAACCTGACGAGTTGGCTGACATGTACCGCGCTAAGATCGAACACCCACAAGCTGGCGCGAACTGTGCTTGGGTACCATCACCTAGCGGTGCGGTAATCCATGCTATCCATTACCATCGGTGTAATGTTATGAATCGTCAAGAAGAGCTTGCCAAACTTGCCACGCCAAGCCTTGATGATCTTCTGACCATTCCACTTGCCACCGATACGAACTGGACAGCAGACGAGAAGCGTCGTGAGCTTGAGAATAACTGTCAAGGCATCTTGGGCTATGTTGTGCGCTGGGTTGATTTGGGTGTGGGCTGCTCAAAAGTGCCTGACATCAATAACGTCGGCCTGATGGAAGACCGTGCGACCTTGCGTATCTCGTCGCAGCACGTTGCCAACTGGTTGGCTCACGGCGTCGTAACGTCTGATGAGGTGATGGAAGTGTTAAAACGCATGGCGAAAGTTGTGGATGAGCAAAACGCAAGCGATCCTGCGTACCATCCGATGGCGGATGACTTTGATAATAACATCGCCTTTAATGCTGCTGCTGACCTAATCTTCAAAGGCGCGACACAGCCGTCTGGCTACACTGAGCCATTGCTGCATCAAGCAAGATTGAAACTTAAAGGCTATCAAGGCGACTGATATAAGTTACCTAAATAGCTAACAAAAACCCCAAACTTAGGTTTGGGGTTTTTGTTTTAAATGTAGGTTATTTCTCGTTAAGTAGTAAGCTTACTCACAACCTTGCCAACCACAAATTCATCCCAAAACCAATAAATAAACACCCCACGCCAAACATGGCGAGCGTCATAATGAACGGACGAGATCCGAATATGTCCGCCAGCTTTTTGCCGCTAAATACCAAAAGTAGCAAATACAAAAAGCTGACAAGTTGCAAAATCACTGCTAATACAAAAAACGTCAAAAACGGCTTATCGTAAGTCGGACTAACAAACTGTACAAAAAACGACAAGAAAAACAAAATCGCCTTAGGGTTGGTCAGGCTGAGCGACAACGAGCGGTAGAAGTGGTTTTGATTTGCTACTTTTGGTGGGTTAAAGCTTTGATTGGCGATGAGATGCCTGTTCTTAAATGTGTGATAAGCCCCGATGATTAGGCGTATCCCAAGGTATGCCAAATAACAGCCGCCAATAAGCTTGATGACATCAAACACGCGGGGGTAGAGCTTTAGTAGTGTTCCCGCTCCGAACACGGTCGCAAGTATCAGTATTGTATCACCCACCAAGATTCCTGCCATGGCCTGTCCGCCTGATCTTTTGCCACGAGATGCTGCCACCGATAGGCAGTACAGGCTGTTGGGGCCAGGCAAGGTAATGATGATAATCACGCCGATGAGATAGGCGGTCAGGTCTGTGATGCCGAACATGGGTTTTCCGTTTGGTTGTGATATACCTCAAGAGCGGGGACGATTTGTTTTTTGCGGCTAACGATGCCTGTTAGGCTAAATAGACCGTCTTGGGCGGCGGTGTTAAATGCCTTGGATAAGATGGTATTTTGAGTATCATCGTAAGCGATGGCATAGCCTGTTCGCTGTGCGATGTCCACGATGGCAATCATCAGATGGTCAAGTTGTTTTTCTTGTTTTAGAGTTTGGGCGGTCGTGATGAGATCGTCCATTCGTCTGGTGATTTGAGGCAGATTCATGGTCTCTATCCCGGCGATGCCCCATTTGCTCGTGCCGAATTGATATTCTTTGTAATCCATCAGCAGGATGTCGCGGGCAGATAGATGGCTGACGTCACTTTTTGCTAAGAACATGGCTTGGGCGAAATCATCCTTTTGCGATTCGCTCATGTTGGCGATAGCAAGTAGCTCTGCCACCACCATGCGATCATCATCGGTGGTGGTGGGGCTTTTTAAGTTTAGGGTGTCTGATAGAATCGCAGACAGCATGAACGTCGCCAGCAAGGGTGTGATAGTGATGGACTTTTGGATGAACATCTCATACAGGATCGTGCAGGTGCAGCCCACAGGGTAGATGCGAACGTAGGTGGGTGTAGGCGTTGATATGCCTAGCTTATGATGATCAATGATGTATCTGATATCAAAGTCTGCCAAATTCGCAATTGATTGAGCAGGTTCATTATGATCGGTCAAGCCAATCAAGTCGCCCGGGCTTAATGTGCTTAAGGGCTGATTGGGATCTAAGTAAGGCAAAATCTCAGGTGTTAAACCAACTAATTCATCAGAATAATGCTGCCAAAGATAATCCAGCACGAACTTCGTCTCAAGGTTTGGCACGCCAAGTCGATAGGGTGTGGCGGCGATGTCTTGAGCATTTAACCAATGAGCGAACGCGAACGCAGAGGCGAACGCATCAGTATCAGGAGAAGTGTGACCAAAAATATGATGCATGATAAGCCTTTATGGATTCGTGCTGTAGTTGGTAGGGTCTTTACCATCTTTGGCGGTGATCGTCTCACTAAAGAACGTCTTCATGACGTTGTCTTTGGCGGTGTTGTAATGCGCGAAGGCTTGGCAGGTGCTGATGAGATCGCCTTGCCATGTTGGGATGATGCTTTTCATTTTGCTGAATCGGTTTACCACCTCAGGCATGGTCTTGGCAAATTCTACCGCGCGCATGGCATCATCACGGTTATTGCAGACCAGCACCATGTCGCAGCCCGCTTCGATGGCGGACTTGACGCGAGCGGTGACATCGCCTGCGACATGAGCAGCTTTCATTGATAGGTCGTCTGAGAATAGCACGCCATCATAGCCTAATTGCTGTCTTAGGATGTCTTGTAGCCAGACTTTTGAGAAGCCAGCTGGCTTGTCATCGATTTGGCTAAATATCACATGCGCAGGCATGAGTGCATCGAGTTTTGATAAGTTATTTTTGAAGGTAATGAGGTCGCAGGCCCATATTTCATCGAGGGTGCGCTCATCCACCGCGTCCGAGACGTGTGAGTCAGGGGCGATGGAGCCGTGACCCGGGAAGTGCTTGCCGGTGGCTTTCATGCCTGCATCATTCATGCCATCGATAAAGCACGCTGATAGGGCGGTGACAACCTCTGGGTCGGCATGAAAGGCGCGATCACCAATAACCAGACTGCAACCATCAATGTCCATTACAGGCGCAAAGCTGATATCCACGCCCACCGCGAGTACCTCGCACGCCATTAGATAGCCTGTATTATAGGCGAGCGATAAGGCAAGCTCTTGATTGTCATCATAAATCTCTCCGAGTCGTCCCATCGCAGGCAGGGGTGTAAAACCATCGCGAAAGCGCGCCACTCGGCCGCCTTCTTGGTCGGCGCTGATGATAAGATTGGGATTGATGGCTCTCATGCTGTCAGTTAAGGCGCGCACCTGGGTAGGGTCTGCCACGTTACGCTTAAATAAAATCACGCCGCCCAATGCGTCATTTGCTAAGAAGTCCTTATCGTCGTCGGTTAGGGTCAGACCATCCACGTCCGCCATGATGATGCCAGCTGCCATAACTTACCTTAATGTAGTGAAATAAATTTGCTTATTATACGATGAATTTGGGCAAATGTATCAATCGGTAGAAATTTACTCACAAAAACCATCACACAAGCAAGGTTGAGTATGGTAAGATAATGCGAATTTTTCTTAATTTCACCGATTGATAATAACATTGGAATATATTATGAAACAGCAATTTTTATTGTCGGGTGTGGCGACCGCTGTGGTGGGTGTGCTGCTTGCTCAGAGCGTCAGCACTGTGGCGACAGCTTCGGACAAACAAGGCTTTGAGCCGAGTGTCGAACAAAAAGTCACCGCCCGTCAGGTGTCGTTGTTGCTTGATCGTGCGCACTATCTAGATCAGTCGCTAGACCGCGAAATGGGCAAAAAAATCCTTGAAACTTACTTTGATAATTTAGATGCATCACGCACTCTACTGCTACAGTCGGACGTGGATGAATTCATGGCAAAATACGGCGACACCTATGCTGAGCGCCTAAAACGTGGCGATCTGACAGCAGGTATTGAGATTTTTGAGCGTTATCGCACGCGCGCCAATGAATACTATGATACCGCCAAAGAGATGCTGGCAAAAGATGTTGACCTTCGCACGAATGAGTCCATCATTCTAGATCGCGAAGAAGCGCCACGTTTCGCCAGCAAAGAAGAGCAGCTACGCTATTGGCAAAATCAAACCACTTACGCACTGATTAACATCACCCTAAACCAAGAAGATGATAAAGCCAAGGATAAGGCATTTATTGATAATCCTGAACTGTCTCGTGGTCAGGATTTGGTTAAAGGTGAGAAGCGTACGCCGAACGAGATTTTATTAAATCGTATCAATCGTCAGCAGCAGCAGTTGGCGCGCCTAAAAGATGATGAAATCATGGAAGGTGTGCTAAATGCGGCGATGATGGCATACGATCCGCACAGCAACTACTACGCGCCAGTGCAGGCGAACGAGATGCAGATTCAGTCGAATCTACAGTTAGAGGGCATTGGTGTATCCATTCGCCCCGATCGTAAGAATCCTGATTACACGCGCATCATCAGCTTGGTCGATGGTGGCCCTGCCCAAAAAACAGGTCAGATCCGTGCCAATGATCTCATCCTAGGCGTGGCTCAAGATGGTGAAGAGATGGTGGATACCATTGGCTTTAGCACGCGTGAGATAGTGGCGCTCATCCGCGGCGCAAAAGGCACAACCGTCACCATTAAGGTCAAGCAGCCGAATACGCCTGACAGCTCAGCGCGTAACGTCACCATCGTGCGTGATGTCGTCAAGCAAGATGAATCAGGGGTGCATCATCGTATCGTTGAGATGCCGTATGAGGGCGGCATTAAGCGCGTTGGCGTGTTAGAGATTCCAAGTTTTTATCTTAATTTTCAGGCGCGACGCAGTGGCCTAAGTGCTGATAATTATCGTTCGGTCAGCATCGATACCGAAAAAGCCCTAAAAGCCTTAAATCAAGAGAACATCGATGGGCTCGTGGTTGATCTGCGCAACAACCCTGGCGGTTCACTGGATGAAGTTGCCAAGATGGTGGGCTTATTCATCAAAGAAGGCCCACTGGTGCAGATTCGAGATAACCGCGGTAACGTCCAGATCTACGCCGATAAAGACGGCGGTCGTCAGCTATATGCAGGCGATATGTCTGTGCTGATTAACCTAGGTTCAGCATCAGCGTCAGAGATTTTCTCCGCGGCGATCCAAGACTATGGACGCGGTCTGGTGGTGGGTAGCACCACCACAGGTAAGGGCTCAGCTCAGGCGCAGCGCGACGATCTGGCGCTTGGTACAGCAGTGATTACCCAGCGGAAATTCTACCGCATCAATGGCGGCAGTACTCAGAATAAAGGCGTCGTGCCAGACATTCCACTGGTGAATATCTATGAGGGCATTGAATTTGGCGAACGCGAATACAAGAACCCACTTGAGTGGGATACCATTGCAACTACTCAATATACTCCTGAGGGTAAATACAGCCAAGCGTTAATTGAGCGCCTAACCAAAGAATCCAAGGTGCGCCAAGACCAAGACGTGCAGTTTAGATACCTAAGCGAGCTCAATGCCATCCGTGCACTTGATGATGACAAAAAATCTGTCGCTGTGAACATCGATAAGCGCCGAGCCAAAGCCAAAGAAATTGAAGCTTTGACATTAAGAGCTGAGAATGCGCGTCGTCAGGCAACGGGTGAGACGCCTTATACTGATTGGGCAACCTATCAAGCAAGCGTCGATGCCTTGGCTGAAGAGCGCGGCGCAATGAAAGAGCATGAGCGCCCAAAATTGCCTGAAGAAGAAGCTTATATCTTTGAGGCGGCGCGCTTAATGTTCGATGCCAAGAAATAACACAAAGCAAAGAAATAAAAAGCCATCATCGTGATGGCTTTTTATTTGGGCTTGCAAATGATTTATGACCTGGTTGTGTTCTGAGCGTCTTTTGTGGCATCTTTGCCTTTGATGGGCAGCACAACTAAGAATCGAGTCTTGCCTTGCCATGTGTCTGTGCTAATGTGTCCGCCATGAGCTTCTACAATTTGGGACACTAGGGATAGACCAAGACCTGAACCTTTTTTCTCCTGCTTTAGGCGCACAAAGGGGCTAAAGATGTCTTTGCGCTTATCTTCTGGAATGCCACCACCCTGATCGATAAAGGCAAGCACCGCAAAGTCTGCTTCTTTTGCTGGCGCGTCTTTTTGGCGAGAGAAACGCAGCAAAGGTTTCTTGGCTGGCTTGGTTGTTTCGCTATTAATCTCAGGAGTAATCTGGGTAAGATTATCCGGAATGTTCTGCGCGCTTGATAAATCTGCCGCTTCGTACAGATAGACTTCAATGGGCGGCACACCATGAATCATGGCGTTATTTAGAAGATTTCTTACCAGATGGGTGAGTAGCTTGGGCTGCGCTATGATGATCATGGCTTCGGCGGTCAGAGTCACCTCGGGGTAATACTGACACTCTGTGCGCACCAGATCATACAGATCAACCTGTTCGGCAGCTTGCAGGGCGTGACCCGCATCAAGGCGCGACACCAACAGAATGCTCTCGACCAGATCATTAAGCCCTGTCAGATCTCGATTGATGGCTGCGGCGCGTTTGTCAAACTTTGCCTTATCATTATCATTTAGCTTATGGGCGAGCATGTCCATCATCTCAATCTGCAATCGAATGCGCGTGATGGGCGTGCGAAATTCGTGCGATGCATGAGCAAGCAGAAGGTTATTGGCGTTGATGAGCTGTTCGATTTTTTTGGCGGATTGATTGAAACCGCGTGCCAATGCTGCAATCTCATCATTGCCGTCTTCATTCACGCGCACACTAAAATCGCCATTACCGAGCTTGTCCATCTCTTGGCTCATCTGATTGATTCGCTTTGTGATATTGCGTGCAATCCACCACAGCACCGCCGCCATCATGATGATCAATAGGAGTGTGCCTGTAAATAGGTTTAGCAGACGAGAGAATGGACGTTCTTTTGGTGGGATGCGGCTTTCATACCACACCTGATAGCCTGCGCTGTTCTTGATGGTGATGTGGTGGTGCGCAGGAGAGAATATCCCAGGGGCGACATTGTCAATCCATGTGCGTTCTCCGATAAGCTTTGGGGGTAGATCGCTGTTCTCGGTCTGCAGGATGAGCTCTCCCGTGGGGCTGTATAGACCGATTTTGGCATTTAGGCTTTCATCAAAGATGTCAAAGCTTTTTTTGACCACGGCTAAGATGAACCGTGCTTTTAGCAGTTCGTTTTCTTTGGTTAGGGCTTCAGCTTGGGTTACCAAAGGGTCAATCTGTGTGACGATCTGCTCGGCAATGGCGCGCGATCGTACGCTGTCGGAGTTGTTATGCACAAGCTGAGACAGGACAATCATGGCAATGGCAAAAGCCACAATCGCCAAAAAAACGCTAATAAATAAGCGAGCGAAAACAGAGTTTGGGGCGAATTGAAATTGCTTCATAAACTTTAAAAATCACATAAAAAAGACCATCATGGCGATGGTCTTTTATCAGACAGACCTATACTTGGTCGGTCGCGAACTGGTAACCCACACCGCGCACGGTGATGATGCGTTTAGGCTGACGCGGGTTGTCTTCGATGAGTGCGCGCAGGCGTGAGATGTGCACGTCGATGGCACGATCTATGTTCTCTGAGCTGTCATCGTTTGGCATGGCTTGCCAAAGTTGTTCGCGATTTAGCACTTTGCCAGCATGGGTTGCAAAGTAATGCAGTAGCTGGAATTGGTGCGTGGTCAGGCGTACGATCTTATCATCGATGGTTACTTCGTGGCTGTCAGGAAATACGGTTAGGCGACCAAATGTTAGACTGCCAGAGTGTAGGTCGGCTTGGTTTGGCGTCTCGTGACGGCGAAGTACCGCACGAATACGCGCAAGCAATTCACGCGGCTCAAATGGCTTAGAGATATAATCATCAGCACCCATCTCAAGGCCTAACACGCGGTCAGTGGTATCACCTTTGGCGGTGAGCATGACGATTGGAACTTTATTGATGTGTAGGTTCTTAGAGCCACGAACTTTTTGGCAGACTTGCATGCCATCCATGTCAGGCAGCATCAAGTCTAGCACGATTAAGCTGATGTCGCGCTCTTTAGCATCTAGTAGGTCAAGTCCGCCTTGACCTGTGGCGGCGTGATGCACCTCATAGTAGTTCATCGACAGGTAGTCGCTGATTAATTCTGCCAAATCTGGATCGTCTTCGATAAGTAAAATTTGTTTATTCATGGATTATCCTAGTTGAGTAAGCTATTTCAAAAATGAAATTAAAATCTAATGTGTATATCTTGCCAATGTTTGCTTGGCTTGACAAGTGTTAATTTGTAGCAAATAACACCTTTTTATGAAAATTTGCGTAAATCTTCCAAGAATCGCGTAAAACTAAGTGGCTTTTGAAAATTGTCAGTAACAATTCGCATTATCGTGTATTAATCGACGACCACGCGCTTGCCATCGGCTTGCATCGGCAGTTCGACCAAGACAATTAAGCTGTCTTCGGTGATGCCTGATGCCAAGAATCTGCGCGATTCTGGCAGGTATTCGATGATGTGCACGCGCGACAGCGTAAGGCTGGCATCTTGCTTGATCACCCAGATATTCGCGGCGATGGGCGCTTGTGGCTTGTAGGGTGGGGCGTGGAGCTTAGTTAGATCAAGCGGTGATAAGTTGTTATCAACGATGGCGAACTCAGGCACGAGTGCGCCAACGCTAATCTGACCGTATTCCACGATGCCTTTGGCGAATTGTCCCGAGGTGAGTCTGTTGGCGCTGTCTTTTTTTGGTGAGATTTCAACGCTGACATCAATCGTGCTGAATGATTCTGGGCTTTCGGTCACGTGAGCGATTTGTCCGCTAAATAGCGCATCATCAACGCTGATGTCGACGGTTTTTCCGATTTTTAGATGTGGTTTTAGGTAGGCGGGCAGACGGCTGATGAACTGATATTTTGATTCATCAACGAGGGTTAGTAGAGGTGTGTTGGCTTTGATGGTCATGCCAGTATTTAGGCGTAAATTATCCACCACCCCGCTAAAAGGCGCGGTCAGTGTGATGATTTGCTCATCTTTTGATGCGCTACTGTCTTGCTCTTGTTCCGCCTCTTCATTGATCGTATGTATTGGCGCTGGTTGAAGATGAGCGAGTATGTCGCCTTTTTTGATAGCGTCACCTGATTTGACAAGAACATCAACCACCGTGATGTCGATCGGCTGAACGAGATTGGTTCTTTGGATGGGTGCGATGATGCCTTGTAAACCAAAACTGGGCTGATAGCGCGACATCTTGACCGAGGATAGATGTACGCCATTGAGAATAACCTCTTCACCGTCGAAGCGTACGGGGTGGGCGGTGATGTCATCTTGTAGGAGTTGGTCGCGCTTCTTGGCGGCGGATTCATCACGGTTGTCGATTTTATTGTCCAGATGTTCTGCCAAATCCGCGCCGCCCATGTCTTGGCAGCCGATGAGTAATGCAAAGAAATAAGGTAAACAATAAATAGCACGCATGATGATTGGTAAGACATGGAATTTTGGATTATCTTAGCATGTTTTTTATAAAAAATGAGATTTTTTGAAAATGAGAGATGACTGGCGAAATAATAAACAAAAAACTTATGGATTTTTTTGAATAATCCGTTAGGCTATAAGGGTTTAATTTAACGTGGGAGATTTTATGAGTTCTGCACATCACAAGCTTAACACCAGTTCTGTGGAACCTGTCCAAAAATATGCACTTGCCGTGCGTATCTTTCATTGGGTGGGGGCGTTGCTGATCTTGGCGGCATTCATCACCATTAACCAAGGCGATGATTTTATTGGCGTGCATAAATCCATCGGAGCTAGCTTCTTGATTTGGACGATTCTTCGCATCATTACTCGCTTTGTCACCAAAGCGCCAGCGCCCGTACCAACGCCTGCATTTCAGACGTTGGTTGCGCATTTGGTGCATCTGGCATTATATGTGGTGATGCTTGCCATGCCAATCACAGGCGCACTGATGTCAATGTATGGCGGTCGCGGCGTGAGTGTATTTGGGCTATTTGAGCTGCCGATGATCGTTGGCGTGGATCGTGATATGTCAAAACTCATGAACCTTTGGCATACTGAATTTATCTGGACGGCGATGTGGCTGCTAATCGTGGCGCATATCGGTGCGGCGTTGTATCATCAATTTCTCGTTAAGGATAATCTCATCGCCAGAATGCGCTGATGTACCTTTAGGCAACAAAAAACACCCAAATCAAATTTGGGTGTTTTTTGTTGTGAGATATTATTTGCGATCAGGTAGGCTAATGCTCATCTCAAGCATGTCAATATCATCTTCGTGGTGATGGTTGATGTTAACATTGTCTAGTTGTACACCGTTGACGTATTTATTGACCACTTCTAAGATCTCGCGCTTCATCTGCTCGATGCGATCAGTTGTTAGGCGAGTGTTTAGCCGATCAGAGCTTGCCACGATGACCTTTAGGCGGTCTTTGGCGATGTCTGCGCTGCTAGGTGTGTCATTACCCCCAAATAGGGATGCCCAGAATCCTTTTTTCATATTAGCCTCCGAACAGTTTTGCAAAGAAGCCTTTTTTCTTCACGTCTAGGTGGCGCAGTGGGCGCTCTTCACCCAAGAAACGTGCAATGATGTCATCATAGCACTGACCTGCCGCTGATTCAGGGTAGTGAATCACAGGCTGACCGTGGTTAGATGCTTCTAGCACAGCGTTACTCTCTGGGATTACACCAATCAAAGGCACGCGTAGAATCTCGTTCGCGATGGTATCGATGTCCATCATCTCGCCTTGAGCGGCGCGCTCTGGGTTGTAGCGAGTGATCACCAAGTGTTCACGTACGCTACCACCTTCCTCGACTCTCTTGGTGCGAGACTGTAGGATGCCGATGATGCGGTCAGAGTCACGTACGCTAGATACTTCTGGATTGGTGACGATTAGGGCTTCGTCCGCATGATACATGGCAAGCTGTGCGCCACGCTCAATACCTGCTGGACTGTCACAGATGATGAAGTCAAATGCTAAGTCTTCTGACAGCTCTTTCATAACAGCAGCAACGCCTTCGTCAGTCAGTGCGTCTTTGTCACGAGTCTGTGAAGCAGGTAGAATGTACAGATTCTCTAATTGCTTGTCTTTAACCAATGCTTGGGTCAGTTTGGCATTGCCACTAATAACGTCAACAAAGTCATATACGATGCGGTTCTCACAGCCCATGATAAGGTCAAGATTACGCAAGCCCACATCAAAGTCGATGATGACAGTCTTATAGCCACGCTTGGCCAGGCCTGCACCAAAAGATGCGCTCGTGGTGGTCTTGCCAACACCGCCTTTACCTGAAGTTACTACGATGATTTTTGCCACAATGGCACTCCTTAGTTAAATATAATCATTTTATCTATTAAGTTATGCTAATAAATAAAACAAATGCAAAGTTATCAAAAAATTATCTAATAAGCATAACATATTTTACCAATTTATGAATAATTTTGCGAAAAATTATAAGTAATTTCATCAGTAAATTGATAAAAAATAAACAGGTTTTTATCTTTTTAAATAAAAATGACAATTAGGTATCAATTTTGGTAAATACCAAGCCTTCTTTTTCGTCATAACTGACTTGTACCGCCTCATTGATCATCTCGTCTGGGATGTCTTCTGAGAGGCAGTAGGTGCCTGCGACAGACACCAATGTTGGGTTGAATTTCTGGCAGAAGATGCGAGCGTCTTTATCGCCTGTCGCACCCGCCACCAATCGACCCAACCCGCGACCATAGATGTGCAGGTTGCTGTCAGTGATGGCTTCAGCGCCTTGATTCACCCCGCCGATGATGGTGAGGTCGCCACCGAAGTGATGAATACTCTGACCTGAGCGCACCATCTGTGCATAGGTGCTGCTTGGCTGAGGCTGGTAGGCAGGTGCTTGTACTGGTGTGCTGACGACTGTGTTAGTATTGTTGTTAGAGTTGTTGTCAGGCTTATTAATCACCGCAGGCTTGACAGGGCGATCTTCTTTGGCTTGGATGCGTTCGAGTCGCTTGCCATCAGGAGGCAGGATGGCAAGGCGAAGTTGTTTGGCTTGGGTGTTGAGTGCGCCATCGACCACGCCAATCGGCTGCACGCCAAGCTGCCACAAGGTGTCCAGCAGTGCTTCTAGGTCTAGATTGACATCGCTGTCGATCACGATGGGGATGTTCGCGGTTGCTGAATTACCTGACAATGCATCGGTCAATTCAGCCTGAATGTCGCCTAGATTATCTGTGGTGATTTTGATTCGGCTGAAGGTCAGCATCTTGCCGAATAACTGAATGGCTTTACTCATGATAATAAACCGTCTCAATGAAATAAAATAAAACGCTAAGATTGTAGCATTTTTTTGGCGTCGAAAGAATACCGCTTTTCTTTAATTGCTTGAATCTCCAACAATATCTATCGCAGTTAGCCTTAGGCTATTGATGTTCTGATACCGCTGCTTTGATTTGTGCGCTGTGTTTCCATTGCTGAGCTTTAACTTGTTGCTCAAACGCACTCAGCGCATCTTCGACCACATTAGCAACGAGTTTTTGGAGTGCTGGGCGATTGGTGTCGATGCTTGCCACGCCTTTGGCGATCTGTACCATGAGCGTATCTAACGTCTTATCATCGAACAGGTGCGAATTCACCGAAGTGGTGACATTCTCCCCGATGTTCTTGCCGATGGTGGTGATCTGATTCTCGATGAGATTGCCCGCGATCGGGATGAGTTTTAGGTATTTTTTGAGCTCTGGGGTGTCAATGAGTGCGCGCTCAACCGCAGACCCGATGTCAGATGAAAGCTGTTCGCCAACTTGATTGTTAAAAGCTAAGCTTAGCTTTGGGCTAAGTTCTGCGCGTAGAAGCTCGAGTGTGGCATTTTCAAAGGCGTCACGGTTTTTGTCGATGGTGTCTTGGATGAGCTTGTCGTGAGTCTTGGAGCGTTTGATTTGTTCGCGGATGTTGTCGGTGGCGGTTAGAATCACTCGATCTGACAGTTCTTCTAGAATTACGCCATAGTAGAATCTGGCTGAATTGATCCAACGCTGTGGAATGACCTTGATGCCCACTTCGTGCAGGCGCTTAATGATGATGCCAGCGCGGAGCAGTCTGAGCGCACGCAAGGCAGGGAAACACGCCAACACTTCATACCAATGCACAAAAGGAAAGAAAAACCATCGATGATAAGTGTGGTTCACAATGGCAAGCACCCAGCGCACCGTAAGCTCTACCACCCACAGTAGCGTGAACATACCTCCAACTGCCGCAAGCGACTCATGATACTGGTCTTGGTACACCTGCAAAGGTGCGCCAAAGTTCATCCATTCTGCGAGCTTCTCGACGAGCGCACTCATCAGAATTTTATCTATAAAGATTAGTGTCAAGTCTACCACGAGCAGACCGAGCATCAGGATGTCGTAGCCGATTTTAAGTTTGCTTAGCTGATGATCGTCTGAATCACTGCCAAATAAAGGCACGACGTCATTAGGTACTTCGTGAGATTGTGGGATGCTTAGGTCGTCTAGGTCGGGTGTTTGTCGCATAGAATTATTACAAATTAAAAGTATTGGGCTGTTATTATGGTGCTGAGTCAAATTCAGCCAGCATCTCATCGATGCGAGCATCTTTGGCTTGCCAAATCTCATCCAGCCATGAGAACAGTTTGGCTTTTACGTCATCATTGCTGTCGTATTCGCCATTTTTTAGGGCGTTAAATAGGTCGTCTTCCATCTTGATGGGGCGAATGTCGACACCCAGACGGGTAAGTTTGCCCTGCCAAAGATCGCTGTATTCAGGCGCGCCATCAGGATAGACGAGCGTCATGTCTAAGATGCCATCTATCTGCTCACCAAGGCTGCTAATGGCAAGTGCAAAACCACCTGCTTTTGGTTTTAGTAGGTGCTTATAAGGTGATTTTTGGGCGGCGTGTTTGGCTTTGGTGAAGCGCGTGCCTTCTAGATAGTTGAGCAATACAAAAGGCTTGTCAGCGAGCAGTCCGCACGCGCGTCGTGCTTCGTCTAAGTCGCGTCTGGCAAGCTCTGGGTTTTTGGCGATTTGCTCTTTTGAATGGCGTTTCATCATCGGAAAGTCCAAAAAATAAAACGTCTGACCCACCACAGGGATGTATATCAGCTCATGCTTGGCAAAAAAACGCGTGATCGGCAGGCGACCTTCGCTGGCGTACTGAATGACGCTCGTGTCCACCCATGATTGATGGTTGCAGATGAGCAGATATTTGCCATTTGGGTTTAGGTTTTCAGGCAGGCTGATGCGCCAGTCTTTGGCAGGCAATACCTTATCAATCATGAAATTATTCGAGCGAATCCAATAATCTGCTATGCCGATGACCGCCTTGTCGGCGCGCTTTGATTTGCCGAACATCTTAGCAAGTCCGGCCGTGTAAAGTGGCGCTGACAATGCTAAGCTATTGGCTGCGATGCTGCCTGTGCCGATTGCAAAGGAGAGTTTTTGGGCAAGTTTCGGCTTGGTTTCGTGTAATTTTTGAAAAAAAGGCAGGGTCTTACGAGAATTTGCGCTCATGACTGATCCTAAAAATCTTATTTTTAATCAATAAAAGAGGCTCTAAATTGCGCAGGTGTTACAAATTGTGTAACAAAATATGAAAAATTCTGCGAAATTCAAAAATTTAAACGCATTTTATCAAATTTTGATAAAAAAACGGTAAATTTGTCCGAAAAAATCCATTGAAATCTAATTTTTGAAAAATTTTGACACAATATTACTCAGCATTTGTTTCCAAACGAACAAAATTTGAAAGGTAGATTATTAATTCTGGTGAAAAATATTACGATTTTGGCTACTTGTTGGGTAGTTTTTAGGGAATTTCGGTAAAAATCTCCTAAAATTATGGTGAATTTTTCAAGACAGATAATCAAAAGTACACTGATGAGATACACACTTACAACAGACAAGCAAGTTTTTTCATTCATAATGCAATCAAAGCAAGCGAATTAGGCATCTAATCTGCTTGAGATAACTTCAAAGATTTTAAATTTTATAAAAAGACTTAAGGAGTTTAACATGAAAATGAAACTACTTGCTGTAACAGCATTGGCATCTAGCATGGTTATCACAGGCTGTGCGACTACTGGCGGTCCAGTTGTTAACGATCAAACCAAAAAAGCCGGTATCGGCGCATTGGCAGGCGCACTAGGTGGTGTTGCCATCTCTAAAGCGACTGGCGGTGAGAAGACTGGTCGTGACGCAGCGATCGGCGCAATATTGGGCGCAGGCGTTGGTGCGTACATGGGTCGCCAAGCTAAGCAAATCGAACAACAAATGGCAGGTACTGGCGTTGAAGTACGTCAAGACTCACAAGGTAACATCAACTTAGTAATGCCAGGCAACATCACGTTCGCTCATGATGATGCAACCATCAACTCATCATTCTACAACAGCCTAAACCAATTGGCACAAACAATGATCCAGTATGATCAAACCACCATCGTCGTGGCAGGTCACACTGACAGCACAGGTACTGCATCTTATAACCAAGCACTTTCACAACGTCGTGCGGCAGCAGTATCTAACTACCTCGTATCTCGTGGTGTACCAGCACACCGCATCAGAACAGTAGGCTATGGTCAAACTCAGCCTATCGCGAGCAACGCGAACGAGTCAGGTCGTTCTCAAAACCGCCGCGTAGAGCTAACCATCAACGCACCACAAGAACTTCGTTAATTCTTGGCGTTGATCATTCAAAAACAGGTTGGATTATCCAGCCTGTTTTTTTGTGTTGATTTAATTTTTATGCGGATGATGAGACTGCTATAATGACTTATTTATCCCAAAGAGTAAATACGCTCATGCGATCAGAGCAGTTATTAAGACTACACCAAGACTTTGCTGAGCAAGGAATCGTTCTAAGCATCACCAAAAAATCAGTAAAAAACATTAACTTTCGCATGAAAGCGGGCGAATGTCATGTCAGCGCGCCAAGATGGGCATCTGAGCGTGCTGTCATAGAGGCGGTTCGAGCGCGGTTGTCTTGGGCGTTTCAGACGCATCATAAACTACAACAAAAAGCGCATTTTCACCATGCTTATGAGCGAAGATTATGGGGTGAGAGTGTGGATTTGCCCGCTGATGAAAGTCAGATTTTACGAATTTATCGGCAGGCGTTATCTTCTCGGTTGCCTGATTTGATTACCAAATGGCAACCCATCGTTGGTAGGGTCGCCAGTGAAGTGCGCTTAAAGAAAATGAAAACTCGCTGGGGTACATGTAATACTTGTGAAGGTAGAGTGTGGCTGTCGGTATATTTGGCGGCATATCCCTATGAATGCACCGAATATGTGTTCGTGCATGAGCTTTGCCATCTCATTCATGCCAATCACAGCCCATTATTTTGGGCAGAAGTCAAAAAAGCCATGCCAGATTATAAAAAATGGCATGACCTTCTAAAAGCGCGTGATGAAAGCTTGTAAGGGCGGTTATCCGTGCTTTTTGGCGTCTTCTGTCATGGATTGATGGAAGATCTCGCTTAGAATGCGCACATCATCAACGCGTGCGTAGTTAAGGCGTGTGATGAATGCCAGTCGACGATGTGGACCGGGTTCTGACAGTGGTACAGAAGTTAGGTCGTGGATGGTCGATAGCTGATCAAGTGCCATCTTAGGCACGAGCGTCGTCCCCATGCCAGACAGCGCCATCTGAATGATGGTGTTGAGGCTGGCGTCAGAGAATCCTGACTTGATCTCGCTTTTGTTCATTTGGCATACAGACAGTACTTGATCGGTCAAGCAGTGACCTTCACCCAGTAATAGTAAGTTAGTCTTAGATAGCTCGCCACTGGTGATGTGCTTGGAGCTGGAGTGTTCGCCCCCTTTTGGGAAAATCGCAAAAAAATCTTCCGCCCAAAATTCAAAGGTATGCAGACCTTCTACAGGGTATGGCAGGGCGATGATGGCGGTATCAATGTGTCCGTAGCGTACCTGATCGATGAGGCGCTCGGTTTGTTTTTCGGTGATGGACAGCTCAAAGTTGGGATAGCTTTTCTTTAGGGTAGGTAGCACCTTAGGCAGTAGGTAGGGCGCGACAGTTGGGATGATGCCGATCGTCATCGGGTAGGCAAGTGGCGTCTGATGATTGTGCGCGCGTGTGACCAAATCGCTGATCTCGCTAAAAACGCGCTGCGCTCTGTCTAGAATCTCTTCGCCGATTGGGGTGATGAGTACTTGTTTGTTATTACGCTCAAAGATCTGTGTGTCAAGCTGTTTCTCAAGCTCTGCGATGCCAAGGCTTAATGCAGACTGTGAGATATTGCATTCTTCGGCGGCACGCTTAAAGTGCTTGTGTTTGGCGACCGCCAGAGCGAATTCCAACTGACGTAAAGTAATCATAAAAGTTACCCCAATTCAAACATAAAATTATGACCCCTATTTTACACCTAAGTTTTATAAAACAAAACAGGATAATTAAAAGTTTTAAATGTATAAAGGCGGTATTTTTGTTATGATAGACGGGTATGGCAGTTTTGGGCAAGGGTTTATCGTCCAGCTGTACAATTTTCATCCATTAACATATAGGTGTAATTATGACCGCAATCATCAACCAGCAGATTCCTGAATTTACCACCGAAGCATTTGTAAACGGTGAGTTCAAAACCATCTCTTCAGAAGACACCAAAGGCAAATGGTCTATCTTCATGTTCTACCCACACGACTTCACTTTCGTGTGCCCAACTGAACTTGAAGACATGGCTGACCACTACGAAGAGCTAAAAGGTCTTGGCGTAGAAGTATATGCAGTATCTACTGACAGTCACTTCGTACACAAAGCATGGCACGATTCATCTCCTGCAATCGGTAAAGTAAAATACCCAATGCTAGGTGATGGTACTGGTAAAATCACTCGTGGCTTTAACATCATGATTGAAGACGAGCACGCGGCACTACGTGGTACTTTCCTAGTAGATCCAGACGGCTTCATTAAAGTAGCTGAGATCCACGACCTAGGCATCGGCCGTTCTGCTAAAGACATGATCCGTAAAGTAAAAGCAGCTCAATACGTTCGTGAAAACGACGGTGAAGTTTGCCCAGCAGCATGGGAAGCAGGTCAAGAGACCTTGAAGCCAAGCCTAGACCTAGTTGGTAAAATCTAAACTCTAAGCTAATCTTAAAAAACCATCCAATCTTGGGTGGTTTTTTGTTTGCTAATATATAAAAAACACAAGCCCAAAAGACTTGTGTTTTTAAAGCGAATAATCTTACAATTATGCTTTGGTCAGTAGATACTGATATAGTTCGTCTTTTAGGGCAAGTTTTTTGCGTTTTAGACCTTCGATTTCTTCAGCGCGGCTGGCTGCAGCAACTGGGTCGTTCTCTAGGTTGGTGATTTCTTCGTCAAGTTCATTGTGCTCGTTGAATAGTTTAACGAAATGTAGGTCGTTATCAGTTTTTAGTTTGGTGATTAGTTCGCGGTATTCTGGAAACATAGAATTCTCCTTTGAGTTTGGTGTCATAATGACGAAATTCACCACATAAGAATTATTCTGTGGTTAAGGTTATCTTACCAAGAATGATGAGTCTTAGCAAGCAATAAAAATAAGCGTCATTCACACAATTGCAATATAATAACAAGGCAGTGATATTGTCTGATTTAAGTTGTTGAGCTTTAGCAATATGAATGTTTAAAATTCTCAAATTTGCATTATCCTGCCATCGGCTTATAATGACATCATACATTCCGATTTATTTATTTTATTTAGTCTTAAGGTGATTATTTTTTATTTAGGTTTAAGGTGATTATTATGTTAGACCAATCATTATTAGATGCTGTTAAAACGTACAGCGCCAACATGACTTGTCCGATTCAGATGATTCTGGGTCAAGGTGAGCACGCCAAACGTGCTGAGCTGATTGATTTTCTTGAAAAAATCGCCAGCACCTCTGATAAGATCGGCTTTGATAAGAGTGTTGTGGATACCGACCTATCTGCGATGAGCTTTAAAATTGCCACCGATAATCGCGATACCGGTATTGTGTTTAGCGGTATCCCTGGTGGTCATGAATTCACGTCACTACTGCTTGCGATTTTGCATGCTGGTGGTCACACCATGAAGCTAGACGAAGGCATTCAAGACCTTGTTAAGCGAATCCAAAAACCATTAAAATTCCAAACTTTCGTGTCGCTGTCTTGCCATAACTGCCCAGATGTCGTACAGGCATTGAATCAGTTTGCCGTACTGAACGATGGCATCGAAAACGAGATGATTGACGGTGGTGTGTTCCCAGAGCTTGTAGAAGCTAACAACATTCAAGGCGTGCCTGCGGTATTCCTAAATGGCAAACCATTCCTAAACGGTAAAGTGGACACCGCGCGTATCATCGATAAGCTACAAGCTGAATACCCTGATCTGCTGTCTGAGGGCGTGGCCGAAGAATTAGAAACCCAAGACGTGACCGTCATCGGTGGCGGTCCTGCAGGTTCGGCAGCTGCCATCTATACCGCTCGTAAGGGTCTGCGCGTGGCTCTAGTGGCTGATCGTATTGGCGGTCAGGTTAAAGACACTCAAGACATTGAGAATCTAATCTCAATCCCATTAACCAATGGTAATACGCTAGCTAGCAACCTATCCACGCACATCAAAGAATACAACATCACCGTCAAAGAGCACGTGAGCGTATCAAGTATTGAAGAAGTGAAGGGTGGCTATCAAGTTACCCTAAACACGGGTGCAAGCTGGACGTCACGCACACTAATCATCGCAACAGGCGCCAAATGGCGTAAGCTTGGTGTTAAAGGCGAAGATGAGAACATCGGCAATGGCGTGGCGTACTGCCCACACTGTGATGGCCCATTCTTCAAGGGTAAGCCTGTGGCGGTTATCGGCGGCGGCAACTCTGGTGTTGAAGCAGCGCTTGATTTGGCGGGTATCGTTGAGCATGTGACCGTACTAGAGTTTGGTGATAAGCTTCGTGCTGACCAAGTACTGATCGATAAAGCTGAAGCGCGTGATAATATCACTATCATCAAAAATGCCGCCACTCAAGAAATCACCGCTAATAGTGGTAAAGTGGATAGCCTAATCTATCAAGACCGAGCGAGTGGCGAGAACGTGACGTTGCCATTGTCAGCGGTGTTTGTGCAGATTGGTCTGGTGCCAAACTCTGATGTGGTTAAGGACTTGGTGGATGTGACAGCTCATGGCGAGATTGAGATTGATGCCAAATGTCGCACCAATAAGCCAGGCATGTTCGCATGTGGTGACGTGACAACCGTACCATTTAAGCAAATCAACATCGCCATGGGCGAAGGTTCAAAAGCAGGCTTGGCAGCGTTTGAATATCTGATGATGAATTCTTAATTTATTGTGATGTTCAATATCCAAAAAACACACTTTATGATAAAGTGTGTTTTTTATTGCGTATGTTGTGGGGACGGTTATGTGGTATTTTTTGATGGCGTTTGGGATTGGCATAGGCATCGCTGTGCAGGCAGCGATTAATTCACGCCTTGCCATTGGTCTGGGCAGTCAGCCATTAGCGGCGGCATTTTTCTCTTTTGCTATTGGTACGCTGTGCTTGGGATTGGTTATGCTGTGGCAGGGCGACTGGCAAAGTGTCTCAGACAACATCACCGATCAGCCTTGGTGGCGCTGGGTTGGTGGGGCGATCGGTGCGGTATTTGTGTTTATTACGGCATTTTTGGCGCCGAAGATTGGGCTTGTAAACATGGCCTTTCTAATCATCTTAGGGCAGCTGATTGCAGGCATGGTGATTGATTACTTTGGGCTGATTGAGATGCCTGTTCGTTCGTTAGGCTTGCATAAATACATTGGTCTTGGCGTGATGCTGATTGGACTGACCTTTTTTATGTTTGGCGACAAAGTTTTTAAATAAAAAAACACGGCGCATTGCCGTGTTTTGTTTTATGTTTAGATGGACTGCACATATTCGTCAAGCAGCTCGAACAGTCGATGAATCTCATCTGCTGTCGAGTAGTGCAAAAATCCTACACGTAAGAATCCCGTCTCAACCAAATCTAAATGACGCGCCACATCCAGCGCATAAAAATTACCCGATGGTAAGGCAACGTTGCGTTCGCCAAACCACTTAGCGATGTTGGCAGGATCTAGGACTTTGCCATCTTTGACAAGGTTAAAGGCGAACGTAGGTGTGCGCCCCTCGGTGGTGTTTTTGCCGTATAGGATAAAATAAGGTCGCTGGTTGGCGTATTCTAAGAATAACTTGGATAACCCTTGCTCGTATTCTTGTACGATGGTGTATGCTTGCTGTAGTCGTTCATCTAGCGTGCCATCTATACCGCCTAGATTCGCCCAATACTCAATCAATGCAATCATGCCTGCCTTTGCCTCGAATGACTGTGTGCCTTGTTCAAAGGCAAAAGGGCGAATCTCAGTGGCAGGCTCCACTTTATAAGCGGGTAAATCCAGCGCGCGATTAGAGGCGTAAGCCATGCCAAGGTGAGCACCGCCAAGTTTATAGCTGGAGGCGAAGAGTAGATCGCAGCCCATCTGAGTGGCATTGACTTTCTCGTGTACGATAGCGTGCACCGCATCAACAACCATGAATGCGCCGACAGCCTTGGTGCGCTCGATGATCGGGCTGATGTGAGTTCTTGTTCCTAGCACATTCGACGCCAATGACACCGCCACCAGACGGGTGTTCTCATCGATGAGCATCTCTAATGACTGTAAGTCAAGCGTGCTACCATCGGCAGTTAAGGGGATGCGGCGGATCTCTACGCCTTTATCGATGCCGGCGGTTTGCCATGATGAGACGTTTGAGAAATGGTCAATCGAGCTTAGAACGATGTTGTCACCTGCTTGCCAATCGCGTGATAGAACTCGCGAGAACTGAAACATCAAGCTGGTGGAGTTTAACCCAAAAACCACCTGTTCGGCAGGACAGCCAAGCCAAGCGCCTGCCATCTTACGTGCAGTGGCATTAATGGCACTGGTACGTCTGCCGGCATCTGCATGGCCGCCCATGTTGCTGTTGTAGCAGCCTAGATAATCACCCATCGCTTGGATGACTGCCTTGGGCACCTGACTGCCGCCAGGACCATCAAAGAAAATCGGGGTCTGTCCCTGCTCATCCTTGCAAGAAAATGCCAAAAACTGCTCACGAATCTTGGTAACGTTGTACATTATTTTTCCTAAATCTAATAACGGAAAATAACGCCAATCGATGAATTGGCGTTAAAAATATGCTTAAAATAGCTTACTGTAGATTGGCTGTCAATACGAACAGATCCCAAAAACCCGATTCGCCTGTGGTGCTAAGCTCGCTGGCATAGTGCCAAAGCTCGCTGTCATCCATCACGCAGTATACACCCGTCTCGCTCGGCAGTCTGACCAGCATGCTGTCCGGATTATTCGTCTGATAAGCGCACAGATCGCCGCCTGCTACATCTTGACGGCTGACGGTGAACATGCCAATGCGATCAAAGCCATCTTGGTGCAGACCTTCTGGCGTGGTGATGGTGGGCTTGGCAGGGTCTTTGGAGACGATGCGCATCTGATGGATTTCAATGGTGGCATCGTTAGGCAGTCCGCCTTGGTTGGCGAAGGTATCTACGATGGTTAAGAAACCCTCGGTCTGTAGTAGCTCATCACTCACGTCGTCATATTGGCGAACCACGTCACCTTGGAATTTATTTAATTCGCTACTTTGGACGAATTGGCTGCCACGAATCAGCTCGATGTCCTGGCTGTCTTGGTTGTAGGTGAATTTGGAATAGCGGCGCAGGCGATAACTGCCGTCCTTATATAGGCTGGGCGTTAAGCTGTCAAAATCACTACGAAGTGAGGCGATGATGTCGGTAGGCAGATTGCCTGTGTGAAGAAGTGCGCTCATGATATGTCCTTATATTGGCGTTAGGAGTCTGCATAATATAACAAAAAGTTATTTTGGTGACAAATAAATTTTATTTATAAAAACCTAATGATAAAAAAACATATTATTATGATGGCTTAATCGGACAATAAAAAAGCCAAACGCTTGATCGTTTGGCTTTTTGGGCTTGATAATATTACATGTTTGGGTAGTTAGGACCGCCACCACCTTCTGGCGTTACCCAAGTAATGTTCTGCGATGGATCTTTGATGTCGCAGGTCTTGCAATGGACGCAGTTTTGGCTATTAATGACAAAGCGTGCGCCATGTGGTGCGTTATCATCTGCCACCACTTCGTACACGCCAGCAGGGCAGTATAGGCGCGCAGGCTCGGCATACAGTGGTAGGTTCTTGGTGATTGGCACGGTTGGATCGGTCAGCTTCAGATGGCATGGCTGATCTTCGGCGTGGTTGGTGTTTGAGATGAACACGCTTGATAGCTTATCAAAGGTCAGCTTGTCATCCGGTCTTGGGTAGTCAGGCTTGTAGGCGTGATCTGCCTTATCAAGCTGCGCATAATCATAAGCATTGTCATGTACGGTAAATGGAATCTTACCGCCCAGCAGATTCTGCTCAACAAAGATAAACGCACCACCCATCCATTGACCCATGCGGTGCATGGCAGGCGAGAAGTTGCGTGCGCTGTGCGCGTCTTCAAATAGCCATGAATTCTCAAAGGCGGTCTGATATTCGGTCACTTCATCATGCTGACGACCTGCCTGTAGCGCCTTAAAGATACTCTCGGCGGCCAGCATGCCTGACTTCATCGCAGTGTGCGAGCCTTTGATTTTGGCAGGGTTTAGGAAGCCTGCATCATCACCCACCAATACGCCACCAGCAAAGCTAAGCTTAGGCAGGCTGTTTAGACCGCCTTTGGTTAGGGCGCGTGCGCCATAAGATAGGCGTTTACCGCCTTCTAGGATTGGGCGAATCAGCGGGTGAAGTTTTAGACGTTGTAATTCGTCAAATGGCGAAACGTATGGGTTGTGATAAGACAGATCCACCACCAGACCGAAGCTTACTTGATTGTCTTCAGCGAAGTATAAGAACCAGCCGCCTGTCGTGCCAGTTTCGTTCAATGGCCAACCAGAGCCGTGTAGAATCACGCCTTCTTCGTGCTTGTCTGCATCGATTTCCCAAAGTTCCTTTAGGCCGATGCCGTAGTGCTGTGGATCTTTGTCTTTATCAAGGTGGAAGCGGCTGATCAGGCGTTTGCCTAGATGTCCACGGCAGCCTTCGGCAAAGACGGTGTATTTGGCAAGCAGTTCATAGCCTGCCTCAAAAGATGGCTTGGCCTCGCCGCGCGCATTAACACCCATGTCACCTGTTAAGATGCCGCGTACTGAGCCGTCCTCGTTATATAGAATTTCGCTTGCGGTAAAGCTTGGGAATAGCATGATTTCCATCGCTTCGGCCTGCTGCGCTAGCCAGCGTACGACGTTGCCTAGTGAGACGATATAATTGCCTTCGTTGTGCATGCTGCTAGGGACGATACCATTTGGTAGGCGTTTTGTGCTGTTCTTACCAAGCATGTACACGCGGTCTTCTTTGGCTTTAACGGTGATGGGTGCGCCCATCTCTTGCCAGTTGGGGAATAATTCATCAAGCGCGCGCGTCTCAAGAATCGCGCCTGAAAGCGTGTGTGCGCCAAATTCCGAACCCTTCTCGATGACGCACACCATGAACTCATCCAAACCTTGCTCATTGGCGAGCTGTTTTAGACGGATGGCAGTGGCAAGTCCTGCAGGACCGCCACCTACGACGACGACATCAAATTCCATGGATTCGCGCTGAATTTCATTGTGCATATACATTCCTTAAATCGCTTGTGGGCAGGGGCTGCCAACTGGCTTTTATTGATTAAAAATAACAAAATACGGGAAATTTCATTATTTTACCAACATCAGATTTTTAAGCAAGTCAATTTATCCAATTAATCAGAGATTTGCGCGCATGCGATGATAATTTGTAAAAAATTGTGGCGAATGATTGTTGGGATGATTGATTTTTTGGGGTTAATTCAGATACAATTAATCCAAATCTAGCCTAATGATTCAGGTGATATAATGACAGATAATAATACACAAATTAATAATAAAAACAATGTCTTGCAGGACATTCTTAGTCATTCATCACCCCAAAATAACCGCAAAATTCCCCCGCTTGAGAAATGGTCACCCACGCGCATTCACGACTTTGATATTTTTATCGCGGATAATGCAGAATGGTATCATGAAGGCGATAAGATGACTCGTCAGTCATTGGTTGATTTATTTGCCAGCGTACTGTGGGGTCAGGTGGGTGATGATGGTGTGAAGTGTTATTTTTTGAAGACGTCCAGTGACATGTATCAGATTAAGGTGTTCGACGCGCCGCTACTGATCAACACCGTAGATCAAATCGAGCAAGATGGCGTGACGTGGATTGAATTTGGCACGACCAACGGCGATAAGATTATTCTTAATGATAGTCCATTGTATTTTAAAGAATTTATCAAAGATGGCAAAGCAGAAGATCGTTTGTACATTGACACACGCCATCAGTTGACGGCACGCGTGGGCGCTAATGTGCTCTATCACCTCATACAGATGGGCGAGCTGTCCGAAGAGGGTGGTCGGACGATGCTTACGCTCACAAGCGGTGGACGCACACACCGTGTGGTAACTGAGGTGAGCCATGATTAATCAGCATCCTGATTATGTTAATGATCCAGAGAATGCGCCGATTGGCATGTTTGATTCAGGGGTTGGCGGGCTGTCGGTCTATCGACATCTAAAGGCGCTACTGCCTAATGAGAGGTTCATCTATTATGCTGATACAGCAAATGTCCCGTATGGCAATAAGTCTGCCGATGAGATTCTATTGCTAACCTTGCAAGCAGTGGCAAGACTATGTAAACGCGGCTGTAAGCTCATCGTCATCGCGTGCAACAGCGCATCAGCGAACGCACTGCCCACCATCAGAAAGCGATGCAGTGTGCCCATCGTAGGTCTGGTGCCTGCTGTGAAGCCTGCATGCGCCAAGACCCAAACAAACAAAATCGCTGTACTGGCGACGCGCGCCACATTGTCGGGGCATCTGCTTAATGACGTTATCGATGAAGTGGCGACCCCCAATGGCATCACGGTACAAAAACACTTCGAACCGATGCTCGTGCCATGGGTGGAAGGCGGCATGCCCATCGACAGCCATGTGGCAGACCTACTCATCGAGCAGATGCGCCTGTGGTCAGCTAATGGTGTGGATGTGGTGGTGCTAGGATGTACGCACTATCCATTTTTTCGAGAGTTTTTACAAGCCTATATCGACAAAAATAACCTTAGCATGCATCTGATTGATTCGGGCGCTGCCATCGCCCAGCGTGTCAAATCGCTGCTGAGTGCTTATCAGATTAGTGCCAGTTCACCCAAGAATCTACCGCTGACTTTGTACGCCAGTCATTTCGATGAGCAGCTGGCCAGAACCGTGGGTGGTCTGATTGATGATCAGGTGAAATTCGTAGGTTATGATTTTTTGCCGTTGGCTGATGATGTGCTGTAAGCCAAATGTAGAAAAATGTAAATATGCATGGATTGGCATTGTCAAAGCGTTCAAAATTTGGTCTAATGGTATCAGACCAAAACAACCAAAAAGGAGATGACCATGTCAGAATCAAAGCTAAATGAACAAATCAAGAAATTCGATGAGCTGCAAGACAGCATGCACGAAGCTGAAAAAAACCGCACGCTAGAAGAGCAAGTGGCCTACCTAAAATCACAAGGCATTGACCCATCGAAATCCTATGCTAAATGGGACGACGACCAAGAAGAGGAGTGATGGCTTACCGTCTGATGCAATGAGTGCATAATTCTAAATTCGATATAAAAAGCCCAATCGTAGTGATTGGGCTTTTGTCTGTTTTTTAGATTAGTTTGGTACTAATGAAATGGTGCCATCAGCATTCAACACACGGCGATACGTCTTAGGTGCAACCGTCTGAGCTGGTACTTGAATGGTGCGTACCGGCGCATAAGTCGGCTGAGCTGGACGCGGCTGAGCTTGTGCAGGCGCGACCGATGGTGCTTGTTGTACGACAGGGCGTACTACTTGAGCAGGCTGGGCGACTGGATTGACTTGAGCTGAGTTAGGGTTAGTGCTGACGCGGCTTGTGATTAAGCGATGGAATTTTTGACCTGCGCGACCATCTGGACTAACACCCGCTTGTCTTTGATAATCCATGATGGCGCGGCGTGTATTATCGCCAATGATGCCATCGACTTTACCGATGTCGTAGCCTGCATTTAGCAGTGCTTGCTGAATTTCTTTGGCTTCACGGCGGCTGATGCCAGGATCGTCAGTTGGCCAAGGGGTGACAAAATTGGTATTCGTATCAGAATTCTCAATCAACGTCGATAGATGAGCGATGGCAAGTGCATAGCTCTCTGATGCGTTATAAGAATAGAAGGTATCGAAGTTCTTACCAACCAAGAACGCAGGACCTTGGCGACCTGCAGGCAGTAGCAGTCCTGCCGATGCCATGTTATTCGGTAATGGGCGACCATCTGGTAGGGTGATGCCTTGATTCTGCCAGTGGCTGATGGATTTTTTGGCAGTGCGTCCGCTTGAACCTGTGTAGCCGTTTAGGCGGACTTCATAGCCCCATGGCTCGCCTGTACGGTAGCCACGTTTGGTTAGGAAATTGGCGGTACTGGCAAGCGCGTCTGCCTTAGAATTCACCAAGTCCTTACGTCCATCGCCGTCAAAATCCACCGCCAATTCCAAAAAGGTGCTCGGCATGAACTGCGTCTGTCCGAATGCACCTGCCCATGAACCTGTCATGTCAGATGGGCGGATGTCGCCGTTTTGGACGATTTTGAGTGCGCTGGCAAATTCACCGCGAAAATAGCTCTGACGACGATCAAAGCAAGACAACGTCGCTAGGCTGGTAAATAGGTTCTTGCCACCTAAGGTCTGACCAAAATTACTCTCAACGCCCCACACGCCAAGCACGTGTTCAGGCTTCACACCATAGCGCGACTCGATGCGTCGCAGCACGTCGGCCTGCTCAGCACGAGCTGCCAGACCATCTGCCACACGCTCACTGTCAACAAGTGATGCGTGATAATCCCACGGGTCTTTTTTAAATTCGGGTTGATAGTTTAGTGAGCGGATAACGCTTGGGTCAGGTTCGCTAGGTCGATACATCTCAAAGGTGCTGCTAGAGATGCTGCGAAAGGCAGATGAATGCTTTAGATTATCTAGGCACTGCTGGAACTGTGCATTTGACAGATAAGGCAGATCATTGGCCTGCACGCTCGAGAATGCGCCGATGCTTGCTAAGGTAAGGCTGATTTTGGTTAAGGTTTTCATAATTGTCCTAAAAATGGCAAAAGTAGCTATAAAGTACAAAATTTTTGCCCATTAAAAAAGTAAAATTGATAAAATCAACCGATGGGCAAGATTTGAGTAAGGTATCGGCTGATTTTTGAGCTTGTTTAGAGATTTTGTGCGATTTTTTGGCTGTGGCGTTCAAGATACCACAACAAGAAAACCGCCGCCACCGCCAGAGAAATCACAAGCGCCATCCAGAATCCATAGATGCCCATGTCATAATGAAATGCCAAAAAATACCCTGGAATCAGGCCACAGCCCCAGAATGCGATGAGATGAATCACCATCGGAACGTTTGTGACCTTGTAGCCGCGCAGGGCATAGCTTGCCACGCATTGAATGGCATCGACCAGCTGGAATGCCGCAGCGAATAAAATCACGGTCGCAGCGATACCAATCACCGTCAGATCGTCGGTATACATGTCCGCCAATGGATAACGCAGAACAATCAAAAACGCCGCCGTGACGAATGAGACAACGATGGCAGATGAGATGGCGACACCTGAGACGTAGCGTGCGCGTTTTGGTTTTTGTTGCCCTAGATAGTAGCCGGTGCGTACGGTCGAGGCGATGCCCATGCTCTGAGGCAGCATAAAGATAAGACTGGTCAGGCTAATCACGATCTGCTGGGCAGCGACATAGTTCTCCGTATCGCCACTAAGACGCGCCACCAAGAACATGATGCAGGTAAATAAGCTAACTTCAATAAAAAAAGACAAACCAATTGGTGCGCCTAGGCGGGTAATCTCGATGAAGGTTTTTAGGTTGGGCGCGGTGATTTTATCTGTTAGACCAAACGGCTTAAAATACACGTCTTTGGCGATATAAATAGCCAAAACGATGGCATTCACCCAAAATACGACCGCAGTCGCCAAGCCGCAGCCAGCACCGCCAAGCGCAGGCATGCCAAATTTACCATACACAAAAATCCAATTCAAAGGAATGTTAAGCGCAAAGCAAATCCAGCTGACGATCATGATTGCACGAGGGCGATTAAGACTAGATGCATAAGCATGTAGCGCACGATGCACCATGGCGGCAGGCATGGCAAGCCCAATAAACCAAATATAGCTCTCGGTAATGGCAAGCGTCTCTTGGCTTAAATCAAAAAACGCCTTAAATGGCGCGATCGCTACCCACATCGCCAGCATCCCAATGATGCCCATCAGTAGCCCATACCACAGACCTTGACGTCCCATCTCACCAATCTCATGAGTGGCTTTGGCGCCGTGCTGCTGAGCGATCATGGGGTTAAGCGCGCTCATCACGCCCATCAAGGTCACATAGACAGTAATGAACAGGCTGCTGCCCAGCGCTACCGCTGCTAAGTCTCCCTTGCCTGCACCACCTGCCATGACGGTATCGACGAAACTCGTGCCGACTTGGGCAACCTGAGCCAGCAGCATGGGCAGGGCGAGCGCGATGAGGGTTTTTAGTTCTTTTTTGTAGGTGTTGATAGAATAGGCAGTGACGTCTAGCATGATGAGCCGAATGTGATGAATGGGGTGAATTTCGCCAATGCAGATCAAAAAACAGATGAAATTCGTTGGTGTGTAGTATAAAGAAAATCGCTCAAAAAGTCCACGTAAAGCCCAATCGAATCTATGATAAATAAATACAAAAACAGGACAGTATATCCACCTTAAATGTGAGCACTAACACAACGGACGCGAATAAAGAAAAAATTCGGATTGATTATTGTCAATTTATACTTCTAAAGTAGTATGCCGCGCCCTATTAGATGGATGACGATTGCTGTTTGTTTTGTTAGACTTAGATTACACCCATAGCCGAGGCAACGCCCAGCCGATTAACATGAAAACGTCCGTCCCCACCTTCCACGCCAAAGCCCTCTTCGCTGACATGGGCGGGCAAGGCTCACACACCCAACTTACCCCCACCCCACTTGTGGACGGATTTAACAGACAGCTGACCTACCTACGCCTATCGGTTACCGACTTTTGTAACTTTCGCTGTGATTACTGCTTGCCGAACGGCTATCAAGGCAAACGAGTTGATGACGAGCTGACACTTGCCGAGATTGACACGCTTTTTAACGGCTTTGTCAGTCTTGGTACAAAAAAAGTACGTCTGACAGGCGGAGAGCCATCCGTTCGCCGTGATTTGGCGGACATCATCGCCCTTGCCAAACAGCATGGCATTGCCAAAATCGCCATCTCATCAAACGGCTACAAACTTGCCAAACACCTATCATCTTGGCAAAACGCTGGGCTTAATCAATTAAATCTTAGCATTGACAGTTTTGATAAAGACGTATTCAAAAAAATCACAGGCTTTGATATATTGCCTACGCTCTTAAATGACGTGGATAAATTATTACAAACGACCGACATTAAATTGAAAATGAACGGTATTTTAATGCACGATACCGCTTATGATAATTTATTATCCGCCCTTGATTTTGTCAAAGAGCGTCCTGTTACTTATCGCTTTATTGAATTTATGCAAACCAGTGATAATGCCGATTTGTTTTTTGCTCAAAATCAAACCGCCCAGTTTATCAAAGACTACCTTGTTACACATGGCTGGCAACCCAAAACTAAAGCCCAAGACGATGGACCTGCCATTGAATACATCCACCCTGATTATATAGGCAGTATTGGCATTATTGAGCCGTATGCCAAAAACTTTTGTGATAGTTGCAATCGCTTAAGAGTCAGCAGTCTTGGCAAAGTGCATTTGTGCTTATTTGATTCTCAAAATTATGACATTCGCCCTTATCTTGCCACACAAGATAAAAAAGGGCTAATGACAGCACTAAAAGGCTTAATGCCAATCAAGCCTGAACACCATTATTTAGATAGTCATAGCGGTATGATGAATAATTTATCGCTGGTGGGTGGTTAGTTATATCTTATGATATGATATGGCTTTTAATGTAAAGGTGTTCAATCATGACCGCAGAGACAATCACACAAGCAGATGATTTGCCTAGACTTGTTGGCACATTAACCGATGTACGAGCAGGCAAGGTAGAGCCGTTCGTGCGTGGCGTGAGTGCCATTAACAAAATAGCGATTGACGGTAGCATGACGGTAAATCTGCTGGGTCTGTCCGAGGATGAGCAGGCAGAACATAAATTTCATGGCGGACATCTAAAAGCCCTGCATCAAATGCCCATCACGACCTATGACGCCATCAATCAAGAATTTAATTTAAACGCACCCATCGGCTCATTGGGCGAGAACCTAACCGTGATGACATCAGGCGAACCGATGTGCGAGGATAATGTCTGCATTGGCGACATTTATCAGTTTGGCGAGGGCGATGATAGCGTACAGGTGCGTCTGATACAGCCACGTCGCCCCTGCTATAAGATTAATGACAAGCTTGGCAACGCAGGCGTGTCCTATTTCGTGGCACGAGAGGGCATTGCAGGGTGGTATTATCAGGTGGTGCGAACAGGGGTGCTTCATGCGGGCATGCCTGTTTATCTTATTGACCGCCCTTATCCGTTTGCTAATTTGACGGCGCTGTGGTCATTGATTAACCAAAAATCTGGCATTGAGGCACAGATGGCGGATAAATGGCTTGGTATTGACTGTCTAGAAATCAGCTGGAAAAAGAAAATCCACAACAAACGTAAAGCTCATTGATATTTTATTTATTTTAATTTAAAAGGGTAATCCTATGTGCAAGCTTTGCAATAACCCCAATCACATCGCTCCACCAAAAGCGGACAAGCCATTTATCCCGCTAAACATCGCCGTGCTGACCGTCTCGGACACTCGCACGCTGGACGAAGACACATCAGGGCAGTATCTGGCAGACAGTATCGTCAAAGCAGGGCATACGCTCATTGACCGCAAGCTCACTACAGATGACATCTATCAAATCCGTGCCGTGATGAGTGCGTGGATTGCTGACCCCAATGTTCATGCCGTCATCAGCACGGGCGGTACGGGCTTTTATCATCGGGACAATATGCCAGAGGCGGTGTCGGTGCTGTTTGACAAAGAAGTGGCAGGCTTTGGCGAGATGTTTCGCCTACTCTCCAAAGATGACATCGGTATGTCCACCTTGCAATCTCGGGCGGTGGCAGGTATGGCGAACAGCACGGCGATTTTTTGCTTGCCGGGTTCGACAGGGGCGTGCCGTACGGGCTGGGAAGGCATTTTGTTAGAACAGCTTGATAACCGCACACGCCCATGCAACTTTGTGCCACATCTTATGCGTCAAAATCCCACGCACGGCTAAGCGATGGGCAAAGACATGAGCGTGATTGGTCTATTGATTTTGGCAGGGGGCAATTCTCGCCGTATGGGTTCGCCCAAGGCATTATTACCTTTGCCAAATCATCAGACATTGCTTAATTTTCACATCAATAATGCCAATATGTTAAATCTGCCGATATTGCTTGGCGATAATGATAAAGGGTTTTTGGATAAGTGTTTTTCAAACAATACCAATTCAATCAATTCATCTGTTGTTATCATTGATGACTATATCAAAAATGCAGGGGCGTTATCGTGTCTTTTATCGGCTTTTCATTATTGTCAAACTCATTTTGTTAATCAAGATAAAACAACGGACAATCATTTATCCGATAAATTTTTGATGGTGATTAGCTGTGATAATTTGATTGATGTTGGTGAGATTTTTAATTTATTAAAAAAGGCTAATTTAAAAAATCATCATGGAGCATGTTTAAAAGACGTATCGGGCGATAAAGATTATCCGTTATTAGGCCGTTATTCGTTGTCTTTATATGATGAATTAAAAATATATTTGGATAAGGGCGAGCGGTCTGTGATGAAATTTTTAAAGGATAAAGATATTTGCCAAATATCCATGCCAACAGATTGGCGAAATCTTGCCAATTTTAATACGCCCGATGAATTTAAATTGGCATTGTCGTATTTTCAAAACAACCCACAAAAAGAGCAATCATGAATCTTACCCATTTAGACAAAGACGGCAACATCACCATGGTAGACGTGGGCGACAAAATCGCCACCGCACGCACCGCGAGTGCACAGGGCAAGGTGGTGTTCGCCCCTGACGTGTACCGCCACATCAAAGACACAGACGGCATGACCAAAAAGGGCAGTATCATTCAAACCGCCCACATCGCAGGGATTATGGCAGGCAAAAAAACGCATGAGCTGATACCCTTATGCCACGCCTTGCCCCTTGACACCATCAAGATGAGCTTTCGTTATGCCGATGATGAGTGTGCCATCGTGGTGGGGGCGACCGCCAAAGTTACCCATAAGACAGGCGTTGAAATGGAAGCCCTGACCGCCGTGTCGGTGGCGTGCCTTACCATCTATGACATGACCAAGGCAATCAGCCACGACATCACGATAACTGATATTCATCTTATCCAAAAAACAGGGGGAAAATCCGATTATGACAAATAACAATCAACCATTTGATACGATAAGCCTTACCGTGCTGTACTTTGCCAGCCTTGCCGAGCAGGCAGGTAAGGATAGCGAGACTGTGCAGACTGATAGTGATGACTTGACGGTAATTTATGCCAAATTGTCCACCAAATACGGCTTTGATTTGCCCCAAGACAAGGTAGCAGTTGCCATCAATCACGAGTTTGGCAGTTGGGGCGATGGCGTGTCATCGGGCGATACAATTGCCTTCATTCCGCCTGTGGCAGGGGGCTGATATGAAAACGGTTCATGATAATGCGTTAATCACAAGCCTGCCCAAGGATGAAGCCTATGAGCTTGCCCGAGTGGACGGTTTTGCTTTGTCGGATTGCCCCATTGATGATAGATTGTTAAAATCGTATCTACTAAACGACACGGCAGGGGCGCTCGTCACGTTTGAAGGGTGGGTGCGTAACCATAATAATAATCGAGCGGTGAGCCGTCTGACTTATTATGGCTATGAACAGCTTGCCATCAACCACGGAGCGAAGCTCATCCGTGAAGCCAAAGCCAAATTTGACATCACACACGCAGTCGCCATTCATCGCATTGGCGAGCTTGGCATTGGCGATATGGCGGTGTGGATTGGGGTGTGTGCGTCTCATCGCACGCCTGCTTTTCACGCTTGTGAATGGTTACTGAACGCCATCAAAGCCGACATTCCTGTGTGGAAGCAGGAATTTTATGATGACGACAGCAGTTTGTGGTTGTCTAATAATGGTTAGGGGTAGTTGGGGTGAATATGACAAAATTTAGCCTAATGGCGTGTGGTGTGCTATTTTTGACAGCTTGCCATGACGACAAACATGCCACGCCTGCCCCGACCAATACCATCACACTCTACGCCGCCGCTAGCGTGAGCGATGTGATGAATGAGCTTATCAAAGACTATGAAGCCACCCATCACGTCAAAGTCAACGTCTCTTATGCAGGGTCATCAACCTTAGCCAAGCAGATTGAGCAGGGGGCAAGGGCAGATGTCTTTGTATCAGCAGACATGGACTGGGCGGAATATCTTGTTAAAGCCGACAAAGCACAAGCAAGCACACCACTCCTAAACAACCGCCTTGTGCTTATCTATCCCAAAAATACGCCCATCACAATTGACATGACTGCACAGACATTGGGTGGGCAGTTTGATGGCAAGCTCTGCACAGGGCAGACCGACAGCGTGCCTGTGGGCAAATACGCCAAGCAAGCCCTAATCGCCAAAAACTGGTGGCAAGGCATACAAGGCAGATTGGTGGAGACATCGGATGTACGCACCGCCCTAAACTTTGTCGCTCGGGGCGAATGCATGCTTGGGATTGTCTATGCCACCGATGCCAAGATGAGCGATGATGTGGACATTGCTGGCGAATTTGCCACGACCGACCACGCCCCCATCGTCTATCCTGTGGTACAACTCTCCCAAAGTGCTAACGCTTATGCTTTTTATGATTACCTACAAAGCCCCACCGCCAAAACGGTGTATCAAAAATACGGCTTTGGTGTGGTAGAATAGAGCCTTTGATTAACCGCCATTATCCATGCTAACCCCTGATGAAATCGCCATTTTAACCTTATCATTCAAGGTTGCTTTTTGTTGTTTGCTTATCAACATCGTGCCTGCCGTATTGGTGGGCTATTGGCTTGCTCGTAAGGAATTTTGGGGCAAGTCGCTTGTTGAGACGGTAATTTTTTTGCCCCTTGTGTTGCCCCCTGTCGTGCCAGGGTATCTTTTGCTTGCTGTATTTGGTAATCAAGGGCTGATTGGTAAGCACCTATCAGCTTTGGGGCTAGAATTTGCTTTTAATTGGAAAGGGGCGGTGCTGGCAAGTGCGGTGATGGGCTTTCCGCTTATGGTGCAGTCGGTACGCCTTGCCATGCAGATGGTGGATGAGCGACTTGAAATGACCGCTCGCACGCTTGGGGCGTCTGATATGGCGGTATTTTTTGGGATAACGTTGCCCCTTGCGTGGGGTGGGATTTTGGTGGGGGCAATACTGTCATTTTGTCGCAGTCTTGGCGAATTTGGGGCGACCATCACCTTTGTGGGCAATGTGGCAGGCGAGACTCGCACGTTGCCCCTTGCCATTTATAGCCTACTCCAACAAGCCGATAGCGACCATGCCATCATGCGACTTTTGATTATGTCGGTGGCGGTGGCGTTTTGTGCGTTGTGGTTTTCGCAGTGGTATACCCGCCATCAGTCCGCCAAATTACAAGGATAAGCCATGTTTCATTGTCAATTTCGCCTAAGTCTTGGCAAAAAAACGCTTGATGCCCACCTTGTCAAATCCTCCCCTGTGGTGGGCATTTTTGGACGGTCGGGAGCGGGCAAAAGTAGCATTTTGCACGCTTTGGCAGGGATTATCACGCCCACAGAGGGATATATTATCATTGATGGGCAGGTGTGGTTTAATGATAAGACCAATCTGTCACCCCAAAGTCGGCGTGTGGGGCTTGTCTTTCAAGACGCCCAGCTGTTTCCGCATAAATCGGTCATGGATAATCTGCTGTTTGGCTACAACAACATCACGCCAAGTGATAGGCGATTTAGCCCTGATGAGATTATTGAATTACTAAAACTTGATACCCTAACCCACCGCCACCCAAAAAACCTATCAGGGGGTGAAAAACAACGTGTCGCCTTGGGGCGTGCATTGCTATACTCGCCAAAGCTCCTGTTACTCGATGAGCCATTATCCGCCTTAGACCGTGAGCATAAGGATGAGATTTTGCCGTTTTTTGAACATATTCGTGATACGCTGGCAATCCCTATGCTGTACGTTAGCCACGACAAAAGCGAGATTGAGCGATTGACAGATGAGTTGCTTTATTTATAAAATTTTTGGTCAATTACATCTCATACACAAACGCATCTGCCAGTTTATCAAAGCCATTGACGCTGACCTTTAGGTCGTGAATCAGCCCATCTTCAAGCCCATAAATCCAGCCGTGAATGGACAATTTTTGTCCCCTGTGCCATGCGTTTTGGACGATGGTGGTGTGGCAGACGTTGGTAACTTGGCGTTTGACATTGAGCTCACAGAGCAGGTCAGTCTGCTCATCAAGGGTGAGATTGGTAAATTTATCCAAATACTGATAATGAATGCCTTTGAGTGAGCGTAGCCAATTGTCAATCAGCCCAAACTCTTGGTGCGACAGTGCCGACCGCACCCCACCGCAGCCATAATGCCCACAGACGATGATGTGTTCAACCTTTAGCATATCCACCGCATATTGTAGGGCGGATAGTAGATTCATGTCGGTGGCGACGACCATGTTCGCCACGTTGCGATGGACAAACAGCTCCCCTGGCATCAGTCCCACCACTTCATTGGCAGGCACACGACTGTCAGAACAGCCAATCCAAAAATACTTGGGCGACTGCTGGCGGGCAAGGCGTGGAAAATAATCAGGGTCTCGGGCAGACAGACTCTCTGCCCAGAAACGGTTGGATTCTAATAGGTCGGATAACATGATGAATGCCAAATAAAGTCAAATTATGACTTTAAAATAGCACACCCGCCCAAATCTACCATACCAAATACAGGCAGGATGGCTTAGCCAAAGGGGGTAGTTTCGGTGTGGGGATCAGCACTTTTGGGGAATGTGGTTTTTGGGATGATTTGGCTAAGATGGCACAAAATAGCCATACCAATAACAGCATGAAATTAAACGACATATCTCATCAGGCGCATCTATTGGCGCTAGAAAGCCATCCCATCTTTGCGCTGCTGCCAAATACCCAGCAGGGCATCGATATCAAAAAATCCCTATTGTCGATGGTGTCTATCCACGAATACACCAAAGGTGAGATCGTGTTCTTGCAGCATAGCCCTGTGGTGAATTTATATTTTTTATTGGATGGGCGAGTGGATTGTCATCGGCAGCTGCCCAGCGGCCAAGAATCGCTCATCGCGCAGTATGACAGCATCGGACTTATTAACGAAAGCGTGCTTTGGGATTGGCAAAAGACCGATCGTGAAGACTTATCTGCACTTCAAAACAAAGAAACCATCGCTGCTAAGCATTCGGCGCTGCTTAGCACCAAAGGCGGTATCCATCAGCTCACTGCCACCAGTCGCGGTACGTCACTCGTGGCAAGCCTGTGTGTGGAGAGTTATTTTAAGACGCTTGATGAGTTTGAGCTTGGCGGGCTGTTAAAATGGTTCTGCGAATGCATCAGCAAGCGACTGCATCGTCACATTGTCAGCAGTGATTTGCTGGCTTTCGTGCAGGCAAAATCTAAGCTGAGCTATTATTTTATCACGCATTATCCGATTGATAAGCCTTTTAAGATGCTATGCACCCAAAAGCAATTGGCGGGACAAATTGGTCTGCGCCCAGAGACTTTATCGCGCACCTTAAAAGAAATGATGGCAGCAAACCTCATCAAAAAAGAAGGCGCTACCTATCAAATCATCGACATCGAAGGGCTGCTGGCTCTTGTTAGCGAATAAGCTAGCTTGGTAAATGATTAACCGCCCACACGGCAGCTTCCACGCGCGTGCGAAGTCCGATTTTTGCCAATATGTGCTTAACGTGTACTTTGACGGTGGATTCGGCAATGCCTAGCTTATTACCGATCATCTTATTGCTCATGCCGTCTTTGATCATGTGAAGCACTTGTAATTCTCTGTCGGTAAGGTCTAGCGTGGCTTCTGATTGATTGGGCTTTCGCATGGCAGCCGCTAGAATGGGCGCAAGTGCAGGGCTGATCACCAGCTCACCGCGCAGGATTCGGCGAATATTGCCGATGATTTCCTCTGGCTCCATGTCCTTTAATAGATAGCCATCAGCACCCAGCTCTAGCGCGTCTTGCACATCTTTTAGATTGTCTGACACTGTGAATAATAGCACCTTTACGTCAATCTCGCGTTCGCGCACGGCTTTTAGTGTCTCAATGCCATTCATGATGGGCATGTTGTGATCTAATACGATAAGATTGACATCGTGCTGGGCTAAGAAGTCAAGCGCTTCACCACCATGATTGGCTTGTCCTATGACACTAACGTCAATCTCTAGATTTAGTAAATCAGACAGTCCGCGTCTTAGCATCGGATGATCATCGACGAGCAGTAGTTTGGCGGGATTTTCGGCGGTGTATATCTTTTGACTCATGAGTTACCTTTTGGCTGATATTGCAATATTGGCTTTATTAATTTAATTGGTCACTTGATGATTTAATTCGTCATCGAGTGCCTGAGTTAGGGTGTTGATTTCGTCATCGCTCCAGCTGTTTAGTTTGGGTTCTTGGCGTGGTGATTTGGATTGTTTTAAGAAAAACTGCGGCATGAATCGTACCGAGACTTGTGTGCCGTGCGGTACGGCGTTAGAGATATTAATCATGCCGCCAAGGTTTACGGCGCGCTCACCCATGGTACTAAGCCCGTAATGCCCTTGTTTTTGTTTGTCGCTTTGTTCGATGCCGATGCCATCGTCTTTGATTATCATGACGACATCTTGGCTGGCGCTGTCTTGGTATAGTGCTAGGCTTACGTGACTGGCCTTGGCGTGTTTTAGGATGTTGGAGAGTGCCTCGCGCATGATCTGTAGTAGGTCAATCTGCTCTGAAGCGGACAGATGCACGGTCAGAATCCGATTGTCAAACGCGGTGCTGAATCCGCCTTTTTGGGCAAATTCATCCATCGTCGCAGACAGGATCTCATTAAAATCCCCGCCATCGATGCGCAGGCGGAATGTGGTCAATAGATCGCGCAGCTGTCCATAGGCGGCATTTAGCCCTTCGGTCATCTGAGTGAGTAGCTGAGCCTGTTTGGCATGTGATTCTGATAGAAGGGCACGAGTCTCATCATCGAGCGAGTTTTGGCTTTGCTGCATGAGTGTTTTTAGCATGCTTAGCTGTATCTTTAGATATGATAATGATTGAGCGATGGAGTCGTGCAGTTCACGCGCTAGGGTGTTGCGTTCTTCTGACAGTATCAGCTCTTGTTCTTGTTTCTTCTTTTCTTTTGAGACGAGTGCCAGCGCAACCAAGTTGGCCAGTGCAATCAATAAATCTTCTTGAGGTAAGAATTGATTGTCGTCCAGATTCACCACATCGATTTTTAGTTGGCTTTCTTTGGCGTTATTGACGAGCAGCTCACCCCAGCGTCTGCCCGATGCTTCGATAGGGATGATGCGTGTGTTGTTGTTCGCTTTTAATTGGCATTCATCGCAATCCTCAGGAGTACAAAACTCAGGAATCTCTTTATCCGACAGCGATAGGATGATGTTGTTCTGATTGTCTTCTTCGTGTAGGCATAATGACATCTCGCTGTTGGGGAGCAGAGTGGAGAATTCTTTAACTAGAGATTGAAGTTGTAGGCTAGATAGGTTGCCTGTGACGATTTTTTGAGCGAAGTTATACAGCGCATAGATCGCCTGATTGGCCTGCGTAAGATGTGCGGTAGTGCGGCGAACCTCGCTTTTTAATTGGCTTTGATGCGTGTTAATAGTGCCAAGCATCGCACTCATCGCATCGGAGAGCTGATTGATTTCTCGGTAGCCCTTGACTGACAGATTGCTACTGGCAAGCTTTAGACTGCCTTGCTTGTAGGAGTTGGTGGCCTCGGTGAGTCGTTTTAGGGGGATTAGGGCGTTTTTATTTAGCTCGTGCATGCCGATGATCATGGCGGTCAAGATCAGCAGTAGCGTACCGATGTGCAGGTATTGCTGCTGCTGGCTACGCACTTCGCTGCGTTTTTGAATGTCTAGCACGAAGTTATTAACTTCGGTCAGATAAGCCAGCGACGATTCATAAAAGCCGATATTATCTTCTGATAGCAGGCGTGGTTGTAGATTGTCATGCCATAGATTTTCTATTTTTATTAAGGATTGATCGATGTTGTCGTGTTGGTTGCCGGCTAGGGATTGGTAATTGCGCAGCTGTGACAGGCGCATCAGCATGTCTTCGTTCAATGCCTGAATGTCAATGGGTGTGCCTTTGGCATCGATGCTTAGGGCGTGACTGATGCGGTAGGTTGCCATGCGAATGGCACCGGCTTGGTTGATGGCTTGGGCGTCCATCTTGGCGACTTTAGATAAAGAAAAACTCATCGCGCCTAAGATTGCGATGATCAGCGTAATAAACATCACCATCGTCCACGCACGCTTGACAAAGGAATGATGAACATCAAATCGCTTCAAGATACCGCTCATCGTGTCATTATTCGCCATGATACCCCTAAAGAATTGCCATGATGAATTGGTGTTGATTTTTAGCAATTATTCCAAAAATCCTGCCAGAATTCATCTTTTAAATCCATGAAAAATATGGTGTTTTTATAATATAATTCCGTATTTTTTTCCATACCACTAAAGTATTAAGCATGCATCATAACAAAAAATAACCAAAGGAAAAATTGATTAGAATCAATTTTTTTAGAATAAATATTTTTTATCATAAGACTAATAAATGTGCAAAGTTTGTAAGGCTTTGGCAATAATTTTCTTAATCTTAATAACGCCAACCTTCTGATAAGGAGAAGATGATGGCAACAGAAGCAACCAAACAAAATCTCGTGCTGGCGTCGTCCACGATCGCATTTACTGTATGCTTTATGATTTGGATGATGTTTGCGGTCCTGGGGATTCCCATCCAAGAAGCGCTTGGATTAAATGAAACTGAATTCGGTCTGCTGGCGGCGACACCAGTATTGACAGGCTCTCTCATTCGTCTGCCGCTGGGCATGATGACGGATAAATACGGCGGACGCATTGTGTTTTTTGTGCTGATGATGGCGACCGTTGTGCCGATTTTCTTGATGAGTTACGCCACGCAGTATTGGCAGTTTTTGATCTTGGGTCTGTTTGCAGGTCTGGCAGGCGGTTCGTTCTCGGTGGGTATCGCTTATGTCGCCAAATGGTTCAAGCAGGAGCGTCAAGGCTTTGCCATGGGTGTGTTTGGTGCGGGTAATGCAGGTTCAGCACTGACTAAGATGGTAGGCCCTGCGATCATCGCGTATGGTGGCTGGCAGTTCTTACCAAAAGTCTATGCAGGCATCATGCTGGTCACTGCCATTGGTTTTTGGTTCTTATCATTTGACAAAAAAGAACACCACACCGCAAGCAATGTCAGCGTAGCTAGCCAATTGGCGGTGCTAAAAGACCCGAACGTATGGCGTTATAGTCAGTACTATTCTATCGTGTTCGGTGGTTATGTCGCCCTTGCTCTGTGGATGACCAAATACTATGTCAATGAGTATGGATTTACACTTCAAACAGCGGCATTCCTAGCAGCGTGCTTTAGTTTGCCTGGTGGCGTACTGCGGGCGCTGGGTGGCTGGCTGTCGGACAAATACTCAGCCCATACTGTAACATGGTGGGTACTGTGGGCGTCATTCTTGTTCTTGTTCATTCTGTCTTATCCGCAAACAAGCCTTATCGTACAAACCGTTGATGGTGAGCGCGCCTTTAACATCGGCCTAAATTCTACTGTCTTTACTGTCTTGATTTTCCTGTTAGGCATTGCCTTTGCTGTCGGTAAAGCGTCCGTGTTCAAATACCTATCGGACGAATATAAAGACAACATGGGTGCGGTCTCTGGCGTGGTCGGTCTGGCAGGGGGCTTGGGCGGATTCATCTTGCCCATCATGTTCGGCGCGGCGGTGGACATTACAGGCGTGCGTTCATCAGCGTTTATGATCATGTTTGGCGTGGTGTGGGTGAGCTTGATCTGGATCTACATCTCGGAAGTTAAGCCTAAGATGGAAGAAGGTCATCAAGCTATTCTAAAAATGAAAAACCAAAAATAAGCATGACTGATATAGGCAGACAATCTTTATGGGTTGTCTGTTTTTTTATTGTCTAAATAAATTCATCTACCCCCAAAGTATCATAGTTGGCTGGGTTTGTCAGTCATTAGGATAAGCGAAATTTTGCGCAAATCTGTCTACAATGTCAATCATCAAAAATCCTTAACTTTAATCAATCCAAGTGAGTGATCTGCAGATCGCATCATTCCCAAAAGGGGGAAATATGACAAATAAAGAACTAAAAGGCGGGGGCGTGATTCACGACTGGCGACCCGAAGATGAACAGTTTTGGGAAAATGGCGGTAAGCAGACCGCCAGTCGCAACCTATGGATTTCTATTCCTGCTCTACTGCTAGGCTTTGCGGTGTGGGTGATTTGGTCGGTGGTGGTCGTGCGTATGCCTGACGCTGGCTTTAATTTTACCAAAGATCAACTGTTTTGGCTTACCGCCTTGCCTGCCTTATCAGGGGCGACTTTGCGGATTTTTTATTCGTTTATGGTGCCTGTGTTTGGTGGACGGCGGTGGACGGCTCTGTCCACGGCAAGCCTGCTTGTTCCCATGCTGTGGATGGGCTTTGCTCTACAAAACCCCAATACGCCATTTAGTGTCTTTGTCATCATCGCCCTGCTTTGCGGATTGGGTGGTGGTAACTTCTCGTCTAGTATGTCCAACATCTCGTTTTTTTATCCCAAATCCAAGCAAGGCACGGCTTTGGGGCTAAATGCAGGGCTTGGCAACTTAGGCGTCTCTACCGTGCAGTTTGTCGTGCCTGCGGTCATCGGCTTGTCAATCATTGGCACGGGTGTTACGCTTGATAACGGCAAGACCCTGTATCTGCACAACGCTGCCTTTGTATGGGTGCCGTTTATCGCTTTGATGGCGATACTTGCGTGGTTTTTTATGAATGACTTATCGTCCGCCAAAGCGTCTTTTAAAGACCAGTCTGTCATTTTCAAACGCTATCACAACTGGGTTATGTGCATCCTATATCTTGGCACGTTTGGCTCGTTCATCGGCTTTTCGGCGGCGTTTCCCATGCTTATCAAGCAGTCTTTTGCCGATGTTGACCCGCTAAAAGTCGCTTTTTTGGGACCGTTAGTGGGGGCGATGTTCCGTCCTGTTGGGGGTTGGCTCGCTGACAAGATGGGCGGGGCTAGGGTGACGTTTCTTAACTTCATTGTCATGGCGGCAGCGACCGTTGGCGTGATTGTCTTTTTGCCAAAAGATGGCACAGGCGGTAGTTTTGCAGGGTATTTTGCGTGCTTTATGGTGCTATTTATTACCACGGGTATCGGCAACGGCTCGACGTTTCGCATGATTCCTGTCATCTTTCGCACCCTGCACGAACGCAAAAACTCGCCCGACCTTATCAATGTCGCCAGAAAAGAATCGGCGGCGGTGGTCGGCTTTACAGGGGCGTTCGCTGCTTATGGTGGGTTCTTCATCCCTAAGATGTTCGGCTGGTTCGGGGCGAACAGCACGCTTATCATGCTTATTGTCTTTTATGTGATTTGCCTTGTGGTTACATGGTGGTATTATAGCCGTAAAGGGGCCCAATATCCGTGCTAATCGCACCATAAAGACGTCAAAAACAGCTCTCCATGGGCTGTTTTTTGTTGCATTAAAGATACAAAACAAATCTTAAAAAGATTTATAATATCGTCATTCAATCTATAAGGTATCTGGTATGACCGAGATTATTTTGGGCATTTGTTTGGGTATTGGGCTTGCGGCAAGTACGGGCTTTCGTGTGTTTGTGCCGTTATTTGCCATGTCTTTGGCGGCGTATTTTGGGATTTTGCCGTTAGGGGAGAATTGGCTGTGGCTTGGTAGCATGACCGCGCTGATTATTCTAGGCGTGGCGAGCGTCGTGGAGTCGCTAAGCTACCTTGTGCCTGTCGTGGATAACCTGCTAGATACCATCGCTGTGCCACTGGCAGGCGTGGCTGGCACCATCGTCATGGCGTCTAGCTTGACCGACCTAAGTCCTGCGGTGACGTGGGCGCTTGCCATCGTGGCAGGTGGTGGTGCAGCGACAGCCGTTAAAACCACATCAGCTGCGACTCGTGCTGTATCGACCGCCACGACCGCAGGCACTGCCAATCCTGTCATCGGACTGGCTGAGACGGGTACGGCGATTGGACTGTCAGCATTGTCCATCTTTGAGCCTGTGGTAGCAGCGGCTGTAGCGGTGATTGGGTTGATCGTATTCATCTGGGTGATGATGAAGCTAAAAAACCGCCTATCGGATGACACCAAATAATAATCACAAAACTAAAAAAGCGCTCACTTCCGAGCACTTTTTTATTATTTAAAATACCGATCATCTAAACACATGTGGCACGAACAGGCTCGTGTCCTTGGTGATGGCGGTATAATCTTCGCGCACGCCGATGCCTGCGGCACTATGTCCGACGATCCAGCTGCCGATGAGCGTATGCATGGTCTGACCTCTGGCGTTGACGAAAGTCGGTAGAGTATGCGCCTGCTGATAGACGTGACCTTCTTTGCCGTAGATGCCATCGGTGGTCTCGATGCCTGCTGAGGTGTGCAGGCTGACGTTTGCGCCTTCACGAGAGAAGAAAGGTTTTTTGACAAAATCCCCGGATAAGCGACTCTCATCCAGATAGGCAGGCAGTAGATTTGGGTGGTTTGGGAACAGCTCCCACAGCACCGCAAGCAAGGCTTTATTGCTAAATAACAGCTTGTAAGCAGGCTCGATAAACTGTGTGCCACTGTCTAGAATGTGCTTGCCAAAGTCTTCTTCAACCAGCCATTCCCACGGGTACAGCTTGAACAGCTGACGAATTGGCGCATCATGCAAATCGACGAATTTACCATCTGATGTGCGATGACCGATGTCATGAATGTCAATAAAACGCGTATCAAGACCAGCTTGTACCGCCACGTCCTGTAGGTAGCGCGTGGTGATGTAGTCCTCTTCGTTGCTTGCGACAGCGGTGAAGTATAGAGGGCTGTCGCCTTTTAGCGCCTTGAATTCGACCATTAGCCTTTCGTGGATGCTGTTAAACTGATCAGCATCGGCAAGCTCGCCACTTCTGGCTTGTAGCCAGTACCACTGCGCGACACTGCCCTCAAAGAGAGAAGTTGGCGTATCGGCATTATACTCGTACATCTTGGGCGTGTTCGTGCCATCATAGCACAAGTCAAAACGCCCGTATAAATTCGGCTCTTGTGCCTTAAAACTCGACTCAATCAATGCGGCCGCGACATCATTTACGCCGAGACGAGCATAATCGCCTGTCTGCACGACGTGTCTGGTCGCGGCAAAATACATCTGATGCAGCTCTTCGGTAACGCGCTCAATCTCATCAATCTGCGCTTCGCTAAAGACATAACAGGCATCTTCTTGCCAGTAGTTGCCATCGACACTGTGATAATCAAAGCCGATGCGAAGCATCTCATCTTGCCAATTCGGACGTGGGGCGATATTAATTCGCTTCACGAAGTCGCTCCCACGCTTGATGATTTGGCTGTGCTGCCAAAACCACTGCGGTTGGTGGTTTGGTTTTGATTTTGTGCTTGATTGCTTTGATAGTTTTGGGTGCTTTGGGCGGCACTTTGACGCGCGCCAGCTGCTTGACCACTCTGAGCAGATTGCGCTTGGTTGGTGGCGGCTGGCTGCTGTGTCATGGTGGGGGTTTGCGCGTTTTGTGATGCATTTGCCACGCGGTTATTGGCAGCCTTGGTGGCAAGATAACCCGCCGCTGCACCTGCTGCTGCACCCGCTAAGAGTGCGCCACCTGCGCCCATACCACCCTCAGCGCTCGCTTCACCTTCGGCGGCTGCTTGCTCATCTAGTACGGCAGTCGCATCGCCTTCAAGCTGTGCAGCGGCGTTGTTGAGCTGTTCTGCTTCTGCTTTGGCTTGTGCGGCGGCCAGACGTTCTTGGGCAGCGATAAGTTCACGCTCAGCATCTGCCAAGGACTGCTCGCTGGTCTTAGGTGCTTCACTTGGTGCAGGCGCACAGGCGGACAGACCTAGCGCGCCAACACCTAGAAGCACCAGTGAGATATTTTTGGATGATTTACGAGTTTTGTGGTTCATTGAAATAGACTGCCTTAGTTACCAGAATTTAAAAAGGGTGATCAAATCGCACCGATAATGATTATTATGCGGATAAATGAGTGATTTTACAAGGAATTTTTGGCATAAATGCTGTCTGTTGATTGCCAATATATTCCCCAAAACGCCAAGTCATGCTATAATCTGGCTGATTTATGTTTTTAATTTAACCCCTTGATGCGGTAATATCTCATGCCTGATACTCATTCCAAAAATGTCGCCAAAGTAGGTTTTTTTGGTCGTCTATGGCAAGGTTTTTTGACGACGGTCGGCACAGAGCGTTTTTTTAATATTTTCTCCCCATGGGTGAAATGGCTTGCGCTTATCGCTGCGGTACTGCTTGGCATCGGTACGGTATGGGGTTTGGGATTTGCACCACCTGATTATCTGCAGGGCAACAGCTATCGTATTATTTTTATTCATGTGCCGGCAGCCAGCCTTGCCATGAGTATTTATTTTGCGCTCGCGGTGCTTGGGGTGATTTTTTTGGTGTGGAAAATTAAGACTGCCAACATCGTCGCTCAGGCGATCGCCCCGATCGGCTTTGTGTTTTGTATACTTAGTCTTTTGACAGGTTCGATTTGGGCGAAGCCAACTTGGGGAACGTACTGGGTGTGGGATGCGCGACTGACCTCCATGCTGATTTTGGCGTTTTTGTATGTTGGGGTGATGGCGCTGTTTTCTGCCTTTGAGCACAGTCAGAATCGCGGCAAGGCAGCAGCGATTCTATCGATCGTGGGTGCGGTGAATCTGCCCATCATCAAGCACTCGGTGGAATGGTGGAATACGCTACATCAAGGCGCGACTTTCACCGTGACGAATGCGCCAAAGATGTCAGCGAGTATGTGGGTGCCATTGCTTATCATGCTGCTTGGCATGTACTTCTTGGTGGCGGCACTTGCCATCTATCGTACCAATTCACTGATCTTGGCTCGTGATTATAATAAATCATGGGTGCAAAAACTCATTAACAAGCCAGCCAACCCAAACTAAACAACAGGGGAGCAAGCGATGAAACCATATTTTTCTAATGTCAGCGACTTTGTGCAGATGGGTGGTCATGGCGCGTTCGTATGGGCGTGCTACAGCATTACCTTTGTGGTGATTGCTGTGTTGATTTGGCATGCGATCTCTGAACGTACGTCAACCATCGTTCGACTGCAGCGCCAAGCCAATACCACCAAAAAAACCGATCGCCTAACCAATAAACAGCGCAAAGAATTAGGCACTGGTGCACCACGCTAACCACCTTTTAAATACACTTATAAAGACAAAGAATCATGAATAAAGTTCGACAAAAAAAGCTCATGTGGGTCATCTCCATGCTCGTTGGCGCGGTGATTGCCGTTGGTTTGATTCTATACGCCATTCGCCAGCAGACGGATTATTATTTTGACCCGACAGCCATCGCAGCAGGTAAAGCCCCTGAAGAAAAGCGCATCCGCGCCGGCGGTATGGTCGTTGCAGGCAGCGTTAAGCGCGATCCTAGCGACCAGCTTAACGTTCAATTTGAGATCACGGACTACAAAGAAGTCGTGCCTGTGACTTATCGCGGCGTATTGCCTGATTTATTCGCTGAGAATTCAGGCATTGTGGCGACTGGCGAGCTAAAAGATGGCGTGTTCGTTGCATCTGAAGTACTTGCTAAGCATGATGAGAATTACATGCCGCCAGAAGTCGCCAAATCGCTCAAACAAGAACACGCCGAACGTGGTGCAGATGTGAGCGGTGAACAGTTCACGCCTGCTGTGCCGATGTCGGAGATTGATGAGCGTAACGCTCAAAAATAATGCACTTAAAAATCGTAATGATATTAGTTGTGAAGATTTAACCATACCAACAAAAAACCCTTTGATGACCAAAGGGTTTTTTGTTGTGATTAAAGCTTGGAGAATTACCAGCCTTTAACCACACCGTCTTTAAATTGTTTCTTAGCTTCGGCTTCTACTTCGTCAGTTTGGTATGCTTTGACGAAGTTTTGGACGGCTTCTGAGTCCTTGTTGTCGCTGCGTGCTACGATGATGTTCACATACGGCGAGTCTTTAGCTTCAACGAATACGCCATCTTCAGCGGTCAGACCTACTTGACCTGCGTAGTTGTTATTCACAACCGCCAGATCCACATCGTCCAGTGCACGCGCGGCCACAGAGGTATCAACTTCTTTGATAACAAGGTTTTTTGGGTTTTCAACGATGTCAAGCGAGGTTGAGAATAGATTGTTGATGTCTTTTAGCTTAATTAGACCTTGTTTTTCAAGCAAAATCAACGCACGAGCTAGGTTTGATGGGTCATTTGGCACAGCGATGGTAGCGCCATCTTTTAGCTCATCTAGAGATTTGATTTTCTTGGAGTAGCCTGCCAATGGGTACACGAAAGTATTACCCACGATGACCAGATTGTCCAGCTTCTTCTCAGAGCTGTCTTTGTCAAGATAAGGCTTGTGCTGCATGGCGTTCGCGTCTAGATCTCCATTTGATACCGCGGTGTTCGGTAGGGCGTAGTCGTTGAATTCTACATATTCAACGGTCAGACCGTATTTTTCTTTGGCGACTTTGGCGGCAACTTCTGCCACTGCGTGCTCAGGGCCGCTCATGACGCCTACTTTGATGGTTTGTGCGACTTGGTCAGTGTCAGCAGGCGCTGTTGTTTGCTCTGCTTTTTTGTCGCCGCCACAGCCTGCAATTGCGATGCTAGAGGCTAGAACGCATAGACCGAAAAATTTATTTAATTTCATGATGATGCTCTTTAATTCACGATGGATCGGTTAAACTGAGGTTGAATGAAATAAGGTTGCATATACAACTGTGTGCATATTAAACCATAAATTCGCTTAATAATTCAATATGCACCGATAGCTTAATTTAGAAATTTATTATTCAATTTTGGAAAATAGTCAGCATTTATCGATGATCGACTTTCTCAGCCAATACATCGCCAGCTTTTTGGCAAATCATCACAATCGCTACGATGATGATGGTAGCGATCCATTTAACATAAATCATGCCACGATGTTCGCCGTAGCTGATGGCGAGATTACCAAGACCACCGCCGCCGACCACGCCTGCCATCGCCGAATAACCGATGAGCGAGACGAGCGTGAGCGTGATGGCATTGATGATCATCGGCAGGCTCTCTGGCAAGTAGTATTTGCTGACGACTTGCCAATGCGTCGCTCCCATGGATTTGGCAGCTTCAGTAAGCCCTGTAGGGATCTCAGTAAGCGCATTGGCGGTAAGCCGCGCAAAGAATGGTATCGCCGCCACGCTCAATGGAACGATCGCTGCAGTCGTGCCAAGGGTCGTACCCACGAGTAGGCGCGTCACAGGTAGTAGGATGATCAGCAGAATGATAAATGGCACAGAGCGACCGATGTTAATGATGACATCTAGAATGCGAAATAAAGTCGTGTTCTGTAGAATGCGACCTTTGCCTGTCAAAAACGCCAAAAATCCCAACGGTAAGCCCACAACCACAGCAATCAACGTCGCGGCTAGCCCCATATAGATGGTCTCATAGGTCGATTTGGCGACCATCTCCCACATCTTAGGATGTAGTTCGGTCATAAAATCCGTATAAATCTTATCCCACATAACCCAATACCTCCAGATTCACGCCGTGCGCCGCTAAAAATTCATTCGCCTGCATGATGGCGGTGGGACTGCCCATCACCTCGCAGATGGTAAAGCCAAACTTGACACCGCCCACATAATCCATCTGCGACGTAAGAATGCTAAATTCCACGCCATAAGATTTGCTGGCTTGTGAGAATAGTGGTAAATCGACCGAGTTGCCGCTGAACTCATACTTGACCACAGGGTAAGATTCTTCGTGGGTAGGTGTATCGGTGAGCGTTGCCATGAATTCATCTGGCAGGCCGATATGAAAAGTAGAATTGATGAATGCTTTAGCAAGCTCAGTCTTGGGATTGGCAAAAATTTCACTCACTTGACCTTGCTCGACCAACACACCGCCATCAATGACAGCCACCCTATCACAGATGCGTTTAACCACGTCCATCTCATGTGTAATCAGTAAGATGGTGATGCCAAGCGTTCTGTTGATCTGTTTTAGCAGTGCTAAGATGGCCTGTGTGGTGGCGGGATCCAGCGCGCTCGTCGCTTCATCGCACAGCAGAACCTTAGGGTCTGATGCTAGTGCGCGTGCGATCGCAACGCGCTGTTTTTGACCGCCTGATAGATTGGCAGGATAGACATCGTGCTTATCCGACAGCCCCACAAGTGCGGTCAATTCATTTACCTTCTTATGTATGTCGGCCTTGGGTGCGCCTGATAGCTCAAGCGGTAGAGCGATGTTATCGAACACCGTGCGCGAGTGCAGCAGATTAAAATGCTGAAAAATCATGCCGATATTACGACGCGCTTTGATGAGTTCGTGCTCGGATAATGCCGTCAAATCCTGTCCGTCTAGTAGAACTGTACCTGTGGTGGGGCGCTCTAGTAGGTTTACACAGCGGATCAGCGTGCTCTTGCCTGCGCCAGATGAACCAATAATCCCAAAAATCTCCCCTTGGTTGATGGTGAGATCTGTGGGTTGCACGGCGGTGAATTCGATGTTCTTGCCGTCTTTTTGGGTGTGAAATACTTTACTGACTTGGGTCAGATGTATCATGGGTGTTGTCATGTGAATGCGATGGTTAAAATAATATAAAATGTGTTAAACATTGTATTTTAACACATTTTATAAAGGGAATTTATGAAATCATCAATCTAAGCTAGTTGGTGTAATTTTGGATAAAATCATCTATCTGATCGCTTAGAATTTGCCAAAGTTTGCTTTGCGCGTACAAACTGCCCCAAGCGTTGTGCGGTGTAAAAAACACCCGCGGATGGTCTTTTAGGGTTAATAAAGGATCGTCAGCGGAGAATGGTTCGGCCTCGAAGACATCTGAGCCATAGCCTGACAGACTGCCATTGGCGATGGCATGGGCGATGGCATGACTGTCCACCACCGCACCGCGAGCGACGTTAACGATGATGGGGTTTTTTGTCATTTTGGCGATGGTATCTGCATTAATGAGGTGGGCGGTCTCCTCGGTTAGTGGACAATGCAGGCTGATCACATCGGAGGTGGCTAGAACTTCATCAAAATCAGTATAACTGTCATCTCGCGGTGCTCTGCCTTGACGTTCAGCGAGCAGTACCTTCATGCCAAACGCACGCGCGATGTGAGCGACGCTTTGCCCGATGTTGCCTGCACCAATGATGCCCAAGGTCTTACCATGTAAATCAAAAATCGGCTCACTCAACAGACAAAACCGCCCATCTGCCTGCCACGTGCCGTCAGTCGCCTGTGTGTGATAAAAAGCAGCGGCGCGCATGACATTAAGCATGAGCATAAAAGTATGCTCTGGCACGCTTACGGTTGAGTAGCCTGCCACATTCATGAGTGTGACGCCGCGCTCCTTGCACGCGTCGGCATCGATGTTGTTGATGCCTGTGGCGGTGACGTGGATGAGCTTGAGATTCGGTAGGTGTTCGATGACATCACGGCTGATGATGACTTTATTGGTGATGATGATATCAGCATCACGGCAGCGTGCGACGATGACATCGGCGCCATTGGGCGTGCTGTCATGGCGTTCATAATGGCTGACACTGTCAGGTAGGGAAAGGTCGGTTTGACTTGAAAAGGTGTTGGCGTCTAAGAATACGGCTTTCATTGTGTTGTCATGCTGATAAATATTTGCCTTAATATAGCACAATTACCACACCCATGAAGTGCAAATCCTTATCTGAACACAAAATTATCTTATCAATATTGGTTGATGTCGCCCAAATAATGCTTGGCAAAATTGACCACCTTGAAAAGTGCCAACATAGCCATCATCAAAAAGAAGGTGCGAAAATTAAGTTTTTTTAGTAGAATAATAGGTTTTTATTAAAAGTATTAAATCCATCTTTGGATAAATTAAGAGTGTTTTATGAGTCAATTTGCCATTGGTCAGCGTTATTTGTCCGATTCTGAAAGTAATCTTGGGCTTGGGGTTGTCATTGGTATGGATGATCGCTGTGTCTCGGTGTTGTTCCCGCAGTTCGAGGAGACGCGAGTGTATGCCAAAGCATCTGCCACGCTATCTCGTGTGGTGTTCTGCGTCGGGGATACGGTAAGTGACCAAGATGGCAATCAGTATATCGTGGCGCGCTGCGAAGAGGTGTCGGGCGTGATGCGCTATCATCTGACGTGTGGCAAGTCACTTATGGAGACGCGTCTGGCGGCGAATATCACACTTGCCAAGCCATTAGAGCGTCTATTGGCGGGGCGCATCGAGAATAATGAACGCTATGATCTGCGCCAAGACGCTCTAAAGCTACAAGCCATGCTGTCTCACCATCCCTTGCGCGGTCTGATCGGACCGAGGGTGGACATTATTCGCCATCAGTTGTATATCGCTCATGAAGTAGGCAAACGCCTTGCGCCACGTGTTCTGTTGGCGGATGAAGTGGGGCTTGGTAAGACCATTGAGGCGGGGCTGATTATTCACCAGCAGATCATCACTGGTAAGGCGAATCGCGTGCTGATCTTGGTGCCGGACAGCCTGCAGTATCAGTGGATGATCGAATTGAGACGTCGATTTAATTTGGATTTTGCGATTTTTGATTTGGTGCGTACGGCATCCATCAAAGAGCACAACCCTGACCAAGATGTCTTTGCAACCGAGCAATACATCATCGCGGGCATTGACTTGCTGCTTGACCATCATGACCTATATGAGCAGGCATTCGCGGCGGGCTTTGACCTGCTCGTGGTGGATGAGGCGCATCATCTACAATGGGATGAAGAACAAGGCGGCAATGATAAATACGAATTGGTGGCAGATTTTGCAGCGCACACCCAAGGTGTGTTATTACTGACTGCAACGCCAGAACAGCTTGGCGTGGAGAGTCATTTTGCACGTCTAAGACTGCTTGATCCACATCGTTTTGATGATTTGGATGATTTTATTGTAGCTCAAGAGGCCTTTGGGGATGTGGCGATGGTAGCGACTTTGCTTATCGAGGGCAAGGCATTATCTGATAAGCAAATCAATGCCGTGGCAGGATTGCTTGGCTTTGGCGTGGATCAGATCGTAGATATTAATGATAATGACAAACTTCGCACCCACGTCATTAATGAGCTGCTAGATCGACATGGTACGGGTCGTGTGCTGTTTCGTAATACGCGTGACAGCGTGGATGGATTCTATGGGCGTACCAGCATCCCTTATCCGCTGCCGCTGCCGAGCGCATGGCAAGGCACGCATTATATGCATGGTAAGCTACGCGAACAGCTGTGGGGTGAGGAGAATTATCCCGATGGTTCTTGGCTTGAGACCGATCCTAGGGTTAATTGGCTCATCAACCTATTAAAAGAACCCTTAAAGCACAAAAAAGTACTGCTCATCGCCAGAAGTGGCGCGACTATTGAGAGTCTTGAGGCGGTATTAAGATTGCATGCTGGGATTCGCACGGCTATCTTTACCGAGCAAATGAGTCTGCTTGAGCGAGATCAGGCGGCGGCGTACTTTGCTGATATTAATGGCGCGCAGATTCTGCTGTGTTCTGAGATTGGCTCGGAGGGGCGTAATTTCCAGTTCGCTCAGGATTTGGTGCTATTCGATCTGCCTGCCAACCCCGATACGTTGGAGCAGCGCATCGGTCGCCTTGATCGCATTGGGCAGATTGCCAAGATTCAGTTGCACGTGCCATTCGTGGTGGGGACTGCCCAAGAGCGTCTTTATAATTGGTATGATGGTGCGCTGAATATCTTTAATCAAATCAGCCCAACCGCGCAGAATGTCCAAGAGCATTTCATCGCTGACCTAAAACCACTACTAGAAGGTGAGAACAGCGAAGAGAATCGTGAGGCTTTGGTGAATCTTATCGCCCAAGGGTCGCTGCTGCGCGCCGAACTAGAAGAAGAGCTGCAGGCGGGACGAGATAGGCTGCTTGAATATAATTCCTGCCGTCCGAATGTCGCCAGTCGTATCGCTCAAGCCATGAGAGAGCTTGATGATGGTAAGATTCTGCCGATGTTCCTTGATCGCTACTTTGAGGCGGTGAGCATTGATTATGATGTTCAGCGTGATTATTCTTGGGTGGTGCACCCTATCGATGTGCAAGAGGTGGACATCGAGGGCATTGAATCTTTGCCTTTTGATGAAGATGGCATGACATTAACCTTCGATCGCGCTCAGGCGTTGGCTCGTGAAGACATGGATTACATGACTTATGAGCATCCGCTCATCACCAGCATTCTTGAGATGGTGACGTCTGGCACTTTTGGCAATACGCAAGTTGCCATGTTAAAGTCATCCGCCATGCCTCAGGGTATGATTTTGGTAGAGAGTCATTTTCGCGTGGAGGCGATTGCACCCAAGCATTTGAATTTGGCTGCTTATCTGCCGCAGCAGGTATTAAGAGTGCTCCTAACCGAGCGTGGCGATGATCTGACTAAGGTCGCCACCAGTGATAAGATCATGCCGCTCATTGAGCGACTTGATAAAGCTCGAGCCAGACAGGTGGTTAAGGCGCGTGCAGCACTTATTGAGGCGCAGGCTCATAAGGCCAAAGACATCGCACAGGCTCAGCTGTCTGACATAAGTGCTCAGGCGATGACACAGTTTGGTGATTATCTTAATAAAGAAATCAGTCGTCTAAAACGCCTACAGACCATCAATCCGAACGTAAGAGACGATGAGATCTTAGCGCTACAGAAGATGCTTGACCAAGGTATTTTGGCATTGGGCAACTTATCGCTCGTCCCTGACAGCATTCGCGTGCTGGTCTGCGTCAAGCCAAATTAACTTAAGCATTTTGAATATTTATAAGGAAAAATCATGCCGCACATCACCGTAGAGCTTAGTCAAGGTGTTAATATTGATGAGACTGAGCTTCTGTCTAAGCTGAATCATGCCTTATTCGCCACAGGCCAATTCAAAGAAAGTCGAGACATCAAGGGGCGCGTTCATCGCAGTGATGCCAGCTTGATTGGACTTGGTGCAGAAGATGGTGAGCATTTCGTGATTGCGCATCTTGCCATCATGCAAGGGCGCACCGATGAGATTAAGTCGGATTTGGTCTCGGTGGTGATGAACGTGCTACAGCAAGTGGTTAGCCCTAAGCTAACGGGCGTTCAATATGCCGTGAACCTGACTGAGCTGTCTTACGCCTATCAAAAGGCGCTGGTCTGATCGATGTTCAAGAACCGATATTTGTCGGTTCTTGTTTTTATTACGATGTCAAAGATAAGTGCGGTTAAATTTAAAATGGCGCATCACTTTTAATCTGTGTTATAAAGACATCACGCACTCTATGTCATTATCCAAAATGATTAAAAACCAAAAAGGATTTCCATGTCATTTGCCAAGATTTTTACTCGCTCTGTGGTTGGCTTGCACGCGCCATCGGTGTTGGTGGAGGTGCATTTATCACAAGGCATGCCGTCTTTGACCATCGTTGGCTTGCCCGAGGCGGCAGTTCGAGAGAGTAAAGATCGCGTCCGCTCAGCGCTCATTAACAGTGATTATGACTTTCCCAGTCGCCGTCTGACCATTAACCTTGCGCCTGCCGATCTGCCAAAAGACGGTTCGCGGTTGGATTTGCCGATAGCGATGGGTATCTTGGCAGCGAGCGGTCAAGTAGACGAAAGTGCGCTTGATGGGTTTGAATTCGTCGGCGAACTGGCGTTAAATGGCGATCTGCGTCCCGTCTCAGGCGCGTTGTCAGTTGCTCGCGCTGTCAAGGCAACAGGGCGAACGCTTATCTTACCCAAAGAGAATGCAGCAGAAGCGGCGCGTGTGGCAGGGGTGAAAGTCATCGGTGCGGACAGCTTGACTGCGGTATGTCGCCATTTAGATGTGGTAAGCGGTGTTAGCAATAATCAAGCGGATTTAATTGCGCTTAGCGAATCAGTATCCACGACAGCACAGACAAGCTATAAGCTTGATTTGTCCGATGTGAAAGGACAGTATCACGCAAGACGCGCGCTTGAGATCGCTGCGGCGGGCGGGCATTCGATGTTATTCAAGGGATCTCCGGGTTCAGGCAAGACGTTGATGGCAAGCCGTCTGCCGAGCATCTTGCCGCCATTGACCGACGATGAGGCCTTAGAGGTGGCAAGTATCTATTCGGTGGCGGGTATAGCTTATGAATTTGGTGTGCGTCCATATAGACAATGTCATCACACCATGAGTGCGATAGCCTTGTCTGGAGGGGGTTCACGCCCAAAACCTGGTGAGATTAGCCTTGCCCATAAAGGCGTTCTCTTCTTAGATGAATTACCCGAGTTCGACCGTAAGACATTGGAGGTTATGCGTCAGCCGATCGAGTCAAACGAAATAGTCATCAGCCGTGCTAATGCACAAGTGACCTATCCAGCAGAGTTCCAATTGATTGCTGCGATGAACCCCTGTCCATGTGGATATCATGGCGACCCATCCAATCGTTGCCGCTGTAAGCCTGACCAAGTACGCCGTTATCAAGATAAGATATCAGGACCATTGCTTGATCGCATTGACTTACATATCCATGTCCCTGCCATGCCACTAGAAGACTTGCAGAACGCACCACAAGGCGAATCATCGGATGTTGTGCGTGAGCGTGTGATCGGGGCGCGTAATTTTGCGCTAAGGCGTCAAGGCAAGGCCAATAACGAGCTAAGCCCTAGCGAGATTGATACACATATCCCGCTAGGTGCGACAGAGAAGCAACTGTTTACCACTGCTCAGTCGCGCCTTAACCTATCGGCACGTAGCTATCACCGAGTGTTAAGAGTGGCACGCACCATCGCTGATCTGTCAGGTGCAGAGCGGGTAGGAACATCGCACCTAGCAGAAGCGCTAAGCTATCGCTAATAGCAAGTCCATCAACGATAGGATCCAGAGCTCAATCTTTGATAATAAACGCGACCAAATCTCTAAACTCATCAAACACCGCATCAGGATTGTGATTGGTGATCGGTTCGCCATAATTATAACCATAGCTTAGGGCAAGGGTGGTCATGCCTGCATTCTTGCCTGCTAGGATGTCGTTCTTTGAGTCGCCAACCATGATTGCCTGTGATGGATGAACGCCTAATTTCTCGCAGATGTGCAGTAGTGGCGCAGGGTCTGGTTTTTTGACAGGTAGGCTGTCGCCACCAATGACGCAGATGAATTTATCTGCCCACCCCATCTTTTGTAGTATCTCAGGTAGGAATTGACTTGGCTTATTCGTACAGATGGCAATCTCAAACCCGCGGCTAATTAATCGCTCCAGTCCTTCACTCACGCCATTATAGGCGACCGTACCATCGTGACAATCGGCATACTCTCTTAAAAATACTTCATGCGTTTCATTTAACTTATCATTATCTAGTCCCGCCCACTCGATCGCACGCGCCACGAGCTTCAAAGAGCCATTGCCAATCCAAGTACGTACATGATCAACTCCTGCAGGCGGCTTGCTAAAGTGCGCCAAAGTCTTATCAATCGCGGCTGCCAAGTCTGGCACGCTATCGATGAGTGTACCGTCTAAATCAAAAATAATCAGTGATTTGGCCAATGCGTCTGAATTTTGCATGAATTTTCCTTATTTTCATTTAAATTGAGCAAAAATTTTCTAAAAAAGATTGTAACACAGCCCCAAGATTTTAGGATAATTTCTAGAAACTGTAACAAATTATGAATTTATGCCAAAATATTGCCTTAAATCGCTGTTAGGATAAAATATTTTTGGCTGTTTTTATTGCTAATTTAAAAAATTATCGAAAAAATCAGCACTTTTTAAGATTTTCAAAGAATCTTTAAAAGATCTCTCTGATTTGATGGTGCAAAATTTTGCCAGATTTGACTTTTTAGATAAAAAATAGCGCAGTTTTTGAAAATACCAACAAAAAATTGCAAAAATGAGACGAATGTTTCTAGAGGCGGACAGATTTTTGCAAAACTTTACATTTCACTCTACAAACACGTACAGTCATTAAGAAATATTTTGTTACTATAACTTCAACGTAAAGAGCAAAGCAAACAAAAACTCTTTGGGTCATTAAACAAACAACAAAGCAAGCGGTGCTTAACCGCATTTTAGGAGAAGTATATGAAAACTCTAAACAAAGCAATCCTAGCTCTAGGCGCATCATCAGTACTAGCAATGAGCGCAAACGCTGCCATCACTTATGGTTCAGCAGCAGCTGGTCAGCCATACGTAGGTGTTAAAGTTGGTCAAATCGACGCCGACAAAGCAAAAAATGCAACTGCCTATGGCGTGTACGCGGGTTATAACTTTGACCAAAACTTCGGTGCTGAAGTAGAGTACGTGGGTTCTAAAGATAAGAGCTACACAACTAACGGCGTAAACCGTGAGTTTGATGCCAAGACTTATGGCGCATACGGTACTTATCGTTATAACTTCAACAACACCCCAGTTTATGTAAAAGGTAAACTAGGTATTGCAAAAACTAAAGTAGAAGATCGCCGCGTTAACGGTAACTCTATCATCAAATCAGACAAAACCAGTCTAGCGGCCGGTGCAGCTGTTGGCTTCAATGCAACACCAAACGTAGGTTTTGAAGCTGGTTATAACTACCTAAACAGCGACGCTACCATGTGGGGCGTGGGTGCACACCTAAAATTCTAATCTAGCTTAAAGTTGGTAGAACAACACATAGAACAACCGTCCATTTGGGCGGTTGTTTTTTTGTTTAAAATACATCTCAGCAAATAAAAAACACCCAACCGAAGTTGAGTGTTCTTAAATATGGTGGCGTGGGGCAGGATCGAACTGCCGACACACGGATTTTCAATCCGTTGCTCTACCGACTGAGCTACCGCGCCAAAGTTTTGATTAGCTTTATTGGCTAAGTGGTGCGTATTATATATGATTTTAAAAACTTTGCAAGCACTTTTTGCACAAATTTCCAAAATTTTAAAAATTTTTCTATTTTGGGGCAAAAGTACTGATTTTACGATTTTTTTTGGGTATGATAGAGTGTTTTGAATGGCATGAGACATAAGATGAATCAGTTGAGCGTGAATTTTAATAAATTAGATGCAAATAGTTTGGCGAGTGCGCGTGATTTTGTTTCGGATTGCTTAGCGGCAGATTTTGAGCTGGTCTTTGAACAGGTACGACTGCCAAATCCGTTGGGAGGGGCGTCTGTTTATGCCTTATCAAACGGTGGCAAGCGAGTGCGTCCGCTGCTTGTATTGGCGACTTTTTTGACAGTATGCGACGAAGGGTTGGATTTGGCAGGTGGAGCGGATTTTAATATGGTGCGCCGTGCCATGCTTGCCATTGAGATGATTCACAGCTATTCTCTGGTTCATGATGACCTGCCGTGCATGGATGATGATGACCTACGCCGTGGCAAACCAACCTGCCATGTGGTCTATGGTGAGGCTACCGCGATGCTGGTAGGGGATGTGCTACAGTCGCTTGCCTTTGATGTGCTGGGCGGCGATTATTGGGGTGATACGGATGATGTCAAATTCGCCAAACTCACCAAAATTCTAGCAGCCAATGCCAGACGAATGGTGGCAGGGCAGCAGGCGGATTTGAATGGTGAACAAAAACAGCTAAGCCAAAACGAGCTAAAAGCCATCCATAAGGACAAAACAGGGGCGTTAATCGTGGCAAGCGTCCTAATGGGGGCGGTGTGTGGCGGTGCGTCTGATGAACGCATGGCAAGTCTTGGCGAGTATGCACGGCTTATCGGGCTTGCCTATCAAGTGCAGGACGATGTGCTTGATGTCGTGGCGGACACCCAAACGCTGGGCAAAATGGCAGGCAGTGATGAAAAACTGGACAAATCCACCTACGTCAAACTGCTTGGCGTGGACAATGCTCGTGCCTATGCTGATGAGCTCTTTGATAAGGCAAGAGAGCAAGTGGCAGATTTGGGCGATGGCAATCTACTTTTGCAAATGGTGGATTGGCTACAAAAAAGAGATTATTAAAAACAGGATTTTGATGTTTGGAAAATGTCAAATTTTTAGTTTTGCGATTTAAATTAATAACTTTTTCAGGCCTACCCCACCAATTTCCCCATCGCCTTTGGCACGCCCAGCCCATCACACCCTTTTTGCCAAACAAAATCGGCATGCACGGCGGTTAGGGCGTGGTTGATTTTATCATAAAGCGTTTTATCAATATTTATATCAACCAATGACAAATGCCAATGAAAATGCGTGAGCGTGTGTTTGATGGTTTTGGCGTTATTGATAGGGATGTTTGGCAGATTATCCAAAATTTGACGCTCGGCAAGGCTTGGGCGTTGGGCGTGGGTGTATTTATCGTGCATGGTTTTGGCGTGATGTAAATCATGGAGTACATTGCCTTGTTTGTCATTTATCATCAGCATGGGCAAGGCATACAGTCCGTCCCAAATGCCTGTCCCTGTGTCGCTTTGGCGTTTTATCCATAACAGTTTATCATCATATATCAGAGCAAACACGAGCGAATGGCGGTGGGGTTTGTCCGCCTTTTTGGTTTTGACAGGATAGGCGGTGGGATTGCCATCCTTATGGGCGGTGCAGTCGTCCGATAGTGGGCAAGAGATGCAAGCAGGGCGAGTGCGAGTACAGACAGTCGCCCCCAAATCCATCATCGCTTGGGCAAACTTACCGCTATCGTGGGTGGGCGTGAGCGTGTCGGCAAGCTCCCACAGTGCCTTGTCGGTGGCGGATTTGGTGATGTCGCCATCTATGCCTGCCCAGCGTGTCAGCACCCGTTTGACGTTGCCATCACATATCACGCCACGCCCACGCACGCCCATCGCCACAATCGCCCCTGCGGTGGAGCGTCCCACGCCACGCACGTTTTGCCATTCGTCCACCGTCTTTGGAAAATGCCCATGCGTGGCGATATAATCCGCCACTTGCTTTGCCCCTTGATGTAGATTTCTTGCCCGAGCATAGTAGCCAAGCCCTGCCCATAGGTTTGCCACATCGTCCCAGTCGGCAGCTGCCAAATCTTGTACAGTGGGGAATGTATCCATAAACCGCCCAAAATAACCCAAAACAGTGGCGACTTGGGTTTGTTGAAGCATGATTTCAGACAGCCAAACGGCATAAATGTCAGACGTGTCGGCATGATGATATTGCCAAGGCAAGTCATGGCGACCGTGCGTGGCAAACCAAGTAAGCAGGCGTGGGGCAAAAGTAGTGTGGTTCATGAGATGATCTTTTTATCAAAAAAAACCTTCATGGGGATGGTGCGCCAATTTTCATCAGGTAAATGAAAAATTTTTGAAATTTCAATCAGATAAGTTCCATGTTTAGGTGTGAACTTTGGTATAATATCAGGCATGAGACATGTATTTTTTGTGATTGTATTTTTGTTGTTGTCAAGTCATGCGCTGGCGAATGTGGCAAGTGTGCAGGCGAGTGGGTTTGTGCAGGGCTTTAATGATGTTTTTGGCGAGTGTCGTGGGCATTTTTATGATGGTCAGGCACCCATGCTGACCGGCACACGTGGTCAGAACTTGAATAGGGAGTTGGATGCGCTGTGCTTTGAAGGTTTTGCGGTGCTGCATTCTGGCGTGTCGCGTACGCCGCTTTGGTCGGCAGAACGCTTGACTAGAGAGCGTATTCAGAATGCCAGAACCTTGGCGCGGACGGACAGTTTTCGCAGTGAGAGCCGTTTGCCGCATGGTAGACGTGCCGAACTTTCTGATTATAATCGCTCTGGGTTCGATCGCGGGCATCTGTCACCTAATGGTGATATGGCAAATGCTAATACACAGTACGAGAGTTTTAGCTTGGCTAACATCGCGCCGCAAAATGGCACGCACAACCGCAATGTGTGGCGGCACATCGAGACCACCACGCGCAACCTAACCACCAAATATGGCGACGTGTATGTGGTGACGGGCGTGGTTTTTGCCACCAATAAAGTTGAGCGTATCGGCGGACGCGTGCTGGTGCCGAGTCATTTTTTTAAGGCGGTGTATTTGCCAAGTCTGAATCAGGCTGCGGTGTATTATTCTCCCAATGCCGAAAGCTCAAGCTATGAAGTCATCAGTCTAAGTGAGCTGACACGGCGCACTGGCATGAATGTATTCCCTGCTTTGCCGGTCCCTGTGCAGGATTATGCTTACGATCTGCCACGCCCGAACGAAAAAGGCGAGATCGCACCAACTGGCATTGATATGGATAAGATTGATCTGACGACTGGCAGTGGCTGGCTGTTGCTTGGGCTTGAGATTTTTAAATATTTTATTAGTAGCATCAACCAAGCTTAGGAGGATTGATGGATATTTTTAATAATGATCATGAGGTGCTAAGCGTGGGCGGTCTGACCATCGAGAACCACGTTGGACAAATCACCATTTATGGCGATCTAAACATCGCTCCCAATGAGACAGGACGCAAGCAGGCTAAGTTGCTTGCGGATTTTTTTGGTAAGCTTGCTCAGGCGACCAAAGATTTTGATCGTGACGACAGCTCAAATTCTAATCTGACCGCTCAATCCACCGAGAAAGTCGATAATCCTTTCATGAGCTGATGGCATAACAGTTATAAAAAACCAACAAAAAACGCCAATTGCCTACAGACTTAGTGTTTGCTTTTGATTTTTGGCTTGGTTATAATGGATTTACACTTGTACTTTACTGTGTTTTAAAGGAGAATTCTTATGAGACTAATAACTAAATTCATCGCAGCGACCGCAGGTCTGACCCTAGCGAGCATGGCTTTTGCCGCTGATCCTATCGTTGGTAATTGGCAAATGAGTGAGAACGGTCAGCCAAAAGCCGTCGTAAAAATCACCGAATCGGGCGGTAAGTTCTCAGGCGTGGTCATCTCAGGTCAAACTGAAAAAGCCAAACAATATGTTGGCAAAACTGTCATCCTAAATGCCGAAAACCTTGGCGGTGGCAAATACAAAGGCAAAGCCAAAGACCCACGTTGGGGCATAATTCCTGCTGTTAACGCGGACATCACTCTAAATGGCAACAAGCTAACTCTAAAAACACTAAAAGGCTCTCAAGTCCTAACGCGCAAATAATAGCTTTCGCCCATAAAAAACGCACTTAACTCAAGTGCGTTTTTTGTTTATAGTGCATTCTCGTCAAGTTCGCCGGTGCGGATGCGTACGACATTCTCAAGCGGTGTTACGAAGATTTTGCCATCGCCAATTTTACCGGTATTGGCAGCCTTAATGATGGCTTCAATGATCGAATCGACCATATCATTAGTGCAGGCGATTTCAATTTTAATCTTTGGCAAAAAATCAACCACATATTCTGCACCACGATACATTTCCGTATGGCCTTTTTGGCGACCAAAGCCTTTAACTTCAGTGATGGTGATGCCATTAACACCAATCTCAGAGAGAGTTTCGCGGACGTCGTCTAACTTAAAGGGCTTGATGATTGCCGAAATTAATTTCATGATAAATCCTTGGCGGTCAATGCTGTGTTAGTAAATGATGGGTGAATTATAACGCCAAATTTCATAAAAATCCAATGTTCATCGCGCCAATTTCTGCTACAATAAGGGATAATTTGGACTATCAAATAGAGATGTTGTGATGCAACAAGCGAATTCTTTAGATGTGATTATCGGGCTTGGCGGTTCGGGTTTGTCCGCGGTGAATTTTTTGTGTGCCGAGGGGCGACGTGTGGCGGTGATGGATGAGCAGCCCGCCCCAAGCCTCGCTCCAAAGTTGCCCGAAGACGTCCAGACAGCATTCGGTGGCATCGATGAGGCGTTGTTGTTATCTGCAAATCGCATCATCATTAGCCCAGGGGTCGATCCTCGCCATCCTGCCATCCAATCGGCAAAATCTGCAGACATTCCTGTGCTAAGCGACATTCAACTGTTCTGTGATGCATTACATGCGCGTGATGAACGTACGGGCAAGCGTACGCCAATCGTCGCCATCACAGGCTCGAACGCCAAATCAACAGTAACCACCCTAGTCGGCGAGATGGCCAAACAGGTCGGTAAAGTCGTTGGCGTAGGCGGCAATATCGGCACACCGGCACTTGACTTGCTTGCCATTGACGGCATGGATCTGGTGGTGCTTGAGCTGTCTAGTTTCCAGCTAGAGCACGTCAGCCATCTGGGTGCATCTGTGGCAACCATCTTAAACATCTCTCCAGATCACTTAGATCGTCACGGCGACATGACGGGTTATTTGGCTCAGAAATTGCGAATTTTTGACGATGCTCGTGCGGCGGTCATCTGCCTAGACGATACAGAATTACAGGCGTCTTGCCAGCAAGTATTGAGCGATCATGGTGTATCTGAGGCAGCTGTGATTACCACGAGCGGCGTTATCGATTGTGACTGTCATGCTGATTTTTGTTTGGTGAAATCAGAGGGGCGGATTTATCTGTGCTGCCGAGGCGAACATTTGCTGTCTGCTGATGAGCTATTCATCAAAGGTAAGCATAACCTGCTAAATGCGCTGTCAGCACTGGCACTAGGTCAAGCGGTAGGTCTTGATATGCCAAGCATGATCGCAGCATTGAAGGCATTCAAAGGACTGCCTCATCGCTGTGAGTATGTCGATGAGGTGGCAGGTCGAGCTTATTTTAATGATTCAAAAGGCACTAACATCGGTTCAACGCTGGCCGCCATTGATGGCTTGGGTGCGGTCTATGGCGAGCGTTCATTAGCGATTATCTTGGGTGGTCTGGGTAAGGGTCAGGACTTTAGTGAGCTTGGCGCAGATATTGATAAATACGCGCATTCGGTCTATCTGATCGGCGCGGATGCAGGCGTGATCGAAAAGGATCTGTCAGCGACGTCAGGCTTATCTAAGCGCATTCAGCAACTTGGTACATTGCAGGCAGCGGTGGATCTAGCAAGCCAAAGCTCGGCCAAGGCAGTGCTGTTATCTCCAGCTTGTGCAAGTTTTGACCAATTCAAAAGCTATGGCGATCGCGGTGATAAGTTCGTCTCGATGGTTAAGGCTTTGGCATAACCAGTATTGTCGGTACAGCCATCCTTCGGGGTGGCTTTTTTATTTTTCATGACTTGCAGCTTGTAATTTTAGAACTTTTGTAACAATTCATAAATTTGATGAAATTTTCTTTGATTCATCAAAAAGTGGTTTATAATAATACGTTTAATTTTTAGATTTAAAATCACAAAGTAGCCGCCATGCCCCAATATGTCCAAAAACTACTGTCACTCAACCTACCATCAGCGCGCACGACGCTACTGGTCAGTCTAGGATTGTTATTAACGCTGTCCTTGTTGATGATTGCTTCAGCTTCCATTCCTTTTGCGCTTGCCAAAGATCTGTATCCGATGCGATTCTTTTGGTCGCAGCTTTTGTATATCGGTCTTGGTGTGGCGGCGGCTTATGTGGTGTATAATCTGCCTTTGCGGATTTATTGTAAGTTTAGCAATGTTTTGGCGCTTTGGCTTGGGGTGGTGGCGCTCCTGATATTGACGGCAATATTTGCGGTGCCGATCAACGGCTCTAAGCGCTGGCTGAACATTGCCGGCTTTAGTCTGCAGTCGGCAGAACTTGCCAAGATGGTGATGGTCATGGTGGCGGCTGAATACGTGGTTCGGCGTTCGGCGGACATGCGAGGCAGCCTATGGGGTGGCTGGCGACTTCTTTTGTGGTATTTACCCATTGTGACTTTATTGGTTCTGCAGCCAGACTTTGGTTCGACAGCGGTGATTGTGGCGACATTATTGGTAATTGCCTTTATTAGTGGTGCTCCATTAAGGGATTATGCGTTTATCACGACAGTTATTGGTGTAACGATGGCTGTTGGAATGGCTTTTGCAGACTATCGACGTGAGCGATTGATGTCTTTTTGGGATCCGTTTGATGACATTCAGGATACTGATTATCAGTTGTCTAGAAGTTTGATTGCCTTTGGTCGAGGTGAATTTAGCGGTGTGGGCTATGGCGACAGTGTTCAGAAGTTATCGCATCTACCCGAGGCGCATACGGACTTTATCTTAGCGATTACCGGTGAGGAATTGGGCTTTATTGGTGTGTCATTCGTACTGTTGCTAGGAGCGCTCATGGTCGCTGCAATCATGCACATCAGTTATGTCACCTTGAAGCGCCGTCAGTTGCGTCTAAGCTATATGGTGTTTGGATTCGCTACAGTAATTTTTGGTCAGATTTTTATTAATGCCGGCATGAACATGGGCATTCTACCAACGAAGGGCTTGACGCTACCGTTTTATAGTTTTGGTGGTTCGGCACTGCTTGTGAACATGATGATGATTGGCTTTATTCTTAAAGTTGATAAAGAGAGCGAAGGCATCGACCGTATGGGGTTAAGCCGTAATTTCTAAGATTTGTGGATTAAAAGTAAAAAGTCAGCCAAAGCGCTGGCTTTTTTATTGGTTGTCTGATGCGATACCAAGGCTGTTTTGGTGCATGAGTGGTGCGTTATTCCAGTGTTTGATGGCAAATGTTAGGATGTCGTCGACGGTGCCGTCCTGCATGTCGTCAGCGATGGGTTGTCTTAATAAACGCAGCGCATGAATAAGTAATTCGCTTGGGTATTCATTTTTGATGGGCTTGGCAAGGTTTTGCTTGGATAGCTTTTGACCGTCATTATTGTGTAGTAGTGGCAGATGATAAAAATAATCGGCATGCGGCAGTTGGCAGGCTTTATTGATGAATAGCTGTGCGGCTGTCATCGGCATGATGTCAAGCCCACGCATGATGTGGCTGATGTTCTGTAGCCCGTCATCAATGGCGCAGGCAAGGATGTAATTAATCATGCCATTTTGGCGTTTGATAACGACATCGCCAAGACTCTTGGCAGGATTATCCCAAATAACCCCTTGGATACCATCATAAAAAGCCGTCGCCACGTCAGGCAGGCATAGGCGAATCTTACTGTCAGGATGCTGGCCGTCATGCGACTGATGCAGGCATAAGCGCGGATAGATGGGAGGAGCATTAAGATCTTGGGTTTGGTTTGGGTTTTGTAGGGTGTGGCTTAGGGTAATGGGCGGTGTTGCCTTATTGGGATGTGTGCGAAAATATTCACTAAGCTGCTTTCTTGAACATTGGCACGCATAGCTGATGGCTGATAGATGGTCGTTGATGAACTCATCATAGATGGGCTGTCTGTGCGACTGATAGATAATCTCGCCATCCCAATGCAAGCCCAGTCGGGTTAGATCGTCCAGTATTGAGTGACTGTATGCTTGTTTACAGCGTTCAAAATCAACATCTTCGATGCGCAATAGCCACTGCCCGCCCAACGCCTTAATATGACAAAAGCTCGCCACAGCAGTCGTGAGCGAGCCTAAGTGTAAGTGTCCCGTCGATGATGGTGCGAACCGTCCGATGATGGGGCGTTTGGAGTCTGACACACCTTATCCTAGGTTTTGCTTTTCTTTCATTTCTGATAAGGTTTTGCAGTCGATGCACTGCGTGGCGGTCGGTCTTGCCTCTAGGCGTTTTAGTCCGATTTCGGTGCCACAGGTCTTGCAGTAACCATAATCGCCCGTGTCGATCTCAGCGATGGATTTGTCGATTTTGCGAGTCAGCTTGCGCTCACGGTCTCGAGTGCGTAGGGCGAGCGCGAACTCTTCTTCTTGAGTGGCGCGGTCGTTGATGTCTGCCATCGCGCTCGTTTCTTCGTTGATGTAATCTTTGGTGCGCTCAGCTTCAGACATTAGTTCGCCTTTCCATGCCAACAAGAGCGAACGAAAGTGCTCAAGCTGCTTGTCTGACATGTATTCTTCGTCTTTGGCAGGCTCATAGGGGGCGAAAGTTTTGTTGTTCATGCGCTGATTTATCCTTCAAAATGCGCCTTAAGCGACTTGGTGAATGGCGATGTGAATAGCGCAAATACACCGCCACAAAAAATGCCATAGCGTTGGAAATCATCCAACCAAAAAGTATCCTCTAAGCAAAACTAAAAAATGACCAATTTAAGCTATTGCAATTCCATAAGACCCCATAGTTTGCCAAAACATTGCAAGAATTACAAGTGTTTCTTGTGGGATTGGTGCGTTATTTATTAATTACGCCTTAAAATTCGCGCCTAATTTTGCACTCTTTTGACTAAAGTTGCTAGTTTTTCTTTGTTATAAATGTGTATCAGGCGCAAACCCTCAGGTACGTCATCTAGCTTAAAGTCACCATAATGCGGTAAAAACTGCCGACTGGTGGCAGGGCAGGTGTATAGTGTGGCAGGGTATGGTGTCGGTATGGGCAGCTCATGAGCTTGATGTACATGACCGCATAAGATTGCTTTTGTATTAGGGTGAGGCGTGAGAGCCTGCCAAAAATCATCATGGTTCTGAAGGATGTGACCATCTATCCAAGCCGAGCCTACAGGCAGTGGATGATGATGCATGGCGATGATGGTGGGCAAATCATTAGCCAGATGTGATCTTAGAAAGTGCAGTTTGTCATCATCTAGATGACCGTAAATTTGACCATTAACCGCAGAATTTACCGATAGGATTTGCCAGCAGGCATCAGACAGTTCAATAACAAGGCGGTGTGTGTCCACTAGCCTAGCATCCGCCTGTATGGGTAGAAATTGGCGTTCGTGAAATGGCAAATCATGCCCAATCTCATGCGTTATGTCATGATTGCCTGCCAAGCAAACAAAAGGAATGTTAATCTTTTGCAGCTCATCAAATAACCAATCGTAAAGATGGGTATCGCCATCATTCACCAAGTCGCCTGTCAGGAGTAATAAATCAGGCTTATGCTCTAAGGCAAGCTTGAGTACCGCCAAAAATTTATCGGTGTAAATAGGTTTGTGCGCAGATAAATGCAAATCGCTGATCTGAGCGATGGTGAAAGTATCTAAGTGATGGCGAATGTGCATGATGGTTAGGCTTGAGCTTTGGTGAGCTTATGAGTGATATAAATGACAAAAAACACCGCTGCCAAGGTCAGCACGATGGCAAGCCCGGTCTGCACATCAAGATAAACACTACCCCAAATCCCTGCCGTCACCCCAAACTGAGCTAGGACAAGCGCGATGATGACCATTTGGCGTGGCGAGGCAGCCAGCAGGCGTGCACTCAGAGCGGGCAAAATCAGCAGTCCGCTAATGAGCAGACTGCCGACCGCTTGCAAGGCAATAGCACAAAAACCTGCCAGTAGCCCCATAAAGAAGACCTGCTGCTGTATTGGGCTGATGCCAGCGATGCGTGCCAAAGGTTCTGACGTGGCAAGCTTCACCTGCTTGCCCCAGATCCACATTAAAAATGCACCGCCCATCGCTACTAATAAAGCTAAGCGCGGTAGGTCTGCCCAGTTCACATCAAGCAGATTGCCGAATAAGAACCCAAGGACGTTCGCCTGCTGCTGTGTCAGTTGGGTTAAGGTTAATAATCCCAAGCACAACAGCATGGCCGCCATGACGGACAACGTGGCGTCATTAGGTAGGCGTTTATCATTCATAAAGACAAGCGCTGCCACGACAAGCATGCTCACCAAGATGATACCAATGTCAGCAGGTAAGCTAAGCCATGCAGCAATCGCCACGCCAAGCAATGCCCCGTGCGCCAGTGTATCGGCAAAAAAAGCCATCCGTCGCCACAGCACTAAACAGCCAAGCGGTGCAGATAATAAAGCCAATAATGCGCCTGCAATCCAAGCAGGTGCGATGATGGGAAGCCAGTCGGTCATGCTCGGTTATCCGTGATGCTCGCAGCTGTCATTGTGATGACAGTGATCATGATGGTGAATGTAGGGTTGGTAATGCCCAAACAGTCTGGTGAATTCAGGTGCGATGGCAATCTGACTGGGTTCACCCTGACAGCAGATGTGTTTATTTAGGCAGATGACACGCCGAGAGCCTTTCATGACCCAGTGCAGATCGTGAGACACCACCAGCATCGTACAAGCTAGAAAATCAGGCAGTTCATCAATAAAGTGATAAAGCCAGCTTTCTGTCTCAGGATCAAGCCCTTGCATCGGCTCATCTAAGATGAGCAGGTCAGGCTTATCCAGTAGTGCGCGCGCCATGAGTACGCGCTGAGTCTCACCGCCTGACAGATGGCTCATTTGTTTATGGATGAGTGGCTTGATAGATAGCTTATCAAGTACGAAGGTCTTTTGATCGCAGGTAAGCCGCTTTGGATTGGCTTGAAACAGCAGGTCTTGTACGCGGAGCGGTAGAATCTCAGGCACGCTAAAGCGCTGAGGTACATAGCTCAGCGCAAGCGCTTGACTGTCTATACTTCCAGAAGTGGGCTTTAACAGACCCAATATCAGCTTGACAAGCGTTGATTTGCCCGCACCATTTGGACCGATGAGGCTGACCATCTCGCCTGGATACAAATCAAGAGAGATGTCGTGTAACAAGGTGGCATCACCAACTTTATAACCGATGTCCGTCAGGCTTAATAAAGGTTCAGCCTTGGCAGTCACGGCAGATGCCTTTTAGTTCGATGACGGTGTTTTCGACGTTGAATCTGGCGTCATTCTGTGCAAAGTCCATGATGTTATCGACTGACAAGTTACTGCACTCTTCAACGCTGTTACAAGATTTACAAATCAAAAAAGCCGCCGCATGCTTAGAGCGCGGATGACAACAGGGCACATAAGCATTCAATGAGCTAAGCTGATGAATGAGCCCTTCGTTCAACAAAAATTCCAAAGAGCGATAAATCGTCGGCGGTGCGATGTTCTTGCTGGCGGCGTCGGTATTTTGGCGGCTAAGCTGTAATGCGCTGATCAGATCATAAGCGCCAAGCGGCTTATCCGATTCTAAAATAAGAGCATAGACTTCTTCGCGCAGTGGTGTAAAGCGAACCCCTTGTGCTTCGCAATGCGCCTTGGCTTCTTTGATGCATTCTTCGATATCGTGATGATGGACATTATGATGATGGTCGCATGAGTAGTGATGGGTGTGTGCAGTAGTCATAATGGGATCTTTTGGCTGTATTGTTCGTGTTATGATCATGGCTATAGGGAAATTGGCGCTGTTTTTGAATGAAAATCACCAATAAAGCATTTATTTTAAAGGTTATTATACCTTATAATGTAACTGCTGCCCATAGACAAAGTTTTTCAATCTGTTGAAAAATTGTCAATAATTTGGCGACAAAATCACCAATTAATGTTATATTATAACTAATTTTAAACTAAGCCAGCCATCGCTAAGCTAAGTTTCTACGACCTATTTTTAAGAATTTAAAGTTATCACAAAAGGGTGTTTCATGTCATTTAAGTCAATCATTAAGAATATTGCAAAAACCACCATTGCCGTGTCTTTATTGGCGGCAGGCACTGCTCATGCAGGTATGGTCAGTGTGAGCAATTACCCATTGGCACTACTTTCTAATGCAGTCACCAAAGACGCTGCACCTGCCAAGGTTCTACTTAATGCTGGTGATGTGGGACATCATGGCGAGCTTAGCCCAAGCGCCAAAAAACTGGTTGTGGATAGCGATTATGTTGTGTGGTTTGGTGGGGCGCTTGAGCAGAATTTGGTAAATACGCTGTCTGATGCGCCGAATGCAATTTCGCTGTTTGATTTTAATGCTTTTGAGCGTCTACCGCTTCGCAATATTGATGGTACTATCCAACCCGACAGTTTCGATGCGCATATCTGGCTGGAGCCCGAGAATGCCAAAGCCATCGTGCGTGCGTTGGCCGTGGTGCATTCGCATGCCAATCCTGAGCATAAAGAAAAATATGCGCAGAATGCTGCGGACTTCCAAGCACGCATGGACGATGCCGTCGCCAAAGTAAATCTAAGCGCCAAGTCATTGCCTTATTGGGCATATCATGACGCTTTTCAGTATCTAGAGCGTAGCGCCAACCTTCAATTTGCTGGTGCACTGACGCCTGATCATCACTTATCACCTAAGGCAAGCCAAATCCGTCTGCTCTCCCAGTCACGCCCACAGGCTGGCATGTGCATCGCTTCGCAAGGCAGGGTATCAGATGGCATTGTCAATAAATTGGGTAATGTGGGAACTGTTGTCCGTCAAGAGGATATGAGCGATGGCACGGATTTTATCGATGCGTGGCAAGAGTTGGCACTGGCCATTCGTGACTGTGCGTCAAGCAATGCCAAACAATAAAAAATTGGATTTAATTTCAGAAAATGGCTAAACGGTTGATTTTACGTTTGTATTTTTATCAAAAATAATAATAATTTTTCGCAAAATTAGCCGTTTACCCCCTTGTTAGTATTCAAAAAAGTTTTTATAATACAGACGTTTACGCACACAATATTTTTAATTTTATTTGGTGTGCGTTTATTTTATTTATTGGGCATTGGTATGCCAAAATAACTCAAAAAAGTTGATTGACATGAGCCGTCCAGCATCACGCACGCAAAAGAAACAAATCTACACCGCGCAAGCTCGCCAAATATGGCCAGTACTCCTTTTGACAGGGCTTGGCGTGATTTATGACATGACTCAGGGTGCAGGCTTCATTGCTACGAAGAGCATTTGTCTTGGTGCATTATTACACTTTTTAGCTCAAAGTGTGTTTACTTTTGTTGCTTATCGTGCCGAGGGTGCAAGAGCAAGACAGCAAATCATGCTGAATATGTACTTGGGTCAGATGCTTAAGTGGCTCATCAGCTTATTGGGATTTGCATTGATTTTTATTTATCAGCAGCCAATAACAGCGGCGTTGGTAATTATTGGTTATTTTATCATGCAGCTTTATCACATTATTAGCATGTGGCGATTGCGCTAACGATTAAAATAAAAGACGATTTCTACCAAATTGATATATACACCAAAATATGTATTTTTTTGAAAAAATTCATTCGGGTGTAAAATTTCGGTAAGAAAAGTCATATTTTCCCTTTACATATAGCCCCGACTGAAGTAAGATACTCAGTTAGCTATGAATGTAAATTTTTGATGCGATTGTTAAGAGTCGTTTATAGGTTTGATTGATTTTTGCTAAGTTTGATTGCAGCAGGGATAAGACCATCAGACCTTGGCTTTATAATGGTGTCATAAATTCATAAGACAAGTGAGGTAAGCTAATTTTAGTTGCCTTTTGATGTTTATCATGGATTTTCAGTTCTGATTAGGTGTTTATCACCAAATCTTTTGTTTGACTTAAGATAAGAAGCTTATTATGGCAGCCGAACAGACATCTTCAGATTATATTGCTCACCACTTAACCAACTGGACGTTCGGACATCATCCAGAGCATGGTTGGAAAGTGGCTCATGATGCCGCTGAAGCCGCAGAAATGGGTTTTAAAGCCATTCACTTGGACTCAATGCTGTGGTCTATCGGATTGGGCATCTTTTTTTGTGCGCTGTTTTGGGTAGTAGCTCGTAAAGTAACTTCTGGTGTACCGACCAAGCTACAAGCCTTCGTTGAGATGATTGTTGACTTCATTGATAACAGCGTTCGCGAATCTTATAAAGGTCCTTCAAAGCTCATCGCGCCATTGTCTTTGACGATTTTCGTCTGGATTTTCTTGATGAACTTGATGGATTTGATTCCAGTAGACTGGATTCCTTACGCCGCCCAAGTTGTTGGTTCTAATGTATTTGGCTTAGATCCACACCATGTTTACTTCAAGATTGTACCTAGTACCGATCCAAACATTACGCTTGGCATGGCATTAGGTGTGTTCTTACTAATCATTGGTTTTGGTCTAAAATACAAAGGCATCGGTGGGTTTATCGCTGAATTTACACTACATCCATTCAGCGCAAAAAATCCAATTTTACAAGCGATCCTTATCCCAATTAACTTGGTACTTGAAATCGTAACTTTGCTTGCAAAACCGATTTCATTGGGTCTGCGTTTATTCGGTAACATGTATGCCGGTGAACTCATCTTTATTCTGATTGCACTTATGTATATGGCAGACAGCTTCTTTATCAAGGGCTTAGCTGTACCATTACACCTAGCGTGGGCAATCTTCCATATTTTGGTTATTACTCTTCAGGCGTTCGTGTTTATGATGTTGACAATTGTTTATCTATCGCTCATCTCACAAACAGCAGAACATTAATTTGAAACCCTTTAAACTTTAACCCTTCATATAGGTCATTAAGGAGACATCATGGATCCAGTTATCGTACAGTACACTCTAATTGCAGTGGCTATTCTAATCGGTCTTGGCGCACTAGCTACCGGTATCGGTTTTGCTCTACTAGGTGGTAAATTCCTAGAAAGTACAGCTCGTCAACCAGAACTAGGCTCACAACTTCAAACTCGTATGTTTATTGTGGCAGGTCTTCTGGATGCTATCCCAATGATTGGTGTTGGTATCGCAATGCTACTATTGTTCGCAAACCCATTCGCATAAGCTGAAACCGTCAGTTTAACGCCCATTTCTAGTCGCGGAGTTGTTCTACGATGACGCGATCTAGAATTGGCTATCACCTGACTTTCACTAACAACGAGGTGATTGGATGAACATTAATGCTACATTACTTGGTCAGTTAGTTGCTTTTGCGATTTTCGTGTGGTTTTGCATGAAATTCGTATGGCCGCCACTGATCGGCGCTATCAATGAGCGTCAACGCAAAATTGAGGAAGGCCTTAGCGCCGCCGAGAAAGCCAAAGAAGATTTGGCTTCTGCTGAACAGCAGGTAGAACAAGAATTTGCCGCCGCAAAAACTGAAGCCGCTTCTATCATTGAACGTGCGAATAAAACCGCTAATCAAATGATTGAAGATGCTAAAGCTCAAGCTCGTGTAGAGGGTGAGCGTATCATTGCCCAAGCTCATGCAACTGTTGAGCAAGAAGCTGCTCAAACTCGTGAACAACTTCGTTCTCAAGTTGCTCAATTGGCAGTTTTAGGCGCAGAAAAGATTTTGCAAAGCAAAGTCAATGAACAAGAACACGCTAACATGCTAGACCAGTTGGCGGCTAAGCTGTAATTAGAGGAAATCATGGCTGAACTATCCACCTTAGCAAGACCCTATGCCAAAGCGGCATTTGACTATGCTAAAGAGCAAAATGTAATCAATAACTGGGAAAATTTCCTATTGATTGCAAGCAGTATTGTGCGTGATGAGTCATTTTCTTCATTACTAAGCAATCCAGCCATTTCTGCAGAGCAAAAGACTGCCGTCTTGATTGATATCTATGGCTCACAAACGGCAGATCAACCTTCTGACGCATTGGTTAATTTTACCAAGCAGCTATCAGAACATGACAGACTGGCTTTATTGCCTGAGATTCATACTCATTACAGCAAACTAAAATCACAAGAGCTAAAACAGGTTGACGCTTACGTTACTTCAGCCTATCCATTAACCGAAGCCCAGCGTGAAACATTGCAAGCGCGTCTTGCAATCTCCACAGGTTCGATCGTCATTCTGCATGAAGCAGTAGATCCAGAGCTTTTGGGTGGCGCAACGATTAAAGTGGGCGATAAGTTTACCGATGGCTCAGTGCGTGGTAAGTTAAAACAATTAAAGACTCAACTGACTGCGTAAGCATGAAGTTGGCATTTTAAAGGAAACAAGGCAATGCAACAATTGAATCCAGCCGAAATCAGCAACCTGATTAAGCAGCGTATTCAAGACCTTGACGTAGGCGCAACTGCAAAAACTGAAGGCGTTATCGTCAGTGTTTCTGATGGTATTGTGCAGATTCACGGTCTAGAAGAGGCTATGTATGGTGAGATGATCGAGTTTGAGGGCAATGTTTATGGCATGGCACTTAACCTTGAGCAAGACTCAGTGGGCGCGGTTGTCCTAGGCGACTACCTAAGCCTACAGGAAGGTCAAAAAGCTTATTGTACAGGTCGTATTTTGGAAGTTCCAGTAGGTCCTGAACTACTAGGTCGTGTCGTTGATGCGCTAGGCAATCCAATTGACGGTAAAGGTCCTATCAACGCCAAATTGACTGACAAAGTCGAAAAAATTGCCCCTGGTGTTATCGCACGTCAATCAGTAGATGAGCCAGTTATGACTGGTTATAAAGCTGTTGATACGATGATTCCTATTGGTCGTGGTCAGCGTGAGCTTATCATCGGTGACCGACAAACAGGTAAAACTGCATTGGCAATCGACGCCATCATCGCTCAAAAAGACTCTGGCATTAAGTGTGTGTACGTAGCAATCGGTCAAAAACGTTCGACCATCGCTAACGTAGTACGTAAGCTAGAAGAAACTGGTGCATTGGCATACACAACTGTTGTTGTTGCTTCAGCATCAGAGCCTGCAGCACTACAATACATCGCGCCTTACTCAGGCTGCACCATGGGTGAATACTTCCGTGACCGTGGTGAAGATGCATTGATCGTGTATGATGATCTGTCTAAGCAAGCAGTTGCTTATCGTCAAATCTCACTACTACTACGTCGTCCACCAGGACGTGAAGCATACCCAGGTGACGTATTCTATCTACATTCACGTCTTCTAGAGCGCGCATCGCGCGTTAACGCTGACTATGTAGAAGCGTTCACTAATGGTGAAGTGAAAGGTAAGACAGGTTCACTAACTGCACTACCAATCATTGAAACACAAGCTGGTGACGTATCAGCATTCGTACCTACCAACGTAATTTCTATTACTGACGGTCAGATTTTCCTTGAGTCTAACCTATTTAACTCAGGTATCCGTCCTGCAGTGAACGCTGGTATCTCAGTATCGCGTGTTGGTGGTGCTGCGCAAACCAAAATCATCAAGAAGCTATCAGGTGGTATCCGTACCGCACTAGCACAGTATCGTGAATTGGCAGCATTTGCTCAGTTTGCATCTGACCTTGATGATGCTACCAAGCAACAGCTTGAGCACGGTGAGCGTGTAACCGAACTAATGAAGCAAAAACAATATGCCCCAATGTCAATCGCTGACCAAGCGGCTGTTATCTACGCTTCTAACGAAGGTTACTTGGCTGATGTACCTGTTGAGAAGATTGGTGCATTTGAAGAAGCACTTCTACGCAACCTACGCGCAGATCACGCTTCATTGATGACTGAAATTGACCAAACTGCTAACTATAATGATGACATTGAAGGTCGTCTAAAAGCAGCTATTGAGTCATTTAAAGCATCAAGTAGCTACTAAGCGACATGAATGGTGTGTCAATCATTGGCACACCAAACCCTATTTAAGATAGTCCAGTATTGGAACAACTATGGCAAGCTTAAAAGAAATACGTGCAAAAGTAACCAGCATTAAAAGCACTCAAAAGATTACGCGTGCAATGCAAATGGTGGCTGCCAGTAAAATGCGCCGAGCTCAAGAGCGCATGGAAATGGGTCGTCCTTATGCCGAAAGTATGTCCCGAGTGATTACGCATTTGGTACAAGCACAATCGGATTATAAGCACCCATACATGGTGAGCCGTCCTGTCAATCGTGTGGGCTTTATTGTTGTTACTTCAGATCGTGGCTTGGCGGGTGGTCTAAACATTAACTTGTTTAAAAATCTACTAAAGTCGGTCAAACAATACCAAGATCAATCTGTTGAGATTGAATTTGCTGTTATCGGTTCTAAGGGCGTAAGCTTCTTTAAGAATTTCGGTGGCAAAGTAAGCTCAGTATTAACAGGCTACGGCGATAGCCCTAGCTATGAACAGCTAAGCACGCCGGTACAAGTGATGCTAGATGATTATAGCGAAGGTCGCTTGGATCGAATCTATTTAGTTTATAACAAATTTATCAACGCCATGACGCAAAAACCTTCTGTGACACAGCTTGTGCCATTACCAGAAGGTACATTTGCTGATGATGAAATGAGTGTGTCGCACAGCTGGGATTATATCTATGAACCAGATACTAAGACCCTCATTGATAGCCTTATGGTGCGTTATATTGAGTCTATCGTTTATCAAGCCGTGCTTGAAAACATTGCCTCAGAGCAATCAGCGCGTATGGTGGCGATGAAAGCTGCGACGGATAACGCTGGCAACTTAATTAAAGATTTACAGTTGGTTTATAACAAGCTGCGTCAAGCGGCGATTACCCGAGAGATTTCGGAAATCGTTGGCGGTGCGGCGGCTGTCTCTTAATATGGAGTTCTTATGAATAATTATATGCGTGTTGTATTGGCATCATTGGTTGCGGCAGCTTTGGTAACAGGTTGTGTATCAACGGGTAACGTAGCAATGAAAGAGCAAAGCCAGCAGAGCATTGAGCAAGCGATTATTAAAGGCAAGACTACTAAACAAGATGTTACCAGTACCTTTGGTTCTGCTGATAATGTTTCATTTACCGACAGCGGTAATGAAATTTGGACATATCGTCATTCAAAATCAAAGCCAATGGCAAGAAATTTTATTCCTTACAATTTTTTCTCGTTAGGTGAGAACATTCAGACTAAAGAGCTTGTTATCCTGTTTGATAGTCGTGGAGTGGTTTCTAATTACACCTTTAGAGAGACTGCTAACCAGTCAAAAATGGGTATTGCAGAATAACTTATATTTAGGAGAACGCAATGAGCGGTCGTATTGTGCAGATTATTGGCGCGGTAATTGACGTTGAGTTTAGCCGTGGTCAAGTGCCTCAAATTTTTGATGCGCTAAGTGTTGATGGCACTGAAACAACTTTAGAAGTACAGCAGCAGTTGGGTGATGGCGTGGTACGTACCATTGCCATGGGTTCAACTGAAGGTTTGAAGCGCGGTCTTAGCGTATCAAACACTGGCGCACCAATCTCTGTGCCAGTAGGTCAAGCGACTTTGGGTCGTATCATGGACGTATTGGGTCGCCCAATCGATGAAGCTGGTCCTGTAAACGCTGTAGAAAAATGGTCTATTCACCGTGAAGCACCAAGCTATGATGAGCAATCTAACTCAACTGAACTACTAGAAACTGGTATTAAAGTTATTGACTTGCTATGTCCATTCGCAAAAGGTGGTAAAGTTGGTCTGTTCGGTGGTGCTGGTGTTGGTAAGACCGTTAACATGATGGAGCTTATTAACAACATCGCATTGAAGCACTCAGGTCTATCAGTATTCGCTGGTGTTGGTGAGCGTACTCGTGAGGGTAACGACTTCTATCACGAGATGCAAGAAGCTGGCGTTGTAAATACCGACGACTTCACTAAGTCTAAAGTTGCGATGGTATACGGTCAGATGAATGAGCCACCAGGAAACCGTTTACGTGTTGCCTTGACTGGTTTGACCATGGCTGAATATTTCCGTGACGAAAAAGACGAAGCTACTGGTAAAGGTCGTGACGTTCTATTGTTCGTTGACAACATCTATCGTTATACACTTGCTGGTACTGAAGTTTCGGCACTACTAGGTCGTATGCCTTCTGCGGTAGGTTATCAGCCTACATTGGCAGAAGAGATGGGTATCCTACAAGAGCGTATTACCTCTACTCAATCAGGTTCGATCACTTCTGTACAAGCTGTATACGTACCTGCGGATGACTTGACTGACCCATCACCAGCTACGACGTTTGCTCACTTGGACGCAACAGTTGTACTTAGCCGTGACATCGCATCTCAAGGTATTTATCCTGCTGTTGACCCACTAGATTCAACATCTCGTCAGCTTGATCCACAAGTTATTGGCGAAGAGCACTACACTGTAGCCCGTGGCGTGCAAGAAGTCCTACAACGTTATAAAGAACTAAAAGACATCATCGCCATCTTGGGTATGGACGAATTGTCTGAAGAAGATAAGATGGTTGTTTACCGTGCACGTAAAATCCAACGTTTCTTGTCTCAACCTTTCCACGTTGCAGAAGTATTTACAGGCGCGCCTGGTAAATATGTGGCGTTACGTGACACCGTCGCAGGCTTTAAGTCGATCATCGAAGGTGAGTACGATCATCTGCCAGAACAAGCATTCTATATGGTTGGTGGCATTGATGAAGCGATTGCTAAAGCTGAGAAGCTACAAGCAGCATAAGTTTAATGATAAGCCAAACCAGACCTTAGGGTTTGGTTTGGTGAGCTAAATTAGTGGCAATTTTTATATATCTTGAAATTGCCATCATTAGACTTAACATTAGGAGAGTATAATGGCAACTTTTAAATGCCGAGTGGTAAGTGCTCGAGAAGAGTTGTATGCTGGCGACATCAGCGTTCTAGTGGCAGCTGGTCACGATGGTGAGATTGGTATTCTTGCGGGTCACACCCCTTTGATTACCCTGCTAAGACCAGGCACTTTGCGCTTAAAAAATGCTGAAGGTGCAGAAGAGATCATCTATGTATCTGGTGGCGTTCTAGAAGTGCAACCAAACATCGTAACTGTTTTGGCAGATTCTGCTGAACGTGCGCAAGACCTAGATGAAGCAAAAATTGCTGAAGCACGCCGCGCAGCTGAACAACTATTGGCAAATCAAAACAACACCGTTCAGACGAATGCTGCACTGGCTGCACTGGCTGAGTCCGTAGCACAGCTACAAACCATCCAAAAATACAAAAACCGCGCTTAATCGGTTGGTATTTTATAAAGCAATCGTATGATTTAGCTTAAGGATAACCATGACAACAAATACACCAACACCTGAAAAAGAAAACATTCCTAGAATCTTGATCGTTGAAGATGATGAAAGATTGGCAATGCTAACCCAAGATTATCTAAGACGTAATGGCTTGGATGTCGCCATTGAGACTGATGGCACGTGTGCGATTCGTCGCATTGTCAGCGAGCAGCCAGATTTGGTGGTGCTAGATGTCATGTTGCCTGGATCTGATGGGTTGACAGTCTGCCGTGAAGTACGACCAAATTACCAAAATCCAATTTTGATGTTAACGGCTCGTACCGAAGACATGGATCAGGTATTAGGCCTTGAGATGGGTGCGGATGACTATGTCGCTAAGCCTGCTCAGCCAAGAGTATTGCTAGCGCGTATTCGTGCATTGCTTCGCCGTTCTGAGACCGCACCTTCTGTAGATTCGCCACAACGTTTAGAGTTTGGTGATCTGGTGATTGATAATGGTGGTCGTTCTGTTACTTTGAATGATGAATTGGTTGACTTTACTAGTGCGGAATATGATTTGCTGTGGCTATTAGCTTCGAATTCAGGTCGAATTTTATCCCGCGAAGACATTTTTGAGCGTCTGCGTGGTATTGAGTACGATGGCCAAGACCGTTCGATCGATGTTCGTATTTCGCGCATCCGTCCAAAGATTGGCGATGACCCAGAGAATCCTAAGCGCATCAAAACCGTTCGTAGCAAGGGTTATTTGTTTGTCAAAGAAGGCAACTAATAATGTATCCAAAAATAAAAGCTGGCTGATGCTGGCTTTTATTTTATTTTTTTGATGATTGTTGATTTTTATGGCGCTAATTTCTTTAACTGAACGCAGTATCTTTTTTCGCATTTATGCAGGGCTTTTATTGGTGTGCCTTGCAGTGGCTTTTTTTGCCTATTTGCTTGTAGATACCATCAACCAAGAGCGTATCCAATCCTATCGCGAGAAAGCCTCTACGGGCGCCTTCTATCTTATCAGTCAAGGCGTGGCGCATCAACAAGAACCAAGTCGTCGTCAGTATTGGCTGTCAGATGCCAGTCGATTGTTTGGTGAGAGTTTCTCAGTTGTTCCAATGAACACGGTTGAATTTAAAGGCCGTGAAATCAGACGTCTCAACGAAGAAAAAACCGTGGTTCGTTATGACTCCGCCACCAAAGAATCAACCATTTATCACCGAATTGCTGGCGAAGATAATCTATTAACGGTTAAGCTATCCCAAGTTGGTGAGCGTCAGGTGCGCGCATTGACGATTTTCTTGTTGGATGATTTGTCTTATTATCCAACTATTGAGGCTAAGACAGGGCGCTTGCAGTTTTTAAGCCAAAAATTTTCTTATCCTATTCAAATTAGACCCATAGATTCGGTGGGTCTTGATTCTAGCCAGATTGCCCGCATTCGTCGTGATGAGCCAGTCATTCTCTATAAAGACGGCGATGGTATTCAAAATTCATTGATCTCATTTGTCGTGGCATCAGAAGTTGATACTTTGGTTATTGTCATTGGTCCTATTGATCTTTTTAATTGGTTTCCGCTGAATCTGATTGCCAGTGTGGTTTTGATTTGTTTATTGCTCATTAGTTTGGGTGTTTATGGTTTGATTTTCCCGCTTGAGCGCAGATTGCAGTTGCTACAGGCGGGTGTAAACCGTGTCATGCAAGGTGATCTAAATACTCGTGTGCAGGTCGTGGGGCATGATGATGTTGCGCGTCTTTCATCTACTTTTAATGCCATGACGCAGCACATCAAGCGTTTGATTGAGGCGCAAAGGGAGCTGACGCGTGCGGTGTCGCATGAGCTTCGTACGCCTGTTGCGCGTATTCGCTTTGCGGTGGATATGCTGGCTGACGAAGATGACTATGAGTCTAGACAATTTCAAAAACAATATATCGATGAAGACATTGAGTCTTTAAATGAGTTGATTGATGAGATCTTGACCTATGCTAAGTTGGAAGAAGGTTCGCCGAAGCTTGAGTGGGAATTGGTCGATTTGGGTGATCTGGTGAGGCAGGTTGAGCGTGAGACGAATGCCCTTGGTAAGGACATTAAGGTTGCGGTGAATATCACTTCGCCTAAGGCGCAGGCGATGGCAGACAGGCGTTATTTGCATCGTGTGGTACAGAACTTGGCAGGTAATGCCATGCGATATGCTGAGAGTAGCATTATCATTAGTACAGGTGTTGTGAAAGGGCGCGCCTTTGTTAGTGTTGAAGATGATGGGCAGGGTATCAAGGAAGAGGATCGTGAAAAAGTCTTTGTGCCATTTGCGCGTCTTGATGACAGTCGTACTCGCGCATCAGGTGGTTACGGTCTTGGGCTGTCCATCGTCTCACGAATTGCCTTTTGGTTCAACGCCAATCTAAAAGTTGATGAAAGCCTTGATCTAAAGGGCGCAAGATTTATCATGGATTGGCCAGCTAAGCAAACGGGCGTGTATATCGTTGCTGATGAACTGACCCAAGCCAAAAGCGATAAAGTGCTGATTGGTGATTAAGTCTTTTATGACTTGATTGAGTTAGTAATAATAAAACCACCTAAGTGATTTTAGGTGGTTTTATGTTATTTTTGGCTATTCTTCGGTATCGTCATTGATAACGACTTGAGTGATGAGTGGGATTTTGATGCAGACATATAGTCCTCCCTCAGGATGATTCATCGCTTCGACCTCGCCTTGGTGTAAGCGTGTGATTCGATTGACGATGGCAAGACCTAACCCGCTGCCTTGAGTGGTGCGTGCTGTCTCTCCGCGCTCAAATGGCTGCATGATGCGCTCTAGCTGATCATCGGCCACACCTTCGCCCTCGTCTTTGACATGAATGATGAGCTTGGGGAATTTGGCATGCGGATCAGTGAGCTCCAGACCAGCATCCTCATCAGTGGCAGGCGGTAGGATCGATGCACCAATATGAATAGGCTCACGACCATAACGAATGGCGTTATTCACCAGATTGATGATGAGGCGCTTGATTGACAGCGGGCGAACAGGCACATCGTGGCTGACATCACTTTCATAGATAAAGCGCGTATCGGTAAACTGCACCATAATTTCCTTAAAAATCGTGTCTAGATTTGTCAAGCGTACAGGTTCGTCTGAGCCATCCTTCATGAATGAAATGAACTGCTCCAAGATGGCATCCATGTCCTCAATATCATAAACTATGCCTTCGCGGAAAAACTCATCGGGCAGCATCTCCGCCGTCAGACGCATTCTGGTCAAGGGCGTGCGCAGGTCATGACTGATGCCTGCTAGCATGATGGTTCGTTCCTTTTGGGCTTGGTTTAGGGTGGTGAATAAGCGGTTAAAAGCGGTATTAACTTGGCGAATCTCTCGCGGACCCTTGTTGGTGGCGAGCGTGGTGGCGTGTCCTTGTTGAATGTAGTCTGTGGCGGCGCGTTCTAGTTTTTTAAGTGGGCGATTTAATCCGCGCACCAGCATCCAGATGGTTAATAAAGTGATGAACGGCAATCCAAAGGCAAAACCTGCCAACACGCCCGTGCTGTACTGAGAATAGTAAGTCACAGGCTCGCGCAGCCATCTGTTGGGGTATTTGCTGTCTTGTACCCATAATTTGGGTTCTGGCTTGAATTTAAAAAACACCTTAACTTCACGCCCAAGCTCACGCCCGATCTCGCTTGCCAATATGTCAGTTAAGTCGCTTACGAAGAATTTATCGGTCACATCAGGAAACCGCTTGGAATCATCGATGATCTCAACATGACTGTTATCAATCAGCCACGCCATCATCTTAGGATCATCTTGCCAAGTGGTGCTGGCACTGTCCATGAGCCTAATTTCACTGGCCAGATAACTTGCGTGGTTCTTTAATTCAGGTAGATACAGACTGCGCCAAAACAGCCATACCGACAGCCAAACACTGGCAAATACGATAAAAATCACCACCAAGATCGTCTGCCAAGTGTTAGAATATAGGCGATGGCGCAAATGGGCAAAAAAATGGCTTAGGCGATGACTCATGGGCTGCTCTGGCATTCATTGAGGTTATGATGTGGAAAATTGTATCACAGCTTCGCGACTTTTCGAAATGTTGATAAAAATTTGCCAAAAATACGATATTTTTTAGATTTTACTTTGAAAGGCGAGCAAATTTTGGTATAATTGAAGTCTTTTTAATGGTTCTGTTTTGTCATCGGCTCATCCTCAACTCGGACGACAGGATTATTAACCTAATTCTTGCAACAAACTTTTTTACTTAATTTTTTAAAGAGAGTTATCATGGTTGTTATTCGTCTAGCCCGTGGCGGCGCAAAAAAACGTCCTTTCTATCAAGTAGTTGTTGCTGACAAGCGTGCTGCACGCGACGGTCGCCACATCGAAAAAATCGGTTTCTTTAACCCACTAGCGCGTGGCCAAGAAGAGACTTTCCGCATTGACCTAGATACTTACAATGCATGGATCGCTAAAGGTGCACAGCCTTCTGATCGTGTAGCTCAGCTAGTAAAAGCTAAGCAAGCTGCTTAATACTTATTGGTGGCTTTGATGCACGCCAAAAGTTAAAACAAAAAATCGGTTTGTGTTGTTCATAGAACTTCTTCGCAAGCCGATTTTTATTTTATCCGTTTTTAGATGATGAAGATATGATCACCACGAAGCCAAATTTACGCCGCGATGTACAAACACCCAATGCTGATGAATTAATCAAAATCGCCACCCTGAAGAAGCCTTATGGCATCAAAGGCTGGCTTTGGGTATTCAGCGAGACGGACAATCGCGCTGATGTTTTTGCCATGAAGCCTTGGTGGATGAAGACAGCGACTGGATTTAAGCCGCTGACGGTGACGAATTGGCGAGAGCAGGGCGCAGGCTTGGTGGCGAGTTTTGCTGAGGTTCTTGACCGCAATGTCGCTGAGACCATGAATGGCACAACGGTTTGGGTGCACCGAGATAATCTTCCTAGTCTTGATGAAGATGAGTATTATTGGTCTGATTTGATCGGTCTTACTGTGATTAACGAAGAAGGCGAGAATCTTGGCATCATTAAAGAGATGTTCGAGACAGGCGCGCACGAGATCATCTCTGTCAAGGCGACTAAAGACAGCATTGATGCTGAGGATCGACTGATTCCATGGCACAAAGAGATTGTGCTTGCTGTGGACCTAGAAAAACAAACCATGCTCGTGGCATGGGGTGCAGACTACTAGCGGATCGGGTTTGGTATGTTTTTTGCGGTTGTTAGTATCATGCCAGAGATGTTCGGCGCGATGCGTGATTTTGGCATCACAGGGCGTGCAGTGATGCGTCAGCAAGCTGTCATTCATGTGATTAATCCGCGGGATTTTACCATGGATAATTATAAGCGCATCGATGAGCGCACCTTTGGCGGTGGACCGGGTATGGTCATGATGGCAGAGCCATTGGAGCGTGCGATTTTACATGCCAAAGAGCAGGCCGAGAACCATTTCAAGGATAAAGGCATCGATGATCCAATTTGTCCTGTTGTCTATATGTCGCCGCAAGGTAAGACTTTGGATGAGCCAAGTGTGGTGGAGTTTGCTAATTATGATGGCATGATTCTACTGTGTGGTCGTTATGAAGGCATTGATGAGCGTCTGCTGGAATGCTATGTCGATGCTGAGGTGTCGATTGGTGATTATGTATTAACAGGCGGGGAGCTGCCTGCGATGGTGCTGATGGATAGCGTCATTCGGCGCATTCCTGCCGTGATGGGTGACGATAAGTCAGCGGTCGAAGACAGCTTTGTGGATGGACTGCTTGACTGTCCGCATTATACCAAGCCGATCGAATTTCAAGGTAAGGCAGTGCCAGATGTGCTACTGTCAGGTCATCATGCCAATATCGCAAAATGGCGATTCATCCAACAAGTAAAACGTACCAAGGCGCGTCGCCCCGATCTGTGGGAGAAATTCACCCCGACCAAAGAACAGGCTAAATGGCTAAAATCATTGGATGATGAGTGATAAAAACTGCTTTAGTTCTTGAATGCGAACAAAATATCTGGTAAAATAGTCAAGTTTTTGCCCATGTGGTTTGGGCTTGCAGTGATTCACTGCTGATCATGTTACGATATGCGACCTCTTAACCACACATACAGGAGGTATCAGCCTATGTCGTTAGATTGGAGATTGCCATGAGCAACAAACATCCTCTAGTTCAACACATCGAAAATTCACAACTTAAAGAGCACCCAGCTTTTGCACCAGGTGACACTGTTGTGGTACAAGTAAAAGTTCGTGAAGGCGACCGTGAGCGTCTACAGGCATTCGAAGGCGTGGTTATCGCTAAGCGTAACCGTGGCTTGAACTCTTCTTTCACCGTGCGTAAAATCTCAAGCGGTATTGGTGTAGAGCGTGCATTCCAACTACACTCACCACTAATCGACAGCATCAGCGTGAAGCGTCGTGGTGACGTACGTCGTGCGAAGCTTTACTACCTACGTGATCGTTTTGGTAAATCTGCACGTATCAAAGAAAAATTGGGTGCAAGAAAAGAAGCTTAATTCTCCTTTTCTCATCTCAAAAAACCCTGTCATTAGACAGGGTTTTTATTTTGTGCGCTTTTGTTGTTCAAAATTATTCAAAGCGTGCGGTTTGCGCATGAGATTTGCTGTGGCTTCGTAGGCGGATGTATAAGGTCTTATCAACTTTGGCGATGATTTTGCCATGCTCGTCGGTGATGTCTACTTGATAGTCGCGGAATACAGGTTCGCCGGACTTGGCAAGGCTGATAATGGTATTAATCTCTTCGGTGTCAATCTTCATGCGTGCGGTGACTTTGCTATCGGCGGCTTTGATGAAGTCGATGGTGGATTTTTTATCCCAGACGACATAGTCTTTACCAAGTCGCGCCATGAGCATCATCATAAAAAACGGATCGGTCATCATGAATAGGCTGCCACCGAACTGTGTGCCGACGATGTTTTGATTGAGCTTGGTCAGTGGCATGCTAACGACGCACAGACTGTTATCAAGGTCCATCACTTCCACGCGAATGCCTGCGCCCACGAGCGGCGCATAGGTGGCAAGCCTTGCCTTTAGTAGGTGTGGCATGAGCTGAGGATAGGCGATTTTGCGACCTTTTTTGATGAGTTTGTCAAGGCGATCTTTGGCGCTTTGAATGGTCATGACGTTCTCTGAACATAAAATGAATATTTTGCCATAGATTTGTCATTTGATAAAGGATAAATGTGGGCGAACATCTTGCAAATGCTAAAATTTGCCTTATTATCAATGCTAAATGACGATAAATTTAACAGACATGAATGATACGCCAAATTCTCCCAATCTTGACCAAGGTCAATCCATTGAAAAAGACAGAAAATCTCACATCGACCACTTATTAAAATCCCTGCCGAACCTACCTGGGGTGTATAAGATGCTTGGTAAGTCAGGCGAGATTTTGTACGTTGGTAAAGCCAAATCCCTAAAAAACCGCGTCACCAGCTACTTCGCTAAGACCGTTGAGCACCCCAAGACGCGAGCGCTCGTGCAGCGCATCTATGACATCGAGATCATCATCGTGCGCGGTGAGACTGAGGCACTGCTGCTTGAGCAAAATCTCATCAAGGTGCACAAACCACCGTATAACATCATTCTGCGTGATGATAAGTCCTATCTGTATGTGTTCATGTCAACTGATCAATTTCCAAGGTTGGGATTCGGACGAGGCAAGGGGAATCACGTCGAAGGAAGGTTCTTTGGGCCGTATCCATCTGCAACAGGCGCAAAAGAAGCATTGCTGCTCATGCAGAAGCTTTTTATGATTAGAAACTGCACCAACAGTTATTTTAATGCGCGAAAACGACCTTGTCTTGAATATCAGATCAAGCGATGTAAGGCGCCTTGTGTGGGTATGGTTAGCCGCGAAGAGTATTTGGATGATGTTAATAGCGCGCTATTGTTCCTAAGTGGGGAGAATGCACAAGTCCAAGAAATGCTGGTCAGCAAAATGGAAAAGGCAGCAGAGGAATTAAACTTCGAGCAGGCGGCATTTTATCGTGATCGAATCACCATGGTCAGTGAGATGCAGGCGCGCCAAGCAGTGTTTCGCCTAGAGGGGGAGGCGGATGTCTTTGCCGTCGATCACAAGGCGGGCGTGACGAGCATCCATGTGCTGACCGTTCGCGGCGGCAAAGTGCTGGGCGGTAAGAATTATTTTCCCGATGAGATTGTGCTTGCTGAGCAGAATAATGCTGAGCGTCTGGCGGAGTTTATTTTGTCTTTTTATTTTCAGGTGAGTGATGATTTGCCCGCTGAGATCATTGTTAGCGAGCATCTGCCTGATGCTGATACCATCGCAGAGCTATTAAGTGAGCAATTTGGCAAAAAAACACAAATCAAACACCGCGTCCAAAAGCATCGCAGTGAATGGCTAAGTCTGGCGGTGTTAAATGCTGACAACGCCCTTAAGGCTAAGATGACAGATTATTATGAACTAAAAGCGCGCTTTAATGCCTTAAAGTTAGTGCTTGAGGCGGTATCGCCACGAGCCATTGATCGCATTGAGTGCTTTGATATCAGCCATACGATGGGCGAGGCGGCGGTGGGATCTTGCGTGGTGTTCGACTCTGGCGGCTCTCGCAAGCGTGATTATCGCCAATATGCCATCCACGACATCACAGGCGGCGATGACTATGCGGCCATGCGCCAGGTGCTCATGCGTCGATATGCCAAGCATGAATTGCCTGATTTATTGTTAATCGATGGCGGTAAAGGACAATTAAACATCGCCAAAGAAGTGCTGAGCGAATTAGGTAAGTTAGATGATACGCTGCTGGTCAGCGTGGCAAAAGGCGAAGGACGTAAGGCGGGGCTTGAGGTGCTGCACTTTATCGATCATAAGCCGATTGATCTACCGATGGATTCTAAGGCGCTGCATCTGATCATGCATATTCGAGATGAGGCGCACCGCTTTGCCATTACCAATCACCGTAAAAAACGCGACAAAGCTCGTGGGTCGTCAGTGCTAGAAGTTATCCCAGGCCTGGGCGAGAAAAGACGGCGTGAACTACTCAATCACTTCGGCGGTATCCAGCAGCTCATCAGTGCATCCGAGCTTGAGATCGCCAGTGTTAAAGGTATTGGTAGGGTCTTGGCGAGTACGATTTATAAGGCGCTGCATGATTGATGGCTATAAGGTTGGATTGGTCTTCACTGTCTTAATGGTTACTATGTTATAATTTTGCTTTTTTAGTCATTGATGTGTCATGTCGATAAAATTACTCCACGCCAAGCCAAAAGGCATTCAGCATACGCCTTTTGAAGATTTTCTTGCGGTGCTGATTGGGACGTTTGTTGTGGGCTTTGGCATCATGCTTCTAAAGCAAAGCGCCATTGCTCTGGGCGGTACGGTTGGTCTATCCATGATGCTGCATCATACGACAGGCGTTGCCTTTGGCGTGTGGTTTTTCGTGGTGAATTTGCCATTTTATTATTTGGGTTATCGCAGATTTGGCGGTAAGATGATCGTACGCACGGCGGTAGCTGTTGCGCTGCTGTCTGTGATAACCGAGATACACCCTTATTTTATAGATGTCGCACAGCCTAGCCCCGCATACGTCGTGATCTTGGCCAATATTCTGATTGGGATTGGGCTTTTGATATTATTTCGCCATCGTACGACGCTTGGTGGCTTTAATTTGCTTGCGCTAGACATCCAAGACCGCCATAACATTCCAGCTGGTAAAGTCTTAATGGTGATGGATGGGGCGGTGTTATTGTTGTCATTATTTTATCTAAATCTGCAGGCCTTCATCTTATCAATCATGGGTATGCTGATTTTAAATGCGATATTGGCGATGAATTTTCGTAAAGACAGATATGTCGGCAGCTAAAAAAACGCACCAATGGGTGCGTTTTTGATTTATTTGCCGGTTAATTGTCCAGCAATCCAGCGCTTAATCGGCGGGAAATTGTTACTGGCGCGAAGGGCGACATCGCGCAGCATGCGCACAGGTCTTGAGTCATTGGTGAACATCGATACCATCGCATTCGTGCCATGATAGAGCGGTCTGGTGTGACGCTGATGGTGTAGATTGTAGGTATGTAGCAGCTTGGCGCTGCCGATGTCGCCATTCTTGCGGTGAGCATTCATAACAAGACTGCCTAGAATATCAACGCTGATCAGACCGAGGTTATAGCCATGTGCAGTGACAGGGTGCATACCAACAGCGGCATCACCAATCAGTGCGGCGCGCTCTGCGATGAACGTCTTGGCATGAACGCCCATGAGCGGGTAGTGGTGAACCGTGCCTGCGATTGTGCATTCACCCAGCTTGTCGCCCATCATGCGCTGTGCTTCTTTGGCAAGTTCGTCAGCAGTCATGGCGAGTAGCTCAGCGACCTGTGTGTTATCCAGTGTGATGACGCAGTTGGTTAGGTTGTCGTGCAGTGGCAACAAGGCAAGGGTGCGCCCATAGAAGAAACATTCTTGGGCGGTGGCGCCATTAGATAGAGGGTGGCTGACTCTAAAGAGAATCACCGTGCGCCCAAAATCGTTCATCTCCGCCCCGATGCCAAGTGTGCGACGTACGAATGACAGGCGACTGTCTGCACCGATGAGTAGGTTAGCGGTTAGGGCTGAGTCGCCATCTAATGTAACGATGGCTTGCTGATGGTTGGTTTCGACGGATGTGATGGTGCTGTCTGTCAATAATGTGACATTGGGTAGATCTTTAACTTCATCGTACAGTGCTTGTCTGATGTTGTGGTTTGAGATGAGATTGCCCAATCTGTCCAATGAGCTGAGTATTTTTAGGTCAGTTGGTACCTTAAAATGCAAAGCATAATTAGAAGTGCCGCTATACACCTTAGCATCTCTTAATGGATAGATGTCATCGGTGCTGAAACGTTGCCATGCGCCTAGGTTTTGTAAGATTTCTTTTGAGCGGTGTGTCAAAGCGATCTCACGCCCATCATAGGCAGGATTTGCGATGCTGTCTAGGCTTGCCTTTTCGACGAGGGTGATGTTTAGGTCAGTGTCTTTAAAATATCTGGCAAACGCAAGCCCTGCCGGACCTGCGCCGATGACGATGATGTCGCTATGACGGCTCATGATGATCTCTTTGTGTTATTGTTTTGGTTTTATTGATTTGATTTATAATCTGCCAGTTCGTTTTTGACCGCAGTGCTTACCCATGCCTTTAGATCATCAGACAGGCGCACCATGTGCTCGCCCAAGAAATCATCTAACTGCGCTGATAATTTTGCACTGATGCGCGCTTCAACATCAGACAATTCTTCTGGGCTAAATTCGCCGCGAGTCTCTTGGATGAGTGGCGTGGTGTCGATGCTATGTACCAATTTAATAGGCTCCTTCGATTCGCCTTGGTGCGTGCTTAGTAGCTCAGATACTGCGCCGCCAAAATCATTATTCGTGAACTGATAATCCTTGGCGGCGATGTCGCTACCGAGCATGTGAATGATGTCGTCTAGTTCTTGATGGAAGGCTTGCTTGACAGCATTTGGGGTGGCAAGCCAGCGTTTAGAGAATTGTAGGGTTGGTGAGAAAGTCGCCATGTGTCATCCTTATTTTTTAAATCTGATTGTTAAAATAACTACTCATAAGCATTGTAAAACAAAACCCACGTCAAATAAAGTACCAAAAAGAAGTAGTGCTGTGCTTCTGGTCTATTTATTTGGCATCAAACTTCGTGAGCGCGTCTGATTTGACCAATTTAAAGCCTTTGCCATCTGTATTCTCGATGATGAATAATGCTTTGATGTGATGGTCGTTTGCCATCCGCAGTGCATTGTCATATGGTACGGCGGTCAGTGCTGTTGCCCAGCCGTCTGCCAGTGCGGTGCTGTCATGCAGAACAGTGACGCTAGGTGCTGAGCCTGCCACAGGTTTTGCGGTGGTTGGGTTGATGGTGTGGCTGTAGCGCACCCCGTTAAATTCCACTGAATTGCGATAGCCGCCAGACGTTGCCATGTGTAGGGTTTGCCCTGATTTTTGGGTGATGGTGGTGATGGTCTCTCGACTGGCAATAGAGCTGTCAATCACGGGTGAATCGATGGCTAGTGTCCATGCACTGCCTTTGGCATTCACGCCTTTGGTGGCGACTTCACCGCCAATTTCTACCATATAATCGGTAATCTGATAATCATCGGTAAGGACACGCGCGATGGTGTCCACGCCATAGCCTTTGGCGATCGCTGAGAAGTCTAGACCTACGCCATCGTGTGTCTTATGGATACTGTCATTGGTTAGAATGACTTTATCCAGACCGATTTTGTCTTTGATGGCGTTTATTTCATTGTCTGTGGGTGGTGATTGCAGTCGCTCGACGCTCATCTTCGAACCAAAGCCCCACAGCTCCACCAAAGGGTAAACCGTCGGATCAAAGCTGCCACCGCTCGCCTGATAAATGGCACGACTGTCGCCAAGCACTTGCAAGAAATCCTTATCCAGTGACATGGGCTGATTGCTCGGCAGTTGATTAAACTTTGAGATTGCGCTGTCTTCGATGTAGGTGGACATGCTTTGGTTCACTTCTTCAAGGCGTGCATCAATGGCGGCTTGAATGTCTGCGCTGTTTTGGTTGTTGTTTTTGAAGGTGATGTGATAAGTTGTCCCCATCGTTTTGCCTTCGATGCTTTGGTAATCGCTCTTTGGCGAACAAGCGGTTAAACAAACGGCAGGTACAGCGAGCAAAAGTAGCAAGTGGCGCATGTCATTCCTAAATGATAAACAAACTGTCGGTTATTTTAGCATTTTTTGATGAATAGATAAAACAAAACCGCCAAAGAGCGGTTCGTTGATAATGAGAACGATGGATTAAGATTGGCGCTGCCAAGTGGTGAATTCAAAAGCAATGCCGCTCTTGTCATCGGTTTGTTGCTCTGAACGCCAGATTTCCTTGAATTCATTGCCGATGGTAGGATAATGCGTGTCACCTTGCACGTCCAGATCGACTTCGGTGATTTCTAAGATATCCGCCATGCTTAGGCTTTGGCGGTAAATCTCGCCTCCGCCAATAACAAAAATTCTATCTTTGCCCAGTCGCGTCGCGTCAGCTTTGGCACTCTTGATAGCGGTTGGCAAATCATGAGCGACTGCCACACCGTCTGCTGTCCATGCCGTATCTCGTGTAATGACGTGATGTGTGCGATTGGGCAAAGGTCGACCGAGCGACTCAAAGGTCTTTCGCCCCATGACAATCACGCCCCCTGTGGTCATCTCTTTAAAATGCTTTAAATCAGCAGGGATATGCCAAGCTAGGTCGTTGGCTTTGCCTATGCAGTTTTGGCGGTCTTTGGCGACCACATGGACGATCTTGATGTTATTCATATCACACCGCCACGTCTGCCTTGATGCGCTCATGCGATTGGTAGTTTTCGATGCTGATATCATCAAAACCAAAGGCAAAAATATCCTTAATTTTAGGATTTAATTTAAGCTGACAAAGTAGCAATGGCTCGCGGGTTAATTGTAATTTGGCCTGTTCAAAATGGTTATGATACAAATGCGTATCGCCGCCCGTCCACACAAATTCGCCCACGTCTAGCCCGCATACTTGAGCGATCATATGGGTAAATAGGGCGTAGCTTGCGATATTAAACGGCACGCCCAGAAACACGTCCGCACTGCGCTGATACAGCTGACAGGATAGCTTGTCATTCACGACATAGAACTGAAACAGCGTATGACAGGGTGGTAGGGCGACTTGGCTGGCTTCATTGGGATTCCAGCCTGAGATGATGAGGCGGCGAGAGTCGGGATTGGTTTTGATTTCGTTGATGAGCCATTTGATCTGATCAAAGCCGTCTGTCTGATACGAGCCGTTAGCGTTTTTGGTCGCCCCAAAGTTACGCCACTGATGACCATAAACAGGGCCCAAATCACCTTCTTGACGACCGAATCTTGCTGTCTGCTCCGCGGTCGCCCACTCGTCCCAAATGGTTACACCATTATCCTGCAAATATTTGACGTGAGTATCGCCTTTGATGAACCATAACAGTTCGTGCGTGATGGATTTCATGTGTACTTTTTTGGTGGTAAGTAGGGGAAATCCATCCGTCAAATCAAATCGCATTTGATAACCAAACACCGAACGAGTGCCTGTACCGGTGCGGTCAGATTTGTCTTGTCCTTTGTCTAGGATGTGTTGTAATAATTCTAGATATTGTTTCATGTCCGTGCCTTAGGCTTTTTGCCAATCGTAGATGTTCTTTTTGTAGGCGAGCACCATCAAAATCAAGCCAGCGATGATCATCGGCGAGCTGTATAGTTGCCCTTTGCTCATCCATCCAAAGATCAGCTCATAGCCAACATCTGGCTGACGGAAAAATTCGGTAATAAAACGGCTGCAACCATAACCCAACAAGAACAGCGCAGATACAGCATAGCGCGGACGTGGCTTGGTGCTAAACCACCACAGCAGTATGAACAGTAATGCGCCTTCGGTCAGTGCTTGATATAACTGGCTTGGGTGGCGTGGCAGTAGGAAATAATCGCCCATCTGCATCGCGATATTGTGCAGGCTTGGGTCGGTGTTGATGAGCTCATGGTCGGCGTGAACTGCTTGGGGAAAATACATCAGATGACCATAATCGCCGTGCGATACGCGCCCCCACAGCTCGCCATTAATGAAGTTGCCCAGTCGCCCAAGCAAAAGCCCCGTTGGCACGGCAGGCGCGATAAAATCCAGCACGGTAAAGGCGTGTTTTTTGTATTTACGTCCAAAAAAATACATAGCAAAAAGCACGCCCACAAAGCCACCATGAAAGCTCATGCCGCCTTCCCACACGCGCAGCAGGTAGGAAGGATTGGATAAAAATTCGCCAAAATTGTACAAAATCACATAGCCGATACGACCGCCCAAAATCACACCCAGCGCCCCATAAAATACCAAATCTGAGACCATCTCTTGGGTGAAGTCGACGCGTTTTTTGGCGCGATAGCTTGCCAAGCCATATGCGAATAAGAATGCAAGCAAGTACATAAGCCCATACCAATGCAGCTCAATAAAGCCTAAATCTAGGGCGACAGGGTTAAATTGGGGGTGGATAATTGCCATGATTGTCCGAATTTTTGAAATGATTAACCGCTCATTATAGCGAAATTTTTGATTTTTATCTAAGTTTTATTAGTTGGTTTTTGTGAATAAAAAAGACCAAGCGACTGCTTGATCTTTTTTCTGGGTACTTTTGTTAGTACTTGGAGGGTGGTAGAATCAGCTCGCTTTTTAGGGGGAGTTGTTCTATCAGCTCTTGCAATGCTTTTTGATAGACGCCGCGCTTAAAAGCGACGACTTGATTTAAAGGATACCAATAGCTGACCCATTGCCACTCATCAAATTCGGGTTTTGAAGTATCAAATCGAATGTGTTGGGCGTTGTTTTCATCCAAGCGGAGCAAAAACCATTTTTGTTTTTGCCCAATACACAAAGGCTCTTGGTTGGTGCGGACATAACGTTTTGGTAAGCGGTAGCGCAACCAATCTTTGGTAACCGCAAGCAATTCCACGTGCTGTGGATAAAGTCCGACTTCTTCATATAGCTCGCGGTACATGGCATCAAGTGGAGTTTCGCCATAATCGATCCCCCCTTGTGGAAATTGCCAGCTGTCGTGTCCGATGCGTTTTGCCCAAAGCACTTGACCTTGTGTATTTGCCAAGATGATACCGACGTTGGCTCGAAAGCCGTCTGAATCAATCATGACTAAACTCATTATTTAAAATTTATAAAAATTCTACCCAAAATAATAGGCAGATAACTTAATGACTATTAAAACAAATTTTCACCAAAAAGTGTAATATTTTTTTGAATAAAAATGTTTCTAGATGGTTTTTGGGTTGATCGCTAACTTTTGGCTTGCTTTATTGTCATAAAAAATGAAACGAACAACTGATTACACCTTGAAAATCCTGCAAAAAACCGCCATAGTGTAGCTGGTTTCATGTATTATATTAATAACCTAATAATCATCTAATAAATTGGAGTGCTGTATGTCTGATATGAATGCCCGTGTGTCATGGCTAAAAAATGACGTGATTAATTTTAGTGCCAAAAGTGGCTCAGGTCATGAGGTGATCATCGATTCTGCTCAGACATTGGGTGCTAAGCCGATGGAACTCATCTTGATGGGTGTGGGCGGCTGTGCCAGTTATGATGTGGTGAGCATTCTACAAAAATCCCGTCAAGCGGTCGCGGACATCCACTGCGAAGTCTCTGCCAAGCGTGCCGATGCAATTCCTGCGGTGTTCACTGACATTCATTTGCACTTTGTGGTGTCAGGCACGAATGTCAAAGAATCACAAGTTGCCAAAGCGATCGAGCTGTCTGCGACCAAATACTGCTCGGCCTCAAAAATGCTGGCTGATGGCGGTGTGAACATCACTCATGATTATGAAATCATCGAAGTTGCGTCATGAATAGCATCATGATGTTCGTCGCCAATTTCTCATCCGACATGGACATTGCCATCAAGGCGATGTTGGTGGCGTGTCTGTTGCCGTTTGTGTTTGCCATGTTTGCCAAGGCGACAGGCGGGTTTAAGATGTCGGATAATGCCAATCCAAGACAGTTTCTTAGCCATGTGACAGGGCTGTCAGCGCGCATGAATGCTGCTCAGCAGAACAGCTTTGAGGGGTTGCCGATTTTCTTGGCGGCTGTGATTGTGGCGATGTATTGTTTTGTGCCACAGAATGTGATCAATGTGCTGGCGTGCCTATATGTACTGCTGAGAATTGGCTACGGTGCGGCGTACGCCTTTAATATGCCGTTGGTGCGCTCGGTGCTGTGGGTGCTTGGCTTATTATGTTGCGTGATGCTCTTTTATTTTGCGATTTTGGTTGTTTAAGTGACCGATAATACGCTGACCGCTAAAGATCATTTAGCGGTTTTTTAGCGATCAAAATACCGTTTTAGACCGATGAGCAGCAGTTCTTTTTCTACCTTTAGGGCATCATCAAATTGCACATTTATCATATCCGCCCCGCCCCCTGTGAGCGTAATCTCAAAATCAGGGTAGTCTGCTTGCAACGCACGCACCGCCCCCACCACGCCAAACAGTACGCCATGATTGACCGCATCAAAGGTCGTCCGCCCAAGCTCGGTGCTGTCAAACCGCCCAGCCTTCACCGCAATCTGCTGAGTGCCTGCATACAGGGCGTGGCGTTGCATATAGACGTTGGGCAGGATATATCCGCCCAAATGTATGCCGTGTTCTATCAAATCAATCGTTAAAGCCGTGCCACAGCCGACCACGCATTGTTTTTTGGTGTTATCCACCACGCCAAGCATTTGTAGCCATCTGTCCACGCCAAGCTGATTGGGGTCATAATGGCTTGTCAAAAGGGAGTGATTGGCATTGACTTTGGCAAATTCAAAGGGTGCGGCAAAGCCTTGCAAGGTCTTGTCAATGGCGGTGTTAATCTTATCGCCAAGCACGCTAGAAATCCCCACAAATTCAGGCTCAAAGCTCGCCAGCGTGCCAAGTAGTCCAAGTAATAATTCATTGGGGGCTTTTAGGTGTTCTTTTGCGTCATGGGCGATAATGGTGTCGTTATCTACAATCCAATATTTTAGGCGGGTATTGCCCAAATCCAGCCAAAGTTTTTTCATGATTTTCCTTAGTTTGTAACGATTTTTGCCATACCTGCAAATATCCGATTAATATTACCATTATCATTTAATAACAATTCGCCTTGATTGCCAATGCCAATACATCTGCCTTTTGCATAAATATCCGTCATATTATTTTGCATAAAAATATGAATAAGTTTATCGGTCAAAAGATGATTGGCGTTAAATTTATCAATAAAATTTTGTAGGTACATGGGTTCTTTACAATAATTGCAAATTTCTACCGCTTGAAATATGGCATTTGCCATTGGGATATATAAATCTTGGGCGGTTGTTTTTATATCAGATGATTCTTTTAAACACGTCGCTTGATAAAGACCGTCTTTTATCACAGGCGAATTATTGACATTTAGCCCCACGCCAATCACCACACCCACAAGTGTATTTTTGTCGTTTAATTTTTTAAAAACAGGTTCAATTAAAATGCCAGAGAGTTTTTTAAAAAATCCTGCCTTATCATCATAAAATCCCACGTCATTTGCCCATTTGACGCCAATGGGAGGTAGGTTATTTTCGGTGCGAATTTGATTAATGGTTTGAATGATTTTTAATTGAGTAAGTTGATAGCCTACCGCCAATGACAATAAGCCCGATAATTGATGTAACTCAAATTGCCCCTGCCCAATCGGAACATATAAAGACAAAAAAACATTGTCCGCACCGCTCACCCACGTCCGCCCATGCTGTCCACGCCCTGCCGTTTGGTGGTTTGCCGTGTATAGGTGGGGGGCGGTGTGGGGGTGCGTGCCGTCTTTGATGGCGTGGATGAGCTGGGTGTTGGTGCTGTCTGTCGTGTCAAAATGGGTGTGGGGCGTGGCGGTCAAAAAATCTGGCATGGGGCGGTTTTTGGTTGTTTCAAATGAATAAAAATAAGCTATAATACCATAAATTTGGTAAATGTGAGAGTATGTAACATGATGTATCTATGGTTTGTGGTGGCAGGGGCATTTGCTGGCGTGTGTGCAGGGCTGTTTGGTGTGGGCGGTGGTCTCATCATCGTGCCTGCACTTGTGTGGATTTTGGGGGCGTATGGCTTTCCGAGCGAGTTTATCCCCCATGTGTCGGTGGGGACGGCTTTGGCGACTATCATCATTACGTCTATCAGCTCTTTGACGGCTCACAACAAAAAAGGCGGGGTACGTTGGGATGTGTTTAAGAATCTAACCTATGGCTTGGTGGTCGGTTCGCTGTTTGGGGCGTGGGTGGCAACGCTTATCAAGGGGGATTATTTGCAAGGTCTGATTGGTGTGTTTGCCATTGTCATGTCCATACAGATGTTTATGAAAAAGGCGGACGAGAAGATCAAGCCTCTGCCAAGCCCTGTGAGCCAGAGTGTCGCTGGTGGCGTGATTGGCATGGCATCGGCGATTTTTGGCATCGGTGGGGGCAGTCTGAATGTGCCGTATCTGACCCACGCAGGTCTGCCGATTAAGCAAGCGGTGGGAACATCGGCAGCGTGCGGTCTGCCGATTGCCATCGCAGGGGCGTTAGGCTTTATGATATTTGGGCGAAGTCATGTGGCTAGTATGAGCGAGCCTGTGGCAGGACTGCTTGGCTTTGTGCATTTGCCTGCCTTCGTCGCCATTAGCGTGGCAAGCTTCATCACTGCCAAACTTGGAGCAAAAATCGCCCATAAACTGCCAGCAGGTACACTCAAAAAAGCCTTTGCCTGTTTGCTCATTGTGGTGGGGTGTCAGTTGTTGTATAGCAGTATGGTTTGATGGTGCAAATTGAATTGCTGGCAATGCGTAACTATAGCAAAAAGGTATGTGTCATATCACACCTTTTTGCTACATGTTTGACTAGATAATCCCTTGTTTTTCTTTAATAGATTGTAGCATTTGCAGTGCTTCTTTGGAAATGCTATTAAGGTAATGGCTATGAGACGGTTGTTTACTGTGACATTCTTTGCATAGAGCTTTTAAATTGCTGTAATGATTATGGTGTTTGACGCCATCAATATGATGAACATCAAGTAGTTGTCGGTGATTGGTTAGATTAACATCGCATTCTTCACAAGTCCAGTCTTTGTGTTGACGGTATTGCTGAGAAATTTGACCCCAGTTATCAGCATAGCCTGGCTGATCTTGACCAATATTTGGCGGTTCTTGACTAAATCCGCCACCAGTTTTGTAGGCTGAGAAAAACTCATTTAAATCAAATGTGCGATAAATTTCTTTTTGCTCTTTTCGAGATACAAGGTTGTATTTTTTATAGTTAAGATGTTTTAGGCAGCTAATGCAGACATGCAGTTGTGTTTCGCCAGATTTTGGTTTTCTATCATACTTGCCAACCCCATGAATTTTAAAAATTCCTTCAGTGCTGTTTGTTGCTTGGTAGCGAGCAAAACGGTTTTCTTGCTTCATATGTTCGATTGTTGAGCAATCGGAGAGATGAAATTTACGACCTTCTTTCTCCCCGCTCATTACATCGTCAAAGTTAAAGCCTTGATCGGGGATGAACAGTAGAACATTTCGACCTTTATAAGTCCAAACCCTTGTTCTTGGATCGATTTTCACCTCGTCCAGACTAACCGAAATGCCCTCGGAGGTACTGATTGGAATATCAATATTAATATCAAGTGGAGCTAGGTCTATCTCAATTTTTCCATCTCGCTTGGGATTGATTTTTAGAGATAGATTTTTCAATGACTCTAACATGTCAGTTAAGTTCATTGCCACTCTCCAGCAATTTGGTTGATTTGTTCGCCTGCATTAGTGATGATTCGGAAAGTTACTCGTTTGGACTGTGATTTGTCCTCGCGACCTTGATCATCCTTGATGGTTTTGGCAGATGATAGTCCTACCGCTGCAAGATTTTCTTTGATCCAAGGGCGATATTGGCTTACTTGTGGAATGGTATATACATAATTTAACACCGCTCGAGTTCTCTCTTGCGACAGTCGCATATTTTCAAAATAAGCCGTATCTGAGCCTGCACCAATTTTCCAATCGCTACTGGTATGTCCCTCGATGCGGATTTCTTCGATATAGTCCTTGTATTGATTTACCACTTTAATATAGCGTGGAAAAAAATCATTCAATGTTTTAGCATAGCTCGGTTTGATATTGGACTGACCTGCTTCAAATAAAATATCGGGTGAGTTAAAAACAAAGGTTAAAGTTTTTTGATCAATATCTGCACCCATATGCTTAAGGTCTTTTTCAAATTCCTGCATGAGTGCTTTATAGATTGCCTGTTGAGTATCTTTGTATTTTTCAGCGGTTTGTCTGACTTGCATGATAAGACTGATGGCGATAAATAGGAATAAAATCATTAAGCCAGACATTAAATCGGAGATGGGTAGCCACTCTGAATCATCATTATTGAGGGTTTGTATATTATTTAGAATTTTATTAATTGGCATTATCTAAAACCTCCATTTTGACGAATAACTCGATTCATCTGTTCGGTAAGACTTGCATAATCATTGGCAAATTGTCGTGTGATATTAACCAGTGAAGTAGCCATGTCTGAGATGGTTTTTTCTTGGGTTGTTGCCATATTTTTTTGGGTTTCTTTCAGGATTTCATTAATATCTTTTTGCATGTCACTATAGGATTTTTGTGCACTTTTTGTCAGATCTCGCATTTGCACTCTGATAAACTCTTTTTGCTCGCTGGTAATATTCATTAAAGAGGTCTGAAGGTCTTGTTGTGCTTTTTGTATTAAATGTTCAAAATTTGACACCCAGTTGGTTAGATTTTGTTGCATCTCACGAGTGGCAATTTGGATGTTTTGACTGCCATTTTGCATATTATCAAGCACAGATTTGATGTGTTCTTGAATTTTTGGTAGGGATTCTACTGCTTGCTGTCTAATATCTGCAAAAGTTTGCAAGTGTTTGGCTAATTCATTTAGTTGATTTTGATTGTCATTAATAATTATACCTAGACCCCTCATGTAATCTGGAATGAATTTTGTGGAATCTTCAATTTTGATAACAGCCTCTTTGGTGTTGTTAATCGCTTGAACACCAAGAGCATATTGCTCTGTCATTGCTTGAATTTGCTGTCGATAGTTTTCTTGCCATGTAACAAGTTCGAAAACAGCACGGTTGAGCTCTTTGAAATTTTCGCCAAATTGTTCGGTTAGATTTTCGTTGAAATCATGAATGACATCTTTAAGGGCTTCAATAATGGTTTCGGTGGCGGATTTAGCAAGTGTTTCGGTTACCTTGTCCATTTCTTGCCATAGCTTGATTTCAAATTCTTTATTGTGTTTTTGATAATCATTGAAGTCGCTACGCATTAGGCGAATTTGACCGATTAGGCTATTATCACCATCTTGACCAATGGCGTTGATTAGTAAGGTCAATTTTTCAACTGATTGAGAGCTGTTTTCAGTTTGTTGTATAAATGATTGAATCAGTTGTTCTCCAGTGGCGTCGCTTTGATTGGCATCGTCTTTCTTAAAGATGATGAGTACTTTTAGGATGATGGAAAGCAGTAAGCCTTCAACACTGGTAATAAATGCGGTTTGCATGCCACTGATAATAATATCGATTTGTTCTTTGATATTGTCCACGCCGTCAAAGCCTAGAAGAGCAATCACAATGCCGAAAAATGTACCAAAGATGCCAAGTGATGTTAACAGAGTGGGAGCTTGTTTAACAAATTTGGTTTGTTTATTTTTCTGGAGCCAGTATACACTTAGGCAAAAGACACTAGTAATAATAATGGTGAAAATCAAGTTTAGACCGCTAAACATACCGATAAATAAAGACATACCGCCTCTTGAGTTGATTATTGAAAAATATGAGAAATATTTTACCCACCCCGCTTATTTTGTCAATTTGCTTTATGGCAAATAAATTAATTCCTTGAGAAGTTATTGCAAAGAACAAAAAATATTGAAAATTTTGATATAATGGATGGCTTTGATTTTTTGAAATTACTACAATGCGTCTAAAATCCCTAAAACTTGCCGGCTTTAAATCCTTTGCCAATCCCACGACATTCACCTTTAAGCACGACATTACTGCCATTGTCGGGCCGAATGGTTGTGGTAAGTCAAACGTGATTGACGCTATTCGCTGGGTGCTGGGTGAGACGTCTGCCAAACAGCTTCGTGGCGGGGCGATGAGTGATGTGATCTTCGCTGGGGTGGAAGGTCGAGCGGGCAAATCTTTGGCAAGCGTGGAGCTGACCTTTGAGCATACCCAAGATGAGGCGAGTGGCATTCGTCATGCCTTAAACTTGTATCAGGAGCTGACCTTACGCCGCCAAGTGACCAAAGATGGCAAGTCTGATTACTTCATCAATGGTCAGCGAGTGCGTCGCCGTGATGTCGTGGATGTGTTCTTGGGTACAGGTCTGGGTGCGCGAAGTTATGCGGTGATCGAGCAGGGGATGATTGGGCGAATCGTGGATTCTAGCCCGATAGAGCTACGTTCGTTCATCGAGGAGGGGGCAGGGGTGTCTCGCTATCAGGCGCGCCGTGACGAAACTCAAAAAAAGCTCGACGAAGCCCGTGATAACCTAGAGCGATTATCCGACCTACAAGGCGAATTAAAAAAACAACAGCGCACGCTCATGCGCCAAGCCGAATCCGCCAAAAGATATCAAGAGCTCTCCGATGAGCTTGCCAAAATTAATAAAGAAGATCTATTAAAGCGCATCTTTGAAGCATGGCAATATCACGAACACAAAAAAACACAGCAAGTCAGCTCATCAGAGAGCTTGAACGCGCTTGAGACTGCGGTGAATAAAGCCAAAGTGGAGCTTGAACGTCTGTCCAATAAGGTCGCCGAAGGACAATGGCTAAAAGACGACGCGCGTGACAAATACCATAATGCGCAGATGGCAGAGCAGACCGCTCAGCATAATTTTTATACCTTAAATCAAGAGCTTAGCCAAGCCGATGATAAAATCCAAAGACTAACACTCATCAAAACCGAAGCGCAAGATGGCATCGCACACGCCACAAAAGAGCTGACCAAGCTAAACGAAGAGCGTGCAAGCATTGAGCCATCATTAAAGGTGTTGGGCGATCAACTTACCCAAAAACAAGCTGAACTTAAACAACTTCAGGGCAATTGGCAAAGCATCCGAGACGATGTGAACACACTTCAAGCTCAAAAAAACACCCTAGAAAATGCCCAAAAACTTGCCGAATCTCAAAAAAGCCGCGTGCTGGCCAATCGCGAAAAATGGATCAAAAAACACAATGAGCTGGTGCTGTCTTTTGAGTCTATTGGCAAGGAGAACAGCGCTGATGCTGATGAATTGACCCGTCTGGCAGGCGAGATTAAGACGTTAAGCCTACGCCGAGAATCTTTGGCGGACGATGATGATAAAGACAAGCTTGACGAGATGACCAAGACGGTTCAATCGCTACAATCATCTCACGCCACCCTTGAGAAGCGCCATACCGCCTTGGCGAGTGAATACGATATTCTACATAAAATGGTGCATGCCAAACCAAAGGCAGAAGAGACATTAGCCAAGGCCGATGATTTTTCGCATCTGACACGCCTAAAGGACGTGGTGCGCCTGAGCCGTCAGGGTGAGAGCTTTGCTGGGGTGCTGGATGGATTCTTGGGGTTTTGGATGGATGCCAAGATCTTTGATGATTTGGCATTAAAGGCAGCTTTGGCAGCGCCGAACACCAAGGATAAACAAGCGAGCCGAGCCATCTTTAAGACAGGCGGCGGCTATGGCGTGAATGATGGCAATCTCATTGCTTTTGGGCAGTTGTTCGACGCGCCAAGATTAAAGCTGTTCGATGCTTGTTATCTGCTGGATGAAGAGCTTGATGAGCAGGCTTTATCTCGGCTAAGCGATCAGATTACAGATGGTCGATTGATCTTGACCAAGACAGGCTGGCTGATTGGCTCGTTCGGTGTGATTCATGGCTCAAGCTTTGGCGCAGAGTCGTCGCTACTTAGCCAAAAAGCTGAACACAGCAAGCGTCTGGGTCAGCTAGAAGATGAGCTGGGCGCATTAGAAGATGAGCTGGAGCAAAGCGAAAAAACACTAAAAACTCACACCGCACAGCTTGAAGCACTCAAAATCGCCCAAGATGAGAAAAGCGCGCAGATGACCGTCGTGCTCTCAAGCCTTCATAAAGTACAGCAGGCACATACGACCTTGCAGGTCAAAATCCAAACCGACGCCATCAAGCGAGAGAATTTCGCTAAGAATAAAGCCGCTCTGGATGAAGAGAAAGAAGAGATCGGAAGCGAGCTTAAAGTATTAGAAAGTCAAATAGCTGATAGCATTCAGCAGTTGAGCGAGCATCTGCCGCGTTTTGAATCGGCACAAAATACGATGACGGCCATGACCAAAAGCATGGATGAATTAAACGCTCAGGTTAAGGCACTGACAGATGAACATCAGGGGCTTCAGCTAAAAAACAGCACGCTCACCCAAGCTCTCACTCACACCCAAAGACTGCTTGAACTTGCCCAAAAGAACCTAAGTCAGGCTGAGACTGACATTCAGGTTGTCAAAGACAACGAAAAAAATCTCACCGCCAAGCTGCCACAGCTTGAGGCAGCATTCAAAGACGCCAAAGCTCAGACCGCAGCGCTTAAGGTTATCAGCGAAGAGCATGAGGCGGCCGCCAAGGCATTGCAGCTCATGCAGGTAAAACTCCAAGAGAACTTGACTGAGGCGCACACGAATTTTGCCAAGGCTCAGACAGAAGCTGCACAAATCACAGCAGATACTGCGGTGGGCGAGAGTCGTTTGATTGACTTGGGTGATGAGATGATGCGCATCGATGAAGGCTTTAATTTGCCTTCGGCGTTGGCAGATTTTCGAGCCAAAACACCAAAATTCAAGGACAATACCGCTCGCATCGATGCCATCAAGGCAGACATCGCCAAGCTGGGCGCGGTGAACCTTGCGGCCGCTCAAGAGCTTGCCGAGCTTGAAGAGCGCGTGTCGCCTATGGATACCCAGATTAATGACATCACAGAGAGTATGGCGAAGCTAAAAGACGCGATCTCTGCCATCGATGAGAAGACCAAGGCGTTATTCCTGTCTACTCTGGATGCGGTGAATGCCGAGCTTAATTCGCTATTTACCAAAGTATTCGGTGGTGGTCAGGCGAGTCTTGCGCTGATTGATGATGAGAATCTGACCAAGGCGGATAAATGGCGAGCGGGATTGGTATTGATGGCACAACCAAAAGGTAAAAAGAACAGCCGTCTGGCGGTGCTCTCTGGCGGTGAGAAAACTTTGACTGCGCTAAGCTTGATTTTTGCGATTTTTAAACAGCATCCTGCGCCGTTCTGTGTGCTTGATGAGGTGGATGCACCGCTTGATGATGCTAACGTGGGACGTTTTACCAGCTTGATTCATGAGCTTGCCGATAGCGTGCAGTTTATTTTTATCAGTCATAATAAGCTTGCCATGCAGATCGCCGATGAATTAAAAGGCATCACCATGCCAACCGCGGGCATCTCAAGTCTCGTAACGGTCAATCTAGAAGAAGCGGAAAAATACATCGAGAGCTAACGGCGCGCCAATAAAAATCCACCAAACGGTGGGTTTGTGCGTTGCTCTCTATGTTATTTTAAATATTCACTAAAGTTGGCGCGCAGTTTGGCAAGCTTTGGCGGAATGGCAAAATTACAATACGACTGAGTCGGGTTCTTGGCGAAGAAATTTTGATGATAGTCTTCTGCCTGATAGAACTCGGGTGCGGGGCGAACTTGGGTCACGACCGCGATGCCATCTGCCTTTAAGGCGCCGATCTTGTCATGAATCATATCAAGCTGAGCGTCATCGGTATAAAAAATCACCGAGGCGTACTGTGTGCCGATGTCATTGCCTTGACGGTTTAGGGTTGTGGGGTCATGCGTGGCAAAAAACACATCCAAAATCACCGAAAGATCAATGACATTCTCATCGAAAGTCACATCGATGACTTCCACGTGACCTGTCCGCCCTGTGCAGACCGCCTCATAGTCTGCGGTCTGAGCCATACCGCCTGCATAGCCTGATACGACAGATTGCACGCCTTTTAATGATAAAAATACGCTCTCTGTGCACCAAAAACAGCCACCGCCCAAGATGATGTGTTGCATAATTTTTCCTTAGTTTGCCAAAAAAATGATAGAATAATACGTTTATATAGACAAATATCACAAAATCAACCATGAACGATGATACTAAGCCTAATACGGGCAATGACACGCTATTCACCACGCCGCTGGACAAGCACGCGCGCTTTAGTTTTGATGAAGAAGTGGTGGCGTGCTTTCCTGACATGATTCGCCGCAGCGTGCCAGGTTACGGGCAGATGCTTGCGATGTTGCCGATATTTGCCAAGCGTCATTTGTCCTTTGGACAGGTTAATGAATTAGGTAAAAAAATCAGCCGCATTTATGATTTGGGCTGCTCTTTGGGTGCGGTAAGTTTTGCCTTAGCGGATAAATTTGATGCTGACGACATTGAGATTCACGCCATTGACATCTCAGTGCCGATGATTGAGCGTGCCAAATCGGTTCTTGGTGAGCATTATCCTGATCATGATATTCGCTTTGTTTTGGCGGATGTGTGCGAGATTGAATTTGAGCCATGTGACATGATTGTGCTGAATTTGACCTTGCAATTTTTACCGCCTGATGTTCGTTTGTCACTACTACATAAATGCCACGCCGCGCTGAATGAAGGTGGTATCTTAATTCTAACTGAGAAGACGCACCTAGTCGATGAGCAGGATGATGCTTGGCAGGTAGAGCGTTATTATGATTTTAAGCGTGCTAATGGCTATAGTGAGCTTGAGATCAGCGGTAAGCGTAACGCTCTGGAGAATGTGCTGATTACTGATACCTTGGATGTGCATCATGAGCGACTGGCTCAAGCTGGCTTTAGTCGTAGCCTGACATGGTTTCGGTTCTTGAACTTTGTATCGATGATTGCTTTTAAACAATAATTGATCATGAATAATACGATTTTTAATGCTGAGCAGGCGCTATATATGCACCTGCTGCAGATGAGTAAATATCACCCAAAAGCAGGCGAGTGGATCGCTGCCATGCCCAGCTGGCTGGCTGCCATCAAGGATAAACGTCGCTATGCACATGCGCCATTTTATGCCTCTGCCATTGAGCGCTTGCCGGTAGTGCCGACCATCAGCACGAATTTGAGCGATAAAGTTGAAGCTGTACTGGATTGGCAAATGGCTGATTTTAAAAAGACGCAAAGTCTGCTCATGAACCTAAAACCGTGGCGAAAGGGCCCGTTTTTCTTGTTATCTGATGACGAGAATAAGAGCATTCACATTGACACAGAATGGCGCTCAGACTTTAAGTGGGAGCGTGTAAGGTCGCATCTGGATCTACAGAATAAACGGATCTTAGATGTGGGTGGCGGCTCGGGTTATCATGGTTTTAGAATGCTTGGTGATGGCGCCAAATCGGTGATTGTCATTGATCCGTCTTGTCTGTTTTATCATCAGTTCATGGCGATGAAGCACTTTATGGGCGTGGATTTGCCTGTGCATTACATTCCTGTGCCGCTTGAGAGTCTGCCTAGCGACAGTGCGTTATTTGATGTGGTGTTTAGTATGGGGGTGTTGTATCATCGCGCATCACCGTTTGAGCATTTTGAGCAATTAAAAGGTCAGCTACAAAAGGGCGGTATGCTTGTGCTTGAGACCTTGGTGGTGGATGGCGATGAGCATACTGTGCTGGTGCCAGATGATCGCTACGCGCAAATGAATAACGTGTACTTCTTGCCAAGCGTGCCTGCTTTGACCAAGTGGCTTACCAAGGCGGGCTTTAGCGATGTTCGCTGTGTGGATGTGGATGTGACTTCAACCGATGAGCAGCGGGCGACAGCGTGGATGGATTATCAGTCTTTGGCGGACTTTTTGGATAAAGACGACCCAACTAAGACAGTAGAGGGATATCCTGCACCAAAACGCGCTGTCATGATCGCAAAAAGATAAAGGTCTTGGTCGGATGGTTAAATGAACCATTCGCCAAGCACCCATTCGATCACGAGTTTTGCCAAAAATCCAAAAAAACCCATACCTAAGGCGACAAAAATCCAAAAGGTGCCTTGTTTGCCTGCTTTCGATTTTTTGGAGATGTCCCACATGATAAAGAACAAAAACGCAATAAAAATCGGCAGTAGGATGTATAGACCTGCGGCGGTGATGGTTTCTTCTGAGACAGCTAGAATCATGGCGGTTCTCTTTTTTATTATTGATTTTGTTCTATTATAGCATAATTTTAGATGAATGAATTGAGCCAAACATGCCAAAATTACTGACTTAAGCGCGTAAAATTTTCCACTTAATTCAAAAAACTTGCTACAATATCGCATTTATGGATTTAATTTCATTAAATTTTAACTAACATGATAAATAAACAAAAACTGTCTGCCGTCTATAAAGAAACCGAAGTCCGAAAAAGCTCAGGGCTTTTGAGTTTGTTTTGGATGCTTTTGGCGATTGCAATTGGTGCGGTGATTGCTGTGCTGATCTATCGTTCACCCATCTTTGATGACAGACGTGCGACTGCGGTGCAGATCCAAGCAGAAGATGACATCTTTCCACAGGCCAATGCTGGCGATGCTTCTGCACCTCTGGGTACTGCGACGACTACCTCTTCTGAGCCGATTAACTATGAGTTTTATGACATTCTGTCCAAGCAGGATTTTCGTAGCGTGCCTGAGGGTGTCAGCGTCCAAGAATCAAATGCCAATAGCGACCGAGTGGTGGGTGTCGATGCTGTCGTTCAAGCCAAAGACGAGCCAGAAGCGAAGATTGAGATCGTAGAAGAGGATGCCACCTATGATGGTGACGATGCAGCGACAGACTCGAAAGAAGATGCCAAGCCAGCAGGGACGACTTATATTCTGCAGATTAGAAGTTATTCTGATGCGGCAGCGGCAGATGAGAAGCGTGCTCAGGTCATGCTGGCAGGCGTGGATGCAGTGATTCTGCGCCGTGTGGACAGCGCAACTCAGGCGACCTTTTATCAGGTGCTATCAGCGCCCATGTCGAGCCGTGCTGAGGTGAGTGCCGCTGCGCAAAAACTAAGCAGCAATGGCATCGATGCAGTCATCGTAGAGCAAAGACGCTAATTCATTAATCATAAAAATAACCCCTGCTAAGCCAGGGGTTATTTTTATGAGCTAAAATCAATGAGCGGTTTTGCCCGTCATTTTTTGAACAGTACATAGAACGCAAGGACGATCAATCCAGCTAATAGACCGACGATACCATTATAGGCAGTTTCGGTTAATCCGCCAAACACACCTGAGAGCGCTGCCAGATCTTCGGCTTGATGATGTAGGATGTCGATGCCGTGTACCAAGATACCACCACCGACCAAGAACATGGCAAGCGTCCCAGCGATGGATAAGAATTTCATGAGTTTCGGGGCAAAAGCTAGCAGACCACGACCAAGTTTTTGACTGCCTGCGCCAGGCTTTTGAGTGAGGCCTAGACCGACGTCGTCAATTTTTACGATCAGTGCAACCAGGCCATAAACACCGGCAGTCATCAAGATGGCGATGGCAGATAAGGCCAGAGCTTTGGTTTGTAATGTGCTGGCAGTCATGACGCCAAGCGAGATAACGACAATCTCAGCAGACAAGATGAAGTCAGTACGAATGGCGCCTTTGATTTTTTCTTTTTCGAGTGCAACCAAGTCCACTGATTCATCAGCGTTCGCTGCCAAGCGTTCGGCATGCGCATCTTCGTCATCTAGGTCATGAGGCAGCAGTTGAGGTGCGAATTTATGAACGATTTTCTCAGCGCCTTCAAAGCATAAAAACAAGCCGCCAATCATCAAAAGCGGCGTAATTAACCAAGCCGCTACCGCACTGATAATGAGTGCAGCAGGTACTAAGATTAGCTTATTGACGAACGAGCCTTTTGCCACCGCCCAGACAACGGCCAGCTCGCGATCTGCACGCACACCGGTTACTTGTTGGGCGTTTAGTGCTAGGTCGTCACCCAATACGCCTGCAGTTTTTTTGGTGGCAAGTTTAGTCATCGTTGCCACGTCATCTAGGATGGTACTGATGTCATCAAGCAACATCAATAAACTACCACCAGCCATAGGAACTCCAAATTGTTAATTTTTTAAGGTTATTTTGGTTAAAATTTGACACATTATACTCATCTTTTGGTAAAGAATTTGTAAAGTTTGGTAGTCGTGCATTGATGTTGATATATTTGAATAAAAATTTTTAATATGTGATTTAATTCTTATGAAAATTGTGGGATTTTGTGGCATAATAAGCGGATAACTGTGATTATCTGGCTGAGATTTTTGGCCTGATCTTGATGTTTTAATATTATTTGGAGATATTATGAAAGTTCAAGTTTTGGTAGCGGCATTGGCTGCAGCGGTACTGGTATCAGCGTGTGGTGACAAGCATGAAAAAGTTCATGCGGTTGATAAAGTGGCAGAGGCAGAAGCGGCCGCCATCGAAAAAGCCCCAAAGGCTGAAGAAGTGAAGTTCGACGACCACGGTCAGCCAACATTTGTTGAAGCATCTGGTGCGACCACTACAACGCCAGCAACTGATTCAGACACTGAAGCTTCTACAGATGCTGCCGTTACCACTGAAAGCAAATAATAAATTGTTCTAATTTATCCAAATTATGCGCAGATTTTGATTGTATTTTGTCTGTGCATCATTTATAATATTGCGCTTGTCTTAGCTTGATTTTGGCTAGACAATCCGCCCAGCGGAAATAACCATCCCGATTTGAGCTGATGCCCACGCCCAAGACCGTGACGCTATATAATATAATACAGCCTGATCGATGCCATCTGTCTTGTTATTAGGAGTGTCCCATGCCTTTAGTTAAGGTTAAAGAGAACGAACCAGTTGATATCGCTATCCGTCGCTTCAAGCGCGCGTGTGAAAAAGCAGGTGTATTGGCTGACGTTCGTAAAAAAGAATTCTTCGAAAAGCCAACGCAAGAACGTAAGCGCAAAAAAGCCGCTGCTGTTAAGCGTTACAAGAAAAAAGTATGGCGCGAGCAAGTTCGCACAGTACGTAAATACTAATCTATATAACAAGATTTGTATTGATAAAACCTCGAATTAGTTCGGGGTTTTTTATTTTGAGTAGATTGAATGCTAAATAAAAAAACCTGCCGCTAGGCAGGTTTTTTGAATGCGATGATTATTCGGCAGATGCTTCAGCAGGCTGTGCAATCTCGTCATGCTTAACAGTAGAGTCAGCAGTTGGACGCTGTGCGCCAGCTTCTTGAGTTTGTTGCATGTCAGCTAATGCTGCTTCATGTTTTGCTTCGTGGTCATATTCTGGACCTTCACCTACTGGATATTCGGTGCTTTCTACTTGAGAGAAATTGCTTTCTTTGTAGAAAATTTTGTCAGAAGCTTTGGTGATTGCGTTACAGCCAGTTAGTACAACTGCAGTACAGATTGCGCTTAGAGCTAGTAGTTTCATGGGTTTGATTCCTAAAAATGGATGGAAGGGGGTTAATTTAAAAGGATTATAGCAAAGTTTAAAATCATAGAAAAGATACAGATACGTTTTTGATACAAAACTTCAATTTCAGAATTGCTTGTATAAAAATCATCCACTAGGCAGTGTGGTAAGATTGCCTAGTTTGGAATTTTTTGTTCGTATTTCGAGAGATGGGCTTATGAGGGGATTTTGCCAAGCATTGCCATGAGTGAGTTTGTGCTGGGGATGGCGGTGGCGTTGGGCGTACTTGCCGTGGTGGCAATTATCATGGCAAAAACGTCCGTCAAATTACCCATTCCGCTATTATTTAAGGTCTTAACGTGGCTCATCTATGCCTTAGGATTTAAGATTTTGGGTGTGAGTATTTCGGCACTGCAACTGACAGGGCATTTGCCCCGAGACGTCGTGGATGTGCCTAGCGTGGCGTTTTTGGGGATTTATCCGAGCGTACAAGGCTTGGTGGTGCAGGCGGTGTATGTGGCAATATGTGTATTGGTGTGGTTCATGTCTGTACGCAAATCAGTTAAATAAAAGCAATCCACCGCAACAATATGAAAATTTAACTGTAAAACCATAGAAAAATTAGGTATATTATCAGCATAAACTTATAACTAATAATTAGCGAGGCAACATGCAACACCCAGCTAAAAAAATCTCTCTTGTAACCGCCTTAATCTTCGCATTAAGCGCCTGCGGTGGTGATAAAGCTCCTGAAAAAGCACCAGAGCCTGCCAAAGTAGAAACCGCACCTGCTGCTACAGCAGAGGTACCTGCGGAAAATAAAGCAGAAGTCACCCAAGAGCCGATCCAAGAACCTGCCACAGAAGCAGAGTTAGCGCAAGCACCAGAGCCTGTAGCTGAGGCGCCTACTGAGACAGCTGCTGCGCCTGTTGAGGCGCTATCTATCGAGGAAGGTAAGAAGCGTTACGAGCAAACCTGTAAGGTTTGCCATGATCAAGGGCTGCTTGATGCGCCGAAGCTTAGCGATAAAGCAGAGTGGGCAAAACGCCTAGAAAAAGGCGTTGATAAGTTGCACGAGCATTCTGCTAAGGGCTTTAATAAGATGCCTGCGCAGGCGGTAGGAGCTGTCACAGAAGCAGAAGTATATGCAGCAGTTGATTATATGCTAGAGCAAGCTAAGTAATCATTTGTATTAATTAATAATAAAAAAAACCACGTCCTAAGACGTGGTTTTGCTTCTTTTAGACTTTATCCAGTGTCTGTTCTAAGTCAGCAATCAAGTCGTCAATGTGCTCGATACCAATCGACAGTCGAACCATGTCTTCACTAACGCCGGCTTTGTCGAGCTCCTCTTCGCTTAGCTGACGGTGCGTGGTGGTGGCAGGCTAAGCTCTTGGCGTCGCCAATATTAACCAGACGCGTGAATAATTGCAGAGCGTCGATAAAGCGAGTACCGCCAACACGACCATCTTGCACACCAAAAGATAGAATGGCCGATGGTTTGCCTTTTAGGTATTTTTTGGCGAGGTTATGTTGTGGGTGCGTGCTTAGACCTGCGTAGTTCACCCAGTTTACCTTTGGGTGGTTTTGTAGATATTCTGCGATTTTTTGGGCGTTTTCGGTGTGGCGCTTCATGCGTAGCGATAGTGTTTCTAAGCCTTGTAGGATTAAGAATACATTCATAGGGCTGATTGTGCCGCCTGTGTTACGCAGTGGTACGACGTGCGCACGCCCAATGAAGGCTGCCGCACCAAGCGCTTCCACATAGTTTACGCCATGATAGCTTGGGTCAGGAGTGTTTAGAGATTTGAAGCGTTCAGCGTTATCGCCCCATGGAAATTTGCCACTATCAACGATGATACCGCCTAGGCTTGTACCATGACCGCCGATGTATTTGGTTAAAGAATGCACAACGATGTCAGCACCATGTTCAAATGGCTTTAGCAGCGCAGGCGTGGCGACAGTATTGTCCACGACGACAGGTACGCCGTATTCGTGAGCGATGGCGCTGATTGCTTCTAGGTCGATGATGTTACCCAGTGGGTTACCAATGCTTTCGATGAACACAAGCTTGGTTTTGTCATCGATTTTATCGCGTAGGCTCTTAGGATTGTCGCCATCAAAAAATCTTACGTCGATGCCTTGCTTGGGTAGGGTATGGGCGAATAGATTGTAGGTGCCGCCATAGAGCGTAGAGACTGATGCGATGTTGTCACCTGCTTCAGCCAATGTCTGAATGGTGTAAGTAATCGCTGTCATGCCTGATGCGACGGCCAGCGCTCCGATGCCGCCTTCTAATGCAGCAAGGCGCGCCTCTAACACGGCCGTTGTTGGGTTCATGATGCGGGTGTAGATGTTATCCTGTACTTTTAGGTCTCGAACAGATCCGCGCCATGCTGGGTGTCGTCAAAGGCGTATGAGGTGGTCTGATAGATGGGTACAGCGACCACCTTAGTGGTGGGGTCTGGGCTAAAGCCTGCGTGAATGGCTAGGGTCTCGTCTCTATGGGTCATGATAATCCTTATGATTAGTGATAAAATTCAAGCAATATCATAACAAAATTATCAAAAAGGACAAGGCGGGATTGTTTATAAAGTAAAAAATCCACTCGCATGGAGTGGATTTTTTGTTGGTCGGGATTAGCCACCGAAGTCATCAAGTAAGATGTTTTCATCTTCTACGCCCAAATCTTTGAGCATCTTGATAACTGCAGCATTCATCACCGGAGGACCACACATATAGAATTCACAGTCTTCTGGTGCTGGGTGGTCTTTTAGATACTCTTCATAAAGCACGTTATGAATGAATCCAGTGTAACCTTCCCAGTTGTCTTCAGGCTGTGGATCAGACAGGGCAACGTGCCATTCGAAGTTGTCGAATTCTGCTGCCAGACCGTCATAATCTTCAACGTAGAACATCTCACGCTTAGAACGCGCACCATACCAGAAGCTGATTTTACGATCTGATTTTAGGCGTTTTAATTGGTCAAAGATGTGTGAACGCATCGGTGCCATACCTGCACCACCACCGATGAATACCATCTCAGCCTTGGTGTCTTTTGCGAAGAATTCACCATAAGGGCCAGATACGGTGATCTTGTCACCTGGTTTTAGGCTAAATACATAAGATGACATCTTGCCTGGTGGGATGCCTTCAGGACCACGCGGCGGAGGACTTGCAATACGAATGTTAAACTTGATGATACCCTTTTCTTCTGGGTAGTTGGCCATCGAATAAGCACGGATCACAGGTTCATCAACCTTAGATGTATAGCGCCATAGGTCAAAGTTATCCCAATCTTCATGATATTCTTTGGCGATGTCAAAGTCTTTATAGTGTACTTCGTGCGGTGGCGCTTCTAACTGCACATAACCGCCTGCACGGAACGGTACAACTTCGCCCTCAGGAATCTTCAAGGTAAGCTCTTTTATGAACGTTGCTACGTTTTCGTTAGAGATAACCTCACATTCCCATTTTTTGACATCGAAGAATTCAGGATCGATCTCGATCTTCATGTCTTGTTTTACCGCAACCTGACACGCCAAACGCATGCCTTCACGGATTTCACCTTGAGTAAAATGACCTTCTTCGGTAGGTAGGATTGAACCACCACCGTCAAGTACTTTACAGCGACACTGACCACAAGTACCACCACCACCACAAGCTGATGATAGGAAGATACCTTCGCCAGCTAGGGTTTGTAGTAATTTACCACCTGCAGCTGTGGTGACGTTGTTGTCAGGATTGTCATTGATATTGATCGTTACCTTGCCTGAGCTGACAAGGCGCGAGCGTGCTATCAAAATCACCACCACCAAGCTCATGATAATGGCGGTAAACATGGCGACACCGCCTAATGCTGTACCAAACATGTTCTCTCCTTATAAACTCATACCGCCAAACGACATGAAGCCAAGCGACATCAGTCCGACAGTAACAAAGGTAATGCCAAGACCACGAAGTGGGGCAGGGACGTCTGAGTATTTAAGTTTCTCGCGAATACCTGCTAATGCAGCAATCGCCAACGCCCAACCCAAGCCAGAACCCACGCCATACACGACAGATTCAGCGAAGTTATAATCACGCTCTACCATGAACAGTACGCCACCCATGATGGCACAGTTTACGGTGATCAACGGAAGAAATACACCCAGAGCGTTATATAGAGCAGGTACAAATTTATCTAAGAACATCTCCAAAATCTGTACTGTGGCTGCAATCAAAGCGATGTAGCTAAGCAGACCCAGGAATGACAGATCGGTATTCGGGAAACCTGCCCACGCAAGCGCGCCATCTTTAAGAAGGAATTGGTAAAGTAGGTTGTTTAGCGGTACACAGATTGCCATTACCACGATAACAGCGATACCTAGACCGATGGCAGTTGAGACCTTCTTGGAGACTGCCAAAAACGTACACATACCCAAGAAGAAGGCAAGTGCCATGTTCTCGATGAATACGGACGTAATGAATAAACTGATGTAATGTCCCATTAGTGTCCTCCCATGCCTTTAGACTGTGGCTTCATCACAAATTCTGCTGGCTCGTGCTGATCTTTTTTCCAAAGGCGAACCAATGCAATAAAGCCTGCAATGACAAAGAATGAAGAAGGCGGTAATAACAAAAGACCGTTAGGGATATACCAGCCGCCCTCAGTCACTTTTTCAAGTAAAGTAATACCAAACCAGCTGCCATTACCGATGATTTCACGGATCGTCGCAACAAAAATCAATACTGCTGAGTAGCCCAAGCCATTACCAATACCATCTAAAAAGCTAGGTACAGGCGGATTACTCATGGCAAATGCTTCAGCTCGACCCATAACGATACAGTTGGTGATGATCAGACCGACGAATACCGATAACGAACGGCTGATTTCATAAGCGAAAGCTTGCAAAATCTGATCAACCACGATGACCAATGAAGCAATAATAACCATCTGTACAATAATACGAATGGATGAGGGAATTTTATTACGGATAATCGAGATAAAAAAGCTTGAAAATGCCGTAACTAAGGTTAGTGCGATACACATAACCAAAGCGTTTGCAACGCTTGTGGTGACCGCAAGTGCCGAGCAAATACCCAAAATCTGTAGTGCAATTGGGTTATTGTCAAAAATCGGCGTTGTTAAAATGCTTTTGGTATCAGCCATGATTACACTCCTTCGCCATTGCCTGCTTGACCAGCTTTTAGATTATCCAAAAATGGCTTATAACCATCTTCACCAATCCAGTACTGTAGTAGATTGTTCACACCGCGGATGGTCAAAGTTGCACCACTGATGCCATCAACTTGACCTTCACGCGCTGTACCTGCTTTGACAACGGCGATTTTTCTAGAACCATCTTCGTTATATAGCTCTTTATCCACCCAAGTCTCTTGCCACTGAGGCTCTTCGATGCGCGAACCTAGACCCGGAGTTTCTTTGTGTTGATAAAAATTCACGCCTTTGACAGTGTTTAAATCTTTATCCAAGGTCAAAAGACCAAAAATCGGACCCCACAAGCCAGCGCCGTGAATGGGCAGAACGATTTGATCGATCTCACCATTGGCGTCTTTTGCCAAATATACTTTCGCAAAGTTAGGCTTACCGCCAATTTTGGCGATGTCATCCACTAATGAGGTGGATAAATAAGGCGTGCGTGCTGCTTTTGACACATCATAGCCATCCACATCATTGATGCCGGCGGCTGAAATTTCTTGATCAGTGGCAAATTTACCAGTTTGCAAGTTCACCAAGCGGACATCAAAGTCGGCAAAACGCTCTGGAATGACACTGGAAGAATCTGTTTCAGGGTCATACATATCTGCTGCCATCAAGATATTTTTGTTCAAATCAAGACGGGCATTTTCTTGTTGCTTTGATTTTAACCCAACAGCAACCGCAGAAACCATCACCGAGCAGACCAAGCACAAAATCAGTGCTGTGACTGCGGTGCTAACATTACTATTTTTGGCTGACATGACGCAATCTCCGTGCTGTTTGACGTTTGATATTGGCTTGTTTGACGAAGTAGTCAAATAGTGGGGCGAACAAGTTGGCGAATAGGATGGCCAGCATGATGCCCTCTGGGAAAGCAGGGTTTACCACACGGATAACCACAGTCATAAAGCCGATCAATAGACCATAGCACCAGCGACCTGTGTTGGTATGTGCTGCTGATACAGGGTCAGTTGCCATGAATACCGCACCGAACATGAAGCCACCAATAACTAGGTGCCAATGTGGCGCAAGGCTCATCATTGGGTTTTCGCCGCCGATTAGGTTGAAGATGAATGCAGTCACCACAAGACCAATCACAGAACCTGCGATCACACGCCATGAAGCGATCTTCGTCCATAGTAGACCTACCGCGCCAATCAAGATGGCAAGGGTTGATACTTCACCGATAGAGCCTTGCATGTTACCCAAGAATGCATCTGTCCAAGTGATCACTTGACCATAGGCGTTCACGAACTGATCAGGGCTTACGCCAGCTGCTGCTAGACCTAATGGTGTCGCGCCACTAAAGCCGTCTACCGCTGTCCAGACCGCATCGCCAGACATATAAGCAGGGTAAGCGAAATATAAGAACGCACGACCAGCAAGGGCAGGGTTAAGGAAGTTCTTACCGGTACCGCCAAATACTTCTTTGGCAACAACCACACCGAAGCTAATACCTAGGGCAACTTGCCATAGTGGTACATCTGGTGGTAGTGATAGGGCAAATAGCACAGAAGTGACGAAGAAGCCTTCGTTCACTTCGTGTCCACGCACGACAGCAAAGATGATTTCCCATAGGATACCTACTGCAAAAGTCACCGCGTAGATGGGTAGGAATTGCATCGCGCCATAGACGAAGCACGCCCAGATGCTATTAGGATCATAGCCTGCCATGCCAGTGATGGCTGTGCGCCAGCCTGTTGGTTCAAGACCAAGTTGACTAATGGCAGTTAGCGCTTGAAAACCGACGTTGTACATACCCCAAAACACCACAGGGAAAGTACATAACCATACGGTAATCATGATGCGCTTTAGGTCGATACCATCACGCACGTGAGAGGCGCTGTACGTCTGAGAGCTTGGTTGACGGAAAAACGTGTCAAACATCTCAAAGACGGCATAATATTTTTCGTACTTACCACCTTTTGTGAAGGATGGCTCCATACGGTCAAAGATATTGTGAATAAATTTCATCGTTTAGCCTTCCTGCTCAATACGGGTCAAGTTATCACGCAAAATATCACCAAATTCGTATTTACCAGGTGACACAAAGGTGCATAACGCCAAATCTTCTTCATCAAGCTCAAGCGCACCAAGCTCTACTGCTTCGATGATGTCGCCTACGATGAGTGAGCGAAGTAGCTGAGTTGGCAGGTAGTCTTGTGGCATGACTTTTTCGAATGAACCGATTGGTACCATCGCACGAGGTGAGCCATTGGTAGATGTGGTAAAGTCGTATTTTTTGCCACCGAAGAACTGCGAGATGTAGATCGGCAGCATGGAGAAGCGATTTGCACCCAGGGTAAAGAAGTGCAAGGCAGGGCGTTCACGACCTTCAGCCAATGCTGATACTTGGTTGTGGAAGCGACCTAGGTAGGCAATGTTGCCAGCAGCAGCACGACCTGATAGCACCGAACCTGAGATGACGCGATTGTCATTGCCTTTAAGCTCGTTGGTGGTTAATTCTGCTAAATCAGCACCGCGAGTGGTGCGGATAAGACGTGGGTTATTAACCGCAGGGCCTGCAAGGCTAATCACGCGGTCGGTGTAGATGCGACCAGTAGTGAATAGCTTACCGATGGCGATTACGTCTTGATAGCCGATTGTCCATACACTTGCGCCGCGTCCTAGTGGGTGCAAAAAGTGAATGTGCGTGCCAGCGTTACCTGCTGGGTGCTTACCTGTAAAGCCTTCATAAACGGTGTCATTAGCGACGTTCGTTGCTTTGGCAGGTGCTGTTTCGCCATGGCAGACGTAAGTCTTTGGCGACAGCGTTGAGATAACTGCCAAGCCATCATTGAATGCATCGATGCTGTCATTAATGATGCGCACAGGATCGATGGCTAGAGGGTTGGTGTCCGTAGCGGTTACAAAGATCGCTGAAGGCACACTGTTGATTTCTGGCGTGCGACTAAAAGGACGAGTGCGGAATGCTGTCCATTCACCTGAAGCCACCAATTGTTCTTTCACTGCTTCACGATCAATAGACGCAAGGTCTGCGGCTGCATAGGCATTAAAGGTAACTTCATCTGCTGCGCTAGGGTTAGCAGCGATGACGATGCTTTCAAACACACGGCGTTCGCCACGATTCACAGAAACGATGCGACCGCTCACAGGGGCAGTATATTTAACACCCGCGCGTTTTTTGTCTTCAAACAACACTTGCCCTTTGGCGACGGTATCGCCTTCCTTTACACTCATGGTTGGACGCATACCGATATAGTCATAACCGATAAGCGCAACGTGAGTTGGCGTGTGTTCGCTAATCTCGTTGGCGGGTTCGCCCGAGATGGGCAAGTCCAAGCCTTTTTTGATGGTAATCATAAGCGGATACTTAAATTAAGACCAAAACACACCAGCGCGGGCAACCCCAAGTTAAAACGTGGCTACCTGAACGGCTGGCTACCAATTTTCCAAGAAACATCCAAAACTTACTGGCGTGGCATCGCCAACTGGTAAGTTGCTTTTGTCCAAAGGAATTTATACAAACGCCGCTTGGCATATCACAACTATATTGCTGTTATTTTGCCAAATCTGCTAAGCGTGCAATAAACCTTTCTATTATACGCTAAATTGACAAAAAATTACAGACTTTTCGGCAAATTCGCTAATAAAAATAAGGTTAAGTGAATGATTTTAATTGTCTTTTTGAATAACTGAGAAATGATTTGATATTTTTTTAAAAATGTTGCCAAATTTTGTGGGAAATTTGTTAAAATCCTTGAGTAACTATTGAAATGATTTATTGTTAATTTATATTAAAAGGTGTGTTATGTCAATGTTGATTATCCCTGCCATTGACCTAAAAGATGGCAAATGTGTACGTCTAAAACAAGGACGCATGGAGGATGATACGGTATTTAGCGATGACCCTGTGGCGATGGCGACTCAGTGGGTGGAGCAGGGTGCTAGACGTCTGCATTTGGTGGATTTGAATGGAGCGTTTGATGGTGTGCCTGTTCATAAAGATGTGGTAACAGCAATCGCCAAAGCTTATCCAGATTTGCCCATTCAGCTGGGTGGTGGGGTGCGCAGTTTATCGACGATCGAGCATTATTTGTCAGCAGGGCTAAACTACATCATCATCGGCACAAAAGCATTAGAAAATCCTGAGTTCGTTGATGAAGCGTGTCGTGAATTCCCCAACTCTATCATCGTGGGCATCGATGCCAAAAATGGCTATGTGGCAACGCACGGCTGGGCGAATGTCACCGATACCAAGGCCACTGACCTTGCTAAGCGATTCGCGGACGCGGGCGTGTCATCGATCGTCTATACCGACATCGCCAAAGATGGCATGATGCAAGGCGTGAACATCGATGAGACGGTTAATCTTGCCAAAGCGTGTGGACTGCCTGTCATTGCTTCAGGCGGCGTTACCAACATAAGTGATGTTGAGCAGCTAAAACCGTATAGCGAATACCTGCTAGGCGCGATTACAGGGCGCGCCATCTATGAAGGGACGCTGGATCTGTCGGCAGCACAGACCTTTTTGGATAAATAAGCACAATAAAAAAGAGCGAGATGATTCGCTCTTTTTTATTGGACGGCATTTAGTTGTTTTGATGGGCATTCAACACCCAAATTGTGCCATTGCTAAGTAGTAGATAAGCAATGCCTTGTGTCAACAATTCTACTCTACTGGTAATAGTTTAATAACTGTATTAAAAGTTAATAGATTAACTTGACTTTGAAATCAGGTGATGAGCAATATAATCATCCCCGCTTATCCTGCAAATGCCAAAATGATGCAATGGCTCGTGTTAATCATAGTATGGCTTTTTCAATTTTGTGATATAAAAGCAATGTATGGCAAAGTGCTATAAGTACAGCTAAATCATCCTTTTGCGAAAATCACTGGGTGACAAACCTGTAAGCTGCTTAAACTGTCTACTAAATGCACTGTGGTCTGTATATCCGCACTGAATGGCAATCTCAATCACCGATTCATTGGGGTTTTGTAGTAATTTGACAGCTTTTTCTAGACGAATTTTTTGCAACATTTGCTGTGGTGATAGGTTTAATACTGAACGAAATAGTCTCTCCAGTCCAGAAATACTAAGTCCTGCTATGGTTGCAAGTTTATTGATGGTAATTTTGTGCTCAGCATTGTCTTGCATATAATTAATGATTACTGCAAGCTTTTCATGGGCTTTTAATTTGTAGCTATTATCCTTGTCAATATCAATGGAAACACCGACCATTGCTATGATTTCATTTGTTTTATTATAAATTGGGATTTTGTGTGTAATGCACCAACCTAGCTTGCCAGATGGATAAGTATGTAGTTCTAACCTGTCTACGATGGGAGAGCCTTCCAAAACTTTTAGGTCTTGTATCATATACTCCCTCCCTTGTTTGTCGCCAAACATCTCAGTAGGAGTTCTGCCAATAATTTGTGCATCATTATTGACATCTAGCCTAGTTTTTAACGTTTGATTCACCGCCATGTATTGTGCTTGAGTGTTTTTTATAAAAAACACTGTTGAGCTTAGCAGATCAAGAAGGGGAATGATGGCTTGGATACTGGTGATGAAGCTATCAAAATCATTAACCAGATATTGGATATCGGCACTATTTTTATTAAACCCTAGTATTTGTAATTGGGGTAAGGCGTATGTGTGCATGCTTTTTGCTCCAAAGTATGGTGCATTGTATCAAATCTGAATGATTGATTGTATGCAAATTGTGCTAAATTCGGCGTTTTTTTAAAGAAATATATCAAGCTTGGTTTTTAAAAAATCACTAACATAAACTCAAGGATTAATTGAGGCATTAAAACAGGAATAAGATTTATGAGTCATCAAAATTTTTCTCTACACCTAATTGACTCGCACACAGGAGGTGAGCCTACACGCATGATTTATAAGGGATTTCCTGAATTGATTGGACGGAGTGTTGCTGAGAAGTTGAAGGATTTTAAACAAAATTATGACCATCTTCGCCGATCTATTATCTTGGAACCTCGTGGTAGCGAAGTGATGGTTGGTGCCTTGCTTGTGCCGCCAAGTGATGATTCTGCTGTGGCAGGTGTTATCTTCTTTAATAATGAAGGATATCTTGGCATGTGTGGACATGGCAGTATTGGCGTGATTACTTCTTTGGCCTATCAAGGGAAAATTGGTGTTGGCGATCATCGATTAGAAACTCCAGTTGGGATTGTTACAGCAACACTGCATGAAGATGGTAGTTGTAGCATTCGTAATGTGCCATCTTATCGTTACCGCAAACAAGTGGTGGTAAATGTACCTGACCTAGGCATTATCCATGGTGATATCGCATGGGGTGGTAATTGGTTCTTCTTAATCAATGATCATGGGCAAGATTTGCAACCTTCAAATATCAAGCAATTAACGCAAGTGAGTCTAAAAATTAAATCAGCGCTTAAAAATCAGGGTATTACAGGTGATGATGGTGGCGAGATTGATCATATTGAACTGTTTGGCAAATCTAATATCGCTGATAGCAAAAGTTTCGTTCTTTGTCCAGGTGGGGCGTACGATCGTTCACCCTGTGGGACAGGCACTAGTGCCAAAGTTGCTTGTTTGGCTGCTGATAATAAACTTAAGCCAACCACCATTTGGCGGCAGGAAAGTATCATTGGTAGCGTATTTTTGGCAAGCTATGAGCTTGGTGATGATGGCTATAATCAATCTGAAAGCGTAACAATTATCCCAACAATCAGAGGAAGTGCGTATATTAGTGCTGAAACCAAACTTGTAATGCAGGCGCATGATCCATTTCGTTGGGGGTTTTAAAATGAGTGAAATTAAGACTGATGCTGATTTTTATATCATTGGTGGCGGTGTGATTGGATTGTGTACGGCAATGCGATTGCAGTCTCAAGGTCAGTCTGTGGTAATTTTGGAGGCTGGTACGGTAGGTGCTGGTGCTTCTTTGGGCAATGCAGGACATATTGCAACGGAGCAGGTTTTTCCCATTGCAGATCCAAGCGTTATTAAGCAACTACCCTCAATGCTCTTTGATCCGCTTGGTCCGTTGAGATTGGATTGGGCTTATTTGCCAAAACTGTTTCCGTGGGCAATCAAGCTGTTGTTATCTATGAGAGATGAGTCATTTCAAAGAACTCATGAGGCGTTAAAGCAGATAAATGGTGTTAGCCTATCTGCTTGGCAGAATTTTGCAGACAAGTGGGGCTTGGATAAGTGGGTTCATACTCACGGCTCTCTGCTGACAGCTGAATCCCAATCTTCTTTATTGCAACTAAAGCAACATGGTGAGAAATTAGCTGCTCTTGGTGTGGCAAATGACTTTGTTTCTCAAGATGAGCTGGCAGAACGAGAGCCTGCATTGGCAAGCAATCAATTAGGTGCGTTATTTTTCCCTAATACCGGTCATATCAGTAATTTAGAGGGGGTATACAAAGTATTGATTGCTCACTTTGTTGGAATGGGTGGTGTCATTTGCGAGAATTGTAAGGTCAATAAAATTGACGCCACAGAACAGACTGTGCGTTTGATAACTACTAAGGGTGAGATTCTTGCTCCGCACATTATAATTAGTGCAGGAGCATTCTCAAAACCCTTGGTAATGCAAGCGACAGGCGTTGAAGTTGCACTGGACACAGAGCGGGGCTATCATTTGATGCTACCCAATGAATCAAGCCGTCTTTGCGTGCCCGTAACAAGCATGGACCGTCGTTTTATTATGACGCCGATGTATGCAGGACTTAGATTGGCGGGTACGGTTGAATTTGCAGGGCTTAAAAAGCTGGCCAATATGCAGCGTGCTTATAACCTGCTTAAGCTTGCCAACCCCATGTTTAAGCAAAATTTAGATGATTCACAATCTGAACCTTGGATGGGATTTAGACCTTCTACAGCAGATTCATTACCTGTTATTGATAAGCTTGGAAGGGTCTATCTGAATTTTGGACATCAGCATTTAGGGCTAACACAAGCAGTGATCAGTGCACAACTAATTAGTGATTTGTACTTTAATCAACCATCAGCTATTGATCGCAATCCGTATAAGCTAGAGCGATTTGGTCGCTCTAATATAGGTGATTTTGATTGACAGTTAATTTAATTAAACATAGCTAAATTAAGGAGAAGCTATATGAATATCCATGGTATTTTGGTGCCAATTGTTACTCCATTTGACAAAAATGGTGCAGTGGATGTGCCAACATTGCAAAAGTTGGTTAATTCTTTTATTGACAAAGGTGTGGCTGGTATCGTTGCTTGCGGTACAACTGGTGAATACTACACCTATCACAAAAAGAGCGTGAAGTGGTAATGACAACCATCGCCAAGCATGCCAAAGGCAAAGTCAGTCTGATTGCTGGGGTGAATAGTTTGTCAACTGACCACACCATTGAGCTTGCTCATCAAGCCAAGGAGATGGGTTATGAGGGGTTAATGCTATCAACAAACCCATATAGTCTGCCGGAACAAGCAGGCATTATTGCTCATTTTGAAAAAGTGGCCGATGCGGTAAAACTGCCAATCATTATGTATAATTTTCCTGCTCGAGTGGGTGTGAATATTGAATTTGAAACTGTTGAGCGTTTATCTAAGCATCCTTACATTGTGGGCATCAAAGAAAGTAGTGGTAATTTTAGCCACGCACTTCGTATGCTACAAGCTAAGTTTGAAAATTTTGAGATTGTTTGTGGCTGTGATGATCAGCCTGTTGACTTCTTCTTTTGGGGGGCAAGAAGTTGGATTGCGGGGGCTGCTAATGTCTTTCCAGAAGAGCAAGTTGCGATTTATCAAGCTGCTTGCAATGGCGATTGGGATGAGGCACGCCGTATTATGACAGAGATTTATCCCGCCATTCATTCAATGGAATCTGGCGATTATAATCAAAAAGCCAAAATTGGTTGCTTGAAAGGTACAATTGATGTTGGTGGCGTACGCTTGCCATTGGTTGATGTTCGTGATGAAGATAAACAAGCGTTTTTATCATTGTTAAATGGTTAAGGTTGTGTATTATGATGGCAAAAAATAAAGAAGCTGTTTTTGAGGCAGCAAAGCAGGGTGTATTGTATGCAGGCAATTTAATTGTTGATGCCAGTCCGTGTCAAGCCACAATGCCAAACACTACTCCAATTGACAACAGTGTCATTGGTAAAATTGACGATGCCACCGAAGAGCATGTCAATCAAGCGGTGGCATCAGCTCGTAATTGCTTTAATAAAGGTACTTGGAGGGATAAGCATCCTGCTGAACGAAAGAAGATTATGCAAGCATGGTCGGATCTACTAAAAGAACATGTCGAAGAATTGGCGGCATTGGACTGTATTGATGCAGGCAAGCCAATTAGTGAGTGCATCAATACCGATATGCCAGCAACGCTAGATACTTTTGATTGGTATGCTGAGGCGATTGATAAGGTTTTTGGCAAAGTTGCACCAACGGATAATGGTGTTGTTTCATGGATTGTTAAAGAGCCGATTGGTGTGGTGGGTGCTGTACTACCATGGAACTTTCCAGCTCAAATGTTTGCATGGAAAGTAGCACCTGCACTCATCATGGGCAACAGCGTTATTGTAAAGCCTGCTGAGCTTACCAGTCTTTCAGCGTACCGCATGATTGAATTGGCTTATGAGGCAGGTGTACCAAAAGATGCCCTGCAGATGATCTGTGGTCGAGGTGAAGTGGTGGGTGCTGCTATTGGCAAGCATATGGATATTGATATGGTATCCTTTACTGGTTCAACCGAAGTTGGGCGTTTATTCTTGCAGTATTCGGCACAAAGTAATCTTAAAGAGATTGTTTTGGAGTGTGGGGGTAAAAGTCCGCAGATTATCTTTGAGGATGCTATCATTGATGAAAATATGATTAACAATGTACTATCTGCAGCATTTTGGAATATGGGTGAAAACTGTAGCTGTGGCTCTAGATTATTGGTGCATAGCAGTAAAAAGCAGCTTCTACTTGAAAAGTTGATTGAAGGCTTGTCTGCTTGGAAAATTGGCGACCCACGCCATGACGATGTTGTCTTAGGACCCATGATTGAACAAGCACACTTGAACAAGGTGGTTCATTACCTAGAAACCGCCAAATCAGAGGGGGCGTCACTGGCAACGGGTGGCAATTTGCTTTCAGACTTGGGTAGTGGATGGTATATCGAGCCGACGATTTTTGATAATGTGACTGCTGACATGACTTTGTTTAAAGAGGAGGTATTTGGTCCTATTTTGGCTGTGACGACATTTGAGAGTAGGGAAGAAGCTATCAATTTGGCGAATGATAGCAGTTACGGTCTAGCTGCATCGTTCTATACCCAAAGTCTTAAGTGTGCATTGACGGTTGCCAGAAAAATACAAGCAGGCACAATATCTATTAATGGATTTTCAGAGGGTGACATCACAACCCCATTTGGTGGCTATAAGCAATCAGGATTTGGTGGTCGAGATAATGGGATTGAGGCGTTGGAGCAATACTGTCAAACCAAGACCATTTGGGCGATTTGCTAAGTAATAAGGACATTCAAGACCCTACCATGCATTAAATGCAAAACCTTTGGGATGTATATTCCATTGGTGGGGTTTATACAACTCAAGGAAATGAATATGGAAGATTTCATCAATACCGTAGTAGGTTGTATTTGGAGTGATGCTCTGGTATATCTGGCTTTGGCTGTAGGCATCTACTTCACCATCGCTACAAAAGGTGTGCAATTTCGCTATCTAAAAGAAATGATTCGTCTATTGTTTGATAAGAATAATTCAGATCAAGGTGTTACTTCATTTCAGGCGTTTTGTATGGCGTTATCTGGTCGTATTGGCGTGGGTAATATTGCTGGCGTAGCTACTGCGATTGCAGCTGGTGGTCCAGGGGCGGTTTTTTGGATGATTGTCATGGGACTGTTGGGCGGTGCCAGTGCTTTTATTGAATCTACTTTAGCACAAGTCTATAAAGAAAGCTCAGATAAGCAGTATCGTGGTGGCTCGCCTTATTATATTGAAAAAGGCTTAAAGATGAAGTCTTTTGCGATATTTGTCGCCGCTGTAGTTTGCCTATCGTACGGTGTACTTGTGCCAGGCGTGCAGGCAAACACCATCAGTGATTCATTCAAAACCGCTTTTGGATTATCGCCCATAGTGACAGGATTGATGGTCATTGTGCCTTTGGCTTTTATCATTTTTGGTGGCATTAAGCGTATTGCTAGATTTGCCGACAAAGTCATTCCTTTTATGGCAATCTTCTACATTCTTATGATGTTGGTGATTTTAACCTTTAATGCCGTTGCCATTCCTAGTATGATTGCTTTGATTGTAAAAAGTGCGTTTGGTATGGATGCTGTGTTTGGTGGCATCGTTGGTATGGCAATTTCTTGGGGTGTTCGCCGTGCAGTCTTCTCTAATGTTGCTGGTGCAGGCGAGGCGACATTCAGTTCTGCTGCTGCAGAAGTTTCACATCCTGCCAAGCAGGGTCTCGTACAGGGATTTTCTGTCTATGTGGACACAGTGCTTGTATGCACCGCTACAGCATTGATGATTTTGTCAACAGGCATGTATAATGTTCAAGGTCCAGATGGCACTATGTTGGTTGAAAATATGCCTGGTGTTGCCGCTGGTACAGCATTTACCCAAGCGGCGGTTTCAACTATTTTTGCTGACTTTGGACCAGCATTTGTTGCATTGGCTATATTCTTGTTTGCCTGGACCTGCTTGCTTGCCTATTATTATATTGCCGAGACAGCCTTGGTATACTTGGATAATCAATTGCGTTATCCTTATTTAAAAACTGTACTTAAGGTCGCATTTTTGATAATCTGTTTCTTTGGTAGCGTGCAATCAGCGGGTATGATGTGGGCATTGGGCGATATTGGTTTTGGTGTTATGTGTTATTTAAATTTCATCGCCATCCTGCTGCTAAGCAGAGTAGCTTTCAAGGTTCTAAAAGACTATGATAATCAGATGAAGCAAGGCTTAGATCCAGTATTTGATCCCAGAAAGGTGGGTATTGAAAATGCAGATTTTTGGGTGGAGTATAGCGATAAACACCGCTGATGAATACCTAAGATATGTATCATTGAATGGGGTGTTATTAAAAACAGCACAATAGATACCTTCTCGCTATAATCCCCACCCTATTCTTTAATGGATATTTTCCTGTTTGCAGAAAAGGGAATATCAAGTGGAGGGTGGGTTGATATAATGCAAGAAACTCCCAATAAACTTCTGTATTTTGTGTTTGATTGGTCTTTGATAATAGTGCAAGGACTGTTTAACATGACTAAACAGTCCTTCTGATACCTTATCAAGTCGTTTTTGCATGGTGGTTCTGACTGATAGGTTGTGCCTCTTAGCAAGCTGTTTATAAGTTTATTTTCCTTGTGTGTATTCTTGCCAAATTTGATCATTGCTGATGTCAGCTCTCTCAACAAAATACCAAAAAACATTCCTACGCCGTCTTTCTTGCTTACCTTGTTTTTGACCATTTCTCTTGGTATTTGTAGAGTCATGGTTATGGCATGTTTTTTAATTTCCATAAAACCTATTTAAAACCATATGGCATCAGACTTTGAGTGGGACAGAGCAGGGATTTTGTCTATTGAGTCTGAGCATTCAACACCCAAATTGTGCCATTGCTAAGTAGTAGATAGGCTTGATTATCATTGGAGAGAATTTTGATGATAGGTGCTGGCAAGTTATCAGATAAAGATACAATATCGCCCTCGGCGGTCAAAATACTGATTTGACGATAGCCTTTATGGGGAGTGAGAGCAAAATTGTTACGACCTGCCACCAAATTGGTATCAAATTTACCAATCGCATGATTAGAGTAACCTTCGCCCAAGACTTCTTCATTCAGTTGATCGCCAGATTGTATGTATTTGACAAACCGTCCGACCAAATGGGGCATTTGTATGGCATAAAGATTATCACCAAACACAAAAGGTGACTGCCAGCGATTGTTTGATAAAGGTGTGCTTTGGGCAATGATTTGTAGTTGGTTATCTACATTGCCAATAACAACCGTGCTTGCTCCATGCCCACCACCTGCAATGGTTGTTACCAAATGATTGCCCTTGCTGTGAGGTAAAATCTCAAAGGTATTTGCCTCAAAAACCAAGCCTCTAACCGTTAAGGGCTTGCTAAGCGGTGTAAGACTATGCCGTTCTAAAAATTGCACCTGCCTTGCCTCAATATCATCGCCTAGTGCGCCATGCCGATAAGTTCTGCTGTCTGGGTGGGATAGGACGGCAATGTGTCCGTTGGTATTATCGCCTGTAAAATTGATTTGTACAGGGCGAGCGTCTGGCATGACAGAACCAAAGCGAGCAACTGCTTGTACACGATTTCCTACCACTTCAAGGCGAACAAGGCTTGCCGTACCGTCATCATGAGCCTCCACAGCAATGGTTGCCAAAGGTAGCATGAGCATGGCGGAGTGGGGCGATAGGCGAATGGATGAGTGGTAACGCTGTCCATTTTGGATTAGGTTAAAGTAACCATCTTTGTCGGCAAAAGCCACTTTATCAAACTTTGCCACAGCGGAGACGCTTGATGATACGCCCTTAGCGAGTTTGATTGGTTTGTCTGGGTGTGGCACTTGCCAAAGCTCGGCTTTGTCATTGATGATGAGTGGACTGGTGTCATCAACAAGGGTGATTTGTTTGGCAACTCCCACTTCAGATAAATCAAGCTCGCTGAACGCATAAAACCGCTCACGCATGGACTGACTGGTTGAGCTTGTGTGTTCGGTGCTGGGTTTGGCACAGGCGGATAAGTTTGCCCCAAGTAGGGTAAGACTTAAGGTTAGGGCGAGTTTGCGAAAATGATTCATTTTACTGCACATCCAAAGTTTTAATGAGTCTTCCTGTATGGTCGTAGCGTTCAGCTTTGGTGATTTTGCCGTATTGATAAAGTATTTGGCTCATTGTTGTGCCTGTTTCATGATGAATACTCCAATGACTTTTACGGTTAGGTTGAGTGGTTTAGGATTTTTTCTTTTTACCTTTACTGGTTTTGGTTTTTTTGGGTGTTTTGTCCGTCTTTTCTACCAACGCAAAATCCACTTGCAATAAATCCATATTCACGCCAGCAACCTTAATCAAAAGCTGTTCGCCAAGTTTAAAGATTGAGCCTTTCTCGCCAATCAAGGCTTGTTCACGCTCGTTGTACTCATAGTACTCGGCAGATAGGTTTGAGATGTGAATCAATCCGTCAATGAACAAGTCATTTAGCGTAACAAACAAACCAAAACTCGTTACGGTGGTAATCGTCCCCACAAACTCATCGCCCAAATGCCTTTGCATATAGTGGCATTTCAGCCAGGCTTCCACATGACGGCTTGCTTCTTCGGCACGGCGTTCGGTGGTGGAGGTCTGCTCGCCTGCCTCGTCTAAGGTTTTATAAATGGCAGGCTTGGGCTTGTTGCCTGTAACTTTATCCTTAATGGCTCGGTGGAGCATGAGGTCGGGATAACGGCGAATAGGACTGGTAAAATGACTATACTCATCATACGCCAAGCCAAAATGCCCGATGTTGTCAGGGCTATAGTTCGCTTGCATCATGGAGCGAAGGAGCATGGAATGAATGCTTTGGGTATCTGCTCGCCCTTCGGTTGCCTTGATGATACGCTGATAATCAGCATGGGTGGGCGACTCAGTCGGAAAAGACAGCCCAAACGATTTGACGTATTCGGACAGTTTGGCGGACTTTTCATCGCTGGGTTTGTCGTGGTTACGATAAAGGGCAGGCAACTCATGCTTTAAGGCAAAATTTGCCCCACAGGTATTGGCAAGGAGCATCATCTCTTCGATGAGTTTATGAGCGTCGCCACGAGTGTGTTTTTTGATGTCTTTGATGTCGCCATCTTCGCCAAAGACGATGTAACTCTCCGCCGTCTCAAATGCCATCGCTCCTCGTTCCTCACGCTTTTTATCAAGAATCTGATAAAGCTGATACAAGGTATCTACCGATTTGCACACGTCAGGATTTTTGACCAAATCATCGGGCAGGGTTTCGTTGGTGGGGTCGTCAAAATAGGCGTTTACTTGATTATACGTCAAGCGAGCCTGTGAGTGCATGACCGCAGGGTAGAACTCATAGCCTGTAACCTTGCCCACACGAGACAGCCTGATGTCGGCAACCATGCAGAGGCGATCCACTTTGGGGTTTAGCGAGCAAAGCCCATTGGACAGCACTTCTGGGAGCATGGGGATGACACGGTGGGGAAAATACACGCTCGTGCCACGCTCATAAGCGTCCATGTCAAGCGGAGATTGGGGTGTTACATAGTGGCTCACGTCCGCAATGGCAACCACGACACGGTAATTACCGCCCGAGCGTTTGCAGGCATAGACCGCATCGTCAAAATCTCGGGCATCTTCGCCGTCTATTGTGATAAGTGGCAAATCTCGCAAATCCACCCGCCCTTTCATGTCCTTATCAGTCGGCTCGGTATAGGCATTGGCTTGCTCTATGGTGGCACCGCTAAACTCATGCGGTATGGCGTGGTTTAGCAGGGTCGTTTCAATGATAAGTTCACGGTCATTAAGATTGGTCAAAAGCTCGCTAATCTTGCCTGTGGCGTACTCTTGATAAGTCGGCATATCAATGATAGCAACTTTCACGCTGTCGCCCAAGCTCGCCCCATGATGAGCCACGTCATCATCGGTCAGCGTAATGGGCTGATGAGTATTCGCTCCTGATAATTGGACAAAATAGCCGTCATCGTCCCTATCAAGCACGCCCACAAACTCGGTACTGGCACGGTGTAGCACGGTTTGGATGCGGGCTTCGGGCTTGCCACGAAACTCGGTGGCAACCGCTTCTACCGTGTCGCCGTCAAAGACCACACGCATCTGCTTTTCATGAATAAATAGGTCGGGCATATCGTCAAGCACGACAAAGCCAAAGCCTTTGGCACTTGCCGACACCTTGCCTGTTACGGTGGTGGGTAGGGGGGCAATGCTAAAATGAATGCCGTCCGTGCGTTCTAGTTGGTTGTCTCTTAGCATGGCTTTTAGGCGGTTGTTTAGGGCAAAAAATTGCTCATCATCGCCTAAAATCTCAAAATGCAGTCCCAAACTCTCCGCTGTAGCAGGTTTGCCGTCATTGTTCATTTGGGCGACAGTTTGTAGGATAAGTAGGCGGGAGGGAATGGGGTTTTGGTATTTATTGGCTTCATCGGTGGCGTTGGGGTCGTTCCACGTTGGTGTTTTTTTCTTCGACATAAGTATTCTCTATATTCTCTTCAAAATTATATAAACTATCATTCAATCTAGGTTATCATATCACATTTGTTGATGATTTTTGGGTGAAATTTTATGAATGTTTCGTTAATAGAAGGTGGCTTGGTTACCAAAGATTATTTGGAGAAACTGGCGCGTCTAGAGTCCGAATTATTCGATGATGCTTGGGATGTGCTGGCGATTTCTTCGGTGTTATCTGGATTTGGTGCTGGAGTGATTGTGGTCGAATCTGATCAAGAGGTTCTAGGCTATTGTATCTATCAGGCGGTATTTGAAGTCGCGGAGATCTTACGCATTGCTGCAGCTAAGCATTGTCAAAAAAACGGCATTGGAAGTTTAGTTTTAAATCATCTTGCCAGTCATTGTATCGAAAAACAAGCAGAGAGAATTTTGCTTGAGGTACGAGCGGATAATCTTGCAGCGATTGCGTTATATAAAAAATTCGATTTTCATCAAATTGACACAAGAGCCAGCTACTATCAGGACAAAAAAACGCACCAAAAAATTGATGCGTTAATTTTCCAGAAATTGCTTTAGGGCTTGATTAACAGCCATCATCAACAATAAGTATGGTGGTTTTGCCAACTTTTTCAAATCGTGCTATGTGGCGTGGATCGCCGCAGATATCTTCTTACACATCTAAACTTAACCTTCTTAACTAGGGAGTTATGCTGAGAGAGGGTCATGGGCGCAAACGTAGCATAAAAGAAGTGCCGTCGCAATCATGGCAGTATAGATCGTAGTTTAGACTTTGTAGAGGATAGCCGTATAGGGTGGCATTCTTTAATGGAACGATGCCTTTTAACATCACATCTTCACTTTCTCTGCCCTTGATAAACTTCGCAGGCATTATGTTTTTTCGATAGGGTTTTGGGATAGAAGTGTAGGTGCCTTGTCTGGCCTCTTTGGTTGGAGGATTGGGTTTGGGAGTGTCTTCAAAGATGCTTTGTCTTATTGTTCATGTTATGTCATTATCATTGTCGTTTTTACCGACCTGCAAATGCTCAAAGACAGGCGTCCAGTCAGCAGCTTGGGATGATGTGGCGGCAGCCAAAGCTACCAATGAAAGATATTTTTTCATGATGATCCTCATTTTTCATCAAATAAAAAAGTAGCTCATACAGATGAGCTACTTTAGATAAATTATTTTTTCTTGGCTGGGCCTAGTAACATGCCCATTTGACGACCTTCGACTTTTGGCGCTTGTTCAACACTGGCGATCTCTTCAGTGTCCTGAATGATGCGCTCAAGCTGTGCTTTACCGATCTCTTGGTGTGCCATCTCACGTCCGCGGAAACGGATAGAAACTTTAACTTTATCCTTGTCTCCCAAGAACTCAACGATTTTGCGAAGTTTAACTTGATAGTCAGCTTCTTCTGTACCAGGACGAAGTTTAATTTCTTTAACTTGCGTCTGTTTTTGGTTCTTCTTGGCTTCTTTTGCTTTTTGTTTTTGGTCGTACAAGTAGCGCTTGTAGTCCATGATTTTACAAACAGGAGGTTTGGCATCAGCAACGATTTCTACCAAATCAAGATTAGCGTCACCGGCAGCTTGTAAGGCATCTGCCAAACTAACTACACCAAGTTGTTCGCCGTCTTCTTTGACCAGACGGACTTCTTTAGCGCGAATCTCTTCATTCACATTTAAGCGGTTGGACGGTTTAATGGGTTATACTCCAAATAAAAGATAATTTTGTATTCTACTTAAAAAGTGTGTGGATTTCAAGGGGTGTGTTAATAAAACCCATTCGGTTTCTTGAATGGTTTTTTAGATTACTCAGCCTTAGCTTCAACTCTGCCTCTCAAGGCAATCGCGCCTTCAAGGTGTTTGATGAAGTCTGTCACGCTCATGCTACCTAGGTTCTCGCCTTCGCGGGTACGCACATTAACCGTGTCAGTTTCAACTTCTTTGTCGCCAAGCACCAGCATGAATGGAATGCGTTCTAGAGTGCGTTCACGAATCTTAAAGCCGATTTTCTCGTTACGAAGGTCGCTTACGGCACGGAATCCTGCCGCTTTAAGCTCATCTACGACGCTTTCACAGGCTTCAGCTTGTTTGTCGGTGATGTTCATCACGACTGCCTGAGTAGGTGCAAGCCATGCTGGGAACCAACCTGCATAATGCTCGATCAAGATACCAATGAAACGCTCGAACGAACCTAGGATGGCGCGGTGCAACATGACAGGGCGTTCACGCTCGCCTTGTTCATTGATGAACTCGGCATCTAGGCGTTCAGGCAAGTTAAAGTCAAGCTGTAGCGTGCCACATTGCCATTCGCGATTTAGGCAGTCTTTTAGGGTGAATTCGATTTTTGGGCCATAGAAAGCGCCTTCGCCTTCTTGTAATTCCCATTCAAGTCCTGCAGCGTCTAACGCATCACCAAGGTCTTTTTCTGCCAGATCCCAAAGCTCGTCAGAACCGACGCGTTTCTCTGGACGAGTGGATAGTTTCATTAGGATATTGTCAAAGCCGAAGTCCTTATAGACGTTCAAAGTCATCTTGATGAAATCAAGAGCTTCGGTGCGAATTTGGGCATTGGTACAGAAGATGTGCGCATCGTCTTGGGTGAAGCCGCGCACACGCATGATGCCATGCAATGCACCAGATGGTTCATTGCGGTGGCATGAGCCAAACTCGGCAAGGCGTAGAGGTAGATCACGATAAGATTTCAAACCTTGATTAAATACCTGTACGTGACATGGGCAATTCATCGGCTTGATGGCGTAATCACGGTTCTCTGATGCAGTGGTGAACATGTTTTCTGCATAGTTTTCCCAGTGGCCAGACTTCTCCCATAGGCTTCTGTCCACGACTTGTGGGGTTTTGATTTCAAGATAGCCGTGGTCTTGCTGAACTTTACGCATGTACTGCTCAAGCACTTGCCAAATGGTCCAGCCGTTCGGGTGCCAAAACACCATGCCGGGTGCCTGTTCTTGTAGATGGAACAGACCCAGCTGCTTACCGATTTTACGGTGATCGCGTTTTTCGGCTTCTTCGATGCGTTCAATATAGGCTTTAAGTTCTTTTTTGTCCGCCCATGCGGTGCCATAGATGCGCTGTAATTGTTCATTCTTGGCATCGCCGCGCCAATACGCGCCACTCATCTTGGTAAGTTTGAATGCTTTTAGGAATCGAGTGTTTGGCACGTGTGGGCCGCGGCACATGTCGATGTATTCTTGATGATAGTACAGACCCATGTGTGTCTCATCGGGCATGTCTTCTACTAGGCGAAGCTTGTAGGTTTCATCGCGTTCAGAGAAGGTTTTGATGACTTCATCTCTTGGGGTTATTTTTTTGATGACATCATAATCTTGGTCGATGAGTGTCTTCATGCGCGCTTCGATGGCTTGCATGTCTTCAGGTGTAAAAGGGCGCTCACTGTAGATGTCATAATAAAAGCCATCTTCAATGACAGGGCCGATGACCATTTTTACTTCAGGATATAACTGCTTAACAGCGTGACCTAGAAGGTGAGCGCATGAGTGGCGAATGATTTCAATCCCTTCAGCATCTTTAGCGGTGATGATTTGTACGGTCGCGTCCGTCGTGATCGGATCGCTTGCGTCCACTAATTTGCCATTAACACGCCCTGCGATGGTGGCTTTGGCAAGCCCTGCACCGATGTTTTGAGCGATTTGCATGACAGTAGTTTCACCGTCAAACTCTCTGACGCTGCCGTCAGGTAGGGTAATTGCAACCATAAAATTTCCTAAATAATAGTCAGGCTAAAATAATAAAAACATTTTATTATATCAAAATTTATGCCCAACACCAAGATAACTGATATCGATTTAAAAAATTGTACTCAATCTTTATGTATTAAATGACCGCCAATCATTTACAATCGGTGTGCTTTTTTGTATGATGCGCAGTATAACAATGATAATTCAATGGGTATGATGTATTGATATAAAGTAACTTGACAGCGTTTATTATAATGAGTATCATTAACATTTGATAGTTGAGTGAGTTTTTCGGTTAATATTTTAAATCTTGTGCTCAGTTGCTATTATTAAACCATTATTGGTTATTGTATTCTTGAATTTATTTTAATTTTAATGGATGTGGTTATGAAACTTTTTAAAACTTTGGCAGCGTGCTTTGGGCTTTGCGCTGCTTTGATGGCGTGTGACAAGCCTTCTGATGAAGTGGTATCTGCGCAAACTTCAGCCGACAAAATGACGGTGGTAACGACCTTTACCATTATTGAAGACATTGCCCAAAATGTCGCAGGGGGCGCAGCAGACGTTCATTCGATTACCAAAGCAGGGGCGGAGATTCATGACTATGAGCCGACCCCAAAGGACATTGCCAAGGTCAAAGAAGCCGATTTGATTTTGTGGAATGGCATGAATTTGGAGCGTTGGTTTGAAAAATTCTATGCCGATGCCAAAGACACTCCTGCGGTGGTGGTAACGGACGGTATCACGCCCATACCTATCAAGGCAGGCTCATATAAGGATTTGCCAAATCCGCACGCTTGGATGTCTACGTCTAACGCCTTGATTTATGTGGAAAATATCAAAAACGCATTCATTGAGCACGACCCAAAAAACAAAGACGTGTATATCAAAAATGCCGAAGAATACGCCCAAAAAATCAAAGCCATGGACGAGCCACTTCGTGCCAAACTTGCTCAAATTCCTGAAAATGAGCGTTGGCTCGTTACTTCAGAAGGGGCATTTAGCTACCTTGCCAAAGATTATGGACTAAAAGAAGCCTATCTGTGGGACATTAACGCCGAGCAACAAGGCACGCCCCAACAGGTCAAGGCTCTGATTGACACGGTCAAAACCAACAAAATCCCTGTGGTATTCAGCGAAAGCACCATTTCGGACAAACCTGCCAAACAAGTCGCCAAAGAAGCAGGAGCGTATTATGGCGGTGTGCTGTATGTGGACAGTTTGAGCGAAAAAGACGGGGCGGTGCCAACGTATCTTGACTTGTTAAATGTAACGGCAAGTACGGTGGTTAAAGGGTTTGAAGACGCAAAAGCTCAAAAATAATTGACAAGGTGATTTGGCAAGATAAAATACGGTATCTTGCCAAATTTTTGATTTAAAAAATATGGGAATTTTAAACATTTCTGATTGTGTTTCAAAAAGTATACTACAAAGAAAACCGTTCGTGGTGAGCTATGCCTGCCCATAACGGTTTTCCTACCCGCAGGCAGGCTCAGGGCGAACAGAAAACCTGGTTCAGCATACTTTTTAGACTACTATCAAATTTCTATCTTTTTTAAATCAGTTTTTAGCAATTATGACACACATTCACGATTTAACCGCCAGCATCAGCGTTCAGGATTTGTCCGTGCGTTACGCCAACGGTCATCACGCTCTTTTTGACATGAATTTTGCCTTAACAGGTGGGACGACTTGTGCCTTGGTTGGGGTAAACGGCTCTGGCAAATCCACGCTGTTTAAGTCTATTATGGGACTGATTAAGCCCCAATCAGGGCAGATTTTGCTCTGTGGTTTGCCCATTAACACCGCTCTAAAACAAAACCTAGTCGCCTACGTTCCCCAAGCCGAAGAAGTGGACTGGCAATTTCCTGTGTCGGTCTATGATGTCGTGATGATGGGGCGGTACGGCTATATGAATTTTTTGCGACTGCCCAAGGCAGTCGACCGCCAAAAGGTAGCCGATGCCATGGCTCGGGTGGATATTTCTCATCTAAAAGACAGGCAAATCAGCGAACTGTCAGGCGGTCAAAAAAAGCGGGTGTTTTTGGCTCGTTCGCTCGCCCAAGAAAGCAAAATTATCCTGCTTGATGAGCCGTTTACAGGCGTTGATGTCAAAACCGAAAAGGCGATTATGGCTCTGCTTGACGATTTACGAAGCGAAGGGCATTTGATTTTAATCTCCACGCACAATCTGGGGACGATTCCAGAATTTTGCGACCAAGTGGTGATGATAAATCGCACCGTGCTGGCGAGTGGTACGACCAAAGAGACCTTTACCCAAGAGAATTTGGAGAAGGTGTTTGGCGGTGTGTTACGGCAAATTCGCTTGGCAGGCAAGGACTTGCACGATGACGATGACAGTCGTGCGGTTACAATTTTGGCGGACGATGAAGTGCCTGCGGTGTTTTATGGGGTGCATGACGGCACGCCCGAGCGTAGCCACTGTGATGAGACCGCACAGGCAAGCCGTGTGGGGCAGGTCAATATGAATCAAAAACGGGCAAAAAATGACGGCGTGCAACTGTACAACCCAAAAACCGACACCACAACGCCCAGTCCAAATAAGGACACGCCATGAGTGAGCTGTTTGCCCTGCTTGCCGAGCCGTTCGCTTATGAATATATGGTAAAAGCAATGGTGCTGTCGTCTGTGGTCGGTGGTGTGTGCGCGTTTTTGTCGGCATATTTGATGTTAAAGGGTTGGTCGCTTATTGGTGATGCCTTGTCCCATGCGGTTGTGCCGGGGGTAGCGATTGCGTATGCACTCGGCTTGCCTTATGCGATTGGGGCGTTTTTTTCGGGGATATTGGCATCTTTGGCGATTTTGTGGGTTAAATCTTTGACAAATCTAAAAGAAGATGCGGTAATCGGCTTTATTTTTACCACGTTTTTTGCGTTAGGGCTGTTTATCATCTCTATCAATCCCACGTCCGTCAATGTTCAAGAGATTATTTTTGGCAATATTTTGGGTATTAGCGATGGCGACATGATACAAGTGGGTGTTGTCATGGCGGTATCGCTTGGTTTTTTGCTGATTTTTTGGAAAGATTTACTGCTTGTCTTTTTTGATGAGATTCACGCCAAATCGGTGGGACTGTCACCAAAAGTGTATCAAGCACTGTTTTTTAGTCTGCTGTCTGCGTGCGTGGTGTCGGCACTACAAACGGTAGGGGCGATTTTGGTGATTGCGATGGTCATCACCCCTGGGGCAACGGCATATCAGCTGACCGATAGATTTCGTCCGCTTATCCTGATTGCAGGATTGTTGGGTGTAACCACAAGTGGGCTTGGCGTGTATTTAAGCTACTACCTAGACGGGGCGACAGGGGGCGTGATTGTGTCCTTGCAGACAGCATTGTTTGTGCTTGCGTTTTTGTTTTCGCCAAAGTTTGGGATAATCACACAAAGATTAAAAAGAAAGCATTTATCCGCCCAATTTGACAACCATAGATTTTAATATGCAACTTCTAAATTTTCTCACCGAACCGTTATCCCACACCTTTATGCAACACGCCCTATTGTCATCGGTCGTGGTTGGGGCGGTGTGTGCGGTGCTGTCGTGTTATGTGGTGTTAAAGGGTTGGTCGCTTATGGGCGATGCGATTAGCCATGCGGTGTTCCCGGGGGTGATTGTGGCGGTGTGGGCAGGGCTTCCGATGTCGCTTGGGGCGTTTGTGGCAGGGCTGTTTTGTGCCGTATCGGTGGGTTTTTTAAAAAATAACACCCGTATCAAGGAAGATACGCTCATGGGCATTGTCTTTGCAGGCATGTTTGCGGTGGGGCTTGTTATGTTTACCAAAATAGACACCGACCAGCATTTAAAGCATATTTTGTTTGGCAATCTGCTCGGTATTAGCCGTGAAATGCTTATCCAGACCATGATAATTTGTGGGGCGATTTTGGGGGCGGTGCTGTTAAAGGGCAAGGATTTATTGTTGTACTGCTTTGACCCAAGTCATGCCCGTGTGGCAGGACTGTCGCCCAAAGTTTTGCATTATGGGTTGCTTATCCTACTCTCTGCCACAATTGTGGTTGCCATGCAAGCCGTTGGCGTGATTTTGGTGGTGGCGATGCTCATCTCCCCTGGCATTACGGCATTTGTCTTGTGCCGGCGATTTCATACCATGCTGGCTGTGGCGGTGGTAAGTTCGTGTTTGACGAGTTTTTTGGGAGTGATTTTAAGTTTTCATTTGGATTCGGCAACGGGGGCGACGATTGTGCTTTTGCAAGCAATCACATTCATGGCAGCAGTTTTATTTGCCAAATTCAAACAGAGGCTTGGCAATACCAAAATGACCGCGACAGCTTAAAGCGATATTCAAAACCCTTTCTCCTTTAATCCATTCCAAGTATAATAATCAAAAAAACCAACCGAGAAAACAAATGCAGACTCCAACAGCTAAAAATTTCGCTTCAGATAACTATTCAGGCGTGCATCCTAAGATTATGGATGCTTTGAACCTGGCAAATGGCGGACATGTTCCTGCTTATGGCTATGATGAATTTACAGAAGAATTGCAGACTATTATCCGTGCGCATTTTGGCGATACAGCTTATGCTTATCCGATGTTTAATGGCACGGGTGCGAATGTGGTTGGGTTGCAGGCACTAAGCACTCGTTGGGGTGCGGTAATTTGTACCGAGTCGGCGCACATTCATCAAGACGAAAGCACTGCGCCGCAGGTTGTGGGTGGGCTTAAACTATTGGCGATGCCCACCGAAGATGGCAAGCTGATTCCCGATATGATCCTCTCTCAGCTTTATAATATCGGAAGCGAACATCGTGCTCAACCATCCGTTGTCTATATCAGTCAGACCACCGAATACGGCACTTGTTATAGCATAGATGAGATTCGCGCGATTTGTGAGACTGCGCATGCGCATAGCATGAAGGTATTTGTCGATGGCGCCAGATTATCCAATGCTGCCGCTTATCTAAATGCCACATTTAAAGAGATGATTCTTGAGACCGGTGTGGATATGGTGTCCTTTGGCGGTACGAAGAACGGCATGATGATGGGCGAGTGCTTGATTGCCTTTGACAAAGAGCTTGCCAGCTCACTGCGTTTTTTGCGTAAAGTGGGACTTCAAACCGCTTCAAAAATGCGCTTTATCTCCGCTCAATTCATAGCGCTATTATCAGATAATCTTTATCTTAATAATGCGCGGCAAGCCAATGCGATGGCAAAGCAGTTGGCGGATGAACTTATCACGCTGGGCATTCAACCGATTTATGACGTTCAGTCTAATGGTGTTTTTGTTAAATTACCTAAGAAAGCAGTTGATGCCGCCCGCCAAAAATACGCCTTTTATGATTGGGATACCGAAGGTACTGTGCGCTTAATGTGTAGCTTTGATACTAATGCTGACGATGTGACGGACTTGGTAGTATTGATTAAGTCCAATCTGAATTAATATAAATAAGACGCTATTATAAAAGGCAATCAATCAACGATTGCCTTTTTAAAATAAATCCCCTGCCAAATCAACCACTTATAAACTTTCTCCACTTTTCCTTAAATTACCCCTTGACTAATCTCATTTCTCCTCATATAATACCCACCACTCAAGCACAGCAAGTCATAAAAAACTTGTTTAAATTCAATAAGTTAAAAAATTTGAGACGAAAATTAACAAATCTCAAAAAAACTTTAAAAATTTTGAAAAAAAAGCTTGACACCAAGTAAAAACAGCGTATAATACGCACTCATTCGCTGGACGACAGACGAATACACTATTTAAAATCCAAACTAAAGAACAACTTGTGTGGATTTTTGTCAATACAAGATAATTCAATAAATAATATATAAATATTCATTTATTAGTTATTAAGACAAAAATACTCAAAGTTAATTCATTTACACGATGAGCTGATACTTTAATTAGTATCAAATTTTGCTAGTAATATAATAAATGAGCCAAGTCCTAACTTATCTTAGTTTACTAAGATACTTAATAGGCATCTTAAAAAGATTAAACTGAAGAGTTTGATCATGGCTCAGATTGAACGCTGGCGGCAGGCTTAACACATGCAAGTCGAACGATGAGTATCCAGCTTGCTGGATATGATTAGTGGCGAACGGGTGAGTAATGCTTAGGAATCTGCCTAGTAGTGGGGGATAACCATCCGAAAGGATGGCTAATACCGCATACGACCTACGGGTGAAAGGGGGCGTAAGCTCTCGCTATTAGATGAGCCTAAGTCGGATTAGCTGGTTGGTGGGGTAAAGGCCTACCAAGGCGACGATCTGTAGCTGGTCTGAGAGGATGATCAGCCACACTGGGACTGAGACACGGCCCAGACTCCTACGGGAGGCAGCAGTGGGGAATATTGGACAATGGGCGAAAGCCTGATCCAGCCATGCCGCGTGTGTGAAGAAGGCCTTTTGGTTGTAAAGCACTTTAAGTGGGGAGGAAAAGCTTGTGGTTAATACCCACAAGCCCTGACGTTACCCACAGAATAAGCACCGGCTAACTCTGTGCCAGCAGCCGCGGTAATACAGAGGGTGCGAGCGTTAATCGGAATTACTGGGCGTAAAGCGCGCGTAGGTGGTTGTTTAAGTCAGATGTGAAATCCCTGGGCTTAACCTAGGAACTGCATCTGATACTGGACAACTAGAGTAGGTGAGAGGGAAGTAGAATTCCAGGTGTAGCGGTGAAATGCGTAGAGATCTGGAGGAATACCGATGGCGAAGGCAGCTTCCTGGCATCATACTGACACTGAGGTGCGAAAGCGTGGGTAGCAAACAGGATTAGATACCCTGGTAGTCCACGCCGTAAACGATGTCTACCAGTCGTTGGGTCTTTTAAAGACTTAGTGACGCAGTTAACGCAATAAGTAGACCGCCTGGGGAGTACGGCCGCAAGGTTAAAACTCAAATGAATTGACGGGGGCCCGCACAAGCGGTGGAGCATGTGGTTTAATTCGATGCAACGCGAAGAACCTTACCTGGTCTTGACATATCTAGAATCCTGCAGAGATGCGGGAGTGCCTTCGGGAATTAGAATACAGGTGCTGCATGGCTGTCGTCAGCTCGTGTCGTGAGATGTTGGGTTAAGTCCCGCAACGAGCGCAACCCTTTTCCTTAGTTACCAGCGACTCGGTCGGGAACTCTAAGGATACTGCCAGTGACAAACTGGAGGAAGGCGGGGACGACGTCAAGTCATCATGGCCCTTACGACCAGGGCTACACACGTGCTACAATGGTTGGTACAAAGGGTTGCTACACAGCGATGTGATGCCAATCTCAAAAAGCCAATCGTAGTCCGGATTAGAGTCTGCAACTCGACTCTATGAAGTCGGAATCGCTAGTAATCGCAGATCAGAATGCTGCGGTGAATACGTTCCCGGGCCTTGTACACACCGCCCGTCACACCATGGGAGTTGATCTCACCAGAAGTGGGTAGCCTAACGCAAGAGGGCGCTCACCACGGTGGGGTCGATGACTGGGGTGAAGTCGTAACAAGGTAGCCGTAGGGGAACCTGCGGCTGGATCACCTCCTTAACGATATTATCTGATTGGCAAGAATTCACAACAAGTTGTTCTTTAGTAAGATGTTTAAAACGGGTCTATAGCTCAGTTGGTTAGAGCACCGTGTTGATAACGCGGGGGTCATAAGTTCAAGTCTTATTAGACCCACCATTAACAAATGGGGTTATAGCTCAGTTGGTAGAGCGCCTGCCTTGCACGCAGGAGGTCAGGAGTTCGACTCTCCTTAACTCCACCATTATTAAACATCAAAAGCATACATAAGCAATTTAAATAAGATTTCTTATTTATGCTTTAACTTTATAAACTGACGAAGTTTATATCACTATTTAACAACGTATATATGAGTCTGGGTTAATTATTTATTTCCAACAAAATAATTAACCAAAGTAAAGAGAACTGAATCAAGCGTAAACATAGGTAAATCGTTACACATTACCCTTATGACACCAAGACTACTTGGGGTTGTATGGTCAAGTAATGAAGTGCACATGGTGGATGCCTTGGCAGTCAGAGGCGATGAAAGACGTGATAGCCTGCGATAAGCGTCGGTGAGGTGGCAATATCCTGTGACCCGGCGATTTCTGAATGGGGAAACCCAGCCAACATAAGTTGGCTATCCTAACCTTTGGTTAGGAGGCAAACCGGGAGAAGTGAAACATCTCAGTACCCCGAGGAAAAGACATCAATAGAGATTCCCCAAGTAGCGGCGAGCGAACGGGGAGTAGCCGATCAAACTTGTAGTAGCAAAATGGCGTGGGAAAGCCAACCATAGTAGGTGATAGTCCTGTATGCGAAACTGCAAATGCGACACATTAAGTAGGGCGAGACACGTGAAATCTTGTCTGAAGATGGGGGGACCATCCTCCAAGGCTAAATACTCCTGACTGACCGATAGTGAACCAGTACCGTGAGGGAAAGGCGAAAAGAACCCCTGTTAGGGGAGTGAAATAGAACCTGAAACCGTGTGCATACAAGCAGTCGGAGCCCACTTGTTGGGTGACGGCGTACCTTTTGTATAATGGGTCAGCGACTTATATTCTGTAGCAAGGTTAACCGTTTAGGGGAGCCGTAGGGAAACCGAGTCTTAATAGGGCGTCTTAGTTGCAGGGTATAGACCCGAAACCGAGTGATCTATCCATGAGCAGGTTGAAAGTGCCGTAACAGGCACCGGAGGACCGAACCCACTGTCGTTGAAAAGCCAGGGGATGACTTGTGGATAGGGGTGAAAGGCTAATCAAACTCGGTGATAGCTGGTTCTCCCCGAAAGCTATTTAGGTAGCGCCTCGGACGAATACCATTGGGGGTAGAGCACTGTTTCGGCTAGGGGGTCATCCCGACTTACCAAACCGATGCAAACTCCGAATACCGATGAGTACTATCCGGGAGACAGACGGCGGGTGCTAACGTCCGTCGTCAAGAGGGAAACAACCCAGACCGCCAGCTAAGGCCCCAAATTCCTAGTTAAGTGGGAAACGATGTGGGAAGGCACAGACAGCTAGGATGTTGGCTTAGAAGCAGCCATCATTTAAAGAAAGCGTAATAGCTCACTAGTCGAGTCGACCTGCGCGGAAGATGTAACGGGGCTCAAACTAGGAGCCGAAGCTGCGGATTTAATTGTTTCAATTAAGTGGTAGGGGAGCGTTGTGTAAGCCTGTGAAGGTGTATCGTAAGGTATGCTGGAGGTATCACAAGAGCGAATGCTGACGTGAGTAACGACAAAACGGGTGAAAAGCCCGTTCGCCGAAAGACCAAGGGTTCCAGTCCAACGTTAATCGGGGCTGGGTGAGTCGACCCCTAAGGCGAGGCCGAAAGGCGTAGTCGATGGGAAATTGGTTAATATTCCAATACTTGTTTATGATGCGATGGAGGGACGGAGAAGGTTATGTCAGCCTGGCGTTGGTTGTCCAGGTGAAAGGATGTAGGTAGGCTTGGTAGGCAAATCCGCCAAGCTATTACTGAGATCTGATAGCAAGCCAGCTTGCTGGCGAAGTGGCAAATACCCTGCTTCCAGGAAAAGCTTCTAAGCGATAGTCATAAACAAATCGTACCCGAAACCGACACAGGTGGTCAGGTAGAGAATACTAAGGCGCTTGAGAGAACTCTGCTGAAGGAACTAGGCAAAATGGTACCGTAACTTCGGGAGAAGGTACGCTGCCGACGGTAATTAAACTTGCTTTATGAGCTGTTGGCAGTCGCAGATACCAGGCTGCTGCAACTGTTTATTAAAAACACAGCACTCTGCAAACACGAAAGTGGACGTATAGGGTGTGATGCCTGCCCGGTGCTGGAAGGTTAATTGATGGGGTTAGCGTATGCGAAGCTCTTGATCGAAGCCCCAGTAAACGGCGGCCGTAACTATAACGGTCCTAAGGTAGCGAAATTCCTTGTCGGGTAAGTTCCGACCTGCACGAATGGCATAATGATGGCAGCGCTGTCTCCAGCAGAGACTCAGTGAAATCGAAATCGCAGTGAAGATGCTGTGTACCCGCGGCTAGACGGAAAGACCCCGTGAACCTTTACTACAGCTTTACATTGAACTTTGACCTAACTTGTGTAGGATAGGTGGGAGGCTTTGAAGTGTGAACGCCAGTTTGCATGGAGCCATCCTTGAAATACCACCCTGGTTATGTTGGGGTTCTAACTTAGATACAACAATATCAAGGACAATGTATGGTGGGTAGTTTGACTGGGGCGGTCTCCTCCTAAAGAGTAACGGAGGAGTACGAAGGTGCGCTCAGAACGGTCGGAAATCGTTCAAAGAGTATAAAGGCAAAAGCGCGCTTAACTGCGAGACCCACAAGTCGAGCAGGTACGAAAGTAGGTCTTAGTGATCCGGTGGTTCTGTATGGAAGGGCCATCGCTCAACGGATAAAAGGTACTCTGGGGATAACAGGCTGATACCGCCCAAGAGTTCATATCGACGGCGGTGTTTGGCACCTCGATGTCGGCTCATCTCATCCTGGGGCTGAAGCAGGTCCCAAGGGTATGGCTGTTCGCCATTTAAAGAGGTACGCGAGCTGGGTTTAGAACGTCGTGAGACAGTTCGGTCCCTATCTACCGTGGGCGTTGGAAATTTGAGAGGATCTGCTCCTAGTACGAGAGGACCAGAGTGGACGAACCTCTGGTGTTCCGGTTGTTTCGCCAGAAGCATTGCCGGGTAGCTATGTTCGGATGGGATAACCGCTGAAAGCATCTAAGCGGGAAGCCCACCTCAAGATAAGATTTCCCCAAAGAGCCGTTGTAGACGACGACGTTGATAGGTTGGGTGTGGAAGCATGGTGACATGTGTAGCTAACCAATACTAATTGCTCGTTTGGCTTGACCATACAACACCCAAGTGGTTTAGTATGAGATAAGTGTAAAGATTTTACCTAACAAGCTTGAATCAATCTTGAATAACTTAACTTAAAAAGTTAAAACTTTAAAAATTAAAATTTAAAGTAAAAAATAAAACAACAGACTCATAAATAGCGTTGTTATCCTTTTACGCTGACGACAATAGCAAGATGGAACCACCTGATCCCTTCCCGAACTCAGAAGTGAAACGTCTTAGCGCCGATGGTAGTGTGGTTCGCCCATGTGAGAGTAGGTCATCGTCAGCATCTTATTTGAGCCCCCTTGCAGGAATGTGAGGGGGTTTTAGGTATTGCGATATTATGATAAAAGCAGAATCTGGATTTACGTTCATTCAATTAATCATTGTCCTATTGATTGTTTCTGTGTTACTATTTTTTGCTTACCCTATGATTCCTGCTCTGTTTGAGCGTCTGGAATCACATACAACAAGAAAACACCTTCATGAAGCAATTCGCTTGGCAAAGATAGAGAGTTATTCAAGAGGTAAGGATGTTATCATTTGTGCTATGAATAGCGAGAATGAATGCAGTAGGAGTGCCCAAGAAAGATTTGTTGTGTTTGTAGATAATGATAGAGACAATAGATTGGGCGCCAAAGATTATATAATTAGCAGCGAATCTTTGTATTTAAAACATGGTATAATTAAAATGAATGCCTCATTATCACGCAATTATATGAAATTTATGGGTGATACGGGTAAGCCACGTGGGAATTATGGTAATATCAAATATTGTACCTTATCCAAGAATAACAACAATAATTTTCAAATTGTCATCAATACACATGGCGTTGTGACTGAGAGACAAGGCCACTTATATCGTATAGAATGTTAGAAAGGGGATGGTATGGCGGTAGATTTTTCTCAGACTTTAATTGTGGCGATTTCGGCGACAGCCTTATTTGATTTGTCCGAAGCGGAAACCAAACTGATTGAATTAACAAAAAAGGACGAAGAGACGGCCGCCAAGAAATTCCGTGAATATATGCATTTGCGCGAGAATGAACCTTTAAATCAAGGAACAGGCTATCCGCTTATTAAGGCGCTTTTGAATTTAAATCGATATCAGGATGATAAGGAATACCATGATGAATCGCCCTTTGTTGAGGTGGTGATCGTTTCTAAATCTACGCCAGACATGGGTATACAGGTGCTTAATGCCATTCGCACACATGAGCTGGGCATCACTCGATCTGCTTTTATCTCTGGCGCTTCGGTGGCGGATTATATTAAGGATTTTGATGTTGACTTATTCTTAACGACCAATCGCGAAGACGCCCAGAAAGTGGCGGATGCGAACATTTGCGCTTGTGCGATTCTTGATGCGACTCCGATCGATACGTCAGAGCTTGATACTGAGCAGCTTCGCATCGCCTTTGATGGGGATGCTGTGTTATTTGATGAGGCGGGTGAGCTGGTGTTTAAGCAGCAAGGATTGCAGGCATTTCACCATCATGAGAATGAGATGGCTGACTTGCCGATGGAGAAAGGCCCTTATGCGGATTTTCTTATTAAGCTCTCTAAGCTACAAAATAAATTGCCCAATGAGACCGAAGATGCGGTGCATAATCCGATCCGTATTGCCTTGGTTACTGCCAGAAATGCACCTGCTGACATGCGAGCGATTAAGACGTTGCGTGAATGGGGTGTGAGTGTTGATGTGGCTTTTTTCTTGGGTGGTCTAAATAAGACGAAGGTACTGCAAACCTTTGCGCCGCATATCTTCTTTGATGACTCAATTAAGCACATTGACGCTGCGCGTAATGTTGTGCCGTCCGCACTGGTGCCATATCATTCGACTTCATTGTTGAATGATGCGCCGCAGCATTTGGATGAGCAGGTATTTAAACCCATTAAAAAACGCAAGAAATCATGAATAAATCAACATTGTTCAAACTGGCTCTCGCTGCAGCTTTATTGATACTGCCGAGACGCAGCAGTCCAAAAAAGCCGCAACATGACGATTAGACTTATTGATACGCACACGCATTTTGACGTGCCTGAGTATGATGAACATCGCATGTTGATGACCGAACGTGCTCATGAACAGGGCATTAGACATCTGGTGTTGATTGGTTTTTTGGCGAAATATTTTCATCAGATGGTCAAAGTCAAATCCCAAATGGTGGATTTTGCCAAGGGCAGCCACCAAGGCATTCAGGCTCATTTGGCGTTCGGACTTCATCCTTTGTACATCATGGAGCAGTCGGATTCTGATCTGATGTTGCTTGATGATTTCATTAGGAAGTACAGCGGTATCGCCATTGCTGAGATTGGTCTAGATACCTATCCAAAAACCTTGGCGCAGTCAGATATTTTTGAAAAGCAAAAGCAGTTTTTTATTGAGCAAATTCATCTTGCCAAACACCATGATTTGCCGATTTTATTGCATATTCGCAAAGCGCACGCTCAAGTCCTACAGATTTTAAAAGATCATAAATACCGCGCCAGCGTTCAGGGTGGTATCGCTCATAGTTTTAGTGGTGGCGAACAAGAGGCTTTGGCTTTTGTGAAGATGGGATTTAAGCTTGGTATCACGGGGCAAATTACCAACCCCAATGCCAAGAAATTACGCAATTCTGTGATGAGTGTGTTTAAGCGATATGGCGCTGAGGCATTCGTGATTGAGACGGACTGCCCCGACATGATGCCGGTGCCTTGCCAGCACTTGGGCACGTTCAATGAACCTGCTAATTTGGTGTATGTGCTTGATGAGTTGGCGACGATGTTTGATATGGATAAAGAGAATTTGGCTAGGCAGCTATGGCAGAACAGCAATGAGGCGCTGCACCAAAATTGGGTATATGAATGATGAATGACATGTTAACCGCTCGACGATTCACTGGTACGCGAACGCTTTATGGCGATGGATTTGAGAAATTTATCAATGCTCACGTTTATGTGATTGGTGTTGGCGGCGTGGGCTCTTGGGCGGCAGAAGGTCTGGCAAGAACAGGGGTGGGGCAGATTACGTTGGTCGATCTGGATGTATTGGTTGAGAGTAACATCAACCGCCAGCTGTCTGCCTTAGATGGTGCGCTTGGAGAGTCGAAGATTGAGGTAATGGCGGCACGACTTAGGCAAATCAATCCTAATCTTGAGCTGAATCTGGTTGATGATTTTTTGACCGTAGATAACGTTCAGCAGATTCTGCCCAATAAAGAAGAGGCGGTAGCCCTGGCTGCTCAAGATAAAAATGTAATCGTGTTAGACTGTGTCGATGACATGAATGCCAAGCTTGCTTTGGCGCTGCATTGCCGATTTAATAAAATTAAGCTCATCGTCTCTGGTGGGGCGGGTGGTAAAATTGACCCAACGCAAATCAAAGTTGCCGATCTCACAGACGTGACCCAAGATCCATTATTGGCAAAATTAAGAAACAAACTCAAAGAAAAAAATATCAGCCAATCAAAAGGCAAATTCGGTATCAAATGCGTCTATTCAACCGAACAATTAAAAATGGCAACAGCATGTGAAAACGGTCTGAATTGTGGTGGTTACGGCTCAGCAGTTGCAGTTACGTCTGTGGTGGGCATGGTGATGGTGTCAGAATGCCTAAGATTGATTGCTAAGCAATAGCACACCTATAAAAAATCCCCAATGAGGTATTGGGGATTTTTTATAGGTGTGCATCACATATTACACGCGTGATAGGTATTCGCCAGTACGAGTATCGACTTTTACGATTTCGTCTTGTTGTACGAATAGTGGTACACGCACCACCGCGCCAGTCTCTAGACGTGCAGGTTTGCCGCCACCACCAGAGGTGTCGCCACGCAGACCTGGATCGGTTTCTACGATTTGTAGCTCAACGAAGTTTGGCGGGGTAACGCTTAGCGGTGCGCCATTGAATAGAGTGATGGTGCAAAGTGCGTTTGAGTTCTCTTTTAGCCATTGTGCTGCATCGCCCATGGCGTTCTTGTCAGCTTGCATTTGCTCGAAAGTCTCAGGGTGCATGAAGTGCCAGAACTCACCATCGTTGTATAGATAGTTCATTTCGGTGTCTAGTACGTCAGCGCCTTCTAGGCTGTCGCCAGATTTGAAGGTTTGTTCTAGAACTTTACCTGTCTTTAGGTTGCGAAGTTTAACACGGTTAAAGGCTTGACCTTTACCAGGTTTAACGTATTCGTTCTCGATGATTGAGCATGGGTTGCCGTCAAGCATGACTTTTAGGCCAGCTTTAAAATCATTGGTAGAATAACTTGCCATGATGATTACCTTTAAAAAAGAAAAATAAATTTTGGCGAAAGTGCGATATAATACCCAGCATTTCGCAAATGTCGCTAAACAGCACATTATATATAGTTTTGTTGAATATTGTCAAAAGATAATGAATGATTTTTCAAAAATATCGACCATTGATGTTGATTCTGCTTACGGTGATTGGCAAAGTGAATTGGCTGACGGTGTTTCGGATGTGGCTGAATTGTGTGATTTGCTTGAAATAGAGTGTCCAGATGCACCTTATCAGCCTAAGGGTTTTGGACTAAGAGTGCCGCGAGCCTTTATTCAAAAGATGACAAAGGGTGATCCAAGTGATCCGCTGCTACTGCAGGTTCTGCCAGACATCAAAGAAACTGTGGCAAGCGCTGGCTATACTGCCGATCCTCTACAAGAGAATGAGCAAAACCCAATCAAGGGTCTGCTGCATAAATACAAAAACCGTGTGCTGATTACCACAACGGGGGCGTGTGCGGTGCATTGTCGTTATTGTTTCCGTCAGCATTTTGACTACCATGCGAACATGCCAAGCATTCAAGAGATCGCTAGTATTGCCGACTATGTGGCAAGCTGCCCGGATGTTGATGAGATGATCTTTAGTGGTGGCGATCCGCTGAATCTGAATCATAGACGTCTAACAGCTTGGTTCGGTGCCATAAACACCATCCCAAACGTCAAGACCATCCGCATTCATACACGTCTGCCTGTGGTGCTACCCAATCGTGTGGATGATGAACTGCTAAGCCTGCTAAAAGCTTCACCAAAAAACATCGTTATGGTGTTGCATATTAATCATGCCAATGAGATTGATGAATTTCTTAAGCAAAAATGCCGCGCACTCAGAGAGTCCGGCGTTGTCTTATTAAATCAGACGGTTCTGCTAAAGGGTGTGAATGATCACGCTCAGACGTTGATTGAGCTTAGTCATGCGTTATTTGATGCGGGGATTTTACCTTATTATTTACACGTGTTGGATAAAGTTCAGGGGGCGGCGCATTTTGATTTGCTGATTGAGCGTGCGATTGAGATTTATTGGCAGATGCTCGAGAGTCTGTCGGGTTATCTGGTGCCCAAACTGGTGCAAGAACTGCCCAATAGGCCGTATAAGACGCCGATTAATATCCATGCTTTGGATTAAACTTAAAAAAATACTTGCAAAATTTCAAAACTTTGTTAAAATAGCAGCACTTTAGGCGTATAGCTCAGTTGGTTAGAGCACCACCTTGACATGGTGGGGGTCGATGGTTCGAGTCCGTTTACGCCTACCACATCCAAACCCCTTGAAACATAAGTGTTTCAAGGGGTTTTTTGTTGTATTGAAATTTTTTATAAAAACATAGCGATGAAATTTTTAAACTTTGAGTAAAAGTATATTTACGACAAAATTACGCCAAATCTACACCAAAATAAAATCTACCAAAAACTGATCAAAGGAGGCGATAGTCGTCGTATCTAAGCTATTTTATATACTATAACTAATAAGAGCGAATGAATTGCCCTTTTTATAAAAATCCAATAGAATGTAGGGTATTCTTTTTTCTAAAATGAGTGATAAATCACTCATTCGAGTGCTGGGGGTAGTATGGTGAGTAACAAAACTTCACAAAACGAAGAAATGATTGGTATAAAGAGACTCTGGGATGATTATGAAAAAGAGAATAAGAACGAAGCGGCAAAAGAACAGATTATAAAGACGCGCAAAGATTGGACATGGTATAAAGAAAAAAATAGAAGAAAATTCACTCACACTAGATGAGTACACAAACCGAAAGGATGGGCAGAATAATAATTCAACTCTGCCTAGCGAGTATCTGTGTAATTTACTTGAGAATGGCAGCTCGGTATTTGGCAGCATATTCGTCGGCAATGCAACGTATTTCTGTGTTAAGCTAAATGATGATGGCAGCTACTTTGTGAAGGGCGGAGTTGATAATTGTGACAAAGTCCTAGCAGAGAAATATTATAAAGACAATATCTTGCCCTTGTTTTGCCATACGGTCACGAATGACCCCCCTCTCTGAGGTCTTATCAGAAGATATGAAAGAAAGGTTTGATAATTATACGCCAAAAGTTACTTTGATGAAGTTGGCTGTATTATCACACCCGACAAAGTTTGTGCATATATTTAAAGGGAGTGCTACAGTCTATCTATCAAAAATACATAGGTAAAGATAGTAAAGAAAAGAATGTCATAGAGATAAACAAAGAAATATTTGAGAAATTCATAGAAGGGTTTGAAATCGATATTTCTTCTAAGGATGAAGATGATAATATATACAAAATTGTACAACTCTCAAAATTTCTTTGGGGTTTGGAGAATCCTGATTTTAAACAATCTGCTGATAAAGCAAGCCCAAACATGGTTTTTTATGGTGCTCCAGGTACCGGGAAAATCTATACTGTAAAAAAGAATATTGAGTACCTATGCGAGGGCAATAGTTCGCGATATGAATATGTTCAGTTTCATCCATCATTCACCTATGAAGACTTTATTGATGGTATTAAGCCAAATGGTATTGACGACAAGGGAGGTGTCAAGCTTGAGTGGGTGAATGGTATTTTTAAGGAATTCTGTATCCGAGCCAAAAAGGATCCTGATAATAACTACTATTTTATCGTTGATGAGATTAACCGTGCTAATTTATCGGCTGTATTCGGCGAGACATTATCCTTGCTTGAGAGTTCATATCGCCACAAGGTTTCTAAGAATTCTGATGATAATGCCGAAGCTATTGGTGAAAATCTAATCAGTACGCAATATTCAGCATTACTAGATTCTCTGCTTGCAAAGGATGAAGAGAAGTACAAGCATTTGGCATACGAAATCAGAGAAGATGATAAAGGGATCAAGCGTTCAAAGTTTGGTGTGCCTGATAATGTATTTTTTATCGGCATGATGAATGATGTGGATAAGAGTATTGATGCTTTTGATTTGGCAATACGCAGACGTTTTAAATGGATTCATAAGGGTTATGATGAGAAGGTATTAATTAATCACTGCAAACACAATGATAAAGATTTTAGTAATATCGAAGAGTATATGCTAAATGTGCCTCGGCGCTAAATAAATACATTGTCGAAGATCTGGGCTTAGGCTTATCTCATGAATTTGGCCATTCTTTCTTTATGAAAATTTCTTCGATTGCAAATGAGCAGGATATAACCGAAAAGAATCTAGGGAGTCTTTTTGAGCTGTATTTGCGTCCAACGCTCAAGGAGTATTTGCGCGCCTTTTATTCTGAGGGTGAAATAGAGGAGAAGTTAAAAGAAGCTTTGGAAGTGTTTAAAAAACCTTTAGTGGATAATCCTTCAAAGGAAGCTGATCAAAGTGAAACTAACAGTTCCGACTAATTATAACTACCATCTGGAAAGACCAATCAAGCATACAGACATTGGCGATGGCGGATGGGTGAACAAGGTTAATGATATACAAGGCATTCATGTAACAACCTAAGACAAGAAATCTAATAAATTTCAGGGTCTGTTTCAGCCAGGTTTTGAAATAACAACTCGACATGAATCCTTGACGTCGCTTAAAATTTTTCGCTTTAAGCCAGTTAAAGATGACTTGGAAAAAGAAGAGCAGTTAATTCTTAAGTTGTTCTGCTGTGAAAACCTAAATGAAGATCGTCAGGATTTCGTGCAAACTGGGCTGTTTGCCGGTGTGGTATATCATAAAGGCTGTGAATTTAATATTACCTGTGCTTACGGTGGGGTTTTTTGAACCGTATGCTTAATTTCTTGAATAATATCTGTATTGATACTGCTCAGACTGCAGCGGAAAAGAAAAATGAAGCCAATACTTTTCAGCATATTTTGTGCTATTTGTTTATCCATGCATTGGAGCGTGCATCAACCCTAGGGCTGCCGAAAGCCTATCAGCAAAAACAGCAGCACGATTATAAAATGCGTAGCGCGCTTGATATGAAGGCACATATCAAGCAGGACATTCCATTCATGGGTAAAATCAGCATTCAATATTGAGAACTGAATGAGATTCAGCCTATTGTTGACATACTATATTTGGCGTGTGAGAAGTTAAAAAAAACATTTGGTGCTGATGCCTTAAAGCTGGTAATGAATATCTATCAGCAGCTAAAGATACAATATTCGGGAAAATACTTCACGCAATTAACTCTTCAGAATGCCAAAAATCATAGAGTGCTAAATAATCCAATGTTTGCCCACTTTCGTCAGACTTTGGAATATGCTGAAATCATCTTAAAAGATTTGGATTTAAAATCACACAAAGAAGCCAAGCGAGAGACTTATGGATATTTGTTCGATATTTCGCAGTTGTTTGATATTTACTTGGAGAAACTGTTAGCACAAGGCTTGAATGATTGGAAAGTGTATGGCCAAGAAAAAATTAAGCTCTATCAAGAACGTTTTTATGGTAGGAATATTTATCCTGATATTGTGTTAAAAAACAACGAAAAAGTAATTGTTTTGGATGCCAAATTTAAAAAAAATGACAATGAAGGGCCAAGATCTGGATCGCAGCGACTTTTATCAGATTCATACCTATATGCAGTATTATGGCGAGAATCTGTTATTCGGTGGATTGATTTATCCATTGTTAGTCTGCCATGAAGGAGTGGGGTATCCCAAGTCTTATAGCAAGTCTTTATTTGATCTAGAAGAAAGAATGGGCCTATCGCGCTTCATTGTTGATGGGATTGAGCTTCGGAGTTCAAATTCGAGTGATAGTGCAGAGAATGAATTGGGAAGGAAGGATGAATTGAAAGATATTGCCGAAGGAGAGAAAGCATTCATTGGCAGAATCAATAAACTAATCCAGGAGTTTAATGAGGATCAGTCCGTTGTGGCTTGATTGTTTTATTTACCCAACTGCAATAAGCTCAATATTAAATGCATTTTGGCGCAGCTCAACGAAGTTGCCTTTAATTTAAACACCTCAAGATATTCATCCAGTTATTTCAAATATGATGTTTAATGCAATTGCATGGGCGATAGATGACAAAATTGCGACTAAGTGGTACACTATTTGCAATATAATTTGTAACATTTGGAATAACTATGGTATATGAGCGCACCCTTGCGAACGAGATAACAGCAACCGGCATCGGACTGCACAGCGGCAAAGAAGTCAGTTTGACGCTTGCGCCTGCTGACGTTGGCACGGGCATCGTCTTTGAGCGTACGGATTTGGGCGGCGCGCGCATTCCCATGAGTGCCAATTTGGTGCAGGATACGATGATGTCATCGAATCTGGTGCAAGGCGATGCACGTGTTGGCACGGTGGAGCATCTGCTATCAGCGGTAGCGGCCTGTGGTCTAGATAATTTAATCATCAAGGTCGATGCGCCTGAGATTCCCATCATGGATGGCTCGGCAGCGCCTTTTTTATATCTCATCCATGAAGCAGGCATCAAAGAGCAAAATAAAGCCAAGCAATTCATCAAAATCCTAAAACCTATACGCGTTGAAGATGGTGACAAATGGGCGCAGTTTACACCTTATGATGATGGGTTTTTGATGGATTTTGAAATTGACTTTAATCACGAAGCGATCAAATCCACCGACCAAAAAACCACACTTGACTTTAATACCGCGAATTTTGCTCGTGAAGTTGGGCAGGCGCGCACCTTTGGATTCCTAAAAGATCTTGAGTATCTGCGTGAGCGTAATTTGGCATTGGGTGGCAGCCTTGATAATGCGGTGGTGCTCGATGACACGTCCGTGATGAACGAAGGCGGTCTAAGATACCCTAATGAATTTGTCCGTCACAAGATGCTTGATGCGGTGGGTGATTTATTTGTGATCGGACATCCGATTTTGGCGCACTTTTCGGCGTATAAATCAGGTCACGCGGTCAATAATATGCTCATTCGTGCGGTATTGGCTGACGAAAGTAGCTATGAAATTGTAAATTTTTGTAACATAAAGGACGTGCCAATTGAGTATTTAGAGCCGATTATTTCTGTTTGATTTAAGCAATAAATAGCTTCTAGTACTTCGCCAAGTAAGGCGCTGGCAAATCTTGAGCAAGGTTTTGCGAAGTCGTCATAAATGAGCCACTAACAATTGTTAAAATCAAAAACTCATCTGATGTTTTGATCAGGTGGGTTTTATTTTGGTGGTCAATCTTTGAGTTTATCAAGCGTTACGCAGGGGTGTTAATTTTTATCAGCCGATAGGGCAGGGCGGAAGACTTGATTTGCAAATAACATTTTTTCTTATTTAACTACAAAAAATCTGCCAAAGGTTTACAAAACTTTACAATGAAATAACTATTGCGGCAATATTTGACCTACATACTACAATAAACGTATGTTTACTCAATTATCTTTGGTTAAGCGTAGCAGGGCTTGCTTTAATTGATCATCATAGATGACAGTTGAGGCGGTTTGGGTTATAATACGCTTCGTGTTTTCGCTTAAGGTTTTTTTTGAACTGGTTTGGCGAGAGTCTGATTGGATGGGTTTTGGTGTGACAATCACCCAAAACTCCTCTAAATAACAAAATTGCTCATCATAGGCGCGTAAAGCCTGAACACAATTTTCAGTAAGATAGCGCAGATGATTAGCAGCCGTAGATGATGACAGAGCCACCGTAAGGCGATGTCGATCAGCGTGAGCAACGGTACAGTCTTGTAGCATTTCTTGAGGCAGCAGTGGTTTTAGCGCTTGCTGTACTAAAGCGGTGCAAGATTGCAAATGCTCTAACTGATTCACAAGATGGGCAGGAAGTTTCATTCCAGCCGCCGCTTGTTTCTCAAGTTGGCTTGCCAGATGGTTAGGTTGGTTGTTCTTTAAGAATAAATCATCTACATGATCGAAATTTGTTAAATCAGACATATCTCACCTTAACAACGAAAAAGCCATGGACATGGTGTTCAGCAGAGCAAGTGTATCATGCCTTATGATCAGATTACCAACCAAATCATACGATTTTTAGGCGATGTGAAAGCTTTTGTTATTGTGTGTATTGTTCGTGTTGTGTGATTTCAAGGTAATTTACTGGCGCACTAGGACGTACGTCGCTGATCACAAGCTTTTAATCAAAACCCATACAGACGCAACCAAGATAAGACAAAGGGACAATGCCAATGTACATCTTGGAAGCGCGAGGAAAGTTTATGAAAAAAGTATTTTGGCTGATGTCGGCTGTTGGGCTGACCTTTGGACAAACAAGTGCCGCTCAATCAAACAGCATTCAAATCGCCCAAGGCAACGTTGTGAATGTTGGTAGCACGCCCAATACGATAACGAATATTGATGATGCAATCAATAAGCTAATCGCATTGAACCACGCTTCTGCACCAGCTCCTGTATCACGCATTCAACAACCTGTAAATACTGTTTCTAATACTGTATCAATCTCAAGCCCGCTTTCTAACGCGACAAATTTTAGCTCATCTCATCAAGCACCTTCAATCACCGACCAGCTTACCAGCAGCGCACCAAGCGTTGCAGCACGAGCTGCCTCACGTGCGGCACATGGTAGAAGTGTCGGCCGCTGCGCTTTATACGTTCGTAAAGCGCTACAATCAGCAGGCTATGAATTCACACCAAAGCCATCCGCGTATCAGTACGCGCACGGCACTCTGGCTGGTGCTGGCTTCACCAAGATTAGCAGTGACAACTACGAGCCACAAGTTGGTGATGTGGTGGTATTTAACCGTACTTCCCGCAATCCTCACGGCCACATTCAGATTTATGATGGCAGCCAATGGGTGTCTGACTACCGCCAAACTAAGTTCAGCCCATACAGCCAGCACAACGGCTACACCGTATGGCGTGATACGCGTTACACTGACGCAAGTGCCAATACTGGTACCATGCTTGCCCTTAACGATCAGTAATTCTGTGATATCAAAAAGCCGACAATCAGTCGGCTTTTATTTTTTGTGCATTATAAATGGCATTGGTAAGGCTAAATATTCTGCCAAAAAGCCTTGTCATGAAAATCAGGCGGATTGGCATGCTGCGCAGCATAAAAAATCGGCGTGCCATCATGATACAAGATGGTGGTAGGATTGATTTTGCCAATCGTCATGTTGGCGATATCGTCTAGTGTAACGTTCATATGATAATATTTGACCATCTCGGTGTCGTCTAAATCTGACTGTGCCACCACAAGCTTGCCATCTGCCCATACGGGCGGTAGGTGACTGGGCGTGCGATAACCGTCAAACTGATAGAGATTATAAAACTCTCCCATTGAATAATTCAGCTCAAAATAGCGTTTATCATTACCTTGTAATTCAAAAAAACACTCCAGACAATGACCCTCCCACAAGAAATCTTTGCGAGTGGGGTTGGCGCATTCGCTATTAGGTGTATTAAACCAATCACAAGAATGCACTCGATAGCTAAGCTGTAGGGCATTGCCTCTTGTGCTTACCGCCACGCAGATATTCGGGGCGTTGGCGGCCGTGGGGATAAGCTCAAACAGATGTATATTAGAAGGATTGGCATTTTCCCAAAATGTTTTTTGGTGATTTAGGATGATCATGAACTATGCTCATAAAAAACAAAAACCGCTCATAAGCGAACGGTTTTGGTGTTAGGATGATTCTAGCATCCAAAACGTGCCAAATTCGACAGCTTGGGATTAGGCTCTGGGTTCCTGCGTAGTAGCAGTACCATGCGTCCAATGTGGTGAATCACCTCGCTCTCAGTGGCCTCAGCCAATGCGTTGGCGCATTCTTTGCGCTCATCGCTTGAACCTGCTGGGATTTTGATTTTGATTAATTCGTGATCATCAAGGGCGCGCGCCACTTCCTCGATGACGGTTAGTGTTAGACCGCTGCCGCCAACGATGACGACAGGATTTAGACGATGACCGATGCCGCGCAGCTCTTTTAGGTCTTGCATCTTGGATTTTTTTGAATTCATAAATATTTCCAAAATAAAAAATTTGCTAAATTAATGACATTATAGCAGAAATTATCCCAAATTATCGCATAAAAATGGTAAACTAGGCTGTTATCCGTTTAACTTTTCAAAATAGACCAGAATTAACATCAGTTATGGCAACTCGCATCACCAACAAAAAGTTCTCCAAATCAAGCCGTACTTGGATGAAAGAGCACATCGATGATTATTATGTGCAAAAAGCCCAAAAAGACGGCTACAGAGCTCGCGCTGCTTATAAGTTATTAGAAATTAACGAAAAAACAGGACTTATCAAAAAAGGCATGACCGTCGTGGACTTAGGTTCAGCGCCGGGCAGTTGGTCTCAGGTGGCAGGTCAGCTTGTCGGTGATGATGGGATTTTAATTGCGTCGGATATTTTGCCGATGGATACACTTGAGAATGTGACTTTCATTCAGGGTGATTTTCGCGAACAAGAGGTTTTTGATCAGATCATGGTGGAAGTGAATGGCCGACGTGTTGATGTGGTGCTGTCCGATATGGCGCCCAATACCTCTGGGATGTCTGCTGTGGACATGCCGCGCATGATGTATCTGTGTGAGCTTGCGGTGGATTTTGCGCTTAAGGTGCTGCCTGAGGGCGGTGCGCTGATCATGAAAGTATTCCAAGGCGAGGGATCAGCTGAACTGCGTGCTGACATGCAAAAAAAATTCAGCAAAATCAAAAGCATCAAGCCTGCGGCAAGTCGTCCACGATCAAAAGAGATGTTCTGGGTGGCGATTAAATAGCTGCTGCTTGGCTTGAATTTAAAGCAAGCATCCACATATAAAACAGGTAAATTAAACAATAAGGCGTTGCCCAATAGGCTTGGCGCTTGAGATAGGAAAAATTAGTGAGCGATATGGTAAAAAGCACCTTATTATGGTTGGTGATTATCGGCGTGGTGGTTGCGATTTTTAGCAATCTTGACCGCACCAATGCCGATGCTGATCAGCTGAATTATTCGTCATTCATCACCGCGGTATCCAAAGGTGAGATCAAGGAAGTGAAGATCGATGGCGAAGAGATCTCGGGTACGAAAGTAAACGGCTCAGAGTTTGAGACTGTGCGTCCTGCCATCAGCGATGATGAGTTGATGCCGTTATTGCGTGAGCATAATGTAGAGGTGCAGGGTACCATGCCTGAACGTCAAGGACTGGGTTCTCAGCTACTCATCGCGGCTTTCCCGATTTTACTTATTATCGGTCTATTCTGGCTACTCATGCGTGGTATGAGTGGTGGTAATTCTGGCGGTGGCATGGGCGGTCGTAACCCGATGAGCTTTGGCAAGTCTAAAGCCAAAATGCTCTCAGAAGACCAGATCAAGGTTACCTTCGAGGATGTGGCAGGCTGTGAAGAATCTAAGCAGGAAGTTGTCGAGATTGTTGATTTTCTAAGAGATCCTGCCAAATTTACCAATCTTGGTGCGACCATCCCGCGTGGCGTATTGATGGTTGGCCCTCCTGGTACTGGTAAGACATTGCTTGCTAAGGCGATTGCAGGCGAGGCGAAGGTGCCATTTTTCTCGATCTCAGGTTCTGACTTCGTTGAGATGTTCGTGGGTGTTGGTGCCAGTCGTGTTCGTGACATGTTCGAACAAGCCAAAAAGAACGCACCTTGCATCATCTTTATTGATGAGATTGATGCGGTCGGTCGTCATCGTGGGTCAGGCATGGGCGGTGGTCACGATGAGCGTGAACAGACATTAAACCAGCTGTTGGTTGAGATGGATGGCTTTGAAGGCAACGACGGTGTCATTGTCATCGCTGCGACGAACCGTGTGGATGTATTGGACAAGGCGCTACTTCGCCCTGGTCGTTTTGACCGTCAGGTGTCGGTAGGACTGCCAGACATCAAAGGTCGTGAACAGATCCTTAATGTACACCTTAAGAAGCTACCACAGACCATCGGCGTTGATGTGAATGCACTGGCTCGCGGTACACCTGGTTTTAGCGGTGCTCAGCTTGCCAACCTAGTGAATGAAGCAGCGCTATTCGCGGCACGTCGCAATAAGTCACATGTGGACATGAATGACTTTGAAGATGCTAAAGACAAGCTGTATATGGGTCCTGAACGCAAATCAATGGTGCTGCGTGAAGAGGAGCGCCGTGCGACTGCTTATCATGAAGCAGGCCATGCGCTCGTGGCTCAGCTGTTGCCGAACACCGACCCTGTGCACAAGGTGACAATCATGCCACGTGGTTGGGCGCTGGGTGTGACATGGCAGCTGCCTGAACAGGATGCGGTAAGCAACTATAAGGATAAGATGCTAAATGAGCTGTCCATCCTATTCGGTGGGCGTATCGCTGAAGAGATCTTTGTGAATCGCCAATCAACCGGAGCATCGAACGACTTTGAGCGGGCAACCAAAATGGCGCGTGCCATGGTCGCGAAATATGGCATGAGCGATAATCTGGGCATCATGGTCTATGAGGCAGAAGAGCATGGCGGCTATATTGGCGGCTCTACTCGCACCATCTCAGAAGCTACCCAACAAAAAGTTGATGATGAGATTCGTCGCATCTTAGAGCAGCAATATGACGTGGCGTATAAGCTGATTGATGAGAATCATGACAAGATGCATGCGATGGTTGATGCATTGATGAAATGGGAAACCATTGACCGTGAGCAGTTCTTACAAATCATGAATGGCGAGGAGCCGCGTGAGCCCAAGGATTATCAGCATGATGTCCCATCCATCGCTGCCGCCGCACCAGTAGCACCACCAGTGGATGAGCTCCCACCACCGTTGCCAACTTCATAATTATGATAAAACATTGCCTAAGGGTGGTGTTTTTTTATTTTTAATAATAATTTGTGAATGTTTGTTTACTAAATACTTGCAATTTGGCTAAAAGTTTTATAGCATGGTCAGTTTTAGCATACCCCAAAAACGGCAGAAGAGATTATGGCAGGTTTTATTAAGACTCAACTAAATCGCGGTAAAAAAATCATCGGCATGGGTGTAACTTTGGCAGGAGGCTATCGTACCGCCAAGCGCATTGGGGCGTTCGATGCGCCGCCTAGAGATATTTTGCCAAAATACATCCAAACCTTTTGCCGTAAGATGGTAAACTCATTCGGCGTTCAGGTCGTTCAGGTTGAGCCTGTGCCACAGACGCATGGTCTGTGGGTATCTAACCATGTGTCATGGCTAGACATTCCTGTCGTAGGCTCGGTCGCGCCGGTGTTCTTCTTGTCTAAGGCTGAGATTGGCGAATGGCTCATCTTTGGTAAGCTTGCCAAGGCGGGTGGGACGTTATTCATCAAGCGCGGCTCAGGCGATGTCGGCGGTGTAAGCGATCAGATTGCTGATTTCTTGCGTGGCGGGTCTTCGGTTGTGTTCTTCCCTGAGGCGACCACCACAGATGGTAAACAAATCAAAAAAATCTACGGCAAGCTGCTACAATCAGCATTAGATACGGGGTTGCCGATCTGCCCTGTTGTGGTTGCTTATGTCGATAAGGATGGTAGCCTGTCAGACGATGCAGCTTATTATGGTAAGCGGGCGATGGCGGACAGTCTACGCCGTGTTGCCGACAGTAAGGGTATCACAGCCTATGTGCTGCCACTTGAACCCATTCATCCAAATGATAAGACGCGCAGTGAGCTGACCTCTGAGCTTCAAAAAGCAATGGAAGATGGCTTGGTAGATCTACACAAACGAGTGCTTAAGGCATAATAAAAATCGGACAGCGCTGCGTTGTCCGATTTTTTTGTATTTATAATCCCCACCTAAACGAACTTTAGTCCGCTCTCACCTTTTGGCGTGACTTTGAAGATTTTTACCTTAAAAAGCACCTCTTGACCTGCCAAGGGGTGATTAAAGTCAACTTTGACCTCATCATCATTCACCTCGTTGATGACACCAACCAGTGAGTTTTTGCCCTTATCGTGAAACTCCATCATCATGCCCACCACAGGATCTGGCTCGGATAAGGAAAACTTGGCACGAGCAAAACTCTGTACATTCTCGCCATTCCATTCGCCAAAAGCCTGATCGGGTGGTAGATGAGCGGTGCGGGTATCACCTGCTTTTAGGTTGATGAGTACCTGCTCGAATCCTGCCAATAAGCTTTCATCGCCAATGGTTAATGTCACAGGCTTATCACGCCCAAAGGTTGAATCGATGACCGTACCATTAGGCAGGCTAACCTCAAAATGCAGGCTGACGGTACTGCCATCTGTGATGCGAATCTCTTCATTGGGTAAAATGTTCATGTAATTTTCCAAATACAAATAAGCGCAAAGTTTACCATAGCTGGCGACTATAGTAAAATGCGTATCTGGTTTTGGTGAAAAATAGCGCTGTCAGACGGATGTATTTAAAAAACCAAACAAGGGCGGGTAAATGCCCTTTGTCATGATGGCAGGCTAAAATTTACGATTGATTGATAAAAAAAGCTGTGTATTTTTTGTGTCGTGGGCAAAGTGATTGCTGTCAATACGCTCAAATCGTAAATGCAGGCTTGGATAATAACCTTTATAAGCCAGTTTTTGATGCCAAATGCGGTGTTCGGTTTGGTAGCGCAAATCATCTCTTTTGATGCCAAAGAAATCTATGTCTTGATAACTGCGTCTACCCACGCTGATTTGATGACCTGTGCCAATATTTCCCCATAGTTTATCCAGACCTGCAAATATCGTGCCTTGTTGATGGCTTTCGCTCATGTCATTGACATCGTCTTTGATGAAATGAATGCCAAGATAATAATAAGGACTGCTGCGGTGATTGAGGCTTAGAGTTGCCATGTGGCTTGTGCCGTCTAAAAATGTCCTTGTTTTGTGTTTTTTATTGGCGATGTCGATTTCAATACCGCCTCGATGGCTAGACCCAATGAGTTTATGGGCGGATAATCTTAGCCCTTGGGTTGTTGAATAAGGGTTGTTACCAAAGTGGCGCACCTGCTGATAAATGCCAAGACCAAATTGTTCGTCAAAACTTTGATAAGATAAGCTTGGTGAAATCTCGGCAATGACATCGTTATATGCTTTATTATCCCAATAATATTTACCATGAACAGATGCGCCCACTTCTAAGGACAGATGGTCTTTTAGGTAATGATTCTTTGAGATATTGGCGCTATAGCCTATGCCGTGGGCGGATTCTGCTTTGGGCAGTTGCCAGTCTTGGTATTGGCTGATACTTGGGGCGTTATTGACATTGTCATCATCCAAATAACGCATGGCAAAACGCGTCTTGGTTTGGTTTAGCTCTTTGAATTGTTGAGTTAAGCTGTTCAGTACATTGCTAGGTAGGTTGTCATCTTGTTTAGCAATGCTAAATTCATCTTGGGCAAGACGAATCTGGTGGTTGGCAAGGTATGCCAAAATAAGCCGTACCCGTATGGGGGTGAGCTCTGGGTTTTGGTGTAGAATTTGTTGATAATGATGAATTGCTTGCCTGATGTCTTGTTGTTCTTGTATGACCGCTTGGGCGTATAGATACAAAATTTCATCTTTGTCGCTCACGGTTGCATAAACAGGCAGCAGAATCTGTAAGCCATTTACATCATTTCTGTCGACGGCTTGGCTAATGACTTCATTAAATAGCGTGATGTCTGCCAAAAGCTCTTTTTCGGTCAGCTGTAGCATGTCAACGGTGGCAGGTTCGTTGGCGCTGGTGCTGTGTATCAATGAGCGATGGGTAAAGGACGGTTCATCTTTTGGTGTATTGGCAAGCACAAAGCTTGGTAATAAACATACTACCAAGCTTGTGATAAATAATGGGCGATTCATGCCTTATTCAGACTTATTTTTTTGCACCGTACGCACCTGCGATGCTGCCATCAGCATTACGATAGGTGCCACCAAGCTCAGCTGCATTCGCACCATAGAATTGACCTTTGGTGCTGATGCCTTTATTTGTGCCCGAGAAGGTGTTACCAGTAATGGCACCAGTTAGGGCGGTATCGCCGACTGTGCCAGTCAGTTTCTTGTTGCCGTAGTCAACATTGAAATTGGCTCTGACATTGTTGGCGTTGCCATTGGCAAAATGAACGCCGTTACCCTTATAGGTGGCGGTGCCTGTGGTTGGCATGTTGGGTTGGTGTGCCTTGTGCAAATAGGAAGGCTTCACCCTTGGTGTTTTCACGGGCATAGCCGTAGCGAGTATAAGCAAGGTTTGAGCTACCGCCAACGCGAGCCATGTTGTTTGCATTTATATTAAGTGTGCCCACCTGAAAGCCTCTTGGGATAAAGTCTACCGCCTGACCGTTAACCACCACCTGATTCACGCTGGGGCTATTGGTAAGAGCGGTGCTGACACCCGCCTTGTTATTGGCGATGTTCATTTTTGTGCCTTGAATGCCTGATGTACTTGGCTGTGTGGGTTTGGTTGGGGTGCTTGGCTGAGTATTTGGGATGTTGCTGGGTGCAGCTGGGGTAGATGAGCCACCATTGCTGCCGCTACAAGCAGTTAAGCCAACGGCAATTAAGCCGATTAGAGGTAATAGAGGGGTACGCATACAATGCTCCTTTTGGGTGGAAATCTCGTTTGATGAGATTGGTTGACTTGCTCGTTGTGGCGAAACATTGTCGTTTTATTGACAATGTTTCGCCATTTTATTGATAATCTTACTAAAGTTGACAGATTTGTTTTGATGCTTAGATGGATTATAGCCAAACGGCAAAGACAAAAGCAAGTAATTTTTAAAGCATTGATTGTGATTATTTAAGGATGTTAATGATTTTTTTGTCGTTTTTTCTCCAAAAACAGCATATCAATAACTACCAATACCATACCGACACAGATGCCGACATCAGCAATGTTAAAGATGGGATAGTGCCACACATTGGCATAATGTACATGAATGAAATCAATGACATAGCCATGCAAGAAACGATCAATCACATTGCCAATCGCACCACCAAGTACCAAAGCCAGGCCCCATGCTAAGAGTGTGGCATTTTTGGGAATTTGGCGCAGATAGCTTATGATGAATATCGACACGGCCAAACCTAGAATGGCAAAGAAATATTTCTGCCAGCCGCCCGCATTTGCCAAGAAGCTAAATGCTGCTCCATAATTATAAGCAAGCGTCCAGTTTAAAAATGGCGGTATGACATCCACCGTCTCGTGTAACTCAAATGTGCTGTTAAAATAATATTTGGTTAGCTGGTCGAGAATGAGCATAGCAAGCGCAATCAAGTAAAACTTCATTGCGCCTTTGCCATTGGCTTGGTTGCTAGGCGTGGTATTAGGCATATTGGCGAGTCTCCCCATTGCCATCAACATTGCTGATACAGCGTCCGCACAGCTCTGGATGGTTGGTGTGAGTGCCCACATCTGTGCGGATGTGCCAGCATCGGGTGCATTTTCGACCATCGGCAGGCGTAATCACAACGCCAAAGCCTTCGCCTTGGGTAATGGTGGCATCACTGGTGATGAATACAAAACGAGCTTCATCGCCTAGCTTGGCAAGGGCGTTATAGGTTGCATCATTTGCAGTGATTGCTGCTTTGGCGGTTAGGTTAGAGCTGATGATTTTGTCGCCGCGAGCTTCTTCGATGGCTTTATTCACCAAATCTTTGGCATCTAAAATCGCCTTCCAGTCATCGGCAGTGATGTCAGTCATGGCAGGTGTTGGTAGTTCATACCATTCATCAGCAAAGACGTATTTGTGCGCATCATCGCTGCGGATAAAGCCCCATGCTTCTTGGGCGGTAAATGGCAGAATCGGAGCGATCCAACGCACCACCGCTTGAGCGATGTGATATAGGGCGGTCTGAGCGGAGCGTCTTGGCTTTCCGTCTGCCTTGGTGGTGTAGGTTCTATCTTTGATGATGTCAAGGTAGAATCCGCCAAGGCTTTGCGAGCAGAACATCGATATCGCTTGGACGACTTGGTGGAAATCCATGTCGTTATAAGACTTAACGATGGTGTCTTGGGTGTCCTTGGCTAGGTGTAAGATAAATTTATCAAGGCTGACCAATTCATCTAATGTAATGCTGTCAGTCGCAGGGTTAAAATCGCTGGTGTTGGCAAGTAAGAAGCGAAGTGTGTTACGAATACGGCGATAATTATCAACCGCGCCTGCGAATACCTTCTGACCTGCGCTCATCTCATAGCGATAGTCGGCAGAAGCGATCCATAGGCGAAGCATGTCCGCACCTGTCTTGTCGATCTCTTTTTGTGGTTCGATGATGTTACCAAGAGATTTACTCATCTTGTGGCCTTTTTCGTCCACGACGAAACCGTGTGTCAGCACCTGCTTAAATGGTGCGCGGCCGTAGATCGCTTCACTGGTCAGTAGCGATGTCTGGAACCAGCCACGATGCTGATCTGAGCCTTCTAGGTACATATCAGCAGGGTTAGTTAGGCTGCCGTCTTGGTCAAGCACTGCAAAATGCGTCGTCCCTGAGTCGAACCAGACATCAAGCGTGTCCGTAACTTTGTTATAATCTTTGGCATCATCGCCCAGAAAGTCGCTGGCATTTGCATCAAACCATGCTTCAATGCCGTCTTGCTCGATGACTTTGGCGACTTTCTCGATTAATTCTGACGTCTGTGGGTGTAGTTCGTCGGTTTCTTTGTGGGTGAAGAATGCAATCGGCACACCCCAAGTTCGTTGACGGCTGATACACCAGTCAGGACGACCTTCAACCATGGCTTCGATGCGGTTTTGACCCCATGATGGTGTCCAAGTGACGTTTTTGATGTCGTCTAGGGCTTTTTGGCGCAGTCCGCCTTTTTCCATGCTGATGAACCATTGCGGGGTCGCACGGAAGATGATTGGCGTTTTGTGTCGCCAGCAATGTGGATAGCTGTGGCGGATTTTGCTGTGCTTGAGCAGATTGCCGGTGCTTTCTAGGGCTTCGATGATTTTTGGCTGAGCTTTATAAATGTGCTCGCCAACGAATACTTTGGCGTTGTCCAGATATACGCCGGTATCGCCGACGGGATTTTCAACTGGTAAGTTGTATTTGCTACCGACGACATAGTCATCCACACCGTGGGCGGGGGCAGTATGCACAAGACCTGTACCGCTGTCGGTGGTGACATGTTCGCCTAGGATGAGCGGCACTTGACGATTGCTGATGAGCGGATGCTGAGCAAGGCTGTGCTCCAGCGCATCGCCTTTAACGGTGGCAATCTCGCCTAGGTTATCAAGCTCAAGCTCTGTTAGTACATTCTCCACAAGTTCACTGGCTAGTAGTAGAACGCCCTTAGCGGTCTTGATGAAGCTATAATTCTCGTGCGGATTGATGGAGATGGCTTGGTTGGCAGGCAGTGTCCAAGGCGTGGTGGTCCAGATAACAGCAAATGCCGGCTCATTAAGGGCAATACCTTTGATGTCGGTCAATTCAAAACCCACAAAAATCGCATCAGACGTCTTGTCTTGATATTCTACCTCGGCTTCAGCCAGTGCAGAACCGCAGTCTAGGCACCAGTTCACAGGCTTCATGCCACGCACAATGTGACCATTATCGTAGATCTTGCCCAGAGCTCGTACGATGTTGGCTTCTTGCTTGAAATTCATGGTGAGATAAGGTTTATCCCAGTCGCCAAGCACGCCCAAGCGTTTAAAATCTGCTTTTTGAAGTTCGATTTGGCTGGTGGCATATTCTCGGCACAGCTTACGAAATTCAGTGGCGTTTACCTTTTGACCGACTTTACCGACTTGTTGTTCTACTTTTTGTTCGATTGGCAGACCGTGGCAATCCCAGCCAGGTACATACACGGCATCATAGCCAGATAGGTTTTTTGATTTGGTGATGATGTCTTTTAGGACCTTATTGACCGCATGCCCTAGGTGAATCTGACCGTTGGCGTATGGAGGGCCATCATGTAGGATGTATTTAGGCAGGCCTTGCTTAGCTTGGCGAACTTGTTTATATAGTGCGTCATTTTCCCATTCGTCCAGCCATTTTGGTTCGCGTTTGGCGAGATCGGCGCGCATGGGAAAAGGGGTGTCAGCAAGGTTTAGGGTGTTTTTGTAGTCTTTTTGGTCGGTCATGGCGGTGGCTCTTGTGTCAATAAATCAAATAACAGGGTATTATAAGACAAAAGGGCATATTTGGCAAAAGTTCACTAAAAAATACTGGTAATTTTAATCGCTGTGGATATAATACACAAAATTACAATTCAGGAAATTTAGAAAAGGTTTAAACATGAGATGGTTTCCAAAATGGCAGCCTTATCAAGGCGATATCAACACACAGCCTGTGGCGACAAATGAGTATTTGCCCACTTTCCAGAGCATCATGCTTGGCATTCAGCATGTGCTGGCGATGTTTGGGGCAACTGTACTTGCCCCCATTTTGATGGGTTTTGATGCCAATCTTGCCATCATGATGAGTGGGGTTTGTACCATTTTATTCTTTGTGATGACAGGTGGGCGAGTGCCAAGCTATTTGGGTTCGTCTTTTGCCTTTATTGGGGTGGTGGCAGCAGCGACTGCTCATGCCACAGGCTCTGGAGCAAATCCTAATCTTGGCGTGGCACTAGGCGGTATCATCGCCTGTGGTGTGCTGTATGCTGTGATCGGGTTCATCGTGATGGGTACGGGTACTAAGTGGATTGAGAAGCTCATGCCCCCTGTGGTGACGGGTGCGGTGGTGATGATCATTGGTCTAAACCTTGCACCTGTGACGGTATCAAATGTCGCAGGCAAGACGTTCGAGCTGTGGATGACCTTGGTGACCGTGCTGTGCATGGGGATGATTGCGGTGTTTAGCCGTGGCTTTATGCAGCGTCTGCTGCTGCTTTTTGGCTTGGCGTTGGCGTATATGATTTATGCAGTGGTGGCAAATGGCTTGGGATTTGGCACACCGATTGATTTTGCTAAGATCAGTGAGGCGGCTTGGTTTGGTATGCCCAGCTTTACCTCGCCTGTGTTTGATGCCAATGCGATGCTCATCATCGCCCCTGTGGCGTTCATCTTGGTCGCCGAAAACTTAGGTCACATCAAGGCGGTCGGTGCGATGACTGGTGAGAATCTAACGCCATATTTGGGTCGTGCGTTCGTCGCTGATGGCGTGGCGACAGCGTTGTCGGCAGGCGTGGGCGGTACTGGCATGACAACCTATGGCGAGAACATCGGGGTGATGGCGGTGACTCGTGTTTACTCTACGATCATCTTTGTGATCGCAGGGGCGTTTGCGATATTTTTGGGATTATCGCCAAAGTTTGGTGCTTTGATTCAGACCATTCCAGACCCTGTGCTGACTGGTGCGTCGATTGTGGTGTTTGGCTTAATTACCATTGCCGGGGCGAAGATTTGGATTGATAACCATGTTAATTTTGCCAACAATAAAAACCTGATGGTAGCGGCAGTGACCATCATCTTGGGCACGGGCGATTTTGGCTTGATGATTGGCAGCTTTAATCTAGGCGGTATCGGTACGGCGACGTTCGCGGCGATCTTGTTGCATTGGTTCTTAAGCTTAAAAGAGCCAAAAGATACGGTCTAACTGTATTGCTGGTATATTAAAAAATTTGCAAGCCAATTACAAAGTGTTTATAATAAGTTCATACCTATTGCTAATAGATCAAGCGATTTGATGGCGACAGGCGACAATCTTTTAGATTTGTCGCCTTTTTGATGGGACTGGCGATACGCAATTAAGCGTTGGAGTTTATGGAGTGGAATTATGTATAACAATCCATTTTCGTGCATGGCGCAGCCAACCTTTGTGGATGGGCTGCATTGTGCGGTAAATGTGTTTAGCGCGCCTTTGTGGGATGTGCTTTTGTGGATGCTCATTGCGGTGGGTTTGTTCTTTACTGTGGTGTCGGGATTTGCGCAGTTTAGATTGTTCGGTAAGAGCGTCAAGACGATGCTGTCGAGCCGTGAAGGTCATGATGAAGGGCAGGGCATCTCGCCATTTCAGGCGTTTGCGACCGGTCTTGCCAGTCGTGTCGGCGTGGGTAACATCGCTGGGGTAGCGATTGCCATCAGCATTGGCGGTGCAGGTGCGGTATTTTGGATGTGGCTGATCGCCTTGATCGGTATGTGCTCGGCATTGGCAGAGTCCAGCTTGGCTCAGTTATTCAAAATTAAAGACGAGACAACAGGGCGTTTCCGTGGCGGTCCTGCTTATTACATCGAGCAGGGGCTTGGTCAAAAATGGCTGGGTTTGGTGTTCGCGTTGGCACTCATCGTATGCTTTGGTCTTGTGTATCAAGCGATTCAATCGAACACCATCACGCTGTCGATTCAGTCAGCAATGGGCTGTGTGGGCGAGACGGATGCTTGCCAATCTGACTGGCTGATTTATAAGCACATCATTGGTGCAGGATTGGTAATTTTGGCAGCCCCCATCATCTTTGGTGGCATTGCCCGTGTCTCCAAGATTGCCGAGGTCATCGTGCCTGCCATGGCGTTCATTTACCTGCTGGTGTCTTTATTCATCATCATCACCAATCTTGGCGAGATTCCTAGCGTGATTGGGCTGATTTTTAATGAGGCTTTCAGCTTTGAGGCGGCTGGCGGTGGTTTTTTTGGCTCGATGGTGTCGGTGGCGATGATGCAAGGCATCAAGCGTGGTCTGTACTCCAATGAGGCAGGTCAAGGTTCAGCACCCAATGCAGCAGCGGCAGCAAGTGTGAAGCACCCAGTAGAGCAAGGGATGATTCAGATGCTTGGGGTGTTTGTGGACACATTGATTGTCTGTTCTTGCACCGCTTTTGTGATTTTGCTGGCTGCCACCCCAGAAAACGCCGCCGACTTGTCTGGTGTACAGCTGACACAGGCGGCACTTGAAGGTCATGTGGGTGCTTGGGGTCAGTATTTCTTGGCATTCATCTTATTCATGTTTGCATTTTCAACCATCATTGGCAACTATGCTTATGCAGAATCGAACATGCAGTTTTTGAAAAACAACCCAATGGTGCTGACGATTTTCCGTATTTTGGTGCTGGGCTTTGTGTATTTTGGAGCGGTAACCAAAGTAGCGGTCGTATGGGACATGGGTGATTTGACGATGGGCATCATGACTTTCATTAACTTAATTGCCATCGTTCTGCTGTCAAAATATGTCTTTATCCTGGTCAAAGATTACACCAAACAAGTTAAGGCGGGTGTCGCTGAGCCTGAGTTTAAGCTTGATGATTATCCAGAATTGAAGGCGAAAATTAAGTCTGATATCTGGTAATGATTAAGAATGATAAGGACTGATTGATAAAACACCCCAAGAGCATTTGGCTTTTGGGGTGTTTTGTTTGGTGTGGTGACGGCTTAGCTTAGCATGACTTCTAAGCGACTAAAACCTGACGCAGGGTAGATGGCATGGTCAAAGTAGTCATCAGACGCAGGGCGAATCTTACTTACCTGCTCTGCCAAGCATTCTACCAACAGTCCCAGTTCAAGCTGTGTCAATGGCTTACCAGGGCAGACATGAATGCCATGTCCATAGACCAGATTGTTAGCCTGGCTTCGGTGTAGCTCAAAACTGTCCGCTTGATGAAAGGCTTCGGGGTCACGGTTGGCAGACTGCCAGTTAATCGTGATTTTGGCATCTTTGGGAATGTCTATGCCATGTAGAGTGACAGGGCAGGTGGTGCGTCGTCTGTTGGTGATGAGCGGGTCGTGTAAACGCAGTATTTCTAGGACGGCATTATCAATGTCTTGGGGGTTGGCTTTTAGATGAGTTAAGACATCAGGATGATGAATGAAAAACTCAAAAATAATCCCGACCGCTGACGACATGGTGGACAGCTCGCCCACTGTCCAGTTACGAATGAGTGAGACAAGCTCTTCATCGCTCATCACTCGCTTGCCTTGTGGTAGCATGACCACGTCGTTCATCAGTTCAAAGGTCACATCATCAGGGCGTTTTGTTCGTTTGTCATCCAAAATCGCCTTGATATGACTGTCAAATTCTAAGGCGACACTGGTAATCTCATCCCGATTTTGGCTCAGTGTGGCTTTGCGGTTTTTCTCAATCCATGCGTTTAATCGTGCTTCGGTCTCATCGCCCCAGCCCATAAAGGCATTTTGTAGTTTGACGGCATAAGTTTTGGCAAACTCTGCCATGATATCAACGGGCTGACCCTTGGGCAGTTGGCTTACTAAGCTGTCAATCAGTTCTTTGGCGATGGGGCGAAATCTCGCCATGCGGTCAGCGGCTGCTGCAACCTATCAGTGTGCGCCCTTCTCTCGTTCCTGGGGAGTATTTCATTGTCGCAGGCGAGCGTCGCTACAGAGCCTTTCAAAGCCTTGGTGAGCAGTTTACTGACTGCATCATCAAAGTGAATGATGCTGAAAACGCAACTCTTGCGCTTACAGAAAATCTAAGTCGTGAAGATTTGATAGATTATGAGGTTGCAAAGGCGATTTTGGTCGTTGAAAGTAAATGGGATAACAAAACCATGCTGGCTGAATATCTTGGTATTTCAAGATCTATCTTATACCGCTACCTTTCATACAGAAAACTACCAAACTCTGTTTTGGAAATGCTTGATGAAGACCCAACCCTGCTTTCAGCTAAAACATCTGAAGAAGTTATTAAGGTGGCTAAAGACCACGGTCTTCAGGATGATGAATTTGCGACATCTTAATACCTTTGCTTCAAAAGGCGCAAGGAGAGCAAATTAAACAATCAGCAATTGCTGATTTATTCAAGGAAAAATTAATTGACCCAAAAAACAACAAAAAAGACCCTTCTAGCAAACCAGAAGTGCTAAAATCTTTAAAGATTGGCAATAAAATTATTGGATCTATCAAGCGCAAAGGTGATAAGGTTGTTGTAGATATACCTCACCGTCTTTGGGTAGATAATTTTGAAAAGTTTCTACTTGAGCGTTTTGATGTACTACAAGAAGAAAACTTAGAGCCCTTAGGGTCTGATAAATAGGGTTAGCCAAAATAGTACTAAAAGCCAATTACCCTATTGCCCATTAGAAATTTTGTGTTAAAATAAAGCAACAAAATAGAAATATTTTGTTGCTTTATTTTTGATCAATATGAGTAATATTATGAATAAAATTTTTATGACGAAGCGTGGTGCGAATGGCAAAACCGTTGTATGCTCTGAAAAAACCCGCTCAAGAGGTAAAATGAAAACTCTTGTACTTTCTGTTTCAGCAGCATTACCCATGATGGCTGTTACCGCAGAAGCGAACACCGTTATTAATGATAAGAACATTTCTATCGTTGGTATTGCAACTGGCGACAAGGCGATTTCTGTTGGCCATGATAGCTGGGCGACTGCAGAAGGTGGTACAGCAAGTGGCCACGGCTCCATCGTAACAGGCGTGGATATTAGCCGTGAAGATTTTGCTGCACTCGCAGACAAATACAAAGAAGCCACTTCTAAATACAATGAGGCGCAAGCAGCAGTTAACAATGCAAACAACGCCATTACCGCCAACGATAAAGCCATTAAAGATTTGAAAGCTCAAATAGCTGATCTAACCAGACGACAAAGAGACGTTGCTGACAAAATTGCTCGAAAAGATCGACTTGTGGCGCAAAAAATTCCTTTGGAAGGTAGATTGAATGCAGCAAACGACAGGCTGGTAACTGCGACTAAAGCTCGCAATGGGATTATTGATGATCAAGGTAGAAACTTATTCCTAAACTTTACTGATATACTAAACTCACTTGATTGGAAACCATTAGCCGACAAAGATTCGACCCCCGAAGCAGCAAGAGACAAAGTAGCTCGGCAACTTCAAGCTAAAGTTGAGGCACATTACGCTGATTTTGCTGACAAATATAGTGCGAAGGACTATCGAAATATTGTAGATGGCTACTTGAACAGACAGGCAAGTTACCAAGGCAGTGCGGAAGGCATTACTGGCAAATACAAAGACTTTAAATACAAAGGCGGTAGAGGACTGACAGAAAACATGTTTTCAGATGTAAGTATATTAAAAGCAACGTATGATGAAACAAACAAAGATCATGAGGGTTATATTATTGAAGAAAGACTAAAAGCATCACCCCCCCCGGAGATCGACTGCTTTTTCTAATTATGTATTTATATCCAGAAGGGGGGTATCAGCTAGTATAAGGTATATAACGCCCGACTACAGAAGGCAACCAGATCTTTCTGTCGCCAAAAGAGCTACTAGGGCATATGGTCAAGCTTTTCTTAATAGAGAAATTCTAAGAAACGAGATAAGACTTGGCAAAAACCCTTATCTATTAGACCAGAGCATGCTTATTGGTTTTGAGGCTAATGATTCAAACATAGATGGACTAACCGAAGTATCTAAAATCTCTCAAATACGGAGTGAAGTGCTATTACGAGACAGTTTTTTTGCTGTAAAAACAAAAAAACAAACGTATGAAGACCCACTTGCGCTAGCGCCATCCATAGGTAGACACTTACATTTCTCACAGATCTCGATATTATCCAAACTGCAAGATTACACTGTTGAATCTCGAAATCTAATCAGCTCTACTGAAATACAAGAATTCAGGAAATTTAAGTCCGCTGTTGATAATAAATACAACAATATAGACTGGGAGGATGCATCCGCTGCCATAGATATGGCTAAATACAAAGATAGCTTTGATAAAGTTATTTCATATTTGGACGAAGTTGATGAAGTTGTAAATACTTACTCTGAAATTATAAAGGAGGCTGCAAAACCTAACGCTGACAGATCTAGGATAAATATATTAACAGAGCATTTAATGGCGTCGAAAAAGCAGGTGTTAGCGAAAGCAGCAGACCCTACCAATTATATTTTCGGTATGACCGTTCAAGACTCTGACAAAGGCGCTGAGTATATTGCTGCTGTTAAGTCAAGCTACGATCATGCTATCGGTCGTATTAACTCTGAACTCAAGCTATATAACGACAAAGACGAACTTATCGTTGAAGCCACCCAGAAAGCTAAAAAAACTCAAGCCGAATACGATGCTGCTCAAAGAGCTGTTGACAATCTGAAAAAGCAAATTGGTGCTATTGATGACAAAATCAAAGACATCAATCTAACTGCTGAAGATGAAGGCATTAACGACACCAAGAATGATAAGCAAAAAGAGCTTGAAGATGCGGAAGCTAAAAAAGCAGAGCTTGAAGATGAATTAGCTACCAAAGAAAAAGAAGCTCAAGATGCAAAAGCTGCGCTTGACAATGCTGATTTAACAGACAAAGGTCAAAGAGGCATTGCGCATGGTCACAACGCATTTGCTTCAGGTGTTGACGCTATTGCGATTGGTACAAACTCAACTGCCACCAGAACCAATGCTATCGCTATCGGTGCTGATGCAAAAGCTTCGGGTGTTGATGCTATCGCTATTGGTGCAGGAACCACTGTGACTGGTCAAGAATCGATCGCCATCGGCAAAGGTCATACTGTGACTGGTAACAACTCAACAGTTATCGGTGATCCTAACACTGTTTCTGGAAACAATGTGTTTGTTGGCGGTAATAACAATACTGTGGAATCTGACAATGTTATGGTTATTGGTAATAACGTAAATGTTGCTGATGGTCTTGATAATGCAGTTGTTCTTGGTAACAACAGCGCGCCTGCTGTTGCCAGCCCAACCGCAAGTATCGAAATTCGTGGAACAACACACAATTTCGCGGGAACCAACCCTACATCAACTGTTTCTGTTGGTTCTGTAGGTAATGAACGCCAAATCACCAATGTTGCAGCAGGTCGTGTAACAGACAGCTCTACTGACGCAATTAATGGTTCACAATTGTATGCTGTAACCGATGCATTAAATAATCTAACAATAAAGACTGGTGATATGAGCTGGATTGTATCAGCTGACGGCAATAGCTACACCAAGACTGTTAAAAATGCAGAAGAGGTTAAGTTTATTGGTCAAAACGGAATCCTAATCACTGGTGGAAACAACGGAATTACCAGAGAAATCACTGTCAAAGGCACTCTATTCGAAACCAAGACCAATAAAGATGGCTCATACACCATTACTATTACCCAACCAAATGGCGACAAAGAAGATCTTATTATCAAAAATGGTGAGCCGGGCCTACAAGGTCTAACTGGTCCACAAGGTCCACAGGGTCTTAAAGGTGATACTGGTCCAAAAGGCAAAGACGGTCGTGACGCTGCCGCAGAGGTCCTTGCGGGCGAAAACACTGTTGTTGAGAAAGTTGTCACAACTCTTGACAATGGAGATATCAATACCACTTATACTATGCATGCCGACAAAACTACAGTAACTCAAGGTGATGGTATTACCATTACCCATACTGCTACCAAGAACGATGCAGGTGTAACAGTAAATGACTATAAGGTGGAGATTGATCAGCCTACCAAGGACAAGATCCAAAAAGGCATTGATGATGCTGAAACCGCTGATGCCAAAGCGGTAAGAGCACAGCAAACTGCTGATGCGAATACTGTGACTATCAACAAAGGTTTTGATGTTAAAACTCAAGATGGTACAAGCACCAATTACCAACTGGGCGACACTGTGACCATTACTGGCGGAAGCAATACTTTAACCAAAACCGACGGTGGTAACGTTGTTGTACACCTAAACGACGATATTGGTGTAAACTCTGTTAAAGCCAACCAAGTAACTGTTGGTCCTGTCAATATCACTAATGAAGGTATAAACGCTGGCAACACTACTATTGCCAATGTTGCACCAGGTAGAATCGCTGCAGACAGCACTGATGCTGTTAACGGTAGCCAATTGTTGGGTGTTTACAACCATGTAGACAGCAGTATCAACAACATGAAGACTTACATCAATAATGTTGAAGATCAGCTTGAAGCAGGTATTGCGGGCAATAACGCAGCTGCATCACTTCCACAGGTAATGATGCCAGGCAAATCAATGGTTGCTGTCGCACTAGGTGGTTATCGTGATAAAAACGCTGTTGCTGTAGGTTACTCACGCCTAAGTGACAACGGTCGCTATACCTTAAAGTCACACCTAAACGCTGATACTGAGAAAAACCTCGGTTATGGCATCGGTATGGGCTTCACCTGGTAATACAAGCACCCAAAAAGAACTGTCGCCACGGCGACAGTTCTTTAAAACAAATACTTAAATAGGAAAAACCATGAAATCATTAAATAAAATCGCACTTGCAGTTGGTTCTTTTGCCCTGCTTACATTAACTGGTTGTGCAACTATCGGCAATCAGTCGCCTGCAACAGAAAAAGAAGTAACATTCCCAGCTATCGAAAAAGCAGTATTCTCGAGCAACAACTACAAAGGCTCATGGCCTAATTGGAGTAACGTGGCTCAAGTAGAACATGGCATGACAAAAGATCAGCTGTACGCACTACTATCATACCCTCATTACCGTGAAGGTCTTTACGGTGCGCGTGAATGGAATTATATTTTCAACTACCGTACCGCGGAAAATGAACACCGTCAATGTCAATATCAAATCCATTTTGATAAAAACATGACAACCCAAGCTATGTACTGGTCTTCGCCAGAATGCGAAAAGCAAGTAAAAAATATTACCAAGCCTACTCAACAAGTCATTAACAACATTATACAGCAAATGCCTGAAGCAAAACCTGTTGAAACCCTTGCGCTATCAGCAGACGCATTGTTCGCTTTTGATAAGTTTAGTTTAAGTGATGTAAATCCGCAAGGTCGCCAAGAATTAGCAAATCTTGTTCAAAGATTGAAGCACTATGAGCAAACTGGTAAGATTTCTGTTTATATTGTTGGTCACACCGATAGATTTGGTGGTGAAGCGTATAACATGAACTTATCTAAAAAACGTGCTGACAGCATCGCTGCTTATCTACTATCTAGTGGCATTAAACCAGCAAACCTACACACTTTAGGTGCAGGTGAGCATATGCCAGTTAAAGAATGCTCAATCAGTGGTACAAAGCAACAGCAAATTGACTGCCTACAACCTAACCGTCGGGTAGAAGTTCAAATCTACGTTGCGCAGTAAGCTTGTCTTGACTAGCGCCATTTATTTCTGAAAAGAAACCCAAAAAAAGCACCCTTTTGAGGTGCTTTTTTGATTATTTTTGCCTAGCTAATTTCTAAGAAATTATTTCTTAGATTTTTTTGCAGATTTTGCAGGTTTGCTATTTACTGCATCTTTCAAGGCTTTACCCGCTTTGAAACTAGCAACTTTAGTAGCTGCAATTTCTATTGACTCACCCGTTTGTGGATTGCGGCCAAAGCGCACTGCACATTCTTTTACAACAAATGTACCAAAACCTACCAAAACCATACCTTCGCCTTTCTGAAGCGTCTCAGTGATGATTTCCATTACGCTATTAATTGCTTGGGTTGATTGAACTTTACTCAGGCCACTTTTATGACTGATCGCTTCATTGACTTCCTCCCCTCGCTAAACCGAGGGGATTCCTACTGCTAGACGGTCAAGCCGACCGCAAGAATGTTCTTACTAGCATTGATATCTCTATCATGCCATGTGCCACACTTCGCACAAGCCCATTCTCTTATTCGCAAACCTGCTCTACCTTTCGGACTGTTGCTGTCGATTTGACCGCAACACGAACAAGTTTGGGTAGTGTATTTTTCAGATACGGTTTCTAAGCGACAACCTGCATTCTTACATTTGTAGGTCAGTTGTCGTTTGAGTTCAAACCAGCTAGCATCGTAAACCGATTTGGCTAGTTTGCCTTTTTTGCTGTTAAATTGGGTGGTTTTAACGTCACCAACCACAATTAGGGCGTTGTCTTTGACTAATTGGGTAGTGAATTTATGAATTAGGTCTTGGCGTGTGTTTTTAATTTTGGCATGGATTGCCTTGACACGCTGTTTGTTTTTGGCACGTTGGGCTGTGGCTAACGCTTTGGCATATTTAAGAGTTTGCTTGATTTGTAGCTTGTCACCGTTTGAGGTAGTGGCACTGTCTTTTAAGCCTAAATCTATGCCAACGCTACCAGTTCCACAAGTGGTTTTAGGGTAATTTTTAACGGTGATACACGCATACCAACGACTGCGGCTGTCTTGCACAATCTCAAGAGTGTTAATTTGGTATAGCGACAGGTTGTAGCTGTCCCATAGGTCAATGATTAGCTTTTGCCCTTTAGCTAAACTAAGCTGTAAGGTTGATTTTAATCCTTTTTTGCCTGTTTGGTGGGTAGCGATGTGTTTAATGGCAGATTGTTTAAAGGGTAGCCAACCGAGCGATTTACGCTTTGATTTTGGATTGTTGGTTCGCCATGATAATTTAGCCTTTTTGAATTGTTTTCGGCTTTTGGCGTGGGTTTCATTAATCGCTTGAATAGTTTGACTATGCAAGCCTAACAGCTCACCGCTACCTTTGGTGTATTCGTTTAGGTCGTAAGCACTAAAGAATTTGCCAGTCTTTTGCAGATGCTTGTAACTCAAGTCATTGACGTAATTCCACACGAAATTAACCGAACCGCTTAGGTGGTTTAGTTGGTCTGTGTGTTTATCTCGTATGCGTAGCTTGAGTGTTTTCATAGGTTTAAGTATAATTGGATTTTTATATTTTACAGTTGGTCTAATTATATGTCAAATGATTTAAGACGTGGTAGGCATGTTGTTTACAATCTTCATGTGCATTTGGTCTTTGTGGCTAAATACCGCAGAAAGGTATTCACTAAAGAGATTTTAGACGATATGCAGGTTATCTTTGAGGAAGTTTGTTCAAAGTTTGAGGCACAATTAGTTGAGTTTGATGGTGAATGCGACCATGTGCATTTATTGGTGGTTTATCCGCCTAAAGTGGCTATTTCTAGTTTGGTAAATAGCTTGAAAGGCGTATCTAGTCGGTTATTGCGTAAAAAAGAATATCCGTCCATCAAAGGGCAGTTATGGGGTGGTGCGTTGTGGTCGCCTAGCTATTTTGCAGGTAGTTGTGGCGGTGCTCCAATTGAGATTATCCGCCAGTACATTGAACAGCAGAATACACCACACTAAACAACTTTCTGTGCGTAAGCATGATTGCGGAGTTGCCTTATATCCACCGCCTGAAGTCGGTGGTTTTACGGCAACGGAGGAAAAAAGACACAGCAAAGCCGTTTATAATGTACTAAGACCACTAGTTCAACAGGGCTTAGTCATCCAAACAAGAATAAGAAAAGGCGAAACACGCTATCAGTGGGCGACAAATACCTTAGAAAGCAGCTAAATCCATTAGACAGACAATAAAATCAAAGAAAAAAGCAGCCAAAGAGCTGCTTTTATTGTGGTTGGTTTTGTGCAGGTGCTACATAATGGCGGAAATAATGACGGTTCAAGTTTGTATTTTTTCTGACTATGACCACGATAAAAAACCGTTTGACCACTTTCATTCTTTTGAAGTTTACTTATCAAGTCTTGAACATTGTCAATATAAGTTTCTTGTTTATCAACAGTTAAAGAACTAACAACAGACGTGTCAAATCCAATAGGTTTTACTTCTATGATATTTTTACTATTACTAGAATTATCATTGTCATTTAAAATAGTGGATAAATTTCCTTTTTTAATTGCCCAATGCTGTCTATATAATTCCCATTCCTGTATAATTTTTCTATTATTATCAAATAAATCATAAGAATTTATATCTTGCTCTTGCATATCCTTAAAAGATAATATTACGTTTCTAGCTTTTACATTAAATTTGTCAATTTTAGCAAGATATACTTTTGAGTCATTGCCTTCATAGGTATATATGCAAGGCGATTTATAATTTCTTTATAGTTGCCATTAAATAACTCTTTGATTTCATCGATAGTATGTTCCAAGAATCTTGATATCCATAATGATATTTCATTATTTTCAATCACAAAATTCTCATCAGAACCTATAACAATAAAATTGAAATACTCATTTTCTTCATTATTCATAAACTTATGTATCTCCGTAAAATCAATACTGGATTATATCATATATTCGTATTTAATAAGATAAAAATCAACGCTCATTCGGCTTTAAAAAATAAAGCGCCACCACCGCAAGAAAAATAAACCCACTTGCCCCCAGATACAAATCATCTTTGCCAATGCCCATATCCAAGAGCTTGCCTGCCAAAATGGGCGAGACGATAGAACCAATCCGTCCCACGCCGATTGCCGTGCCGACCCCTGTACTTCTAAATTCAGGGGCGTACAGCGTGGGGTTAATGGTGTATAGCCCCGTGATACAGCCATTGACAAGGCTACCGACCAAAATGGCAAAAACAAGGGCGAGCGTCAAGGTGAGACTAAACACAAAGCCGATAATGACAAGGGACGACAGCACGAAAAATGCCATGAGTGTGGATTTTGGGGCAAATTTACTCACCAAAAAGCCAAAGATGGGCGAGCCTATCGTACCGCCAATGCTGATTGCCATACCGACCTTTTGGCTTTGTTCTTTGGCAAGCCCTGATGATTCTAGCAGGGCAGGCGTCCACGAGCTGATAAAATAAAAAGACGACATCACGGCAATGAACGCTGCCCAAATGAGTAGAGTGGTCTTTAATTGACCTTTGGCAAAGAGCTGGCTAATAGGGGCTTTGGGTTTGGTAGATTGGGTTTGGGCGGGCAGTTGCCAGTTGCCTTGTTTGCCGATTTTGTGGGCGATGTTGGTGAGTTTGGTAAGGGCGTTGGCAGGTTGTTTTTGGTTTAAGAAATCTACCGATTCGGGCAATAGGGCGATGAGTGCCACGAGTGCCAGCCCCGTCAACACCGCCCCTGTCAAAATACCGAGCGAAAGCCAAACTCATCCTGGAGCATGACCGCCGACAATCCGCCAAGCATTGCACCCACCCCAAAACCACACGCATAAATAGCAATGGCAAGCCCACGCCATTTTTGGCTGGCGTATTCGCTCACGATGACGTTGGTGCATGGCAAAATACCGCCCTGTTATCACACGCCAAAAGCCAATAGTCTCCACACTGTGCGAAAAATACGTCATCAGCACACCCACCGCCGATAGGGCGGTTGCGATGATAAGTAGTGGACATCTGTCAAATTTATCTGCCAAAGGGGCAAGTCCCATAGAGCCAATCGCCATGCCGATAAAGCCGGCACTCATGAGCGTGCCGATTTCCGCACCCGTTAGCCCAAGCTCGGTCTGAATGTTTTTGGCGGTAAAGGCAATCGCCAGCACGTCAAAGCCGTCTAGCATATTTAAGATAACGGCTAAGGCAACGATGAGCCACTGGTAGGCACTCATGGGCGTGTGGTTAATGGCGTGGGCTAGGTTTGAGGTATGCTGAGTGTGCGTCATGATATCTAATAAATCTAACAAGATGGCATATTATGCTCAAAAGTCTTGATGAATAAATATCAATATTCTCATCTTAAGATGATTTATATTCATTATGATGACCCATAAATGCCAACAAAAAAGCCCGCGGAAGCGAGCTTGATTGTGAATACGATCAGAATTAGCGTTCTAGGTATTGAATCTTACCTGGCACACCGTCCCATTTTTCGTGTTCTGGCAATGGGTCTTTTTTCTCGGTAATGTTCGCCCATACTTGAGACAACTCTTCGTTAATGGCGAGGTACTCTTCTTGACCAGCGGGAATCTCATCTTCGGAGAAAATAGCGTTGGCAGGGCATTCTGGCTCACAAAGCGCGCAGTCGATGCACTCATCAGGATTGATGACTAGAAAATTTGGACCTTCGTAGAAGCAGTCAACAGGGCAGACTTCCACGCAGTCTGTGTATTTGCATAGGACGCAGTTATCGGTTACAACAAAAGTCATGGGATTACCTTGGCTAAAAATGGCTGGTAGGTGGGCAAGAATCATGCACTTGCAAATTAGTGGCATATATTTTAGCCTGTTTGGCTGATTTTCTCAAATAAAACATCATATTTTATTATGCCAAAATCGAAAAACTACCATTAAAATCCGCAAAAGACACTTTCGGATGATAAGGGTTATTATTCATTACAATATAACCAAAAATCATTCTAAAAATTATAAGATTTCATGTTGATTTTGGCTTAAAGGAGTTGCACCATGCGCAAAAAGACCGTGCAGATGACGGTCTTTTTTCAGTGTGTTAATTAGACTTGATGACCTTTTAATTGAGCTTCTTTGGCCACTTGGTAGCATTGCTCGATATGATCGAAGGCGATTTTTTTGAAAATCATGTAGCCGATGCTGGCTGCCACCATCTGTCCGCCCAAAGGCACATATTTGGCAACTTGTTTGCCGATGAGGCGACCACCAAAGCCTTGAATTGTTTTGTTGACCACGCCACGAGTCGCCACCAGTCCGCCGATGGCTAGGATGCGATCTTGGATAGTCTGTCTGCGCGCTGCCTCACTGGCGGTACTGTGCGGGTCGGTTGGCTCTTCTAGGCCGAATTTTTTGGTAATCTCTGGTAGTAGCTTTGATAGCATACCCACATCAATCGCCACATCTAAAAACGGCACAGGAATGATGGCCACGCCGGCTGAGATTTTGGCGCGAGATTTGGCAAGTTCTTGGCATTCAGCGCGAACCTTTTCCAGGTTGATTGTTGGGTCGAAGTCTTTGGCGGTAGGCTGACTGATAGGTTTGGCTAGGCTCATAATAGTATCCTTGTTGTTAGGTTTTGCTAGATTTAAAAATGCCTTTTAAATCTAGTATGACTTTAATTATAACAAGTTATCTGCCAAAGTATGTAACGAAGTTGTAAACAATTTAGACATTTTGTACAAAAATCAATCAGTATCTAGCCGTGTTTTAGCTGTCTTGGGCGAAAGCCTGTACCGAGCAGTACCGCGCCATAGGCTGCCGCGCCAAGTGCGCAGATGCCAAGTAATACCAGCACACGTAGCCACTGCGCACCGTCGGCTGGATAGTAGGGCAGGATGAGATATAGAGCGATCGCCATGGCAAGGCTCGATATGCCAAACTGTGCACCCATCTTGCGCCAATGACTGCCAAAGCGCCAGACGCCGTGCTTATGCAAAAAGTAATACAAAAGTCCAGCGTTAACGAAGCTCGCTGCTGTTGTGGCAAGTGCAAGACCGCCATGTAAGGGCAATTTGAACAGATAAAACAGCCCGATGAATATCACGCTAAAGATCATGTTGGCAAAGACAGCTACGATACCGATCTTGACCGGAGTTTTGGTATCTTGACCAGCAAAGAAAGCAGGCGCGAAGATCTTGATTAGCATGAATCCTAAGATACCCCCTGCCATGCTTTTTAGGGCGATGCCGCTCATCAAGGCGTCGTGCTGGCTAAATTCACCGCGTACGAACAGCGCATTCATCAGTACATCAGACAACATGAACATCGCTACGGATGCGGGCAGTCCGACCAGGATGATAAGACGCGCCGCCCAGTCGAGGGTTTTTTTGAAGGTGGCATCATCCGCCTTGGCACGGCTTGATGAGAGACTTGGCAGAATCACGGTTCCAATCGCCACACCGATTAGTCCAAGCGGCAGCTCGCTCAATCGCTCAGCGGCATACAGCCAAGAGACTGAACCGCCAATCATCAGCGAGGCGAACACGGTGTTTAGCAGTAGGTTAATCTGAGTGACGGACACACCAAAGATGGCAGGTAGCATGAGTTTTAAGATGCGTTTTACGCCTTCGTGCTTAAAATCAACTTTGGGCGCAGGCAGTAGTTTTTGGCGATAAAGCTCGGGCAGTTGAATGACAAGCTGCAAGATGCCACTGATGGCAACCGCATAGCCTAATGCCATGATGGGCTTATCGAACATCGGTGCGAATAATAAAGCCCCTATAATCATGCTTACATTCAACAGCACAGGCGCAAAAGCAGGTGCGGCGAATCGTCCGTAGCTTTGTAAGATGCTACCAAAAAACGCCGTCATTGAGATGAACAGCAGATAAGGAAAGGTTAAGCGCAGTAAGTCAGTCGCTGCATCAAACTTGGTGGGATTATTCATAAAACCAGGGGCGAAAATCTGCACCACAAAAGGCGCAAGCGCAATCACCGCTACCGTCAGCACCAATAAGATTAAGCTTAATACGCCAGAGACTCTGCTGATGAGAATCTGTACTTCATTTAGAGTGCGTTTTTCTTTATATTCAGATAAGACGGGAACAAAGGCCTGAGAGAATGCACCTTCGGCGAACAGACGACGTAAGAAATTAGGAATCTTGAACGCCACCAAGAACGCATCCATCAATCCGCCTGCGCCAAACACCCCCATCAATACCATGTCGCGCACCAATCCTAAGATGCGCGACAGCATTGTCATGGAGCTGACGATAAAAGTAGAGCGGAACAGACGAGATTTTGCCATGATGATTCACAGAATAAAAAATGCGTATTATAAAGAATTTGAGTGTGCTTAGTGTGGAAAATTTATGAAGATATTGGCTGTTCATCAATCATCTGTCTAAGCCGTGACCATTCAAAAAAATTACCTGGGTCGGTCTTACGAACGGGTGCAATATCACTGTGTCCCATGATGTGTCTGCAAGTAGCAGGGTAAGCTACATGAATCGCTGCGATGATCTTGGCAAGCACTTCGTATTGAATATCGGTAAAAGGTGAGAAATCATCGCCTTCTAATTCGATGCCGATGGTAAAGTCATTACAGTTGGCTCGTCCAAGGTAGCTTGATTGCCCTGCATGCCATGCCCGATCATTGAAATTCACGAATTGCGTCACCGCACCATCGCGCTCGATGAACAGATGTGCTGAGACTTGTAGAGTGTGAATACTCTTAAAATAGTCGTGATCATCGGGGTTTAGCTGATTTTGAAAAAAAGCTTTGACAAAATGCATGCCATTCTTGTCAGTTTTGCCAAATTCACTGGGTGGTAGGCTGATGTTATGAATGACGATGCCGCTAACTTCGGGCTGGTCGTTCTTAATGGGGCGTGCGTTAAAATTGGGCGAGCTGATAAATTCTGCACCGCTTAATATGCCGTTTTTTATGGTGAAATTATTCATGATGATGATATACTAAAACAAATTGGTTTATTCTAACAAAATTATCATGAATGCAAAACGATTTACTCATCATTTATTAACTATCGCTGTGGCAACGCTTGGCGCGACCGCCGTGCATGCCAAAGCTGATCCTATCGCTGAGACGGTGGAAGTCAATAAACACGCCTTGCCTTATGGATTGAGTGACGAGCAAGTAGTACAGTTGTCAGAGCATGTGCTGTGGCGCAGACTGCTCATGTTCTCCGATGCACCAAAAAACCCAAAAAAAGACAGCAGTCTCATCACGGACGATGAGTTTTTCTTATCCAAGTCAGGCAGATCAAGCCCAAAAGATGAACTTGTCGCGATGCTGTCTGCCATGGCACGCGGTGATGATGAGGCGATGTGCCGCTTCCCTGCACGCACGCGCTGGCTGGGCGATGAGCTTGATGCGCTTGGTGTTAATGTGTCGGTGTCAGATGTTAAATGTGCTGATTTTCACGCGTGGGTGAATGACATTAATGCGATGGCGTTATCGTTAGTGTTCTCCGAAGAGCATGGCAATAACATCGGTTCGGCATTTGCTCATGCTTTCATGCGCATCGATGGTCGCGCTGATGATGAGGCGGGCGTGCACGCCACAGCAATGAACTACACGGTGGCAAGTGACAGTTCAGATGGTGCATTAGCAGCAGCGATCAAGCCAATCATCGGTAAATATCAAGGCGTGATGGAGATCCTTCCGTATCAAGTCAAAGCCCATGATTATCTGGTTAAAGACGAACGCGACCTGTGGGAATACCGCCTGAATCTAAGCGATCTTGAAGTTGATCAAATCATGCGCCACATCTGGGAGGTGAGAGATTTAAAGCGTCCGTATTATCTGACGCATGATAACTGTGCTACCGAGATCGCGCGCCTTGTTGATGTGGTACGCGCTGATGAGACGCTGTTTGGTAAGCTTGGCATGGTGACGACGCCTGCTAAGGTGGCGCAGCTACTCAGCGAGGAGGGTTTGGTTGAGCGTGTGCGTTACCAAGCATCAAATTCCACCAAGCGACAAGCCATCATCAATAATGGCGATGATTTTGATCTGGGCAATATACAGACTAATAACAACAATCCCACCAAGGCAAGCCCAAGTCATCGCATTGGTGCAGCAGTCTCTTATGATGAGTTTCGAGATGATGAAATGGCTTATCACATTAGTTTGCGCACCGCCTACCAAGATGCGCTGGACAATCCGGCTGGCGTGCGTAAATTCCATCAGCTGACATTACCGTCTATCGATGTGAGTTATCAAGACGATAAAATCAAACTGCATGAGCTTACCATCTTTGAGATGACAAGTCTTAATCCTGCCAATACCGCTAAAGCTTATCCCGATGGTAACACCGACAAGAAAGCCCTGGCAAGTCAAATATATCTAGGACTGCGCCGTACGACAGATGCTTCTAGTGCGAATAGCAGCACTCATCTGGTGCTAGATGCGCACACCCAAAAAGGCAAGGCATGGACGATCGGTCACGGGGCAGTTGGCACGGGCGACATGGCGGATACGGTGTGCTATCTTCTGGGCGGTGGTGGCGCGCAGCTTGGTCACATCAATCAAGGCTATCGCGTTGGCGTACGTGCAACAGCAGGTTGTATCCATCACGCGGCGGATAATCTTAGGGTGATGGGCGAGCTGAGTGTGCCATATTGGTATCATAAAGACAGCGCAGCAAGATCGGGATATGTGCAGCCCGAGATTAGCTTAGGCGCGCAATATGACTTTGATCGTCATCATGCATTAAGACTAAAAGCAGCCGCCCAAAAAAATCACAGCCAAACCGATCATTCGGCTCGCCTTGAGTTTTTCCGCTATTTTTAGGATGAAGGCATGGCGAATCAATTCCTAATCATCGGTCAGGGCGCCATTGGGTATGCGCTAGCGAACCAGCTTGCCAGACAGGGTGAGTCAGTCGTCACCATGTCGCGTACTGCCAAGTCTTATCCGTGTGATAGTGTCAGGCATCTACAGATGGATGCGCGTAGGATTGATCGGGTGATTGATGACCTTAATCAGGTGACGCACATTGCCATTATCATCGCACCTGATCGAGAGATATCCGACAGGCTAAAGGCGTATCGTGAGAGTTATCTTCAGATTTGTCAGGCGCTTGCTAATATCGCCGATAGACTGCACAGCATTCAACAGGTGCTATTCGTGTCATCCACGTCTGTCTATGGCGAGAACGCAGGAGAGTGGGTCGATGAGTACTCACCAGCCAAGCCGGCTTCGTCCACCGCGCAGGTGTTATATGATGCTGAGCGAGTAATAAAGAACGCCTATGTTGATAAATCAGTCATCGTACGCCCCAGTGGCATCTATGGCAAATCAAGGCGGCGCATGATTGAGCTTGCCAAAAAGGCTCACGTTAATGGTGCGCCAAGCGAGCATTACACAAATCGAATCATGGATATCGATCTGATGGCGATACTGGCGCGCATCATGACATGTGACGCACCGAAGAGCATGTATCTTGTGACAGACCTTTTGCCTGTGAGTAGCTTGTATGTGATGGTGTTTATTTGCCAAGCGCTTGATATTGCTCCGCCAGCCGTCATCGACGCTCCAACAACGGGCAAACGCATCTTATCCAATGTGCCTAGAGATTGGCTGACGTTTCCTGATTATAAAGCAGGCTATGCGTGGATACTAGAAGATTAATATGTTAAAAACAAAAAGAGATGAAGTGATTCATCTCTTTTTTATTGGGTTAATTCGCGGCAGGTTTTTGGGTTTGGTTGTCATCGGTGATGCTGATGACTTACTGCTCTGATTTGACAACTTTGGAGCGGTCTTCAGCAGATACCCATCTCACAGGTGTGCCACGCAGCTGATGACGGCTAAAATTCACCCAAATCGGCAACGCAGCCACGCCACCGTATTCTTTGGCGCCCAGCGGTGCAGGGTTATCAAAGCCCACCCAAACAATGGTCGCGCTGGTAGGATGCACGCCTGCGAACCAAGCATCTTTGGCTTGGTTGGTCGTACCTGTCTTACCGCCTACATCCGAACGACCAAGTGCCAATGCCTTACGCGCTGTACCGCTTGTGATGACTTCACGTAGCATGCCTGCCATCGCATGAGAGGTCTTTTGGCTGATGACACGCGGTGCCTGTGCGGCGCTGACATAGCTGGCAGGCGCGGCAGGTTTTAGGCGGTCATGCTCTGCGGTCGCATTTAGAGTGCTGTCAGCTGGAGTGTCTTGCTTAGCGTTTGATTTTGATTCATCAGTTTTGGTGTCTGTTTGTTCAGCGTATGATTTGGCAAGATTTTCGTTTAATTTACTCAGATCTTCATTAAAGCAAAGCGCGCACGCCTGTACAGGATTGGCTTGGAAAATCGCCTGATTATTAAAGTCATAAATACGTTCAATAAAATAAGGTTGAACGCGGTAGCCGCCGTTAATCAAGGCAGCAAAGCCTATCGCCATCTGTAGTGGTGTGGCATCAGCAGCGCCCAGAGCGAGTGCAAGTGTTGCAGGTAGGCGTTCTTTCTCTAGTCCAAACATATCTAGAGTTTGGCGCGCATTGTCAATGCCTGTTGAGCGTAGTAGGCGAATTGAAGGTGTGTTACGCGACAGCGCCAGAGCACGGCGGACAGTCATGTCGCCTGTGTATCTGCCGTCAGCGTTCTTCGGCTGCCATCCTCCCACACGAATCGCGGCATCAGAGACGAGACTGTCCGGGGTGTATTTACCCGACTCCAGTGCGGCCGCATAGATGAGTGGCTTGATGATGGAGCCTGGCTGACGATAGCCTTGAGTGGCGCGGTTGAATTTACTGTGGTTAAAGTTAAAACCACCCACAAGCGCGCGAATCGCGCCATTGTCAGGATGAACCGACACCAACGCACCTTGAACAGAGGGTACTTGCACCATGCGCCAAGCGGTTTTTTGTTCGTTGAGTGGTGAGACGCGAACGATGTTGCCAACTTTTACTATCTGATGAGCGTTACTAAACCCGCCACCCACGCGGTTTTCGCTGTAATAGCGACGCGCCCAGCTCATGCCCGACCAAGGAATGGTGATGGTGTCGCCTGATTGTAATTTTGCTTCAAAGCTACTGGTATTAACCTTGGTAACTTCGGCAGGATACATGTTATCGTAGTTCTTGAGCTTGCTTAGGTCGCCAGATTCGGCTTCCACGCCGCGCCAGCCGTGGCGCGCAGTATAGCTTTTTAGGCCTGATATTAGGGCATTCTCAGCAGCGATCTGCTCTCTACTATGGACGGTTAATTGTACGCGCCAACCGCTGTCAATGACTTGCTCGCCGTATTTGTCAACCAAGGTGCTTCGTGCCATCTCTGCCAGATATGGCATGTTCATGTCGAGCTTTTCTTGGTAGATATTAAGCCCGATCGGTGCATTGATCGCTTCGTCATGCTCAGCTTGACTGATGTGACCTTCTTTTAGCAGGCGACCGATGATCCAGTTACGTCGGGTTAGGGCACGCTCAGGATTTACGACAGGGTTGTAGGCAGAAGGGGCTTTTGGTAGACCTGCAATCATCGCCATCTCAGCCACGGTAAGCTTATCTAGCGTCTTACTAAAATAACGACGCGCCGCCGCCGCGATACCATAAGCACCTTCGCCCAGATAAATCTTGTTCACGTATAGTGTTAAGATTTCATCCTTGGTCATTTCTTTTTCGATTTTGCGGGCGATGAACATCTCGGTAAGCTTACGATCAAGTGTGCGCTCAGAGCTCAAAAAGTAGTTCTTGGCAACCTGCATGGTAATGGTTGAGCCACCAGTTTGGATGTCGTCATTGGTTACGATCTCGGTCATGGCGCGACCGATGCCTTTAACGCTGATGCCACTATGCTCAAAAAAACTAGAATCTTCTGCTGATAAGAATGCGCCGATCATTTTTTTGGGAATCTGATCATAAGTTACGGGAATGGCAAAGCGGTTGCCGTACTGACCGATGAGCTGATTGTCTGCGGTATAAATCTGCAGCGGCATCTCAAATTTGTTATTATCGATGTTCTTGACGTCAGGTAGGGTCGGCTCAAGATACATCGCCATACCATAAAATCCAATCGGAAAGGCGAGCACCAAAATCAATAATAAGGCAATAATGGCAACCAAACAGCGCAGGATCACAGATAGTATCGAGGCGCTTACGGTCTTGTTTTGGGTGGTTTCGGTCATAGCATTCTTTATATGGTTTGGGTGCGATAGCTTGTCCTACGATAGCTTGTCCTAACTGGTAGGCACGTTCTTCATGTAATTTACCATTTTACCACGTTATCACAAAAATGCCAGCATTGTGTTCGTATGTTACCAAAATTATACTAAGTAAAATTTAATATAAATAACTGATTTTTATATAATTATTTAAAATATCTTGGGCGAACCATGAATCTAAAATGCCATTAGGAAGGTAAATAAATCAGCTGGCTGTATCGGGATTCTTCATAATAATTAAAATCTTATCTTTAATCAATTTCGCCGTGAGCAGAATCGCAAGAACAATCAGTGGCGTTTGTCTGTGATGAATGCAATAAAAAGGGTTAAACTTTTACAATTGATTTTGATAATAGTTATTATTTGATATATAATCTTAACAAATCGTCACACCCTTGACGCAATCTAGCCATGTATCATGACAGGGCGTCATAAAACCAGCACTCAACAAAAGGACGAATCCATGAAGAACTCTATGAAGTTGGCTGGTTTGGCGACAGCGATGACCGCAGCATTAGTGATGACAGGCTGCAATAATGTAAAAGCAGCAGACATCACAGCCGTCAAGCCTGTTACTGTCGTTCACAGCGGCATTGACAGCACGCATTCAAAGTATGCCAACGAGCGCGAGATGCAGATTGACGATGCCATCTATCCGATCCGCGAGACATCAGCGTGCCTGCTTGTGAATGCGAAGGGTGATGCACCTGAATTGGTGGCGGATATTTTTGATGGTAAGGCAGATAAGGTAGTTGCTGGTTATAAGATTATGGTTATGAATCGCACTACATCCATCGCCGCCGAAGCGCGCACTCTACAAGATGGCAGAATCATCGATAACAACATGGTGCATCGCGGCAGCAAGGCTTTGATTGGCATTCCTGTCGTGAACGGCAAAGCGGCGCTAGATGCTGCTGTATTGTTGGATCTGGACATTATTTATGATGATTTTATGCACCATTGACAGAAGGGACAGTCTTTAAAGATCACGGTCAGAAGCTTACCAAGCCAGACGTGGCAGTTAATGATAAAAAAGTCACCATCCGCTCTCTGACGCTACCAAACTTCGCATCAGGAGAGAATGCTGGTGACGGTATTGACTTTGTGGCGACAGCGACCATCGACGCCAAAAAAGTCACAACAGGTGCGAACAGCGCGTTCCAGATTTTCTACACCGCAACACCTAAAGCGCGCGGATTTTAATTAAGCATAAACAAACCCCTGTATCATGCAGGGGTTTGTTTATGATATGAGAGAGTAGGGCGTTAAAAACTATCCTCAGGCACAAACACTTGCCCCACCATCAGTCGTCTTGCACTGCGACTCATAGACACTTTACGAGCAACCCATTTACCACCCACGCATTCGGATTGTCCACCCACCGTGAGCGTGCCTGACGGGTGTCCAAAACAGACTTCTGTCAATGCCTTGCCACCTGCCACCTCATTAACAATCGTCCCCACAATCGTCCCTGCCGTACCGATTGCCACGCTTGCCGTTCCCATCATAGCGTGATGCAGCTGTCCCATACTCATCGCACGCACCAACAGGTTTATGTCATCGGCTTTAACCGTTTTGCCACTTGATGCGACATAGTCGGTGGGCGGTGCAACCCAAGCGATTTTGGGTGTGTGCTGACGGCTTTGGGCTTGTTCCACATCATCAATCAAGCCCATTTTGACTGCTCCGAGAGCACGGATTTTTTCTAATTTGTCTAGGATTTCGCTGTTTGAATTGATGTCCGCTTGCATTTCTGTGCCTGTAAAGCCCAAATCGCTTGCGTGCAAAAATATCGTGGGAATGCCTGCGTTAATCATCGTAACTTCAAACTCGCCCACATCAGGCACGGACAAAGTGTCCTTTAAATTGCCTGTGGGGAGCATCTCTCCGCCCTCGTCCACAGGGTCTATAAATTCAATTTTAATTTCACTGGCTGGAAAAGTTACCCCATCAAGCTCAAAATCGCCTGTTTCTACTACTTGACCATTCTCAATAGGTACATAGGCGATGATGGTTTTGCCGATATTTTGCTGATAAATCTTGACCGTACAAATGCCGTTATCGGGGATTTTATCTGCCTGCACCAAGCCATTGGTAATGGCAAATGCCCCCACCGCCGCTGTCAGATTGCCACAGTTGCCCGACCAGTCGATCATCGCCTTATCAATCGCCACCTGCCCAAACAGATAATTGACATCGTGCGTGCCGTCCGTTGCTGGCGAGATGATGACGACTTTGGAAGTGCTTGATGAGCCATTGCCCAGTCCGTCAATCTGCTTGCCGTAGGGGTCTGGACTGCCGACCACACGGAGCAAAAAATTGTCTCGTGCTTGCCCTGCCACTTGGCAAGATGCGGGCAAATCGGAGAGTTTAAAAAATGTGCCTTTTGATGTGCCACCACGCATATAAGTGGCTGGGATTGGGGTTTGCATTTTGATTATTCCTTTAATTGCAATAAACTTCCTGAAAAGTGCGTATTTCCAACCAATGAATTTTATTATTAATATAAGCAAATAAATGAGTAGCTAGTTTTGAGTTTAGTCTTTCTTCTTCATTATGAAAAGTATCATTTTGAGAATCAGACATTCTTGCTCTATCTATTTCATCAGAATTGGGTAGATAATAAACAATCAAAAAATGTTTAGAGTAATTTTCATTTGGAATATCACAAATAAATTCACTATACTTCCTAGAATATAATTTCCTTAAAATAAAGTCTGTGTTAACTATTTTATCTGCCATTTCGTCTGATATGAGGGATACACTATCTAATTTTTTAATAATACTCTTTTTCTCAGAGCGAATAATATCTAAACTCTTTATTTTATCAATAGAGTCATCTCTTGTATTTTTCTGGGCTAATAAATCGGAAAATTCCACGCATAAAAATAGAGTTTTTTCATTTGGAATATAGAAATAATCACAAGTTTTAACTTTTTGGTTGCTTTCAGGATTTCGGATGTTGCAATGGGTTCTAATACCGTCAAATTTTCCCTTGCAATCATCAACACGACAAGCACCAACACCCAAAACTATGGAACAATCTTTAATCTCGTGTTCCATAGGTTCTAGAAAGTCATTCCAAGATTTTAATTTACTCATTACGGCAACCTTTGTTTTAATAAATCAACATAAGGTTTACCTAAGTCCGCCTTAGCCTCTCTAATATCTTGCATAATACCTTTTGACTCAAAGGTTGTACCATTTTTTGCCAAGCGGTTTAGGGCAAATAACTTTTCAATAGAATCTTGGTCTTCATAGTTTTCCACAATATTTTGTAGGCGTAAAACCATATCAAGGCTATGGCTTGCCACCATAACATTTACGCCAGCTAAACTCAAATCCACCAAAATTTCAAGCATTAAATGTTGCCATTCAGTATGTAAGTTTAACTCTGGTTCATCAATGAATAAAAAACTGCCTTTTGTTAAAATATTCTTTTTTAATAAAAGTGCAACAATACCCAAATTGGAAATACCTGATGATACTAGGTTAAATGGAATTTCCATATCTGGATACTCAGAATCATAAAATACAATGTTATTCCTGCTATCTATAGATAATTGACCATTAATTCCATTATCTATTTTTTGAATAATACTAATGATTTTATCAGGAATTTTTTCAGTAATGTAATCATTTGAAAGCATTTTGTCTGTATCATAAAAATACTTCGGCACTTGATTTAAAACATTCCTTCTGCTGAATCCTAAATTTTGAAATCTTGACTCTTGTAAGGTATTTCTCAATTTTAAATATATTGGAGATTCCAAATAAACAACATTATGAAATGCTTGTAAATCTGATATTATTGAATGCTCTAATTCCCACATCAAATCATCATTTCTAATAGAAATTACGCTTTCGTCAATAGAAATATTGCTTTCATTGGAAAGAAACTTTAATTTGGATAGAGAATTAACTTGAAAATTACCTAAAAAAGACAGCCTTAGTTCTCTATCCAATTCATCAGCATAAAATCTGTCCCAAGATTCAGTGGATAGATTTAACTGAGAAAGATTATAGTCTAATTCATCAAGGTATTCTTGAACAGACTGGAATTTAGTGCCTTTACCTGTCTGTAAAGAGCTTTTTAATTCATTAACTTTTTGAATTAATTCTTGTATTTGTGGCTGAAAACTGCGTAGAATATCCCTTTCTTGAAAGATGCTTACAGATTCAAATTTTTCTCCTATATATCTCTTTAAGGCAAAAAAATCTTGCTCCAAGTCAACCAATAACTCAGCATCTTTTTGGGTGATTCTTATTAAATTATGACCAATTTTATCAATAGTCTTTATGATAAAATCAATGTTTTGTACAAGAAATTTAGCCATTAAATCTTGATTTAAGGTATAAAAAACGCTGTACAAAGCCCTCGTGATAAAACTTTTACCACTAGAGTTGTGTCCAGTAATCATTGTAAAGGGACGCATACGAATGTGAGCGTCTTTAACTTTACCGAAATTTTGAAAATGGATTTCTTTACTTATCATACGGAACTTGGTCTCTTATGGCATAAAAAGCCTTTATTCACTTCAATGATTTAAAGGCTTTTTAAAGTTATAGATATTTTAGCATTCCATATTATCAAAATATTGTAAAAAATCAAGTTTTTTATGCAAATTTTGATGATTTTATGCTAAAAACTTACTCGCAAACTCCCTAAGCACACCCCCCGCCTTATAAGTTCTCACATCGCTATCACTATCAAGGCGACATAAGACAGGCACTTTTTCAATATCGCCATTTTTGCGTTCAATGATTAAATCTAAAGTACAGCGAGCCGAGATTTCTCCTTGTACCGCATAAATTTCTGTACCATCTAATTTAAGGGTATGGCGATTTTGACCGTTTATAAATTGCAGTGGTAACACGCCCATTCCCACCAAATTGGTGCGGTGAATGCGTTCAAAGCCTTCTGCGACAATCACTTCCACGCCAGCCAAACGCACGCCCTTTGCCGCCCAGTCCCGACTTGACCCTTGTCCATAATCCGCCCCTGCAATGATGATGAGAGGCTGTGAGCGGTTCATATAGGTCTCAATCGCCTCCCACATTCTCATCACCGTGCCATCTGGTTCAACTCGTGCCAGTGAGCCTTGTTTGACCGTGCCGTCAGCGTTTTTGACCATTTCATTAAAGAGTTTTGGATTTGCCAAAGTTGCTCTTTGTGCGGTCAAATGGTCGCCTCGGTGTGTGGCATAAGAGTTAAAATCTTCCTCTGGCACGCCCATTTTGGCAAGGTACTCGCCTGCGGCTGAATTTTTGACAATGGCATTAGAGGGCGATAAATGGTCGGTGGTAATATTATCAGGCAAAATGGCAAGCGGTCGTAAGTTTTTAAGTTCACATTCTTTTGCCAATGCTCCCTCCCAATAGGGTGGACGGCGGATATAGGTGGACTTTTCACGCCAATCATATAAAGGATTGCTTGCCTTGTCAGATTTATCCAAATCAAACATTGGAATGTAGATTTCTTTAAATTGCTCTGGTTTTACGCACTTGGCGACAATCTTGTCAATTTCATCATCTGATGGATAAATGTCTTTTAGGTAAATCGGCTTGTCGTTATAGAAGCCCAAGACATCATTTTCAATGTCAAAGCGAATCGTCCCAGCAATCGCATACGCCACAACCAGTGGCGGACTTGCCAAAAATGCCTGTTTTGCTTGTGGGTGAATGCGTCCATCAAAATTACGATTACCAGACAGCACCGCCGTGGCGTATAGGTCTCGCTCCACGATTTCTTGTTCAATTTCTGGTCGCAAAGCCCCACTCATTCCATTACAAGTCGTGCAAGCATAGGCAACAATGCCAAAGCCTAATTTTTCAAGTTCGGGCAGTAGCCCTGCTTCTTCTAGGTAGAGCTTGGCAACTTTTGAGCCGGGGGCAAAAGACGATTTGACCCACGGCTTACGAGTTAGACCAAGTTCATTGGCTTTTTTTGCCAAAAGTCCTGCTGCAACGGTATTTTTTGGGTTTGAGGTATTGGTACAACTGGTGATGGCAGCAATAATCACTGCACCATCAGGCATTAGTCGGTCTGTGTGATTTTCTACTACCCCTGCAATGCCTCTCTCTTTTAGTTCGCTGGTGGCAACTTTGGCGTGCGGATTGGAAGGTCCTGCGATGGTGCGAGTAACCTGTGATAAATCAAACTCTAACACTCGTGGATACTGGGCGTTTACCATTTTATCCGCCCACAGCCCAACGGTTTTGGCGTAAGTTTCCACCAATTTTACTTGCTCGTTTTCTCGCCCTGTTAGGATCAGATAATCTAAGGTATTTTGGTCAATATAAAACATCGCCGCCGTTGCCCCATATTCAGGGGTCATATTAGAAATGGTGGCGCGGTCGCCCACACTAAGCGAATTTGCCCCTTCGCCAAAAAATTCCAAGAATGCACCAACGACTTTTTGCTCTCGCAAAAACTTGGTCAAAGACAATACAATATCAGTTGCCGTAATCCCCGCCCCGCGTTTACCTGTTAAATGCACACCGATGATGTCAGGGGTACGCATCATTGAGGGTTGTCCTAGCATGACGCATTCGGCTTCAAGTCCGCCTACGCCCACAGAAATCACGCCCAAAGCATCGGTATGTGGCGTATGGCTGTCTGTTCCCACACAAGTATCAGGGAAAGCGACGCTGTCTTTTGCTTGCACCACAGGCGACATTTTTTCAAGGTTGATTTGGTGCATAATGCCGTTGCCCGCAGGGATAACATCGACATTAAGAAAGGCGGTTTTTGTCCAGTTGATAAAGTCAAAACGGTCGTCATTACGGCGGTCTTCAATGGTACGATTCTTGGCAAAGGCGTCAGGGTCATCGCCTCCGTGTTCCACCGCCAAAGAATGGTCCACGATGAGCTGAGTTTGTACCACAGGATTGACCTTTGATGGGTCGCCCCCTGCTTTGGCAATCGCATCACGAAGCCCCGCCAAATCCACAAGGGCGGTCTGTCCCAAAATGTCGTGGCACACCACCCGTGCAGGATACCAAGGAAAATCAAGTTCTTGTTTGTTGTCGGTAAGCTGTGCTAAATACTCGGAGAGTTTTGGGTCATCATTGCAATTTCGCACCAGCTGTTCGGCAAGTACTTTGGCGGTGTAGGGCAAGCGTTCATAAGCATTGGGGCGAATGTCGTTAATTGCCTGTTCTATATCAAAGTAGTCTAATGCAGTATCGGCTAAGGGTTTGCGGTAGTTTTTCATTGCTAAGTTCCCTTTTCTTTGGCTGTGAAAAATTTTGGGGGTTGTGGGTTAAAATGGGGCGTAGGTTGGGTTGAGCCTGCGAAACCCAACAAATTAAATATCGTATTAAAGTTGGGTTACGCTATTGCCAACTCAACCTACAGCTATTTGCCATAATTGCAAACAAAATTAAAGCGTGTATTGATGGCGGGTTCTTTGCCAATGTCTTGCCATACTGCTTTTTTGGTTTGATTTTGGTAAATGACTAAATTATTTTTATCGTAGAAGTTTACTTGCAAAACGGCAATTTTTTTAGTTTTGCAATTTACTTTAATGGTTAAAATTTGAGAATGGTATTGCTGATGTTCATCAAATTGTTGTGGGCTATTGTAATCCCTTTTTAAATTATAAATTACTTGATTTAGATTGCTCTTTTTAATATTGTCTGTATCAATATAAATTGCTTTTTCATCTGGATATTCTGCTGGTAATTGCATCCAATTTTGAGAAAAGGCAAAATTAGGGAATAAGAATAAAATTAAGACAATTTTTTTGTGAAAATTCATAAAAATACCTCATTAAAAAACTTAAAAACAAAGGCACATTTTCCCAATTAAAAATATGCCCCTGTTTTATTTAATTACCGCTCATTCATCGGTACAAACGCCAAATTCTCAGGGCCTGTATAATTGGCACTTGGGCGAATGATTTTACCATCTGCTCGCTGTTCTAAGATATGAGCCGCCCAGCCTGCGGTGCGAGCCAGCACAAACAGTGGGGTAAACATTGCTGTTGGTACGCCCATTTTTTGATAAGACACGGCAGAGAACCAGTCTAGGTTAGGGAACATTTTTTTCTCGTCCCACATTAAGGTTTCAAGACGCTCAGCAATGTCAAACAAACGCATATCGCCCGTCTCTGCCGATAGGTCTTTGGCGACTTGTTTAATCACCACATTACGGGGGTCAGAGATGGTATAGACAGGGTGTCCAAAGCCGATGATAATCTCTTTTTTGGCGATACGCTCACGAATATCCGCTTCGGCATCATCAGCATTGCGATAGCGTTTTTGGATGTCATAAGCTACTTCGTTAGCACCGCCGTGCTTAGGACCTTTTAATGCTCCGATAGAGCCTGTGATGCACGAATAGATGTCCGAGCCCGTACCAGCAATGACACGGCTGGTAAAGGTGGACGCATTAAACTCATGCTCGGCATACAGGATTAGGCTGATGTGCATGGCTTTGACGTGGCTGTCTGATGGACGCTTGCCGTGCAGTAGGTGCAAGAAATGCCCACCGATGGAGTCTTCTTCGCTCTCCACACTGATACGCTTACCGTTATGGCTGTATTGATACCAATATAGGAGCATGGAGCCAAGAGAAGCAATGAGTTTATCGGCGATGTCTTTGGCTTCTGATGCAGGCTGACTTTCACGCTCAGGGTGGACGCAGCCCAACATGGATACGCCTGTACGCATCACATCCATCGGGTGTGTGTGAGCAGGCAAGCTTTCTAAGACTTCAATGACACGAATGGGCAGACCACGAAGCGATTTGAGTTTTTGTTTGTAGGCGATAAGCTCAAATTTGTTGGGCAGATGACCATGAATAAGTAGGTGGGCGACTTCTTCAAATTCGCAATGCTTGGCAAGGTCAAGAATGTTATAGCCCCGATAGCTCAAATCATTGCCCGACCGACCGACCGTACATAGGGCGGTGTTGCCTGCTGGCACGCCTGATAGAGCGACTGATTTTTTGGGTTTAAAGGTGGGGGTTTGAGGTAGGGTATTGTCTGTCATGATAAACTCCTTGTTCGACAGGTTGGCTAGAATTTTTGATAATTTAAAAATTCGGGCGATGAATATTTTGTTAATATCACCTTGGGTTGGCGAATTGATCGCGCGCCTAGGCTGAATTTATATGAAAGCCTGCTCGTACTGCCCTATACTCCAGGGTGCGGGCAGGCTTTCGGTGATGGATTATTTTTGAAATAATGCGTCTAATTTTTGTTCAAAATCATGATACCCCAAGAACTCATAAAGCTCAGCGCGGGTTTGCATGGTATCGACGACATTCGCCTGTGTACCGTCAGCCATGATGGATTGATAGACATTCAACGCAGCTTTACTGGCAGCGCGGAATGATGAGAGTGGGTAGAGTACGAGCGATACGCCATGATCGGCAAGCTCTTCTTGGGTATAAAGTGGCGTTGCGCCAAATTCGGTGATGTTCGCCAGCACAGGCACGCCAACCGCTTGGCTAAATTCCTTATACATGCCCAAGTCCGTAATCGCTTCAGGGAAGATCATGTCCGCGCCAGCTTCCACGCAAGCGACCGCTAGTTCAATGGCGGATTCTAGACCTTCGACAGCCAAGGCATCGGTGCGAGCCATGATGACAAAATTCTCATCAACACGTGCATCGACAGCGGCCTTGATTCTGTCGACCATCTCGTCCTTGCTGACGATGGCTTTATTTGGGCGATGTCCGCAGCGCTTTTGGGCGACCTGATCTTCAATATGCACGGCTGCTACACCAGCGCGTTCAAAGTTACGAATGGTGCGAGCGATGTTAAATGTACCGCCCCAACCAACATCAATATCGACAAGTAGGGGAGTATCAACGTTATCCGTGATGCGTCTTGCGTCTATCAGCACATCTTCCATGGTGGTAATACCAAGATCGGGGATGCCATTAGCGCAGGCAGCAACACCGCCACCAGACAGATAAATTGCCTTAAAACCGCTTGCAGTCGCAAGGCGAGCAAAATAAGCATTAACACAGCCGACAACGGCTAGGGGATTGGATTCTTTGACGGCTTGGCGAAAACGCAAGCCTGCAGATGGGTGACTCATGGCGATTGTCCTTAAAACAGTAAAACAAAAGTAAACTGGCTGTGAGTTAAAAAATTGAATCTGGATTTAGTATAGCGATAATTTTACGCACTGTCTTTACTTATTTTAATTAAATTATCTACATTAATTTATTATAAATATTATCATTATTAAATTATTGCATAATAAAAGCCATTTTTTACATAATAATCGCTTACTTTTATTGAGATTTTGCATGAATTAAGCGCATGATGCACGCGTTTAATGGGATTTTTGACATAATTTGTTACAATTTATCAATACTGTCAGCAGGCGTGTATTCTATTTGTCGATCATGATACACGGCATAAGTCGCTTGCAGAAGGGCTTTTAAGTTCGGGTTAGTGGTGTCGGTTAGGGTATTTAGGTAGATGGGCGAGGTGATATTATCAGGGGATAAGGACAGGTATTGAATCTGTTCGGTGCGCACGGTGGTCAAGCTTTTTGGTACTAAAGTGACGCCTTCGCCAGCTGATACCAAGCCAAGCGCGATTTGAATGTCACGCGCTTTGTTAATGTGTAGCGGGGTTAGATTGCGTTCATAGAACAGATGAAGCAGGGGGTCGCTGTGTTCGCCCGAGCCAAGTATCATCGGCTTACGGTGGTATAAAATTAGTGTCTCATCAATGAGTTCTCTTAAAGAGATGCTACTACTATTGGCAAACCTATGCTGAATGGGTAGGGCGACCGCCCAAGGCTCATGTCGCAGAAATATCTGCTTAACAAAGTCATCTTGCAATAAGAATCGCCCAAAGCCGACATCTATCTCGCCTGATTTTAGGGCGTTAATCTGATCGTTAGAACTGACCTCGATGAGCTTAATATCAAGGCTTGACAGGGTGGATTTTAATTTGCTGATGATCTCTGGCAGCAGCCCGTAGAGTATCGACGCCACAAAGCCGATGGTTAAGGTATTGCTTGATTTACCGAAGTTTTGAGTGAGGGCAATCAGCTCATTTAATTCGCCCACGCTCTTTTGGGCGTGCAGATAGAAGAATTCCCCAGCGGGAGTCAATATCATCGGGCGACGATAGCGGTCGATCAGCACCTGATCAAGCAGCTGCTCTAGTTGTGCGATGTGCCGCGATAGGGTGGGCTGAGATAGCCCTAAATCCTTGGCGGATTGGCTCATGCTGCCCGTATTGGCAACATGAATAAAAGCGTTTAGTTGCGTAAGATTCATGATGAGCATCGGCGATAAAAAGACTGATGCTAGCCTAGCATAATTTGCCCAAAAAAGGAATTTATGCCGATTTTAGGGTTTGGATTGTTAAAATGTTTCATAAAGGTTAAAAATTTTCTGAAATTTATGCCAAAAAATGCTTGAAATGACAAAAAATTGTGCTATTATGCGAAAACACTAGCTAAGTTGAATAGGAATCTGACTCACCGAAGCTTTGGCTGTCAGTGAGTTAGCTATTATTGTGGTCTGCTTTCTTAATGAAATTTAAGTGCGGTACCTTTTTAGGGTTTTGTGTTATTCAGTGGTAATAACCTTAAAAGGATTTTATTAAGGAAGTATTTTAAAATTGCTTATGCAATTTACAAGGAGGTCGCCATGTTACATGGTACAGATAAAGACGTCTCTGGCTACTGGAAAGCCAACGTTCGTATTATTATTGGTTGTTTGATCGTGTGGGCAGTTTGCTCGCTCGGTTTCGCCGTTCTTCTTCGCCCTGCATTAATGGGCATCACTTTCATGGGTACAGACCTTGGACTATTTTTTGGTCAGCAAGGCGCTATTCTTACCTTTGTCGCACTCATTTTCTTCTATGCTTGGCGCATGAATCGCCTTGATAAAGAATACGGTGTAGAGGAGGAGTAAGCCATGAGTCAATTTGCAATTAACCTAATTTTTGTTGGCGCATCGTTCCTGCTGTACTTCGGTATCGCGATTTGGGCGCGTGCAGGCTCGACCAAAGAATTCTACGTTGCAGGCGGCGGTGTTCACCCTGTCGTCAACGGCATGGCTACAGGTGCTGACTGGATGAGCGCGGCGTCATTCATCTCGATGGCGGGTATGATCGCCATGGGTGGCTATGCTGCTTCTGCTTATCTAATGGGCTGGACAGGTGGTTTCGTGCTACTGGCGTTATTGCTAGCCCCTTATCTGCGTAAGTTCGGTAAGTTCACCGTGCCTGACTTCATCGGCGATCGATTCTACTCTAAGAGTGCGCGTCTGATCGCTGTTGTGTGCTTGATTTTGGCATGTACCACTTATGTTATCGGGCAGATGACAGGGGCAGGCGTGGCTTTCTCTCGCTTTTTGGAAGTTGATAAGAATACAGGTCTGATCATCGCAGCAGTCGTGGTACTGTTCTATGCTGTACTTGGCGGCATGAAGGGCATTACCTATACTCAGGTAGCTCAGTATGTGGTATTGATGATTGCGTATATCATTCCTGCAATCTTCATCTCAATGAACATCACTGGCAACCCAATCCCGCAGTTAGGCCTGTTCGGTACTGACCTAGAAAGTGGCGCAACCATGCTATCTAAGCTTGATAGCTTGATTACTGATCTGGGGTTTGCAGCTTATACTGCTGATGTTCCTGATAAGCTAAACATGTTCTTATTAACCTTGTCGCTAATGATTGGTACTGCAGGTCTGCCTCACGTTATCATCCGCTTCTTCACGGTTAATAAGGTATCTGATGCGCGTTCATCAGCAGGTTGGACACTGGTATTCATCGCATTGCTATACACTGCAGCACCTGCAGTAGGTACGATGTCTCGCATGAACCTGGTTGAGACTGTGTATCCAAATGGCACAACTTCTGCACCGATTGATTATGAAGCACGTCCAGAATGGATGAAGAACTGGGAACAAACTGGCCTTCTAAAATTCGAAGACAAAAACGGTGATGGTAAGATCAACTACTACAATGACAAGTCAAAAGACGAAGCGTTCAACGCTGCCGCTGCTCAAAAAGGCCTACAAGGCAACGAACTGGATGTAAACAATGACATCATGGTCTTAGCTAACCCTGAGATTGCCAACCTGCCACCTTGGGTTATTGGTCTGATCGCTGCAGGTGGTATCGCGGCAGCACTATCTACCGCTGCAGGCTTGCTACTGGCCATCTCATCAGCCATCTCGCATGACTTGATCAAGAAAATCTTGAAACCTGAGATCTCTGATAAAGGTGAATTGACAGCGGCTCGTGTTTCGATGATTGTCGCGATCACCATTGCAACTTGGCTTGGCATGAACCCTCCTGGTTTCGCTGCACAGACAGTCGCCCTGGCATTCGGTATCGCAGGTTCGTCTCTGTTCCCTGCCTTGATGATGGGTATCTTCTCAAAACGCATCAACAACAAAGGCGCGGTAGCTGGTATGCTTGCAGGCTTGATCGTAACTTGTGTGTACATCTTCTTGTTCAAAGGCTGGTTCTTCATCCCAGGTACGAACATGCTTGCTGATGACGCATCAGGCTGGATCATGGGTATTAGCCCACTAGGCTTCGGTCCGATCGGTGCTCTGATCAACTTTGTGGTAGCATTTGCAGTATCTTACATGACTGCGCCACCACCACAAGAGATCCAAGATCTGGTTGAAAGCGTACGCTATCCAAAGGGCGCAGGCGCAGCAATCGATCACTAATCGTCAATCTAACAAAAATGCAGACCTAGTGTCTGCATTTTTTATTTTTAAGTAATTGATAATAAAAGAAATTTATATGAATGAAATGCGAAATTTAACTATAAAATGCGATGTCTTTATGATATAGTTAGCCTGATTTTGTTTAATGATTATCACAAAAGGATTGTTGAATGTTTTGGGAATTGATTGCGACCATTTTGGCAGGGTTTATGGCGGCAGGGATTGCGCTGTCTTTTAGGTTGCTATTTAAAAAGCTACCACGTTGGATTGTGCCTGCTGCGGCTGGACTTGGCATGCTTGGTTTTCAGATTTATAGCGAATATACTTGGTTCGATCATACCAGGAGCCGTCTGCCTGATGGTGTGAGTGTGGTGGCAACCCATGCCGATCCTGCATTTTATAAGCCATGGTCATATTTTCGCGCGCCAATCTTACACTTCGTTGCGGTCGAGCCTAGCGAGAACGCCGAAGCTGGCAACATTAAGCGTGCGAACCTGTATTTTTTTGAACGGCGAATGGCGGCACATCATGCACCGATCTTGGTAGATTGCCAAAACAAATTACAATCGGATTTTAGCCAATCACCGAATTGGGGTCAGACGCCGATGACAGAAGACATCGTTCGCGCTGTTTGCCAATAGTTATTTCTTGATAAATAAGCCGCCTTTTGGGTGGTTTTGTTTATTTCGCTGTTATCAAAAATCATCCAGAAAAATGCTATAATAATCAAAATTGTAAAACAAAGAGACTTATGAAAGTATTAGGTTTAGAGACTTCCTGTGATGAGACAGGGCTTGCCATCTATGACAGTCAGATGAATGACGGTCGTGGCGGGGTGCTTGCACAGGCGCTATACAGTCAAATCGAGCTGCACGCCACTTATGGTGGGGTTGTGCCCGAGCTTGCCAGCCGCGATCATATCCGTAAGCTGGTTCCGTTGTTGAATGAGCTGCTTCATGAGGCAGGCATTGAGAAATCTGACATCGATGCGGTGGCTTATACCAAAGGGCCGGGGCTGATCGGTGCGCTGATGACGGGCGCGCTGTTTGGTCGTACTTTGGCTTATGGGCTTGGCGTGCCTGCCATCGGTGTGCATCACATGGAAGGGCATCTGCTTGCGCCTTTATTGGGCGAGGATGTGGCATTTCCTTTCGTGTGTTTGCTTGTGTCGGGCGGGCATACGATGCTGGTGCGTGCCGATGCTGTTGGACAATACGAAATATTAGGCGAGTCCATCGATGATGCGGCGGGTGAGTGCTTTGATAAAGCGGCTAAGATGCTAAATCTGCCTTATCCAGGTGGGCCGAACGTTGCACTTTTGGCTGAGGGTGGCGATAAGAACGCCTATCAACTGCCGCGCCCAATGCTGCACAAAGGGCTTGATTTTTCTTTTAGTGGCATGAAGACAGCCGTGCATAATCTTATCAAAGATACGCCGAATTCTGATTCAGATCCTGTGGTGCGTGCCAATATCGCAGCGAGTTTCCAGCATGCGGTTGTGGATACTTTGGTCAAAAAATGCGTTCGCGCGCTCAAGCAAACAGGCCTAAAGCGACTCGTCATTGCCGGCGGTGTCTCTGCCAATACTGAGCTTAGAGAGAGTTTGGGACGTGAACTTGCCAAGCTAAACGCCAAAGTACACTACGCCCCAAAAGAGCTGTGCACGGATAATGGTGCGATGATAGCCCATGCGGGATTTTGTCGATTGCAGGCGGGTCAGAGCGATGATTTGTCTGTAACGTGTGTACCAAGATGGGACATGCAGACCTTAAACTTCACCAGTGCGTGACGGCTAATATAATTCCATCTATATCATCGTAATCAGCATATTGAGCTTGTGCACCCAATATGCTGATTAAATGCTTTACTTCCCCATCACAGATTTTGTTTGATGAGTGCCGATGTGAATTAAAGGCTGATAAATTTATCTTGCGCGATGGGTGCTATTTTGAGAAAATAACTGTTCACAACATAACAACAAAAAGAGCTCACTTTGCCATTATCATCCCCAAAGATCGAATCCTTGTCCAAATTCTCTGCCAATTTTTTTATTGCAAACATCAAAGCCGCCTTGCAAATGCTGGGCGGTAATGCTCGCGCTTTTACATCCGTTAAGCCGACCTTTGGGCAGTTTGCGGTTTTTTTATTAGCGGCGCTTGGTGCGAATATTTTGTTTGCTTATTTGTCAGCGCAGGGCGGCAGCTATTTTAATGAGTGGGGGCTGATCAGTTATTTGATATGGCCGGTGATTATTTTAGTGGCGGGCATCATCTTGGCGAAGCGTACAATGAATTACTCGCTGCTCTTTGTGCCGGTGATTTTATGGCTTGCTGCTGATACCATGTTGGTGCTTATCCAAAGCGGCATTCAGTATCTGGACATTAAGGGGTGGCTACCGTCGTTTTTGTATGGCATCTTGCCCGGTCTTTTCACGTTTTTATTTGTGTGGCAGACGGCATCTTTGTTGTGGATTTTCGCCAAGAAGCTGCATTGGCCGTGGTGGGAGCGTCTTTTGATGATTGGCGGTGCGGTGTTGCTGCTTGTCGTGTGGCAAAGAAACATCGCTGACCAGCCGATTTTTAAGGTAAATAATGTCGCGCCAACGCTATCTGAGCGTCAGTTTTATGAACAATCAGCGTTACTGGGGCAAAGCTTGGATGGTGTTGCCAAGAGCGTCAAAGGCAAACATGAATGGTATTTTGTCGGTGTGGCAGGCTATGCTGAGCAAAATGTATTCGCCAGTGAAATCGAGCAAGCGGCGCAGCTGTTCGATGCCAGATTCGGTGCAAAAGATCGCTCCGTATCACTCATTAATAACGCACATACTTGGGATGAATATCCGATCGCCAGTCGTACGAGTCTGGCTGAGACGCTAAAGGCGGTTGGCAATCGCATGGATGTGGACGAAGATGTGCTGTTCTTAACGCTCAGCTCTCACGGTGCGGTGGATGAGTCGGGCAGTATCTTGGGCGATCTGGTCATGACCAATCCGCCATTGACGCTCGATCCGGTCGACCCCGTGTGGCTGCGCGGGGCATTGGATGCATCAGGCATTCGTTGGCGAGTCATTGTGGTATCGTCTTGCTATTCAGGCGCATTCATTCAGGCTTTATCAAGTCCGACCACAGCCATCATCACCGCAAGCCGTGCCGATAGAGCGTCTTTTGGCTGTAGTAATGATGCTGACATGACTTATTTTGGGCGTGCGTTCTTTTCTGAGAGCATGCGCGAGCAGACCACACTAACAGGCGCGTTTAATCAAGCGCGTCGCCGTGTTGGTGAGCGTGAGGCATTGATGGGGTTTGAGCCATCAGAGCCGCAGATGGTGGTGGGTGCGATGATGCAAAGCGCTTTACCTGAATTAGAAAAGGCTTTATTCCATCACGCGACCAATCCCGTCATTGATATGCCGACATTTAGCCATGTTGAAAGCGCATCTCTGTGATAGAGTATTTATTGAATATTTATGTAAACACCCCTGACGATCAGGGATGTTTTTTGTGTGAAGGTTGTCATCTGATTGAAATCATAAAAGGATATATTTGTTAAAACTGATTGATAGGGTGTTATATATCATAATTTATAATATATGCATAAAAAATATTGAATAATGTTTGCAATTTTGACCATTTTTTATTATATTGTATTTGCTTATGAATATATCACCTGATATGATTAATTTCATTGATTGATATCATTCTTTTTTAACCCACCTAACCTAAGGAATCTGCCATGACCATCCAGTCTGCCATCGAAAAAGTAGAAAAAAACTACGCTCACCAACCAGAATTCATTCAAGCGGTAAAAGAAGTTGCGCTGACCATTGATAAGGTGTATGCTGACAATCCTAAGTTTGAAGAGTATCGCGTGTTTGAGCGTCTGTGCGAGCCTGACCGCATCATCGGTTTCCGTGTAAACTGGGAAAATGACAAAGGTGAAGTAGAGATTAACCGCGGCTGGCGTGTTCAATTCAGCAACGCCATCGGCCCATACAAAGGCGGTATCCGCTTCCATCCAACTGTCACTGAAGGCACCCTAAAATTCCTAGGCTTCGAACAAATTTTCAAAAACGCACTAACTGGCCTACCTATGGGCGGTGCTAAAGGTGGTTCGGACTTCGATCCTAAAGGCAAATCAGAAGCTGAAATCCGCCGTTTCTGCTACGCATTCATGCGCGAGCTACACAAAAACATCGGCAAAGACATGGATGTACCAGCAGGTGACATCGGTGTTGGCGGTCGTGAAGTGAACTACATGTTCGCCATGTACAAGAACCTAACTCGTGAGTTTGAAGGTGTATTGACTGGTAAAGGCGTTGGTCACGGTGGTTCATTGATCCGTACCGAAGCGACTGGCTATGGCTTGGTTTACTTCCTTGACAACATGCTAAAAGTGAACAACGACAGCCTAGTAGGTAAGACTGTTCTAGTATCAGGTGCAGGTAACGTGGCGCAATACGCTGCCGAAAAAGTACTACACCTAGGCGGTAAAGTAATCACTTTCTCTGACTCTAAAGGTACTTTGGTTGATCACGACGGTTTCACCCAAGAAAAAATCAACTGGGTAAAAGATCACAAAGCCAACGGCAAAGCATTGGCAGATTACGTGAAAGAATTTGGCGGCGAATGGCTTGAAGGTCAAAAACCATGGCAGTTCGATGCAGAAGTAGCTCTACCTTGCGCTACCCAAAACGAAGTTGATGCTGAAAACGCTAAAGCTTTGGTTAAGCATGGCGTAAAATACGTTGCTGAAGGTGCGAACATGCCATTGACTGCTGAAGCGATTGATGTGGTACGCGACAATGGCGTAGCATACGCACCCGGTAAAGCTGCGAATGCTGGTGGTGTTGCGGTGTCTGGCCTAGAAATGAGCCAAAACTCAGTACGTCAATACAAGACTTTTGCAGAGCTTGATGAAAAACTACAAAACATCATGAAAAACATCCACGACAATTCAAAAGCAGCTGCTGAGAAATACGGCACTACCAAAGATGCTGTGGACTACATGACTGGTGCTAACGTCGCAGGCTTTGTTCAAGTAGCGAACGCATTGGTGGCTTACGGTATCCTATAATATCTAGAAACCCTAAAAAATCCGCTCAACGATGAGCGGATTTTTTATTGTTAAATTTAATGATGGTTATTCTTGATGATTGTGATGTTGATGAGTGCCGTGGTCATGGTTGTGATTGCTATGGTCATGCTGCATGTGCGAATGATCATGAGAATTGTCATGATGTATGTGACCATGTGCATGATGACCGTGAGAATCATGAGAGCCATGTCCGTGCATCATGTGCATGACGGTGGGCGATAATGCAACAGCCAGACCAGAGATGAGCATCAGCGCGCCGCTAAACTTACGTAAGTTGAACTTACTAACCGTCTTTTGAAGCCATGCGATCATGGTGTCAGTAGCGATAAGCATGGGCAGCGTACCAAGTCCAAAAAACAGCATGAAGGCAGACCCTGATAGTGGGCTAATCTGTGCTGCTGATACACCAACCGCCATCACTAGTGCACCATAGACTAATCCGCATGGCAGAAGCCCCCATAATAGACCCGCGCCAAGCGCCTTAGGAATGCTATCAATTGGCAGAACCTTTTGGCGGACGGGCGCAAGCTTATTCCAAAGACCCAAGCCCAATTTCTCAAGACGAGTCAGAAATGGCACGCCAAGCATGAGCAGCGCTGCAAAAATCAGCGCTCCACCCAAAAGAATGCGCGGCAAAGCGTTATTGGTCAAAAATGGCGCAATCACCGTGCTGCCAACAATCGTAGCCAGTACGCCAAGAGCCATGTAGCTTAGCAGCCTGCCAAGGTGATAAGTGGCGATGAGCGTTTTTCGTTTGGCAGGCGTGAGATTCTTCATTGAGATGCCAAAGGCAGCAACGATGCCACCACACATTCCCAGGCAGTGCGGCGAGCCGAAAAAACCCATGGCAAGCGCTGCGATTAATAATGAAGCTGTCATAATTACCTCCATACTGGCAAAAGCTGGTATGTTATTTTCGTGAATCTTTTTTTAGGATTTTGCGGCGCTCTTGTCTGTCGTCTAGGATGATCTGCTCTGGCGCATTGTCCAGATCTTCAAATTGATTGGATTTGACGGCGTACCAAATCGCCCAAATCGCCACCACGAACAACATGAGACTCAAAGGAATGAGCAGATAGATGCTAAGCATGTGTATTCCTTGGAATGATTGTCAATCCTGCTTATCTTGGCTGACGTATAAGTCATAAGAAAGATCGATACAGGAAAATCCGCAACGAACCATTATAACATAATGGATGTTAAAGGGTGAATAAAAAGAATGTTCAAGTAATGCGCTCATTATACTATAATTTGGCAGCCAATACCTAAACTACAAAAATGCAACCAAATTACCTGCTTTTTGCATTGTGTTTAATCTCAAAATACGCAATACTAAACTCATAAAAGTGATTGATAATCAAAGTATGAGCCCAGCCGAATGTAAAATTACACGATGCTTTATGCGATTTAAATATAATACCGATTTACTAGCTACTCAGGGATTAAATAAAAGCGCCGTGCTTTTGGTATCTGTGCTATTTTTCGTTGGGTGCAGCGAGCAGCCGCCCAGAGGTAGCGATGAATCTAAAATAAGCAACACGCCCATTTCTGCGTCACCCAGCTCAGCTATTGCCATCGGCAAGACAAGAGCGACCGAGCAATTCATCGCAAAAAAATGGCAGGTCATCAGCATCAATGATCGGCCTGTAACGAGTAAATTGGTTTTGGATTTGCACGATTTTAGTCGCGGTCAGGGCAAATTCTATGATGATTGCGAGCGTATCTTGGTGGATTTAAATACACATGACGTCTCTAATGAGCGCCTATCGATAGATAATTCTACCAGACAGAGCGGTGATTGTAGCAGCGAGCTCATTGATACCATCATGTGGATCTTAAGCGATGTCTATGCCTTTGAACGTAGTGGCGATGAGCTGCTCATCATCGCGGTTCAGGACATCATTCGCCTTGTGCCGTCAGATTAGCACGATATTCCCATCTTCATTCTTTTTATTCTGAGCTACTCTAAGACATACAGCTAACTGGCGTCATGTCACGTCTGTCGGTGGGTGCGATATCCTCGTTCATGGCGATGGATTGTAATTCAAATGGATTTGCCAGCAAGTCAAATAATCTCGATACTTCTATAAAATCATCTTTCAGGGCGCCTTGAATGGCGCGTTCTGCCATGGCGTTACGCAGGATGTAGATTGGATTGGTTCTTGTCATGAGATCGATGGATTGCTGAGCATTCGTTATGGTGGAGATATAGCGTGCTTGCCAATCTTGCCATCTCTCGATTCCGCCTTGTGTGCTGATCTCTTGGGTTAATTGATGAAATAAACCCCGCTCATACCGATGCTCATCATCTGATAGTACGCCAATCAATGCGCGAAAACTGTTGGTATAATCCAGCTCATAAGTCTTTAACAAGCCAACAAATTCATATGCCAAGTCTATCGCGCCAGCATGTGATGAATCCAGACCAATTTTTTGGCAGATGCCTTTATCATAATGCTGATGGAAGGTTGCCTCATAGTCTTCTAGACATGCCAACATCACATCGTGCTGCACGGATAGTAAGCTAAAACAAGACAACCACTTTTGTAGATTCCAATGCCCGATGGTGGGCTGATTCTGATAAGTGTAACGCCCATAATGATCAGAGTGGTTGTTAATCCACGTCGGATTGAATCGCTCCATCATGCCAAATGGCCCAAAGTCCAATGTTGAGCCTGTAATATTTAGATTGTCCGTATTCATGACGCCATGGCTAAATCCAATCAACTGCCAGCTTGCGATGAGTTTTGCGGTGTTTTGACAGACCGTATGCAAGAATTTATTGATGTCATTCCTCACTTCTGGATAATAAATATCCATCATCTGATAAGTGAATTCACCCAAAAGTTCGGGTGCGTACACAGCAATCCATTCAAAATGACCAAGTCGCACATGACAGTCGCTAGTGCGCAGTAGGGCGGCAGCGCGCCCCATTTGATTGCGAGCGATTAGGGTATCTGACACCACAAAACCAAGCGCATTGGAGCTGGCAATGCCTAGGCTGGACAAGGCATGACCGCACAGATATTCGCGAACCGTACTGGCAATCATCGCTCGACCATCTCCGAATCGGGAGAAGGGTGTCTTGCCTGCGCCTTTTAAATGCAAATCGGTTAACTTGCCTTGTTTGTCGATGATCTGTGTGAGTAATAAACCGCGACCATCTCCAAGCTGGCCTGCCCATTGCCCGAACTGATGTCCTGCATAGACCATGGCAAGCGGTTCAAATTCGTCAGGAAATGCATCGTTATCTGCGCCAATGATTCTTTGCCAATCCAACGCATCAAAGGGAAGATCGCTCATGCTCTGGTATAGCGCATGATTGAGATGCGCAAGCTTTGGGTTGTCCAATGGGAGTGCGTTTTGTTTATGATAAAGTCTGGGATTGACGGTAAGATAACTGTGCTGATGATTCATGAGTTTCTTCTTTGGGGTTTGATGAGATTGTAGCATAAAAAAACCCTCCGCAACATGGCGAAGGGTGTGGAGAAAAGTGCTTAACTTATTATAGCTTAGCCTTGGGTTGATTTACCTTTTAGCTGTAGGTAAGCATTTTTGATGCGTTCACCGTGCACTAGAATCTTAGCCTCGACTTGGGCGAATTGTTCTTTTAGCTTCTCATCGGCTTCATGTAGGCGATTGGCGAACTCGGTACGCTTTAATTCGACTGATTTAGCCTTTAGGGTGTGCCATTCTTCTACCGTCTGAGTGAATGCTTCGTATTCTGCGCTGATGCGGTCTTTGAATGCCATGAAACGCTCATCTAAAGTCATCTCTTCGCCTTTGGCAATGCGCTCTTGCGCACGTTTAAACTGCATGGTAACTTCAGCGTGCTTGATGGTAACGTCATCAACGCGTTTTAGTTCTTTGGCAAGACCGACTTTATGTAGTAAGCCGATAAACCATTTGGTTGGGTCATACTGCCACCATTTAACGCCATTGCGATAGTCGTATTGGAAATAGTGATGGTAGTTGTGATAGCCTTCACCCCAAGTAAAGATCGCAAGGATTGGGTTGTCGCGTGCGGTGTTCTCGTCAGTATATGGGCGAGTGCCGAACATGTGGCACAGCGAGTTAATAAAGAACGTGAAATGATGTGTTAGTACCATGCGCAGCAGACCTGCGATTAGGAACGTACCCAGCATATCACCCGTCAAAAGACCCGCTAAACCAACAACCACGACGTTGGTCACAATGACCCAAATGCCATAGTATTTATGCTGTAGTTGTAGCACTTTGTCTTTTTTTAGATCCGGGATGTTCTTGTAGTCGTATTGACCGCTTGGATATTTGTGTAGCATCCAGTCCATGTGACTAAACCAAAAACCACGCTTGGCAGAGTACGGGTCATCATATTCGTCATCGACATGACGGTGATGCGTACGGTGTCCAGAGCACCAATCAAATGCTGAGCTCTGCACGGCCAACGTTGCGCCGAGCAGCAAGAAGTATTTGATGATCGGATGAGCTTCGTAGGACTTATGCGCCCATAAACGGTGATAGCCTGCCGTGATAGATAGGCCTGTCCACGCCATAAAAAACGCAAAGGCAGTCCAGACAGCAGGGTTAACGCCATGCGTCCACAGATACCAAGGTACAAGTACGATGGCAAGTAATGGCGTAGAAAGTAGCACGATGGCGGGCACCCAGTTAATGGGCGCATTTTCAAAGGCTTGAGGGTTTCTTTCGACACTCATGTCGGTTTCCTGTTGGTCAAAAATAAGTCAATGAACTAGATGAATCTAGGCGTTCTTATTTAAATAATAAAGTAGTTAAAGCGTTGATATTCTTATGAAACCTATTGTAGCTTAAAAAAATTCAAAAGTGAACATTTATTCACGCAAATTTATTAAAACTTTGTAACTATTTTTATACCCTGTTTGTCTGTGCAGATTTTGAGTTGATTGCAGTAAATTTTGGGTTTTTTTTCCGACAAATTTTACTAATTTGACAAGAAAAAATGCTGTTTTCGGTGGGGCTGTTTGTTATAATTTTCTTAATTTTTGCATGAAGATTTGCACAGTTTGCCTGAATTTGAGATTTTTGGCAAGTGCTAAAAGCCTCTAAGGATAACTATGTCAAGCCGTAAAGAATTATTTGAAATAAGAGAATCTAAGATTTTACAGACCGCTGAACAGCTGATTTTGGAGTCAGGAGAGGGCGATTTGACGTTAGACAGTCTTGCGCAGCATCTTGATTTGGCGAAAGGGACGCTTTATAAGCACTTCGCCAGTAAGGATGAGCTTTTGCTTAGAATCTTAATTCATCATGAGTATAAATTATTTATGATGAACAAGACCGCCGATGGTGCGGGTGCGGGTGTTGCGCGGATGGTACTTCAGCAATTAAGGCTGCCGCAGCGTGCAATGCTGTTTAATCACATCGAGGAGCGACTTGCCAGCACATCATCCGGGCTGAATAAGATTTTTGCAGAATTGTACCAAATCCGACGCGAGCGAATGAAATGTATGCTTGAGATTGCAGAGACCTATCTGAATGAACAGCAGAGTGCCATGACCGTACGAGATTATATGGCGAGTATTTGGGCGATCGGACAGGGTGGGGCGGGACTGCTTAATTCTAGCTTCTATCAGAGATACCTTGGTAGTCGTGAGACTTTAAAATATGCGTTCGTCAAGCAGCTGCTTGATTTGCCAAAGTTGTACCCGCTAAGTGACGAACTTGATAGAGATGAGGGTGCGGCAGATGGCTATACTAAGGGGGATTTGATACAGGGAAAAGATCAGTCAATCGCCAGTGAAATGCAAGACCAAAGCGCAGTAGGGTTTTAAATTTAGAATAAACAAAAGACGCAATGATTTTGCGTCTTTTGTTTATTTGGGGATTGATGCCAATTAAGATGCTTGATCGGCAGGTTGAGCCGTCTGTTCGGGTACGTCTTTTTGGGTGTTTGCCGTGAGGTTGTAGCGGAAACTCTGTTTTTTCACAGTTTAGAGAGTGAATTTTGTCGTTGATGGTAACAGATAGAACGCCCATGTCGCCTTTTTGGGGCCATTCGTATTTTGAAGTAGGATTGGTTTCGTTCACGAAACGCTTACCTGAACCTGTGGTTGCTGCTATCATCTCAAGACGAGTGTTGTTTAGATTCCAAGAGGGTGTATTAACTTTTAGCAATGCTTTATCTTGTTTAGGCAGCTGATGCACCATAACGGCTGCGTCTGACTCACATTGATAGGCTTGCAAATTACCTTTGCGCTTGCCATCTTTATGCTTGTGGTGCTTGCCACCATGCTTGTGATGGCCTTTCATGCCTTTATGAGCGTCATGCATTTCGCTGTGTGGATGGCCATCGACGGCTTAAGTGTTGTTGGTTGCACAACCTGTCATAACCATGGCAGAGACGATACCGCTTACGATCAGTAGTTGATTCATGATAGTTTCCCCGAATGATAAGAAGTAAAATATATTTTGATTTTAGGCCTAAATACTAATTCTAAATACTAATGAAGTCTTAAGACCTTAATTTATTCTATCCAAAAATTCAGACATGATGTAACGCGTACAGGGAAAATTGTATGAGTGATGTGAAAAATTTTACCCATAAAATTGTAATTAAAGAAAGATATTAGAATTGGGCAAAGTAGGAAATATCTTATAAAAAGTTGAGCGAGGTTCTCAGGTCGTGTCTTTAGTTTATCATGCGCATGATGATATTTGATGGTATAAAAAAGCGAGCCTTTTGGCTCGCTTTTTTAATGGTTGTATTGTTTACTTTGGTTCGCCTGTGCCTAGGTACATGCCGTCATCTTTAACCAGTGTTGGATGATCGGCGTCTTTAATGTTGGCACGCAGGATGAGATAGCCCACAACGCCAGAGATAAGTGATCCTAGGATGATACCCAGACGTGGGTCGTAATCGTCTGGAATGCCACCGAATGCTAGACCTGAGATGAATAACGACATGGTAAAACCAATGCCGCACAGCATAGATACGCCATAGATTTGTTTAATGTTCGTGCCGCTAGGCAGTGCCGCCAGCCCTAGCTTAAGCACAATAAACACAGGAAGCATGACGCCGATTTGTTTACCAATAAATAAGCCCAATGCAATCCCTAGGGGTACGCCGTGCATCAGTTCGCCCATGTTCGTACCAGCTAACGAGATACCAGCGTTGGCAAAGGCGAATAGTGGCAAAATACCAAAAGCAACCGTGTTATGTAAGTCGTGTTCTAGCTCTTCTAACGGTGAATGCTCAGGGTCTTTATTGTTGCGAAGTGGGATAAAGAACGCCAATAACACACCTGCCAATGTGGCATGTACGCCTGATTTTAACATCGCTACCCATAGGATAACGCCGATGAGAATGTAAGGGGTTAAGCGGACGACATTTAGACGGTTTAATAAGAATAAGAATGGCAAACAAACCGCGGCGACCGCTAGAGAGAAGAGTGATAATTCAGAAGTATAAAATAGTGCAATAATGATGATCGCGCCCAAGTCGTCAAAAATCGCAATAGAAACCAAGAATACCTTAAGCGCATTGGGTACTTTATTACCCAATAAGCTAAGCACACCAATGGCAAAGGCGATGTCGGTGGCGGTAGGGATTGCCCAGCCTTTCATGGCTTCTGCATCGCCATGATTAAGCCCAAAATATACCAAGGCAGGCGCCATCATGCCACCCATCGCGCACAAGGCGGGGAGTATGATTTGTTTGATGTCCGACAGCTCGCCGATGAGCGCTTCACGTTTTAACTCAAGACCAACTAAAAAGAAAAATACTGCCATTAAGCCGTCATTAATCCAGTGGTGAGCGTCTTTGGCGATTTCAAAATCACCAATCTGAATGACAACCGGCGCATGAATAAATGCATTATATAGTTCAGATAAAGGTGAGTTGGCGACGATCATCGCAAGTAAAGCAGCAAAGGCAAGCACAATACCGCCCGCAGCTTCCAACTCAAAAAAAGATTTTACTCGACTTATCGGCATGGTTATTGTCTCTTTTTTGGCTGTGAGTTTTGATTGATAAAATTAAAGTAATCCAGGAAATATATCATAAATACTAATAGGGTTAAAGGTTTTTTATTATTTTTGTGTTAAAGCTTTGTAAGGAGTTGAGTGTTGGCTATTTGAATTTTTAATCTATTATCAAGGAGTGTTTTAAAATAATTAATGGATGTGCTGGGCTAATTACTTTATTTAAAGTAATTTTTATAAATTGTATTTTGATTTCCGTGTCTGTATCGGTACAGGCGTGAGTGTACAACCTTATGCCTTTGTTAACCATCAGCAGTACAAAAACGGTGGTAGCTTCAATGACGGTCTTAACATTGTTAACGACATCGAAGCAAAACAAACTCAGGTAGGTGTGGGTGCTGATATGGTGTTCCAAGCAACACCTGCTCTACAGCTTACTGGTGGTGTGCAAGTAGCTCACGCTGTTAGCCGTGACACCAACCTAGACACTCGCTATGTTGGTACAGCGACAGATGTACAGTATGGCACTTGGGATACTGACAAAACCAAATGGTCAGCCAAGGTTGGTGCTAACTATAATGTGACACCAAACAGCCAAGTGGGTCTAAACTACAGCTACACAGGTAGTGGCGATTCAGATGCTTCTCAGGTAGGTCTAAGCTTTACCAGCAAGTTCTAATTCATTAATAAGGCAACAAAAAACAGCACAATTTCGGTTGTGCTGTTTTTTTGATTTTCAAATATCAACAATCAAGAATCCCACACTTCTTTATCCAACGTATTTTCTTGTTTGGCGACAGTTACCACCCCTGCGATATCGCCCCCAACGTTTAGGGCGGTGCGTCCCATATCAAGCAAGGCATCAACGCCCAAAATCATGCCATAGGCAATCGCCACCGCCGAGCCAGCTTCCACAGGCAAGCCAATGGATTCTAGCACCATAAGTAGCATAATTGCCCCTGCCCCTGGCACACCTGCTGTCCCAATCGCCCCAAGCACGGCAGTCATCGTGATGGTCAGCATTTGCGAGCCGTCAAGCGGTACACCCACCGCATTGGCGATAAAAATCGCACACACGCCAAGATAGACAGTCGTGCCGTCCATGTTCATCGTCGAGCCGACAGGTAAGCCAAAACTATAAATGTTCTTAGGCACGCCCATGCTTTGCGATGACTGGATAGATACAGGTAAGGTTGCCCCCGATGAGCGGGTTACAAAGCCTGTGATAAGGGCAGGGCGAGCTTTTTTCAAAAAGACAAGTGGGGAGAGCTTCATCAACGCACAAATCACGCAGTACACCAGTAGGATTTGCATGATAAAGCCGACATAAACAGTTGCCGTAACGCTTGCCAAAGAGCCAAAAGCGGTTGCCCCATTTTTTGAAAAAACAATAAAAATCAACGCAAACACGCCAATCGGAGCGTACTGCATGACCCAGCCGACAATCTTAAACATCGCTTGGCTAACCCCGTCCACAAAATAAAACACGGTATCCGAGCTTTTTTTGATATTCTCATCATCGCTATCACGCCCAAAGGCAAGGGCGATGCCAAATATCAAACAAAAGAAAATCATGGGCAAAACTTGACCGCTACTAATCACACCGATTGGGTTCGTGGGGACGATTTCAAGCAGGATTTGAAGCATGCTTGGGGCTTCGGCGGTTTTGCCTTCGCTTGCGGTGTCGGTGATGAGTTCTAGCCCCAAACCAGGGTTAAAGAGCTTGCCCACGCCAAGCCCGATGATAATGGCAAAAATGGACGTAATGGTATAATAAATGAGCGTTTTTATGCCGATACGCCCAAGCTGGGCAGGCGTGATTGAGCTTGCCCCCACGATGAGCGTGGACGCAATGACAGGAATGACAATCATCTTTAACAGACGAATGAACAGCTCGCCAATGGGCGATAAAATGCTAATGGCGGTTTGGGCGTTTTGAAATATGATGCCGCAGATTGAGCCTAGGATTAAGCCGATTAGGATTCTTAATAATAAGTTTGGCTTAAAATACCATGAAAAAAGTTTTGACATTGAAATGCCCTATGTGAATGATAACTAAAAATAACAAAAATTTGCGTATTTTAACATAAAAAGGATTTTTTGGAATAAATTATGATAAAATAAGTTTTTGTGATAAAACTTAAAATAAAGGCAATTTATGGAGCTCACCACTCAGCTTATTTCCATGCTCTTTTTTGTGGCGTTATTTGCAGGGTTTATTGATGCCATGGCAGGCGGGGGCGGACTTTTGACCATTCCCGCCTTGCTTTTGACAGGCATGAACCCTGTGGCGGTGCTTGCCACCAACAAATTACAAGCCTGTGCAGGGTCATTCTCGGCAAGTGTTACCATGATAAAAAAGGGGCTTATTTATCCTAAGATGATGAAAATTGCCCTGATTATGGCGTTTATTGGCTCAGGCGTAGGGACAATTTTAGTACAGCTCTCGCCACCTGAATTTTTACAAAAGGCATTGCCCTTTGTCATCGGGGCTGTGGGGATTTATACGCTGTTTAGCCCCAATTTAGGTAAGTTAGAGACCATGCCCAAAATGAGTCAAAAGTTATATGAACGTACTATCGCTCCACTCATCGGGCTGTATGACGGCTATTTTGGACCGGGGACGGGGACGTTTTTTAGTCTGTCGCAAGTTGTGCTTCGTGGGCGTGATTTGGTGCAAGCCACCGCTCGAGCCAAGCTGTTAAATTTTGCCACCAACATTGCGTCTTTGATTTTCTTTATTCTAGGTGGTCAAGTGGTGTGGGTTGTGGGGCTTGTCATGATGGCGGGGCAGCTAGTCGGAGCGTATCTGGGCTCGCACATGGTCGTTAAGGGCGGGGCAAAATTTATCCGCCCTGTGATTGTGGTGGTGTGCTTTTGCATGGTGGCAAAATTGGTCTGGGGATGATTATGAGTGCGAATGATATGACCAGATATGCTTTGCTGCTGCGCGGTGTGAATATGATGGGCAAAAATACCCTAGTCATGAGTCGATTCGTTCAGGATCTGACAGGGCTTGGGCTATATAATGTCAGCCATTATATTAATAGTGGTAATGTGTTTTTTGATAGCAATAGGGCTGTGGTTGATTTATATGCTTGTATTCAAGAGTGCTTAGCAGAAAAGCATGGCTGGGTGTGGATTTTGTTTTGGTGTCGTCAGATGTTTTACATGACGAATGGCGTAATTTACCAGCTTTTTGGCATGATGATAATCTAAAAAAAGAAGTGCTATTTTTTATGCCAAACTTCGATGTTGATGGTTTTGTTGCCTCGGTGAGCGATTGGCAGTTAAAGAATGAGTGTTTGTATATTGGCAAAACCGCTATTTTTTGGGCGAGTGCTAAGAATGGTAGTGTTTATCGGCATGAGCTGATCAAACCAAAACTATTGAAAAACCTAAGCATCAGAAATGCTAAAACCTTTAATGCAATTTTTGACTTTTTGTAATGATGGTGTTTAAGTTTTGGCATCGGTTGGGTTTTTTAGTATAATGAACCACTTTATCTTAAAATATGCCAAATCTCATGAATGCTCCCAGCACTCCCAAAATCCTACTTGTCATAACAGGTGGTATCTCCGCCTATAAATCCGCTATCCTTGCTCGCTTACTTATGAAAGCAGGTTGCAGTGTGCGTGTGATGATGACGGATGGGGCGTGCGAGTTTATCACGCCTTTGACCTTGCAAGCTTTGACAGGCAACGAAGTCCATACCAAGCTGCTGGACGATGAAGCCGAACGTGGCATGGGACATATTGAGCTTGCCAAATGGGCGGACATGGTTGTCATCGCCCCTGCCAGTGCCAACACGATTGGCAAGCTCGCCCACGGACTTGCCGACAACCTTGTAACCACTGTCGCCCTTGCCACCACCGCCCCCATTGTCATCGTGCCTGCTATGAATCAGGCGATGTACGCCCACGCCATTGTCCAAGACAATCTTGCCAAACTTACCCGTTTTGGCTACACCGTGCTGAACCCCGATAGCGGTGAGCAGGCGTGTGGTGATGTGGGGGCAGGGCGATTGCCTGAGCCTGATGATTTGTGCGATCGGATTTTGACGCTCCTTGCCAAACGCCAAACGCCCCAAGCCTTACACGGCAAAAAAGTCATCATCACCGCAGGGGCGACCATTGAAGCCATTGACCCCGTGCGATTTTTATCCAACCATTCCACTGGCAAAATGGGCTTTGCCATTGCTCGGGCGTGTGTGAACGCAGGGGCGGACGTTACCCTGGTAGCAGGGCGGGCAGTGCATTTGCCAACCCCTTTTGGGGCAAAACGGCTGACGGTTGGCAATGCCAATGATATGCTCACCGCCTGCCAGTCGGTGATGACGAACGACAGCGACACCATTTTCATCGCCACCGCTGCCGTGGCGGATTATAAGGTCAAGAGCATTGCCACCCAAAAAATCAAAAAAACATCCGACCAAGACGACTTGATCTTAGAGCTTATTAAAAACCCCGACATTTTGGCAACGATGAGCCACACCTTTCCAAGCGCTATCATGGTAGGCTTTGCCGCCGAGACCCAAGACACCGAAAATTACGCTCGCACCAAACTTACCGCCAAAAATTTGGACATGATAGCGGTAAATGACGTATCGGACAAAAGTATCGGCTTTGGTTCGGACAATAACGCCATGACGGTGTTTTTTGCCGAGCGGTATGGCAGGGACAAGCTGGTCTTGGATAAAGACAGTAAAGACAATATCGCAGCACGCATCGTTGATGCCATTGGTGGCGTGTTGGGTCGTTAGACGATGAGAGCGCTAAGCCTTGAGATCTGGATTCTTGCGCTATTTTTGGTGGCGAGCATTCTGCATGGCATTGCAGGCATGGGCTTTCCGCTTATCACGATCGGCGCGCTTAGCTCGCCATTTGGTCTGACCGATGCGATCATTATCGTGTTGGTGCCAACCGCGGTGCTCAATCTCATCGCTTGGCTCAGTGGTCAAGGTAGCGCTTGGTATAACTTCACACATTATCTCAAGAAATACTGGGCGCTCATCGTCGTATCTGTCATCGGCAGTGCGCTTGGAGCTTATCTGCTGTTGGTAATGAATTCGGCATATCTGATGCTGGCATTATCGGTGGTGGTGCTTTGGTATGCCATCACAAGCCTGATGGGCAAGAAGATTGTCCTGCCTGATACTTTAGGCTCGCTCATCACTATTGGCTTTATCGCGGGGGTGATCGGTGGTGCAACGAATGCGATGTCGTCAGTCTTGCTCATGTATCTGCTATCCATCAGTGATGATAAGCACACCATCATCAAGCTTGGGAATTTATGCTATTTTGTCAATAAGCTCGTGCAGTTCGTCGTGCTAAAAGACATTATTTTCACCGTTCCTGCGCAGACGTGGGGTGTGATTGGTGTATTGACGGTGCTGTCTGTGATTGGCATCATCATCGGCGGACGACTGGGTGGGTATCTGCCTAAGGATAAATTCCGTTTGATGATTTTGGTGATTTTGCTATTATTAGGTATTAAAGTTGGCTGGCAGGGTGTTAGCATGCTTATGACGGGCTAATATTAGATGTAAATTGTGATTATTGAGTCATTTATAGATTGAAATGAAAAGAGAGTTGTTATGAATAATAAATTCACCACGCCATCAGATCGTGCTTGGCAGGCAACGTACCGTGAGCATGGGCTAAATATTGATTTGTCATTGCCTGACGGCGTGCAGAGTTTGCCTGATTTTTTTGAGCGTAATTTTAGTCGTCATGCCAAGCAGCCTGTTCTGACCTTCATGGGTAAGACCATCAGCTATCACGACCTGGACATGTATAGCCGTCAGATGGCAGCCTATTTGCAGTCGTTAGGGCTGGAGTGGGGTGATAAAGTTGCTGTCATGATGCCAAACGTACCGCAGTATTTGGTTGCGATGATGGCGATCGTGCGAGCAGGCTTTGTGTTAGTGAATGTCAATCCGCTGTACACCGCGCACGAGCTTGAACATCAGCTAAAAGACGCTGAAGTGAAGGTTTTGTTTATTATTGAGAATTTTGCCAAGACATTTGAGAAAGTAAAAGACAAAGGGCAGATTCGCCATGTTATCACCACAGGTGTGGGCGACATGTTGGGTCTAAAAGGCATCGTAGTCAATGCTGTCGTGCGCCATGTCAAAAAAATGGTACCAAGCTATCATATCGAAGGTGTGGTCAGATTTAACGATGTATTAAATCAAGTCTCATCATCTCGCTATGTTCGACCCAGCTTGTCCCCTGATGATGTGGCTATTTTGCAATACACCGGTGGCACGACAGGCGTGGCAAAGGGCGCGATGCTTACTCATGGTAATGTCATCTCGAACGTCGAGCAGTGCATGACCTATGTGGAGAAAGGATTTGAAAAGCCTTATCAACACGGTGATTATATGGCGGTGGCATTGCCGCTTTATCATATTTTTTCGTTCATGGTGACCTTGCTTGGTATGAATATGGGCATGGCGATGCTGCTGATCCCTAATGCGCGCGATTTGGACGATTTGACTAAGCAATTCGCCAAATACAAGCCCGTATTCTTCCCTGCGGTGAATACGCTGTTTAATGCACTTGCCAACCATAAGGACTTTCAAAAACTTGACCATTCTCGTCTCAAGGTCTCATTGGGTGGTGGCATGTCAGTACTGCCTAGCACAGCTGAGGCGTGGGAGCGCATGACGGGCAATTACATCATTGAAGGTTATGGGCTGTCTGAGACGTCGCCTGTATTGACCTTTAATCCGCTTGGGCAATACACGGGCAAAATCGGCATTCCTTTCCCTGCGACAGACATCATTCTGCTGGACGATGACGGCAATGAAGTGGCGCTTGGCGAGGCGGGTGAGATCTGCGCCAAAGGCCCGCAGGTCATGAAAGGCTACTGGAAGCGCGACGATGAGACCGAAAAAGTCATGACGAAAAATGGTTATTTCCGCACAGGCGACATCGGCGTCATGGATGAACGCGGTTATTTTAAAATCGTCGATCGTAAAAAAGACATGATCTTGGTATCAGGCTTTAACGTCTATCCTAATGAAGTCGAAGAAGCGATCGCTGCCCACCCTAAAGTGCTGGAGTGTGGCGTCATCGGCGTGCCTGATGAACACAGCGGCGAGGTGGTTAAAGTCTTTGTGGTAAAAAAAGACGACACGCTTAGCGAAAAAGACATCAAAGCGTGGGCGAAGCAGCAGCTGACAGGTTATAAACGCCCAAAACAAGTGCAATTCGTCACCGAATTACCAAAATCTAACGTGGGTAAAATCCTACGTAAAGAGCTAAGATTGCTCGATCAATCGTAACAAAAGTAGATTTTGATTTTAAAAGCATGACCGACAGGGTTGTGCTTTTATTTTTTTGAATTGATTTTGTATAAAATATCAAAAAATTGATTGGAAAAATGGTAAAAATGTTGTATGTTATAAAACATCTGTTAACGGATAAATCAGCGCGCTGATGAGTAAATACATAAATAGTTAAAAGGAAATTAATGCCATGACAGCAACGAATTTTAGCATTCCTTCAGATCGTCTTTGGATCCAGACTTATGCAGAAAAAGGGCTTGAGCTGCATTTGGATTTGCCAAGTCACATTCATTCGCTCGTTGATGCGTTTGAGGAGAGCTTTGCCAGGCATGGCAATAAGGTTGCCTATACTTGCATGGGTGCGTCTATCACCTACAAAGAGCTTGATGATTACAGTCGTCAGATGGCGGCATATTTGCAGTCGTTAGGGCTTACCAAGGGTAATAAAGTTGCGGTCATGATGCCAAACATTCTGCAATACCCGATTGCGATGATTGGTATTATCCGAGCAGGTCTGACCCTGGTGAATGTCAATCCGCTGTACACCGCGCATGAGCTTGAGCATCAGCTTAAGGACAGCGAGGCGGATGCATTGGTCATCGTGGAGAATTTTGCGCATACCTTTGAGAAAGTCAGAGATAAAGGCAGAGTTAAGCACGTCATCGTCGCGACGCTTGGCGACATGTTAGGATTTAAAGGCTTTATCGTCAATGCGGTGGTGCGCCACATCAAAAAAATGGTACCCGCTTGGAACATTCCAAACCACACGACCTTCAAAGACGCGTTAAACAGTGTATCGGCCAGCCGTTACGAGCGCCCGACGCTCACGTTAGATGACATTGCGGTATTGCAGTACACGGGCGGTACGACAGGCGTGGCCAAGGGGGCGATGCTAACCCATGCCAATTTGATCGCGAACGTCGAGCAGTGCATGACCTTTGTGAATAAGATTTTCCCTGATTCTGAGGATTTGACCGGCAAATATATCGCTGTTGCCTTACCGCTTTATCATATTTTCTCATTTATGGTGTGTGGCCTTTTGGGTATGAAGATGGGCTTTAGTCAGCTTTTGATCACCAACCCTAGAGATCTTGCGGCTGTCACTAAGGACTTTGCTAAATATAAGCCCGTATTCTTCCCTGCGGTGAATACGCTGTTCAATGCGTTGGCGCATCATGAGGGATTCCGCGCGCTTGACCACACCAACCTACGATTGTCACTTGGTGGCGGTATGTCGGTGCTGCCTAGCACGGCGGCTGAGTGGGAGAAGCTGACAGGGAATTATATCGTCGAGGGCTACGGTCTGTCTGAGACATCGCCTGTGCTAACATTGAATCCACCGGGTGGCTATACGGGCAAAATCGGCATTCCTTTCCCTGCGACAGACATCATTCTGCTGGACGATGACGGCAATGAAGTGGCGCTTGGCGAGGCGGGTGAGATCTGCGCCAAAGGCCCGCAGGTCATGAAAGGCTACTGGAAGCGCGACGATGAGACCGAAAAAGTCATGACGAAAAATGGTTATTTCCGCACAGGCGACATCGGCGTCATGGACGAAAAAGGCTTCATCAAAATCGTCGATCGTAAAAAAGACATGATCTTGGTATCAGGCTTTAACGTCTATCCTAATGAAGTCGAAGAAGCGATCGCTGCCCACCCTAAAGTGCTGGAGTGTGGCGTCATCGGCGTTGAAGATGAGCACAGTGGTGAGGCGGTTAAGGTATTCATCGTCAAAAAAGACGAAACTCTAACCGACAAAGAAGTCAAAGCATGGGCAAGAGAGCACTTAACTGGCTATAAGCGCCCCAAACTCATCGAATTTATTGATGAGCTGCCTAAGTCGAATGTCGGTAAGATTCTGCGTAAAGACTTGCGCGCTCTTGAGAAAAAATAACATCTAACACAGAAACCATCAACAAAAGACTTGCCTAGCAGGTCTTTTTGTTTTGTGTTATTGATGATAACTTGTTAAAATGGCACTAATTTCAATCATTTATCAATCTAGGAATTTATATGCGTAATGATGGCCGTCAATTAAACGAACTTCGTCCAGTGTCGTTCGTCCGTAATTATACCAAGCATGCTGAAGGTTCGGTTTTGGTAAGCTTTGGTGATACCAAGGTGCTGTGTACGGCGAGTGTTGAGGCAGGCGTGCCGCGCTGGCTAAAAGGTCAGGGTCAGGGCTGGCTCACGGCTGAATACGGCATGCTGCCACGCGCCACCGGTACGCGCACGCAGCGTGAAGCCGCTCGTGGCAAGCAGTCGGGAAGAACCCAAGAGATTCAGCGTCTTATCGGGCGTTCTCTGCGCGCGATGCTGGATCTAAAAAAGCTTGGTGAGAACACCATCTACATCGATTGCGATGTGATTCAGGCTGATGGCGGCACGCGCACAGCCAGTATCACGGGCGCAGCAATCGCACTTATCGATGCGCTAGAAAGTTTGCAGCGCAATAAGAAACTAACCCAAGATCCATTGCTTGGGCTTGTGGCGGCAGTATCGGTTGGCATCAAGGATGGCAAGGCTTATCTCGACCTTGATTATTCAGAGGATTCTACCTGTGATACGGATTTGAATGTGGTCATGACACAGGCGGGCGGATTTATTGAAATCCAAGGAACGGCAGAGGATAAGCCGTTCACTCGTGATGAAGCGGATGTGATGTTGGCACTTGCTGATGCAGGCATTCGCTCACTGATCGACGCTCAACAAAAGGCGCTGGGCTGGTGATGCAAGTTCTAGATGACGGTGTATCGATTACATTGACGGGCAAGGACAGCGATCCGTTATTCTTGTGGGCGATTGGTATGCTTGTCTTTGCGCTCATCGTGGCGGTGATTTGTTTTACCACGCCTGTGCCTTATGCCATTGGTTCGGTGGCGATTTGGGCGGTTTTGATGTATTTTTTTAATCAAAAAAAACACACCGCCAAAACCCAAAAGCGATACGCCAGAGGTGTTCTTGTTGCCAAAAATCGCCATCTAACCATCAACGGCATGGGAATGTTGTTAAGCGATGATGTTCGGATTGATATCAATGGCGACAGCCTTGTGGTATCTGACAGGGGAGTGACCCATAGATTCTTGGGGTTTGAAGATGAGCGCGAGATCGCCATCGCTAAGGCGGTGTTAATGGGTCAGAAAGTGGCTAAGCGCAATGCCAACATTACCCTGAATGAAGGTGGCGAATAAATTAAAAAAGAGATGTTATCACCATAGAGTATTGTAAAACCTTTAATCTGATCGCTTGTTTATACCTAAACGCGGTGTTGGTGTTGTTATGAAACGACCCCGACACCGCGTTTAGGTTTGTGCTTTTCTAGGGTAATTCTAGAGTGAGCGCAGGCTTTACTAACTATGATCTTGGATGCCAAGATCTTCGCTGGCGACAAGCGGTCAGTGATAACATGCTTTTTATATTCGCATCTAGAATATTAAAAAGGCTTTACCACCACCAAAATCACCACCGCAATCAGGATAAATACAGGAATCTCGTTAAACCATCGCCAATAGACGTGGGTTTTTAGTTTGGGATTGTCAGCAAGACGAAGACGAAAGCGACCGCACATCAGGTGGTAGATGGTGAGCAGGATGATGAGTGTAATCTTGGTGTGTAGCCAGCCTTGGGTTTTATAGATTTGCCAATTCATGATGACCATAGACAGCCCAAGAATCCATGTTGCCATCATCGCAGGGTTCATGATGCCGCGATATAATTTACGCTCCATGATGGTGAAGCGTTCTTGGCTGATCTTGTCATCGCTCATGGCATGATAGACGAACAGTCTTGGCAGATAAAAAATCCCCGCAAACCAGCAAACCATCGCAATGATGTGAAAGGCTTTTATGTATTCGAACATGGCGCTATCTCACCCAATAAAAAAGTGGCATTATACCACTTTTTTATTTTTATCGTCTGATTGAAAATTAAAACTTCATCTGCATGCCAATCAGACCGCCAACATCCGTATCACCATCAATGTGATCTGCGGCGATGCTTGCGTTTAGATTGGCATTGCCAAACTCATACTTGGCGCCCAGATGAGCGTGAGTGTAGGTATCTTTTTCGCCCTTAATGATGGTGTTAAATCCGCGAGTATATTCTCGAATAGAGGGTAGAGATGCGGTAACGATACGCTCGTCATCGTTAAACTCTCGGCTGACACTCACACCGCCATACAGGTCGGCTTTGTCATTTAGCGAATATTGCAGATTAAGCCCCAGCTCGCCTTGTAGGGATTTTTGGGTTTGTTTGTTAAAGCGCATCGCGGTCGATAGATTTGGGTTGTTCTCGGTGATGTCATCGACACGCACTTTTTGGGCATTCACACCGATATAGGGGTGATAAGTAACCGAATTGCCCAGCTGATAACCAAGTTGCAATCCTGCATGAGTACGTCTGCCGTTCGTCTCGCTCGTATGAGCTCGGGGCGCGCCATCCCAGGCGATATGACGATTGGTATCAATGCTAAGGCGATCAATGCCAACGTTGGCTTTAAGTTGCACATTGCCAAATTTCTGACGATGATACAGCCCTGCGCCGACGGCTTTTGTGGTTGCGCTCATGGTGCTGCCCAGATGGTCATCTTGCTCCTGATGGCTGAGATAAAAGCCTGTATTTCTATGCTGGCCAGCATTGTCGAAGCCGAGCGTTACGATGGGATCAACATCTTGACTACCTGACATATCTGCCCATAGCGAATGTGTATGAGAGTCCAAAGTATCCATACGGCGATTAAGCTGTCGATCCTTGGCGCTGCCTGTACGGATCAGCTGAGCAGGTAGGGAGGTAATCTGTGCCGGCGCATCAATAATGTTCTGATAGTACTGGGCCAAAATGCGATGCGTGCGTCCTGATGGGTGGATGTCATCGGCAAAGGCATAGGTTTCGTTGGCAGTAGGCTCTGTGATTTGCCAATTGCCTTCAAGGCACCCTAATGATGAAATCAAGTTATTTAAATTTTGGCATGCGACGCCGCTCACGTTGGTAAAGCCGAATTTCTCTTTGTTGGTAACCGCTTCTTGTAGAAGGGCAAAGGTGTTGGCAGGGATAACATTAGCTTCTAGGGTATTGAGCTGTGAGAAAAGAGTGCTATTATAAACGGTCGCAGCAAGTGTTGCTGGCTGTGCGATACTGGGATTCCCAACAGCTCGAGGTGTGATGCCGACGTCAGGCAGATTCGGTACTAGAATTTGTGTTGCGCCTGCTTCATGCAAGCGATTAATAGAATTAGCTTGGCTTAAGGATGTGGATTGAATTTTTGCCAATGCTTCCGTGGTAGGTTTTGAGCTTGCTGCCAGTAGGTCATTAGCGCCGATCCAAACCGCATAAAGTGCATTGGGATCAGCCTTTTGATTATTAGCAAAGTAATTATCCATCTGCTGGCGAACCGAAGGAATGGCAATCATATTAAATGCCGTGGTTTCATCCTTGTCAGCTTTAGCTCCACCTACGGCATAATTCGTACCCGTTAGAGTTTTGTTATCATTTGGGTTGGCAGTTAGTCCGTAGGATTTTGCCAAGGTGCCAGCCCAAGTTGTATCGGGATTGGTGGTAAATGAGCTGCCTGGCGTTCCTGTAAAAGGTGAGAGTATAGGATTGGCGTTAATTTGGCTGGCAAGATTTCCCGTATCCGACAAGCTGTCCCCAAAAATAACCAACTGACTGTAGTTGGCGTGCGAGGTTGGTGTGTATAACGAAAATGCTAATGCAGCGGCAATGGCAGAGCGCTTGATTAAAGCATGTTTTGGCATGATTGATTCCTTGTGTTAATCCTTTAAAAATACCTGCAAAGTCTAATTTGATTCATCCAATGCAGGCGCTTTATTAATTATCAACAAATAGAATTATGCTGATAATGGGCAGTCTTGCGGTAGGTCGTCTAATTCACTTTTGCCTGTCATGGCGTCGATGACCTTCAATCGTGGTGCGGCTTTTTCAGGGTGTAGTCCAAGCTCTGCCATCAAGCGATCGTCATTGGCTTGAGATTGGTTGCCTGTAGTGAGTAGCTTATCCCCATAAAAGAACGAGTTAGCGCCCGCCATGAATGCCAATGCTTGCTCGCCATCTGTCAGGCTCTCACGACCTGCTGACAGACGCACATAACTGGTCGGGCAGCAGATGCGTGTCACTGCAATCGTGCGAATCCATTCAATCACGGATAACTTGCCTTCAGCCAGAACCTTGTCACCAAGGGGCGTGCCTTCAATGGGTACCAGTAGGTTAACAGGAATGGACTGTGGTGGGATAGGCATTTGGGTGAGTTCATGCACCCAGTCAATGCGATCTTCACGGCTCTCGCCCATGCCGACGATCGAGCCACTACATACATTGATGCCTGCATTTCTGACGTGGTCTAGCGTCTCTAGCCGATCATCATAAGAGCGCGTGGAGGTGACTTGACTGTAGTAATTACGCGAAGTGTCCAAGTTGTGATTATAATAATCCAGTCCTGCATCTGCCAAGGTCTTGGCTTGATCGGGCTTTAGCATGCCTAGTGTCATGCATGTCTCAAGCCCCAGGTTTTTAACTTCGCCGATTAATTCAACCAGATATGGCATGTCTTTTGCGCTGGGGTGTTTCCATGCTGCACCCATACAGAAACGAGATGAGCCTGATGCTCTGGCACGTTTGGCGGCGTTGATGACTTTTTGGATTTCGAGGCGTTTTTCGGCTTCTAGACCTGTCTTGTCGCGATGATGCCCCGACTGTGAGCAGTAGCCACAGTCTTCAGGGCAGTTGCCGGTCTTGATGGATAATAGGGTGCTGATTTGAACTTCGTTGGCATTGAAATGCTGGCGATGGACGTTTTGTGCCTGCATCAGCAAATCCATCAAAGGCAAATCAAATAAACGGGCGATTTCTTCCTTGCTCTTATAGGTCGGGCTGTGTATAGTCATCATGATGTTCCTATCAAAAAACAGATAAGCAAGCTTATCAGTAAACAAATGTTCCTTATTTTAACAAATTCTACACCAATATCAAGCCTTAGCCATTGCTCCTTATTTGCCCAGCTTGGACTTAATGGCGCTAATGGCTTGCTCAGCATAAGGCTTGACCTGCGCGATGTATGGCTTGGCTTGATCGATATAGCCTTTATACTCTTCAGGGATTTTGACGGCATGCTTGGCAACACCTGCAAACCACAGTACAAGTTTATAATCGCCTGTGATCTTAACTTCGCCATCTTGAATGGCGGTCATAAAGGCGGCGATGTCACCTTTGGTCAGTAGCTTGACACCTGTGGTGGAGTCTTGAAATTCAATGGTTAGATCGGGGTCTTGCGTCTTACCAAGCGTGTGCGCAAAACCGCCTTGACGAAATTCATAATAACGTTCCGCGGTCGGGCTGATGAACTGAATGCACATGTCTTTGTCTTTGACAAGCGCGGTCAGTGCTTCGTTGGTGTTATTCTTAATCAATGACGACAGGCGAAAGCCAAGTGCAGCAAGCAGGGCGTCTAGCGCATCCGCCTTAACGTCTAAAATAGGCAATGTAAACATAAAATCCAATCTATTCTGGCTAAATTTATCTTAGTTTAACAAAAACCCTAAAAAATCAAGTAGGGCTTTTGTATCGGTGTTGATGTATTCTTACTGTGATAGGCAGCGTGAATTATCCGCGTACATCAAATCGATGTCCCAGCGCGTACAGCACGCCTTCAAGCCCTGTGATGTTCACGGCGGCATCAGTCTTGGTGCGGACGATAGGCTTGGCGTGGTAGGCGACGCCCACGTCACTGATCGCCATCATCGGCAGGTCGTTGGCACCATCGCCAACACAGACGACTTGATGCATGCCCAGACCTAGCTTCTCAGCGGTCTTGGCGACGATGGCAGCTTTCTTATCGCCATCGATAATGTTGTCATCGACTTGACCTGTCAGCTGACCATCTAAGATGGACAAGGCATTGGCATGATATTCATCCATGCCAAGCGTCTCGGCAACATATTTGGCGAATGGTACAAATCCGCCTGAGATTAACACCGTGTGATAACCGATGGCTTTTAGGGCGCGGATGGTGGCATGTGCACCCGATGAGAAAGTGATGTGATTGGCGATAATCTCATCGACGACAGAGGCGTTCACACCTTCTAACAGAGCAACGCGGCGCGCAAAGCTGGTCGCAAAGTCAATCTCGCCGCGCATCGCTTGTTCGGTGATGTCTAGAACTTTATCCTCAACGCCGCAATATCTGGCAAGCTCAACGATGACCTCTTGTTCGATCAGTGTTGAATCCATGTCAAAGCATGCCAAGCGGTGCTTATGCAGCATTTGCCCAATTGATAAAATATGAACATCCGCTTCATTACCAAGCTTGCTATGAAAATGCGCACTGATCTGCTCGTCGATGATGTGCGCGGCCGCTTCGCGTTTGGTGTCGCTCATCTCAGTGCGCTTGGTAGGTGCCAGCAGGTATCGATGAATGGATACATCAGCAAGCGGCGCGGCAGCTTCGATGATGTGTGCGTTTTGTTTGGCGATTTCGTCATCATGGACATCGATCGCTTGCCAATTGGCCTGTGTGTCCGTCCATGCTTTCATGAGCTCATCGACATTGTTGTGTGGATTTTTGGCGATGATTACGATGGCAAAGACAGGCAGAGAATCCAATGTGGTGCTATCAATGCTCATGCCTTCTGGCAAGACGTGTGCGACAGAAGATAGGGCGTTTTGCCATGCTTGGCTGCTTTTTGGTAGGGCGTAAGTCATGCTCATGAGAAATCCAAGTGTTTAATAAATGGTTCAAGATAAAATACTACAAAATCACTGCTATCATGCCCAAATCTGTCAAGAAATACAAGCCTAATTGTTAAATTTTATAAAACACACCCAAAAAAGCACCAAAAATCTCGCCAATAGGTTATTTTTTATAGAAAAAACCATGAAAAACAACACAAAAACGCATTAATTTATCAATAACCGTGTTAAAATAATCATTTTAATCAATTTTCTCCTTTTGTTCCAAGTTTTTGGTCTAGGCTTTTGATCTTATGACTTTTTTAGCGCCACGGCAAGGACTATTTGCCGCGATTATTTTGATAAGTTTGTGCTTGCATACGCTGTTTTTTGTGGTGAGTGAAGAGTGCAAGATTAAGGAAGAGCAGCGCGCTGTTGCCGAAAAGTCGGTGGCCTTGCTTGCCCAAGAGCTAAAAGTGCCACTTGCGACGAATGACCGCATCAGCATGAGTGTAGTCGCTGATAAATACGTCAAAGAATCTCAAGTGTCGTTCGTGGGAATCTACGACGCCAAAGATCAGCTGCTCGTACCTGTCGGCTCGGACAATGACAGCCAAGTTATGCTGCGTGAATCTGTGGTCTCTGGCAGTGATGCACTGGGCAGCGTCGTGGTGAAGGCGGCTGATGTCAGTCGCGCTGAGATCATCTCGAAGCATTGGCTGTTCTTGCTTGGCGCTCTAGGATTGCATGCGATGCTGTGGCTGCTTTATGGCTATTTGGCGCGTCCAACCCAAGAGCTAAAAGAAGCCATCGCCAAAAAAGTTCGTATGGATCTATTGGATAAAGGCATCTTATATCAAGCACCACAGCACAATGAAGATAGCGAGCCTGCTTCGAGCCAAAACCCCATCAAGTCATTCCTAGAAAAAGCCAAAACCGAACAAAAACCTGATCAATCCACCCAAGCTGCTACTCAAAGCGCTGAGGCAAGCTTGCACGACCAAGATTACATCGTACAGATGCTGTTTGAGGACCCTAATCAGCTGCTTGCGACCGTAAGCCATGATAATAAGGCAGCGTATTTTGCGCTGTGTGATCAGCTACTTGATAAGGCGATTGTGCATTTATTGGAGTTGCCATTATTGACGGGCGTCGATGCTTCTGTGATTAAGTACTACGATGACAAAGGCGCCAAAGTTGCCCTCCGAGGTGTATCACCTGCTAAGACTGCGACCGCTGCTGTGTTCTTATCTAAGCTTATGCTCATGCTTAACCAAGTGGTGTATGACAAGCACCGTGAGATTAAGCGATTCACTTGGCAGATTCGTACCACGGTCAGTGATGCACACCGCGCTGATTCGGTGGTGGATCTAGCCAAGAAACGCCGTGAAGCGCCGCTGATTCTAATTGACGATAAAGCTCAAGATGAGATCAAAATCTGCGCCGAACTTGTTCGCCTGGAAAACCCAATGTCCATCCAAGAGCGTGAAAGCCGTGCTCTGGCAAGTGTCACAAAAGCGACTGCTGAACGCCTACGCAGCGTGCGTGATAAAGTATTGCTTGAAGATTAGTCGTCTGCATGTCGCTTAACGTGACTAAGGTGCGGGATTTGTTTTAAGATTTATCACATTTTTGTCATAAAAATGTGCAAAAATTCTTGACAATTTTTGAAATAACAGATATAAGGCATTGAGTAGTCGGTAAAGTATTTTAATCCAAGCTTAGCCGATCGCCCGATGAACCAAAAACGCACATAAGGAGTCATGATGAGCGACATTGATGATGATTTTGATGATGACAGCTTTGAAGAAGATGCCGATACGCAGCTGGTGGACGAGACGAAAGCCAAGCCTTTGGAAAAGCGTTTAAAGATTGATGCGCTATTAGAGCAGCAGCGTCTAAAGAAGCTTCAGTTGGCACTTGAACAAGAAGATGACTTTGCTGAATTTGATTTAGATGACGATGATGATTTTGACGATTTGTAATTATCTTGTCAGAATTGATGGTAATAATGGGCTTGTATCGATGTGTAGGTATGAGCCTTATTTATAACAAATTCCCAACCCATAAGAGAGTACTATGAACAAGCAAGAATTGTTTGATTATTTGGCATCAGACGCCAACCAACTTGGTCTTGATCCGATCGCAGCGCATGGATTTTTGACTGCGACGGTGGTGGGTAAGCCGCTACCAAATTGGATCTCGGCATTTTTTGAAGGTGCGGACGCTCAAGTGTCAAGCGAAGTAAAAGACGCACTACAAGCATGGCAACAAGAACTGTACGACACCTTAAAAGCCGAAGAGCCAATCGAGTTGCCATTCGATGCCAGCGAAGAGGCGGAAGACTTTAGCGGAGAGGGTGATCTGGCGGCTTGGGCGATTGGCTTTGTCGATGCTATGTATTCAGATGAGAATGTTGATTGGTTCGATGATGAGAATACCGAAGAAGATGTGGCGATGCTCACTCTGCCGATGGTGTTACTGTCAGGCATCGATCCTGAGATGGATGAGATGCGCGATGAAGAGACGTTGGCGCAGATGGCTAATTCACTAGAAGACAACATCACAGAGCTGTTCTTGTTGTTCCATACAGATGATTGATTTTGATTGTATTTATGGTCATTTATCAGTAAAATGGGTCGCATTGACCCATTTTTTATTTGGGTAAAAATCCATTAAAATCAAGGACAATCATAAGGGTAATTATGCAATTATCAAACCTGGAATATCTGCCAAATCACACCATCACCGAGCGTCTAGACGTCGTGTATGGCAGCACCGTACGCTCAAAGCATATTGGTAAGGATTTCTTATCAGGCCTAAAAAATATCGTCGGCGGTGAGCTGGTTGCCTATACAGAGCTGCTAGAAGAAGCCCGTGAAGAGGCGATCGATCGCATGATTAAAAAAGCAAGTGCACTCGGCGCTGATGCCGTGGTGGGTGTTAGATTCTCCACGTCGAGCATCGCAGCAGGCGCATCCGAACTGTTCGTCTATGGCACCGCGGTTAAGGTCGCCAGAAGCCATGCGCCATTCACGCCAAGTGTAACCGATGATGTGTAGGAACCGTCATGGATAATGACATCATTGCGATATTGATGAATAACTTCGCCATCGTGTTGGCGGTGTTGTTATTCTTTGTGGGTTGGGCTTTTGGCGGGCTAAATGAGCGAAAGCACTTAGCCAGATTGGACAAAGATGAGAAGGCTTATCGCGACATCATCGTCTCTAGCGAGCGGTTTTATCGGGTAAATAGCCAGCAGGGCGGTCAGCTGGTTGTGGGCAATGTTGTGGTTGCTCAAGACCGATTTAAGATGGTGATTGCGCAGTTTTTGAGTATTTTTGGTAAGAACCTAACGACCTATGAGACGCTGTTAGAGCGTGGGCGACGTGAAGCGATCGTACGCATGAAAGCGCGTGCGCACATGGCAGGCTATGATGCGGTGATGGGTGTGCGTTTGGAGATCAGTAATATTGGCGCTAATGACCCATCGGGCGATGCCATCGAGGTGATCGCCTATGGTACGGCGTTTAAGCGATAACCATATAAAATAGATCGTCATTCGTGAAATATCCATCAAAAATTTCCCCAATAAACGCCCGTTTTAGGGTAAAATTAGCGGTTTTAGTTTTTATTATTTTGTAAATTTAAGAGTATTGTATGAGCGAGCATAACCAAAAGACACTGGCGGATTTATCCGCAGCTTATAACCCTGCTGAGATTGAGGGTGGGCGTTATCAGACTTGGGAGGAGGCGGGGTTTTTTAAGCCGACTTTTGATAAGTCAGAATCGTTCTCTATCGCCATTCCGCCGCCCAATGTAACAGGCTCGTTGCACATGGGGCATGGTTTTAATAACACCATCATGGATGCGCTGACCCGTTATCATCGCATGAAAGGCTATAACACACTCTGGCAGCCTGGCACCGACCATGCTGGTATTGCAACTCAAATGGTTGTTGAGCGCAAGCTTGGCTTGGAAGGGGTGACTCGCCACGATCTAGGTCGTGAGAAATTCCTAGAAAAAGTCTGGGAATGGAAAGAAGAATCGGGTGGTAACATCACGCGCCAAATCCGCCGCCTAGGCTCATCAGTGGACTGGTCTCGCGAACGATTCACAATGGATGAAGGGCTGTCTCATGCGGTGCGGGATGTGTTCGTTAAGCTGTACGATGATGGATTGATTTATCGTAAAAAACGCCTTGTCAATTGGGACTGTCAATTAAAAACCGCCATCAGTGATTTGGAAGTAGAAAATCGTGATGAAAAAGGCTTTATGTATCACGTTCGCTATCCTTTTGTCGCTGGGCAAACGGACGCCAATGGAGCAAGCCTTGACGGCAAGTATATGCACATTGCCACCACTCGCCCAGAGACCATTTTGGCAGACGGCTGTTTGGCAGTACACCCTGATGATAGCCGATATACGCACATTTTGGGTAAAATGGTGCATGTGCCTTTAACCGACCGTGTCATTCCTGTGCTGGCTGACCCTTATCCCGACCCTGAATTTGGTACGGGGTGCGTAAAAATTACCCCTGCTCACGATTTTAATGACTATGAGGTGGGCGAACGCCAAAACATTGAGATTATTAACCTGATGAACCTTGACGGCACGATGAATGAAAATTGTCCGCCTGCTTATCAAGGGCTTGACCGCTTTGACGCTCGTAAAAACATCATCGCCGACCTAGAAATGCACGGCTTTTTAGAAAGAGTAGAACCGCACGATTTAAAACGCCCCTACGGCGACCGCTCTGGTACGGTGATTGAACCGCTGTTGACCGACCAATGGTATGTCAAAATTGAGGCGTTAGCCAAACCAGCCATAGATGCGGTGCAAAATGGCGATATTAAATTTGTGCCAGAACAATATACCAATATGTACATGGCTTGGATGCGCGACATTCAAGACTGGTGCATCAGCCGCCAGCTGTGGTGGGGGCATCGCATTCCTGCATGGTATGATGATGCGGGTAACGTCTATGTGGCACATAACGAAGCTGAAGTTCGCGCCAAATATAACCTAGCCCAAGACATTACCTTGCGCCAAGATGAGGATGTGTTGGATACTTGGTTTAGCTCAGGGCTATGGACGTTTAGTACATTGGATTGGGGTAATCCTAATGACGATGGTCGTGTATTATCAACCTTCCACCCAACGAGCGTATTGGTGACAGGCTTTGACATCATCTTCTTCTGGGTGGCGCGCATGATCATGCTGACCATGCATTTTGTCAAGAATGCAGACGGCACACCGCAAATTCCATTTAAGACTGTCTATGTGCATGGGCTTGTGCGTGATGCCCAAGGTCAAAAAATGTCAAAATCTAAAGGTAACGTATTAGATCCGATTGACCTGATTGACGGCATTGACCTAGAAAGTCTGGTCGCCAAACGCACCACGGGGCTGATGAACCCAAAAGATGCCGCCAAAATCGAAAAAGCAACTCGTAAAGAGTTCCCCGAAGGCATCGCGGCACACGGTACGGATGCTCTTCGTTTCACCTTTGCAAGCCTAGCGAGCACAGGCCGCGACATTAACTTTGACCTAAAACGCATTGAAGGTTATCGTAATTTTTGTAATAAAATTTGGAACGCCAGCCGTTTCGTATTGATGAATGTCGAAGGCAAGACCATCGCATCAAATGCTAATCCTGACCTGTGGGAGCTGCCTGAGCAATGGATCGTCAGCCGCCTTCAAAAATGCGAACAAGCAGTTCAGACAGCATTTGAGACGTATCGTCTAGACTTGGCGTCACAAGCGATTTATGACTTCATCTGGAATGAGTACTGTGATTGGTATGTGGAGCTTACTAAGCCTGTGCTGAATGATGAGACTGTATCGGATGAGCGTAAGGCGGAGATTCGCCGTGTGCTACTTGCCATATTAGAGACGGCGCTGCGTCTGGCGCATCCGATCATGCCATTCATCACTGAGGAGATTTGGCAGATCATCGCACCGATGCTAGGACTTGCTAAGGCAGGCGATAGCATCATGCTGGCATCATTCCCTGTGGCGAATACCCAGCGCATCAACGATCAAGCCGAGAGTGACATGGCGTGGCTACAAAGCCTAATCGGCGCGGTGCGAAACATCCGCGGTGAGATGAAACTGGGTAATGCAGTGCGCCTACCGGTGCTACTTCAAGGCGTAACAGATGATCAAAAAGCAAGTCTGCTTCGCATCGAAAGTCAGTTCAAGGCATTGGCAAAAGTTGAGAGCCTAACCATTGTTGGTAGTGATAAAGACGTGCCATTATCATCACAGGCGCTGATCGGATCATTAAAAGTATTGGTGCCGATGAAGGGTTTGATTGATCCAACGGCTGAGCTGAACCGTCTAAATAAAGTGCGTGAAAAACTCCAAGCCCAAGCAGATGGCATCACCAAAAAGCTATCCAACGAAGGCTTTGTCGCCAAAGCGCCTGCCCAAGTGGTAGAAGCGGAGAAAGCTAAGCTTGCTGAGCTAGAAGGGCAGATTGGGGAGATTGAGAAGCAGGTGGGGCAGTTGCAAAGCCTGTAATTCTAATAACAGCAAATAGATTATTTTTATAATCTATTTGCCTAATATACCAATTAATGATGAAAAAAATAAATGAAACCTTTTATAAAATGGGCGGGCGGTAAGAATTCTTTGCTTGATGAAATTCAAAAACGCTTGCCTGATTTTGTCCACTCACAAGATTTTTGTTTGGTAGAGCTTTTTGTTGGTGGTGGGGCGGTGTCCTTATGGGCATTGTCCGATTTGCCACATCTAAAACAGCTTATCATCAATGATTACAATGCCGATTTAATCAATGTTTACCCACATTAGCTCTAATCTTTAAAAGATAAACAAAGTATTGGGTTTATTATTTTTATTTGGCTGTCATTTTAATCTAAGTGGATTGTGATGTTTGTTAAATGACATTCAATTAGATTGGATATGGGTAGATACTATAAAAAGATAAAGAGAGTATAGGGCATATAAAAGACGATGAATTTATATTTTGATAAAAACTTAGCAAATGAATACAGTAGTAAGGCTCAAATTGCAAGAGTTTTAACTGAAAATTGGGTGTTGAATAACTCATATTGTCCCAAATGCGGAAATCTGCCATTATCTGAATTTGAAAACAATCGACCTGTTGCTGATTTTTACTGTCAAAATTGCCTCGAAGAATTTGAGTTAAAAAGTAAAAATGGTCGTTTGCCCAATGTGATAACAGACGGTGCTTATACAACGATGATAGAGCGTATCAACGCTAATAACAGCCCAAACTTTTTCTTCTTAACTTATGATAAACAGTGGCGAGTTAATGATTTTTTGATTATACCAAAACAATTTTTTACTCCAAGTATTATTATCAAAAGAAAGCCTTTGTCGCCCAATGCAAGGCGTGCAGGCTGGGTTGGATGCAATATTGATATATCCAATGTTGTTGATTTTGGTAAAATTTTTTTGGTCAAAAATTCTCAAATAATTAATCAAAATTTGGTGCAAGAACATTTTAATAATACCTTATTTATTCGCACTAAGAATATAGAGTCAAGAGGTTGGATATTGGACATAATGATGTGTATAGATAGTATTTCAAAAGATACTTTTAACCTAAAAGATATTTATGATTTTGAAGAGATATTAAAAATAAAATACCCAAACAACAACTTTATTAAAGATAAAATTAGACAGCAGTTGCAAATTTTAAGAGATAAAGGATTGATTGAATTCGTTGCCCGTGGTCGATATAAAAAGGTAAAATATGCAAACCTATAAAATACAACTTCAAGAGACTTTATCAAAAATTATTGAGGTTCAAGCAAGTAACATTGATGAAGCCATTCGTATCGTACAAGAATCCTATCAAAATGAAGATATTGTACTGGATTGGGGTGATTTTGTTTTGGTGGAATTTGATGATGTTTCTGATTAAAAATTACTTCGTATTTCTCTTGCCGTTATTTTACCTATTCAAGTGAATGGATAATTTGGGCAAGAAAACATTCTAAGATACCACATTATTTTAACCATGATTTGATGAAAAAATTAAATGGCGACAAACAACAAAAAGACATATGGCGATTGCCTGCGGTGGGCAGTTGGGAAAAGACACAGGGTAAACACCCTACTCAAAAACCACTTGGGCTTTTATCTCGTATTATATTATCATCTACCCAAAAAGGCGATTTGATTTTAGATCCATTCTCAGGTTCTGGTACAACAGGTATTGCGTCAATATTGCTTGATAGGAAATATGTCGGCATTGAACAAGAATTGGAATTTTTGGAACTATCAAAAAGGCGTTATCAAGCAATGACACTTGAATCAAAATATGAATTTAAACAAAAAATTCGTGAACAAATCAGTGTGATTTAACCATAGAAGAAAAGCCATAGAAATGGCAATCAAGGAGACTTGTAGTGTACGTTAATACAAGTATTTTTTACGCTATGTATGTCAATAATTTGACGGATTAACCCCCCAACAATCCCCCTCGCCACCCTAAACACCCCACAATGCCCCTCTGCCACCGTATCTACATTGTCCGAATAGCCCCCGCCCATGACGACAGCGACAGGTATGCCGTAGCGGTGGGCGACACTTAGCACCATTTCATCACGCTCATGACAGCCTTGCATGGACAGCGACAGCTTACCGAGCTTATCGGTGGCAAGCACGTCCACACCCGCCTGATAAAAGATGAAATCAGGACAAAACTCATCAATCACTCTGGGTAATGTATCGGCAAGCACGCCCAAATACTCATCATCGCCCGTGCCGTCATCAAGCTCGATGTCTAGGTCGGACGGAGGTTTGATAAAGGGGTAGTTCTTTTTGCCGTGCATACTAAATACAAAAACATCAGGATTGTCCGCCATGATAGACGCATTGCCATTGCCCTGATGTACGTCCAAATCCACGCTCAAAATGCGTTTGGCTTGCCCTCGTGTCAAGAGCAGGTTGCTTGCCACGCACACGTCATTAAACACACAAAAGCCCTCGCCATGCCCTGCAAATCCGTGATGTGTTCCGCCTGATGTGGACAGGGATATGCCGTATTCTTTGGCGTATAAGGCACATTCATAGGTGGCGTGTGTGATGTAGCGTTCTCGTTTGACAAGTTCTCCCGACATGGGCAGACCGATTTTGCGAATTTCTTTTTCGGTTAGCGTACCTGTTTTTAATTTTTGCCAATAGTCGGCGGTGTGGGTCGTTAGGATTTCTTGCTCGGACAAGAGTTGGGGGTGAAATAGGTTATCAGGCGTGATAACGCCTTCTTGGAGCAGTTTTTGGGGAATTAGGTCGTATTTTGCCATAGGAAAGCGGTGGGACGCTGGCACACTATGGCAAAATAGGGGCGAATGGGCGATTTTTAGCATGGCTTATTGCGCGGTGTGGGTGGGCGTAAAAAATCCACTGTCCGACTCTTGGGGTAGGTCGTTATAATCATTGAGGTAGTCGTGAATGATGGGGCTGGGTTCGCTCTCCGCCATCGCGTCATCGAATAGTCGCTGTGCGATCTCGGTCAGCCCTGCCACGCCTTGTAGGTAGCAGCCGAGCGCCTTATCACTAAGGGTGCTAAATTCGGCATCGATTGACATCTTTACGCGCACCTCGCCATCAAAAGGGTCTAATTCAATGCTGCCAAAGGCGATGTTAAGATTGGCGCGGGCGATTTTCATTAATATGGAAGCGTAGTGGCTTGGCGGCACGGTCTCGGTCAGCACGCCAAAGATGGCAACCAGTTGATTATTCTCATTGACGCGGAACACACACGTCCAGTCCGATTGATTGTCCGTGAAACTTAAAATCATGTGGTGCGTGCGCATCTCGGCATCTTCTTCGGGTGTACGATGTTCGTATTTCCAACCTTGCTTATCGAGCCACGCCATGATGCGCGTACTGACTGCGTGACGGTGTGCATCTTCGCTGGGCTCTGGCTTGGCTGGAGTATCGGATTTTTGGAGTAATTGTTTTAATTTGTCTAAGATTTTCATGATGATTTGATGCTTGATTTTATTGTTAAATTGTAGCCCAAAGGGAGAGATTATGCAAAGCAAATCACCAAACTTATTGAAAATTGGGTTTTGCTTGGGACGGATTTTTGGTATCATTAGCCATATTTTTTAACTGATGTGTGCTATGACGGCTTTTGATAAATCGCCCATCTTAACCTTGGATGATGTGGATGTGCAGCGCGGTGAATTTGTGCTGTGCCAAGGGGTGAATCTAACCTTGGAAGCGGGCGATATTTGCCATTTGATTGGTGAAAATGGCTTGGGCAAGACGACGCTGTTATCTCAGATTGCAGGGCTTTTGCCGATGGTGTCGGGCAGGGTTGTTTATCATCGAGGCGACATACATCCTGTGTATGTGTCGCATCAGCTGGGCATTAGTGGCAGTCTGACGGTGGCGCAGAATTTGGCGTTCTTATTGTCGCTGTATGGCGTAGATGCGCATCGCGATGTGATTGATTATGCGCTGGAGCAAGTGGGACTGTATGGGCTGAACGACATCTCTAGTGTGCAGCTATCAGCAGGGCAGATGCGCCGTGTGGGGCTGTCACGACTGTTCGTGCTGTCGCCTGACGAGTCGCCATTTTGGCTGCTTGATGAGCCGCTGACGGCGCTTGATGTGCAGATGGTGGCACAGATTGAGAATCGTATCAGAGATTTTGCGGATCAAGGCGGTGCGGTGCTGATGACTAGCCATCAAGCCATCGGCTTAAAGACAGGCGTGCTGGATCTGGCGGAGTTCGCATTATGATGAAAAATGCCTTTGGCTCAATGCTGCTTCGTGAATGGCGCATCAAGCGTCAAGGCGCGGTTCAGTGGCTGTTCCCTTTGATGATTTTTTTGATTATCATTACGCTGTTTCCGTTGGCGGTGGGCAGTGAGTCTGCGCTGTTATTGCGCCTTGCCACGTCAGCCGTGTGGATCGCCGCGCTGTTATCCTTGGTGATGGGTGTGGATGATTTATTTAAGGCGGACATGGAGAATGGTACATTCGCGCAGATGGTGGTGTCGGGTTCACCTTTGTCGGTATGGGTGTTTGCACGATTATTGGTGCATTGGCTGTTTAGTGCAGGCTTTTTGGCGTTCTTGTCACTTTTGGCCAATCCATTATTTAACATGCCTTTTGATGAGACGCTCATGCTCATGCTGTCGATCATTGTGGGTTCGCCGCTCATGCTCATGCTGTCTGCGATCGCAAGCAGCTTGGTGCTGTCTTTGAAGAATGGCGCGGTGATGGTGCCGCTCATTGCACTGCCCATGCAGCTGCCTGTGCTGATCTTTGCCACAGGGGCGGTGGATCTATACGCAACAGGGCTTAATGGCTTACCGACGTTGGCGCTACTGGGCGCCATGAGCATCATCGCTGTGATCGTTACGCCGTGGGTGGTGGCGCAGATTCTAAAGATAGCTTGGTCGAGCTGATCAATTATGTATATGCCAAACAAAAAAAACCGCTCAGCTTCCGAGCGGTTTTTTTGTTTGTATCTAAGCCAGTCGATGACAGTCAAAAATGGGCATGCTTTGGCGGATTTTGGTTTGCTCGTCTTTATCAAATGTCGCAAAGACAGCCAAATAATCGCCTTGAATGTCACTCATCTGTGTATCAGCGATCACCTTGCCATGTGCGTTGGCTATGAGTGCGTGACCCCAAGTCTGACGAGTGTTACCACCAATGTGATGCGTGCCGCCTTGGGTGCTGCCGATCATCATGCATTGACTGTCTAGGGCGCGCGCTTGTAGCAGAAGCTGCCAATGCGCTTCGCCTGTCTTATGGGTAAAGGCGGCCGGTACGGTGATGATGTCTGCGCCCATCTGTCTTAGACGCTGAGCCATCGCAGGGAAGCGAACATCAAAGCAGATCATCATCCCAAGCTGTATGGTCTGCCCATGAATATACAGTGGTGTCACCACAAGTTGATCACCTGCCTCGAAGGTCTTGCCTTCATCATAGCTGCCTGTGCTGTCATTGACCGTCGCGCGAAATAGATGAATCTTATCATAGCGGGCGATTTGCTCGCCTGATGGGCTGAACACTAGGCTGGTTTGGCGGTATTTACCCTGTGGGACAGTTGTACCATCTGCGCGTGTGGCGCATGGTAGTGTGCCTGCCACGATGTGCACGCCATGTGATTTGGCAAGCTCTGACAGGTGGCGACTGACCTCATCGAATCGCGCTGCCAGTTCGCCTTGTCGCCCCATGACGCACATATTCTCTGGCAGGACAATGATGTCAGCAAGAGAGGCTGTCTCTGCGACCGCACGCGTGATGATGTCAAGATTGGCATTGATGTCGGTTTGGCTGTTTAGCTGGATGGCTGCGATTCTTATGCTCATGGTGGTATTTTTCTTAATCAGGAATTAGCCACCACCGACAGCTTGAACAACTTCAATGTTCATGCCTTGGGTGATGGGTGTGTCGGCGAGGCGTGATTTTGGAACCAGATTGCCATCGATTTCTACGGCGAATCTGCCTTGAGTGAGTTCAAGACTCTCTAGCAGGGCAAGCACATTGCTCTGATCGGTGCTGATGGCGTCGCCATTTAGGGTGATGTTTAACATATAATTAGGTTGTAATATGGATTTTTGATTATTTGATGACTTTTGATTTTGTGGTGGTTTACACCTTTACAAATGTGCCAAAGACCAAAACCAACCAGCCAAAGATCATGAGTGTCCCGCCAATCGGCGTGATCATACCAAGCCATTTGGGTGCGCCAAGAGCCATGGCATATAGCGTACCGCTGAAGATCACAATACCTGCTTGAATAAGATAAGCAGGCAGCGTGATGCGGTATTGACTAACCGCATTAAGCACGCCAATGGCAAGCAATCCAAGCGCATGGATAAATAGATAAAGTGTGGCCGTATCCCAAATTTCAAGCTCATAAGCGCCTGCAAAGCCTTGCAATCCATGCGCACCGAAAGCACCAAGACCGACACCGATGGCGAGATTTAAGGCGGAAATTTTTAACCAAGTCATGAATCATTTGCCCCGGATCAGTCATCAATTGTTCAGCATTGAGCTGTCTAGCGTCATCGCGTCACGAATCTTATCCATGGCGTTCTTTTCGATCTGTCGGACGCGTTCAGCAGAGATATTATAGACTGCAGCCAGATCATGCAGGGTGGATTTTTGATCGGCGAGCCAGCGCTGTGTGATGATGTCGCGTGAACGCTCGTCCAGCTCATCCATTGCTTCTTTTAGCGCGCTGGTGGTGTTCTCTTCCCAGTCCGTCTCTTCAACCACGTCGGCAGGGTCGACGGCGGCATCTTCTAAGAACAGCTGCGGCGCGTAACGACCTTCGTCTTCATCAGAATCCTGCATCTCAAAGGAAGCATCGTAGCTCGTCAAGCGGCTCTCCATTTCTAGCACTTGCTTGACGGTGACATTGAGATCATGTGCGATAGCTCCTGCTTCTTCTAGAGTGAGCTGATTGCTTGATTTTTTAAGGCTTCTTAGGTTGAAGAATAGCTTACGGTGCGCTTTGGTGGTTGCGACTTTGACGATACGCCAGTTTTTGATGACGAATTCGTGAATTTCCGCCTTAATCCAATGCACAGCAAAGCTCACTAAGCGCACGCCTTTGCTTGGGTCGAAGCGCTTAACCGCTTTCATCAGACCTAGGTTGCCTTCTTGGATTAGATCGGCTTGTGACAGTCCATAACCTGAATAACTGCGCGCGATATGGATGACAAATCGTAAGTGGCTCATGACCAGCAGGCGAGCCGCCTCAACATCGCCATCATGATAATAACGTTCGGCGAGTTGTTTTTCTTCTTCAGGAGTTAAGATGGGAATCTGATGCACGGTATTGATATAAGCGCCCAAATTAACCCCAGGGGCTGCCAGATGCGTGGGCATGGCAGGCACGAGGTCACGCGTTGCAACTTCGTATTCTGGTGTTGCTTTATTGTCATCATGATCGATGATGGTGCGTGTAGGTTTGGGCTTAGCGACAGGCTCAAAATCGCCGTCATAATCATCCAATTCCTCAATATCATCCATGTCATCGACTTCATGAAAACCTTCACCGAGCGCCTCTTCGTCCATCTCATAACTATCTTCATAGTCATCGTAGGCGTCGTCTTGGTAATCATCACCAAAGCCGTCATAGTCGTCTTGATAACCGTCGTTGTAGTTCTTTGTCATTGTCGTCTTTTTGGTTTAAATTTTAGTTCTATTGTAAGGTGTAAGACGCCTAAACGCTAGCCTTTTTTGCACCAATTTTTGTGATGATAAAGTGAAAACAGTTTTCTGTATTGTGTGCGTCCCCACTTTGCCAAGTTTGAACATCCATGTGGTTTTTTTGGCAAAACGCAACAAGGTCAGTTTGGGAATTTTTATCGCTAGCGATGAGATAAAGGCTTTCGCCATCTGCCACCGAACGCAGGGCAATTTTTGCTTTTAATAATGGCATGGGGCAGGGCATGCCGCGCGCATTAAAAAACGCGCTAATGGTCGCATCTTCTGCATTTTTAATATTATCATGGATAAATTCTAGCGTCGGGGCGTCTAATTGTTCGATAAGAGTAGGGCAGAGAGTCGGCATGTCAATTCATTCATCTAAACTATAAAACATCTGGTTAATATTTGGGCGGTGTTGTATTTTACAAGCCAAAACGAACGAATGCCCATAAAATTCGGCAAGTATTGAGCAAATAATATCAGCTTGATTGCAACGTGATTTAGTTTTATAGTAGGGGTGTTTATGATGGTTGGATAATAATATGATAAAAAATACAGTAATTGCAGCGGCATTAATATTATCCACGCAGGCGATGGCGGATGATGCTGTGCGCGTCAATGGGTCGGACCAGAGCCTAAGAGCACCGAATCTAAGCGCAGGCGTGGGATTTAATGAGCAGTATCATAACCGCCAAATTGCCCTATGGTCGCTACAGCAGATTAATGCGAACATGCCGCTCATCGATGACCCGTGGTCGGTGCAGGTACTGTATGCGATGACTGCTCAGATGAATGCATTGGTGCGGGCTCAGCCCATCATTGCTGTACCACTCATCAATGATAATAACATCAATGCATTTGCTGTGCCGGGCGGTGTCATTGGCATGAATACGGGCACGGTGCTGGCGGCAGGCGGCCTAGACGAGGTGGCGAGTGTGCTGGCGCATGAAGTGGCGCACCTAAGTCAGCGTCATTATGAACATCGCTCGGATAATGCCAAAAAGCTCATGGCGATACAGTTGGGAGGACTTATTGCGGCATTGGCAGCAAGTGCTGCTGGAGGGGATGCTGCGCTTGCTGTCATGGCGGGATCCCAGACGGCGAGCGCAGAGAATGCCGCCGCGCACAGCCGAGAGCATGAGCGAGAGGCGGACAGGGTGGGGCAGCAGATTCTATCTGAAGCTGGATATGATGCGCGTGCCATGCCAAGATTCTTTAATCAGCTTTATAGACAAGTATCTTTAAATCAATCAAAAAACGCCTTCTCGCCCAGCTTTATGCAGTCGCATCCATTTACGATGGAGCGACTCTCTGAAGCCAGCGCGCGTGCAGCAAATTATCCACGTGTGGCGATGAGCGAGAAGCAGGTTCAAGATAAGCTCTTTGATGAGCTTTATTGGCGCTTAAAATATCTATCCAAACAGGCAACCAGAGCTGACTTAACCGCGAACGCCAACCAGAGCGATGGCGCACGGCTCGCCCTTGTCATGCATCTGACAGATCACAATGAATATCAGGCGGCGCAGAGAGCGTTTGACCAAGGGGGTTTTGGCGAGTATGATGTATTACCGAGTATCGTACAGGCGCATTTGCACACCGCTCAGCATCACTATGATAAGGCAGTATCCGCCTTAAGTCGGATTCATAATATCTATCCTGAGCGGCGAGATCTAAGGCTGTATCTGGCGCATAATCTGATTCATGATGGTCAAATCACTGAAGCGCTTGCGTTGATTCAGAGTCTAACGCATCAGAATGCGTATGATGTACAAGCGTGGCAATTGATTAGACAGGCATATGAACAAAAGGCGCATACAGATGCTGACGCTCGCACTAGGGATATATCCACCATTTATGCGCTACAGGCGCGATCACAGGTAGAACTATGGACCGGCAAATATCAAGGCGCGCTACAGTCGAATGCTCAGGCGATTAAGGTTGCTCAGAACCATCAGGATCTAAGTGCGCTCATCGGTATGCTTGATAAGGACAAAGAGACCATATTAACCGCACGCGATTTTAAACCAAAATAAACTTAATGATAAAAGACCCATGATATTCATGAGTCTTTATTGATTGAGCTTGCAAGGTGTGATTAGGCGGTCAGTGCTTTTTTGACAAGTCCTGAGATGACAGCAGGGTCGGCTTGTCCAGCGGTCTTGTCTTTAACCGCGTTCATCACACGCCCCATGTCCTTCATGCCAGACGCGCCAAGCTCACCGATGGTCTCATTGATGATGGCAAGGATTTTGTCATCAGATAACTGCTCAGGCAGAAATGCAGAAATCACGTCAATCTCAAACTGCTCTTTTTGCGCCAAATCATCACGCCCATTGGCGGTGTAAATGCCTAGAGATTCTTGGCGTTGTTTGATTTGCTTTTGTAAGATTGCCAGTACATCTTTATCATCAAGCTTAGTCTGTCCGTCAATCTCGACTTGCTTGATGACGGCTTGGACGTTGCGCAGCACTTTGACTTGCTCCATGTTTTTGGCTTTCATAGCAGTCTTGATGCTGTCGGTTAAGGTTGCTTTTAAGGTCATGTTTGTCTCCGGTTTTCTTTAGTTTACAGGATTGTTCTAAATCATTTGCTTAATTCAAGCAGTCTATCATACACTGCGCTTTTTTTAATACCCAATACATCCGCCACGATTGCACTTGCTTTTTTTGGTGGTAATTCTTTAGCAATGGCAAGTAGCCATTCATCATAATCCGCTTTTTGTTCTTTTTGGGTATTACCTGCCACAACCAGCACAATCTCGCCACGTTGTTGGTTGGGGTCATTCTTTATAAATTCTAATAAATCAGCCAGCGGTAATTTTTTTATCGTCTCAAAGGCTTTGCTAATCTCACGGCACAACGTGGCTTCTCGCTCACTGCCAAACACGTCCGCCATGTCGGATAGGCAGTCTGTGATGCGGTGCGGTGCTTCATAAAAAATCAGCGTCTCAGTATGAGCTTGATATGCCTTTAAGGCTTCTATCCGCCCATGTTGTTTGGCGGGCAAAAACCCCACAAAACTAAACTTATCAGACGGCAAACCCGACACAGACAACGCCCCGATGACCGCACACGCCCCGACAATCGGCACAACGGTGATGCTCTCATCATGACACGCCTTCACCAGTCGATAACCAGGGTCAGAGATAAGCGGTGTGCCAGCGTCCGAAATCAGAGCAACTGATTGACCGCTTTGCAATCGCTCGACCAGTCGTGCCGTCTGTGTGTCGGCATTATGCTCATGATAGGCGGTGGTGGGCGTGGCTATGTTAAAAAAACTTAATAATTTACCGCTGGTGCGAGTGTCTTCGCAGGCGATTACGTCCACAGATTTTAGGGTGTCAATCGCCCTTGCCGTCATGTCGTTTAGATTGCCAATGGGGGTGGCAACGATATATAAAATGCCTGTCATTTTTGCCTTTGTAATTTAAATAATGAGTGTTAATTTTATTTGGGCGAATGTGATTTCCCCTACAATAATTCACAAATTTTTAATTATCATTGTTTAATTCTGTATTATCCGATTTATCATTTTCTAAATTTATATTTTCTAAATCTACATTATCCAAATTCAAATCCTCGCCCAAATGTAGCCAATTGCCCAATACGTCCGCCAATTCATCAAGCCCTTCTTTATTTAATGCCGAAAACAGCTGAATGGAAAATGGCAAGTCTAAGGCTTGCAGTTGTTTTTTGGTTTGCAAAAGAGCGGTTTTTTGAGCCCCACGTTTTAATTTATCCGCTTTGGTTAATAATACATGAACGGGCAAGTCGCCGTCCTTTGCCCAATGGAGCATTTGCTCATCAAAATACTTCAACGGGTGGCGAATGTCGGTGAGCAAAATTAGCCCCGTCAGACTTTCACGATGAACAAGGTAATTTTCAAGCTCTTTTTGCCATTTGATTTTCATCGCTTCTGGCACTTGGGCGTAACCATAGCCCGGCAAATCCACGATACGACTATGTTCTGAGCCGACATTAAAAAAATTAATCATTTGCGTCCGCCCTGGGGTTTTGGAAGAGCGGGCGAGCTGTTTTTGGTGGGTGATGGTGTTGATGGCGGACGATTTACCTGCGTTTGACCGCCCTGCAAATGCCACTTCAAAGCCTGTATCAGGCGGGCAGAGTTTTAGGGTGGGGGCGGAGAGTGAAAAGGCGGTTTGGCGGATGATTTTTTGGTAGTCGGTGGTGGTCATGATGTCAAATATAACTGCTAAAATGATAAAATAGTGTATCATGAAAGCCATAAAATAGCGATAATAAAAGGCGTGGATGTGTCTTTAAGCCCAATAATTAAAGGCTTGCAAATCATAATCTAGTAAAGTTGTTGCTGGCCTGTTTTGGTGGTAAATGTGGTTTGTGTTATTATCAGGCCCCAAACTTTATGTTCAGGTACATTGACATAAGATGGGTAATTGCCAACGAGCACTCATGAAAACCCAGCCTGATAATAAATCTCAATCCTAATAGTTACCAAATTCGCCTTGAAACTTGGCAAAAAACTCGCATAATATGCCATAGACATTCTAATTGGGAGTGGTTATGTTAAAGTTATTTAAAATTGGTCTGGCAGGTCTAATTCTTGCCACCGCAACCGTAAGCCATGCCGACATTACTGATACTTATAATAAGACTTGTGGCACCTGCCATGACAGTGGTGCGCTAAACGCCCCAAAAAAAGGCGATGTGGCTACTTGGAATAAGCTAAAATCCGAAAAAGGCATGAGTGCACTTGTCAAATCCACCAGACAAGGCATGCCAAGAATGCCTGCGATGGGCTTATGCCAAAAATGCACCAATGACGACTTCGAAAAATTAATCGAGCATATGGTGAAATAGTTAATTCTATTGGCTGGCTAAGATTTTTATCGATGGATTGGTAAAATAAGCCAAACTGCATTGAAATTATAAAATCTATGGATAATTTGGCGGACATTTTTATAAAAAACAAAAAAATGAAAAAAATGTTACCAAAACCACAATTTTTGTAGGAAAATTTAGTGAAGTCTTGCTATAATAGCAGCCATTCTGGAAAAGTATTTTTCTTGAAGCCATATTAGTATTTTATTTTTGAGTTATTTTGAACAAAACCCAAGACTTGGGATGATTCCCAGTAGTTAGTAGGAAATTGTTATGAAACCTGCCAATAAAGCCACTTTCGCCAAACTTGTTCTTGCTGCAGGCTTTGGTATTGCCAGCATGACCGCTAGCGCAGTTACTGTACCAAGCTATGACATCGAAGCAGGCAAAAAAATCGTTGATGCCAACTGTGCTGCTTGTCACGGTGCTAACGGTGTTTCGGTTGCACCAGCTCAGCCAAACCTTGGTGGTCAGAACATCAAATATCTATATAAGCAACTGGTTGATTTTAAGACCAAAGCACGTCGTAACGGTGTCATGGAAGCACAGCTTGTGGGTCTAACTCAGCAAGATTTGGCTGATGTGGCAGGTTATTATGCTGCACAAACACCATGGACACCGGGTTATGGCAATAAGGCAACCTACGCTGCCGCTCAAAAACTATACCTAGGTGGTGATAAGAGCCGTGGCATCATCCCATGTGCAGGCTGTCACGATCCTAAAGGTACTGGTAACGAATGGGCTGCATTCCCACGTCTAGGAGGTCAGCACGCTACTTACCTAGCCACTCAGCTGAAGATGTTCCGTGCCGCAGGCCGTGAAGATGAAGGTGTTATGGCGGAGCAAGTACGTACCAATGACAGCGCCAAAAAAGGCGAAAAAGGTATGATGCAGATGGTTGCAGCCAAACTGTCTGATAAAGACATCAAGATTCTATCTGAATTCTTGTCAGCGGTTCACTAATCATATCGCATAACAAAAAGCCCCTTAGTGGGGTTTTTTGCTGCCTGCTGATTTCTTGTTTATGGTACAATACAGCATTTAAAGATAAATCCATCTTAAGGTAGAACCATGTTTCATAGATATACCGTCTTTTTTGTGGCGTGTGCATTGCCGCTGTTGTTTGCACAGCAATTAGCACCGAATATGGCGCGAGAACTGGATTTTTGGTTGATATGGGTGATTGCCATGACGCTTGTCGGGTTGCCCATCCTATTTGCAGAATTCGCCTTATCAGCGCGCAGCGCAGATGCGCCATGGCTTGGCATGCAGAAACTGACGCGTGAGGCGGATGTGTCTGTGGTTTGGCGTGTGTTTGCAGGTCTGTCTGTGTTGGTGTCTATCTTAATTGCTGCTAACATCACGTCGCGTGTGGCGATGGGCTTTGAAGCGCAGCTGCCAAATATTGCTCAGAATGTTGATGTGCCAAGCATGGGCATGAGTGCTGCCTTGATGGTGGTTGTGCTTATTTTAAACTTACTAAGAGCAAAGCTTCTACCTGTCGGATTACTGCTTATTTTTGCAGGTTCTTTGATCTCTTTATTCGATGGTGGGCTGACCAGTGGCGTGAGTGTGCCTGTATTAACAGAAGTGACCCCAGGAGAGTGGGGGCGTGCCGTGTTGCTTGCGCTGCTGTCTGTGGGTGTGGGCACAGGTCTTTATTGGTTTGGCAGTCAAGGCACGGCCAGCCAAGTCATGCAAGCAAAAAAATCCTTAACAGGACTGATCTTGCCAATATGGTTCACTCAGCTGATTTTTGGCTCGTTGGCACTGCTGGTGGGCAGTTCGATGGTGACGCCACTATCGTTTGTAGTAACTGGCGTAGGCATGCTGTTGATTGCTGCGTTCTTGCTGTCTTATGCAGGGCTTCAGCTGGTGGCGCGTTTTGGTCTGCTATTTGGTAGTTTGATCTTGCTCGTGCTTGCAGTGTTATTTAGTCCTTTGCCGTCTGGCGTGTTGTTGATTGTATTGGCGGTGATTAGTCTGGTGGCGGTGTTCGTTCTTGCTGTGTTTGCAGGATTTGTGATGAAAATTAGCCATTTGCGAAAGACGCTGAACTTTGGCAGCGAGGCGCGCTATAATATCTGGCGTGTGTTGGTGCGCATCCTTGTGCCGATCGTGCTGATCTCTGCGCTTGTTGGTCTGTTGATTGAGTATTTGGCGTGATTGATATTGCCATTGCTTATGTAGCGCTTGATGGTAAGCAGTATTATGAGGAGCTTAGCGTGCTTGATGGCACAACCATTTATCAAGCGATTGAGAGAAGCGGGTGGTTTGAGCTGCCTGAACTGGCTGATTTTAAGGTGTGGTGCGCCAATAACCATACGCAAGACCCCAATCATCGGGCATGGTATGTGGGCATCTACAGCCAAAAACAAAAGCTTGATGCCATCGTGCAACAAGGTGATCGTATTGAGATTTATCGATCATTGTCGCATGACCCAATGTCAAGGCGCAAAAACCGCTCAAAATCACTCATGAAGTCTAAATCACCCAAGATGTAAGGGTAATAAAAAAGCACGCAATGATTGGCGTGCTTTTTTGTGTTTTAGAATTTGCAATTATTTTTTGGCAGGCAAGCTGTCGCGTCCATCGATGCGCACCACGCGACCGTTCTCAAAATAAACGCTCATGTATTGGCTGGCGTTTTTAACGTTTGGTTTGCCTTGGCGCTTACCGTCTGTACCTGCGGTGTAATCATAAACATAATCCCAACGGTTTGGGTTTAGTGTATCGCGCACCGCAGGACTACCTGCCAAATACAGCACCTGATCGGCAGTCATGCCCACTTGCAGTTGTGCAGCTTTTTCTTGGGTGATGGGCGTACCTTGAGGTAGATCAATGGTATAAACGCGAAAAATGCCACAGCCGGACAATGCCAAAACCGATGATAGACTTAGGATTGCTAGAATGTTTTTCATGATGTTGTCTCTATAATGCTGTCTTTTAATGACGCTAAAAGTATAAAATTTTTAACATATTAAACGCAACTCATCAAATATGCAAGTTTTTATTGCTTAAGATAGTCTTTGTTCTGTTGGTCAAGCAATAAGCATACAGGATTAATTTGGTTTAATTAATATGAAAGTTGAGTTATTTTATTGGGAATTTGACATTTTTGGGTGTAATTTTAACAAAAATATGATAAAGTATGCTTAAATATAATTGTAATTGATTATCATATGATAATTGCAAAGTTGTCGACATTTGATAAAATCAATCATTAAAAGGTTTTGATTATGGCATTTACTAACAAAGATCTACGAAAAGCAGGGCTTAAAGTCACACTTCCACGTATTAAGATTCTTGAGTTGCTTGAGACAGCTGAGCATCATCACATGAGTGCTGAAGATGTGTATCGTGCCCTGGCATCTCAAGGCGAGGATGTAGGCTTGGCGACCGTTTATCGCGTATTGACGCAGTTTGAGCAGGCGGGCATTGTTGAACGTCATAACTTTGAGAATAACTTATCGGTCTTTGAAATCGTTCAAGAAGATCACCACGACCATCTGGTATGTGATGTGTGCGGTAAGATTGTCGAGTTTAACAATCAGGTCATCGAAGATGAGCAGTTCCGCGTAGCAGAAGAGCATGGCTTTAAGCTGTCAGCACATTCTTTGGTGTTGCACGGCGTGTGCAGTGACGAAGAATGTCAAAAAACTTTAGAGAATTAAAATACCGCCCTTAGTGCGATTTTGATTCATTCTAAAAGTATTGAAATTTCATAAAAACAGCTTGATGTTATCGAGCTGTTTTTTATTGGCGATTAGCTGAGCTAGATGTCTTTGGCGACTGCTTTGGCGGCGTCGATATTGATCAAGCCGTGCTCGATGAGATGTCTTAGGCTGTGTTCTAAGCTGACCATGCCATCGACTGCACCTGTTTGGATGGCTGAACGCATTTGTGCGGTTTTATTGTCACGTATCAGGTTTCTAATGGCGGGTGTGGCGATCATGATTTCGTGCGCAGCGATGCGTCCGCCATTTACCTTGGGTATCAGCGTCTGGGCGATGATGGCTTGTAAGGATTCAGACAACATGGCGCGAATCATGTTCTTCTCATGTGAATCAAAGACATCAATAATGCGATCGACCGCCTTAGTAGCGCTATTGGTATGCAGGGTGGACAGCACCAAGTGGCCTGTCTCGGCAGCGCGTAGAGCAAGTTGAATACTCTCTAAATCACGCAGTTCTCCGATTAATATCACGTCAGGATCTTCACGCAAGGCAGACTTTAGCGCGCGATCAAAGCTGTGTGTGTCGCGATGTACTTCGCGCTGATTGATGAGCGAGCGCTTGGAATGATGGATGAACTCAATCGGATCTTCGATGGTTAAAATGTGTGCGGCGCGTGTCTCATTGATGTGATCGATCATGGCAGCGAGTGTTGTGGATTTGCCTGACCCTGTTGCGCCTGTGACGAGAATTAGGCCTTGGCGTAGGGCGCATAACTGCTTAAAGGTATCGCCAAGATTCAGCGATGACATGGTTGGTATCTGACTGGGGATGATGCGAAAAACCGCTGCCACACCACGATTTTGGAAAAATATATTCGCACGGAATCTTGATAATTCTTTGATTTCAAAAGAAAAATCAATTTCTTTGTGTTCTGCTAATTGTTCTAACTGATCATCACTCATGTGCATGCCCAGCATGGCGATGATATCGTCATGCGATAAAGGCAGCATGCTCACCGAAGTCATGCTGCCATCAATGCGCAGATAGGGCATCTCGCCTGTGGATAGGTGTAGGTCTGATGCGCCAGATTGTATGGCGTAGGCGAGCAGTGTAGATAAAGTGGGTGGGTTCATGGTGTTTGGATTTTAATAATTGGATTAAATTGATGATTATTTTATGATAAACTTATCAAATAAAAAAGCAAAATCATCGGAATTAATAATGAACGACCTTAAGCATAATTATGAGCAAGTACTGGCACGGCTAAATGCCGCCAACCAATCGGCAAATCGAGATAATGGGGCGGGGCTGCTGGCGGTGTCTAAGACCAAGCCTGCTGCTGACATCCGTACCCTATATGAGGCGGGTCAGCGTGATTTTGGTGAGAATTATCTACAAGAAGCACTCACCAAGCAACAACAGCTGACCGATCTGTCCATTACCTGGCATTATATCGGGAGTATCCAGCGCAACAAGACACGAGATATTGCCGCACATTTTGATTGGGTGCATACCATCGAGCGTGCCATCATCGTTGAGAGACTTAATGATCAGCGCGGCGATCTTGCGCCTTTGAATGTGCTGATTCAGGTGAATATTGATGATGAGGACAGCAAATCTGGCGTGCAACCTGATGAGGTGTTAGCACTTGTGGATGTTATTCATGGTTTGCCAAAGCTGGTCTTGCGTGGATTGATGGTGATACCTGCCAAAGAAAGTAGTGATGCTTTTATTCGTACTCGAGCGCTGTTCGATGAGGTTGGACGTGCTCGCGATCTGCCGAATTGGGATACGCTTAGCATGGGTATGAGTGGCGATATGGCGGACGCTGTTGCGCATGGATCGACCATCGTGCGTGTGGGTACGGCATTATTTGGCCAAAGAGATTATTCCAAGTAATATCAACAAAAACCCGTCAAGAGACGGGTTTTTGTTGGATGGATTAGAATGCACCTGTAATCGACCAGCCGTTCACGAGTGGGTAGCGACGTTCGCGGCCGAACGATTTTTTGCTGATTTTGGTGCCGATGGCGCCTTGGCGACGTTTGTGTTCAGCGTTATCAACCATGTGCAGGATTTTCTCAACCACAGCCGGCTCATAGCCTGCTGCGCAGATTGCCTTGTAGCCTAGATCTTCATCAATGTACATCTTAAGGATGGCGTCTAGCATCTCATAATCCGGTAAGCTGTCTTGGTCGGTCTGATCAGGACGCAGTTCGGCAGATGGTGCGCGCGTGATGACGCGCTCTGGGATGACAGGATTATCTTCTAGGCGGTTGCGGTAATTGGCAAGGCGGTACACGTCAGTTTTGTACACATCTTTTAGCATGTCAAATCCGCCCACCATGTCACCATATAGGGTGGCATAGCCGACCGCATTTTCAGATTTGTTGCCTGTGCTGACCACCATGTGACCAAACTTATTGGACAGCGCCATCAAAATGGTGCCGCGAGCACGAGCCTGTAGATTCTCTTCGGTGGTGTCAGGCGCGCTGTTCGCCAATAATGGCGCCAATGCAGCACGCATGCCTTCGACGGCATCGTGAATTGGGCAGACGGTGTATGAGACATTAAGTCTAGCAGCTTGGGCGGCGGCATCTTCTAAGCTCATGCTGGACGTGTATTCATATGGCATCATGACGGCATAGACTTTGTCTGCACCCAGAGCATCGACTGCCAAACACAGCGTAAGCGCACTATCAATACCGCCTGATAGGCCGATAATCACACCCTTAAAGCCCGAGCGATTCACATAGTCACGAAGACCCACTACTAAGGCTTGGTACATTTCAGATTCTTCAGACAGAACCAATGGCGCCTTGAGCTGCTCATCGAATACTTTCGTATTGGGGTTAAATTGCGCCATGATTAGCTGATTTAAGAATCTAGAGCCTTCATGCGCAACTGTACCATCGGCCTGTACGATGAGTGAGCCACCATCGAACACGATGTCATCTTGTGCGCCGACTGTATTGGCGTAGATGATTGGTAATTCATGGGTCTTAGCTTGACGAGTTAGCAGTTCTTTGCGCTTGATTTGCTTGCCTACTTCAAATGGTGAAGCATTCAGCACCACGACAAGGTCAGCGCCTTCTTTTTTGAGTGTGCGAATTGGGGCATCGTGCCAAATGTCCTCACAGATGAGCAATCCAATTGTCGCGCCCTTGTAATCGAACAGTACTTGATTGCGGCCCTGATTAAAATAACGATGCTCATCAAAGATGCCATAATTTGGCAGGCATTGCTTGTGGTAAAAGCCTTTTTGGCTACCGCCTTGTAGGATGGCGGCTGAGTTGAATGTACCGTGCTGATCGATGTGAGGATACCCTAGGATGATGACAATGCCTTCGATTTTGGAAAGCTCGTCCATGGCGATTTTAACGCGTTCAGCCAGGGTGGGGCGCAGCAGCAGATCTTCTGGTGGGTAACCGATGAGCGCAAGCTCTGGGAAAATCACGATATCTGCACCTTTGCTTTTGGCGTCTAGTGCCAATGCGCTCATTTTTTTGACGTTTCCTGCGATGTCACCCACCCAAAAATTGGTCTGCATGATGGCAAAAGTAATCGTACCTAGTGGTGTATCAGTGCTTTGTAGCGACATTTCGCCATCAGCTGTTTTGATTTTTGACATTTTTTATAATCCTGTAAATGATAAATTCATGATGATTTCATGTAATCGCCATTCTGGCGTGTTCGATACAAACTTCATGTTTGTGTTGTAATTTAATGAATTGCGCCCGCCCAAAAACCATCCAATGTGCATGCTTTTTAAGCAAAAAATACTCGGCACACCTTAGTATAGCACAATAATTGTGTTTTTGGCGTTTTTGGGAGGGTTTTGTGGTATAGTAGCAATTTGTTTTGGTTACTTAGGATTGCTTATGTTTGCTTTTATTTTAAATGTCATCATCATTTTGATTGTGATGAAGATATTTTTTAAATTCATGTACCCAAAGCCGCCTAAGGAATTTTTTGCCAAAGAAGGTGACGACACAACGATGCGCACCTGCGACCATTGCGGGCATGAGCTTGCTACTTATCGCGGGATATTGGAGCGGAATAGATCGGCTGAGAGGTTCTTCTGTAATGACGAACATCGTTTGGCATATCTTGATGGTGTTCAAAATAAGAGCGCGCCATCTGATGATCATGCAAGACCCAACTAAATAATAAATACAACACAGCATGGATGCTTATAATGTCTGATTCTTCCTTTGCTAAGTTATTCAAAAATTGGCGCCTGCCTTGGTGCACCCATCACCCAACAATCGGCATCGAGATTGGTTCATCATCTGTGCAGGCGGTGGTGCTTGAGCGTTTCCGAGATCAATGGCACCTAAAAGCGTGTGGCGTTCAAGATTTCGATGGAGATGCTGAAGATGTGACAGTACAGCAGTTGGCTTTGACTCGTCTTTTGATGAGATTGGGCGTGAGTCAAGGCAGTGTCTCAGTGACAACTCACACACCTGTGATGAGTCGCACCATAGCTTTGCCAAGCGGTCTGTCTGATGATGATATTGATCTACTGATCCGCCTAGATGCTGATAAATACATCCCACATCCTTTAGATGAAGTGAGTTTTGATTTTTGGGTGTTGGGCGATGATGGGCGTGAGATGTCTGTCTTATTGGTGGCGGTGCGTATGTCTATGGTGGATAGATGCGCGGAGATCGTCGCGGCGGCTGGGCTTGATGTGGATGTGGTGGACGTGCATGAGTATGCTTTGGCACGGGGTCTTACGCCTGTGATTGTGGATTTATCAGGTGAAGTGGCAATTATTCATATTGATGATAGCAAAACCTATGTCTATGCAGCGAATATGGATCAGCATCGCATCTTTTCAGGATTTCATTATCGACAAGAATACTTAAATCACGCCTTGGTTTCGGCTGATAACATTCGTGCCGTCAAGGTGGAATTAGATGCTTCTAAGATTACCCCAATCAATGATAATGACTCGGTAGAGGGCATGGATTTTTATGAATTTTTGGCGCAGCATAGGCAGGATGCTACTAAGAGTGCTGATGCGCCTATCAAGCAATTAAGCAAGTCTTTGGATTTCGATCACCCCAGTAATATCCATTCGTATTCATCGGATTATGAAATTCGCTTTGATGGGGTTGTAGATGCTGGTGCTGATTTGACAGAGTCATTGGGTGAAGCGCCTGCCTGTCATGATGTTAGTGAACAAGTCGTTAATCTGCAAAAAATGCTTCTGTCTTATGAATCTTCCGCTCACACCAAGGTGGATGTCGTTGTTCTTTCGGGTTTATCAGATGAGTATTTGGCAGCGCAATTATCACAAGCTGTAGGCGTTCCTGTTTATCTTGCAGATCCATTTCTAGGAATGAGCATTAGTCGTGGTGTAAGCCAAGCTGAATTAGACGGATCGTCTAGACTGGTGGTGGCTTGTGGTCTTGCCATGCGTGGATTCGATGGGGTGTCAGATGAATAATATCCCCAAGATTAATCTCATGCCGTGGCGTGAGATGCGCCGAATTCGTAAGAATGCGCAATTTCGTCGCGCATTAATTCTTGCGACTGTATTGTCTACTGGGTTGGTTGGTGGTGCGTACATTTATGAAAAAGGTAAACTCAATCACCAAAAGGCCATCAATGACGACATCTCAAATCGCATCATTGCGCTTGATGCGGATATTGTGAAGATTGCTGCATTGGAAAACGAGCAAAAAGCGCTGCTGGATAAAGTTACCATCATCAATGATCTGCACGGCAATCGGGCGGCGCTTGTGCGATTCTTTGAGTATCTGGCGCGTACAAGCGCAGGCTTAGTATACTTTGAGCGTGTGACATTATCAGGGGAGATGCTGACACTGACAGGCGTATCTAAAAGCTCAGCCGATGTAAGTCGATTCTCCCAAAACATCAGCGCAGATGCACAGAGCGTCCTTGATGATGTGATGGTGGTTGGACTACAAGATGTGCCAAATGGCGCGGTTAATTTTGTGATTTCCGCCAAGTTGATTTTAGATTCTAAGCAAGTCGCTGATAGCTCACCAAACGACTCATCGGTAGTACTGCAAGGCGTAGCAGATGATCAAGAGGATGCGCCATGAATAGAGAACATAGACCGTCATCATCAGAGCGCATTGCGCAGACTTGGCGAGAGCTTAACAGCTTGACTTTGGATAATCTGGGTGCAGCACCCAGATGGTTAAAGGTGTTATTACTGGCATTGTGTGTTCTATTCATAGGGGTGTTTGGCTGGATGTTATTGATTAAGCCTATTAAGCTTGCGCACAGTGCACTGATGACGCAGGAGCAGACGCTCATCAGTCAATACGCCCAAAAATACGCCAAAGCACAGCAGCTAAGTGCCATAGAAAATCAAACCCAGATTCTCAATCGTGATCTAGCAACCATCATTGAGGTCTTGCCAACAACGCTGAACATGGGCCTAATCGTAGAGCAGCTGCATGCGGCAGCGATGCGCATAGGCGTTAAGATTGTGGATGTTAAGATGCAGTCTGAGGTTGAATCAGAGCTATTTTTTGAAAGGGGGCTGACCATCACAGTAGAAGGCGGTTATCACGAGATGGGTCGGTTGCTTTCTCAGATTTCATCGCTATCGGTGGCACTGACCTTTCATGATTTTGACATCGAAAAATTATCTCAAAACGGCAACCAGGCCAAGCTTCGAATGACGCTACATGCCAAAGCCTATCGCGCTAAAGTCATTGATGTGACTAAGGAGGCGGCGAGTGACTAAGCTCATAAAAGGCGTGTGCTTGGGCCTATTTGCCATGAGTGTGATGGGTTGCCAAAAATCATCTGTCACCGATGAGGTGGATGCTAAGCTTGATAAAATTCATCGAATCGCCATCCCAACGCCTGTTCCGATGAATGAGAATCATACACCATTGATTGAGGATTATCATGCGGCGAATGATCCTTTTGTCGCTCCTGTTGGTTTGATGAGTTTCACAGCATCTGCTGATATGTCTCAAGATAAACCGAAGGTAGTGGGTGTAGACGATAAAAGTCGATCAATTGAGCAACCCGAAGAAAATATCACCAAAACCTCAAAGCCTGCCATTAAATACGGTAAATCTGTCAGCGTAGACCTATCTAGACCCCGTCAAGTGTTGGAAAGTTATGCGCTAAATTCGCTCAGCTATCGTGGTCGCATTGAGCAAAGTGGGCAAGTGAGTGCACTTGTGCTGAGTCCTGATGGTGTTGCGCATCCTGTGCAAGTAGGGCATTATCTGGGTCAAAATCATGGCAGAATCGCTCACATCGACCGCCACGAGATCATCCTAAAAGAAGCGATCATGCAAGAAGATGGTCGTTATTATGAACAAATTAATCGCCTAAGATTTCACCCTTGATATGAGTAATGATATGAAAAAATGGCCTGTACTAATGCTGATGCTAATCACAATGGTTGGCGCTGCTCATGCGACATCTGCACCAGCTCAGCAATATCAAGGTGAGCGCATCTCAGTCGAATTTCAAGACATGCCTGTGCGTGCGGTTATCGATGTCCTGGCGCATGCAGGCGGTGCTAATATCGTGGCAAGCGATGGTGTGACAGGAAATATCACCTTAAGATTAAATAGCATCCCGTGGGATCAGGCACTTGACATCGTCGTCGATACCAAGCACCTCATCAAAACTATGAATAACGGCGTCATTACCATCTCATCGCCAGATGAACTGACGCAAATCTCCCAACGCCGCGCCCAAGCACGAATTCAGTCCCAGCAGCATCTACCACTACAGACCGAATATATCCGCATCAATTATGCCGATGCCAAGGATATTTTATCACTGATCAATCATAAGTCTGAGGCTTCATCAAGTGCTGCCATGCTGTCAGATCGTGGCGTGGCAAACATCGATGCTCGCACAAACACACTTATTATTAAAGACATCCAGCCGAATATCGATGACATATTGGCATTGGTGTCGCACCTTGATGTGCCGGTGCAGCAGGTGATGATTGAGGCGAGGATTGTGAGTGCTAATGATGGCTTTAGTCGTGATCTTGGGGTGAGCTTTGGGGTGTTATCAAACAGCAGTCGCTTACAGATTGGCGGGTCTCATAACGCGCTCTGGCACCTAAGGTCGTCAAATAATGGAGCGACTAACATCACACGCCCTGATCATCTGGCGGTTGATCTGGGTGTGGCGAACCCGGCGGGCCGCATAGCGTTTGGTCTTATCAATATATCAGACGTATTGCTTGATTTGGAATTGTCTGCCATGCAGGCTGATCGTCGCGGTGAAGTCATCTCAACGCCAAAAGTGTTAACCGCTGATAAGCAAACAGCGCGCATCTCATCAGGCATGCAAATCGCCTACCAAGAAGAGACATCAAGTGGCGCAACCAACACAGTATTTAAAGAGGCGGCGCTTGTGTTGGAGGCCACGCCAACCATCACGCCAGATGGTAAAATTACCCTAAAATTAAACGTCAAAAACGGCACGCCTGTCACCAATCTAGGCGAGATTGCCATCCAAGAAGATGCTTTAGAGACCAATGTCATCGTCGATGATGGTCAGACCGTCGTGCTGGGTGGTATTTATCGCCAAACCAATAATAATGGCGTAATTAAAGTACCGTTCTTTGGTGATTTACCCGTGGTCGGAAAATTATTCCGCAAAGAAAGTCGTAGCAACACCAAAGAGGAACTTTTGATTTTTGTTACCCCAAAATTGGCGCAATAATAAAATTAGCCAATCTATCATAAAATACTGGCAAGATTGGCGCAAACCTTGTATTATAGGGTATTTTGATTTTGATGCCAGAGTGCGACATGTACGACGAAGATAATCCGATCATCGAGGATGTGGTGGTCGAAAAAACCAGCGAAGGACTTGCCAAGTTGTTGCCATCGATTTTCTTGGTGGGGCCGATGGGGGCGGGCAAGACAACCATCGGTAAGCTCTTAGCCAAGCACTTGGGACGAGAATTCATCGATTGTGATCATTGCATCGTGGCGCAGACAGGCGCTGACATTCCTTGGATTTTTGCCAAAGAGGGCGAAGAAGGGTTTCGTGATAGAGAGACCCGCGCGCTTGAGGAGCTGACTGCGATGCCGAACATTGTCATGGCGACAGGCGGCGGTGCGGTAGGGCGCGAAGAGAATCGCAAGCTATTACAGCAGGGCTTTGTGATTTATCTTGAGGCGAGCGTTGATACACAGCTTATCCGCACAAAAAAAGACAAAAACCGCCCGCTGCTGCAGAATGGCAATCCACGCGCAACTTTGGAAGCTTTATATCAAAAACGCCATCCATTATATCAAGAAGTCGCAACCATCATCGTGCCAACAGGACGCGCCTATCCCAAGCAGATGGTGGCAGATTTATTAGAAATTTTGGCAAAATACGCCAAAGAGCACGCCTAATTATTCATCAATCAATACCGTAACTATGACCATGCATACTTTAACTGTACACACCCAAAGTCACGATTACCCGATTTTTATTCTCGCTGGCCAAAGAAATCCCGCAGGACAGCTGGACTTGGCATCTCAGATCATGCCTTTTATTAAAGGTAAGCAGGTGTTGATCGTGACGAATGATGTGGTTGCGCCATTTTATCTAGATGCGCTTGAAAATGCATTAAAGGCAGCAAGCTTTGATGTGGCGACTTGCGTACTGCCTGATGGCGAACACCACAAAAACCAAGACAGCATCAATCGCATCTATGATGTGCTGCTTGAGCATCATTTTGCTCGCGATTGCACACTGATTGCCTTAGGCGGCGGCGTGATTGGTGACATGGTGGGTTTTGCTGCAGCAAGCTTTATGCGTGGTGTGAATTTTATCCAAGTGCCAACAACGCTTCTTGCGCAGGTGGATTCTTCAGTCGGTGGTAAGACCGGCATCAATCACCCGCGTGGCAAAAACATGATCGGCGCATTCTGGCAGCCTGTTGCTGTGCTTGCTGATATGACAACCTTTGACACCTTGCCTGCCAGAGAGTTCGCGGCGGGGCTTGCTGAGGTGGTAAAGTACGCGCTGATCTTGGGTGCTGATTTTCTGACCTGGCTTGAGGATAATGTCGAGGCGATCAACGCGCGTGATGGTGCGGTGCTGTCAGAGATGGTCTATCGCTGCTGTCAATTCAAGGCGAATGTCGTCGCTGCAGATGAGCGAGAGTCGGGACTTCGTGCGCTACTGAACTTTGGTCATACCTTCGGGCATGTCATCGAGACACATCAAGGCTATGGCGCGTGGTTGCATGGCGAAGCGGTGTCGGCCGGCATGATGCAAGCGATGGCGATGTCGCATAAGATGGGATTGGTCAGTGCGGAGGATGTGAGCCGTGTGGCAAGGCTGTTGGCGGCATTTAATCTACCAACCAAACCGCCTGTCATCGAGGTAGATGCCGCGCTTGATCTTATGGGGCATGACAAAAAAGTGCAGGCGGGTAAAGTGCGTTTGGTACTATTAAATGGCATCGGCAACGGCTTTGTGACGGCTGATTTTGACATGGCGCAATTAACAAATGTACTACAAGGCATCGATGAGTATTTAGCATAATTTAAAAAATTTTGTTAAAATAGCACGAAATTTCATAAAAAAGGTAAACTAATGGCAATTAGCGCCGAGATGAAAGAAAGATATTTTCGCCGCCAAGCCCTTTATTGGTTTGCTTTGGCGGTGGCAATGTTGGCTGCTTGGTTTATTTTGTGGTTGGCCAGTAGCGCGCCAAAAATCATCAAAGACACCACGGATGAGCAGGCGACAGAAGTGGTTGCTGATTTGCCAACGCGCATAGATGCATTGGGCGAGCTTGATAAAGAAGTGCCACCCATTAACTTCTCGACATTGGTCATGGATTTGCGTACTTATCCTGCTGAATTCAAGGATCGTAACTATTTCAATGGCAAAAAGTATGCCATTGAGCTGATGGATGTCAGCCAAAATGAAATTATTGTCAATTATCTAGACAGTCGTCCCAATGATCGCAATAAGTTTGCGTATTTTCGCTATCTTGATAGCAACAAAAACCCGCGCTATATCTTAACATACGGCAAATTCGACAGCATGGAGGCGGCTCGTGCGGCAAATCAGGCGATGGATTTTGATTTGCCAGGCAGTGTCGTGCCAAATGCAGTATCTATGTCAGGCTATCTAGATATTATCGATGATTATGAGCGCGGTGAAGTGGTGCGAGACCTATCAAGCCGCCAACCAAGACAGGTAAAACTACGCGCCACGCGTAATGAGATCCCTGTGCAGGCAGCCACACGTGCGGACGAGGAGCTTGCCAATAAGAGTCGTGAACAAGTACTAGAGAAGGTACAGCAAATCCAAACATCGATCGATAAGCCTGTGACCATCGTTACAGACGTAAAGCTGCCTAAAGAAAATGCTCAAAGCGAACCAAAAGCGCAGCCGCAGCAACAACCAAAAGCCGGAAAAGAACCTGTTGCTGCTTCGCCACCACCTAAAGCACCAGAGAAAGAAGCGCCAACACCCATGGTTAACACATCTAAAGTGCCAGGCAGTGAATAAAAGGAGTTATCATGACTAATTTAGATGCCAATACCGTCCTTGAGATGTTGCAGGCGGGTAACGAGCGCTATGTGGCGAATCTGGCCAGCACGGAGCCGCTTCGTATCCCGCCGCCAACGCTGGTTGTAGAGCAGAAGCCGAATGCAATCATTCTAGGCTGCTCAGATGCGCGCGTGCCGGTAGAATTAATCTTCGATCAAGGACTTGGTGATTTATTTGTGATTCGTGTCGCAGGTAATGTGGTTGCGCCAAGTCAGATTGGCTCGATTGAATTTGCCGCTGAGAAATTTGGCACACAGCTGGTCGTTGTCTTGGGGCACAGCCATTGCGGTGCTGTGACTGCGTGTGTTGAGGCTTTGGCAAATCCCGATCAATACTATTCACCAAACCTACAGTCCATTGTCGATCGTATCCGCCCAAGCGTCTATAACTTGCATGAAATCGCAACAGCAGGCGATGGCGAGATTGACATGGATGAATTCATTGACCGTGCAGTACGCGCTAATGTGCGCATGTCGGTCAGTCAGCTAAAACACGGCTCACGCATCTTAGAAGACATGGTGAACGCAGGTCGTCTGACCATCATTGGTGCAGAATATGACGTCGCGACAGGCCGTGTGAATTTTTTTAATTAACTTAACACCAAGGGGAAAATGATGAGCATCATTAAACAACCTGCCAATGCGCTCAATGCTAATGGCGTAAAAGACATTCCTGTACAGTCTGAAGGCTTCGTCTATAACCATACCATGCTGCGCATCAAAGATCCTGTGAAATCGCTAGAGTTTTATACAGGCGTGCTGGGCATGACTTTGCTTCGCCACAGCCAATTTCCTGATGCGAAATTTGATTTGTATTTTCTTGCCAAGCTGACCGAAGAAGAGCGTAATAATCTGTCGAATGTGGATAACTTGACGGCTTATGTCTCTCGCCAACGCAGCATCTTAGAGCTTACCCATAACTATGACACTGAGAATGACGCTGAATTTAGCTATCATAATGGCAACAGCGACCCGCGCGGCTTTGGGCACATTTGCTTTAGCGTGCCGAATCTGGCAGATGCGGTAAAATGGTTCGATGAGAATAACGTGGTATTTCAAAAGCGTCCAGAAGATGGCGGTATGAAAGACATCGCCTTCATCAAAGATCCTGACGGTTATTGGATTGAAATCATTGAATTAAAATACTAATCAATAAAATATCCCCAAATTTGGGGATATTTTATTGATTGGCGGATTAGCCTAGGAAGGCATTGTACATCCACACCAGTTTTTCTTGTTCTTGGACGTAGCCTGTCACCAGATCAACGGAACCTTGATCGCTGGCTTCTTCAGCAATCTCAGCCACGTTACGTTGCTCTTCGATCAGAGCTTGCAGGCCTTTTACCACGCCGGTCACACATTCACGACCATCGAAGACGTCTTTATCTTCTTTGATGCTTGATGCTTTGGTAAAGTCGCTGTATGCGTGTAGTGGTGTACCGCTTAGGGTTAAAATACGCTCAGCGATTTCGTCAATTTGAAGTTGTAGCTCGGTGTATAGCTCTTCAAATTTTGGGTGTAGAGTGAAGAAATGCTCACCCTTAACATTCCAGTGGTAACCACGAACGTTGATATAAAAAACGTGATAGCTTGATAGTAGGTTGTTTAACGCCTTGATGACAGGGGTAACTTCTGCCTTCTCAAGGCCGATTTGAGTGGTGGTTTTTTTATTTACTGCTTTTTTAGCCATGATGTTCTACCTTTGTTTAGTTGATGAATGAAGTGATGATGTGTTGTCTCATCGATGGATATATCCTAACAAAACCTTGCGATAATGGGAAATTAATTATCGCAACCATCGACTTTGATTTTATTAAAGTAACTTCTAAAACGACCTGATGAAATTGTATAAATTTTCATCATTTAACATCATCAAATCTATCTTACTCCAAAAAAATAAAACAGCAAAGGCAAAATCGTTGCTGTTTTGTATCTATTTTTGCAGGTGCTAATCGACTATTAGACTGTCTGTGTCAGTGATTCTAGACCTTTAGGTTTTACTTCTGACAGATGTTTGAGGATGGTTTTGATGGGTAGGCCCTTGTCTTCGAGGCGCTTTGGAATGATTTGGCTGCCTTTTTGCCCTCTCATCTCGAACATCATGAATACATACTCATCAGTTTCATCCCAGCTGCTGACGGTGTTCCAAGGGATGACGGCCGATTGCATTGGCGCTGAACGCATTTGCATACCGCGCATTTGGTGGCTGTTTAGCATGCCGGCAGGCGCAGGAACACTCATCACTAGACCATGCGACTGCACGCCCAATTGTACGTTTGCCATCTCTTCAGGCACCTGTGTGCCAGCTACTTGCTTGTCGTATTCGCGGCGCACGTACCATTTTAGTCCCAAGGTGCGCGCCAACAAGTAGATGCCCACAAGCGCTAACATGATCCAAAAAATGATCGTCGAATAGCCACTAACAAATACAAGCCCTGCGATCGCCGCCACCGCCACTACCGCCATGACGATCCATTCTTTGGTGCGAATGGATTTTAGAGTAAAGTTGCTCGCGCCTTTTTCGAACAAGGCAAGCTGTGCGCCACGAAATTCCGCGTCGGTCATGTTGAGTGAGATGGGTTTTAGGGTGTAAGGGTAAAGCGCCTTGCTCACGATCAGCTCCTTTTTGGGATTGCCAAAAATAAAATAGAAATTTGCGCCTATATTACCGATTTTATGCCAAAAAATAAACCAAAAACTTTAAAAATCGCGCAATTTGCTAAAATTTGCCCAAAAATAGGCAAACTTGCTGAAATTTCACGCCTTTTTTGCTATGATAAGGATCATTATTAATTTTAGAACATTCATAGGTAGATCATGTTAGACCCTAAATTACTTCGTGGTGATTTGACCGCTTTAAAAGAAAAACTGGCAACCCGTGGCTATGAGCTTGACGTGGCATTTTGGACTGATGTGGAAATCAAACGCAAAGAGTTACAAGTCCGTACCGAAGAATTGCAAGCCCAAAAAAACGCAGGGGCAAAAAAGATTGGCGAATTAAAACGCAGTGGCGAAAATGCCGATGACCTGCTTGCCCAAATGGAAAAAGTCAGCGACCAGATGAAAACCGCCGAAAACGAGCTAAGAGACTTGCAGACGGTCATCACAAATGCAAGCCTTGCCATACCAAACCTACCCGATGACAGCGTGCCTGTGGGGGCGGACGAGAGCGACAACGTGGAAGTACGCAAATGGGGCGTGCCACGAGCCTTTGATTTTGAGATTAAAGACCATACCGACATTGGTGAGGGCTTGGGGCAGCTTGATTTTGCGTTGGCGAGCAAGCTCACGGGGGCAAGATTTAGCACGTTAAAGGGTGGACTTGCCAGACTGAACCGAGCATTGATTCAGTTTATGCTAGACACGCATATCAGTAAGGGCTACACCGAAATGTATGTGCCTTATATGGTAAATGCCGAGAGCTTAAAGGGGACAGGACAACTGCCAAAATTTGAAGAAGACTTATTTAAGGTATCAGACAGCTATTATATGATACCGACAAGCGAAGTGCCACTCACTAACACCGTGCGTGATACTATACTTGCCCCGAGCGATTTGCCGATGAAACTCACGGCTCATACGCCTTGTTTTAGAAGTGAAGCAGGGTCAGCAGGGCGAGACACTCGTGGGCTTATCCGTCAGCACCAATTTGAAAAAGTAGAAATGGTGCAAATCGTGTGTGCCGATACGTCCATGCAAGCCCTAGAAGAGATGACTGCCCAAGCCGAGAGCATTTTGCAAGCGTTGGAGCTTCCCTATCGTGTCATCACGCTATGCACAGGCGACATGGGCTTTGGGGCGGTCAAGACTTATGACATTGAAGTGTGGCTACCGTCTCAGGATACGTATCGTGAGATTAGCAGTTGTTCAAACTGTGGTGATTTTCAAGCTCGTAGAATGCAGGCTCGCACCAAAGTGGATAAAAAGACTGAGTTTGTGCATACGCTAAATGGCTCAGGACTTGCGGTGGGCAGAACGCTTCTGGCTATCTTAGAAAACCACCAAAACGCAGACGGCACGGTCAATATTCCCAAGGTGTTACAGCCTTATATGGGTGGACTTGAAGTACTTAAATGATGTTTTAAAAAGCCGTTTAGTCGTATGATTAAGCGGTTTTTATTGGTAAAATTCGCTCAATGGGGCGGATTATGCTATAATACCGCAAATTTTTACTTGTCAAACTTGGAAAAATACCATGCCAATCCCCCTAAACCAACGCCACAACGCTAACGCCATTCGCATCCTTGCCATGGACGCTGTCCAAAAAGCCAACTCAGGACACCCTGGGGCTCCCATGGGCATGGCAGACATTGCCGAAGTTGTGTGGTGTGAATTTTTAAATCACAACCCCAAAAACGCCAAATGGGCAAACCGAGACCGCTTTGTATTGTCAAACGGACATGGCTCTATGCTATTGTACGCCCTGCTACATTTGTCGGGCTATGATTTGACCATTGACGACATCAAAAATTTTCGCCAATTACACGCCAAAACCGCAGGACACCCCGAACACGGCTATGCGGACGGCATTGAGACGACCACAGGACCTTTGGGGCAGGGCATTGCCAATGCGGTGGGTTTTGCCTTGGCTGAAAAGACTTTGGCAGGACAATTTAACAAGCCCGACAACGCCATCATCGACCACTATACCTACTGCTTTTTGGGGGACGGCTGTCTTATGGAAGGCGTGTCGCACGAAGCCTGTTCGCTCGCTGGCACGTTAGGACTTGGCAAGCTCATCGCCTATTATGATGACAATGGTATTTCTATCGATGGTGAGGTGGAGGGCTGGTTCTCAGACGACACCGCCAAACGCTTTGAAAGCTACAACTGGCAGGTACTGCGTGTGGACGGACACGACAGTGAGCAAATCCGTGAAGCAACCTTGCAAGCCAAAGCCGAAACCACCAAACCCACGCTTATTATCTGCAAAACCGTCATTGGTCTTGGCAGTCCCAACAAACAAGGTAAAGAAGACAGCCACGGAGCTCCCTTGGGCAACGATGAAATCGCCTTGACTCGTACCGAGCTGGGTTGGGCAAACAATAACCCATTTGAAATTGCCGATGAAATTTATCAAGCGTGGAATGCGTGCGATAAGGGCAATAAGTTGGAAAGCGACTGGAACGCCCAATTTGCCGACTATCAAGCCAAATATCCAAGTGAGGCGGACGAACTAAAACGCAGACTGTCAGGCGAGTTGCCAAGCGATTTTGACGCCAAAGCGGACGAGTTTATCAAAGCCTGCCAAGCCAAAGGTGACACCATCGCCACTCGTAAGGCAAGTCAAAATACCATTGGTGCGTTTGCCCCATTATTGCCCGAGGTTTTGGGCGGTTCGGCAGACTTGGCAGGGTCAAACTTGACCTTGTGGAGCGGTGCCAAGGGCGTGCAAGACCACGCTGACGGCAACTATGTGCATTATGGTGTGCGTGAGTTTGGTATGACCGCCATCGCTAATGGGGTGGCGTTGCATGGTGGATTTATCCCTTATACTGCCACGTTTTTGATGTTTATGGAGTACGCTCGTAATGCCGTGCGTATGTCGGCACTCATGAAGCAGCGTGTCATCAACGTCTATACCCATGACAGCATTGGGCTTGGTGAGGACGGCCCGACCCATCAACCTGTGGAGCAGATTGCAAGCCTACGCCAAACGCCAAACCATTTCACTTGGAGACCGTGCGACACGGTGGAGACGGCGGTGGCGTGGAAAGTTGCCCTGCAAACCGCCAATGCCCCAACGTCCCTTATCCTATCTCGCCAAAACCTTGCTCATCAAGACCGCACGGACGAACAGGTTGCTTTGATTGAAAAAGGGGCGTATGTCCTTGCCAAAGAACAAGGCGACTTACAAGCCATCATCATCGCCACAGGTTCAGAAGTGGACTTGGCAATGCAAGCTCATAAGGCTTTGAGTGAGCAGGGCGTGGGCGTGCGTGTGGTGTCTATGCCATGTGCCGAAATCTTTGTCAAGCAAGACCGTGATTATATTGAAAGCGTATTGCCTAGCGATGTGCGTGCTCGTGTGGCGGTGGAAGCAGGCATTACCGATTATTGGTATAAATTTGTTGGACTTGACGGCAAGGTCATTGGTATGACGACCTTTGGTGAGTCCGCCCCTGCCAAAGATTTGTTTAATCATTTTGGTATTACCACTGATAAAGTCGTGGAAGCAGTAAAGTCATTAATCTAATAACAGCATAAAAAAATACCCCAATTTGGGGTATTTTTTTATTTAATCGATTTTCACTTAATCGATTAGAATAATCCTGTAGGCTTGGTGCTATAAGAGACTAGCATACATTTGGTTTGTTGATAATGATCAAGCATCATTTTGTGGTTCTCGCGTCCGATGCCTGATTGCTTATAACCGCCAAAGGCAGCGTGCGCAGGATAGACGTGGTAGCAGTTCGTCCATACGCGACCTGCTTGGATGCCACGACCGAATCGATATGCCTTATTGACATTACGTGTCCAGATGCCTGCGCCTAAGCCATATAGTGTATCGTTAGCGATGCGCATCGCTTCTTCGTCACTGCTAAACTTAGTAACTGCCAGCACAGGACCGAAGATCTCCTCCTGGAAGATGCGCATGTCATTATCACCTTCAAAGATGGTAGGCTGTACATAGTAACCTTCTTCGTCGCGCTTGTCTTGCTTACCGCCAACCAGTACCTTGGCGCCTTCTTGTTTGCCGATGTCGAGATAAGACAGAATCTTCTTAAGTTGCTCCTCGCTCGCCTGTGCGCCAACCATGGTCTCTGTGTCAAGTGGGCTACCAAGTTTGAATTTCTTGACGCGTTCAACACAGCGTTCCATGAATTTATCATAAATCTTCTCATGCACCAATGCGCGTGATGGGCAAGTACATACTTCGCCTTGGTTAAGTGCGAACATCACCAAGCCTTCTGCTGCTTTATCCAAGAATTCATCGTCCTCATCCAAGATGTCCTCGAAGAAGATGTTGGGCGACTTACCGCCAAGCTCTAGGGTGACAGGAATCAGGTTCTCGCTGGCGTAGCCCATGATCAGGCGACCTGTGTTCGTCTCGCCGGTAAAGGCAATTTTAGCGATGCGCTTATTAGATGCAAGCGGCTTACCTGCCTCAAGACCAAAGCCGTTGACGACGTTTAGCACGCCTTTTGGCAGGATGTCATTGATGCCGATGGTGTCAAGCAGATATAAGAATGAAGCAGGTGTTTGTTCAGCAAGTTTTAGCACGATGCAGTTACCGGCAGCCAATGCAGGGGCGATTTTCCAAATTGCCATCAGAATTGGGAAGTTCCATGGAATGATCTGACCCACCACGCCCAGAGGCTCGTGGAAGTGATAAGCAACCGTCTCGTTATCGATCTGGCTGACCCCGCCTTCTTGGGCGCGAATACAGCCTGCAAAATAACGCAGGTGATCGACAGCCAATGGAATGTCCGCCGCTAAAGTCTCACGAACGGGCTTGCCGTTATCATAAGTCTCAGCGATGGCGATTTTTTCTAAGTTTTCTTCGATTTTATCCGCCATCTTTAATAGGATGTTGGCGCGCTCGGTCGGGCTGGTCTGACCCCATGCGTCCTTGGCAGCGTGTGCTGCATCTAGGGCTTTTTCGATGTCGGTCTCGTCAGAGCGCGCTGCTTGGCAGATAAGCGCACCATCTACAGGACTGGTGTTGCCAAAATATTGTCCTTTGTTTGGGGCGACCCATTCGCCACCGATGAAATTATCGTATTGTTTGCGGAATTGGACAGGGGAGTTGGGGGTGTTGGGGGTATCGTATTTCATAAATTGTCCTTAATTAAAACCAAAATACAGCGCGTTGTTTTGTTGTTGTGTGATTGCCACACGTCTATACAATAGCAAATAGTGAACAATTTTGCACCCAGGTTTTTGTAAAGTTTTGTAATTACTTTGGGTGAAAATTACCGATAAATATCAGGATGAATTTTTTGTAAATTTTGTGCAAATGGATGGTCAATTCGCCCAAAAATCAGCAAAACTGTGCTATCCTAACCTGTTTTAATTTATTAATTTATCGTTGAATTTGATACCCATTTCATGAAACAATCCACCGCATTAGACATTCTAAAAACAGGGCAAAACGTCTTTTTGACAGGTCAAGCAGGGGCGGGCAAGACCTATATTCTTAATCGATACATTGACTATCTGCGCGCGCGTGGCATTCCTGTCGCCATCACGGCAAGTACAGGCATAGCAGCCACGCACATGAATGGCATGACGATTCACGCGTGGTCTGGCATGGGCATTAAGGACAGCTTTGAGGTGGGGGATTTTAAGCGCCTAAAGTCTCGTCAGGTCGTCTATGAACGCATTAAGGATGCCAAGGTGCTCATTGTAGATGAGATCTCCATGCTGCACGCCAAGCAGGTGGATCTACTCAATGACATCCTAAAGTCGCTGCGTGAGGACAATCAGGCTTTTGGTGGTGTCCAGGTGATCTTCTCGGGGGATTTTTTTCAGTTGCCTCCTGTTGGCAAAAAAGGCGAAACCAATAAAGAGAAATTTGCCTTTATGGCTAAAGCTTGGCTCGAGGCGAATTTTCAAGTGTGCTATCTCACCGAACAGCATCGCCAGAACGCTCAAGATGAAGCCGAGCGATTTGGACTGTCATTAAATGACATCCTAAATCAAATCCGCCGTCAAGAAGTCACCGAGACCGCCATCCGTACGCTGCGAGCGAGCGAGCTCAACGACATCGCCATGAGCCGCACGCGTCTATATACGCATAATGCCAATGTTGATGAGATTAATGAATCTGAGATCGCCAAGATAGATGGCGACGCTCAAGAATTTCACGCCATGACGACAGGCGATAAGATCTTGGTGGATTCTCTCAAAAAAAGCGTTCGTGCGCCCGATGTGTTAAGCCTAAAAGTGGGCGCTAAAGTCATGTTCGTGAAGAACAACCCAAACCTTGCCGTCTCGAATGGCACCATGGGTGAGGTGATCGACTTTACGTCATTAATTGATGATGAGAGTCCTTTAGGGTCAAGCGTTGTTGGTACTTATCCTGTGGTGCGCCTAAATAACGGACGTCAGGTCATCGCCGAGCCAGAAGAATGGATGATGGAGAATAATGAAGGCGAGGTGCTAGCAAGCTACACCCAAGTACCGCTATGCTTGGCGTGGGCAATTACGGTACATAAGTCCCAAGGCATGACCTTAGATGCTGCCGAGATTGATCTGTCGCGCACCTTTGAGATGGGTCAAGGCTATGTGGCGCTGTCACGCCTGCGCTCATTGGATGGATTGAAGTTGTTAGGCTTTAACCAAAAAAGCCTACTGCTCGATGAATGGGTGTTCCGAGTGGATAAGCGATTACAAGAAATCGCCACCGAACAAGAGGCGAAATTTGCCAGTCTGGATGATGAGACGCTCATGAAAATTCATGATACTTTTATCGAGATCTGTGATGGCATCACTCGCAAAGACATCATCATGGCCAACGAAAAACGCATCGCCGCCCAAAAATTAGCCATCGCCAGGCGCGAACACATCAAAGAAAATGACATTCCTGCTGCTCACCTGGATAAGCCAAAAAAACAAGCGGGCGAGACACTCCAAAAGACGAGAAAATTACTCGAGGCAGGACTGGATGTGGGTGAGATATCAGCCGAGCGCAGCCTTGCTGTCTCGACCATCATCAACCACATCGCACAGCTACATGAGATGGATGGTGCATTAGACTGCGATCACATACGACCAGATGATGAGAAACTGCAAGCGGTGGCTCGGGCCTATGAGAAGCTAGAAGCACAGGGCGAATTTGTGGACGGGGTGAAGCTGCGCCCTATGGTCGAGATGTTGGGTTATGATTATAATGTCGTGCGTCTTGCGCTGATATTCATCGATAAGCAAGCCCAAGGTAAGGATGATGATGTGAGCGAGAACAAGAATGACTGATTCTAATAAAATTCGCTTAGCGATTAACGGCTTTGGCCGGATTGGGCGCAATGTCCTGCGCGCTTTTTTAAAAGACACTGATAAATTCACCAATATCGACATCATCGCCATCAACGATGTGGCAGACCCAGAAGCGCTGCTTCATTTATTAAAATTTGACAGTGCGCATGGCAGACTGTCATCATTAGGGGTTCAAGCGCGCCTGTCTTACGAAGATGCAGGTGTTTGGCTGGTACTATCTAGAGATAGCGATGAGTGGTGTGTTTTGTTGTTAAACAAAAGCAATCCAAAAGATCTACCTTGGCAGAGCTTATCTGTTGATGTGGTGCTAGAATGCACAGGTAGATTCCGCTCATATCAGGATGCTTCGAGTCATCGTGCAGCGGGTGCAAGTCAGGTGATTGTCGGTGCAGCGCCTTTTGATGAGGTTAATGCCAGTATTGTGCTGGGTGTGAATGATCATCTGCTAAATCGTGATCTACCCATCATCTCGGGCGTCTCTTGCACCACACAGGCGTTGGTGCCGCTCCTGTCAGTGTTGGATGAGCAGTTTGGCATTCAGAGCGTGATGATGACGGAGATTCATGCGGTCACCGCGGACCAGAATGTCCTTGATCAAGCGCACCGTGATCTAAGACGTGCACGAGCATCAGGGCATAACATCATCCCTACCACATCAAGCAGCATCAACGCAACTGAACGCGTGTTACCATTCCTAAAAGACAAAATTAACGGTCATTCCATTCGCGTGCCAACCATCAATGTGGCAGCGATTGATGTCAATTGCACATTTAAAACGCCCATCGATGCTGATACGGTTTCACAATTTCTAAGGTTGGTCAGTACTGGCAAGCTAAAAGGAATCATGGGCTATACCGATGAGCCTTTGGTGTCGAGTGATTTTATTGGCGATGCGCACTCATTGGTGGTCGATGCAACACAAATCATGCAGTCAGGTGAGCAAATTAAGATATTCGCATGGTATGACAACGAATGGGGGTATGCTAATCGCTTGCTTGAGATGTGTATTATCTTGGCGAATGCTTGATTGATAAATTTGACATTGTCGGATTGGGATTAAATAAAAAACAGGCTTAAAATCGAAGCCTGTTTTTTATTATCACTAGTTAGAATTTGGCAAGTAGCTCATCTAAGCTTAGCATGACTTTCTCGCCATTGTCACGCTTGACGTATTCGTATTTGCCTTCAGCAAGATTGCGCTCAGACACTACGATGCGGTGCGGAATGCCAATTAGCTCAAGATCAGCGAATTTCACGCCAGGACGCTCATCGCGATCATCTAGTAGAACGTTCACGCCTTGATTTTTTAGGGTGTTGTACAGTTCGTCGGCTTTGGCTTCAGCTGAGCCGTCTTTTGAGCGCATTGGCACGATGGCAACGCTAAACGGCGCGATGTTGTCATCAGGGTTTGGTGTGTCCGCCCAGATGATGCCATTGTCATCATGGTTCTGCTCAATGGCAGCGGCGATGATACGGCTTACGCCAATACCGTAGCAGCCCATCATCAGCGTGACAGGTTTGCCTTCTTTGCCAAGCACTTTGCAGCCTAAGGCTTCTGAATATTTGTCGCCCAATTGGAAGATGTGGCCAACTTCGATACCGCGCTTGATAGAGATGACGCCTTTACCATCTGGGCTTGGGTCGCCATCAACGACATTACGGATGTCCACGACAGCAGTGATGGCGGCGTCACGCTCCCAGTTCATGCCTGCGGTGTGCTTGTCTACCGCATTGGCGCCAGAGACGAAGTCCGATAACGCAGCGGCGCTTCGATCAACGAATACAGGGATATTGAATTCTGCCAAGTCTGCACTGATGTAGCCCTTGATGAGACCGGCGGCCTTGATCTCTTCTTCGCTTGCCATCTCGAACGGTGTGGCGACTTGGGAGATTTTCTCAGCTTTGATCTCATTAAGTGTATGATCGCCGCGCAGGATGAGTGCCACTAATTTTGGCATGTCTGGCGTATCTTCTGAATATGAACCCTTGACGATTAGCGTCTTAACTGTCTTGGCAAGTGGAATGCCTAGATGTTCTGCGACTTCTTCGCAGGTTGGCATGTTTGGCGTATCGACATCGCGACGCTCTTCGGTGGATGCAGCACGTTCATCTGTGCAGATCGCCTCAGCCAGCTCAACGTTAGCAGCGAAGTCCGATTCACTTGAGAATGCGATGTCATCTTCACCGCTGTCAGCTAGAACATGAAACTCGTGACTGGCAAAGCCGCCAATCGAGCCAGTATCAGCCTGTACCGCACGGAAATTAAGACCAAGGCGGCTAAAGATACGACTGTAAGCGTCGTACATGTCTTGGTAAGTCTCAGCAAGGCTGTCTTTGTCGATGTGGAATGAATAAGCGTCTTTCATGGTAAATTCACGCGCGCGCATCACCCCAAAGCGAGGGCGGATTTCATCGCGGAATTTGGTTTGGATTTGGTAATAGGTCGCAGGCAGCTGCTTGTAGCTTTTTAGTTCGTTGCGCGCGATGTCGGTGATGACTTCTTCGTGCGTTGGCCCTAGAACGAAATCACGACCGTGACGGTCCTTAAAGCGCAGTAGCTCTGCACCATAATCTTCCCAGCGTCCAGACTCTTGCCAAAGCTCGCCAGGCTGTGTTACAGGCATCAATAGCTCTTGAGAATTGATGCGCTCCATCTCTTCGCGGACGATTTTCTCGACGCGTTTAAGGACGCGCAGACCCGCCGGCATCCAGACATACAGGCCTGAGGCAAGTTTACGAATCAGCCCTGCTCGCACCATGAGTTGGCTTGAGATGATGTCAGCATCGCTTGGTGTTTCTTTTAAAGTGGCAAAGGTAAATTGGCTGGCTTTCATGATGACCCTTAACGATACAATTTTGATAAAATAGGTTATCTTACGGCAAATTTAACCCGTTATGCAACTTAAATTTTAAGAATTTTGAAAAAATTACACATAATCCTTATATTTATGGTAAATTTCTCACTAAATTCATTAATTGGATGGTATTATGGCGAACACTTCAAAGTTAACTTTCTTCCATGCGGCGCTTGTGGTGGTTTTGTTGATTGCGACAGTATTATTTGTCAAGGCGTTATATGATCGTAAGAGCGAAGCTGATGTTCATGTCGTGACTCGCGATGGCATCATTACAGACATCCAGAAGCTATCGAGGTTGCAGTCTGTGGCGTTCTCTGTCGATACGGTCATCACCGCCAGTAAAGAGGGTAGTTGGCAGAAGCTGTGGCAAGATGAACAAAAGGGTCTGTTCGTGGCGCATGGGCGTGTATTGGCGGGCGTGGACCTATCTAAAATCTCTAGCGAAATGGTGCAAGTGGCTCAGCGCACCGATTCACAGGGCGATCCTGTGACGCATGTGACGGTCAGTGTGCCACCGTCAGAAGTCTTCGCTGTGTATTTGGATGATATTGAAGTCTATGACTGGCAGACAGGGTTTTTTGGTGTGGTGGATAATGATCCAAAAATTCTCAGCGAAGCCCAGCTATCAGCAAAAAACGAAGTGCTAAAAAAAGCCTGTCAAGGCGACGTCATGACGATGGCGGCGAATAATGCCGCAGAGCAAATCAAAGGTCTGTTTGTGTTGACAGGTGCGACCGTTGATGTGGTGAGCCAAGGTGCAGGCGCGTGTCAAGCACCATCAAAGAGCTAGGGATAACCAAGGATAATAATGAAAGTAAAATTCTGTGGATTTACCAGAAGTGAGGATCTAAAGGTGGCGGTAGCGCTTGGCGTGGATGCGGTGGGCTTGGTGTTCTATCCGCCAAGCCCTAGATATGTGGATATGGTTGCTGCACGCAGTTTGGTGGCAGATTTACCGCCTTTTATGAATGTGGTGGCGCTCGTTGTTAACATGGCAGAAGATGAGTTCGTACAGCTTAGCAATACTGTGCCGTTCGATGTGGTGCAGTTTCATGGCGATGAGACTGCAGCGGATTGCCAAAGACTTGCCAATCTTACCAAAAAACGCTGGTACAAGGCGATTCGCGTCCAAGAATCCGACACAGTTGAGAGCCTACTTACACAAATCCACGAATTAAAAGCGCATGGCGCCAGCGGCGTTCTGTTGGATGCTTATCATCCTGATAAATTTGGCGGTACGGGACAGGTCTTTGACTGGACAAAGATCCCAACCAATTCAACGCTACCCATCATCTTGGCAGGTGGACTAACCCCTGATAATGTCGCAAGCATTACCCAAAATGAGCTTGCTCATCGCCTATATGGACTTGATGTGAGTGGTGGTATTGAAAAGGCAAAGGGGGTAAAATGTGGGGAGAGAATGGGGCGGTTTATGAATTATATAAATAATAGTTATAAATAAGAAAAATATTATAAAATTTATCTTGACGCATAAACCATAATTATGTAGTATCTAGTTCTCATTTTTTAATATGGAGTTTTAAAAATGACGAACAATGAAATTGTTGCACGGTTCTATCATCATGATCACACTAGAGATGACGAATTTGCAAAAAAATTCGTACGCTTCAAGATGTTGGTTATGTGTTGGATGGTTTGGATGTAGATAATGTTTTACCATTGACGCCTGCTACAAGCGGTTTTGTTGATGAGACTGAAATTATTGAAACGGCGCAAAGCTTATTTTCATATTTAAGTGGCATGCAATTGTACCCTGTGGTTTATGAGGGGGAAAATAATGGTAAGTTATTGCGTCATGTCGTACCACGAGAAGGTATGGAAAAACAAATTAGCTCTTATGGTTCTAAGGAAAGTTTTTTGCCTCATGTAGATAATCCAGATTTAGCCATCAGGACTGAAGTTTATAGAAAGGTATCTCCATGTCCAGACACATTATCATTATTGTGTTTAAGGCAACAAGAGGGTGTTGCAACAAGTATTATTAAGCTTGATGATATCATATCAAGTCTTAGCCATAGGGATATAAATTTATTACAAGAAGAATGTTTTTGTGTCTCTAGACCAGCATCATTTGATAAAAAATCAAATCTTAAAAATGTTCCTTTATTGTCGGTTGATAAGGGAAAATATATTTCTAGATTTGATTATCATAATGTTTTTTCCGAAAACCCAATACATCAATCAGCATTAGAAAATTTTAAGAAATCAAGTCTTGATAATTCAAAATGGATTGAATTGTATCTTCAGCCAAAACAGATAATAACATTTGACAACCAAAGAGTATTGCATACTAGAAATGGCTTTGTTTCAGAATTTAATGGTTCTGATAGATGGTTAATAAGAGTATTTGGTTTGTACTATAAGCCAGATGGTTCTTATCTTATTTCTCAAGATTGTCATCATCATTTATCTGCACCATTATTTTTGTAAGGAGTTGTTATGTTTGTAGATGGTAGTATTATTGCACAATATTTTTATATTGGTTTGACTTTATTAATTCTTGCTTCATTTATAGCAGGTTATATTGATGCTGTTGCTGGTGGGGCTGGTTTAATTTTGGTTCCTGCATTTATGTTGGTGGGCTTGCCTCCTCAATTGGCACTTGGTCAAGAGAAATTGGTAAGCACAATTGGAACTGTGGCAGCTATCAAGAATTTTATTAAAGCTAAATCTATTATTTGGAAAATTGTACCTATAGGTATTGTTTCTGCACTGATAGGAGCTTTTATAGGTGCAAAAGCCATATTAATGTTTCCAAGCCATATTATTGAATATATAATTTTCGCCTTTTTGCCAATTGGATTGATAGCCACCTTGTTTAAGGGTAAAATTGTAAAAGACAATCAAGGAGAAATAAAAAAATCTGCTTTAGCAGTTTTTATTACTTGTTTATTGGTTGGTTTTTATGATGGTTTTTTTGGTCCAGGAACTGGTAGTATTTTTATTATTGCTTTATATCTAATCAACTCCTTATCATTATTACAAGCATCAGCTACTTCAAAGATTTTTAATTTTTCATCAAATATTGGGGCGTTTGTCGCATTTGCAATCGCAGGAAAAATGGCTTTTGCAATTGGCATACCTATGATTATTGCTAATTTGTTGGGTAATCATTTTGGTAGTCTGCATGCTATTAAAAGCGATGGAGCAATCATCAAAAAAGTTTTGGTTGTTACGGTTGGTCTTATGATGGTAACTTTGGTTTATAAATTTATTTTTTGATTGACTTTTGGGGTAAAACTTATGAACATTCTAATCACAGGCGTAACATCAGGTTTTGGCAAGCAAATTGCCATTGATTGCATTAAAAATGGCCTTACTGTCATTGGCACAGGCCGCCGTCAAAATAAACTTGATGAGCTAAAAAATGAGCTTGGCGATAATTTTATTCCGCTATGCTTTGATGTTAGTGACATATCCGCGACAAAAGCCGCTTTACAAAGCCTGCCAGCCGAACTACGACAAAACATCGATGTGCTGATTAATAATGCAGGGCTGGCGTTGGGGCTAGATTCTGCTGATAAGGCGAGCATGAGCGATTGGCAGACGATGATTAATACCAATACACTTGGACTGGTTAATATCACGCATGAGATATTACCGAATATGGTAGCAAAGAATGACGGACTGATTATTAACATCTCATCGATTGCCGGTAATTACCCGTATTTTGGCGGTAATGTCTATGGCGCGACGAAGGCCTTTGTGACGCAGTTTAGCCTGAATCTTCGTGCTGATTTGATTGGTAAGAATGTGCGAGTTACCAACATTGAGCCTGGGCTGTGCGGCGATACAGAGTTTAGTAATGTGCGCTTTCACGGTGATGATGAGCGCGCAAGCAAGGTCTATGAGAATGTGGAATTTATCCGCCCACAAGACATCAGTAATATGGTATTATGGCTGATCAATCAGCCCAAACATATCAACATAAACCGCTTGGAAGTCATGCCAACGGCGCAGACTTTCGCAGGTCTTACGGTCCATAAAGGCTAAACAATTCGTTAAAAGAGAAAAAGATGAGCAATACCGATTTTACCCAATACCCCAACGCCTCAGGTCATTTTGGCATTCATGGCGGACGTTTTGTGTCCGAAACCTTGATGAGCGCTTTAGAAGAGCTAGAACGCATTTATTTATCCGTTAAAAATAACCCTGACTTTTGGGCCCAGTTTCATGATGATTTGGTCAATTATGTCGGTCGCCCCACACCGCTTTATTTTGCCAAGCGATTAAGCGAAGAAACTGGCGGTGCCAAAATCTACCTAAAACGAGAAGACCTAAACCACACAGGGGCTCACAAGGTCAATAACACCATCGGTCAAGCCCTACTTGCCAAAATGGTCGGTAAAAAGCGTATCATCGCTGAGACAGGAGCAGGTCAGCATGGCGTGGCAACGGCAACGATTGCGGCACGGCTTGGCTTAGAATGTGTGGTTTATATGGGGGCGGACGATGTAGAACGCCAAAAAATGAATGTCTATCGTATGAGACTTTTGGGGGCGACTGTCGTGCCTGTTACAAGTGGTTCTCGCACATTGAAAGATGCAATGAATGAGGCGATGCGAGACTGGGTAACGAACGTGGACAGTACCTATTATGTCATCGGCACGGTGGCAGGTCCACACCCTTATCCTGTGCTGGTGCGTGATTTTCAGGCGATTATTGGGCGTGAAGCCAAAATGCAACACCTTGAAAAAGAAGGAAAAAATCCTGACGCACTGGTGGCGTGCGTGGGCGGTGGCTCTAATGCCATAGGGCTGTTCTATGAGTTTTTAAATGACGATGACGTGGCGATTTATGGCGTGGAAGCAGGCGGACACGGCATTGACACAGGCGAGCATTCTGCCCCCCTAAATGCAGGGCGTGTGGGCGTGTTGCACGGCAATCGCACCTATCTGATGGCGGACGATGACGGTCAGATTTTGCACACGCACAGCATATCGGCAGGGCTTGACTACCCCGGTGTTGGCCCTGAGCATAGCTTTTTAAAGGACGCTGGGCGTGTCAATTACCCTGTCATCAATGATGATGAAGCTCTAGAAGCCTTTCGTATTTTGACCAAAACCGAAGGCATTATCCCTGCCCTAGAAAGCTCGCACGCGGTGGCTTATGGGCTAAAACTTGCCAAAACAATGGGCAAAGACAAATCTATCATCATCAACTTATCAGGGCGTGGCGATAAAGATTTGCATACGGTGATGAAAGTGGATGGGATTGAAATGGATTGATATTGAGGTAATAAGGGTTTGAAATGAATATCGAAAATCTAAATGAGCTAATCAAGTTTTGTGAAAACAAAACAAATAATAGCTTTTTATTTGCTTATAGATTTAATGAATTAGATGTTAGAGGTATTTTCTTTGCTAATTCAAAATCAATGCTCATTGGTATTGAAAACTATAATTGTGCATGGAATCTTAGTATCAAAACTAATAGAGAGAATTTAAATTACATAAATACATATATACCAAATGATATTTATATAAGAATCTCTAAATCATTAAGAAATGACGAAAATTACACTAATGAGCAATTTTTTTCAGCATTAATTGATAATTTATTGCAAATAGTAACTCAAGAATGCATTGAAGGTGCGGATGATTGTGAGATCTTGGCATTGTTAGCAAATGCCAGGTTCTCAACCGAAAGATATGGTAGGAATGATGTTGAAAGACCTTTTTTTCACTATTGGAGACGCGTTAGACCAAGTGTCCAATCTTTAGATAAAATAGAAGATGTGTTTGGTAATGAAGTTAGGCAAAAATGTTATAGAGAGAATATAACTGCTGTTTGGTCTACTAATCCAACTGAAAATTCTTTAGAATTCCTAACTAGAAATGCAGGTGATGAATTTTCATTTAGAGAATAATAGGAAAAAATTATGACCCGAATTCAAAAAGCCTTTGCTACTCTAAAACAGCAAAATAAAAAAGCCCTAATCCCCTACATCATGGCAGGCGACCCAACCCCAAGCGTTACGGTAGACTTAATGCACGAGCTTGTCGCTCACGGGGCGGACGTGATTGAGATTGGTTTGCCGTTTTCTGACCCTATGGCGGACGGTCAAACCATTGCCCTAGCTGGCGAGCGAGCATTGGCGGGCGGTACAAGTACTCGTGGGGCGATTGACATGGTGGGCGAGTTTCGCAAAACCAACACCACAACGCCTGTGCTACTGATGGGCTACCTAAACCCCATTGAGATTATCGGTTATGGCGAATTTTTAAAGTTATGCCAAGCCAATGGCGTGGACGGTCTACTCATGGTGGATTTACCGCCTAACGAAGTGGCAAACAACGAAACAGGCGATTTTGCCAAAGCTTTAGCCGAGCATGACATTAACCAAATCTTTTTGCTTGCCCCAACGACCGAGCCTGCACGCCGAAAAGCGGTGTTAGAACACGGCTCAGGCTTTATCTATTATGTATCAGTCAAAGGCGTAACAGGCTCAAACGCCCTAGATACGGAAGATGTGGGTAAGCAAGTCGGGGCGATTAAGGCGGATACCGACCTGCCTGTGTGTGTGGGTTTTGGCATACGAGACGGCGAGAGCGCCGAAGCGGTGGCAAAATTTGCAGACGGTGTGATTGTCGGCAGTGAGCTTGTCAAAAATTTTGCTGGTGTGGCGGCAGATGATCAGGCAGCGATTGATCAAGCATGTGCTAATTTGCTTGTTAAGATGGATGAGCTGCGTGCGGCGATTGATGGCATTTGATTATTTGAATGCTTGGGTCGCTTAATAAGTCGTGCTCATAAAATTCATTTGCCAAATAAATAATACAAGTGTAAACTATATCAAATTTTACAGTTACACTAGATAGGATTTTTTATGTCAAATCAAGCCGAAACCATCGCAGAGCCAACCGTGTGGTTGAACCGCTCTGTACCCGGCATCAAGCAGGATCGAGTCATCACACCATCTGCGGTAGATACTGAGCCGTCAACTGAGTGCCCAAATTGCCATTCTTTGACGACCAATACTTCGCTAATTTTTAATCAGTATGTTTGCCCTGATTGTGATCATCACTTAACGATGTCTGCCAGAAAGCGCCTTAACTGGTTTTTTGATAGTGTGGATGCTGAGCTGGGTCAAGAGTTTCAGGCGGGCAACCCATTGAATTTCTTGGATTCTAAGCCTTATCCTAAGCGCATGGAAGAAGCCCAAGCATCGACGGGTGAATCTGAAGCATTAATCGTCATGCAGGGCAAAATCAAAAACCTAGAACTGATCGCTTGCGCTTTTGATTTTAAATTCATGGGCGGATCGATGGGTTCCGTTGTTGGGGATAGATTTGTTTTGGCTGCCGAAAAAGCCTTGGCGGAACGCAAGCCTTTGGTGTGTTTTGCTGCATCTGGTGGTGCCAGAATGCAAGAGGGTTTGCTGTCACTCATGCAAATGGCACGAACTTCGGCAGCGATTGAAAGGATGCGTATTGCTGGCGTGCCTTATGTGGTGGTATTGACCAATCCTGTCTATGGTGGTGTGACAGCAAGCCTTGCCATGTTGGGTGATGTACATATCGCTGAGCCTAAGGCAATGATTGGTTTTGCAGGTAAGCGAGTGATTGAGCAGACGGTACGAGAAGTGCTTGATGAACCATTTCAAAGAGCGGAATTTTTATTGGAAAAAGGTACGGTTGATATGGTGGTGCATCGCCATCAATTGATTGATACGGTGCATCGTCTGCTGACCAAACTATGTAAGTTGCCAAATGCTTAAACGACTGCTTGATGTTGCTCTAAGCTAACAGTCCGCTCGTATCAAAAAGTACGATAAAATCTGTCAAGACGCATGTCAGTGTGTTTTGTTCGTTGCTATGCTATAATCACTGAGTCAAAACGCTTGCAATGCAGGCGTTTTCTTTATGAATCAACCCATATGATAAAGACCATGAGAACAACCAAGCATTTGACAGAAAATGACAACCTAGCAAGCTGGCTAGAATACATTGCCAATATTCATGTATCTGCAATTGACATGGGGCTTGAACGCGTATTGCCAGTTGCTAAGCGTTTGGGGGTATTGAAAAAGGGGATGCTTAATGTCCCTTATGTATTCACGGTTGCTGGCACAAACGGTAAGGGGTCAACAACTGCCACCATCAGTGCCATTTGTCAAGCGGCAGGGCTAAAAACCGCCTTATATCAATCACCGCATTTGGTTAATTTTACCGAACGCATGAGCGTTGATGGTAAGCAGACTGATGAGATATCCTTGGTGCGTGCCTTGGCAAAGGTTGAGCAGGCTCGTCTTGACATGGGTCTAAGCTTGTCTTTTTTTGAGATGACGACACTGGCAGCCTTGTTGATTTTTAAGGAAGCTGACTGCGATGTTTGGGTATTGGAGATTGGTCTGGGTGGACGACTTGATGTGGTCAATATCATCGATCCTGATGTGGCAGTGATTACCAATATTGGTGTTGATCATGTTGACTGGCTGGGGGATGACCTTGAAAAAATTGGCTTTGAAAAAGCAGGCATCATTCGTGATGGCATTCCTGTCATCTTGGGTGCAAGGATTCTGCCTAGCAGTGTGTTGGAGATGGTTCGGATGAGGCACGCCAAATCGTACCAACTGGGCAGGGATTACGAATTTGATGAGTATCAAGAGGTCTGGTATCATTCATCGGCTGGCGCAACCCTCAAATTGCCCAAGCCAAGGCTTTCTTTGATGAATGCAGCAAACGCAGTCAGTGCAGTATTGGCATCATCTTTGGGTATTGGTCAAGCGGCAATTATACAGGGTTTAAGAACTGTGGCTTTGCCGGGACGATTTGATCATCGCAATTTTGGTGGCAGAAAATGGCTATTTGATGTTGCTCATAATGCCCATGGCATGGGTTTTTTATTGGAACAATTCATTCCATATTGGCATGAACATCAACGCATCTGCCCAAATGCCAAGCTTCACGCCGTCTTTTCCATGCTGGGAGATAAAGACATTGCCTCGGTATTAGACTTGGTGCAGGCGAATATTGACGAGGGTGTGTTTAAGATTGCTGCCTGGCATGTCGCTATGATTGATCATGTAAGAGCGATGGCGTTGACTGACATTTTAAATCTCATGAACCGTCATTTATCGTCGGCAAGCATCATCACTTATGACGATCTGAATTTGGCAAGCACTGGGGTGATTGAGATGAGTAACGACCAAGACATGATATTGGTATTTGGTTCATTCCATACCGTTAGCGAGGTTTTGATGTCATTCAAATGAGGTGTTGGTACTGTCATGAACTTGTTTGCTACATGGCGGCACGGGCGATGGATTGACAATATTGCAGAAACATTGTATTTTTAGCCATTTTTAAGCAGATGGATTTTTAGTAAGTTCCTGTGAGAGACGAGTGGGGTGCTTTATGATTGCAAAACAAGTAATTTTAAGTTTGGTATTGTTGTTTGGTGGTGCGGTAACAATTTTTGCGGTGGTGCAAAATGGCAAATCCAGCAAAAGTGATGATGTGCCAGAGCAAGTTGTTACAACAACCCAAGTGCCAGCAAGACCTGTGGCTGTGCCTTTGACGGCAGATGTGGAAACCGAAGAAAAAATTTTGTCTCAAAAGCGAAAGCAAAGAGAGCTTTATAATCAGCAGCTTGCTAAAGAGGCTGATGCATTGCTTAGTGAACAAGAGCATGCTCGCATGTTGGCACTGGATAAAGCCAAGCAAGAGACTAGCCCAACGACCCAATCACAAATCAGTGCAGACAATGCTTCTAAAAGCGAGATGATAGCCATGCCTGTCGTGCAAACTCGTCCAGAAGCGGTAGAGGCAGCAAGAGTGACCGAACAAAAAAGAGTTGCTGAACAAAAAGCTGCCCAAGAGCGACAACTTGCTGAACAAAAATCAAAAGAAGTTGCTAACAAAGAAACCAATCATACCAAACAAGACAAACAGGCAGAAAAAAGCACCATGCAGATTAAGACAAAAAGCAAGCCTGCCACAAGCAATGATACTTCAAATAAGGGTAGGCATACTGTCACCAAAGGCGATACGCTGAGTGGCTTGTCTCGCACATATGGTGTTCCTGTTTCGGTCCTTGCAGCAGCAAATGACATGAATCGTCATGACGCCTTATTATTGGGTCGCATCATTACCATCCCATCATCATCCTCAACCGACAAAATTAAGCAAGATGCTCAGCAGACAAGAAGGAGTGCTCAAAACAACGCTTCAACAGTAAAATCCGAAACCAAGTCCGAACAGAAGGCAGATAACACGGCAGTTGCCTACAATTATAGCGTACAAGTTGCCATCTCGTCTGATAAAGCAAAAGTTGATGAGGTGGTTAAGAAATACCGTGCCGCAGGCTATCAGGTTAGTACCAGCCAGACATCTCGGGGCATCCGTGTTTTGATTGGTTCAGCAGATTCTTATGATGAAGCCAATGCTATTAGGCAAAAACTCGCCAAGGATTCAAGAGTGGATGCCAGTGGGGCGTGGGTTAAGAAGTTGGAAAAATGATTTTCAATGATCGTTTAGATTGATGAGTCATCTTTCGCCAGTCATTACCAGAAACACCCAGCTTTGATTTGTCAGAAGAATGTAACTAAGCAATGGTATGATGGTTAGCGTTGGTATATTAAAGAGCATTCATGCTATCTAAACTCATCGTAATATCACTTGCGTTGTTCTGCTTGGGCTTAACTGGTACAATCCACGCCCATCTACCAATCGCTAACCAGCGAATAGATGTGTCGTTGATTCGGCCTCTGCCACCCCCTAGTGCCAAACCAGATGGCCGTGGGGTTGCTATTGAAAATCTTGTCGGCGTTATGGTGCTGATTATGAGCACGACCCTTACTTAAAAGATGATGTCGTGCTTTTTTGCCGTTGGCAATGGCAAGCATTGTATGATTCTTTACAGAAAAAACTCAAGAGCATCCCGATCATTTAGATACTTATCGCCTACAAGCCGAAGCTTACTTCATCAATAAAGAATATCAGCAGGCATTATCTCAACTAGATCTTGTCCTAACGAGAAACCCATTTGATAAGCATGCTTTGGCGATGACGGTGCTTGCATGTCGTGTGTTAGAGGATAAAAATCAGGAGCAGAGTCGTCTGGCATGGCTTGGAAGTATTGATGCTCATTTGGCTGAAAAACCTACCAACATGTTCGCTTTCGTGGAGGTGTGGCTGGAACAATCATATGATGATGAACCTAAATCGCAAGTAATACCAGACACCATCGCTGTGTTCGGTTCATCACCCAATCTGGATGAAACACCCAGTGCGGGTATGTTGAAGCGTCTGTACTTAACAAAAAAGATGGCCGATCGCTTTTCTGATGCCATCATTTTTGTCAGTGGCGGTCCGGTCAAAACACCTTTTTTTGAATCTCAAGTCATGGCGGATTGGCTTGTGGCACATGGCATCGATGGGAAGCGTATTTTTTGGATGACCAGGCTAGGGATATGCCAGGCAATGCCATTGGCATGATCACTCTGATGCGTCGTTATCAAGGCAAACGAGTGTTGGCGGTAGCGACGCGAGGGCACATACCAAGAGCCAGTGCTGTATTAAAAAGTTATGCCGACCATGTTCATTATCCGATAGTCGTTGATTCTGTTGGTGGTGGCGAGCCATTAAATCCTCAAAAAGCAAAGACCGAAGCACTGTACCCCTATGTGAATGTTGTCAGAGTTTCAGGGCTTTTCACAAAAAGTGATTTTCAATGACAGAATCATCGCTTGGTGAGTGGCGTAGGGTGCGATGTTGCTCTTTTGCTTAGGACTGTGCCGGATTATCCTAAATCCCACACCGTTTTCTTAGGTATTTTAAGTTGATTAGGCGGTGCATCATAGTTAAAATGAATCTTGCATTCTTTGATGAAAAGATGAAAAGTGTTTCTTGTCAATGCTGTTTGTGGTTGTGATTTTATGCAAACTCTTTTGAATGATTTATTCTAAAATATTAAAATCACTCACATCAAGAGCATTGTAGCTTTTGTAGTAGTCTGTATATAAATACCATCAGGTTTAATTTTGCTTGCAATAATCGGCATTAAAGTGTCAGTTTTGATGTCTTTGACAACAACAAAAACGTTACCGTTTCGCTTTAAAAGACCAGACACCACCAAAATAACTTTTATCAAGCCTATCTCTCCATCAAACAAGGTTTGAGCTTCAAGATTGAGATTGTATTCTATCACAAGTCTGATTTTATGGTAGAATAAAGCTGTCAAAAGAGCAGTTACTCCAAGTACAAAAATTCAAGCAATCTTTTTTGTACTTTTTTACTTAATTTAGTATGGGTTATCTTCCCATTTGTAGTATCTTACATTGTGTCATCTGCCACTGCCCCTTTTATTTTTAATGTGTTTATTTGGCAGTGAGTACCGTTTTTATGTTGTCTATATCTATCGTGTTGTTGGTGGTTGTATTTTTTTTCTTGATGCTAGGCATTGTGGTTTGGGTGCATTGTCTAAAACAGCCTAAGTTAAAAACGGTTAGAGGTGATGACATGACCGTCTGGCCGTTTGAGACAATGCCAATCATGACGGACAGTGAAGTGTTGTTTTTTAAAAAATTACAATTGGCATTGCCTGAATTTCTGATTTTTAGTCAAGTGCAACTTTCACGCATCATTAAACCAAGTGATGAAGCAGGGCAAGATCGGCAGTTTTGGTTCAATCGTGTCTGTCGCCAGAGTGTGGATTTTGTATTAATTGATAAAGACTGCCAAACAGTGTTGGTTGCCATTGAGCTGGATGATTGGACTCACGATAGCCAAGCTCGCCAAAGACAAGATGCTAAGAAGGATAAGGCGTTGTCCAGTGCAGGCATTCCCATCATGCGTTTTCATGCGGAGAAAATGCCTGGTATTGACATGTTGCGTGTTGATGTGTTGGAAGTTATTAGGCAATTTGGATAGTCTGGTAGTGAGGCTTACTTGACAAAAAGAATAATAATAAGTATCATTTATTTTCTTATCCCTATCCTAACTGCCCATAGTTGCCATGCGTTTTCCATTTTGCCGATTAGTCCTATCTGTTTTCCTGTTTACTGTTCATGTTGCACATGCTGATACGCAAGATGATCGCCGTCTACAATCAGATATTAAAATACCTGACATAGCACCACCTATCGACTCAGGACTGCCAATATCACCGCAGCCCGCCAACGTCATGCTTTCAGTGGATGAACAGATGCTATTGACCAACCCAACCTTACTGTCTCGAGCAATGCTTTCGGTGCTGGTGGCTAATGATGTGGCTGGAACTCGGTTATTATTGCCCATCTACCAAAAACAGCCGAGTGAAATCATTGAATCTGAAATGGTTGACTGGGGCAGTGCCGTGCTGGCAGGTGCGGAAAGCAGACATGGCCAAGCCAGCAAAATCTACCAATCTTTGCATAACCAATACCCCAATAATGCTCTTTTTGCCGTTAGACTGATTCAGAGTTTGTTTGCCAATCGTCAATATCTAGAAGCCGAACAACTGCTTGCAGAGCAACCAGATTATATTGTCCATGAAATGCGTGCCTACCAAAAAGCCTTAACGAATTTAACCAAGCCATCGGTGTATTTTTCTGGCAATGTAATTGTTGATAAAAACATTAACAATGCACCCAATCAGACCGATTTGGGTGGTGGCTGGACGGCAAACGCTGCTGAGCAAGCACATGGCGTCGCCATCAATGCAGGTATGGAAAAGAAAGTTTTACTCAAAGGTGGCATGACGCTAGAACCTTCTATTACGATGAGTGGCAAGCTCTTTCGTGATGCTAAGCATTATAATGAAACGCAGCTTCGCCTAGGGGTCAACACTGTCAAAAACCATACTGGGGGTAGCTTATCTGTTTCGCCTTTTGTGGAGACTTCTTGGTATGCTGGTGGTAAAAAGGGTGTTAATGAATTAAAGCATTTTTCGGACACGCTGGGTGTGAGTATTGGCAGTCAAAGACAGCTTGGTAAAAAAAGCCAGCTTGCTACTAATGTTGAATTTGCCAAACATCATCATAACATCAGACATCATTTATCAGGTCATAGTGTCAGTGCCAGAGCGACCTTTTCTACGCGTCCTAACTGGCTGGGAGAAAGTGGTTGGGTCGGTGTTGGTGCGGATTATCGACAGGCAAAAACCCGGGATAAAGATGACTCCTATACCCGTGTCGGCATACAAGGTTCAATTACCAAGCGGTGGCATGATTTCGGTGTACGTGGCAGTTTGAATTTTTCCCAAAGACGCTATCATGGACCGATGCCGATTTTTAATCAAATCCAAACAAGTGATGAGTATTTTACCAACATCAGTGTTTGGCATAATAAGCTGAGCTACTTAGGGCTAACGCCGAAATTGACTTGGCAATACCAAAAAAATGACAGCAACATCGCACTGTACAGCTACGATAAAAGTCGTGTGTTCTTAGAGGTGAGTCGCCAATTTTAAAAAAACTTACATCATCTTTAAAATCAGCAAGTCTTGCACGATTGATGTCGTCTTAGTTTGTTGATTTTTTTGTCATCGTCTCAACACGGCTTTCGCCAATTTTGATTCATCGTTCATCATATGATGCCAAAGGTACTAGGTGGCATGTTTGGCGTTAAGTGAATTGTATTTACAGGTTGCTTATCTTTCAAGAACATTGCACAAATTATAAAAAAGGTTTGCATTGTTAATTCTTTAACTATATAATAAGAATTGTTATTGTTATCATTATTTGATCACTAAGATCAAATGATTGTTTTATTGTTTGATGCTGTTTTACTGACTTTTTAAAGTAGGGAGTGGTTATGCCTAAGAGTACCAAATTTAGCCTATTGCCTTTGGCGGTGGCTGTGACTTCATTGATGCTATCAGCCTGTGGTGGTGGCAGTTTTAACAACCCAAGTACCATTGTCATCGGTCAGTCTAGGATGATTGAGAAGTCTGACCAATCAAAGGATGTCTCAACCGATAAGGCTGATGACAATGCCAATGCTGATACTAAGAATAAAGCAGACAGTCGCCTAACCATGCCAGTGTTGGGCAGTGTTTTGGCGATTCCAAAGCGTAATCTGGCTCTTGATAAGAAAAAACGGACTCGTCTAGAAGAGCATGTGCCACTTGATGAAAATAACATCAAGACCGCTCATGCCAACCCTTTGCCAGCTTTAACCAAAGAGTTACAAGAGCGCTATAAGGATGAAAATATACATCAGAGCGATGATAAATATAAGTTTGTAAAAGCTGGTTGGATTTTTGCTGGTTTGCGTCCTTATGAGACGATTATAACTGATGAGGATACAGACCAGCCTAAGCGATATACCAAAGGCGATGGCTATCTGTACTATTATGGTGAAAATCCAACCACAGGGCTTGCCAAAGGTGTGGCAAACTATACGGGGCATTGGGATTTCGTGACTGATGTCAAGCGAATAAGAGAGTCTCCCATCAAAGAGAATACAGGTCGCCAAGCGTTCGGTGGTGGTTTAGCCTATGGGATGGACGGCGGCTTTGGTGATGAAATCGGTGCGACCAGCTTTGCCGAGCAAGTCTTTGGTCAGGTAAGTCCAAGACAGGGCAATCATCGTGCGGTCTTTAAAGCTGATTTTGACGCCAAGGAGCTGACTGGCACACTATCTACCAAGCAAAAAGCGATTGCCAGCAGTCCAGAGACCTATGTAGACCGCTATGATATTGATGCGACCATCAAGGGAAATCGATTTGTGGGTTCTGCCATTGCTAAGAATACCAAAAGTAGCTTTCTAGAACCCAACTTCTTTAATAAAAATGCCGATGACCGCCTAGAAGGTGGGTTTTATGGTGAAAACGCTGAGGAATTGGCAGGTAAGTTTCTAGCCAATGACAATTCTGTCTTTGCGGTATTTGCTGGCAAGCAGGACAACCCTGAGAAAGTTGAGAAGCTTGAGCAGGTATTTGGTGGTGCTTATGTCGAGCTGACCCAAGACAAGGCTGTCAACCCTGCACAAAAGTCACAAGTGTTATCGCTGGTGAACTTTGGTAATGTGGATCAGCTGCAGCTTGGTGATCACACCATCACGCTCTTACCTCAAGAAGCAGGAAAAACAACTCAGCAATCTGTTAAACTGCCAACAGGACAAACAGCTGTCATCACCAGTTTTGGTAGCAGTGATGGCGTTCTAAGATTGGGTTCGGTCAGTAAGACTGCCAAGACCATCGAGACGACGGCAAAAAGCAAACCTGCTGAAAATGTTAAAGTGACGAATAAAGACAAAGTTGGCGAGCCTGCCAAACCAACCGCAGAACAACTTGAAGCTGCTAAAGAAAAACTGACTGAAAAAATGGATGGGCTAAAAGCAGAGCTGACTATTCTGCTTGATTCTTACCAAAAAAATAGTCAAGATAGAGCGACCTTAAGAAAGCAAATTACTGAAAAGGTTTTATTAGGCTATAACGATGAGAGTAGTAAGAAAAATTTAGCAGAAGTCCTGCAGGATATGTTTAATCGCTTGGTGGACTCAGATGAGGAAGAAAGAAAATGGGCTGCTGATGATATTCTAGATTTGCTTGTCACAGGCGATAAATTTAACAGTGATAACTTAGAAAATTTAAAAGAGTTCTTGGTTCAAAACCTAGTGGCACAATCAACACCAAGCCACACTCAAGATCAAATTACTAAGGCAAAAGCTCTCTTAAAAGCAAAGCTTGAAACTGAAAAACAAGAGCTAAAAGATCTCCTAGACAGCTTTGCAATAGAAAACGGCAACTTTGGTGGTGATGAAGAGTCTGGCGAAACTCCACAAAATCTTACAGAAGATGACGATGAGCGTGTGGAGAATGCGACAGATGGTGCAAGTGAAGTGTCGGGTACGGATGTTGATGATTTGGAAGAACTAAAAGCACAAGTCATCGATAAAATTAAAAATGCCTACACAGAAGACAAACGCACTGAGGTTGAAAAGCAGGCTAAATTATTAATTGAACAATTAAAAGCTGAAGATGAAGAAACAACTGCCAAATTGGTAGAATTGCTTGCCAAAGGCGGCAAATTCGATGGCGAAAACATGGCAAATCTCACCGCCTATTTGCCACAAAACAACTCTTCATCTCAAGCTGGGTTTGGCTTGATTGGCATTGAAGAGTCTTTGACAGGTCTATACATACTGGGTCAACGCACCCCGGTCAGTCAGATAGCCAATCAAAGTCAAGCTAATTATCAAGGTACTTGGCATGGCAGAATCGGTCATCACTGGCAGTCGCAAGCAGGTTATGGCGAGTACGACGGTAAGGCAAAATTTGAAGTGGATTTTGGTACTAAACAGTTGACTGGCACACTGACTGAAAAATCAGGCATTGAACCTGCCTTTAATCTAAACGCCACAATTGATGGTAATGGCTTTAGTGGTACAGCCACGACTCGTGCCAATGGCATTTATTTGGATAAAGGTCGTCAGCAAAACCAACAAATCCTAACAGTTGAGAGTAACAATCTGACTGGAGCATTCTATGGCGAGAATGCCAAACATTTGGGCGGTTCGTTCAGTTTTGAACAGACTTTAAATGATGATGAGACGGTTGTTGGCGGTGCGGTATTCTATGGCACAAAAACCACAGAAGATGAAACGAAACAGAAGTAAGGATGAGACGATGAATTTTCGCCCAAAATATCTGCCGCTGGTCATCACAGCGATGCTGTGCAGCAGCTTGCCTGCATTTGCCAATAATAATGGGGATGATCCAAGTGTTGAGCTTGAGACGCTAAGTGTCGTCATCAAAAAACGCTTGCATGCCAAATCCGAAGAAGTTACTGGCCTTGGCAAAACCATTAAAACGATGGATGATTTGAATAAAAATCAAGTACTTTCCGTCAAAGATCTGGTAAAAGATGTTGCTGGTGTGGCTGTTGTTGAGCAAGGTCGTGGGGCCAGCAGTGGCTACACCATTCGTGGTATGGACAAGAACCGAGTGGCGGTCACTGTTGATGGCATCGCTCAAATCCAGTCTTATCTGACCCAAAAACGCCAGTTTGGTGATGGCAGAGAAGGCTCTGGGGCAATCAATGAGATTGAACTTGAAAATGTCAGCGGTGTACAAATCAGTCAAGGAGCGAGTGGTTCTGAGACTGGCAGTGGTGCACTAGGTGGCGCGGTGAGCTTTCGCACCAAAAGCATTGACGATGTGCTAGATGCAGACGATAATTTCTCAGCCTTTTATAAAGGTGCATACGCCAGCAAGAACAAGCAAAAAATGCACTCCGTTGGTGCGGCATTACGCCATAAAAAAGCCGATCTTTTTGTACAGTATACCGACCGTACCAAAGAGACTGTCAAGCCACATAACGACATCTATCAAACCAATTATGAAGTGTGGCGCTGGGGTGGCTCTCAGGTGGACTTTGATAAGCAGGCAATTGCATTCGAAAATGATCCAAGACGCCAATTTATCATCATCGATGAATGCCCTACCTATGTGGACAAAGACCCTAGCAGTATGGCTGGCTGTACTAAGCCAAAGCTGGACATTAAGCCTGTATTAGAGACCATGGATGCTAAAGAATACACTGGCGATAAGCGAGTATTGCCTGACCCTATGCAATATGATTCTAAATCCGTATTGATTAAGGCGGGCTTTAATCCTTCGTCTACGCAACGAGTTGAGCTTTTGACCGAAAAGACCACTCAAAATTATAACAGTCGTGATATGACCAAAACGGCCTACCACTTGGTTCCCAACCAAGGTCGAGGCAACCTGGCACAATCACCACTCGTTTATCGCGGACAAAGCTATCAAGAAGGCTATGTGACCGATGCTAAAATTGGACTTTGGACGCAAGCACAGTTTTTTGACGAAAAGCACGATAAGAGTCGTTACGGCATCAATTATCGCTATCAAAATCCTAAAGATTTCCGCTGGTTTGATGAGTTGAATTTGAGCGTTGATAAGCAAAATGTCACCATCGATCATCTGCAAATCGAGAAATACTGTTCGCCTTATCCTACGGTTGATAGAAACTGCACACCCAGTGCGGATAAACCAAATTCTGCCGAACGCCAAAATCGTAAAGTATACAGTGAGGACCATTTGCTGTGGCGAGCAGATTTCTCCAAAAATCTGTCGGGCGACATCATCAATCATCGTCTAAACTTAGGTTTTGGCTTGGATAAATTCCGTTCCAATCTATGGATTGGCGATATTAAAGAGCGATATCATCGTTTGGACTTTAAGTTTGTAGACGACATCAAAGATTCAAATGGCAACTTTATCGAAGCCTACCGAATTAATCAGTATCAAGAAGGTACAGACATTTGCCAAGAGGCTCAGCAGTATTTGGGCGAAGCCCGCAAATGTGGCGACAGACCAATCACAGGTCATAATGCTTATGCCACCTTTAAAGATACGATTTCCATCGGAGACCTTGCGAACATTACCCTAGGTGTTCGTCATGATACCCATCGTTTTAACAGTGATGATGATTGGACTGGTACAGGCAAATATCGTAATCTATCCTACAATGGCAGTCTTGTGCTAAAACCAACCGATCATGTTGACTTGCTGTATCGCATCTCATCTGGCTATCGTGTACCAAGCTTTAAAGAGCTGTTCGGCTACCGTTTGGATGGTTTGACCAAAGAAGAAAACAGCGATCAGCATTACCGCACTAATGTTAAGCCGGAAAAGGCTCGTAACCAAGAGTTTGGTATCGCTTTCCATGGCAATCTGGGTGAGGTTACGGCCACTTACTTTGATAACCGATACAATGATCTGATTGATTTGACACTCAAGGGTGATCAGTGGGGCTATCGCAACTATCAAGATGTGCATCTGGCTGGTCATAGCATTCAAGCTAAGGCCTATCTTGGTGAGCTTTGGGATAAGTTGCCTGTGGGGCTGACTGCATCTGCCAACTATCTAAAAACCAAAGTTAAAGATAACCACATCAAAGAGGGTTTTGAGTACGGTTCTGGCTACTTCCTAGATACCATCTCACCTACTCGTTATGCTTTATCGCTTGATTACACTGCTGATAGCGATAAGTGGGGCTTGGGTGCGACTTGGATTTTTAGCGATGCTAAAAAAGACAACGAATTGACCACATTGGTCGCATCACCGAGTGGCACCTATGAAAAAGTTGCCACTAAGGTTAATAGTAAGGCTTGGAGAACGCTAGATTTGTCGGCATTTTATCAACCAACTGATAAGTTGACTGTAAGAGCTGGTATCGATAATGTCTTTAATTATCGATATAGCCCATGGGAGTCTTTGCGTCAGACTTCAGTTGTCTCTGGTAATCAGCATACCCAAGGATTGCCCAGCCAATATGCTGCCAGCGGTCGCAACTTTGTATTGTCTTTACAGGCTAAGTTCTAAAAGAGTCAATAAAAAACGCACTTCAACAGTGCGTTTTTTATTGACCAGTCATCTACTTTTATAAGATTTATGACATGAACCACAACTTTCGCTCATTTTACCAAATGCTTTTTCAACATCAGTGAAAGATTGGGCGTTGTCGGCAACACTTGCCAGCTCGTCGACAGCATCATCAAACATCTGTGCTTTTAGCTTAAATCCTGCAGAATCTGTCCAAACGGTATCTTGTGCCTTGCCTTTTTCTGCATCATTATCAAAATGTGCCCAAACATATGTGGTAGACTGAATGGCGTCGGCTTGTTCCTTAAAGGCTTCTGCATCAAAGCGATCTTCAGAAAGCATGCTTTTCATAATATCGCTTGATATGCGCCAATCTTGCATGATGTCTTGGCGAATGCTTACATCGTTTGAGGTTGTGGGTTTTGAGCTACAAGCAGTAACGGTTAATGCAGCGACAATGGCGATAGTAAGACCTTTACTGATTGGCAATATGTTCATGGCTTCCTCGCAAGGTGGCTAAAATAGAAAAATAATACCTGTTTTCACCATCAGCTTTATGATGAATTCAGATGGATTTTTGAATATAACATACAAAACATTGATTTTCAATGAAAGTCATGAATGTTGCCTGCGTCCAAACAAACCAATACGCCGTGTCCAATGACACGACCAATAACTATCAGGTTGGTTGTAATGCCAGCCAATCTCTAGGCTTTAAATAAAAGTCGGTCAGTTCAAATTCAGGCGTGCCTACTTCAGGCTCATAGCGATACAACCAACTGGCTAGCGGCGGCATGGATACCAGAATCGATTCGGTGCGTCCATTTGACTGTAGTCCAAATATTGTCCCACGGTCATAGACGAGATTATATTCCACATAGCGTCCGCGGCGATACAGCTGAAACTCTCGCTTGCTTTGAGTGTAGGCTTCGTGCTTGTTGTTCTCGAAGATTGGTACGATCCCATCAAGATAGCCTTGCCCAACTGCTTGCATAAAAGCAAAACATTGATTAAAATCCCAGCCCATACTGGCAGTATTCAGATCATCATAAAACAGACCACCAACACCACGGCATTCGTTGCGATGTTTTAGATAAAAATATTCATCACACCAAGTTTTGAATCTTTCGTAGATTTGTTCACCAAATGGCTGACATAAATCATGTGCGACTTGATGCCAATGTATGACATCGCCCATGTTGGGATAAAAAGGTGTCAGGTCAAAACCGCCGCCGAACCACCACACAGGCTCGCCCCCATCTTGTGGTTGTGCCACGAACAGTCGCACATTGGCGTGGCTGGTTGGGACGTGTGGGTTCTTGGGGTGGATAACTAGCGATACACCCATTGCTTGAGCCTTTGCGCCGGCAAGCTGTGGGTGCCTCTCGGTGGCAGAAGGGGGGAGCTTGCTGATGTGGATGTGGCTGAACATCACGCCGCCTTTTTCGATGACTTCACCGCCAGACATCACGCACGAGCGACCGCCACCGCCTTCGGGACGCTCCCAAATATCTGGGATGAACTTAGTATTACTACCGCCATCGACGCCGCCTGATTTTTCTTGATTTTCTAAGGCGGTGCAAATTCTCTCTTGTAAGTTTAATAAAAATTCTCGTACTTGCCCAAGCTTGGCATCAAAATCTGCCGCTGTGGTGTTGCTGTTGTTAGTCATGATGTTGCCTACTGTATCTTTATTGGTGATTAATAAAGTGTCCCATTTTTGAGTCTTTGACATTGAGATAATCTTGGTTGTGTGGATTGACACCGACGATGAGCGGAACGCGCTCTACCACGTCAAGCCCTAGTGACTTTAGATCATTGACTTTATTGGGGTTATTGGTCATGAGTGATAATTTGGTGACGCCAACGTGCTCAAGCATTTCTTTGCACATCTCATAGGTGCGAGCATCGGCAGGCAGCCCGAGTAGTAGGTTGGCATCTAAGGTATCATGCCCTTGGTCTTGTAGGGCGTAGGCGCGGATTTTGTTGGTGAGTCCGATACCACGACCCTCTTGGCGTAGGTATAGTATGGCGCCGCAGCCGTGTGCTTGAACGGCTTGCATGGCGGCGTTCAGCTGGGGACCGCAGTCGCATTTGAGCGAGCCGAACGCATCACCTGTCAGGCATTCTGAGTGAATGCGTACCACGGGAATGGTGGTAGGATTGTCACAGGGCAATCCATGGCTTAGAAGAATGTGCTCTTGTCCGATTTCGTTTTCGAATACATGAATGTCAAATTCACCATGAACGGTGGGCAGTTTTGCTTTGGTGATGAATTGATACAAAATAAACCCCAATGGCATGATGCCAATAATGCTAATCTTTATGTGAAATTCTGATGAGAAATGGAATGCTTAATTAAAAATAATGGTGTTTTTATGGCAAAAATAAAGCCTATCTTGTAAAATAGTCGCACGATGTCGCCAAAAATGCTATTATGCCATACTATTTTTATGATTGAAAAGATAATTAAAGATAATTACAGTAAGATGCGCGAAATCGCCCTAAAAATAACCTGCGCGACCCACTTATCAACTCGGAAAAAGCCAGTCATGCCACATTCTATTGACAGCCAAACATTCACATCAAGAGCATTTTCTCAGATTCCCACCACTCGTCCTGTAACACCATTGCTTGATAAAGTCGGTTCGCCCAAAGATTTAAAGGAGCTAAACACCGATGAGCTGTGCCAATTATCGGACGAATTGCGTGAATATTTGCTCTACTCGGTCGGTCAAAGTGGTGGGCATTTTGGAGCAAATTTGGGCGTGGTGGAGCTGACGGTTGCTCTGCACGCCAGTTATGATACACCTTATGATAAGCTCGTGTGGGACGTGGGTCATCAGGCGTACGCCCACAAGGTGCTAACAGGTCGGCGTGATGAGCTACTAAGTATCCGTGCCAAGGGCGGTCTGACGGCATTTCCTGAACGCACTGAGAGCGAGTACGACACTTTTGGCGTGGGGCATAGTTCCACGTCCATATCGGCAGGACTAGGCATGAGCCTAGCCAGTCGTATCAAGGGCGAAAACCGCAAGGTCGTGGCGGTCATCGGAGATGGGGCGATGACGGGGGGCATGGCGTTTGAAGCGATGAATGATGCGGTGCAACAAAATGCCGATTTGACGGTGGTGCTAAACGATAATGATATGTCAATCTCGCAAGCCATTGGTGGGTTTAGTCGCCATTTAGCACGGCTATGGCAACGTGGGCTTGCCTTTGATATTGACAAACACGGCAATATCCTCATGATAAAGCGTGAGATTAGCCCTGATGACAGACGGGTTCGCCACTATCTGCACATGGCAAATGGGGCAAAAGAAACCCTAGAAAAAATCCCTGCCAAACTGGGCGGTAATCTTGTGCAAAATATCGGCGGTCTTTTTGGCAAAAACGCTCTGCCCATGCCCTTGTCGGACAAAATCGCCGAAAAAGTGCATGACCATATTTTCCCTGACAATCTATTTAAGGCGATTGGTTTCACCTACCTTGGACCTTTTGATGGACATGATTTGCCAAAACTTTTGCAAGTGTTCGAACGTGCCAAACAGTTAAAAGGGGCAGTGCTGATTCACGTCCATACGGTCAAAGGCAAGGGCTTTTTGCCTGCCGAGGCTGACCCCATTACTTATCATGCCATTGGCAAAATACCCAAAAATGAGTTGCCAAAAAATGAGTTGCCGACAACAGACAAAACGGACAATGCCCCTAAAGCCAAAAAATATTCAGACGTTTTTGGCGACTGGCTTATGGATAACGGAGCTGACCCCCACATGGTCGCCATTACCCCTGCCATGTGCGAAGGCTCGGGCATGGTGGCATTCGCCAAGGCGTATCCTACCAAGTTTTTTGATGTGGCGATTGCCGAACAGCACGCCGTAACCTTAGCAGGGGGCATGGCAACAGGTGGATTAAAACCTGTGGTGGCGATTTATTCTACCTTTTTACAGCGTGGCTATGACCAGCTGATTCATGATGTCGCCTTACAAAACTTAGACGTAACTTTTGCCATAGACCGAGCGGGGCTTGTGGGTGAAGACGGGGCGACTCATGCAGGCGTGTTTGATTTGGCGTATTTACGCTGTGTGCCAAATGTAGTGATTGCCACGCCAAGCGATGAACATGAATGCTATCATCTACTAAACGCTTGCTATGCTTATCAAGGTACAAGTGCCATTCGCTATCCTAGGGGAGCAGGCGTGGGGCGACAGATTATTAAAGATGATGAAAAATTTGTCATCGGCAAGGCAAAAATCGTATGGCAGACGGATAGTTTTGCTGATAAATCGGACAAAAAAGTGGCGGTGCTTGCCTTTGGTACACGCCTAAACGACAGCCTACTGGCAAGCCAAACATTCGCCCAAACGACAAACACGCCCATGACGGTGGTGGACATGCGGTGGGTTAAACCGCTTGACAGTGAGCTCATAGATGAGCTTATCGGGCAAGGTGTTACGCATTTTATCACGGTAGAAGAACATCAGCGCATGGGCGGAGCGGGTTCTGCGGTGGGCGAGTATCTGGTAAGTGTGGGCTATGGCGGTCGGCTGGTGCAGATTGGTATTGATGATGTGTTTGTCGCTCATGGCAGTCATGATGAACAGTTGGCGGAATGTGGAATGGATAGGGGTGGGATTTTGGTGAGATTAAAAGCTCTAAAATAAGGCGTGAAAATTAGCCAGTTTTAAGCTATAATGATTCTTTTGTATGATGAATGCAAAACCACTATTTAAGACATGTTTATAAGGTGAAGTATGGAACCGATGGTAGTCATCGCGTCACAAGTGGCGCAAAAAGTTGGTCATGAAATTCTACGTGCACATGAGAATCGCCATCGTGTGGATTTGGCGGTAGAGTCTAAGGGTCTTGATGGTCTGGTGACCAAGATTGACCGCTATGCCGAAGAGCTGACGATTTCTTTATTAAAAGAAAGCTATCCAAATCACTCTTTTTTGGGTGAGGAATTTGGTCTGCAAGAAGGCAAGGGTGCGGATGCGGATTGGTGCTGGATCATTGACCCGCTGGACGGCACGCAGAACTTTGTGCATGGGGTGCCGCATTTTTGTGTGTCGATTGCTGTCCAAAAAAATGGCGTAACTGAGCATGGCGTGGTCTATGACCCTGTGCGCGATGAGCTATTTACTGCCAGCCGTGGACGTGGCGCGCGCCTGAATCAGCGTCGACTGATGGTGTCGGATCGTAAGACCATCGCAGGCGGTCTGTTCACAACAGGTCATCCTTATGAACGCATGGTTGGTGAACAGCGTGCAAGCTTTGCTCGTCAGCACTTTGCCAGCTTACAAGCCATCTGCGAGAATGGTGGCCAAGTTCGTCGTCTGGGCTCTGCTGCTCTTGATCTGTGTTATGTAGCTGCTGGTCGTTTTGATGGCTATTTTGAAATGTCATTAAAACCTTGGGATGTTGCCGCAGGCGAGCTGATCGTTACCGAGGCTCACGGGGTGGTTGTAGATCACCATGGTGCCAATAACTCCATGACCACAGGCTCTGTATTTGCATGTAATGTTAAACTGCTTAAACCTTTGATGCAGCTGGTCATTCCTGCATGGGAAAATGCATTATCCCATTAATTGCTGACCCAGAAACCGCCAATCAAGGCGGTTTTTTATTGTCAAAATTTTGTCAAAAAAGAAACATCTGTTTACACTTTATCGGAGATTTTGGCAAGTTTTGATTGAGTACAAATGTAAACTTCAGTTATACTTATGGATATGAAGTGATTGATGCTTGTCAAGCAAATCAATCAAATGCCAGATGAATAAATAGCGAATAAGGAGTGTAGCATGCGCGCCAAAAATCAACAATCAGTCAATGCATCTCTAGAGATGACCGTCCTGTCAAAAGGCAAAAAGAAACACGTAACGTCAGAGATGATCAAAGCCTTACTTGCTAAGTTGGCAGAAGGCAATCGAGCTCCATTGGCATTAAGCGCCTAAATGTGATAAAAAAACCATCCTTAATCGGATGGTTTTTTATTATTCGGCGGTTGTATTTTCATATTCAGCAATGTGTTTTTCAATCAGGTCGGTAAGCCTGTCGATGTTTGGCAGTGCACTGCTGCATGCCGTGATGCCAAAGTCTAGCTTATCTTGGTAGTTGGCAAGGGTGATGTTTAATGCCTGCCCATCGAACAGCACCGAAGCGGGGAAGATGCCTGCCAGTCTTGCGCCATTTAGATATAAAGGCGTATTGTTCCCAGGGACGTTAGAGATGATTAAATTAAAGGCTTGTTTGGCAGGGTAAGCACGCGTCGCCAGATTGATGCCTGCCCATCCATAGGTTAGGGCACTGTAATTGATCACTTGCGCCTGCGTCATGTGAGAGAAGCGTTTTTTACCATCATTGATGCTGCTTTTGATGGTTTTTAGGCGCGCTATGGGACTTGATTCATGTGTGCCAAGATTGGTTAGTAGGAATGACAGCTGATTGCCCAGGCTGCTGTTATCTTGGCGAAGGCTGATTGGTACGAAGGCGATGAGCGGCTTATCAGGCAGAGCGTTTTGGCTTAATAGATACTCTCGAAGTGCGCCGGCACAGACTGCTAGGATGACGTCGTTTGTGGTGACGTCAAATTTTTGTGCGACATTGGCAAATCTTGTCTTGTCAAAGGATTGCATCGCAAGCGTTCGTGCGCTGGAGATGCGCTGATTTAGTAGGGATTTTGGCGCATCAAAAGTGCTGATAAAATTATTGCGGTGGCGATGCTTAAAGCCGCGCAGGATCTCTCGGGCGACTGGTTTTATCGTGCCAAGTTGTTCTTTGATGATTGTCCAAGCGGGCTTATGTCTTGGTAAGGTGGCATCAATCTGACTGCGATATTTAGTGGATAATGACCAAAACGGCAGCATAAATCTGTCATCAGGCAAGGTGGATAATGAGCGCTCAAGCAATCGCATCGCGGCGATGCCATCGACCATAGCGTGATGAATTTTTAGATAAATGGCGAATCGTTTTGGTGCGCCATCTTGAATAGGTGCAATGCCTTCGATGAGGTGAAATTCCCACAGTGGCTTGGTGCGATCCATCATGCGCCCATGCTCACGCGAGATATAAGCCATTAGCTCAGCATCACCGCCGGCGCGCGGTAGGGCGATATGGCGGAAATGATGATTGATGTCAAAGTGATCATCTTTATCCCAAAACCCGACGTTCTTTAATACTTGATTAAAAGGAAAGCTTGGGGTGGTTTTGCCACTTTTGATCTGATCGACCAGCTGCGTAACAAAATCATCGTCGGCAGAAGGCGGCAGCTCAAACATGCAAAGCCCAGCGACGTGCATGGGCTGTTTGCGTGTCTCTAGCAATAAGAATAAATGATCAACCGCAGTTAAGGTGCGCACTCATCACTCCGTCAGGTTACTGGAAAAAGTAGCCAGTCTGGGGTGAGCTTGCAACCGCCATTTTGCGTGCAGGCATGCGTCCTGCCAAGAAGGCTTGGCGACCTGCGTTGATGGCGTTCTTCATGGCGTGTGCCATTAAGACAGGGTTTTGTGCATGAGCGATGGCAGAATTCATTAGTACGCCATCACAACCTAGCTCCATCGCGATGGCAGCATCAGACGCAGTGCCAACGCCAGCATCTACCAAGATAGGCACATTGGCGTTCTCGATGATTAGGCTTAGCGTGTGGCGGTTTAATAGACCTAATCCTGAGCCGATCAAGCTGCCTAATGGCATCACGGCAACACAGCCCATGTTTTCCAATTCTTTGGCGATGATGGGATCATCAGAGGTATATACCATCACTTCAAAGCCGTCATCGATCAGCACTCGAGCCGCTTTTAGGGTCTCGGTGACGTTGGGGTATAGTGTTTTTTCATCGCCCAGAACTTCTAGTTTAACCAGATTATGACCATCTAGCAGTTCGCGTGCCAGCTGGCAGGTGCGAATCGCACTATCGGCATTAAAGCAGCCTGCTGTATTAGGCAAGATGGTGTAGTCTTTTGGTGAGATGACGTTTAGCAAATTGGGTTCGCCTTTATTCTGACCGATGTTCGTGCGACGAATGGCGACGGTTACTATCTCGCTGCCGCTGGCTTTGATGGCATCGCCTGTTTCGGTTAGGTCTTTATACTTGCCTGTGCCGACCAGTAGGCGTGATGAGAAGGTGCGAGAACCAACGGTGAAGATGTCATTAATTAAGGGGCTGTCTGATGCGTTCATGTTGTTGCTCTTTTATTTTAAAGTATGATAAAAACTGGAACTTAGTATAACAAAATTTGTCACAAAATTTTAGTAAAATTTTGACTCTTGGATGTGTGGAAAATATAAATACAAAAAACCCGCTATAAAAGCGGGCTTTAAAATATGGGGTGAGTAATGGGACTTGAACCCACGACAACCGGAATCACAATCCGGGGCTCTACCAACTGAGCTATACCCACCATAACTAAAAATAAAACAGGCAAATGGCGCGCCTGGCAGGATTCGAACCTGCGACCACCTGCTTAGAAGGCAGATGCTCTATCCAACTGAGCTACAGGCGCTCGAGTGGCTTAATGTTAGCAATTTTCCGTAGAAAAATCAAATACTACTAACAAAAAAAGCCGTTAAGGCTTTAAATATGGTCGGAGTGGAGGGATTCGAACCCCCGACCCTCTGGTCCCAAACCAGATGCGCTACCAAGCTGCGCTACACTCCGAATTACTTAGGTTTGACTGATTATTCATCAGTGTTTGCCGTCGTTGTGGTGCGTATAATACAGTCAAGTTGTAAATGTGTCAATAAAAATTTTTAAAAAAATTATAAAAAATTCATAACTATTTGAATTTTAATAACTTTTAAATCATTAAGATTGGCACATTGATTCTATATTAAGATTTGTCTGATTCGCTAATGATTGGCATGCCGAGAGCTTGCGCACCTCGTGTGCCACCGGTGATATGAATGATGTTGCGCGTCGGGTCGATTTCGTTGAGTAGTGTGCAGGCGCGTTCGGCTTTGGTGCCACCACCGCATAGCACATAGACATCACCTGTCGTGCTGTCTAGTAGCGCTTGATCTAAAGTCTCGATCGGTTGGTTCTGGGCGTATTCGATGTGACCTGCCTTATAATTGGCTTCATCGCGCACGTCATAGATGGTCTTGTTTGCAGAGGGTGTGAAGTCTTTGATATCAATTTGGGTAATCATAAATCATCCTAAAATATAACATAAGTTTCTTTATCTTAAGGCTTTATCGCCTATTTTGCAAATAAAGAATGATTGGCAACCTGTGTCGCTCTGGCTTGATTAAGACGATAAATTACATATTTGCAGATTTGGTTATCAAAAGTCTCAGCGTTCATTCATAAAAAATCGTATAATGTGACTTTGTCAGATAAATCAGTATATGAATCCAATAATAAAACGCTGCGCTTGGTGCGGTGATGATCCAATCTATCAGGCTTATCATGATCATGAATGGGGCGTGCCTTGTCATGATGATGACAAGCTGTTCGCCATGCTATGCTTAGAGGGGATGCAAGCAGGACTTAGCTGGATTACGATCTTAAAAAAGTGCGAGGCTTATTATGAAGCTTTTGATGGTTTTGACGCTGCGAAGATTGCCCAATACGACAGCCGAAAAGTTGATGAATTGATGAATAATGAGGGCATCATCCGTCATCGGCTAAAGATCGAAGCGATCATCAGCAATGCCAAAGCTTATCTTAAAATCAAACAAAATCAATCATTTAATGATTATGTCTGGGGCATTGTGGCAAATCATCAACCTCAAACCCCACTGATAAATCACCCTAAAGACATCAATGACATACCAACACAAACGCAGGCAAGTCAAGCACTATCTAAGCAGCTAAAAAAAGATGGCTTTAAATTCGTCGGCCCAACCATTTGTTATGCTTATATGCAGGCATGTGGCATGGTCGATGATCATGTGATAGACTGCACATACAAAAGGAAGCAAAGATGAGAGTTTGGACGATGCTTTGGGCTTTATTGATGGTGGTGATTACAGGGCTGGCGTGCTTGGCGTTTTGGGTTCATTTGCTGTTTTAGGTATGGACATACGCGTTGATTGGGCTTTTGGACTGTTCGGTATTCGCGATCGTCTTAACGAAGTTTACCTTATTATCTGTACCCAGTTGGTTGGCTGCTGTGGTGGTGTGTTCGGTGTTGTCGGTCTTTGTGTGGATTGGGATGATGAAGCCGAGCCATGAGCGGAACTGGAACCCTGAAGTTCAGCACATTGTTGATTATACCCAAGATCCTGCCAAGCCTAATCTCATCACCGTGCATAATGTGCGTAACTTTCATTGGCGAATCGAGACGGATTAAGATGTAGATTGGCAGACTCGAACCTATGATTTAAATCAGCTTGAGACGATGGATTTGGCGCTGTCGATCTGGGGTAATGAGAATATTGTGCACACTTTGGTGACTTTTGGCTTTGCTGATGGGCAGCGGCTTGCATTCTCGGTGTAGATTCTTAAAGAAGTTGGCGAGTCATTTTCTAATATCGGCGGGTTTTTTCGGCAGTTTGAGCTTTCTGTGATTGCCGCCGACGAAAAGACATCATCTTTACCCGATCTAACATGCGCCACGAATCGGTGTATCTGTATCCTTTGACCTATGATAAACAAAAAATGAGAGCGCTGTTCATGACCTATCTGCAAAAAGGCCATGAGCTTAACCAACAGCCTGAATGGCACCAAACCATCACAAGTAACTGCACGACCGTGATTTATCAGTTGGTTCGCATGATCGATGCAGATGCTAAGATGCTGCCTTTTGATTATTGGGTGCTGGTGTCTGGCAGATTGCCAAGTTATCTGATTGAATTGGGTGTAATCAGACCTAAGTACGATCCTGATGAATGGAAAAAAATCACCCACATTAACCCAAAAGTTGCCATGTATGACGATGGTAATGCCATCACAAGCGAGCATTTTCCAAAAAGATACGAGAAAATCTGCCAAGATGATGGTTTTGCATTTCTTCGAAAAGAAAAAAATTCGTTCGCCCCCTATATTTTTTATGTAAATTTTAGTAAAATTCGGTTTTACCAGTAAATGATGAATTATTATGACTAAATTTATCTTTGTAACTGGCGGTGTGGTATCCTCATTGGGTAAAGGTATCACTGCCGCTTCTCTTGCTGCTGTCTTGGAAGCCCGTGGTCTAAAAGTTACCATGACCAAGATGGATCCATATATTAACGTTGACCCAGGCACGATGAGTCCGTTCCAGCACGGTGAGGTTTTTGTGACCGAAGACGGTGCGGAGACAGACCTTGACTTGGGTTATTATGAGCGTTTCTTGCGTCATTCTAAGATGACCAAGGTCAACAACTTCACCTCAGGTCGCATCTATCAGACGGTACTTGCCAAAGAGCGTCGCGGCGACTATCTGGGCGGTACAGTTCAAGTTATCCCTCACATCACCGATGAAATCAAAAGCCGTGTTCGCGCATCGGGCGAGGGCTTTGACATTGCCATCGTTGAGATTGGTGGTACGGTTGGTGATATTGAGAGCTTGCCATTCATGGAGGCGATTCGCCAGCTTCAAGTTGAGCTTGGGCATGACAATTCGATGCTTATGCATTTGACGCTACTGCCATACATCAAATCTGCCAGCGAACTTAAAACCAAGCCGACTCAACACTCTGTCAAAGAACTATTGTCTATCGGTATCCAGCCTGATATTTTGGTTTGTCGTACTGAGCACGATGTCGATGCTGATACTAAGCGTAAGATTGCACTGTTTACCAACGTTCCAGAACGTGCTGTCATCGTATGTAAAGATGCGCGCAGCATCTATGAGATTCCGCGTAACTTCTACGAACAAGATCTTGATGACTTAGTTTGTGAACGCTTTGGCTTTGATGTGCCGGAAGCGGATCTGTCTGATTGGGACAAGGTCATTGAGGGTCTATTCACCGCAGAAGGCGAGATCGTCGTGGCGATGGTCGGTAAATATGTCGAGCTGCCTGATGCCTATAAGTCTGTCAATGAAGCCTTGCTACACGCCGGTATCCATAATAAAACAAAAGTAAAAATTCACTACATCGATGCTGAGAAATTAGAAACTCAAGCTCATCTGATGGACGAGCTAAAATCATGCGACGCAGTGTTAGTTCCTGGTGGATTTGGCGAGCGTGGTACTCTTGGTAAGATGATGGCGATTCAATACGCCCGTGAGAACAAAAAGCCTTACCTGGGCATCTGTCTAGGCATGCAGCTTGCCGTGATTGAATTTGCGCGCAATGTGTTAGGTCTACAAGCGAACTCTACCGAGTTTGACCGTAAGGCTGCCGACCCAATCATTGGACTTATTACAGAGTGGTTCGATGAGAAGGGTGAATTGCAGATTCGTTCTGATGATAGTGACCTTGGTGGCACGATGCGCCTGGGTACACAAGAAGCCCAGCTTGTGGCGGGTACGAAGCTTGCTAAGATCTATGGGGCGACCACCATCACCGAACGCCACCGCCATCGCTATGAGATGAACAACCGCTACATCGAACCGCTAGAGAATGCAGGCATGAAGATCTCTGGCTACTCTGCCAAGCAGCATCTGGTTGAGTCAGTTGAAATCAGTGATCATCCTTGGTTCGTGGCGGTGCAATATCACCCAGAATTTACCAGTTCGCCGCGTGGCGGACATCCGCTGTTTAATAGCTTTATTAAAGCAGCGATTGATGTGAAGGGCTAATTCATAAAGCACATCAAGACGGTTGGTGTGCTTTTTATTCATAAAGTTTGGTTTGGATGGATCATATCCAAAGAGACTCATAAAGGATAATGTTATGACGCAATCATTAACTGCGCCATTGTCGCATATTAATGTGGCGGGTATTGAGATCGGTAATGACAAGCCATTTGTGCTGTTTGGCGGCATGAATGTACTTGAGAGTCGTGAACTTGCTTTTGAGATCGCCGAAAGCTACATCGACATCTGCACGCGCCTGAACATCGGCTATGTGTTTAAGGCCAGCTTTGACAAGGCGAACCGCTCAAGCTTATTTTCATTCCGCGGCCCAAGCCTTGAAACTGGTCTAACTTGGCTTAATGACATCAAAGAAAAATACGGCGTGCCCATCATCACAGACGTGCATGAGCCTTATCAGGCAGCGCCAGTGGCGAAAGTGGCTGACATCATTCAGCTGCCTGCTTTTTTGAGCCGTCAAACCGATCTTGTTAACGCCATGGCAAAAACAGGTGCGGTCATCAATGTCAAAAAAGCACAGTTCTTAGCACCGCACGAGATGCGCCACATCATCAATAAATGCCTAGAAGCTGGTAATGATAAGGTCATCCTGTGTGAGCGCGGCACATCGTTCGGCTATAATAATCTGGTTGTGGACATGCTTGGCTTTGATACGATGAAAGCCATGAACGTGCCTGTGTTCTTCGATGTGACTCATGCCTTGCAAGAGCCGGGTGCACGCGCTGACAGTGCGGGCGGTCGTCGTCATCAGATCACCACGCTTGCCCGAGCGGGTATAGCCACGGGACTTGCCGGTCTGTTCTTAGAATCACATCCAGACCCTGATCACGCCAAATGTGATGGGCCATGCGCGCTAAGACTGTCACAGCTTGAGCCATTCTTGACGCAGTTAAAGCAGATTGATGATCTGGTCAAGGGCTTTGCTGTATTGGACACTCATTAATTTTGTAGATTTATTCACCAAAAAAGGATGCTTTTATGTACGCTGAAACTACTGCCAATGCTGTTGAAATTAAAGACATCATCGCCCGTGAAATTCTAGACTCACGCGGCAACCCAACCATCGAAGCCGATGTGATCTTGGCAAATGGTGTGTGCGGCCGCGCTGCCGCGCCATCTGGCGCTTCAACAGGTTCTCGTGAAGCGTTAGAACTGCGCGATGGCGACAAATCTCGCTACCTAGGCAAAGGTGTTAAAAAAGCGGTTTCAAACGTAAACAGCCAAATTCGCACTGCATTACTAGACAAAGACGTTACCAATCAAAACGAGCTGGATAAAATCCTGATCGATCTAGATGGTACTGAGAACAAAGGTAATCTGGGTGCGAACGCTACTTTGGCGGTGTCTTTGGCTGCAGCGCGTGCCGCAGCAATCGCCAAAAACCTACCACTGCATCAGTACATCGCAAACCTACGTGGTCAGACTTCTCTTACCATGCCTGTGCCGATGATGAACATCCTAAATGGTGGCGCGCACGCAGATAATACGGTTGATATACAAGAATTCATGATCGAGCCTGTTGGTTTTAACAGCTTCTCAGAGAGCTTGCGTGCGGGTACAGAAATTTTCCACAGTCTAAAATCTGTCCTAAAATCACAAGGTCTTAACACTGCTGTTGGCGATGAGGGTGGTTTTGCACCGAACCTACGGTCAAACGAAGAAGCGATCACTGTCATCATGCAAGCCATTGAACAAGCAGGCTATAAGGCAGGTCGGGACATCTATTTAGCGCTTGACTGTGCATCATCAGAATTTTATAAGAATGGACAGTACATCCTAGAGGGTGAGGGCAATAAAGCATTCACCAGCGAAGGTTTTGCTGATTATTTGGCGTCTTTGGTGCGTCAATACCCAATCATCTCAATTGAAGATGGTCTGGATGAGAGCGACTGGGATGGCTGGGCGTATCTGACCAAGCAGTTAGGTGATAAAGTTCAGCTGGTGGGTGATGACCTGTTTGTCACTAATCCAAAAATTCTGCGTGAAGGCATTGATAAGAACATCGCTAATGCCATCTTGATCAAATTCAACCAGATCGGTACACTAACCGAGACACTAGATGCGATCTATCTGGCTAAAGAAAACGGCTATGCGACTGTAATTAGCCATCGCTCAGGTGAAACTGAAGATTCTACCATTGCTGACCTAGCAGTAGGTACGGCGGCTGGTCAGATCAAGACAGGTTCGCTATGCCGTTCTGACCGCGTGGCAAAATACAACCAACTACTACGCATCGAACAACAAGTAACGGCAGCATTCCGCGGTCGTGAAGAGTTCATCGGTCTGCGCGGTTGATCGGGGCGAGCGTGGCAAGTCCTGTAACCAAAAAATCAACACACATCGTCACGCCACCAAAAGGGCTTGGCGTGATGGGTTATGTGTGCTTGATCGCTTTTGCTGCCATCGTACTTGCGCTTTTGCAGCAGCAGTATTGGCATGGTGAGAATGGTCGTGCCAATCTGAATAATCTTAATGCCCAGATCGCCAAGCAGACTGATTTTAACACCGAGCAGGCTTATACTAATAATCTGCTGCGTGCTGATGTTCGTGATCTAAAGACGCAATCATCTGCAATCGAGGAGCACGCGCGACTTGATTTGGGTTTAATTAAGCCGGGCGAGACTTTCTATCAGATGTCAAATGCGCCGATTACTTATAGTCGGCAAATGGCAACGAGCAATGAGGCAGATGCTGTTGAACCTGTCGAAGGGTTGATCAAAGAAAGTGGTGAGCCATCGCGATAACAGACATAAGATTGGTGAAAGCCAATCTTATTTTTTAACTTTTTAATTTCTTGATAATAAGTATCATTAATGTCAAATCATCAATCGCATCACCATCCTAAGATTCACGCCTTGATCGTGGCAGCTGGTAAAGGTTCACGTTTTGGGGCGGCAGTGCCTAAGCAATATCTAAGCTTGGCGGACAGAACTGTCTTAGAAGAAAGCATCGAAAGACTCAATGTAGATGGTATTGATGATCTGACGCTGGTATTGGCAGGCGGTGATGAGTATGCATCGGAGCTGGATTTTAAATTTAGTCACCCAATCCGTCATGCGGTAGGTGGTGCTGAACGTTGGCAGTCGGTGCATTCAGGTGTGCAAGTAATACGAGAGCATGGCGGCCTAGATGATGATTGGATTGTGATTCATGATGCGGCGCGCCCTTGTCTGCCCAAGGTGGATTTGGCACGGTTGTTGGAGACTCTTGAAAGTACATTGCATGATGGTGTAATCTTAGCAACACCTGTGGTGGACACACTAAAGCTAGCTACGAATGAGCAGGGTATTATCAAGACAGTCGATAGATCGGGCCTGTGGCAAGCCCAGACACCTCAAGCTTTCCGCTTAAATAAACTTGAGTGGGTGCTATCACAGATCGCCAAAGACAATCTGATGATCACAGATGAGGCGAGTGGCTTTGAGATGTTGGGTCTTGGAGTGCAAATCGTCCAAGGATCTAGGCTTAACATGAAGCTTACCTATGCTGAGGATTTGCCTTTGATGGAATTGATATTGCAGAATTTCATCAAAAATGAGCGGTAGGATATTGATTAGCCCATGCCAAGTTTAATGAGTGTTATCGTCATAGTGTTGGTGCTTGGCGTGCTGGCTTTGATGCCAAACATTAGGCTTGGTGATACTCTTGAAGCTTGGTTGTCTGCACCATCGTCTTTTGGATGGTTGTCTTTTGATCTGGTGTTCATTGTGCTTATGGCTGTGTGGGTACAGCGATATAGATGCATTTCAAAAGCTTTGATTATCTGTGCATGTGGTCTGGTGATCGGGTTGTTGTTTGTACTGCGCTCGATGATGGCGCATGTGCAGTTCGAGCAGCATACCATCACTCAAAGCCATACCGTCACCGCCATCACAGACGTTAGCGAGATTAGCGACAGTATCTACGATCCCGTATCAGAGTCTGCTTATCGGCAAAAGGTAACCATTACAGACATTAGACCTGCCAACCGCCCACAAGCTACCAATGCGACAATATCCGCCAATCCATTTGGCGAGACATCTGAATCAATCACACCCGATGCCAGTGAATTGCCTAACAGCATGAACGTGCTTCTTAGTGCTTCACCAAGACATCATCAAAATAACCCAACCTTGGCGCAATTAAATAACCTTATTCCAAATACCGCCGCGAAACTTACCTTGCTCATTGAGCCAATAAGTACACAAAAGAGCGCAAGCGGCTTTGACAGCAATGTATGGCTACGAACTCGGGACATTCATGCCACTGCACGCGTGCTGTCTGTGGATCAGATCGAATCGGCTGATGATCATCGCATCAGTATAAGGCTGCAAGGATTAAGGCAGCGATTGCGTGCACATTTTTATGAAGATTGGCATGATTACGACATTTCTAATCAACAAGCAAGGGCGGTAACTTTAAGCCTGCTAACAGGAGACAGATCGCTCATCAGTAGGCAAACCAAGGATCTGTATCAACTGGCGGGCATATCGCATTTATTGGCGATATCGGGCATGCATGTGTTATTTTTGGCGCTGATTTTGGCGGGGCTGACTTCTTGGTTATTAGATAAATTTCCTAAAGTGTATGGCGCTATTTCTCGCAAGCAGATTCGCCTTATTGTCATGGTAGCAGCGAGTTTGATTTATGCCATCTTTACAGGCTTTGATGTGCCTGCAGTGCGAACTGTGTATATGCTTGGGGCGGTGGCTTTGGCTAGGTACTTTGTTCTGCCAGTGTCAAATTTGTCCTTGTTGTTTATTGTTGCGCTGATCATGACGTGGCTTGATCCTTATGTGTTATGGCAGGCGGGATTTTGGCTGTCTTTTGTGGCAGTGTTACTACTCATGAGATATGAAAGTACGCCTATTCAGGAAGCGACCACTGCAACAAGAATTTGGCAAAAAGCTAAGAGTGCCACTGCTTTGCAGTTGTGGCTATTTATCGGAATGCTGCCTGTTTCGATATTGTTTTTTGGCACGGTGTCGCTGTGGAGTGTGTTGGTAAATTTATTTGCCATTGGTCTGTTTGGCTCAATCATCCTGCCGATAAATCTTCTGGCGGGTGTGATTTATGCAATTTCACCAAGCCTTGCGGACGGGTTGTGGTCGCTTAGTTCTTGGATATTATTAAAGCTTCATACCGCGCTTGAATTTGGTTTGGTGGGTGATTCTTGGCTGTATGTGCCATTTGGGACGGTAGGCTTGGTGCTTGCTGCCTTGGCGATATTGCCCATGCTGTCGAAGGCGCTGCCTAAGAGTGCAGCCGTCATACCTTTATCAGTGCTACTAATGCTGTCGATGAACGACCATTTTTATACACCTAAGGATGCCAAGCCCACCGCTAAAGTCATCAAAACTGATAATCAAGCCTTGCAAGTTGTACTCATTCAACACCAATCTCATTCGTGGCTACTGCTGGCGGACTTTGGCATTAAGTCATTGCCTGATGGTCAAATTGATGTACTCATTGATGAATTAAAGCGTCTGGGCGTAAGAAGTCTAACTGGTGTTGTTGCGCAGAATTCTGGCCAGGCACTCACCAAGCTGACCGCTGGGATTCATGCGCGTCTACCAATAGAGCGTTATTGGCGCGCAGGACAGGGCGTTCTAAAGCTTGCCAATGTCATTGATGAGCCATGTCAAGCCGGCCAAATCCATCAGTATGACGGCGTGAGCATTCGCATGCTGACAGGTTGGCAGCAGATTAATGATGTGAATGTTTGGGATTGCTCAATTGAGATCAGTAGTGAGCTTGGATTTGATATCGATCAGCCAATGGAAGCTGAGAGTGATGAGCTGCTGCCTAGCGACATCAAGCAAATTATCGCCAATGCGGCAACCCATGAAGATGCATGGCATCTATGGCGACTTCTATGTGTGGATATGGATATTATGCCAAGGCCTGAGGCTGGTGCGTCTGTATGGCTATCGCATGCGTTTGCCAAGGATGATGCTGATGTGATGGGTGATTTTGAAGCGACGTTATGGCGGGCACGATAGTGGGTTTGACTATCATATTTGGTTTTTTTCGGTTACAATAGGTCTATTTGAAGCAATACATAGGACATCATATGGCGTGGCCACCAAATCCTCATAAAAATCAAACTCCAACTCAACAAGAGCTCATCAATGCATCAAATGCCCCACAGCCAAACTCGCCTGAATGGCGACTCATCGAAAAAACGATGATGGCGAGTATTGATGAGCAGCGTCGCGCACGTCGTTGGAGTATTTTCTTTAAATTGCTAACGTTCGCCTATGTGGTGTTCTTTGTGCTTATGCTGGGTCGAGGCTGTGCACCAACCCAAACCAAAGGTGCCCCACTGGGCATCAGTGAGCCACATTTGGCCGTGGTGGATGTGCGCGGTGCGATTACGGCTGATGGCGAGACGAGCGCACACCACATTAATAGCGCATTGACAGAGGCATTCGAGAACACGCATGCCAAGGCGGTTGCACTTGCCATCAACTCGCCAGGTGGTTCGCCCGTGCAGTCTGATGAGGTGTGGCAGATGGCGATGGATCTAAAACAAGAGTATCCCGATAAAAAACTTTATGCGGTGATTGGTGACACAGGCGCATCAGGTGCGTATTACATCGCATCGGCAGCGGATGAGATTTGGGTGAATCCATCAAGCTTGGTAGGCTCAATTGGTGTCATCATGTCAAGCTACAACATCGAGCAGCTACTTGACAAGATGGGTGTGCAAGACCATACCATGACCGCAGGCGAGTATAAGGACATTCTGTCCATGTCGCGCCCGATGAATGAAGCTGAGCGTGCGCATGTCCAAAAGCTGCTTGACACCACTCATCAAAACTTCATCGATGCAGTCAAGAAAGGTCGCGGCGACAAACTAAAAAATGCCGAGCAAAATCAAATCTTTACAGGGCTGTTCTGGACAGGAAAAGAGTCTGTTGAGCTGGGATTGGCTGATAAGATTGGCGGCATGTCGCAATTGGAAAAAGAACTTAAGCTAGAACAGGTGAATTATAGCTATGTTGATCCTGTGAAGCAGTTCTTTGATCGCTTTGGCGTACAGATGGGTAAAGGTCTGGGGCAGGGCGTTAAGATTGCCATGAGTGACGAGGTGAAACCAAGCCTAAAATAATGTCAAACAAATAAAAAACACACCTAGGTCTTAGGTGTGTTTTTTATTGGGATTAATTATCTAAATCGCAGCTTTTGTTAACATCTGCCAAGGCTTCATCGATGATTTTTTGGCTGACGCCTTTTTTGCGAAGCTTTTCGATGAATAGCACGTCATCAGATAGGTTGTAGTTGCAGTTATCTCGGTCTAGACCTTGACGAATATAAAGGCGAATCAGTCCTTGAATTCTATTAAAGCCATGCGCTCCAGCGGTGTCTTCAAGATGCGAGATAATCTCTTCAGATAAGCGCAGATGGATGGGACGCATGATGACTTCAGGATGATTGGAAAATTTGTTTTTGATTTTTGGGGAAATCATGGTTGCTACCTTGCCAAAATTTAAAGAGTATTGTAACACAGAAGTGGTAGAAAAATAAAACAAAAGTTGTAGAAAAATTAAGTGATTTTTATGATTGTGTTAAGTATATAACTTTGATTTTTATGAATTTTTATAAAAAAATACGCACCGATGTGGTGCGTATTTTGGGTTTTAGTATTAGTGACGGAAGTGGCGCATGCCTGTGAACACCATGGCGATGCCGTGTTCGTTGGCAGCGGCGATGGTCTCGTCGTCACGCATAGAGCCACCAGGTTGGATGATGCATTTGATGCCAGCGGCGGCGGCATTGTCAATGCCATCGCGGAATGGGAAGAAGGCATCTGATGCCATGACAGCACCTTCAACCACCAGACCTGCGTGTTCTGCCTTAATTGCAGCGATACGTGCAGAGTTCACACGGCTCATCTGACCTGCGCCGATGCCGATGGTTTGGCGATTCTTCGCATATACGATGGCGTTAGATTTAACGTATTTGGCAACTTTCCAAGCAAAGATCAGATCGTCAAGCTCAGCTTCGGTCGGTGCGCGCTCAGTCACGACGCGAAGATCGTTCTTAGTGATCATGCCTAGGTCTTGGTCTTGAACCAACAGACCACCATTAACGCGCTTATAGTCTAGCTGCGTGGCGCGCTCTTCTGGGTTAGGTAGATCGCCGCAGACCAGTACGCGAACGTTCTTCTTCGTGCCCGTTACTTCTAGCACACCATCTTCGATGCTTGGTGCGATGATGACTTCAACGAATTGACGCTCAACAATGGCACGTGCTGTCTCAACATCAAGCGGGCGGTTAAAGGCAATGATGCCGCCAAATGCTGATTCTGGGTCGGTGGCATAAGCCAAGTTGTATGCATCCAAGATGCCATCTGGTGAAACTGACACACCGCAAGGGTTGGCGTGTTTAACGATCACACAGGCAGGTTTGGCGAATGATTTTACACATTCTAAAGCAGCATCGGTGTCAGCGATGTTGTTATAAGACAGCTCTTTGCCTTGTAATTGGCGAGCGGTTGCAACCGAGGCTTCTTGTGCGCCATGCTCCACATAGAATGCGGCTTTTTGGTGTGGGTTTTCGCCATAACGCAGGTCTTGTGATTTGGCAAGCTGTACGTTAAAGGTGCGAGCAAAATCAGTCATTCGGGTGGAGTCTTCGCTTGGTGCTGTAGCGGCATCGTTTAGACGTGCGCCAAAGAATGAAGCGATCATGCCGTCATAATGCGCGGTATGTTCAAAGGCCTTTACCGCCAAATCAAAGCGCGTGGCATAGCTGATGTCGCCTGCGGTTTGGATTTCGTTCAGTACGCGTGCATAGTCTGCTGGGTTGGTGATGATGCCAACGTGTGCATGGTTCTTAGCGGCAGAGCGCACCATGGCAGGGCCGCCGATGTCGATGTTCTCGATGGCGTCAGACATTTTTACGTCAGACTTAGCCACGGTGGCTGCGAATGGATATAGGTTCACCGCGACGATGTCAATACGATCGATGCCGTGTTCGCTCATGATGTCATCATCGATGCCGCGACGGCCTAGGATGCCACCGTGGATTTTTGGGTGTAGGGTTTTGACGCGGCCGTCCATCATCTCGCTAAAGCCTGTGTGCGCCGAGACTTCGGTCGCTGCCACGCCAGATTCTGTTAATAGCTTAAATGTACCACCAGTTGATAAAATTCCAAAACCTGAATCTACCAAGCCTTTGGCAAATTCAACAATACCCGCCTTGTCCGAAACTGATAATAAGGCAAAACGCTTAACACTCATAATACCCCCAATGCGCATGACTGCGACTGTATGAACAATAAATAAAATATAAGCCAAATGTACAAAAGAGCGACTCCATGATGACATGAAGCGCTCTTGTCAAAAGCCGTTGCCATGATAGCAGTTTTGGCGTTTTTTATAAAGGGGTGGAGGAGAGTTTTGTGCGGAATTTTACCATTATTGCAGGCGAAATTGTGCAGATTGGCTAATTACAGCAGTCCGTGTGTTTTTAATTTGCTGCGCAGGGTGCCGCGGTTTAGACCAAGTAGCTTGGTGGTTTTTGATTGGTTGCCGCGAGTGTTGAGCGTCGCGATCAATAGCGGACGTTCAAGCTCGGCCAAGAATACTTGATCAAGAATACTTGATAGATGTCATTGACGTCCTTGTCAGCGGTGGCTAGATACTGCTCGACCGCTTGCTCAATGTGCGTCGATAGTGGGATGGGACTAATGTTTCGGTCAATCATGGGAATCTTGAAATATAAAATCAAATCTAAACTGAATAAATGAATTTTTCGACCACAAATCGCAATTAAAAACAAGTCTAAATGTTTAAATGTTGCGCAAATATTAACAAAAACTTGCTGAAATTGGTAACGGTTTTATGTTATGCAGTGTAATAAAAATGTAATTGTATAATGATTAAAAAATATACAACTTAATTTGATGGAATAAATAAATCTTATGAAAGATAATGACTTATCACTGTGTTGGATGAATTTTGAACAAAAGTGAATATTTGCAAAACGATACAAATAATTCATAAAAAATCGGCTTTTAATCAATAAGATCAAAAGCCGATATGTATCAAATGGTCAAAAGGCGATTATTTCTTGATGCCTGACAGGCGATGCCAGTGGTGATCGTCTTTGTTATCATAGTGATAAGCGGCACCTAATTCAAAATAAGGCGCATAGGCATCGATGACGCTTTGGGTTTGGTTCTCAATCAGTCCTGCCAGTACGATCGAGCCACCGTCTTTTAATAGGGTGCTAAATAGCGGCGCAAATTCGATGAGTGGCTTGGCTAGGATGTTCGCTGTGATGGTATCAGCTGTGAGGTCATGCGCGCGTTGATATTCGCTAAACTCTTCGGGCAAGAAGACTTTTAGGCGGTCGGATACGTTGTTTAGAGCGGCGTTTTGGCGTGTCGCGAGAATGGCCTGCGGGTCGATATCCACTGCCAATACTTCTTTTGCGCCCAGTAGTAATGCTGCCACGCCCAGCACGCCTGAACCACAGCCATAGTCAATGACGACTTTGTCTTTTAGATTTTGCGCTGACAGCCAGTCTAGACATAGGCGAGTCGTGGCGTGATAGCCTGTACCAAAGGCAAGACCTGGATCTAGAATCAGATTCGTCGCGGTAGGATCAGGCGCGTCTAGCCACTCAGGGATGATCCATAGATTGCCTTCGCATTTGACGGGCTTATAATGCGCCATCCATTCGCGGGACCAGTCTTTGTCATCAAGGCGCGTCGTCCAAAATCGGCTCGCGCTCACTTGTGCGGCGATGTCATTGGCAAGCGCCTCAAAATCCGTGCCATCGAATCGATCGTCTGAATTGGTGTCGTAGATGGCAGTCAAGATAACCTCGTCCCACAGCGGCTCCTCGCCAGGCAATGGCTCAAATAATGGCTCATCGCCCGCGTCTTCTAGAAGTATGGAAACCGCTTCGCTTTCATAGAATAAAGCCTCAGCGAATTCAACTTTATCTTTTGGGCATTGTAGATGTATGTGCTGCCACGACATAAAATAGCCTTATGTTATCAATTAGAAGAAACGCATTATAACAAATTTTATCGATCACTTAAAAACTTTTGAGTATTGAACAGCTGCATCGTTAGGTGCTATTGATAAAATGGCTCAGGTGTGGGCGATTCTTCGGTTTTAGGCGTGTAGAATTCTTCATCAGAAGGCATGGGCTCTTCGATGATATAATCATTCTCGACGTAGTCTTCTTCCATGCTCACCAGCTCATCACCCAGTGCGTCGATGCGCTCTTGCAGGGTGACATTGTAGCGTATGTTCGCAGCGCAGGTTCCGTATTCTTGTGGCATGAATTCAAGAATCACCGGCGCCCATATCGCTCCTTGGCAGCCTTGGTGGGACAGCAGTCCTGTGCCGTTATCCAGCCACGTCCATTCGATATCTGCAGGCAGTGGCAGCTCAACAGGCGTGTGATTAAGCGGCTGCATGAATGCTCGCCAAATGGGCAGTGCGCCCGAGCTTCCGGTAAGCCCGATGGGTTTATTGTCATCACGTCCAATCCAGACCACGGACACATAGTTGCCGCTATAACCTGCAAACCAAGCATCGCGCCCATCATTCGTCGTGCCGGTCTTGCCTGCTAGATTAAGGGAAGAATTAAAGTTACCTGCGCGTGCCGTACCATGAGTGAAGACTTTTTGCATGGCGTAATTGGTCAGATAGGTTGCCTTGGGTGATAGGCGAATCTGAGCTTGGCTTTCACTGTTTTGAAGGACTTTTCCTTTATCGTCAATCACGCTTTTGATGGTATGAATGGGCGCGCTGACTCCGCTATTGGCGAAAGTCTGATAGATGCTAAGAACTTGCATGGGTGACATATCTACCGCGCCCAACAGCACTGAAGGGTAGTTAGGAATCTGATCGCTGACACCCAGCATCTGCAGCTGACGATAAAAAATCGGCAAACCAAACTCCATGCCAACATTGACCGCAGCTTGGTTGTAGGACTGAGCCAATGCGGTGGTGAGTGGTGTCGCGCCATGTGAGACGCCGCTGTAGTTCTTGGGTGTCCAAGTCTGATTGCCGATGGTATAAGTCAGCGGGCTGTCATCAACGCTACTGGCTAGATTGTAATGACCTGATTGTAGGGCAGTGAGATAGATGATGGGCTTTAGGAGTGAGCCGACTTGTCGCTTGGCATCGATGGCGCGGTTGAATCCTGTAAAATCAGCACTACTACCAACAATGGCAACCACCTCGCCCGTAGCAGGGTTGGCGCTAATGAGCGCACCTTGTAGATTGGATTTTTTGTTATTTTTGATGGCGTTATCGGCGGCACGTTGGGCGAGAGGATCTAGGGTTGAGATGATTCTCAGGCCACGGTTTTGTAAGTCTTCTTCTCTATAATAAGCCTTCAATTCGCGCTGAATCGCATCAAAAAAATCAGGAAAGCGGCTCTTGGCGATGGTTGGGGTCTTGACCACGTCGAGTGGTTTTTGGGTGGCGTTGTCGTATTCTTCTTGGCTGATTTTGCCTGTGATGAGCATGTTGTGCAGCACGGTGTTACGACGGTCTTTGGCACGTTCTGGGTGCTTTCGTGGATTGTAGTAGCTTGAGCCTTTGGCGATGCCGACCAATAGCGCGTATTGATCAAGACGAAGCTCTGCCAAGGGTTTATTAAAATAAAACTGCGATGCAATGCCAAAGCCATTCACCGAGCGATTGCCATTTTGGCCAAGGTTGATCTCGTTTAGATAAGCGAGCAGGATCTCATCTTTGTCATAGTGCAGCTCAAGAAGTAGCGCCATTAGGGCTTCATTGGCTTTACGTTTTAGGGTGCGATCAGAATTTAGGTAGAAATTTTTGATCAGCTGCTGTGTGATCGTTGAGCCGCCTTGGCGCGTACCGCCTGTGACATTAGAGAGTAGGGCGCGCGCAGTACCACGCACGGACACGCCGTGATGCTCATAAAAGTTACGATCTTCGGTGGCGATGAGTGCATTCACCAGATGCTTTGGCACATTGTCCTTGGTGAGTAGAATGCGATCTTCATTATTCTCAGGATAGATGCCGCCGACATTCACTGGCTCTAAGCGCAGCGCTGTTCGCTGGGTGGGCTGGCTGGTCTGCAGGCGGGCGATTTTACCATCGGAGAACAGCACCTTGATGGTCTGCTTGGGTTCGACATCGCCATCACCATAATTAAAGCCACGCGTATAGATGGTGTAGGTGTTGCCTGATTTTTGGTAGCTGCCTTGGGTGTTTTTGCCTTGGCTATAATTAAGGAGTTTTAGCCATGATTCTAGATCGCCTGCTTTGACAGGTGCGTTCGGATATAGCTCTAGCGGGCGTGAATAGACGGTGGCAGGGATGTCCCAGCGGCGATTTTCAAATTTATTGATGATGGTGTTATTTAGATAAAACGCATATAAACCCAACAAAATCATCGCCGCAACAATGATGATAAGCAGGATAAAACCAATGATTGAGCCTTGTTGTTGTTTTGGGGATTGGCCTGTAAATTGATCAAAGGACTTCGTCATAAATTGACCTTACAAATAAATTATCAACATACTAGCGATTTGCGATGAAATTATCAAGGGGCTTGTATGATTTGATGTGCTTGTTGGTTTCGGGTTTGTAGAATTTTTGATAAGTGTTTCAATTTTATGGTAATAATGCAAATAAGTTTATGGAAAATTGATGAAAAAACACCGTGAGTATTGTCATCGTGTTGCTGGAAAATTTCTCAATCAACGCGCCTGATGACACATGAAAGTGGTATAATAACGCGTTTATGCCAAATTAAAAAAAGTGTTTGATTATGAATACTGCTGCCGATACGAAGATGGATGAGATTGAGCAATCACTCATTTTGCCGTCAGAAGGGGCGTGCTTTCATTGTGGGGAGGTGCTGCCAAAAGAGCCATTTTATACCGTGATTTTTGATAAATCGCGTCCGATGTGCTGCCTAGGCTGCAAGCTTGCTTCGCAAAGTATCGTAGAGTCTGGACTTGAGCAGTATTACTTAGATCGCAGGGAGATCAGTCCGACCGCAAGCCTGCCTGATGCGATGAATTTTGATGCGTATAATCATGACGACATCAAGGCGCAATTCGTCTATCAAGAAGATGGCGGCAGCACGGCAGAATTATCTGTGGCCAACCTACGCTGCTCGGCGTGCACGTGGCTTATTGAGACGCGTCTAAGAGCAATCGATGGTGTGCGTGCGTGCCAAGTGAACCTCACTCAGCAAAGAATGCGTGTAAACTGGGATGAAAATCAGTGCGATATCGGTGAGATTCTACAGGCGGTGCATTCGGTGGGCTATAATGCCAAGCCATATCGCCAAGATACGCATGAGGCGATGATGAAGCGCCAAAGCAAGCAAATGCTCATCCGTCTTGCCATCGCTGCGCTTGGTGCGATGCAGGCGATGATGTTCTCGATTGGCATGTATTTTGGCGAATATAGTGGTATTTTGACTGAACATCGAGATTTCTTGCGCTATGTGGCGATGTTTGTGACCATTCCTGTGATGTTCTATGCAGGCGTGCCGTTCTTCACGTCGGCTTATAATGCCATCAAGGCGCGTCAGGTGAGCATGGATGTGCCTGTATCGATCGCGCTGATTGCCACCTTTGGCGCCAGCGTTTATGCGACATTAACAGGTACGGGTGAGGCGTATTTTGATTCGGTGTCGATGTTTATCTTTTTCTTATTGGCGGGACGCTACATTGAACAAAATGCCCGCCTAAAAGCATCAAACATGGCATCAGATCTGGTGGTGATCGAGCCGATTTTGGTACAAAAAATCGCCCACGATGCGTCATTGGTAACAAGTTTATCTGCTGATAATAAAGCAAGCATCATCCAATCATGGTGGCAAAATCACCACCATCTAGATAACATCCTAGAGCGGAACGTAGATGATGAGGATAAGATTCTGGCACAGTCTGTCAAGGTGGGCGACATCATTCGCATCGATGCAGGCAGCCAGATCGTCGCTGATGGTATCTTGTTATCACAAAGCGCCACGGTGTCGCAGAGTCTATTGACCGGTGAGAGCGATCTTATCGTCAAGCATCAAGGCGATGTGGTGGTTGGTGGTGCTCAGAATGACAGCCAGCCGTTCGTCATGCTCGTCACCAAGGAGATTGATAACAGTCAAATCGCGCTCATTGATCGACTCATGAACCGCGCCATGAGCGAAAAGCCCAAAATCGCCCAAGATGCTGATAAGATGGCGCGCTGGTTCGTGGCACGTGTGCTGGTCTTGTCATGCCTTGTGTTCTTGGTGTGGTGGTTTGTGGATAAGAGCGAGTCGCTGTGGGCGACGGTAGCGGTGCTGGTGGCGACTTGCCCGTGTGCTCTTAGCCTTGCCACGCCGATTGCACTTACTGTAGCGACCAATCGCTTGGCGGGATTTGGATTCCTAGCGACGCGCGGACACACCATTCAGACTTTATCGGAAGTGTCTTATGCTTGTTTTGATAAGACGGGTACACTGACGCTGGGTCAGGCTAATCTGCTGGATACAGTGAGTGTGATTGATAAGACAGAAGCCCTAAAAATCTCTGCCGCGCTTGAGATTGGCTCAAAGCACCCTGTGGCGTGTGCGCTACTCACTGCTGCTCATGGACTTCATCTGCCTAAGGTAAAAGACAGCACACACCACACGGCGGGCGGTGTGGAAGGCTGGATAGATGGGGTGGCTTATCGTATCGGACATCAAAAATTCGTCCTACCAACAGGCGTACTGGCTGATGAGCTGCATGAGAATCTACCTGCGCATCAGGCGAACATGTCGGTATTATTGTCAAGTCAGGTTAATGGGGAGTGGCAGGTGGTGGCACGGTTTTATTTTAATGATGCGATTCGCCAAGATGCTCGCGCGATGATTGATGAATTAAAATCACAAAACATCACACCAATCATGCTAACCGGCGACCCAAATCCAAATGCATCAGAAGTGGCTAAGCAGCTGGGCATCAAGCAGGCGTATTTTGGTCTGACGCCAGAGGGCAAAGTCAAGCGCATCAAAGACCTACAGGCGGCAGGTCATGCCGTGCTCATGGTGGGCGATGGGATTAATGATGCGCCTGTACTGGCGGCGGCGAATGTCTCGACAGCGATGGCAGGCGCGGCCGATCTGGCGCAGGTATCTGCTGACAGTGTGCTATTGGGTGGGCGGCTCATGCCACTGGCGCAAGCGACCAGACTGTCCACCAAGACCCAAAAAATCATCCGCCAAAACTTACGCTGGGCACTAATCTATAATAGCTCGGTGCTTATTCCTGCTGCCTTAGGCTATGTACCGCCTTGGTTGGCAGCGATTGGCATGAGCTTATCAAGCTTGCTCGTTGTGGTGAACGCCATGCGCCTAAAACGTTGATCGGTTGGTTAATTAATTATAAGTATAAAAATATCGCACCAATTGAGTGCGATATTTTTATTGGTAAGTTTCATTAGTTAATCAGTCGTCTTGTAGATAGCCGATTAAGCGCAGGAATTCGATGTACATCCATACTAGGGTTGATAGAATACCGATGCTATACACCCATTCAAATTCACGAGCCACGCCGTGTTGGATGCCTTTATCCACATTATCAAAATCAAGCAATAAGCTAAACGACGCAATGATTACCACAAAGACACTAAAGCCAATCGCAACCATGCCACCATCGAACAATAGGGGCAGGCTTGAGCCGAACAGTCTAAAGCCGAGCTGTACAAGGTATAGGATACCAATGGCGATGATCGCAGACGTTAGGATCGAGCGGAATTTCTCAGTAACTTTCACGATGCCTGTGCTGTACAGGGTTAGCATCACGGCTGCGGTGATGAAAGTGGCTGATAGCGCTGACAGCGGTACGCTAGGGTATCTTAGGAACATGATGGTGCTAAACGCCCCAAGCAGCACACCTTCACACAGTGCATATGGCACCGCTAAGCTCTTAGCAAGGTGAGGCTTAAATGCTGATACCAAGCCCAAGCCCATGCCTGCAAACAGGCCCACCAAGGCAAGCGGATATAGCATGCTAACCGAGATACCGCCCATCAGAGCATAGAAGAACACACCAAAGCCTGAGACGGCAGCCAATGCCAATAAGAACGCGCTTTTTTTGACGACGCCGCCAACAGTCATCGGGACACTACCAACCGCAAGCTCGGTGCGACTGACGATAGGGTTTGCCATAATTTTTCCTTAATAAAAAATAAAAATCTTTCACTGATTATAAGGCAGATTTTAGAAAAATCAAGCATTAATCAATGGCTTATCGTTCATACACTAAGCCATGAGCGCTGATAATATCTAAAAACTTAGGTTGTGTTGATGTGGGGTTTTTTGATATTATACGCTTTATTTTTGCATTGATTTTTATGTCAAATTTTGTGAATAATCACCCAAAGCGTCCCAAGTTCCAGCGCATTGGCTTGATGGGGCGTGCCGGCAAAAAAAGCGTGGTCGAAACCCTAAATGAGCTCATCGTTCTACTTGATGAGCGTGGTTTGTCCATCGTCATCGATACTGAGACCGCCGCGATCGAGGGGCTTGAGATCGATTTTGATAAGGTGGACGGTAATCAGTTTAAGATCGTTCCACGCCAAAAGATTGGCGAGCATTGTGATTTTGCCATCGTGGTTGGCGGTGATGGTTCGATGCTGCAGGCGGCGAGCGTGCTGGCGGGTACTGATGTGCCTGTGCTGGGCGTGAACCGTGGGCGACTTGGATTCTTGGCGGACGTCAATCCAGAGGAGCTGACCGAGCGTGTCACGCAGGTGTTGGACGGAGATTATTGGCTGGCGGAACGGTTTTTATTGACATTTAAGATTGTGAATAATGATGCTGATGGCAAGCCGACCAACATGGTCATCCATGAAGATGTGGCATTAAATGACATCGTTCTGCACGCTGGTAAATCGGTGCATACCATTGATTTTCAATTAAAAATTAATGGCACAGACGTCTATCGTCAGCATGCCGATGGTCTGATCGTAGCGACACCGACAGGATCGACCGCTTATTCACTCTCGGCAGGCGGACCCATCATCCACCCGACCATTGATGCCATCTGTCTTGTGCCGATGCATCCGCATACGCTGTCCAGCCGTCCTCTGGTGGTGGCAGGTAGCAGCCAAATCGCCATCAACATCCACAAAGATAATCGCACACAGCCCATGGTGGGCGCAGATGGTAAGGCATCAGCACCACTCGATAACGATCAGACACTACTCATCGCCAAGCATGATAAGACCTTACTGCTGCTACATCCACCGAGCTATAGCTTCTATGAGGCGTGCCGCACCAAGCTAAACTGGAACCTATACACAGAAGAATTCGCCCTAAAGACCGAATAAAACACCCAAGAGATCAAAGATGAATAAAGAAGACATACTAAATAGTCTAAATCCTGAAATCGTCGCCAAGTTCCGCACCGCCATTGAGCTGGGCAAATGGGACAACGGCGTTCGTCTGACAGATGAGCAGCGCCAGACCTGCATGCAAGCGGTGATGATGTGGGAGCATGAATATCTACCGGTTGAAGAGCGTACAGGCTATATCGAGAAGCCAAAAGACGATAAAGGCAACACCGTTGGCGAAGAGTGTGATGTGGAGCATGAGCATCATTACCCTAATGCCGAGCGACCTGTGAAGTTTAAGAACTAGAAGATGTTTTGACTTTTAAAACCCCTGTTGACTACTTTTGTCAATAGGGGTTTTAAGCATTGCAAATCTAAAATAGTATATTCGAAACATTGGCGTTTTGACATGTGATTGGCAATTTTAATCCAGTTTCTATGATCAACTTAATAGCATTATTTGGTCAAGGTCTGGATAAGCGTTAAAACTGCCCTTTTCTGTTCATTAGTCAGTTTTTGCCAAGCTGCATCATAAGAGTTTTGTCGATAATCCACTTTCTTTATACAGTCTTCAAAAAAATAGTCAATTGGAGTTTGCAAAAGATTAGCAATTTCAACCAAATGAGCTACATTAATTTTGTTCACACCTCTTTCATATCTTGACAGTTGTTGTTGTGATACATCTAGTAGTTCTGCCATCTTTTCTGCAGACCATCCTTTTTCTTTGCGTTTTAATTGAATTCTTTTTCCGATTAATTTATCAATCTGAGTGCTGATAATTTGCGCCATCTTAAAACCAAGTTGATTTATAAAATAATCTATTTTTGTTCAAATTCACACTTGAAAGAAGAGTAGTAAAAGTTTAAAATATAAAATAATTACTCATCTATAGATTATTGGAGATTTTATGAGCGATTCTCGTAATGCATTTGGCGGTATTTTTGGTTTAGTATTTACCGCAGCATCTGTCATTTTGCCTATTTATGCAGCCATTGTTGATTTCGCACGCGATAAATTTTTATGGGCAGCTGTTGATATTACTGTTTTTCCAATAGGTATGATTCGCGGTCTAATGTACTTCTTTAATTAATTTTATGGCAAAATTTGTTTTGATATCTATAGTTCTTGCTTTATTGGCTGCGTGTAGTAAGTATGACAGAAATGATATGCTTCAAAAAGCCACATCTGATGACGAGATGAGAGAATTATTTGTTGAGCGTAATATAAAGGCTTGTCAGCAGGGTTTTTTGCTTAAGGAGGATGGCTGGATACAAAATTCTAAAAAGTCGTGTAATTGTCTCTTGAATTATGCTTCCTACTACATCGGTGGTGATGATATTCGACTTATGATTGCACCTACAGCACCTATCGGCGACTATGAAAAAGAGAGGTTGGGGAGATTGCTGTATGATTCTTTGAAATTTGGAGCTTCACAGTGCTTGGGAAGCCTTGATTGATGTTGAGCAAAGAGAATTAATGGCGTTTTATGAAAAAGATATTGGTTTTTATTTGTGCTTCAGTCATTTTATCAGCTTGTGGTGATATAAGCGGCGGTTTTGTTTCGTCTATTGATAAAGAAAAAAATACTGTGCATTTCTCCTCGGATGATGAATTTAGGAAAGTCTTTGAACAAGAATTAAAAAGAGATTGTTTAAATACTATCCAAAAAGAACATCTAGTAAATGGCATGACAGCTGAGTGGTTTTGCGACTGCTCAAATCTTTATTTTATGGATGGAATGGATAACTCGATGGCAAGAAAGATTTTTGAAGAGCCAGAGAAGGTGTCGGAGCAGGATAAAAATGATTTGGTTGAGAGAGGTAGAACGCTGCGTTTAATATCCACAAGTCTGTGTATGGGTGATTTTCATGATGGGGAACAGCCAGGATGGAAACGATAGCTCTATCCTATCTATCTACAAAGTTAAAACACTATTTCCTTGTCTATTTTTGTATTGCAAAACTTATTTTTTTAGTAGATTGATTGATCAATAGCTTATTCTTTTTTTGAATAAGCTATTTTTTTAATCGCCAGTTAATTTTTATATTAGTATTCTCCAAATCACAAACCCAATCGCCAATACATGAAATATTACGCCCACCCACCAAATCGGCACGGTCAGACCAATCGCGATAAATCCTAAAAATCCACCCAAGGCAATCCAGTCATGGCGTTTTTGATTCAAGAAATCAGCACGCAGCGCTTGGATCTCGCGCAGTTCTTTGTCTTGTCTTGCCCCCAGTGTTGCCATGGACTGCACGCCTTGCGTGATGAGCTTAGGCAGTTCGGTGGCGGAGAGCAGTAACTCGGGGCTTTTTTCTTTGATGTCGTTTAGATTTTTGACGGGGTCTAGTTGGTCTTTTACCCACGCGGTTAAGATTGGCTTGGCCAGAGACCAGATGTCTAGCGCAGGATACAGCTCACGCCCGAGCCCTTCGACATGAACCAAGGTCTTAAGCAGTAGCATCAGCTGCGGCGGTATGCTCATCTGATGACGGCGCGCGATGTTTAATATCTCAAATAAGATGCCAGCAAAGTCAAGCTCGCTCATGGGTTTGGACACCATGGGGCTGACCGTGCGCGCCATATCACGGATAAGTGCGTGCTTGTCAGCAGATGGCGGTATCCAGCCTGCTTGAGAGATGATATCTACTAGGGCGGTGTAGTTGCCATTCATGACTGACAGCAGCATGCGCGCGACAACCAGTTGATCATCGCGTGACAGCTCACCCATGATTGCACAGTCCAGCCCTAGGTAGCGCGGATTGGTGACGGCTTCACCATTGGGTAGGGTTTCGACAAAGATATTGCCAGGGTGCATGTCCGCGTGGAAGAAGTTATCGCGAAACACCTGCGTGAAGAATATCGTCAAGCCATTCTTGGCAAGTAACGAGCGATCATAGCCTAAGGCATCAAATTTATCCGTCTGAGAAATCGGCACGCCAAAAATTCGCTCCGAGACCATGACCGACTTATTCGCCATGTACGATTCTGGCACGTAGATCAGCGATGAGCCTGTGAAGTTGTTGCGCATGCGAGTGGCGTTGGCAGATTCTAGGGTGAGATCCAGCTCATTTAGCATGATCTGCCGGTAGTCCTCTACCACGCTGACAATATGCACGGCGCGCGCAGACTCTAATCGAGCGGACAGCCAATTTGCCATTTCGCGCAGCAGCTCGAAGTCTTGAATGATGACAGGCTTGATGTCAGGGCGAACGACCTTTACGACCACTTCACGACCGTCGTGGAGGCTGGCGGTGTGTACTTGAGCGATACTGGCGGCGGCGAGTGGCTTATTATCAAACCGAGCGAATAGCTCATCGACAGGCTTGCCAAGCCCTGTCTTAGGGTTTTGGATTTCGGATTTTAGGATGTCCACATCGAAGGGTGCGACTTTATCCTGTAATAGTGATAACTGCGCGATGATGTTTGGCGGCAGTAGGTCGGATCGTGTGGAGAGCAGCTGCCCTAATTTTAAGAAAAGCGTACCCATCTCTTCAAAGGCGAGCTTGATGCCCATGGGGTGATGCGATTTGCCTAGGCTTGCAGGATGCAGGCGAATCAGACGTGCCAATGGCGCAAGCTCTGGCATGTCATCGATGGGCAGATGCATGTCTAGGCGATATTTAGCAGCGATGCGATATAGCGAAAGTAGGCGTTTACGATGAGAGATGAGCATGGTTATGATTGGTTTTGTAGGGCGGTTAGGCGAGCTTGTTCGCGTTCGATGTCACTTTGTAGGCGCAGCAGTTCTTGCTTTTTTTGGCTGATGGCATCGTCCAGCGCGCTGTCCTGAGCTGGGGTGATTGCACCTGTGATGATGGTCTTTAGAGAGTCGAGCACGGGCGAGATAATCGGGGACATCTCTTGGGTGAGCATGTAGGCATAGCTTGCACCGCTTTTGCCGATTAGGTTTTCTAATTGGGCGAATGCATCGGGGCTAAAATCATCGCTTAGGGCTTTGATTTGCATGAGCACCTTATGATCGCCCTTAATGGGAAGGTTGCCCGATGGGTTCTGCATGAGTGCCAGTAGCTCTCTTGGACTGGTAGTATGCAGCGTGCAGTCAGGTTCTGTGATGATACCGCCTTGGGGTTCAAAGAGGCTTTGGCTGACAGGCTCAAACCTCACATGATCATCACAAAACAGCACATCAACGGACAGCGATGGATTGGCAATGATCACGCGAAATGTCTTGCCAGACAGACCATTAAGATGTGAAATGGCGATGGGATCCGTGCCAAGCGCACCATTGATGATGCGCTCAACAAGCCCAAGAGCGAGCACGCTAATCATCGGCGTGCCTTAAACCCACGATGCACCGCCACGATGCCGCCAGTTAGGTTGTGGTAGTCGCAGTTTACAAATCCTGCTTTTTCCATCATGCCTTTTAAGGTGGTTTGGTCGGGGTGCATACGGATGGACTCTGCTAGATATTGATAGCTTTCAGCATCGCCGGCGACGATCTTGCCCATCACAGGCAGGGCGGTGAATGAATAAAGATCGTAAGCCTTTGATAGTGGCTTAAAGACAGGTTTGCTAAATTCAAGCACAAGCAGTCGTCCACCTGGTTTTAGGACGCGGTGCATCGCTTCAAGGGCTTTTTGTTTGTCGGTGACGTTGCGCAGACCGAAGCTGATGGTCACCAGATCAAATGAATTGTCCTCGAAAGGTTCTAGCGTCTCAGCATTCGCCAAAACGAAATCAACGTTATTGCAACCTGCATTAATCAGGCGAGTACGACCGATCTCAAGCATCGCTTCGTTGATGTCAGACAGCACCACGCGACCTGAGCGACCCACTTCACGGCTAAACACTTTGGCAAGATCGCCTGTACCGCCCGCGATGTCAAGCACGCGCTGACCTGAACGCACGCCAGTTAGGCTGATGGCATAACGCTTCCATAGTCTGTGAATACCAAAGCTCATGAGGTCGTTCATGATGTCGTATTTTGAGGCGACAGAGGTGAAGACCTCGGCGACTTTACTTTGTTTTTCTCGGGCATCCACGGTCTGATAACCAAAATGCGTCGTCTCGCCCACGTTCTCAGAATAAGCGCGCTGCGTCGGATTGTCCGCATTGGCAGGGCTTTGCATTGCTGACTGTCCTTGTGGCGTGCCAGTAGGCAAAATATTAGGATTGGTAAATTCGTTTGACTTGTTATCTTGGCTCATGGCTTTTTCCAATTTTTATGAATTAAATATGACTAAAAAATCCCTATCATAATACTATAAATAGGGATTTTTTCATACCATAAATTGCCATTTTAGATGGATGATTTTACACGCAGGTTAATAAACCTTGCCATCCTGATGAATGCGCTCAATCGTGGCCAACTCATTTTGGGTAAATGGCACGGTAAAATCATCAATCTTTTTGATGCTTTTGATGGCGATCAGCCCATCATAAATGAAGTCATACAAAGGCTGATAGCCGTGATGATAGGCGGTGGATTTCGCCAAAGAAAACGCTTTTTGTAATAAAAATGAATTAAATTGCTTGTATGATAGCTCGCACACCTCTTTGATGGCGTGAATCTGTGCGATGCGTGCGTCTTTTGCGTTAACGGCTTGATAGACTTCAACCATCAGCGCATCGGTAATGCCGTCTTGATGGAATGATTGTAGATATGTATCATTTCGTTGGATGGCTTTGGCAAGCACAAGATCAAGCTCCACCGCCAGAACCGCCGCCTTGACACCTAGGATGCCTGTGGCGAGCGTGTTTTGTGGAATGAGCTTTTCTAGGCGACCCGAGCCATTTAGGGCATTATTGCCCGCGGTGAGAAGCTGCTTGGCAAGTATGTCAAAATCCTTATCGCTATAGATGCGATCGATCAGATAATGAGCAAGTGGCGCAGTTTTATTGTTATCAAACAGTGGTTTATTGGTTCGATGAATGCGTGATTTTTGCCATGTCTGAACTTCATTTAGAATGTGTTTAAGATTGGCATCACTGTGGTGTGGTAGGGCTTGATAGCCATTTAGGGTATCGACCAAAGATTGAATGTGCGACATGTACTCACCGATAAAAGCGTCTATAATTTTAAGCCTATGTTGGGGTGGTATATCAAAATTCAATCGTAATACTGTTCTGGTTAAAAACACAAAATAATAACATCTGACACGAATATGACAAAATTTAGCCAAATTGGCGATGATATGTTAAAATTGTCATAAAACTGTCATATTTGATTCTTACAATGTCGCATTCGTGTTTTTCAGGCAGTTTTAAACTAACAATCAAATCGTCTTGGCGGATTTATGGTAAATTCAGCGAAACAAAGCACACCCATGCTGGCAAATATTTTCTTTGCGGTATTGCTTGCAGGGATGTGCGTTTATTTTGTGATGTGGGGGTTGGAGTATACCTTGCATCAACAAGTGCTGCTATTTATGGTAGCAAGCTTTTTTGGTATTTTCATGGCGTTTAACATCGGTGGTAATGACGTGGCGAATTCGTTCGGTACGTCTGTCGGTGCAGGCACATTGACCGTCACCCAAGCACTTGCGGTGGCGGCTATTTTTGAGGTGTCGGGTGCGGTACTGGCTGGTGCTGCGGTAACTGACACCATCCGAAGTGGTATCGTGGACATCGGCAAGCTGGGCGTATCGCCAAATCAGTTCATCTATCTCATGCTGTCAGCACTGGCAGCGGCGGCTTTTTGGTTACTTTTCGCCACCAAAAAAGGCTTGCCAGTATCGACCACACACGCCATCATTGGAGGTATCGTTGGTTCATCCATCGTGCTTGGTATTAGCTTGGGTGGTTCAGAGTTTGCGTTCTCGACCGTTAAATGGTCAAAAATCGGCGAAATCGCCATTTCTTGGGTAGTGTCACCTGTGCTTGGCGGTCTGCTGTCTTATATCCTATATGGTCTTATCAAGCGCAATATCTTGGCGTATAACGACAAAGTAGAAGTGCGTGTCAAGTCATTAAAAGCTCGCAAAAAAGCCCTAAAACGCGAACAAAAAGAGCATTTTGAGGCGTTAAATGATGATGAGAAGCTGCCTTATACCACCGCGCTGCTGCGTGACCAAGAAGCCTTCAACGAAGGCGAATGCCAGCATGACGAGCTAGAGACGGAATATTATCGCTTATTGCACGACATTGAGAACGAGCGCAGCAATCTAGATACCCTTAAAGCCCTAAAAACTTGGGTGCCTTTAATCGCGGCGCTTGGCGCGGTCATCATGACAGCGATGGTGGTATTCAAGGGTCTAAAGAACACGGGTCTAAACCTATCAACGCTGCACGCAAGCCTTGTGATGGGCATGATTGGTGCGATGGTGTGGCTAACTGCCTTCATCTATACCAAGACCATTCGCGGTAAGCATAAAGAAGACCTAGGCAAGGCGACATTCATCATGTTCAGCTGGATGCAGGTATTTACCGCGTGTGCTTTTGCTTTCTCGCATGGTTCGAACGACATCGCGAACGCGGTCGGTCCTTTCGTTGCCATCCTAGATGTCATCAAAGAAAACGCCATCGCAGCCAAGGCATCAGTTCCTGCGCCTGTCATGCTGACCTTTGGTGTCTCGCTCATCGTAGGTCTGTGGTTCATCGGTAAAGAAGTCATCCAAACTGTCGGCACGAATCTAACCGAGATGCATCCTGCATCAGGTTTTGCTGCAGAGCTAGCAGCAGCAGCGGTCGTGATGGGTGCATCTAGCTTGGGTATTCCTGTATCTAGTACGCACATTCTGGTGGGTGCGGTATTGGGTATTGGTATTGTTAATAAGAACACCAACTGGAAGCTCATGAAGCCGATTGGACTTGCTTGGGTCATCACATTGCCAGCGGCAGCATGTATTAGTGCGCTGTTCTTTGTGGTGCTGTCTAATGTGATGTAAGTACACATCAGCCCTCAAGCGACTTGTTATGATGATCATGGCAAGTCGTTTTATTACAAAGCCATCAACCAAAGCAAATTAAAAATAAAAATGATCTGCGCATGATGGGATAAATTTGATATACTCATGCCAAATTTATCGACTTGTATTATGGCTAACGGAGTGATCATGAGTGACCATATCGAACCGACATTAGAGCAGCGCCGTATTATCTATCAGGCGCGCCGCGGTCTAAAGGAACTTGATTATTATATTGACCCTTATGTCAAAGAGCATTATCTAAGCGCGTCTGACGATGAGCAGGCGGCATTTGTGCGTTTATTGGAGCATGAGGATCCTGATTTGTTGTTGTTTTTCTTGGGTCAAGAACGTCCGGATGATGAGGGTGTGGCGCGTCTGATTGAGCGCATGAAACAGCTAAAATATGCTAACTAAAACTCCCAATTTCTCCAAAAACATCCTAAACTTAGACATCGTAATCCATCAAAGTCGCCTAAGATTTATCCCTTGGGCGGCATTTGTGATTGCAGTGATGCTCATCTCTTGGCAGGCGTTATTGGTGGGGCAATGTGTGCTGTTACTTGCCATTATCAGTGTGCTCTCGTGGATTTATGTAGGGCGTATTAAGATCGTATGGATGGGCTGTACGCATACTGATGGCCTGTGGCAGCTTAGTGTTGGCCGAGGTATCGGGCGAGGTGTAAGGCGACAGCTATGGCAGGCATATCTACTATCCAGTCAGCGGGCGATCGGTATGAATGGGGCGGTGGTATTAAAATTCTATGTGATTGAACCTAGAAAGCGATACTTTGAGGTAATGATTCATCGGCGTGATGTGGCAGATGCTGATTATCGTAAGCTATTGGGTCTTTGTGCTTTATCATCTAAGCTGATGGCAAATTAATAATAAGTGCATAAAAAATTACACAACAACCACACTTTTATGATTTGATTTTGATAAGATGATGGTGAGTTTCTCGGTAAGTTAAACAATGCTTGGTAAGTTAAACAATGCTTGTTGTTTCACATTACAATAATGTATCAAGATTTAATCACTAAGGATAATCCATGAGCTTACTTCAATCTATCGTAACCCAAGTCGTTCAAAATGCCGTACAAGGCGACCAAAGATCACAGCAGCAGGACGGTCTAGGTGATCTATTGGGTGGACTGGCTGGCAATCAAAATTCTAACGCAGGTCTTGGCGGTGTTCTAGGTCAAGTTCTAGGCAGTCAAGGCAGTTCACAAGCTGGGCTTGGTGGGCTGCTAAGGGGTCTATTGGGTGGTGGCGCACAAAGCCGTCAAGCTAGCCCAACCGATCTTGGTAACATCCTAGGCGGTGTTCTAGGCAGCCAATCACAAGCACAAAGCCGTCAAGGTGGCTTTAACAAATCAACATTGCTACTGGCTTTATTGCCTGTCGTGCTTGCCTACATCCAAAAAAATGGCGGTCTGTCAGGCGTCCTTGCCAAATTCCAAGGCAACGGTCTAGGCAACAAAGCTCAGTCTTGGACGAGCATTGATGTAGACAATGACGGTATCGATGCTGATGATGTGGCTCGTCTGTTCGGCAGTCAAGAGATTAACGAAGTTGCCCAAAAGACAGGCGCAAGCGAATTAGAGGTGCGCCAAGGCATTGCAAGATTGCTACCACAGGTTTTGAACGATCTTACGCCACACGGCAGTGTCGAGGCTGACGAGAGTGAGGCAAATGCTGAGATCGATCAGATTCTATCACAGCTTCGTGGTAAGTTCTAATCATTATTCATAAAGCCATCTATCATAGATGGCTTTATTTTTACTTGTATTCATGGTGATTTTCCATGGTTATATCATAAATCTCTGATAAAAAACTACTCAATAATCGTTCTAGCTTGTGATTTATTTGCTATAATAAATCCAATTGATAAGCCCAAAAGCCAATCAGTACGCATTTCCTAGGAAGGGCGGGTTGATGAGTTTTTGGGTTTTTTGTTTGATGGTTTTTAAAAACAGTGAAATCCTTAAATTTTTTAAGGATGTGTAGCGTGTGATGAAGTATTATCCATAATTTTATAAATTGCCACTCATTGCTGTCATATAGAGCCATAATAATATAATAATTAACGCAAAAATGCTAAGAGAGTGATTATGCCATTTAAGCCCATTCCTGCACTGATCGCGGTGCTTTGTACACTCATTATTTGGTTTGTGATTCCTGTGCCAGCAGGTGTAACGCCTGATGCGTGGCATCTGTTGGCATTATTCATCGGAACGATCGCAGCGATCATCGGTAAGGCGCTGCCCATCGGTGCAATCGCCATCATCGCGATGACGTTGGTTGCGATCACTGGGGTGACGGCTGACACACCGAAGCAGGCGATGAGTGACGCGCTATCAAGCCTATCAAGTTCACTGATTTGGCTAATTGGTATTGCCATCATGATCTCTCGCGGCCTGATTAAGACAGGTCTAGGGTCGCGGATTGCTTATAATTTTATTGCAATATTTGGCAAAAAAACCATTGGCATTGGTTATTCACTGGCGCTGGCTGAGCTGCTTATCTCGCCGATTACACCATCCAATACCGCGCGTGGTGGTGCGATTATCCACCCGATCATGCGCTCAATCGCTGACAGCTTCGGGTCGCGTGCAGAGGATGGTACTCAGAATCGCATTGGTAAATACCTTGCGCTAGTAAATTATCATTCAAACCCAATCACATCAGCGATGTTCATCACGGCGACCGCGCCGAACCCGCTCGTGGTTGATCTCATCGCTGATGTGACAGGTGCGCAGATCTCGCTGTCTTGGACGACTTGGTCGGTGGCGATGTTCTTACCGGGTATGGCGTGTATCTTGCTGATGCCGCTTGTCATGTATGTATTGGCCAAGCCAGAGCTGACAGAGACGCCTGATGCCAAGACCTTCGCCAAAGAGCACCTTGCCAAGCTTGGTAAAGTCACCAAAAATGAGAAAATCATGCTTGCGGTATTTACAGGTATGCTGTTATTGTGGGCGGATATTCCCGCGATGATCTTTGGTGATGCGCTTAGTTTTGATGCGACGGCGGTGGCTTTCTTGGGGCTGAGCGCGTTGATCTTGACAGGTGTGCTCACTTGGGATGATATCCTAAAAGAAAAATCTGCTTGGGATACCATCGTGTGGTTCGCGGCGTTGATCATGATGGCGACTTATCTGAGTAAGCTTGGTCTGATTTCTTGGTTCTCGGGTGCGATTCAGTCGATGGTGGCTCAGATGGGTGTAGGCTCAATCGGCGCCATGGCGATTTTGACATTGGTGTATCTATATTCTCATTACTTTTTTGCCAGTACCACAGCGCACATCACGGCGATGTTTGCAGCATTCTATACCGTTGGTATTGCCTTGGGTGCGCCGCCGATGCTATTTGCCTTGATATTGGCCGCATCAAGTAGCCTCATGATGACATTAACCCATTATGCCACAGGCACCGCGCCAGTGATCTTCGGTTCGGGCTATGTGACGCTGGGAGAGTGGTGGAAAGTTGGCTTTGTGATGAGTGTGGTTAATTTGGTGGTCTGGATTGCCGTGGGATTGGTATGGTGGAAAGTACTGGGCTATTACTAATCCAAATCTTCGCGCAATTCTTCCAAAAAACGGTTCAGCTTTGAACCGTTTTTTGTTATGATGATTTTTTTGTATATATAAGGGTGAACGATGGCGAATTTGGCGCTATTTGACTTAGACATGACGATGCTGAATGTGGACAGTGATCACAGTTGGGGGCAGTTTATCGTGGAGCGTGGTTTGGTGGATGCAGGCGTGTATGCTGATGCTAACGATAAATTTTACCAAGATTACATCAATGGCACGCTTGATGCGGTGGAATATAATGAGTTTGTGGCGGATTTTTTGAGCACACAAAGCATGGATGAACTACAAGCATATCGCCAGGAATATCTGGACACTTGGATCATTCCGAATATGCGCCCAAAGGCACTTGAACAAATCAAACACCATAAGAATCAGGGGGATACCGTGGTAGTCATCAGCGCGACCAATGACTTCGTGGTAAAACCAATCGCCAATCTATTCGGGGTGGATGATGCGCACACGATGGCTACAGCACTTGAGATTAAGGATAATCGCTACACGGGCAAGGTTGCGGGCCGTCCTAATTTCAAGGAAGGCAAACTGTACCATCTAGGCGAATTTATCAAGCGTTGCCAAGACAGTAATATCGCCTTTGATAAGACCATCGCCTATTCTGATTCAAAAAATGACCTGCCGCTACTCAACTTTGCTGATGAAGCGGTGTGCATCACCCCTGATGATATCCTAAGACGAGAGGCTGAGGCGAGAGGGTGGCGCATTGAGGATTGGTCGTTTTAATGAGTTTGTAGCTGTTTGATGCTATTCAAACAAATCAAGCTGTTCAACGCTATCAATACTCTCAAGGTTTGAGAAAGTAACACCAACCAAGCGTACAGGCAGGTGCTTTGGGGTATTATGATACAGTTCATGCAGCCAAGGCAGAACGGCATCCGGACTCTTGAAGGGTGACTTCACCGAGTGGCTGCGCGTAATCTGACTAAAATCACTGTATTTTAGTTTTAAAGTGACCGTGTGGGCGCGCATTTGGCGCTGGATCAGATCCTGCCAAGCTTCTAGATTCTGCTCATGGATTCTACCAAGGATGAATTCGTCATTGGCGGAGTTCTCGGTAAAGGTAATCTCGGTGCCAATGGACTTGCGCACGCGTTCTGATTTGACTTCACGTTCATCGTGTCCGTGAGCGATGTTGTGATAGAACTGCCCGCGCTTATTCCCAAACACTTCCACCAGTCGGTATAGGGGCGTATTTTTTAGGTCTTGACCTGTAAATACGCCCAGCTCGTGCAGTCTTTTGGCGCTGGCTTTGCCAATGCCGTGGAAGCGCTCAATAGGTAGCTCGCTGATAAAATCATCCGCCATCTCAGGCGTGATGACGGCGATGCCATTGGGCTTGTTGATGTCCGAGGCGATTTTGGCAAGCATCTTATTAAATGACACGCCGGCTGATGAGGTTAGCCCCGTTTGTTTATAAATCTCAGCGCGTAGCCAGTTCGCCATCAGTGTCGCCGAGCCGTTGCAGTGACGCTTACCTGTAACATCTAGATAAGCTTCATCGAGTGATAAGGGTTCGACCATGTCAGTAAGCTTTAGCATGATGGTTTTGACTTGGCTGCTGACGGCGCGGTATACTTCAAAGCGTGGGCGGACGAAGATAGCCTGCGGGCAGCGTTTTTGAGCTTCGTAGCAACTCATCGCTGAACGCACGCCAAAGGCTCGAACCTCGTAACTGGCTGCTGCCACCACGCCACGACCTTTAGGATCTCCGCCGACAACCAGAGGCTTGCCGCGATATTCTAGATGGTCACGTTGCTCGACACTGGCGAAGAATGCGTCCATGTCTAGATGGATGATTTTACGCATGGGCTTAGCTATCGAGACAGCGCCCAAATCGTCTGCAGGGCAGATAACGCTACCACAGGTGCGGTCTCAGTGCGCAGAACGCGTTCACCGATTGTCCAAGCGTGAAAGCCGTGACTGATGGCAAGATCGATTTCATCTTGACTAAGCCCGCCTTCAGGTCCGACGAGTAGGGCGATGTCTTGGGGTAGGTTGGTTGGCTGGTAGTCGCCATCACTGACCGCCATGATGAGCTTTAAAGTTGAGGTGCATTGAGTGACCCAGTCACGTACGTCAATGGGCGGTAGAACCTGCGGGACGATATTTAGACCGCACTGTTCACAAGCAGCAACAGCAACGGCCTGCCAATGAGTGAGTTTTTTCTTATCGCGTTCGTATTTTAGGTACTCTTGGCAGTGTTCGCTGGTCAGTAGCTGAATCTGATGAACACCCATCTCGATGGCTTTTTGGATGGCGTAATCCATGCGTTCGCCGCGGCTCATCACTTGCCCTAGAGTCACTTTAAAGGGTGCGTCTTTGTTATTGGGATTGTAGTTATTAATGGTGACTTGGGCGGATTTTTTGTCAATGTGAGTCAGTGTCACGGCATATTCGCCGCCTTGCCCATTAAACAGCACGGCATTATCGCTAACGCGTGCGCGCAGCACCTTACCCCAATGATGCGCGACATCATCAGGCAGAGTAAGAACATCACCGACAACCAGTTCACAATCCACAAAAAAACGATTCATCAATACAGCTCAATCAAAAATAAATAAACCATCGCCGCAATGTTGGCGATGATGGTGAGATAAAAAGTAAGTTGGAATTCTTCTTTTTGGGTCTTATGGCGAAGCTGATGCTGGGAAAAAGCCGCACCGATCCAGCCACCAAGAAGCGACCAAAGATGTAGGCTGTACTCAGCGATGCGGCGCTCTCTATTCTTCGCTGCTTGTTTGTCCAGTGCATACATGCCATAGCTGGCAAGGCTGGTAACCCCATGAATGGCAGCCACCATCCAAGGCAACACGCCAATGACGATCAATATCGTTACGATTGCCAGATAGCCCGTCGCGATATAACACGCCAATATGGAGCGCGGCGCTCGTTTTTGTCTTGCCATGATAATAAATCCAGTGCTTTTAACAGCTATTTATAAAGTATCAATAACGCTAAAAAACAAAATAAATCAATTCAGTGAAAAATTTATCCATAGATGATAAAAAGATGACAACGGCTGGCATTGTCATCTTTTGTGATGCAGATTAGTACTTGTATTCGTCTGGCTTGAATGGGCCATCTACCGACACGCCGATGTAGCTGGCCTGTTCTGGCGTAAGCTTAGTCATCACACCATTAAAGCCTGCAACCATGGCGGCGGCGACTTCTTCGTCCAGTTTTTTGGGTAGGACTTTAACATAAACCTTGCCTTGCTTGTCAGCACTTGGCAAGTCGGCAAATTTTTCTTTGTACAGATGGATTTGGGCAAGCACTTGGTTGGCAAATGAGCCGTCCATGATACGAGACGGATGACCTGTGGCGTTGCCTAGGTTGACAAGGCGACCTTCGGATAGCACGATAAGATAATCCGACTCATCATTTGAGCGATAGACTTGATGAACTTGTGGCTTGACTTCCACCCATTTCCAGTTTTTACGCATAAAGTCGGTGTCAATTTCGGTATCAAAATGCCCGATGTTACACACCACGGCGGTGGATTTTAGAGCCTTTAACATCTCGGCGTTACACACGTGATAGTTGCCTGTGGTGGTAACGACAAGGTCGGTATCTTGGAGTAGTGTAGTATTAACTCCTTGATTTTGCTCACCACCCACAAATGGAGAAACAAGCTCATAGCCGTCCATACACGCTTGCATGGCACAAATAGGGTCAATCTCGCTGACACGCACAATCATGCCTTCTTGGCGTAGGCTTTGGGCAGAGCCTTTGCCCACGTCGCCATAACCAATCACCAACGCACGGCGACCAGACAACAACATATCCGTACCACGCTTGATGGCGTCATTGAGTGAATGGCGACAGCCGTATTTGTTATCGTTTTTGGATTTGGTGATAGCATCATTGACGTTGATTGCAGGGACTTTAAGCTCTCCTTTGCCAAGCATTTCAATCAAACGGTGTACGCCTGTTGTGGTTTCTTCGGAAATGCCGTGAATACTATCTAGCATTTGGGGGTATTTGTTGTGAATGAGTGCGGTCAAGTCGCCACCGTCATCTAGGATAAGGTTAGCATCCCACAGTTTGCCGTCTTTGCGGATTTGTTGTTCTAGGCACCATTCGTACTCTTCTTCGGTCTCGCCTTTCCATGCAAAGACAGGAATGCCAGCGGCGGCAATGGCGGCGGCGGCGTGGTCTTGGGTGCTAAAAATGTTGCACGAAGTCCAGCGAACCTCTGCCCCGAGTGCCACAAGCGTTTCAATCAAGACAGCCGTTTGAATGGTCATGTGGATACAGCCCACAATCTTCGCTCCTGCTAGAGGCTTTTGGCTAGCGTAGCGTTTGCGAATGCCCATAAGAGCAGGCATTTCGGTTTCGGCAAGTTTAATCTCTTTGCGACCAAACTCGGCAAGGCTAATATCGGCGACTTTGTAGTCTTTAAATTCTTGGTCGGTAACTGTAGACACTGCGTCCACTCCTTAAATCTATGAAAAAATGAGAAAATAACGCAGATGTCGTTGTTTTGTTCTTATTAAATTAAAAAATTAAAGAACGCCAAGCCTGGCCGATGAACGGATGCAACATCTCTTGGGTAACTTGCTATTATAGCAAAATTTTGGACTGGGTTAAAGATAAAGCCATGTAATTATTAATGGTAAATCTAATCTGATGATGTTGGCTTGAACTAAATGATGAAAGCTTGGGTGGCTCATTTATCCATAGAAGACAGCTTGTGTTTGATCTTAAAAGTTGTTAGCATGGCGGTTAAATTTGTCTTATTTGAGTGTGTTTGGAATGAATTTGTCTTATGTTGGTTGGTTAAGACGTTGGGTTTTGGCGGCGTTGCTGGTGTTGGCCGCGCTGTTTTGTTTGCCAAATAATGCCAGTGCCGTCAGCGCATTAACCAAAGCCGAGCCGCAAATGACCGCTGATTCGTCCAAAGACAGCTACGGACGAGACTCGCCTAGAAGTACCGTGCAGAATTTTGTCAAAGCCTTGTCGGATAAGGACATGGCTTTGACGGAAAAATACCTAGATGATGACTTTCTAAAAAAACAAAAAGATCCAGAAACCATCATTAACAATTTAACAATCGCCTTGGATAAAGGCGGGCGCTTGCAGCCCGTGCTGTCAATCAGTGATAAAAGCGAGGGTGATTTGGCGGATAAGCTGCCAAGCGACCTAGAGAAAGTAGGCACCATCGAGATCAACATCGAAAAAATCGATCTGCTGCTCATTAGAAAGATGGATGCCAATGGCGTGGTTTATTGGCAGATCTCAAAAGACACGCTGGATAAACTGCCCACCAACCTAAAAGAAAACCGCACCACCTTGGCAGAGGAATTAGGACTTGACTTTTGGGCGGATAAGCAGATCTTGGGGCATAAAGTCTCAGATCTGATATCGCTTGCTATCTTAATTGCTGTTGGCTTGTCCGTGATTTGGGTTGGGCTGTGGATCGTGTGGGGTATCTTTGCTTTCTTGTATCCTAAGATACGCGGTAAGGCATTTGCTATACCATCGAAGGCGCTTTTGCCGTTGTCTGTGGTTATCCTAGCATCGATATTCTCTGAGATGATGGTGCAGATGGGGGTGCCTGTCACGCTTCGCACGGCAGTGACTAGAGGTGTTGAGGTGGTGGCATGGCTGGCAACCGCTTGGCTGGTGCTTCGGGTGATTGATGCCGTGTTCGTGCGCGCTGAGAACAACAGTCGTAAGCACAAACGCCTAGAACAAGTCTCCATCCTAAATCTGTTTCGTAAAGTTGCCAAAGCGTTCATGGTCATCGTTGCGGTGATTATTATCTTTGGTAATCTGGGCTTTGACTTGACGACGGGTATTGCAGCACTTGGGGTGGGTGGTCTTGCACTTGCCTTCGGTGCCCAAAAAACCATCGAGAACCTTATTGGTTCGGTGGTCGTGGTGGCTGACCGCCCGATTCGCGTGGGGGATTATTGTCGATTTGGGACGATGGAAGGGACGGTGATTGACATTGGCATTCGTTCAAGCCGTATCCGTACGCTGTCTCGGACGATTGTAACCGTGCCAAATGGCGAGTTTAGTGCCATGCAGATTGAGAACTATGACGCTCGGGATATGTTTTATTTTTATCATCATCTGTACCTAAAACGCTCTGCTAATCCTGATGAGATCGGTAGGCTAATCAATGACTTGCAACTGTTCTTAGAAAACCACTTCTATACTAACGACGAGTGGACACTGGTCAGATTAAGCGAGCTGCGCCAAGATGCATTCGTTATTGAGATGCGCTGCTATCTGGATGCGGCTGATGTGACGGTGTTTTGGAAAAAACAAAGCGAGCTTTTGGTTGATGTGCTGAACGAAGTGGCTAAGTATGACGTAGAGCATGCCTTGCCAAGCCAAGAAATTAGCCTAAAATCCGACTGCGATAAAGACCCTACAATGCCAGAAAATGCGGTATAATAAGCGGTTTTTAATATTGATGTGAAAATTATGTTTACCGACAGTCATTGCCATTTAACTTATCTAAAATTAGACAATCATGATCGCAATCCAGAATTGCTGCTTGGCGCCATGAAGGATGCCAATGTGAGCCGAGCCATGGCGATCATGTGTCATTATGATGAGTTTGATGACATTAAGGCGTGGGTGGATAGATCAGATGATAAGCTCAACATTGGCATGAGCGTCGGACTGCACCCTTGTCAAGACGCTGATGTATTGGCAGGTGTGACGGTGGAGAAGCTGCTGTCTTATGACCATGACAAGCTGTGGGCGTTGGGCGAGACTGGTCTTGACTATCATTGGGACGACACCAAAAAAACAGCCCAAAAGCACAGTTTTGCCACGCACATTCACGCCAGCCAAACCCTCAAAAAACCCATCATCGTGCACACGCGTGCTGCCTATCACGACACGCTGGATTTGCTGACAGCAGAGCGTTGTGAGCATGGCATCATTCATTGCTTTACCGAGGACTATGCGTTTGCCAAGCGCTCTTTGGACTTGGGAATGTATGTTTCGTTTTCTGGCATCATCAGCTTTAATAAATCCGAATCGCTTCGAGAGGTCGCCAAAAAACTCCCGCTAGACCGCATTTTGATTGAAACCGACAGCCCATATCTGGCTCCCGTGCCAAAGCGTGGGCGTGAGAACGAGCCGACTTATGTGCCGTATGTCGCCGAAGTGCTGGCTCGGATTTATGGTAAGACGGCTGAACAGATAGGGCAGATTACCAGTCATAATTTTCAGACGCTGCTGAACGAGTACCGATGAGATTGCCATAGTGCTTCATACTTTTAGACCCCTAAGCGGTCTTTGTGATGTTTGAGTACTGAGCGTACTGGGCTTTGGTGGGTGGTTTTGGCTGCTGTTCATGCTATTTTTTTTAGGGATATTGAATGACTCACATTTTTTCAAATAACAAACTTGCTTGGACGCTCATCATGGCGTTGATGCTGGCGGCGTGTGATGGTAGGTCTGCCATCACAAACGATGCCGACACCGCCAAGCAGGTCATCACCATCAACAATGCCAGCGAACCACAAACCCTAGACCCGCAACTTGCCCAAGGGGTGCAGGAGCTGAACATCATTCGTCAGTTTGGCATGGGTTTAGTTCAAGCCGATGCCGATGGCAAGATCGTCCCTGCGGTGGCGAGCGAATGGGCGAATACTGATGATAAAGTGTGGGTTTTTAAGCTGCGTCATGATGCCAAATGGAGCAACGGTGAACCATTGACGGCAGATGACTTTGTGTATGCGTTTCGCCGTCTGGTAGACCCCAATCTCGGTTCGCCTTATGCCAGCTACCTAGAAGATGCAAAGATTGTCAATGCCAAAGACATCATCGCTGGCAAAAAACCAGTCGACACGCTTGGCGTTGAGGCAATCGACGAACACACACTACAAATCACGCTGTCGGAAGTCGTGCCTTATTTGCCTGACATGATGATTCACAGCACGCTGGTGCCTGTGCATCAAAAGACGGTAGAGTCGTTTGGCGAGAAATGGACTGACCCAAAGCACATCGTGGTCAACGGTGCTTTTAAGCCTACTGACTGGACGGTCAACGAAAAAATCGTCTTAGAAAAAAACCCCCATTTTTATGACAATGCCAGCAATCAGCTTGACAGATTGGTTGTGCTGCCCATCAGCTCGGCAACCACAGATGTGCAGCGTTATCAAGCAGGTGAGGTGGACATCACAGCAAGCGAGCTGCCTAAGGAACAGTTTGACACATTCAAGCACCGCTTGGGCGATGAGCTAAAAACCGCTGCCATCTTATGTACTTATTATTATGACCTCAATCATGCCAAAAAACCGTTTAATGACCCCAGAGTACGCCTTGCTTTGGCAATGACGCTGGACCGCGAGATCATCACCGACAAAGTGCTCGGTCAAGGTCAGATACCTGCTTATCAGTTCACGCCGCTCGCCATCAAAGACGCCGTCAGTCATGCCCCAAAATGGCAAGCATGGAATAAGACCAAGCGTATCGAGACGGCGAAGCAGCTTTTGGCACAAGCAGGCTATGATGAGACGCACCCACTACAATTTGAGCTGCTGTATGACACCAACGAACAACACAAAAAAATCGCCATCGCCGCAGCGGCACTTTGGAAGCAGGCACTTGGGGTGGTGGAGATTCATCTGACCAATCAGGAGTGGAAAACTTATCTTGATGCTCGTCGTACAGGCAACTTCCAAATGGTTCGAGCCAGATGGTGTGGTGATTACAACGAAGCATCGACTTTTTTAAACTTACGAAAATCTGACAACTCAAACAACTGGTCAGGCTATGCCAATGCGACATACGATGAGCTGATGCTCCAAACCCTAGACCCCAAGCTTACTGCCAAACAACGCACCGCCTTGTATGACCAAGCAGAAAAAATGATGGCAGAAGACAGCACGCAAATCAATGTTTTGTTTTATGCCAATGTGCAGCTGGTGAAGCCGTATATTAAAGGTTTTTCTAATGCAGATCCGCTCAATCTGTGGCAGGCACGCCGATGGTCGGTCAAAAAGTGATAAAAATCACAAAAAAGTGCGTGAATGTTATCTTGATGGGCGTGGCGACGATTGTGGGCTCATTGGGCTTTTCATGCAAAACGCCAAAGGCAGCCAAGCCATGAAATCGATCAAAAATCAACATTCAACCAAAGGTGTGTTTCAATGCTTTCTCTACAAGACGCTTTAAAATCGGGTGCTAAGAGAATATCCGTAGCCCCGATGATTGACTGGACGACGTCGGATTTTAGATTTTTTGCGCGTCTGTTTAATCGCCACATACATCTGTACACCGAGATGATCAGCACGAGTGCCATTTTAAAGGGCGATACGGATTATATTTTGCGTTATGATGACAGCGAGCATCCTGTGGTGCTACAGCTTGGCGGCTCTAGCCCTAGCGAGATGGCACACTGTGTACAGATTGCCGATAAGATGGGCTATGATGAATTTAACATCAATGTTGGTTGTCCGTCCGACCGTGTTCAGCACAACAAAATCGGGGCGTGCCTTATGGCAGAACCTGCTCTTGTGGCGGATATGGTGCGTGCGATGAAAGGCAGTACCGATAAGCCCGTTACCGTCAAGCACCGTATTGGCATTGATACGTTTGACAGTTATGAGTTCATGCGTGATTTTGTGGGGACTGTGGCGGACGCTGGCTGTACGCACTTTATCGCTCATGCTAGGATAGCGTGGCTTAACGGCTTATCCCCCAAAGAAAACCGAGAAATCCCGTCCCTGCGCTATGATGATATTTACCGCCTAAAAAGAGAATTCCCCCATCTTTTTATAGAAATCAATGGCGGTGTGGACAATCTTGATGACATCAAAACCCACCTAACCCATGTGGATGGCGTGATGATAGGACGGGCGTTTTATCACAATCCCATGCTCATGGGGGCGTGCAATGAGCTGTGGGGCGAGCCTATCCCAACGCACCGTGAAATCCTAGAAAATCTCTATCCTTATCTTGAAAAACGAGCCGAGCAAGGGGCGAATTTGGCAACCTTGACACGGCATTATTTGGGGTTATTTCAAGGCTTGGCAGGGGCAAGAAAATGGCGACAGGATTTGAGCGGTAAGCGAAATCTAACCGTGGATGACATCAGAAACAGTGCGGAAACGGTACTGGCATTAAATGGTCATTAGGTTTCTTAATAAGAAACATTGCATCAACAAAATGGCGTTTTTCTTCGTTAATTTATCGTGTTAAGATACTGCCATATTGAAAATGTTTCTTATTCACTGCTTGCTTTCAATAGGAGAAAGTCATGAAATTATCACACGTATTCGGCGCAGCACTACTTGGTCTGACGGCCACAGCCCACGCAGCGACTTATGAGATTGACGCAGCTCACACCAACGCACGATTTGCCATTGATCACTTTAACACCAGTACGAACGTTGGTGGTTTCTTTGGTCTGACAGGCTCGATGGAATTTGACAAAGAAGCTCGCAAAGGCAAAATCGACATCACCATCCCGATTGACAGCCTGCAAACTGGCTCTGAAGCGTTCACAGACCACCTAAAATCTGCTGATCTGTTCAATGCTGAAGCACATCCGAACATGCGTTTTGAATCGACCAAATTCAACCATGTGGGTAAAGGCAAGGTGCGTAAATTATCATCTGTTGATGGCAATCTGACGCTACTTGGTCAGACTCATCCTGTGCGTCTAAAGGCCGATAAATTCAACTGCTATGACAGCCCAATGGCAAAAGCAGAGGTGTGCGGTGGCGACTTTAGCACGACCATCGACCGCACTAAATGGGGCATGGATTATCTGGTGGCGATGGGCATGGCAAAAAAAGTCCGCATCGACATTCAAGTAGAAGCGGTAAAACAGTAATCTGATGCCAGTTCAATAAAAAACGGAACGAAAGTTTCGTTTTTTGTTTTGTGTATTTTTAAATATTACACATAAAATAAATATACCGCCATTGCCAAGCCGTTATTTAGAATATGTAGGAGTATCGGTGCAATCAGCGAATCGCAGCGTATCCGCGCATAACAAAAAATCATCGCCAGCCCAAAAATCACACCCATCTCAAACGCACCATACTGCACATGAACCAATGAAAATAGGGCGCTCGTGATCACGCTGGCTATGAGCGATGCGTGGTGATTGTTAGGATGAATTGCGTCTTTGATTAGCCCGAACATTACCCCTCGGAAAATCAACTCCTCATAGATGGGTGCGATCACAACTGTCGCGAGAACAAGTAACGGTAGATTTGCCGTACTTATCATACCATCCATGAATGTCATCGGCGCACGACCTAGTGTATGCGTGATGAATTCACTAATCACCAAAAATAGCGCAAGCCACCAAGTGCATACTGCCAAACGTCGCCAATAAAAAGGGCGAATACCCAGCCATTTTGCCAGTCTGTCACGAGCATGATACGTTGCCATGATGAGACCAACCACACTTAAAGTCAAAGCGCTTGCTATGATGCTAAGACTAACTACCACGCCGTGACGACTGCCAGCTATAAGACTAAGATCTAACATCCGTCCAAATACCCAGACATAAGCTGTTTGACTTATAAACATGAGTAGAATAAGCAGTAAGCATAACCACGTTGCGCGTATTTTTAGTTTGGTGGGGGAATGTGAGGGCATGATTAATGGCTAATTATTAAGACTTAAAAATTAAAGAGTACCACATTGCTAAGGATTTTGCTTGATTGATGAATGGCTAAGATTGGGTGTGTACTATTTTTGACCAATCATTCACGAATGGTTAGCAAATACTTAAATTTTTAAAGGAATTGCTGTGATATAATTCGCTGATATATTTATTGGTATGATTGAATATTTTGGAGGATAATATGAGTTATTTTGGTACAGATGGCATTCGTGGGGAATTTGGCGTATTTCCGATCACGCCTGATTTTTTGTTGCGCTTAGGGTTTGGTGCGGGACGAGTGCTGATGGAACGCGCCGGCAATTCAAAAAAACGCCCAAGCGTACTGATTGGTAAAGACACGCGCCTATCGGGCTATGTTATTGAGGCGGCGCTGCAGGCGGGATTTAACGCGGCAGGCGTGGATGTGTATATGCTGGGTCCATTGCCGACACCTGCGATTGCGCATTTGGTGAAGAGCTTCCACGCAGACATGGGTGCGGTCATCTCGGCATCGCATAATCCATACCAAGATAATGGCGTGAAATTCTTCTCTCGTGAAGGTAAAAAAATCTCTGATGAAATTCAAAACGCCATTAACCTAGAGTTGGATGCGTTAGTGGACGATACTGATGCGCGCCTGTCTAGACTTGCAGGTATTAAGGCGGATGGCATCGGTAAGAGCTTTCGAGTTGAGGATGCTAAGGGGCGTTATATCGAATACTGCAAAGGCAGCTTTCCGTATCATTTGAGCCTAAATTCACTAAAAATCGTGGTGGACTGTGCCAATGGCGCAGGCTATAGCGTAGCGCCTCGTGTGCTTCGTGAGCTTGGTGCAGATGTCATTGCGATTCATAATGCGCCTGATGGGGTGAATATCAATGACAACTGTGGATCGACTCACCCAAATACTCTACAAAAGGCTGTACTAGAACATGGCGCTGATGTTGGCATCGCACTAGATGGTGATGGCGATCGCATCATCATGGTAGATGAGCAGGGCGCTATCGTTGATGGTGATGCTGTGCTGTATATTCTGGCGAATCATCTAAAACCTGCCGGTGTGGTTGGTACGCTCATGAGTAACGTGGCGTTGGAGCTGAGTTTGGCGGAGCGCGGCATTGGGTTTCACCGTGCCAAGGTTGGGGATCGTTATGTAATGCAAGACCTTGAGACCAAAGGCTGGAGTATCGGCGGTGAGCCGTCAGGTCACATCCTATGCCTAGATAAGAGCCGTACAGGCGATGCCATCGTGGCAGGATTGCAGGTGCTCATGTGCATGGTTGAGCGCGATGTGAAATTAAGTACGTTGACTGACGGTTATACGCCATTCCCGCAGACGCTCATTAATGTGCGACTGTCGCAGATGTCAGACCCTCATGATCATCCTGATCTTGTTGCGGTATTTGATGACGCTGAGAGAAAGCTATCTGGCAAAGGACGCCTACTGATCCGTAAATCAGGCACAGAGCCTGTCATCCGTGTCATGGTGGAATGTCAAGATGAGGCATTGTGTCAGTCATTGGCACAGGATATTGCGAATAGAGTGCAGCAGGTTTTGAGATAATTAGTAATACAGATAAGGGGAATAGCCGCTTTATGCTAAATAAGGCGGTTTTTATGTTGTTGCAGTAGGGACTATTTAAAATGGTGGTATTTCCAAAAACCTAGTTATTAGATGTGTGTACTTTTTAATCAAAATATTATTATTAATAATTTGTTAATTCTACCTAAATTCTATTAGTTAAATAACCAGATTGTAATTATGTGTAAGTCTTCTTATTGGTTTATTTAATTTAAACAAAGATAGATAATATATATTTTAAAAGTTCGAATAAGCTCATTGTTTTAATCCTTGCAGCCCAAATTTTACAATTCAAATATTGGGAATGGATAAGCGATCAAATCCACCAATTAAGACTAATAAGATCTTATGGTTTTTCTCGATTGGTTTTTATCTATCAAAATGATGATTTTTATCATTTTTACTCAAGTGAAAATATCTTATGAACAAAGTTTATAAAGTTGTCCGGAATGCTGCTTCAGGCACTTGGTCTGCTGTGTCAGAAATGGCACGCGGCAAAGGCAAATCAAAAACCAAATCTATCTGCAGTCAGCTCTGGTTGCCACTTTTGTAGCAGTTACTACTATAGCATCTGCTGCCGTAATTATTGGTGATGGTGTTAATCAAGGAACTGGACCTACAGCAAGTGGTGAAAATGCGATTGCCATTGGGAATGATGCTGCAGCTAATACGCGGAATTCTGTTTCTATCGGTAATGGCGCAGGACAAAATTTTTCTGATCAGGGCTCAGCTTATTATGGCACAGGTAGAATCGTATCAGGCGGTCAAGTGGCTACTACGCCAACTGAAAGCATTGCGACATTTAACAACATCGCTATTGGCACTAAAGCAGGCAATAAGTCTAGTGGCAGAAATAATGTTGTGATGGGTAATAATGCAGGTACTTAGCATTTTGGTGAGAACTCTGTGATTATTGGCAATAGTACCAATAACTCTAGCGGTGAGACCACTGTTGATGGCACCAAAATGGGTGGAGATACCCAAGCCCATGCTTGTCATGTTATTGCTATTGGTGATGGTGCAATGACATGGGGCGAATACTCCATTGCTATTGGTGAAGTAGCAAAAACTGAGAGTATTAAATACGATGTAGAAGACAGAGGAAGTCTATACAGAACGGCCGAATCTGCTATTGCCTTAGGCATGAATAGTATAGCAAATGGTTATCGTAGCATAGCTCAAGGTGTTGACGCCAAAGCAGAAAGAGATCACTCTATTGCAATTGGCTCCATGCTTTGGTATTTACCCCATCATCATACGGCATCACCACGGATTTGGCAGCAGTTTATTGTGTACACTTGTAAACATTTTGTTATTATGTTACACAAAAATAACAATACACCTGGCATCGTATGGATGAATTATAGTAAAATATGAAAGACACAATCTTTATCATTTTTTGCAATAAGGTATTGACAATGCCCATCAAATCAGTCATGCTAATCGCATCGCATCGCATCGCATCGCATCGCATCGCATCGCATCGCATCGCATCTTAAAGAAACCACTTAAAGAAATCACCCCATTGTTTATTGCTTTGGCAGTAAGCAATGGGGTGATTTTTTGTGCGATTTCTCATCTGTTTTCGATGATGTCGATGTCGCCTAGATGCTTGTATCAATAAATCACCTCTTTACAGCTGTGGTATTTTCTATGCTGTAAAGTTTCTTTGTAAAATCTTAAGGTATTGTATATGAACAGTATATATAAAATTGTCTTTAATAAGGCGACCGGCACCTACCAGGCGGTTGCTGAGTTTGCCAAGTCGCACACACGGGCAGGTGGTGTGGTTGGCAGTAAGCCAGCCAGTCGCTCTCGTAGCATCTTAGCTGCCCTGCCACTGTCACTATTGGCATTGTCTGTCGGGGAGGCGATGGCTGATAGCGATGATGGGTGGACGCTGCAGGCCAATAACACGCCTGTCGCAAATAACGATGATAATGGTCTGGTAAAATGGGGTAATACGGTTAACTTCAGAGGTGAGGGTAGCATCACTGTAGAAGGTAAATACGAAGGTGATGCTAGAACCATCATCATCAAAGGCGGTACAGGCGTACCTGGTCCAGTGGGTCCAGCAGGCGAGCCAGGCCTTCCTGGTGAAGCAGGTCCTCTTGGCCCTCCAGGTGCAATGGGCCCAGCCGGTCCTCGTGGTCTAGCAGGCCCAGCCGGTCCTAAAGGCGAACGCGGTGAGCAAGGTCCTGCAGGTCGTGATGGTGCAACAGGTGCCAAAGGTGATCGTGGTGAGACTGGTCCAGCCGGTCCAACAGGCCCTCAAGGCCCTCGTGGCGACAAGGGTGAAACTGGCGAGCGTGGTCCTAAGGGAGATCAAGGCGAACGCGGTCCTAAAGGTGATGCTGGTCCTAAAGGCGAACAGGGTATTCAAGGTCCCAAAGGAGACACCGGTCCACAAGGTGAAAAAGGTGATGCCGGTCCTAAAGGTGATACAGGCGAACAAGGCCCCCAAGGTCCTAAAGGCGACAAAGGTGACCCAGGCGACAATAAAGACATGTATGTCCATGTCAATACGAGTGAGGGCGGTCAACATCCAGGAGATGCAGGGACCAACAGGGGCAAAGTCGACGAAAAAGGCGGTGCAACAGGTGATAAATCTGTCACAGCTGGTGTCAATGCCAAGGCAACCGCAATTGGCGGTGTTGCACTAGGCTCTGAGTCTAAGGCGGATCGTGATGCGATTACTCAACCAGCCACAACCAATGGTGTAGCCAATGCTCGGCAAAGCCAGGTATATTCACCATTGACAGCTGATGCTAAACAAAATGACGAAGTTAATAAACTAGACACTGCCATCACCGAAACCGTCAAAGGTAATCAAGGTGCTGTATCAGTGGGTAGTGCTGACAACACTCGCCAAATAATCAATGTCGCCGCTGGCTCTAGCGATACCGACGCGGTTAATGTCGCACAGCTAAAAGCAGTGGCTGGCTTGCCGATGAGCTTTGAAGCTGATAAAGATGACAATCAGCAGGACACCAACAAAGTCATTCAAAGAAAACTGGGCGAGAAGCTTAGTATCAAGGGTGCTGATGGTGCTGGCATCATCACAAATACCAACAATGCAGGTGATGGCATCGAGATTAGCCTGAAGATTCAAGATGACAACCCTCTCACCGTTGGCGAGCAAGGCTTGCATTTGAACATCGATGACGATGTCGTGACCCTGGTCAATGGCGACCGAGGTATTAAGAAACTAAGTGTTAAGTCTCGTGATTTTGAGGCCGATCAGGACAAAGATGGCGGTAATGGCAATAAGACCGTCACTCGCAAACTGGGTGAAAGCCTCAAACTAAACGGCAAAACCGATGGCGGTATCATCACGCAAGTCAACCAAGCTCAAGATGGTATTGACATTGCTGTTAAGCCGGATGGTATGAAAGGCGTTGAAGTCGGTGCCGGCGGTGTTGCTGTTAAGATCAACGACCAAAAAGGCGTTCAGTTTGGTACTGATGGCAAGATTGAAGTCAAGCCAAATACCAATAAGGGCGTAGAGGTTACCGCTGAAGGTGTTGGTGTCAATATTGATGATCAGGCCGGTGTTAAGTTTAATGGCGGTAAGGTCGCTGTCAATCTAGCTCCAAACAAAGGTCTTGAGTTTGATGCTAATAATGGCCACGGCATTGCTGTCAAGCCGCATCATGGCATCTCTGTAGATCAAAATGGCGTATCTGCTAAGCCAGATGTTGCTAAAGGCATCACTGTTGATGCACAAGGCATTGGCGTTAATATTGACGACAATGGAGGCTTGCAATTCAATCCAGCTCAGCCTGCCAATAACGGCGAGAGAAAGTTAGCAGTTAAGCCACATCACGGCATCACTGTTGACAACAATGGTGTAAGCGTTAAGCCAAAAGCTAATGGCGGTGTTGAAGTTACTGCTGATGGCGTTTCTGTTAAGCCAAACAATGCCAAAGGTGTAACCGTTGATCAAGACGGCATTGGCATCAATGTCAACCAAGCAGGTCCATTAACTGTTGATGGACAAGGCCTAAGCATCAATGTTGGTGATCAGTTCACCATTGCAGATGCAAATGGCAAAAAGCAACTGCAAGCCAAAGCTCGTATCTTTGAAGCGGATAAGGGCAAAGATGGCAGTAACACAGGCAATTCTGTCAGCCGTAAACTTGGCGAGACCTTAAAAATTAATGGCAAAGCTAACAGTGGTATTGTTACTCAGGTCAATCAAGATCAAGACGGTATTGATGTTGCTGTTAAGCCAAACAAAGCCATGGGTATTGATGTAACCCCAGGTGGTGTGGCTGTTCAGATTGATAAAAATGCTGGTGTTGATTTTAACAATGGCAAAGTTGCTGTTAAGCTGGCCGATGATAAAGGCTTGGAATTTGACGGCGATAACATCAATGGCAAAGGCATCAGTGTTAAAGCTGGCAATGGCATCACTGTTAATCAAAATGGCGTCAGCGTCAAGCCAAAAGATAATGGTGCATTAACCGTTAACAATGCGGGTGTGGCTGTTAATGTTGATGATAAAGGCATTAAGATTGAAGGTAATAAACTTACCATCAAGCCAAATAAAGCTCGTGGTATCGAAATCACCGAAGGTGGTGTGGCTGTTAAGGTTGAAAAATCTGATAATAACCCACTACAATTTGGCAACAAAGGCGGTCTAGAGCTAAATACCGATCCTAGCACACTTAAAGTTGAACTGACCAATAATAATGGTGGATTGCCAAGCAAGCAATTAAAAGTCAACCTAAAAGACAAAGGCGGTATCAAAGCTGAAGGTAACGAAGGTCTAAAAGTTGATGTGGATGGCACAACCGTTCAAATCAATGCAGCTGGTAAGGTATCAGCCAAAACCACCAAGCTTAAACCAAATGCTCAAACTGGTAAGATCGACGCACCAGCCAATGGCGAGGGCGATGCTCTAGTCACTGCCAAAACCGTTGCTGATGCCATCAACAACTCAGGCTTCACTCTAGCAAACTCACATAGTGGTACGGGTCAATCAGCTGGTGATTCAGAATTGATCAAGGCTGGTGATAAAGTCACTATTGATGCTGGTGACAACATCAGTGTCATTCAAGCGGGTGGTCGCGTTAGCATTGCAACCAAAGATGATGTTATCTTCAATCATGTCATTGCAAATCACATTACCGCCAATGACGGTTTGATTGTGGGTAATACTGAAAATGGTAGAACTGTTATTAGATTGAGTAGTACTGGTAATGTAGGTCGTGAGCAAAATATCATTACGGGTCTTACTGACAATCTGCCTCGTGCAGGGCGTGATACAATCACCTTAACTCCAAATGACCTATTTGATTTGGATAATGTAGATGTTGATCTCGCAGAAAAGCAAAAAGCTCTTTCTCGTGTGGCAAATATTAGTGATGTATTGTCCGCCGGATTCCATTTGCAAAACAACGGAGAGGCAAAAGACTTTATTCGTCCTTATGATGTGATGGACTTTGTCAATGGTAATGGCACATCTGTGAGCATTACAAAAGATTTGGCTAAAAAGAGCTCAATCAAAGTAGATGTTCAAGTTGATGATAAGACAGTTGAAATTAAAGGAGGTAAAGTATCAGCCAAGACCACAGATCTTAAACCAAATGAGCAAACTGGTAAGATTGAGGATCTGGCGAATGGTGATGGCGATAAGTTGGTCACTGCAACAACTGTAGCTAATGCTATCAATAAAGCAGGATTTAAAGTCAAAACTGCTAAAGACAGTGGTGGTGAGGTTGAGAATGGTGGTTATGAAGATGGTCATCTGATTAAAACTGGTGACGAAGTCACCATCGACGCCGGTAAGAACATCAAGCTTAAGCAAGAAGCTGGTAAGATCAGCATTGCTACCAAAGATGATGTGAACTTTAGTAGTGTTCAGTTTGGTGATAACGGTCCAAAAATCACCAAAGATGATCAGGGTGGCATAAAAGTCTCTAACAAAGACGGTCAACCTGTTAAGATCACTAATGTGGCTAATGGTGCAGGACCAAACGACGCAGTCAATGTCAAGCAGCTCACCGAAGCGAAAGCTAAGTACTATGCTGATGAAGACAGCACGCCACCAGAAAAAGATGGTGCAACCAATACCGCCACCAACAAAGAAAACGCCAAGGCACTTGATCAAGGCATTGTTGGTATCAAGGGTGGTAAGACAGGTGATAAGGCTGATGACAAGAACATCACCACCACCATCAATACCACTGAGGGTACGATCGAAGTCGCTCTAAACCCAGATGTCAAGGGTCTCACCAGCATTCAATTTGCTGAAGGCGAAGGCGTCAAAGTAGGCGATGATGTTACATTTGCAACCGAAAACGCAACTGCTGTTGGTCGTGGTGCCGTAGCATTCGGCGAGGATACAAGTGCCTTTGGTAACTCTGCACTTGCAATCGCTCCTGGTGCTCAGGCTGTGGGTGCACGAGCGAAGGCATGGGGTATTGATGCTCAAGCTTTGGGTCCAAATGCCCAAGCACTTGCTAACAATGCTCAAGCCATCGGTGCCAATTCGCGCGTCATTGTAGATGGCGGTGTTGCCCTGGGTGCATACTCGATTGCTGATCGAGTCGTCACTCAAGATCCGATCACTTACAATCAAAATGCGAATGTTGAATTTGGAGAGGTCTATACCCCAGTACCTGACGGCACACAAAGCCCTGCGGCTTGGTTGGCCAATCAAGCGATCAAAGACACGGTCAAAGGTACTTTAGGTGCCGTCTCGGTCGGCGATGATGAGAATACCCGTCAAATCATCAATGTTGCTGCCGGCTCTGAAGACACCGATGCGGTCAATGTCGCTCAATTAAGAGCGTTATCAGAGCTGCCAATGAGCTTTAATGCTGACTTTGGCGATGCAATTGAGCGTAGATTGGGTGAAACACTGACCATTCACGGTAGAGACAACAGTGTCTATACCGTAACAAACGGACAAGACAAAGCCATCGAAATCGGTGTGCGAGCAAACGAAGCCATGGGTGTACAGATCACCCCAGGTGGTGTCGCCGTCAAACTTGAAAAAGATGCCAATAACCCACTACAATTTGGCAACAAAGGCGGTCTAGAGCTTAAAGTTGATGCTAATACCTTGGCAGTTGACAATAATACCAATGTTTTAGGCGGTGATAAGAAGCTTAAAGTCAAACTGGCTGATAAAGGCGGTATCACTACCAAGACCGATGGGGACAAAAACTCTAATGGTCTGAAAGTGGATGTTGATAATACAACCGTCCAAATCAATGAAGCTGGCAAAGTCGCCGCTAAGACCACAACTCTAACGCCAAACCAAGGTACTGGTAAGATCGACGCACCAAATGAGGGTGATAAAAACGCTCTTATCACTGCTGGCGATGTTGCCAACGCCATCAACAACTCTGGCTTTACCTTGGAGACTTCACACGCTGGCACAGGCCAATCGGCAGGGGCGTCAGAGTTAATCAAAGCTGGTGAGAAAGTAACGCTGGAAGCTGGTGATAACATTTCTGTCATACAAGCAGGTGGCAAAGTTCGCATCACTACGACCGATGATGTGGTCTTTAATAATGTCTCTGCTAAGCAAGGTTTGTTTGTGGGCGACACCGCAGATGGTAGAACAGCCATTCGTGTTACCAGCGAAGGTAGGGCTGGTCGTGAGAAAAATACCATCACAGGCTTAACTCATAATTTGACGCAAGCGGGTCGTGATCAACTCAATTTGAGACCAGCAAATGACTTCTTGGATCTTGATAACATCAAAGTTGACTTGACTGAAAAACAAAAAGCCCTATCAAGTGCGGCGACAGTGAGAGATGTCTTATCAACTGGCTTCAATCTGCATAACGATGGCGTACCAAAAGATTTTGTCCGCACTTACGACACCATTGATTTTGTAGACACTAAATCAGCAGATATCAAAGTATTTACCGATCCGCTCAAAGACAACAAGATCAGTAAAATCAGCGTTGATGTTAAAATAGACCCTAATAAAGGTCTTGAAGTGACAGATAAGGGCATCGGCATCAAGCTAAGAAATGAAGCCAATAATCCACTGTATGTGGATGAACATGGCATCACTGTGCTGACTACTGATCTTGGTACCACCATTGACGGTAAGTTGGTTGAACTTGGCGATGAAAAAGAAAATCATCTCGTTAATGCTAAGTCAATCGTCGATGCCATCAACAACTCAGGCTTTGTTGCCAAAGCCAATGGCGACAATGGTGAGGTCATCAACCCAGGCGATGTGCTAGAGCTTGCCAACGGCAGAAACATCGAGATCACTCGCGACGGTGGCAAATTCACCATCGGTACTGCCAAAGATGGCATCTTCAACAGCCTAAGTGTTGGCGGTGACTATGGCAATGTGATGATTGATGAGCACGGTCTGCGTATGGGTGATGTACACATCGGTCCAACGGGCATTAATGCTGGCGATACCAGAATTCACAATGTCGCTGATGGCGTTGACCCAGGCGATGCGGTGAATGTGGCACAGCTCATCAACGCCATGGAGAAAAGCACAGAGCATGTCACCTCTGAAGATGGCTCTGTCTTTGTTCAACAAAGTGTGCACCCAGTAACCAAAGCCACTACCTTTGATTTGTCGGTCAATACAGATAACATCACCTTAACCAAAGACGATGACGGTCGAGTGATGGCTAAGACCACAGAGATTGTCATTGGCGGAGACGGCATGGTTACCGCTGATGATGACAACGCATTGTTGAATGCAGGTGACATCGTTGACGCCATCAATAACTCTGGCTTCACTGTCCAAGCCAATGGCAAAGACGGCAAGCTTGTAAAAGCTGGTGATAAAGTCAACTTCATTGATGGCAACTTCACAAATGTGACTTTGGAAAAAGGCGAAGACGGCCAAAATAATATTAAGGTCAATGTCAACGCCCAAGGTGTGGTAGAGAAAGCCCAATTACCAGTCGTCTATACCGACGCAGAAGGCAATAAACTGACGAAGAAAGCTGATGGCAGCTTTGTCAATAAAGAGGGTCAAAAGGTTGATCCTGCCGATGTAATCGCCTCCATCAACAATGGCAAAGGCAGCACCACAGAGCCAACCAACTTGGCTAATGTGGCGGGCAGTCTAACACCGACTTACAATGTAGGCGACATGATCGTCGGTCCTAATGGCAAATTGACCGATACTCCAATCTTGGACGCTACTCAGTCACAAAAAGCACCACAAGGACAGCACCTAGCCAACATTTACAACAACGCAGCCACCGTTGGCGACATACTCAATGTCGGCTGGAACCTACAGGGCAATGGCGAAGAAGTCGACTTTGTCAAAGCTTATGACACCGTGAACTTTGTTAACGGTACAGGTACGACGGCTGTTACCAAAGCATCTGAAGACGGTAAAACCTCAACCGTTCAATACGATGTGAATGTGGATGACGAGACCATCACGACTAAGAAAGATCCACAAGATCCTGCTAAGACCGTGATCACCGCCAAAACCACCAAGCTTAACACCAACCCACAAGGTGGTAATGAAGCTGGCAAGGTGACTGTTGAAGGGGGTAATAAAAACGCTCTTATCACTGCTGGCGATGTTGCCAACGCCATCAACAACTCTGGCTTTACCCTCCAAGCCAATGGCAAAGACGGTAAGCTTGTAAAAGCTGGTGATAAAGTCAACTTCATTGATGGCAACTTCACAAATGTGACTTTGGAAAAAGGCGAAAACGGCCAAAATAATATTAAGGTCAATGTCAACGCCCAAGGTGTGGTAGAGAAAGCCCAATTACCAGTCGTCTATACCGACGCAGCTGGCAATAAGCTAACACTGAAAGACGGTAAGTTTATTGGTAAAGATGGTAAAGCGGTCGACCCTGCTGATGTGATTGCTTCTATCAATAATGGCAAAGGCAGCACCACAGAGCCAACCAACTTGGCTAATGTTGCTGGTAACTTGACACCAACTTACAATGCAGGCGACATGATTGTTGGTCCTAACGGTAAGCTGATCAATGAGCCAGTCACGGAAGCTACCAGAGTGCAAGAAGCACCACAAGGTCAAGACCTTGCGAACATGTATAACAACGCTGCTACTGTCGGTGATGTGATCAATTCAGGCTTTAACCTGCAAGAAAACGGCTGGTCAAGAGACTTTGTTAAAGCTTATGATACGGTGAACTTCATTGATGGTGAAGGTACCAAAGCATCTGTCATCACTGATCAAAATGGCAAAGAAAGCATGATTAAGTTTGACATCAATGTCGATGACACCAAAGGCTTAACCATTGCACCAAATACAGGTAAGCTTGGTATTAAAATCAATGCTGATAGCCCATTAATCACAGACAAAGATGGCTTGAACATCCAAACTGATGGCACCACCATTAAGGTTGAAGGTAATCAGCTGATTGCCAACACCGCCACCTTAGATGATGCCAATAAAGATGGCAAGATTGAAATTGGTCGTGATGGTGATCAAAATGCCCTAGTAACCGCCAAAACCGTTGCCAACGCCATCAACAACTCAGGCTTTACCCTAAAAGCCAATGGCAAAGATGGCAAGCTTGTCAAAGCTGGCGATGCTGTGAGCATCAACGAAGGCGACAATATCAAAGTTACTCATGACAAAGATGGCAACATCAGTATCAGCGGTAAAAAAGATGTCGACCTAACAACGGCTGTATTCACCGATGAAGGTGGCAACAGAACAGGCATTGGTGGCTCTGGTGTCTTCATCGTACCAAATGGTGTGGATCCTAAAACTCAGCCAAATGACATCGTGACTTTGACTGTCAACGGTCTAAACAACGGTGGCAACAGCATCACCAATGTCAAGTCAAATCTGGCAAATAATAACATTGCCACAGAAGTTCCAGCACAAAACCGTAAAGACAGCTTAGCTGGCAAGGTGAATAACGCTGCAACCGTAGGCGATGTATTAAATGCAGGTTGGAATTTACAGAACAATGGTCAGCCTGTTGATGTCATCAGCCATGCTGATTCAGTGAACTTCATCAATGGTCGTGGCACAACCGTTGTGACTGACAATGACCCAGCAACTGGCACAACCACCATCAAAGTGGATAGCCCAATCGCTTATGTTGATGGCAATAAAGCTGACGCAACTGACACCTCAACCCCAAGCAATACAGTGAAATTGTACGGTAAAGATAACTCACCAGTACAAGTCACCAACATTGCCAGCGGTGTACGCGGTAAAGTTACTCCAACAGGTAACAATGGCGAGCCAACAGCCAAAGATGTGGCAAATGCCATCAAGACTGCTTCTGGCGATACGCTAAACAATGCCGTGAATGTCGGTGATCTCAAAGCCACCATCAATGACACCATCACGACAGTCTCTACCAATGCTTATGGTCTAAAAGACAAAGCAGGTAAAGAGTTTAAGCAAAACTTGGGCAGTACTGTTCAAATCACTGGTGATGAGAACATCAACACTGAAGTGGTTGAGGTAACAGATAAAGATGGTCAAAAAGGTCATGCCTTGAAAGTCAGCCTAAACCCAACGCTTGAAATCGGTGCTAAAGATGGCAAAGATGGTAAAGACGGTGTTGATGGCAAACTTGGCATCAACGGCAAAGACGGCTCAGCGATTGTCCTAAACGGCAAAGATGGCTCTATCGGCTTGAACGGCAAAGACGGCAAAGACGGTCTGACCTTCAAAGCAGCAGACGGTGCCCAAGGTGTCGATGGCAAAGATGGTGCGAACGGCCTACCAGGTAAAGCTGGTCAAACTCGCATTGTCTATGAAACCAAAGACAAAGATGGCAACACCAACACCGAACAAGTTGCCAATCTGAACGATGGTCTCATCTTTACTGGTAATGATGGTACACTAAATCGTCATAAGCTTAACTCTGTGGTTAAGATTGTGGGCGAAGGGGTTAATGCAATCGAATCTGGCAAATTTGAAAGTGCAAGAGGCAACATCAATGTTAAGGCAAACGGCACCGATGCATTAGAGATTCAATTGTCAAAAGACATTGACCTGACCAAAGATGGCTCAATCACCATTGGTGATACTGTCCTAACAGACAATGGCCTAACCATTATCGATGGTCCAAGCGTCACCAAAGACGGCATCAACGCTGGTGGCAAGAAAATCACCAATGTGGCTGATGGCGAAGATGACGCTGATGTGGTCAATGTGAAGCAGCTAAAAGGTGCTCGTACGACAGTGACATCTAGCGATAAGTCAATCAGTGTTGTTGATACCAATCAAGGTCAAGATGGTAAGAACCTTGCTTATGACATTAAGGTTGACAGTCAAGCACTGGTTGAATCTGCCCAATTGCCAGTCGTCTACACCGACGCAGAAGGCAATAAGCTAACACTGAAAAACGGTAAGTTTATTGGTAAAGATGGTAAAGAGGTTGACCCTGCTGATGTGATTGTTTCTATCAACAATGGCAAAGGCAGCACCACACAGCCAACCAACTTGGCAAATGTGGCGGGCAGTCTAGCACCGACTTACAATGTGGGTGACATGATCGTCGGTCCTAATGGCAGATTGACCACCAATCCGATCTTTGATGCCACCAAAGAGCAGGCTGCACCACAAGGTCAACAGTTGGCTAACATCTACAACAACGCAGCTACCGTTGGTGATGTGTTAAATGCAGGCTTTAACCTACAAGCCAATGGCAAAGCGGCTGACTTTGTCAAAGCCTATGACACGGTGAACTTTGCTAACGGCACAGGCACAACAGTGGTTGTAGACAATACTGATGGCAAGACCTCTACCATCAAGGTTGATGTGAATGTGGATGATGAAACCATCACCACCAAGCAAGATCCAAACGATCCTGCTAAGACCGTGATCACTGCCAAAACCACCAAGCTTAACACCAACCCACAAGGTGGTAATGAAGCTGGTAAGGTAACTGTTGAGGGTAATCAAGGCGATGCCCTAGTCACCGCCAAAACCGTTGCTGATGCCATCAACAACTCAGGCTTTACCCTAAAAGCCAATGGTGAAGCTGGTAAACTCATCAAAGCAGGTGACACCATCAGCATCAATCAAGGTGATAACATCAAAGTTACCCAAGATGAAAACGGTAACCTAACTGTTGCTACCAAGCAAGATGTGGCGTTTGAAACCGTGAAAGTAGGTGATACGCTGAAAGTCGGTGATGTGATCATCAACCAAGACGGCATCAATGCTGGCAATCAGAAAGTCACCAATGTTGCCGATGGTAACATCAGTAAAGGCAGTAAAGATGCGGTGAATGGTGGTCAAATCTATCAGCTTAAAGCTGACTTGACCAAAGGCATCAATGCCGCTAAGACTGAGGTGGAAGGTGAAGGCTTTGCCGAAGTTACCTCAAAAGTAGGTAGCAACGGTCAAACCATCTACACCGTTAATGTGGCCAAGGCCGCACCAGCAACTGTTGATGCCAGCGGTAAGCTTAACATCCAAGGTGCAGATGGTAACAAAGTCTTATCAGCAGCCGACACCATCAATGCCATCAACAACTCAGGCTTTACTCTAAAAGCCAATGGTGAAGATGGCAAGCTGGTCAAAGCTGGTGATGCTGTGAGCATCAACCAAGGTAACAACACGCGCGTGTTCCAAGACGACAACGGCAACATTGTTGTTGAAACCAAAGACGATGTGGCATTTGAGACGGTTAAAGTTGGCGATGTACTAAAAGTTGGTAACATCACCATCACTCCAGACGGCATCAGTGCTGCTGGTACGAAAGTCACCAATGTGGCCGATGGCACCAATAACCAAGACGCCGTCAATGTCTCTCAGCTGAACAAAGCCAAAGCGGCAGCCACCACCGAGGTCAAAGCAGGTAACAATGTCAGCATCGACAGCACCAAAGGTGCTCAAGGTCAGGACATCTACACCATCAGTGCTAAAGATCGTTCGGCGAAAGTTGTTGCCAAAGCTCAAGGCTTGATTGCTGTCGAAACAGGCGACACAACCGACATCGATGGTGCACAAACCACCAGCTACACCGTTGATTTGACTGACAAAGCCAAAGAAGACATCGCCAAAGGTGTTAAAGCATTAAATAAGGTGGATAGCCAAGGTCTGACCTTTAAGGCAGACAACGGCTCAACTGACGCACGCAAACTGGGCGACACGCTCAATGTCAAAGGTGATAATAAGAACATCACCACTAAGGCAGCAGGCGATGCCATCGAGGTTCAGCTGAAATCTGACATCACTGTCGATAGTGTTACTACTGGCAACAGCAAGCTTGACACAACAGGTCTGACCATCAACGCAGCAACACCTGCCAACACTGTCAGCTTGACAGCACAAGGTTTGAACAACGGTGGTCAACGCATCACCAATGTCGCACCTGGTGTTGATATGACGGATGCTGTGAATGTGGGGCAGTTGATGAGGGCAACCAACCATCTGGCTGGTCGCATCGATGATGTCGCTAATCAGTCAAATGCTGGTGTGTCTTCTGCCATGGCAATGGCAGCACTACCACAGGCTTATATCCCAGGTAAGTCAATGTTGACTGGTGGTATCGCCAGCTACAATGGCGAGGGTGCAGTGGCAGTTGGCTTCTCGAAGCTCTCTGACAACGGTCGCTGGGTTCTTAAGATGTCTGGTTCTGCCGATACCAAAGGTAAAGCAGGCGGCTCAGTGGGTGCAGGCTTCCACTTCTAAACCGCTGTTGTAAGTAGCTCATTCCATACCCTGATGAAATCATTGGGGTATGGAATTGATTAAAAATTTTCAATTCCTTTATGATCTTAACAAAATATGATTTTTTGTTACCTAGGATACTATTATGAAAAAAATTACCACATTAAGTGCTGCTGTGGCAATGCTTGCACTGTCAGGCTGTATGGGCACTAAGCAAATCAGCCAAAATATCACCAGTGAAGGCACCATTGCCGCCGAAGACATCTATTTTCCAAAACTAGATGATGCATGGCAAAAAGATGGGCAGTTTCCAAATCGTGAAAATCTGATGAAGATTCGCCCTGGTATTGCCAAAGATGAATTGTATCAATTGATTGGTCGCCCACACTTTAACGAATCACACCGTGCTCGTGAGTGGGACTATATCATGAAGTTTTATAAGGCTGATGACAGCGTTAAGGTATGTCAGTATAAAGTTATTTTTGATGAAAACTTCCGTGGTCAAGAGTTTTATTGGTTGCCAAAAGAGTGTGCTGCTTATGCCAAGCCGCCAAAAGCACCTCAGCCAATCATCATCAATACTCCAGCACCAGCACCAGCGCCAGTAGCACCACCACCTGCACCAGTTGAAATCATTAATGAGCGTATCAACCTAGAAGCAGACGCACTATTTAAGTTTGATAAATATGAACTCAAAGACATGCTACCTGCAGGTCGCGCGAAGCTTGACGAACTGGCTCGTCAGCTACTAGAGTGGGAAAAACGTGGTGAAAGCCGCATCCACTTAGTAGGTCACACTGACCGTCTAGGTAGCCACGAATACAACATGACGCTATCACAACGTCGTGCCGAGACTGTTCGTACTTACCTAATCTCGCGTGGTGTGAACGCAGCGACAATGTCTGCAGCGGGCGCAGGCAAACTGCAACAAATCCATCAGTGCTCTGACAACCAACCACGTCAAGCATTGATCGACTGCTTGCAGCCAAACCGTCGCGTAGAAGTGAACGTTGCTGTATATGCCTTCACTCAAAATGGCGGTACTCAGCAAATCCAAATGAACCAAGATTATCAGAACTTCAACCAAGCTCAATAATCTTAAGTTCAAACAACAAAAAACCGCGCTTATGGGCGGTTTTTTGTTGCCTTTGAAATGATTGATGAAATGTTAGCTTAATTATGATTAGGATAGGATTAGAATTCAGTAATCGCTAAGATCTGTTTAAATAATGCCTTTTGTTCAGGGCTTGGCTTGGCAGACTGTAATGCCATGACCGCACTCATGTCGCCATCAACACGAATCTTGCCCATCATGAATGCTTCGATGGCAAGGCTGGTGTCGCCTGTCTTGATGATATTACCTAATGTATCACCATCGATGGTAATAGTGCTGACTGCGCCATCGGTATGACCTTGATGGATTTTACCATTCTTTAGGTGGAGTAGGGTGGGTGAGCTTTGTTCGACAGTGGCATTTAGAACTAGCGAGTCAAGCGAAGGCGGCAGATTAAGTTCGCCCGACTGTGCGTTAAGAGCCACCACTTCATCGAACCAAGTTTGAGATAGAAATTGCGCCATATTATTCTCCTTGTGAATAGATGGATAAGTTAAACGTGAACGCATTATAAATCAAAAACGGGTATAAAAGCAGCTAATTAATAACAGTTACTAAAATCATGCAATTAAACAGATAGATGACGGATTTTGCGGAGTAGTGGCAATATCGGAATTGCAATAATTAAAGGAGATAAAGATTTATTGGATAATAAGTGTTGGATGTTTCATAGATCTATGCTCAATATTAAGCATAAAATTAGTATTTAATTGTTTTAAATCATGTCAAAATGATGAAAATTAGCCAAAAACGTCAAATTATTGCCAAAAAATCCAAATATTTTTACAAAAGATGCGCTAAAAATTACATTTGTGTTGTATAATAAAAGGTGAAAAGTACTGGTAATACCACATTATCAGTATGGAATTAATCTTTGTGGATGAATTGAACATTCACTCAACGCAAGCTAAGCCACTCATCTGAGAAGCAAGCTAAACGCATACAGTGTTAAGATTTTCTATCTTTGTTGTGTTTTCCTTATAAAAATTAAGGATTTTTTGCTGTTACTCGCTTTGATGTGATGATATTTGTGGCGCTTTGCGTTAAAATATACAGATATGAATCAAAAAGCGTCGATTTTATTGTTTATCGCAAATTAGACAGCCATGCTGACGCACTAGCCAAAACAATAAAACTCGCTAAATAAATCGGGCTGCACAGGAAAATATCCAATGAGTCTAAATAACACAGCAGTAGCCCCGAATGTTGACCATGAATATGAAATCACCATCGTGCGTTTCTTTACTGTCATGGCGGTATTTTGGGGTATCGTTGGCATGACTGTGGGTGTGTTTATCGCATCTCAGTTAGCATGGCCAGCACTTAACTTTGATACATCTTGGTTGTCCTTTGGACGTTTAAGACCGTTACATACCAACGCGGTTATTTTCGCGTTTGGTGGTTCGGCTCTTTTTGCAACATCATATTACATCGTACAGCGCACTTGTAAGACACGTTTGTTCGCACCCTATTTGGCATGGTTTACCTTTTGGGGGTGGCAAGCGGTTATTGTGGCTGCTGTGCTTACATTGCCATTGGGTTTTACATCCGCTAAAGAGTATGCGGAACTAGAATGGCCGATTGACATCATGATTGCATTGGTGTGGGTGGCTTATGCCGTTGTCTTTTTTGGCACGCTGATTAAGCGTCAGACTTCGCACATCTACGTAGCGAACTGGTTTTTTGCAGCGTTTATCATTACCATTGCACTACTTCACATCGTGAATAACCTTGCCATTCCAGTGGGTATGTGGAAATCATACTCGCTATATGGCGGTGCAACAGATGCCATGGTTCAATGGTGGTATGGTCACAACGCGGTAGGTTTCTACTTGACAGCAGCATTCTTGGGCATGATGTATTATTTCATTCCTGTGCAAGTTGGTCGTCCTGTTTATTCTTATCGTCTGTCTATCGTTCACTTCTGGGCTCTGATCGCTTCATACATGTGGGCAGGTGGTCACCATCTACATTATTCAGCGCTACCTGACTGGACTCAGTCATTGGGTATGGTGTTCTCGCTAATCCTATTCGCACCTTCTTGGGGTGGTATGATTAACGGGGTATTGACACTATCAGGCAGCTGGGACAAACTAAGAACTGACCCGATCATTCGTTTCTTGATTGTTGCATTGTCGTTCTACGCGATGAGTACTTTTGAAGGTCCGATGCTATCTATCAAAGCAGTGAACGCCATCAGTCACAACACTGACTGGACAGTTGGTCACGTTCACTCAGGCGCTTTAGGCTGGGTTGGTATGATTACCATTGGTTCTATTTATGTGCTATTGCCACGTATCTGGAACAAGGCAAAAATGTACTCAACAAACCTAATCACCGTACACTTCTGGCTAGCAACCACTGGTACAGTTCTGTATATCGTTGCGCTATGGATTTCAGGTATCACTCAAGGTATGATGTGGCGTGCCACTAACCCAGACGGTACTTTGGCGTATGACTTCATCCAGACTGTTGTGGTATCACATTGGCCATTCGTGGTTCGTGCACTAGGTGGTGGTCTGTATGTTGCAGGTATGTTAGTTATGGCATATAACTGCTACAAAACCATCAAAATGCCTAGCATTCCAGAACCAATCGCTGAGCCAGATGAAGTAAATACTGGTCGTGATGAAGTGTTTGACAACGACACTGTCAAGGCTTAAGGGGGAGAGTCATGTCAAATATCACTCACGAAATCGTCGAGAAAAACACGGGTTTACTCGTTATCTTTATCGTCATCGCGATTAGCTTTGCAACCTTAGTTGAGATTGTACCGCTAATCTTTGACGAGAACTCACCTGAAAAAGGTGGTGTGAACAAGCCTTTGCCGAACATGCGTCCTTGGACAGCGCTAGAGCTTGAAGGTCGTGATATCTATATTCGCGAAGGCTGCCATGTGTGCCATACTCAGATGGTGCGTCCACTTCGTGCAGAAGTTGAGCGTTACGGACCATATAGCCGTGCAGCGGAATCAACTTGGGACCACCCATTTTTATGGGGTTCTAAGCGTACTGGTCCTGACCTAGCTCGTGTGGGCGGTCGTTATTCAGACCAGTGGCATGTTGACCATTTGATCGATCCGCGCTCTGTTGTGCCTGATTCGGTGATGCCTGCTTATCCTTGGCTTGCCAAGAATGAGGTTGATGGTGTTAAAGTACAGCAAAAAATGCGTCTATTTAAAGACCGTTTTGGCTTGCCTTATACCGAAGAAGACATCGAAGCAGCACCTGACCAAGTACAAGGTGCGACCGAGCTTGATGCATTGGTTGCTTACTTGCAGCAGCTTGGCATCGCCATGCAGGGTCAACGCTAATGAACTGGGGCGTTTTGCATAGTATTGCGACGGTGGCGGCGTTCATTGCTTTCATCGCCATCGCATGGTGGGCCTACTCACCTAAAAATAGAAAACGCTTTGAAGAAGACGCACAACTTGCGCTTGATGACAAGACGTTAAAGTCTTTGTCATCAAATGAGCGCACTAAGGATACACAATGAGCTTTTTTTGGAGTTCTTGGATTACTGTCCTATCATTAGGCTGCTGGTTATTTATCTTCGGCGTGCTAATGTGGACACTAAAAACCAAACCTGTCTTAGAAGAAGATGAAACGACAGGACATTCATACGATGGTATTAGAGAGTATGATAAGCCATTGCCTAAATGGTGGCTTGTGATTTTCTTTGGTACTCTAATTTGGGGTTTGGGTTACTTTATCCTATTCCCGGCAATTCAACCACATGCTTGGAAAGGCATCACAACGGTTGAAGTTGATGGTCAAGAAGTACCTTGGACATCAGAAAACGAGCTAAACAGCCAGCTACAAGCCAACAACAAGGTTTTCAATGAGAACTTTGAACAAGGCATTTTGGCGAATGCGGGCGCTTCTGAAGCAACTGCGGTACTAGCTAAGCTAACCGAGCTTCAATCTCAGAAGAAAGGTGAGGCTGAACCGTCAGCTGAACTACAAACTCAGATTGATGAGCAAGTTAAACTACTAGCACCATACGTGGATAAGCTAGCAGCTGACCCTGAAGCTCAAAAAATCGGTAACCGTCTATTCCTACAAAACTGTGCCTTGTGCCATGGCTCAAATGCCAAAGGTGGTTTGGGTTATCCGAATCTGACCGACAACGACTGGCTGTATGGCGGCGAAGCTCAAGACATTTTGTTGACCCTACACAACGGTCGAGTTGGTGCGATGGCAGCATGGCAAAAGCAGCTGGGCGAGTCTGGTGTGCGTGCTGCTGCCGAATATGTCCTTGACCTGTCAGGCAATCAAAATGGCTATGAGCTAGACCAAGCACAAGTTGCCCAGGGCAAAGCCATTTTTGAACAAAATTGTGTGCTGTGTCATGGTACCGATGCCAAAGGTCTGACAGCGATGGGCGCGCCCAATCTGACAGACGACATTTGGCTGTTTGGTGGCGACCGTGAATCGATACGCACCACCATTCGTCATGGTCGTTCAGGTGTGATGCCGGAATGGCAAACTAAGCTAGGTAATGAGCGTATCATGCTACTTGCAGCTTATGTTCGTTCACTATCTCAGAACCCAACTGAATAATCAAATATTTTGTTGAGTCAGCAAAAAAGAGCCGAATATTCGGCTCTTTTTATTGTCCTATAAAGCGTATCAATGGATATAAAAAAGAACCGATCAATGTCGGTTCTTTGGTTATTAATTACCCTTAAGGTTTTTGGTTGTCGGCGTAAATTGCAGCCTGTAGCCAGATATTTGCTTGAATATAATCATGGATTTGGATGGCGGCGGTCTTATCGGTAGTTGGTGCTGCCATACGTACCACCAATGGTTGAGCATCAGGTTCGCGCAGAATCACAACATCAAATAGCGTGATGTCTTTATCAAAGAATTTGGTGTGGCTGATGCCTAGCACTTGACCTTGACACCATGCTTCATCTTCTTGACCAAAGGTCTCACCGAACAGATAAATGCAGCTATGACCATAATTAATCTCAACAGGTGCTAAAGACTCACCTTCTGCCAAATCTGTAGGCTGCCACGCAAGAATCTGCTCATCGATATTATCCGGTACTTCACCGCCGTTATTGCTAACGATGTCATTAAATGCACGATGGTAACGAATGGCATCAGGATCTTCAATGAGAATCGTCTCGTCCTGATCGCTAGGTTCGATGTTATACGCCCATGCGCTAAAATTCACATAATAAGTCTTCGGCGTCTTATATTCTGTACGGTTGATCGCGTATAGCTGATCAAAGGCATAGATGACAGCACCATCTGTTGTCTTTAGACGTAAAATAGAATCAGAGGTCGAGTCACAGCGGATGACGCGCTCGATGTGGCACTCAACGCCATACGGGCTATCTACAGCGGGAAAAGCATTAATGAATGCTTGAGGGGTGCCATTTTCAAGCTTTAGGATTTGATTGATATGACAAGGTGTGCCATTGGCAATGAGTAGTTTATTATCCGATGGATGACCTTGAGTGAGGGCGCTTGGGATAGTGGCTGTCTCTAGCATCGATTGTAGCCAATTTGGCACATCCTCTGCGATATTATCCGTCAAGATCGCCCAGTGATCGCCATGACCTGCGTTCTTATCGCAAGGCAAGTCAACCTTGGTTGGTGGTACTTCGTGCTTGTAAGTGTAGCGTATTTGATTCATGATTGTAGTCATATTCTAAAAAAAATTTGATACTTTAATAAGGGATTTAATACAAAAAATCAAGCCAAAATCACCAATCTTGCGAAATTTTGTGAAAATTTGTCAAAGCTTCTTAAAATCGCTGTCAAAACAGTGCAAATGGTGTAAACTATGGTGTTTATTTATTTTGAGAAATTGATATGTTTCGTCCTTTGGCTTTATTTATCGGATTAAGATATACCAGAGCTGAACGTAAAAACGGCTTTATTTCGTTTATTTCACTCATTTCAATGATAGGATTGACCTTGGGTGTGGCGGTGCTTATTACAGTGCTATCTGTGATGAATGGCTTTGATCGGGAGATTAAGAACCGAATACTTGGTATGATTCCACAAGCTTCTGTCATGTCTTATGAGATCATTCCAGACTGGCAGCAGCTGTCCATGCAGATCACAGAGAATGATAAAAACGTAAAGGCGACCGCGCCATTTATTCAGCTGCAAGGGATGCTTGCGGCGAATGGGCAGGTGTCAGGTGTGATGGTATCGGGCATCGAGCCAAGCCTTGAAAAGGACGTCTCAATCGTTGACGATTATATCACCCAAGGCAGCCTTGATAACCTTAAAGCTGGTGAGTTTGGTATTGTGCTTGGCGAGAGCATGACGCAGGCGATGGGCGTGGGTCTGGGTGATAAGGTGACTTTGGTATTGCCAGAAGCATCGCCATCAGCGGCGGGGGTGATTCCTAGATTTAAACGTTTTACGGTCGTGGGCACTTTTAACATCAGTAAAGAAGTGGATGGGCTGATGGGCTTTGTGGCGATGCGTGACGCTGGCGTTATGCTAAGGTTGCCAGAGGGTGCGCAGGGCATTCGCATGCTGATGAATGATATTTTTAAAGCGCCCCAAGCCGCCAATCAAGCCGCCAGCCTCGACAGTGATAGGTTGTTCGCCAATGACTGGACAACCACGCATGGCAATCTGTTCGATGCGATTAAGATGGAGAAGTCTATCATTGGGCTGCTGTTGTTCTTGATTGTGATCGTGGCGGCGTTTAACATCGTCTCAAGTCTCATCATGCTGGTGACTGATAAGAAATCGGACATCGCGATTCTAAAGACTTTTGGAGCATCGCCGAAGCTGATCATGCAGGTGTTCATCGTTCAAGGGATGATAATTGGTGTAATTGGCACGGTGCTTGGTACGATTCTAGGCGTGACGCTGGCTCTGACGGTAAATGACATTGTGGTGTACATCAGCGAGCTGTTTGGTGTGTCGTTGATGACTTCAGGTGCTTATCCTGTGGATTTCTTGCCATCTTATATTAAAGTGTCAGATGTGGTTATTATTGTGGTTGCATCTTTCTTGCTTAGCTTTGCGATGACGATTTATCCTGCATTACGAGCTGCGCGCATTCAGCCTGCTCAGACATTGCGCTATGAATAAGGACGATGAGATGAGTGTAATTTTAGAAGCTAAAAACATCAGCAAGGTCTATGATGAGGGTAAAATCACAACGTCCGTACTGACCGGTCTAGACTTGACGATCAATGCTGGTGAGCGTGTTGCCATCGTGGGTAGTAGTGGTTCGGGCAAGAGTACGCTGCTACACTTGCTTGGCGGGCTTGACATGCCGACCACAGGCGAGGTATGGATTAAAGGGCATTGCTTAAGCAAGCTCAATGAGACTGAGCGTGGTAACTTGCGTAATGAGTATCTTGGTTTTATTTATCAATTCCATCATCTGCTTGCTGAATTTACCGCTGCTGAGAATGTCGCGATGCCGCTTCTCATGCGCAAAGACCTCCCCATCAGCGAGGCGAGAGATAAGGCAAACGCTTTACTTGATAAAGTTGGTCTGTCACATCGAACACATCATCGACCAAGCGAGCTGTCAGGTGGTGAGCGTCAACGTGTGGCGATTGCTCGTGCGCTCGTGACGAATCCTGCACTGATCTTGGCAGATGAACCTACGGGTAATCTGGATGATGATAATGCCCGTGCGGTGTTTGACTTGTTGTCTGAGCTTCAGCACAGCTTTGGAACAGCGCTTCTTATGGTGACTCATGACAGAAGCCTGGCAGCCATGGCGGACAGACAGCTTGAGATGCGAAGCGGTCAATGGGTTTAATTATTACCTGTAATGAAATAAAAAACGCCGATTAAGGCGTTTTTTTATTGGGTGAATCAGATGGAGAAATCTTCTGGTTCCTTGTCTTTGGCGTCACGTAGTTTATGACCTTTTTGGGTCTGAAAACGCGGTGCGCTAGCATTATAGCCAAGCCGTTTTTGCCAGCTGGTGATGATACGATATTGTAATACAAAGTTAAATAACAGCCCCATCGTGATGCTCGTGACAACGCCACAGACGATAAGCCCTATGATGAAGGCCTTCAGAGAGAAAAGATGATTGGAGAAAGGATTGACCCCATGTCCCGTCATCCACAATGAGAAATCTGCAACGATCACGCCAACTGTACGAATGCCAATCATCGGCTCGCCAATCAAGAATGCACCCACAGAATAAGCCAACCAAAACACAGGAATGGTGGTTAAGGGATTGGTGATCCAAGTCAGTGCCACAGCCATAGGGATATTTGCACGCAGCAGCAGGGAGCCAGCGATGGCAAGCGGCATCTGACCAGGCAGTGGAAAAAATGCGCATAGCACGCCAATATAAACCGCACGCGTGAGCGCACCGCGATTCATCTGCCAAAGGCGAGGGTCAGCCAAAAACGGCGCAAACCATCCGATAACTCGGCTTTCACGGAGCTTCTCGGGAGTTGGTAGCCATTTTTTTAGTTTCTGCTTAGGCATGTCTGTCCATGGAATGAAAAAAGGAAATTATATCAAAAAAGAACACCATCATGAAGTGTCTTTTTATGTATATGGTGGCAAATCTCAAAACCACAATCATTATTTGGCAAAAATATCCATCCTAACTGCAAAGCCTGCCTAAGGTATGATAAAATGCGCTGTATCATTTCACAAAATATCATAAAGAGTCAAAAATGAACGATAAAGTACGCATCAAGCATCCCAAGCCATCCAAAAAACCCACCAAAAAAGCCCTGATTTGGATTGATCTTGAGATGACAGGCTTGGATACTTTGAACGATGAGATCATCGAAATCGCCACCATCGTGACAGATGACAATCTGAATATTTTGGCAGAAGGACCCGTGGTTGCCATTAAGGTGTCCGATGTTGTTCTAAATGGCATGGATGACTGGAATAAGAAGCAACACGGTCAGTCAGGACTGATCGATCGCGTGCGTCGCAGCACGATGACCTTAGAGGATGCCGAGAATGTTACGCTGGAATTCTTGGCGAAGTGGTGTGATGAAGGGGTGTCACCGATGTGTGGTAATTCCATCTGTCAAGACCGTCGTTTCTTGGCGCGTCAGATGCCACGACTTGAGCGTTATTTCCATTATCGCAATCTGGATGTATCGAGTATCAAAGAGCTGTGCTATCGCTGGCGTCCCGATGTAGCAAGTGGCTACCAAAAAGGCGGTGCGCACTTGGCGCTGGATGATATTCGTGATTCGATACGTGAATTGCGCCATTATCGTGAACACTTTTTTAAATTGCTTGATTAAGCCATATAATTAAAAAACCGCTAATTGATAGCGGTTTTTGTTTTTATTGCTTACCAATGTTGGTGTATTTATCAAAGTTTTTGATGTAATCATCAAGGTTGTCCGAGAGCATTTGTTCATACTGAGCGGTGTAGAATTTGATGATGTCATCTTTTTCTTTTTCAAAGTCTGCGCCCTTAGTAAAGCCAATCGATGCCACAGAGGCGCTGTAACGGGCTGCAGCATATAGCAAAGATGAGCCAACTTGTCCTGCGTGCGACTGTGGCGACAGTTGGCTGTTGGCTAGGTTGATAAAGGCGTCAGCACGTTCATAGAATGCGGTCATTTGTGCGTTAAATTCTTCTGGGCTGATGCTTGGTTTGTTGTCTTGGGTTTGTTCAGTCATGTGAATGTCCAGATATTGTCAAATTTAAATAAAAAAGGGTGTCAAACACCCTTTATATTGCGATAATGTATAAAATTACAACCCTGCATCAGCACGCAGTGCATCAGCGCGATCGGTTTTTTCCCAGGTGAACGCATGGTCTGAGCCAGTACGACCAAAGTGGCCGTAGCTTGCGGTGACTTCATACATAGGCTGTAGCAGATCAAGCATGCGAGTGATGCCATAAGGTCGCAAATCAAAATGCGCACGGATTAAGCGTTCGATCTCGTTATCGCTAATTTTACCTGTGTTAAAGGTGTTCACAGAGATTGAGGTTGGCTCAGCGACACCGATGGCATAAGATACCTGAATCTCACAGCGATCTGCCAAACCTGCCGCGACGATGTTCTTAGCCACGTAGCGACCTGCATAGGCGGCGCTGCGATCGACTTTACTTGGGTCTTTACCACTAAAAGCACCGCCGCCATGGCGTGCCATGCCACCATAAGTATCAACGATGATTTTGCGACCTGTCAGACCAGCATCGCCAACAGGGCCGCCGATGACGAATTTACCGGTTGGGTTGATGTGATAAAGCGTATCTTTGTGTAGCAGTTCGCTTGGAATGACAGGCTTGATGATCTCTTCCATGACGGCTTCTTTGAGTGCATCATAGCTGATGTCTGGGTGATGCTGTGTTGATAATACCAATGCATCGACAGCCAGTGGCTTGTGATTGGAGTCATAACGTAGGGTAATCTGAGCCTTAGCATCAGGGCGTAGCCAGTCTAATGTACCATCTTTGCGAAGCTGCGCTTGGCGCTCCATCAAGCGATGACTTAGCTGGATTGGCGCTGGCATCAGCACGTCTGTCTCATTGGTGGCGTAGCCGAACATCAGACCCTGATCGCCTGCACCTTGGTCTTCTGGGCGTTGTCTGTCCACGCCTTGAGCGATCTCAGGGGATTGCTTGCCAATCATGTTAATAACCGCGCAGCTATTACCATCAAAGCCTAGATCACTGTGATTGTAGCCAATCTTATTTACGGTGGCGCGTACGATGCCTTCAATGTCGATGTTCGCGTGAGTACTGATCTCGCCAGCTAACACCACGGCGCCAGTCTTGGTGAGGGTCTCACAGGCGACACGTGCGTCTTTGTCCTCAGTTAAGATGGCGTCAAGCAATGCGTCGGAGATTTGGTCTGCCATCTTATCAGGATGACCTTCTGAGACGGATTCTGAAGTGAATACTTGATAGTTCATAAAAAATCACTTAATAAAAAAGATAAAAAATTGTGTGAATTTTGGTGGCTTTTCTAGGCTTGACAAAATGATCTGACGACCGAATGCACAAGGCGAATTACGATGTGTGGTCAGGACTGTATTGATAAAAGCTAATACAGCTAAAATCACAAGGTATTTGGGGGAGAATTATAAGATATTTTTGGGGAAATTGCTAATGAAAATTTTTCATATAGTGATGAAAAATGGTGTGGGTTCTGGGTATGTACTTTGATTGCATATGGATTTTAAAAACCAAATGAGTCTTACAAACTAACAAAAGAATTTTTTTGTTGCTTATAATCCGTTGTTTTATAGACAACAAAAAAGGATAATTTCACAGCTCCGATCATTATAAATAAGTAGGTGTGTATGATCTTACAGCAGGTTGGCATGAGAGTGCGTGAACTTCGCAAGGCAAAAGGACTGAGTCAGGAGAAATTTGCCTTACAAGCAAATATTGATCGCACTTATTTGGCAGGAATTGAGTCAGGCAAACGCAATCCTTCCTTAAAAAATTTAGAAAAGATTTTAAATACACTAGATGTGTCATTTTGTGAATTTTTTCAAGATATGTAATTGTTGATTATAAGCAACAATTTTGGTATAATTGCATGGAGTCTATTGTGACTAATTTTAGTAAATCAGAAAGATGGATTGAAAGCTTGTTTGTTGTTGGCGAAAGTGTAAATTTTCAAGGGCAAAAATATACTGTGACATCAGTTGGTAAACCTAGACCGACCAGTGGCGAAGCGAAAACCGATATTTATATCTTACTTCAAAATCAAAATGATAGTCGCGAAGTTAAAATTTCTTACAAAAAGGATAATGCTGATTTTCTTGAAAATAAAATTAGAGCTGAGCGTGCTGAACAATTATTTGGCGATGATTGGAGGGATGTCATTAAAAATTCAACAATCCAAATTCAATCTCAGTTCACAGGTAGAAAGCTTATCTTTAAATCAAAATTTAAAAGAACGGAGATGGGAGCGATTACGCTTGGATGGAAGTTCGAGTTAATGAATAAGCTAAGTGGAGAATTATCTGGTCAGATTATTTTGAGTCATAAGCAATATCAAGATGTATTAAGTGGAAATAATTTATCAGTAAATAAGAAAAATGCTTTCGTTAATGGGGAGGTGATTCCAAATTCGGGTGTAGCAAATTATATCTTGACTGGCGATGATTTTGATGATGTTGAAGATGTATTGAGCAAATTGGAAAGTATAGATGAATATATTCAGCGTTGTCCAAATATCTATTTTGCCTGTAAAGCGTTAAATTACCGAACCTTTAAATCTAAATATGATGGTAATCGCTCGCTTGCAGTGCAGGTAGAGTGGTCCGTCCAAGATAATAAGCTTGTGCCGAATTTGGTATTTGATAGACCGCTTACATTTAATGGCTTGGATTCAGCTAAGAAATTATTAACTTGTTTGCAGGAATTGGGCGTTAAAAATACAGATGATATACATGAGAATAACTGTTTAATGAGATATGTGTATGAGTAGTGTGAGTAAAATGAAAATAATCAGTTTATTTAGCGGTTGTGGCGGATTGGATTTAGGGTTTGAAAAAGCAGGGTTTGATATTGTGGTTGCCAATGAATACGACAAAAGCATTTGGGCAACTTTTAAAGCCAATCACCCCAAAACCAAACTCATAGAAGGCGATATTCGCCAAATCAAAGAAAGTGATTTTCCCGATGATATTGACGGCATTATTGGCGGACCACCGTGTCAATCGTGGTCAGAAGCAGGGGCATTGCGTGGCATTGATGACGCTCGTGGGCAATTATTTTTTGATTATATTCGTATTTTAAAAAATAAACAGCCCAAATTCTTTTTGGCGGAAAATGTCAGTGGAATGCTTGCCAATCGCCATAATCAAGCGGTAAAAAATATTTTAAAACACTTTGATGAATGCGGTTATGATGTTACTTTAACAATGGTTAATGCCAAAGATTATGGCGTGGCACAAGAACGCAAGCGGGTTTTTTATATTGGATTTAGAAAAGATTTAAATATCCATTTTGAATTTCCAATCGGTTCAACCACCCACGATAAAGATAAAATTACTTTAAAAGACATTATTTGGGATTTGCAAGAAACCGCCATTCCTGCATTGGAAAATAATAAAAAAAATCCACAAGCCGTTAATCATAATGAATATTTTATTGGCGGGTTTTCGCCCATTTTTATGAGCCGAAATCGTGTCAAAGCGTGGAATGAACAAGGTTTTACCGTGCAAGCGTCTGGACGGCAATGTCAATTACACCCACAAGCCCCCAAAATGCAAAAAGTAGAAGCTGATAAATTTGAATTTGTGGCGGGCAAAGAGCATTTGTATCGGCGAATGACGGTGCGAGAAGTGGCAAGGGTGCAAGGTTTTCCTGATGATTTTGTATTTATTTATCAAAATTTAAATGATGCTTATAAAATGATTGGCAATGCTGTGCCTGTCAATTTGGCTTATGAGATTGCAAAGGCGATTCGGAAGAAGTTGTGAATTGCAATGCTGAGATTTTAGTAGTTATTTATGTTAAGTTGTCGTTTTGTTTTGGTTGCAGTTAGCAATCTATCTAATCCTACTTCTAACCCTACCTTCTCATCAGTACCCACACCACCACCAAAGCCACCACCTGCACGGCGGTGATCATTGCCACCGTAAGCCCCCACGCGCCTTTGGCGTAGGCAATCGCACACGCCCATGCGCCGATACTGCCACCGCCGTAGTAGCCCATATAATATAGTCCTGAGGCGAGCGAACGACCTTCGGTAACATGAATGCCGATATAGCTGATGGTGGCTGCTTGTGTGATGAACACCCCTGACGACATGACAGTCAGTCCGACAATGATCAGCCATAACGGCGCACTTAATGTGATAAACAGACCAATCATAGAACAGATCACCGCGCCGATGATGACATTGGTCATGCCGAACTTGGCGATGAATTTGCCTGACAAAGGAGTGATGATCATGCCGATTAAGTATAAAGAGAAGATATTAGCAAGGTGAGAGGCGTTTAGATGATATGGCTCATCCGCCAGATGTAGGTTAATAAAGGTAAAGCAGCCCACGAGCGAGAACAGGACGCAGCCGCCCAATAGGCAGGCATTCATGACCTGTAGGTTCTTGGTGTGTGATAATAATAAAGCAAGCGAATGTTTAAAGTTATCGCTTTTGATGAAGTTTTTTGATAATGGTAGGGCTTTGAATGCCCACAACGCCCCGATGAGTGTGCAGACCGCCATGACGCCATAGCCATAGCGCCAACCAATCAGTTCGTGCAGATGCCCTGCAAAAAACCGCCCGCTAAAGCCGCCAAGTACCGTCCCTGCCACATATAGACTCATCATCTGCGCCACATGACTGCTGTACTCTTCACTAACATAGGCGATCAGCACCACCGTAATACCTGGTACAGCCAACCCCTGCAAGAATCGCCATATTGACAGCTCATCCACCGTACCGCTCACCCCAATCATGCCGGTCGGTATGGCGAGTAATAACAGCGAACCGACGATGAATATCTTTCGTCCAAAGGCATCGGACAGCATGCCCATGAATGGCGACATCAGCGCGATGGCCATCACTGTCGCCCCAACCGCCACGCCAATTGCTATCTCGGATGCGACAAAATCCGCCATCAGTACAGGTAAGATCGCCTGCACCGAATACACCTGCAAAAATGCAAAAAACCCAATCATCGCAACGGTGAATTTCTCAATGAAAGTGGGCTGTCGAAGGGTGGTGGGCTGAGTATTCATGGTGTTCTGGGGTTAAAAGTGGATATTGTAGCATGATTTCTGGGGCTTGCCATGCGCTTTTGTGTTGATTTGCATCAAATTACTGCCACCATCAAAAGCTGATTGATGGATTTTAAAATAATCCTTCTGGTGCATCGACTTTAGGGTGGACTGTGATACAATTTAGGCAGTTTTTTGAGGATGTATAGCAATGAGTGAAACCAATCAAATTTATGATGACACGAACAACAATAATAACTACGTTAATAACCATGTGCTAATCATTGGCGGTGGACAAGTTGGGCTGTCTTTTGCGCTACTGTTGGCGCATCATGGTATTTATAGTACGCTCATCGAGCAGTTTAAATACCCGACCATCAGCCCGGATGATGATGTTGCTCGTTCTGAATATCTAGACAGTCGCAATACTGCGCTATCAAGACGTACGGTGCAGATTTATACCGAGATAGGGTTGTGGGAGAGCTTGCAGAGCCATGCCTGCCGAATCGATGGCGTGGAGATCAGTGAGCTTGGCAGTTTTGGGCGGGCAAAACTTGATAAGACTGCTGAAGGTGTGGAGAGCTTTGGGCAAGTGATGGAGAATGCTTGGCTTGGTCGTCAGCTGCTGTTGGCGGTGCAAGCGAGTGAGTTCATCACGCTCATCGATGGCGCGAATGTCACCGACATTCGCCAAGATGATAAGCTTGCGATGGTTGTGTTTAACCAAGATGGCAAAACCAAAGAGCTGTCCGCACCCTTGATCGTGGCGTGCGATGGGCGAGATTCTATCAGTCGTCAGATCCTTAAGGTCGGCGTAGATACACACGACTATGGTCAGGTAGGTATCGTTGGCGTGGCTCAGACTGATAAGCCACATGGTCACATCGGCATTGAGAAATTCTCCGCTGTCGGACCGTTGGCGGTACTGCCGCTAACAGATGGACATGGCGATGGCATGGATGGTACAACGCAAGGCTATCGTCGTTCGGTTGTCTTCATCTGCAAGGCAGGTGAAGAAGAGCGCTATCTCAATGACGATGCGTATTTTATGAATACTTTGCAAGAAGTATTTGGCAGTGACGCGGGTCGCTTCGTGGCGGTGGGGCGCCGTGGTGCTTATCCACTGAGCCGAGTATTGGCGCACAGACAGGTGGTCGGGCGCTGCGTCATCATGGGAAATGCAGCACACACCCTACATCCTGTGGCGGGTCAAGGTTTTAACCTGTGCCTAAGAGATGCACACGCCTTGGCAAATATGCTTGCGCACGAGAAAAATCGCCATGCGGATTATGATTTTGGTAATTATGCCAATCTTCGTGCTTATGAGCAGGCGCGCCAAAAAGACCAAAAGCGCGTCATCAAGTTCTGTGATATGGTCGTTGGTAGCTTTACCCATCCTAATCCTGTGATGAAGCTCATGCGCAATGTGGGTTTGATCGCCTTTGATAAAGTGCCAGGAATTAAGCCTTTGGTGGCGACTTATGCCATGGGATTGAAATCTTAACGGATGCCATAAAATTTTTGTAAAAACTTAAAAAACGCTTGCAATTTCATAAAAAACCGCTATAATACACGCCTACGGAAGCTTGGCAGAGCGGTTGAATGCACCGGTCTTGAAAACCGGCGTGGGTTTGTAGCCCACCGAGAGTTCGAATCTCTCAGCTTCCGCCATTATTCTTGATTTTGTCCCTTTATGGGAAATACCGCTTAGGAAGCTTGGCAGAGCGGTTGAATGCACCGGTCTTGAAAACCGGCGTGGGTTTGTAGCCCACCGAGAGTTCGAATCTCTCAGCTTCCGCCATCATATAAAAACCATCTATTTATTAGATGGTTTTTTTATTACTTTAAATCGCCATAAAAAATTGTTCAAATGATGAATTTACGTTAGAATGAAAGAATTTATAAGCAAATAAGTCATTTATGTCCTTAATACGCCGCCGTAAACTCACCAAAAACCAAACCCGTCAAATCCAAAAAAACCAAGACACGCTCATCGATGATGGGACTCTCGTGTCGGGAGTGATTGTATCGCATTTCGGTAAGCAGCTTGATGTGCAGATCACTGATTTTCCTGATGTTTTGCCTGACTTTCCCCAAGATGCTACGCCGAATACATTGAAGATTGGTGATGTTTGGCGCTGTCATACGCGAACCAATTTACCGATGATGGCAGCAGGCGACCGCGTAAAATTCAGCGTGGATACAACCGCAGGCATGGGGCGAATTGAGGTGTTGTCTGAGCGACATACGCTCATCACCCGCCCTGATCGATATAATAAAGTTAAGCCCGTGGCGGCGAATGTTGAGACGCTTGCCATCGTATTTGCACCATTGCCTAAGCCTACGACCAATCTAATCGATCGTTATCTGTTGGTGGCACGACTAAGCGGTGTCAGACCGCTGTTGGTGCTAAATAAGGCAGATCTCCTGGATGACTTTGAGGAGGTTAGGCAGATTTATCAAGAATATCAAGCGATCGGTGAGCAGTACGGCTTTGACGTGATTCAGACGTCAAGCCTAAGCCATGATGGTCTGGATGAATTAAGGGTTCAGTTGGCAGACAAGCTGACCATCTTCGCAGGACAGTCTGGTGTGGGCAAATCCAGTCTGATCAATCAAATCCTACCCGATGCCAATCAATCCACCAACATCATCTCCATCGGCTCGCAGTTAGGTCAGCATACCACGACGACCAGCCGCCTGCTGCCATTTGATGATGGCGACCTGGATAAAGGCGGCATCATCGATACGCCTGGCATTCGTGAATATGGCATCTGGCATCTGTCGGCGGATGACATCATGGCAGGCTTTGATGAGTTGATCGCTTTAAATGGCTTGTGTCAGTTCCGCGACTGTAATCACGCGCCGAATGCCAAAGGCTGTGCGCTCTGGCAAGCGGTGGCTGACGGCGAGATTCTTGGGCGACGCGTTGAGAGTTTTAATGAGTTGGTGGCAGAAGCCAAAATGGGGGCGTTATCCGCCAGAAATATGGCAAAATAAGTGCAATTTTATGTACTTATCGGTATAATAAAGCTTTTGAATTTTTTAAATTGGAGCGAACGTGGAACGTTGGTTTACATTCATGGGTAATCACCCGATTTTATTTGGTATTTTGGCGGTACTAATCATCGCGTTTTTTATGGTGGAGGGTAAGCGTAACGGGAGAAAAGTTCCGCCAAGTGAGCTGGGCCTGCTGGTGAACAACCATCGTGCGTGCGTGATCGACATTCGTCCTGCCAATAAATTCGCAGTATCGCACATTTCAGGGAGTCGCAACATTCCTTTTAATGAATTAAAAAACCACCTAGATGAGCTGCGTGCCATCGAAGAACCTGTGATTTTTGTGTGCGATATTGGTATGCAATCGGGCGCTGCGGTAAGCCTAGTGGGTAAGCCAAACTTCATGCGACTGTCAGGCGGTATCCAAGGCTATCAGGCGGCAGGGCTTCCATTGGCTGTAGCAAAAGTGAAAAAATAACACTTTGGGCTTGAAAATGTATTTTTTGGCCCAATTGATAAAAATAAGAATTGGTTATTTTGACCATTTTATCATTCACAACTGTTAATAAGTGAATCCAATGACACAAGCAACCTTATACATCAAAGAAGAATGCCCATACTGCCGCGCTGCGCTAAAGCTACTTGACGATAAAGGCGCAGATTACGTCTCTACAAGTGTGTACGACATGAGTAGTCAAGAGCGTGCAGAAGTGGCAGCCAAGACGAATAACTATCGCACCGTGCCACAGATTTTTATCGGCGAGACATTCATCGGTGGCTTTGATCAGCTTAATAAGCTTAATCAAAGCGGTGAACTTGATGCGATGCTAAACAGCTAAGCTTTTTTATTACTTTAACCAGATAATCATAGGAATTTAACATGACAGAACAAGCACAACCACAGCTAGGTCTTGAGCGTATCTACGTTAAGGACATCTCTTTTGAAGTGCCGAATGCAGACGTATTCACCAAAGAATGGCAGCCAGAGATGGACATCAGCCTAGCAACTGCATCGAACGACCTTGATGAAGATCACAAAGAAATCGTTCTGACAGTTAGTGTTACCGTAAAAAACGGTGGCAGCACAGCATACATCGCAGAAGTGCAGCAGGCGGGTATTTTCTTGCTACGCAACATTCCTAAAGAAGATTTGGCTCACTTGCAGCAAGCCTATTGCCCGAATATCCTATTCCCATATGCCCGTGAAGTGATCAGTGATCTGGTATCTCGTGGCAGCTTCCCTCAGCTACTGCTGGCACCTGTGAACTTCGATCAAGCTTATCTACAAGCTCAAGCAGAAGCAGAAGGTAACATCTAAGCCTCCGCTAGGATAAAAAATAAGCAGTCTTTTGGCTGCTTATTTTTTTGGAGATTAGTTATGTGAGAAGATTCTGGGTTTTCTTCTGGGTGTGCCGATCTCTTCTAGGGTGATCTGATCAGCGGTTCGACAGTTCTCTTGTGGGCGAAAGATATCGCGCGCCAGAGCGGCGATCTCATAAATAGCGCGGCGCGAATGGATGAGATTATTCTTAGGGTCTCTCCATCGTAGCGGCATGAATAGCGGGGCGGGGTGTGGGGTGGTATCGACACCTGCGCGAGCGAATTGGCGTCTGGCACGCGCCATGTGATAGCGGTCAGTGACCAGATAGATGCTTTTTGGAAGCTCGTGATGATCAAGCAGCTTGGCGGTGAAGATGGCATTTTCGCAAGTGTTCATGCTGGCATTATCGCTGGCGGTGACGGACTTTCTTAGACTGCTGAGATAGTCGTCAAACCAAGGCGACTCTACACCACTTGTGATGATGGGTAGTTCTGTGTCTTTGTGCAACTGATAGGTGCTGTTAATGCGAGATTGGCTATAGTGATTTAAAATAATGCGTCCATCGTCTCGCGTCAGACCGCCACCCAGTACCGTGATGGCGATTGGTTTTTTTGGGCTGCTTAGCGTCACCCTACTAAAGGCATCTAAGAAAAATACACTAACATTGGCAAAAATTGGTGTAAATGGCAATACAGCGACAATCAGTGCTGTCAGTGTCAAGCACAATACCATTCGCCATAGCTGGGTGAGAAATCTTCGCCAAGATTGCATGATAGTCTACTTCACCCACACAGGTTCGCGAACCAAAGTAACACCAAATTTGTCCTGCACGGTGCGCACGATAAAATCCTGAGTGGTGCGGATGTCATCCTGTGTGGCAGTATAAGGCGCATGATTGGTTAGTACGAGAGCTTGTTTTTTGTGTGTTAGGATGGGGGCGATGCCTTTGCCTTTTAATCCAGCTTTATCAATCAGCCAGCCTGCTGGCACTTTGATGACTTGATCGTCAATCGGATAGCTTGGTAGGTCGGGAAATTCAGCTTTTAGGGTATTGAATTGCGCTATCGGGATGATAGGGTTTTGAAAGAATGAGCCGCAATTTGCCAGAACAGCAGGGCTGGGCAGTTTACTCTCTCGGATGGCAACCACTGCATGAAAGACATCGATAGGATGCGGTAGGTCTCGAACGTTTTTAGTGGCGAAATCCTGCGCCATGACGGACAGATCACCATAGTTGGTTAGAGTTTTGCACTCGTTTTTATGAAGCTTAAATATCACATGACTGATAAGATGACGACCTTCGTTGTCCTTAAAAAAACTGTGTCGATAATCAAACTGACAAGCATCCGCCCCAAACTCATGTCTTTGACCATCAGTCAAATCATAAGCGATGACTTTAGTAATAAAATCAGAGACTTGCACGCCATAAGCGCCGATATTCTGCACAGGACAAGCACCCACCAGCCCCGGGATGAGTGCCAGATTCTCAAGTCCGTAATAGCCTTTATCTAAGCAGGCTTGTACAAATTCGTGCCAATCCTCACCACAGGCGACCTCTAATGTGACGCTATCGGCGTTATCATCAAGGACTTTAATGTCTTTTATTCTAGGTAGAAGTACGAGCGCATTTAGCTCATTTGGCAAGATGACATTACTGCCAAATGACAGCACAAATAAGGGTAGGCTGTGCTGCGCCGCAAAATCAATGGCATGACGTATGTCGTCAGCCAGTGTGTCGCTACTATCTAGAATCATCGCATGTCGCGCGGTACAAGACAGCGCCATGGTGTTGTTGTGCGATAGGTCGTAATGATTGAGAATGTCAGCCACGATGATCGCCACCTCTCCATGTATCAATCCAGCGTCTGCTTGCTTGTTCAATATGTTCAAACATCGCATCAAAATCGCTCACGTCGCCATAATAAGGATCGGCGACTGCCTTATCATCGAACATCATGACTTTGGCGGTGGCATTGCTGGGTGCGATTTTAAGTAGATTGGTCAGATTACTCTCATCCATCGTAAAGATTGCATCAAAATCATAAAAATCCTGCGCTGTAACTTGGCGAGCGCGCAGCATGGATAGATCGTAGTTTAAATTTTTACCCACTTGGATGGCCCTGGGATCAGGAGGATTACCAATGTGGTAGCTTGCTGTGCCTGCAGAATCAAAGCGAATGTCTAGCCTAGCATCGCGTGCAATGTGTGTCATCACTGCTTCAGCAGAAGGGCTTCGGCAGATGTTGCCAAGGCAGACAAAAAGGATGGAGGTTGGCTGCATAATTATTCGAATTCTTCGGTGTTAAATTGACCCATTTTAACATAAATTGCACTGAGAATGAGTGCGATTATTTGGACTATTTTTGGTGATGTCGTGAGATTTTAGCAATAATCTTCACCAAATGTACGACAAATAATCCCATAAAATATACTTAAGATTATTGTTAAGACAACTAATTTTCTTGGAATTTCATCAAAATTAGCCAAAGAGTACATTTGTATTTCTTTTGAATTTAACTACCCAAGGGTGGCAACAACAAGGCAAATGATGCCAAACATTAAGAGAGAATCTTATGAATCGTAAATTATTAACAACTGCTGCATTGAGTGCAACTGTACTATTAACTGCTTGCGCAAGCGGTCCTTATGCTAACGACCCACAAGCACGCAACTCTGTTGTTGCCAGCACAATGGCAGACGCAGCTATCGGCGCATTAAGCCGCAGCGATGGTGATCGTAAAGACATCGGTAAAGGCGCTGCAGTTGGTGCAGTGGTTGGCGCTGGTACAGGGTACGTTCTGGCTAAATAATCTAAAAGCTAGAAACAAAAAAACACCGTATTTATGTACGGTGTTTTTTGTTTTGGTGTATTCAAATATATTTAAATTACCAATTATTTTTAAATTTCTCAATGTCCCGACGTTGTTTTTTGTCGGGTTTGGTGGATGGTCTGGCAAGGTTTTGTAATTTGCGTTGCTCGGCAAAAAACTCTCGGGTGGTAATGCTCTCATCCGTCTCATCGTATAGCGTTTGGGCGATGGTAGCACTGCCCCGATTGTCAGATAAGGCTTTGATAATGATGGTTTTTTGTTCTTGGACGCTGGCATGACCTTGGCGAATGGTTAGGGTGTCACCCACTTGTAGCTCTTTGCTCGTTTTGATTTTTTGACCGTTCATGTGGACTTTTCCGCCTTCTATCGCTTCTTTGGCAAGGGTGCGAGTGCGAAAAAATCGTGCCGCCCACAGCCATTTGTCGGCACGGACTTTATTTAGGGCTTGGGGTTCTTTGTTGGGTTGATTTTTCATGGGGTGTCCAGTATTTTTATAACATCAAAGGTTTCAAACAACAACCACATTTTATCATCAAATACCCCAAACCGCTCAAAAAATTCTTGATGAGCCGTCCGCCAAAAATCAAGCGACAAATCGCCTTCGCCTTCTTGACGTGCCAACTTTTCATCAACATCACAAAAGCGAATGATGAATTGGGTGGTGTTTTGGATAACACAGCGTGGGCGGTTTTGTCCGTCTGTGATGACTTGCAGGCTACCAACGGGATAAGCTGGCTCGTCCAAATGCCAATGCAGAGCGGTGCAAGTGGCTCGCTTTTTGCCGTCTAGGACAAGCCCTACAAGTTCGTCCGCCATTTTGGGGCTGTCGCCAAATGACCAATGGGGCAGGGTGGTAATGTTTAAATTGTCGGTGCTCATATTGCCAAATTTGTCAAACATAAGTGCTTCCAATTTAAAAAATTGCCATTAGGATAACCCAATGGCAATCTTGAATTTATCAATTACATTTTCTCAACCGTCTTAATGCCGAGTAAATCCAAGCCCGTTTTTAAGGTCTTAGCGGTCAAATCTGCCAGTTGCAGACGGCTGTTTTTGGTGTCGTCATCTGCCGACAGTATCGGGCAGGCTTCATAAAACGATGAAAAAATCCCAGCCAATTCATACAGATAGCCACACAACACATGGGGCGTACCGTCTTTGGCGACTTGGCGTAGGGCTTCTTCAAATTGTAGCAATTTGACCGCCAACGCTCGCTCTTTGTTGTCCGTGATGACAATCTCGCCTGTTAGTGTGTCAGGATTTACCCCTGCTTTGGCAAAAATAGAACGCACACGGGTGTAAGCGTACTGCATATAAGGGGCGGTGTTGCCTTCAAAGTTTAACATACTGTCCCAGTCAAACACATAATCGGTCGTGCGGTGCTTGGATAGGTCGGCATATTTGACCGCCCCAATGGCAACCGCATCAATGAGTGCCGTCCGCTCATCGGCAGTTACGTCTGGGTTTTTGCTGTCTATCAAGACGGTGGCACGGGCAACCGCTTCATCAAGCAGGTCGGCAAGTTTGACCGTACCGCCTGTGCGAGTTTTGAACGGTTTGCCGTCTTTGCCAAGCATCATGCCAAAATTGTGATGTTCTAATTTGAACGTATCAGGCGCAAATCCGCCAAGCCGTGCAATCGCCCACGCCTGTGCCATGTGTTGGGCTTGACGAGTGTCAGAATAGACAATGGCACGGTCAGCGTGCAAGGTGTGATAGCGATAGCTTGCGGCGGCGATGTCGGTGGTGGTGTACAAAAATCCGCCGTCTTTTTTCTGAATGATGATACCAAGTGGCTCGCCTTCTTTGTTTTTAAATTCGGGCAGATATACCACAGTCGCCCCGTCATCTTCTACCGCCACGCCTTTGTCTTTTAGGGTTTTGACGATGTCAGGGAGCATGGGGTTGTATAGACTCTCGCCCATGATGTCTTTATCGGTTAGGGTTACGTTTAGGCGTTCGTAACTGGCTTGGTTTTGGCTCATGGTAATGGCAACGAGTTTTTGCCACATGGCAAGGCAATATTCATCGCCACTTTGGAGTTTGACCACATAGCCACGAGCTTTTTCGGCAAAGTCGGTATCGCTGTCATAAGTTGCTTTGGCATCACGATAAAAGGCTTCTAGGTCGGATAATTCCATATCGGACGCATTTTCATTTTGCATTTTTTCAAGGTAGGCGATGAGCATACCAAACTGCGTCCCCCAGTCGCCCACATGGTTGGCACGAATGACGGTGTCGCCCAAAAATTCAAGCACACGTACCGAGCTGTCGCCAATAATGGTAGAACGCAAATGCCCAACGTGCATTTCTTTGGCGACATTTGGCGACGAATAGTCAATGACAACTGTCTCGGTGTGGTCGGACGTAATGCCCAAGCGGTCGGACGTGCGAGCGGTATGGGCGGACTTGGCTAGAAAATCATTGTCAAGAAAGATGTTAATAAAGCCCGGCCCTGCGATTTCTAATTTTTCGGCAATGCCGTCCAAGGCTTGGCTATTTTCCAGCTCATCAAGCACTTTTTGGGCAAATTCTCGTGGGTTTGTGCCAAGTTTTTTGGCGACGCTCATCACGCCATTGGCTTGGTAGTCGCCAAATTGGGGCTTGCCTGATTGCTTGATGACAGGGTCGGTGTCTTTGTCCGCCCCTGCGTTTATCATGGCGGTTTGTAGGTGGGTGTGAAGTAGGGATTGGATAGTCATGACGGCTCTTACGAATGAATAAAATTAAACCGATTATTATACTAAAAATTTAGCAATTTGGGGGGGAAATCATCGATGAAAACAATCACAGGGTTTTTACCATGATGGTAAAAGTAAGATAAATTGGCTTGGTCGGAAAAGATGGGAAATTTTTCGGGTATTTGAACCAAATTTACCAAAAAACAACATTGTCATACAAAAACTAAAAAATAAATTACTTGTCATATAACTGTCATTTTTGGTTGTTAAACTTAGCGCCAGTAAGTTAGTGGTATCTCCTTAACACCCATGGCGGGACAACTTTTCACAAGGTAATAATATGAAAGCAAATAAGTTCATCATCTCAGCACTATGCCTATCACTAGGCGCGATGACTCTAGCAGGTTGCCAAGATAAAGCAGCACCAGCAAAAGAAGGTGCAGAGCAAGCACCAGCGGCTGCAGCACCACAAGAAAACGCTACCGCTCCTGCGGCTGCAATTGATAAAGTTGCAATGAACGTAACAGGTGCAGGCGCATCATTCCCACAACCTATCTATGTACAATGGGCGCAAGGCTTCCTAGAAAAAGCAGGCGGTCAAGTTAACTATCAATCAATCGGTTCATCTGGCGGCGTGAAGCAAATCGTGGCTAAGACGGTTGATTTTGGTGCGACCGACTCGCCAATGAGCGCAGAAGAGCTTGATAAAGAAGGTTTAGTGCAGTTCCCAACCGTGATCGGTGGTGTTGTGCCAATCGTGAACATCGAAGGCGTTGAAGCTGGCGCATTAAAGCTAACTGGCGACGTTCTGGCTCAAATCTATCTAGGCGACATCACTAAGTGGAACGACCCAAAAATCGCTGAGCTAAACCCAGACCTAACCCTACCTGATGAGAACATCGTGACCGTATTCCGTTCTGATGGTTCGGGCACAAGCTTCATCTTCACCAACTACCTAAGCCAAGTATCTACCAAGTGGAAAGACACTGTAGGCGCAGACAAGACAGTTAAGTGGCCAACCGCTCAAACTGGTACAGCAGGTAAAGGCAACGAAGGCGTGGCAACGTATGTAGGTCGTGTGAAGAACTCGATCGGCTATGTTGAATATGCATACGCAAAACAAAACAACATGGCGCACACCCAGCTTCAAAACGCAGCGGGTCAATTCGTTCAGCCATCACAAGAGACATTCGCGGCAGCAGCAGATGTTGATTGGTCAAGCACCAAGGGCTTTAACCTAGTTCTAACCAACCAACCAAGCGACAACGCATGGCCACTGGCGTCAGCAACTTTCATCCTAGTTCACAAGAACCCAGCTAACCTAGACAACACCAAAGCCGCTCTGACTTTCTTTGATTGGGCATTTAAAGAGGGTGACGACATGGCAAAAGGTCTTGACTATGTGCCACTACCAGCGAACGTAAAAGACCTAGTTCGTAAAGAGTGGGAGCAAGTGGTTGGTCAAGATGGTAAACCACTATACGTAGGCAACTAAGCCTAAACAAGAAAAAACCATCGCTATGGTGGTTTTTTCTTTTATTTATGATTTTTCATTGAATGTTGTGATGTATCTAAGCGTGATTGGAGACGCTTTTCATGGATAATGTCCTTGCCAAAAAATTAAAACGCGAGCAGCTGTACGATAAGGTATTTGTCGGAACGACTCGACTGTTCGCCACATTGGTTCTGCTTATTTTGGGTGGTATCTTGGTATCTCTCATCTACGGTGCTTGGCCCAGCATCCAAAAGTTCGGCTTTGACTTCCTAACGTCGAGCAACTGGGATGTTGTCGCTGGTGAATATGGCGCATTGGCACCGATTTATGGCACGATCTTGACATCCATCATCGCGCTGGGTATCGCCACACCTGTAAGCTTCGGTATTGCCATTTTCTTAACCGAGCTTTGCCCAAAATTCCTAAAAAAACCCCTAGGCATCTGTATTGAGCTGCTAGCAGGTATTCCTTCGATTATTTATGGTATGTGGGGTCTATTCGTGTTCGCGCCGATCTTTGCAGACCATGTTCAGCCTGCACTTGCCAAGACCATCGGTCAGATTCCTGTACTTGATAAGCTCTTCTCAGGCGTGCCGATGGGCATTGGTATCTTGGCAGCAGGTTTGATTTTGGCGATCATGATTATTCCATTCATCGCATCTGTCATGCGAGATGTCTTTGAAGTGACACCACCCATGCTAAAAGAGTCTGCCTATGGATTGGGTGCAACCCGCTGGGAAGTGATCCGCAGTGTGGTACTGCCTTATACCAAGTCAGGTGTTGTCGGCGGCATCATTCTGGGTCTTGGACGTGCGCTGGGTGAGACGATGGCGGTGACATTCATCATCGGTAACACCTTCAACCTAAGCCTGGATTTGTTCGGCTCTGGCGTATCGATTACCTCAGCACTTGCCAACGAATTCGCCGAAGCCATCGACCCAATGCACGTATCATCGCTGCTGTTCTTAGGCTTGATCCTGTTCATCATTACATTCATCGTGCTGTGTATCTCAAAGCTTATGCTCATGAGAATGACCAAGAACGAAGGCCGATAAGCCAATCAAACCGTCAAATTGTAAATAAAAGGAAAAACCCATGCAAATCGAAGTCGCCAATAAACCAAAAGTTAACGTGCCACGTCTAGATACGCCACTATTTCCTGCGGTGAATAAGACATCGGACAATGCCATCTATACACGCCGCCGCCTGATCAATAAAGGCTCGCTCTTGTTCGCTTATGTGGCGATGGCGTTTGGCTTGTTCTGGCTTGGTTGGATTTTTTATACGCTATTTTATGAGGGCATCACGGGGCTTGGTGCGCACGTATTTAGCCTAGATACACCGCCGCCGGGCATGCAGGGCGGTCTGCGTAACGCCATCATCGGTAGTCTTATGATTACTGCCAGCGGTCTGCTTATCGGTACGCCGATTGGTATTTTTTGTGGTATTTATTTGGCGGAATTTGGACGTAATAGCAAACTGGCTGCTGCCACACGCTTTATGAACGACGTGCTACTGTCTGCACCATCTATCGTGATCGGTCTATTTATCTATGGTCTGATCGTTGTGCCACAGGGTCGGTTCTCAGGTTTTTCAGGTTCTTTGGCATTATCACTGCTGGTGATTCCTGTCGTGGTGCGTACCACAGAGAACATGCTACGCCTTGTCCCGAATGCGCTTCGTGAAGCTGCCTTTGCACTAGGCACACCTAAATACAAGCTGGTCAGCATGGTTACTCTAAAAGCCGCCAAAGCAGGTGTGATGACCGGTGTACTGCTTAGCCTTGCGCGTATCTCAGGTGAGACTGCACCGCTACTGTTCACAGCCTTGAATAACCAATTCTTCAGCACTGACATGTCATCACCGATGGCGAATTTGCCGAACGTGATTTATCAATTCGCCATGAGTCCTTATGCTGACTGGCACGCTCTGGCATGGACGGCGGCACTACTGATCGCATTGTCTGTATTGACGACGAACATCATCGCACGTGTCATGCAGTCTAAGTCACACTAACTTAAACCATTGTACTGAATTTTGAGAATAACCATGAACCTACCAACTTCTGACATCATCGCACCATCAGCCCAAGCGCCAAAGATCAGCGTGAAGGATTTTAACTTCTACTATGGCAAATTCCACGCGCTAAAGAACATCAACCTAGACATCCCTGCACATCAGGTAACAGCATTCATCGGTCCGTCAGGCTGCGGTAAATCAACGCTACTTCGTAGCTTCAACCGCATGTACGACCTGTATAACGAAAGCCACACCACAGGTAAGATTCTGCTTGATGGCAATGACATTCTGGGTGCTGATGTGGATGTGAACCTGCTGCGCGCTAAGGTGGGCATGGTGTTCCAAAAACCCACGCCATTCCCGATGTCAATCTATGACAATGTCGCCTTTGGCGTGAAACTATACGAAAAGCTAAGCAAAGCCGACATGGATGAGCGTGTCGAATGGGCGCTAAAAAAAGCCGCGCTATGGACGGAAGTTAAGGACAAGCTAAAGCAGTCTGGCAACTCTCTGTCAGGTGGTCAGCAGCAGCGTCTATGCATCGCACGTGCGGCAGCCTGCCGCCCTGAGGTGCTACTGCTTGATGAGCCGACATCTGCACTAGACCCGATCTCTACAGGATTCATCGAAGAACTGATCGGTGAGCTAAAGCATGACTACACCATCGCCATCGTTACCCATAACATGCAGCAAGCGGCTCGTGTGTCTGATCAAACCGCCTATATGTATCTGGGCGAGCTGATCGAGATCGGTGAGACGAACACGATGTTCACTCAGCCAAAAGTGCAGGCGACCCACGATTACATCACGGGTAAATTCGGCTAATACGCTCAAATTTTTTGTTTCACATTTTGAGAAATTGATGGTACATTTGAGCTATTGAATGTACCATTTTTTCCAGAATTTTTAGTATTGATATCAAGAAAAAAGGATATGTCATGCCAAGCATACTTGTCGTAGAAGATGAACTGTCTATCCAAAGACTGATTGAATTTGGTTTGCAGCAGGCGGGATTTGAGGTGAACTTGGTCGAAAGTGCCGAAGGCGCTAAGGCGGTCATCGATGATCGTCTTCCTGATGTGGTTCTACTTGATTGGATGCTGCCGAAGATGTCTGGCGTGGACTTCGCCAAAGAGCTACGCATGAACGAGCGCACCAAGGATCTGCCCATCATCATGCTGACCGCACGCGGCGAAGAGGCTGATAAGGAGCTTGGACTGAATCTGGGTGCAGATGACTATGTCACCAAGCCATTTAGTCCGCGAGAGCTGGTGGCGCGCATCAAGGCGTTGCTTCGTCGTCGCGCCCCGCAGAAGACAGACGACATCGTACAAGTTGGTAGACTGACCCTAAGCCCGCAGGAGCATCAAGTGAAAGTCGATGGCAAGGCGATTCATTTTGGTCCGACAGAGTTTAAGCTCTTGCATTTCTTCATGACACACACAGATCGTATCTATAGCCGCGGTGAGCTATTAGACTTGGTATGGGGTGATCATGTATTCATCGAAGAGCGGACGGTGGATGTACACATTCGTAGGCTAAGACGCGAGCTTGAAGAGGTGGGTGTGGCACACTACATCGAAACGGTGCGCGGCGTGGGTTATAGCTTTAATGATAAAGGTCAGGCCTGATGGTGCAGATGTTGGCGGTATTGGCATTTGCGCTGTTGTGCGGTGTGTTTGGCTTTTATATGGTTGGTGATTATGCTGGGTTTATCTTTGCGATCATTGTGCTGGTGGCTTGGGGCGTGTACCATAGCATTCATCTGCATCGATTGACCAAATGGCTCAACGACAGACGTCAAGCGATGCCAGAGGCGATCGGGTCGGGAAGTGGGCAGGGCGGTGTCTGGCAGGGCGTTTTTGATAAATTGTCCATCGAAGAGCGCAGCCGAACCAAGCGCAAACAACGCCTAACAGATACCATTCACCGCCTAAATCGCATGATGGCAGCCATTCCAAGTGCCGTACTTATCGTGAATGAGAAAGGCGGCATCGAATGGAAAAACGCCCGCGCTGACGAATATCTGGGGCTCAAGCCATCCAAGCTTTCATTAAAAGAACAGATTGATCATGAAGAATTTTCGTTATTTTTGGACAAAGCGATCGCACAAGGGGGGAGTGTGGACGATAAACTGACTTTGAATCAAAAAACCCTACTGATGAATTTGATTCCCATCGAGGCGAACGCCAACATGCTCATCGCGCATGACATCAGTGCCAGCGAGCAGCTCAATATCTCAAAAAATACTTTCATCGCTAACGTCTCACACGAGCTTAGAACGCCATTAACCGTCATTCAAGGCTTTCTTGAGACCTTGGCGGATAACGATCTTGATAAGCCATTGCAGCGTGAGTTTATTGGACTCATGCAAAAAGAAAGCTCAAGGATGCTTGATTTGATCGAAGGCTTGCTTACTTTATCCCGCTTAGAGAACGACCAAAAAAGCCTAGAGCACGCCGAACCCATCAATCTATCCGAGCTGATCGAAGGCATCTGCCAAGACGCCAAAGCACTCAGCAGCCACCACCACATCACCAGCGACATCGCGCCTGACGTGTGGGTATCAGGGGTGTACAAAGAGCTGTATAGCGTGTTTAGTAACCTTGTGTTCAATGCCATTCGCCACACTGACAACAGCACTGATGTCCATGTTCATCTGTCTGTGGGTGATGAGATTGAGTTTTTTGTGCAGGATAATGGCGAAGGGATTGATGCTGAGCATTTGGGACACTTAACCGAGCGATTCTATCGCGTGGATAAGGGTAGAAGTCGTAAGACGGGCGGTAGTGGGCTTGGGCTTGCCATTGCCAAACACGCCCTTGCGCGTTATCATGCGACTTTAAGCATTCAGAGCGAAGTGGGCGTGGGCAGCGTGTTTGGGGTAAAAATGCCAAAATCCGAGTCAGTCTAGGCGTTTGCCTGTTTTATCTATATGAAAATACTGACCATTTAGCTCTACAAGGGCTTTGCCATTTTTAAATCCCCAAGAGTAGTTGCATTGAAAAGATATGGCTGTTTTACCCGTTTTATCAACATAACCGTATTTGTTGTTTTTCTTTGCAATTGCCAAGCCATCTTTTAAACAACGCACATAATCATACCCCGCCACTTTCGGTCTTTCACACGCCAAAGCGGATAAGGTTAAGCGGATAAGGTTAAAAGGGATAGGGCGATGACAAGGGGTTTAGAAGTTTTTTCATAAAATTTTCCATTGGGTTGGGTGCCTAGTTTATTTTACAAAAACTCTTTGTAAGAACAAACTTTTTGGCTGCTGCAGGCAATAAAAGACACGGCAACTAATTACCGTGTTACCGTGTTTTTTTTTTGGGTTTATTTTAAAAACACCCCATAGCCAACATTATCCGTCAAATCTTCACATTCATAGCCAATCTCGGTCAGTGCGTCCACGATTTGCCGTCCGCTTGTGGGCGTGGCTTGTAGCCCCACCAAAATCCGCCCTTCCGCCGCTCCGTGATTGCGATAGTGGAATAAAGTTACGTTAAAATCCTGCCCCAATTTTTCAAGGAAGTTTAACAACGCCCCTGGACGCTCGGGAAACATAACACGAAACAGGCGTTCATCGGTCAGTCGCCCATGCCCGCCAATTAAATAGCGGATATGCGTTTTGGCAACTTCATCATCGGTTAGGTCATAAGCTTCGTATCCGCCCTTATCTAGCATATCGACAATCGTGGCACGCTCTTTTTGACCGTCTTTTAAGCCAATGCCGACAAACACCTGGGCGACATTGGGGCTGGTAGCATCTAGGCGATAGTTAAATTCGGTGATGTTTCGCCCCTGTAAACAGCGACAAAAATCTAAAAACGCCCCTGCCTGTTCGAGCAATTTCACCGCAAAAATCGCTTCTTTGTTCTCGCCGATCTCGGTGCGTTCGGCAATATAACGCAAGCGATCAAAGTTCATATTTGCCCCTGAGACGATTGCCACGCAGTTTTTGCCAGTCAAGTCATGCTCTTTGATGTATTTTTTTAGCCCTGCCAACGCCAACGCCCCAGACGGCTCAACGATGTGGCGGTTTTCTTCAAAGATGTCTTTCACACTGGCACAAATTTCATCGTTATTGCACGTTATCACGTCATCGATGACCTTGCCTTGCCCGTTTGATTTGGTTAGATTGGCGATGTCAAAAGGAATTTGTCCGATTTGAGCGACCGCCACCCCGTCTGCAAATAGGCTTACCTGTGGTAAGCGAGTGCGTTTGCCGTCTGCTAAGGCGACTTTTAGGCACGCTGCCCCTTCGGATTCCACCGCAATGACCTTGACGTGCGGGGCAACCTCGCCTAAAAATGCCGACATGCCTGCCACCAAGCCACCACCGCCCACAGGCACAAAGACGTATTCCATGTCTCGCCAGTCTTGCGACAGTTCTAACGCCACCGTGCCTTGCCCTGCAATCACCAGCTCATCATCATAAGGGGCGATGTAGGTCATGCCGTCCGTTGTTGCCTTGTCTATGGCAAAGCGGTTGGCTTCATCAAAGCTGTCGCCATGCAAATACACCGTACCACCAAAGGCTTTAACGGCTTGCACCTTGATGTCGGGCGTGGTTTTTGGCATGACGATTAGGTTATTAAGTTTTAGGCGGTTTGCCGAGTAGGCAACCCCTTGGGCGTGGTTGCCAGCAGATGCACAGATGATGCCCTTGGCTTTTTGTTCGTCTGATAATTGGCTGATTTTATTGTATGCCCCACGCAGTTTAAAGCTAAATACAGGCTGTAAGTCTTCGCGTTTTAGGCGAATGTCATTGCCAAAGCGTGCGGATAATTTGTCCGCCTGTTCAAGCGGAGTGCGAATGGCAACGTCATAGACGGTGGCGGTGATGATAGAACGGACGTAGTTAGATAGGGTGGTCATGAGTTTTCCTTGTCATAACGAATTTTTATAAAAATCATCAATGTAAAATCGCCCAAATCTGCATAAACGGACTTGGGCGATGTTTTATGGGCAAAAAGTTTTGTGATTAAGCATCAAGCTGTGCCATGACGTCATCGCTAAAATTGACGTTGGTATAGACTTCTTGCACATCGTCCAAATCTTCTAGCATATCGATCATTTTTAGCACTTTTTGAGCGTCGTCAATGTTGTTGATATCAGCGGTGGTGCTTGGTGACATGGTAACTTCCATACTGTCAGCTTTTAGATCGGCTGCCAACAGGGCATCCACCACAGCGCCGAAGTCATTAGGCTCTGTGATGACAAGCAGGCTTTCACCGTCATTCTCGATGTCGCTCGCGCCTGCTTCTAGGGCGACCTCCATGACTTTGTCTTCTAGTGATACGTCATTAAAAATAATCTCGCCACGCTTAGAGAACAGATACGCCACTGAGCCTGATGTGCCTAGGTTGCCACCGTGTTTGCTGAATGCATGGCGAACCTCGCCCACGGTGCGGTTTACGTTGTCGGTCATGGTCTCAACGATGACTGCCACACCGCCCACGCCATAGCCCTCATAGGTAATCTCTTGGACGTTGTCGCCTTCTCCGCCGCCTTGACCGCGCTCAATCGCACGCTTAATCACGTCTTTGGTCATGTTGGCGGCGTTGGCTTTTTCTAGCACGGCACGCAGGCGTGGGTTGTTGGCAGGGTCTGGATCGCCACCTTTACTGGCAGATACGATTTCACGAATGATTTTAGTAAAGATTTTGCCTTTTGCGGCGTCTTGTTTGGCTTTACGATGTTTGATGTTCGCCCATTTACTATGACCTGCCATAGAATGCACCTTTTAAATGAAAATAATAGAATAGGTTATTATACAAGGTTTGGGCGAATTTGCCAATATTTGCTAGGGGCAATGTGTGCGAATCAAGAAACGCTGATGCGTTTCTTGATATTCAGGCGAACTCATGTCAGGATAGCCTTGTGGTGTGCGTGGGACTGGGATATGGCGTTGGCAATTTGGGTCGTAAGTCGGGTAGGTTTGGGGTGTTTGACGCTTACTTTCAGAAAAATCTGTCATGTTCATGCAAGCGGTCAGGACAAGGGGTAGCATTAAGATGATGATTCTCATGATAAATCAAATGTAAAAAGCCTAAAACGTATCAATTATAACAAGAATTTTGTAAAAATACTATCCCAAGCCCCAACTTTATTATAAAATACACCCATCTTTCTCTCATTCTATCTTGCATGAAAGCCCCTGTTTACAAAAAAAGCCTGCCCTTAAAAGAGAAAATCCACATCGTCATCGAAGGCACAGACACCCGAACAGGTAAGTTCTTTGATGTGCTGCTGCTGATTGCTATTGCATTGTCGGTGGCGGTGGTCATGCTCGATAGTGTTTTGATTTTGCGGCTGCAGTACGGTCAGCTGTTTTTTTATGCTGAATGGCTGTTTACTATTCTTTTCACCATTGAATACGCGCTGCGATTGTATTCTGCGCCGAATCGCAAGCGTTATGCATTTAGCTTCTTTGGGATTATTGATTTGCTGGCATTATTACCAAGCTATCTAAGCTTGTTCTTCGTGGGCACGCAGTATCTGCTTGTGGTGCGTATTCTGCGTATTTTGCGCATCTTTAGGGTGTTTAAATTACGCTCATACATGCAGCAGGCGGGATTTTTGGCGGCGGCGTTTAAGACCAGTCAGCATAAGATCATCGTGTTTTTCTTATCGTTGTTGTTGCTTGTGACGATTTTTGGTTCGGTGATGTATGTGGTTGAAGGTCCTGAGAATGGCTACACCAGTATTCCGCTGTCGATTTATTGGGCGGTTGTGAGTTTGACGACGGTGGGTTATGGTGACATCTCACCAAAAACCCCAATCGGTCAGGCGATCGCATCGATGGTCATGATTACAGGTTATGCGATCATTGCCGTGCCGACGGGGATTTTTACCGCTGAGCTTACCCGAACCATGCGCCCACAGCTACATCCCATCAGTTGCCCAAAGTGCGGTAAATTCGGCCATGCATCCAACGCCAAGTTCTGCGACCGATGCGGGCATGATTTGCACGTCTAAATAGAGTTAACAAAATAAAAGCCAATCGCGATGGATTGGCTTTTTTTATTGAGAAATGATTAGAATTCATAAGTGAGCGATAAGGCGTAGTTACGACCTGGGGCGGTGTAGCGGTTGAAGCCATGACCTGCACTACCGCGGATATTACTATAATCCATAAAGTTATTAATACTAGGATTGTTGCCAAACTGACGCATATTTTCCCAAGGATAGTAACGTAAATTGGTCAGGTTATACACACCAGCTTGCAAGGTAAGCCCTTTGGCTAGTTTATAACTGCCATATACGTCAAATACCCAAGTATCTTTAATGCGATTAAGGTGGTCATAGGTTGCTACCTCTTCGCGATAGCCTGAAGCACGACCCCAATCTCTGACCGCTTTGACGTATTTGGTTTCGTCAGGACGTTTGGCTTCGGTGAATTTTGCTTTAAAATGCAAAGAGGCTTTATCATCATCACCAAAATAATAATCCATACCTAGGATGGTACTACTAGGTACAGAAGCTAATGTATTGATTTCTAGCACGCCATCAGCCTCTTGGTCAGCAACTACTTTGGCTTTATCTTTAGATTTGTGATAATCTAGTGTTAGATACATTCTGTCATTTGTGCCTAGGTATTTTGAGATGTCAGCACGTACACCTAATTTATAGCCTTTGATTTGAGCATCATTTAAATTTTCAGAAATGATACAAGTAGATTGTGAGCAACCCCATTTTGTGGCTTTGGCTTTGCTATCCCATCTATCCCAATAACTTGTGTGAATAAAGTTTTTATCATCACTTTGGTAGGCAGAACCTGTGAGTGTCAGCACATCATTGGGTTTAAATTCAAGCTCTAACTCATGGTTGACTGATGTTTCGGGTTTTAGATTGGGATTGATGATTTGTTGTGTGGCAAAGCCCTGAAAGGCTGAGTACATTTGTGTTATGTTGGGTGCTAAGAATCCTGTGCCAACTTTATAGCGAGCGGTAAGCTTATTTGGTACAATGTGATACCCAAAAGCACCGCTATAGGTAAATTTGTCAAAAGATGGCTTTTGGTTGTAAACGCCATTAACATAATCTTGGCAAAATACTAAGTAGGTATTGGCTGGGCAGGTACTAACTTCATTTTGTTCGTTTGTGCGAATATCACCAAGATAGGTGTCATTTTGGAAGTAAGGAGCAACCTTGTGGTAATCATAACGCACGCCTAATTTGGCATTTAGACGGTCATTAAAATGTATGTCATCAGACAATATTAGGCTATAAATGTCCTTTCTTGCGTCAGGAAAGACGACTTTATAAGGTTGAGTAGCCTGTGTCATTACACCACCGCTGTTATATAGTGCGCTGATATTGGTTGCTTTATAATCTTGCTTATTATAAGTGGCGGTTGCACTAAATTGGTGCGTACCAAATTTGCCCCAATCTATCGGCATGAACTTACCATCTAGCCTAAATTGGTTGGTTGTGGTTTCGGTGGGGCGATACTCTCTTCTGCCCAAGGACAATGTGGGAAACCCTGAATAAATCCAAGTGTCAGCAATACCCAGCACTTCTTGATGCTGATATTTAGCTTCTAGGCTTTCCAACCATGTACTGCCATTGGGCAAAAAGCGGCAGTTTAGCCCATAACTTTTCATCTCTTCGGTGTCCTCAGGCATGCGATAACCCGAACTGCCACTTTTGCTATACGCATAAGAGTGTGTTTTTTTTGTTTTTGGTAGATGGCTTGTACGCCAAGACGATGACTGTCATTAATGTGGTAATAAAATTTACCTAGTACACCATCACGCTTGTAAGTCAAGCTGTCGGGATAAAAGGTGGATTGGGGTTGTGAAGCACGACCGAGTTCACCATTACCTGCAAAATCATAATTGATATTATGTTCACGTTCTTTATTATGACTACGCATATCGTGATTTTTAAGTTCATGACCTTTACGGTGAGCATAATTGAGTAAAAGCTCTGCCTTATTCCATACCCTCCAATCCTACAGCAGTCAAAAGCTCTTCATTTTTGGCGGTGTAGCCAACCTTGGCATAACCGCCTAAATTACCATCACCTGTAACCATACTGGCAGGCTCTTTGGTTTTATAGGCGACAGGGCCACCCACAGCACCCGAACCTGATACAATGCTGTCAGCGCCTGCAGTTACTGATACTGACCCCATCATCTCTACATCGGGGTTAAACCGTCCCTCATAGATGTCGCCATAAGGGGAGAACAGCTCATTGCTTTCAATCTCAGGCAACGCCACCCCATCAATATTCATCGCCACACGGTTGCCGTCTACGCCACGAATGGCAAAGCCTTTATTGCCATAGCGACCGACTTCTGCCACGTCCACTTCGGTATTATAGCGGACGAGGTCATGAGCGTTTTGGATATTTTGCTCATCAAGCTCACGGCGTGTGATGATCTCTTCGCCAACTTTTTCTCTGGGTTTAGCATTTACGGTGACATTTAGAGTATCTAGCGTGACTCCGGGTTCGTTAGTATCTTGAGCGGTCGATTGGGTGCCATAAGCCATCATTGCAGGAATGATGAGCGCCAGCAGCACTTTATTGGTTTTTGGAAAGGGTGTGTGTTGTGCCATGCGGTTTTCCTTGGTTGAACATAAATAAAGTTGAACAAAGACTGTCCAAAGCGTAGCAATGTTAAGAATTTATTACAATAATGTAATTTATGGGGAATTATAACCGAGTCATTTTATTAAGTAGATAATAATCTATTTTATTTAGATATAATTTTCAATTAAATAATATTATCATTAATAAATAATAGTTTGAAAAAGGGGTATAATGCTGATTCTTGAATTGGTATTGATGTGATTTATGAACTTTCAGAATTTATTAATAAAAGCACCCGTCACCTTGTTGTTGATTGTGATTTTTGTGGGGTTTGCCTTATACCAGCTCACCCAAGGTGTTAGCATGGATAATCCTAGCACGAGTGATTTGTTGCGCTTTGGGGCGAATTTTTTGCCGTTGTCGCTCACGCATGAGCCTTGGCGTATGACTTCTAGTGTGTTTTTACATATTGGGATCATTCATCTGCTTTTTAATAGTTTTGCTGTGTACTATTTTGGACAAGTTACAGAACAGATCATTGGTAAGTGGCAGTTTTTGATGTTGTTCTTGTTGTCAGCGGTGGGTGGTAATCTGTTAAATCTATTCATTACTTGGCAGGATGTACAAGCAGGTGGATCAGTGGGGCTGTCAGCAGGCGCGTCGGGCGGCATCATGGGACTTGGTGTATTCTTATTGGTGCTAGCGGTGATGCGTGCACCGACGATGTTCGTCTTGAATGCCAAAAGTCTATTCGTTGTGATGGCGATTAACCTTCTGATGGGGTTTTCACTGCCAGGCATTGACAATGCAGCGCACATTGGTGGTGCATTGATTGGGGCGTTGTTTGGGATGGTGGTGTCATTGGTGTTGAAATCTAAGCTGTCGCGCGCATGGTTTTGGAAGATGTCAATGGTTGTAGCGGTAGTTTTTGGCGTGGTTTGGTGGCAGCTGCATACTCAGGTTTTGGCGCTAATAGCCTAAGATAAGACCATTAGATCGCTTTTTTGAAATGTAAATACCAAGTGGTTCTGGCATCTGACAGGATGGCGAAACTCCCATAAACCCATCTCACCATCATCAAGCACTGCCCCGATAACTGCCGTCACTTGATTGCTATTAAGTCGCCAGTCACCAAGAACGACTCTTTTTTTACCATCAATGTTATGCACGGCTGGCCGATGTGTGTGCCCATGCATCAGAATGTCGCATGTAGCTAGGGCGTTATGGGTTGCATTGTCATTCACGTCCATGATGACGGCAGTTTTTTGGGATTTGTCGTTTTGGGATTTTTGTTTGATGTTTTGAGCGAGTTGCCTGCGCTTGGCCAGTGGCTGCTTTAGGATTAGCCAAGAGATGACGGGGTTTTGAATGATTTTGCGGTAGCGTTGATAGGCTTTGTCATCGGTACACAGGCGATCACCGTGTTCTAGGCGAAGTTTTGATGCGTTGGATAAAGTTAAAAAATAGGGTTCTTTAATCAGTGTACCACCTAAGAAATCGCACAGACCTTGGCGTATCATAAAGTCGCGATTGCCATGCATGATATAAATGGTGGTCTTGTCGGAAAGCTTTTTTAGCTGATGTATAATGGGCGTAAGCCAATGCGCAGACTTTTGGGCATCAGATAAGCTTAAATAATCATCATCACCAATCCAGCTATCCAGCCAATCTCCTAAGATATAGAGTGTCTGCAGATTTGGCAAAGCCATCAAATCCTGTAATAGTGCCAAAAACGCCTGATTCAGCATTGCGGTATCGGCCGATAAATGCAAGTCGCTCACAAATACCATGCGGATGTCGTGAGGCTTGGTGGTCAGAAGATGATTGAAATCTTGCATGTTGAATCAGCGCTTGAATTTATGAGTGATGAAAATCACAAAAGGGCGAAAAATTTTCCGCCCCTTATGGTGTTTGCTTTGGGTTATTTTGAGATAACTTTGGCAGAGTTGATGACGATTGGCGTGCTAGGTACGTCTGAATGGTAGCCATAGCGACCTGTCGCAACGCCTTTGATTTGATTAACCACATCCATGCCGTCGGTTACTTTACCGAATACCGCATAACCCCAGCCTTGTGGTGTTGGGCTTGAGTGGTTTAGGAAGTCGTTGTTTTTAACGTTAATAAAGAACTGAGCGGTTGCAGAATGCGGGTCTTGGGTACGAGCCATGGCGATGGTGCCGATGTCGTTTTTTAGGCCGTTGTCAGCTTCGTTCTTGATCGGTGTGCCGGTGCGTTTTTCGTTCATGTCCGCGTCCATGCCGCCGCCTTGAATCATAAAGCCATCAATCACACGGTGGAAAATTGTACCGTCGTAATGACCGCTTTCAACGTAGTCGATGAAGTTGGCAACGGTGACAGGGGCTTTTTCGGCGTTTAGTTCGATGACGATGGCGCCGTGAGTGGTGTCAAATTGTACAACAGGCATATCCATGATTATTCCTTACAATAAAATAAAAAGTTAAGTATCAAAAATGATGGCTAAATTATAGCATACCCTTAATCAAATCCCAATCAAAAGCCAAAAAAATTACATAACCCACCCGCGCTATTAAGCTATCATTAATCTGCGTAAAACTTACGCAAAAAATAGGGATGCGACTTGCCAAGTGTGAAATTGAACCCAAAGTCATACCTATGCTACAATGCCCTAAAATCATAAATCACTTATAAGAATAATGCCAAATCTAAAAAGCTGCTTAAGCTTCATGTTACCTACATTATTACTGGCCGGCTGCGCAAGTATCGATTCATCAGACCGACAAGTTCGGCGTGCAGAATTGTGGCAGTCGCCATCAGTCAGCTTTCCTAATCATACCAGTAAAGCTGAGCGAATTCGCGCCATCGCCATCAAAGAGCATCAAGCATGGGGTGAGCCTTTTATTACCGCTCAGGGGCGCATCGCCAAGTATGACCATTATGAATCAGAGAATGCTCGATTGACAGATGGTGTTCGTGCGTGGGAGCGGGTGACAGCGTATTGGCGCGACAGCGGTGTTCTGCCGCGGTTAGACAGGTCTTTTAATTATCAAAAATGTAATAAGTTGGATACGAGTCACAATTCAAACATGAATATCTGCCGAGCCTTTGCCAGTGATGTGGCATGGTCGGCAGCGTTCATCTCCTATGTGATGGCTCAGGCGGGCATTGAGGATTTTTATGTATCGCCGCGCCATTATGATTATATGTATCGTGCGTGGCAACAGAAGGGCAGTTATCACGCTAAGAATCCTAAGCAGACAGCGCCCAAGGTCGGGGACATGCTGTGCTATGTGCGTGGCGGTTCATCGCTGTCTAGCTATGAGGCACTGACCGACCATATGGCGAATCAATCTGGAGGATTGCCTGCGCACTGTGACATCGTCACGCAGATTTATCAGCCTAAGGCAGAAGCATGGCTGATCGGTGGCAATGTGCTGCACGCCGTCATGCTAAGAAAGCTGCCCATCGATGACGATGGTCGTTTTGCCTTGCCTGAATACCAAGGGGAATGCAATCCACAAAGTGAGCAAAACTGTAATCTCAATCAACAAAATTGGCTGATGTTATTACAGTTGCAGCCTTAAATCTGAAGCATGCCTTGAAGTGCTTATAAAAATTCTACAATTTGTTTTTGTGGAATTTTTTATTGTCATAAACTGTGTTAAAATAGCATGATTTATGCTAATTTTGGGCGACGAATTGCCCTTAAAAATAACTGAAAAAAGGTAATCCATGACCGACATCACCACTGAGAAGAATGATTTTATTCGTCAGATTATTCGTGACGACTTGGCGAGCGGCAAGCACGACAGCATCGTTACTCGCTTTCCACCAGAGCCGAATGGTTATCTGCACATCGGGCATGTCAAATCCATCTGCCTAAATTTTGGCGTGGCAAAAGAGTTTGACGGCTTGTGTAATCTTCGCTTTGATGACACCAACCCAACCGCTGAGAAGCAGGATTATGTGGACAGCATCAAGGCGGACGTTGAATGGCTTGGCTTTAAATGGGCGGGCGATGTGCGTTATGCGTCTCATTATTTTGATCAGCTGCACGCATGGGCGATTCAGCTCATCAAGCAAGGCGATGCTTATGTGGATTTTCAGACGCCTGATGAGATTCGTGAGCATCGCGGCGGCTTTGGCAAGCCGTCTGTCGAATCGCCACAGCGAAATGCGACCATCGAAGAGAACTTGGTGCACTTTGATGACATGAAAAATGGCAAATACAAAGAAGGTCAAGCCGTACTTCGTGCCAAGATTGACATGAATCATGCCAACATGAACATGAGAGATCCTGTCATCTATCGTGTCATGCACGCTCACCATCATCAGACGGGCGACAAGTGGTGCATCTACCCGATGTACGATTATGCCCATCCGCTGTCCGATGCGATCGAGAACATCACGCATTCGCTGTGCACGCTTGAGTTTGAAGATCATCGCCCGTTTTATGATTGGGTGGTTGAGAAAGTTGGCTTTGAAGTGCCACCACGCCAATATGAATTTAGCCGTCTAAACCTAGATCACACCCTAACTTCTAAGCGTAAACTTAAACGCTTAGTGGACATGGGTGTCGTCTCGGGCTGGGATGATCCGCGCATGCCAACCGTGGCTGGTATGAGGCGTCGCGGTTATCCTGCTGAGGGTTTGCGTGATTTTTGTGAGCGCATTGGCGTATCTAAAGCAGATGGCGTGGTTGATTTTCGTCAGTTGGAATTTAGTGTGCGTAGCGCGCTCGAGAATACTACCGCACGTGGCATGGCGGTGCTAAGACCATTAAAAGTCACCATTGCTAATTTTGATGAGGCGGTGGCAGACTTTGAAACCCTTAAAAAAGATACTGTTAAGGCGCGTCTGGACGATAACGTCCTTTGGCTAACTCAGCCTAAGCATCCAAATGTTGATATGGGCAATCGTGAAATTCCATTCACCAGGACCATTTACATTGATCAGACCGATTTTGAAGTGAATCCACCGGCAGGCTACAAGCGACTGTCGCCAGAGAACCGTGAAATCCGCCTACGTAACAGCTACATCCTAAAAGTAGAGGAGCACATCACCGATGATAACGGTGATGTGGTCGAGTTGATCGCCACCATCGATCCTAAGACGCTGGGTAATAATCCTGAGGGACGCAAGGTCAAAGGTGTGATTCACTGGGTGTCAGCAAGTCACGGTGTGGATGCAGTGGTGCGCCTGTATGAGCATCTATTATTAGAAGATGATGAGATCAATCAAGATGCCACCTTGCACGAAAAAGACATGCTTGATGCGGATACAGATGCTGATACACTATGGATTAAGCAGCACCTTAATCCTAATTCTCTCACCGTCTATCAGGCGGTGGTTGAGTCATCTTTGGCAGAAGTGTCAGGCGGTGAGAGATTCCAGTTCGAACGTGAAAGCTACTTTGTGGCGGACATTGTCGAGACGACCAAAGAGCTGCCTGTATTTAACCAGATCGTTGGCCTAAAAGACAGCTTTTGATATTAGCCAACCAATTAAACCGCATGTTTATCGTGCGGTTTTTTTATTTGTATTTAAAAATAAAATCCCCAACCATCAATCAATTAATGCGTAAAATCCCCAAATATGATAAAGTAGTCAGTTAAAATAAACAAAAATAACAGAGTGATTATATGAAGATCTTATTAGCCAATCCACGCGGTTTTTGTGCCGGCGTGGATAGAGCCATCGCCATTGTTAATGAGGCATTGCGCCGCTTTAATCCGCCTATTTATGTGCGTCATGAAGTGGTTCATAATAAATTCGTGGTTGAAGATCTTGCCAACCGCGGGGCGATATTCGTTGAAGAGCTTGATGAAGTGCCTGATGGTGCGATTGTGATTTTCTCGGCGCATGGCGTATCTAAGGCAGTTGAGGACGAGGCAGCTCGACGTGATTTGACTGTATTTGATGCCACTTGCCCCTTGGTGACCAAAGTTCATATCGAGGTGGGTAAATTTGCCAAAGAAGGCATGGATGCGATTTTGATCGGGCATGCAGGACATCCTGAAGTTGAAGGAACGATGGGGCGATTTGATACGACCTTTGGCGGGCGCATTCATCTGGTTGAGGATGCTGATGATGTTGCGAATTTAAATTTTGAAGAAGACAAGGAGCTTGCTTTCGTTACTCAGACCACGCTGTCGATGGATGATACGGCTGTGGTGATTAATGCATTAAAGGATAAATTCCCACAAATCAACGCCCCGCGTAAGGATGACATCTGCTACGCCACCCAGAACCGTCAGGATGCGGTAAAGTCGTTGGCGGCAAACTGTGACATCGTTCTGGTGGTCGGGTCGCCAAATTCTTCTAATTCTAACCGCCTAAGAGAGCTTGCTGAGCGACTGGGTGCTAAGGCTTATCTTATTGATAACGCTAGCCAAATGGATCGTTCATGGTTTGATGGTGTGGCATGTGTGGGTGTAACGGCAGGCGCATCAGCCCCTGAGGTGCTTATCCAAGAAGTGCTAGACACCCTGCAATCATGGGGTGCCCAAAGCCCAGAAGAGATCAGTGGCATCGAAGAGAATGTTACATTTAGCCTGCCAAAATCCTTGCGTGCGTGATTGGTCTGGATTTAAGAATCAAAACAAAGAAGAATTACAATGACAAAGCTTAATTTATCACTGCGCTACACAGGTGAGATTGATGATGAACTGGTTCAGACCTTCGGTTCTGTGACTTTGGCGCGTGTGCTGCTCGCTCGTGGCATTCACGATGAGGCACAGCTAGATACTTCGGTTGGACAGCTGTTGCCTGCATCTGACTTAACAGGACTTGATGGGGCAGCGACCTTAATCAGTCAAGCGATCGATGAGCAAAAGCGTATTTTGATCGTAGGTGACTTTGATTGTGATGGTGCAACTTCAACAGCGCTCATGGTTCGCTGCCTAAAAGAGATGGGTGCTGATGTGAATTTCTTGGTGCCTGATCGATTTAAATTTGGTTATGGATTGACACCAGAGATTGTCAGCTATGGCGCAGAGGAATTTAACCCAGAGGTTATCATCACTGTGGATAATGGCATCTCAAGCCATGACGGTGTCATGCGCGCCGATGAGCTTGGCATCCAAGTCATCATCACAGATCACCATCTGACCACCAAGCCATCTCCGAGTGCCGCCGCTGTCGTGAATCCTAACCAACAAGGCTGCAATTTTGGCAGTAAATCCCTGGTCGGCGTGGGTGTGGCATTCTATGTCATGGGTCGTGTGGCGCGCATCCGCCGTGAAGCAGGGCTATCAACGACAAGTGTCGCCAAGTATCTAGACCTTGTGGCGCTGGGTACGGTGGCGGATGTTGGAACACTGGATCAGAACAACCGCATCTTAGTGACGCATGGGGTAAATGCCATCCGTAGTGGACGAGCTTGTCATGGGGTGCTTGCGATATTAGAGCAGTCGGGTCGCGACCATGAGAAAATCAGTAGCGATGACTTGGGTTTTGCCATTGCTCCCCGCATTAATGCTGCAGGGCGTATGGATAATATGCGCACAGGTGTTGAATGCTTATTGGCGGATGATTGGAGCCGAGCGCATACGCTGGCGTTGGAGCTGAATAAATTGAATCACTCGCGCCGCGCCATCGAGACGCGAATGCGAGATGAAGCGAATGACATCATTCATGAGTTGCACCTTAGCTCTGCAGAAGAGATCAGCCTGCCGCGCGCCATCATTCTATACCAAGACAACTGGCATCAGGGGGTTATTGGCATCGTCGCAGGCAGAATTAAGGAGTGCCTGTATCGTCCGACCATCGTATTCGCTCCAGCAGATGCCCAAAAAACTGACGACGATGATTACATCAAAGGTTCAGCCAGATCTATCGCTGGCGTGCACATTCGTGATGCCATTGAGGCGGTGGCGATCGCACATCCGCACTTGATCACGCATTTTGGTGGGCATGCCATGGCGGCAGGACTTACGATTAAAAAGCGGCATTTTGATGAATTCATGCAGGCGTTCTTGATGGTGATGGATGAATTTGATGAGTTGATATTTAACGAAGAGCATTTCACAGATGGCGAACTACTGCCTGAGGACTTTAGCCTAAGATTTGTATCAGAATTAAAGAGCATCAGCGTTTGGGGTAACGGCTTTGCACCGCCTAGCTTTGATGGTGAATTTGAGGTGCTAAACTTCCGCGTGATGAAAGACAAACACCTAAAACTAACCCTTCGCCTGCCTCAGGTGCAGTATCCCATTGATGCCATTTGGTTTAATTATGATGCGGACAAATGGGATTATCGCGCCAGTCGTGTTCATATCTTATTCGCCTTAGAGATTAACGAATGGCAGGGCAATCAGAGCCTGCAACTGGTCATCAAAGATTTGGCAGTAGGTCAAATTGCACCGATGATGCCGCCGTATTAAGAACAAAAAGCGCGTTCAAATGAATGCGCTTTTTATTTGAGGTAATTTGACCTGTAATTTATTCATTATGAATATCAGTAACTAAGGTCGGTGATTTGACAATTACAATGAATGATTTAATAGATATAAAAAGAAAGCCCTTCTTGATATGAGAAGGGCTTCTTGGAATATGGCTCCCCAACCTGGGCTCGAACCAGGGACACACGGATTAACAGTCCGATGCTCTACCAACTGAGCTATTGGGGAATGGTGGGTCGTGCAGGATTCGAACCTGCGACCAATTGATTAAAAGTCAACTGCTCTACCAACTGAGCTAACGACCCGATTTGTGTTGCGTATTATACTAGATAATTTCAACTTTGCAAGTATTTTTTTAAATATTTTTAAAACTAACTTGCTATTAGGATAATGGTGGGTCGTGCAGGATTCGAACCTGCGACCAATTGATTAAAAGTCAACTGCTCTACCAACTGAGCTAACGACCCTTATCGCTAATGTGGTGCGTATTATACAGTATATTTGGATGTTTGCAAGTGGTTTTTTATGTTTTTTATAAAAAATCGCAAACTTTTAAGTTTGCGATTTTATTGGGTGATTAATTATGTGCCAACGCATCCACAGGGTTGAGTCTTGACGCATTACGGGCGGGTAAAAAGCCAAACACCACACCAATGAGTGTTGAGCAGACAAAGGCAACCACGATAGATAGGGGCGAGTAAATCACACCCACGCTGTCGCCCCCAAATTTATTGACAAGACTGCCCACACCAAAGGCAAGCAAAATCCCCAAGACACCGCCCAAGATACACACCAACACCGCCTCAATCAAAAACTGCCCCATGATGTCCGACTGCCTTGCCCCAACCGCCATACGCACGCCAATCTCGCTGGTGCGTTCGGTCACGGACACGAGCATGATGTTCATCACGCCAATACCACCCACGATGAGCGAGATAATCGCAATCGACGAGATGAGCATGGTCATGGCGGTGGTCGTGGACTGCACTGTCTCTTTGATACTGTCGGTGTTCATGATGTTAAAATCTTCTTCGCCATGGCGGGTGCGTATCAAATCCTTGATGGCAGTCTCGGCGATGGCAGATGGCGTACCATCGGCAATCAGCACAACAAAACGGTCAATGTAGCTGGTGCCAAGCATACGATACATGACGGTGGTATAAGGCAGATAGACGGTGGGCGAGTTACTGGTGCGGGCAAAGGACGATGTTTTTTCGGACAACACGCCCACGATACGGGCAGGGACGTTGCCGATGAGCAGGGTTTGTCCGATAGGATTGCCTTCGTTATTAAAATAGGTCTTGTAGGCGTTTTGGTCGATGATGACATCCTGGGCGGACGTGGCGACACTGGTTTCATTAAACATCTGCCCCATAGCCAATTTTTCGCCCGTAACGGACAAATAGTCCTTACCCACGCCCATTACCGTGCCTGTCGTGTCTTGGTTTTGGTAGCGGATATTGACCGATTTGTTTACCATGGGGCTGACCGACAAGGCATAGGGCTGATCGGCAACGGCTTGGGCGTCCGCCACGGTGAGATTGTCCCGCCCAAACCGCCGTCTGGCATCGCCCCACGGATAGCCGTTCATCACGGTAATGGTGTTGGTGCCTAGGGCGTTGATGTCGGCTAGGATTTTGGCTTGCGAGCCTTGCCCAAGCCCCACGATAGACACCACAGAGGCGATACCGATGATAATCCCGAGCATGGTTAAAAGCGTTCGCATTTTATGGGCTTTCATGGCATAGATAGACATTTTAAAGGCTTCTTTTAGGCGGTCTATCACGCCAAATAGGGCGTTTTTTGAGCCAAAGGTATTTTTGCTTGTGGCGGTGTTTTGAGTATTGTGATTATTATCTTGCTGTTCTTGATTTCTGGCATTATCGGTATAATAATCAGCGATGATATGCCCGTCTTTTAGCTCAATCACTCGCTCGGCTTGGCTTGCCAAACTTGGGTCGTGCGTTACCATGATGATGGTGTGTCCGTCATCTTTTAGGCAGTGCAAGATGTTCATCACTTCCTTACCAGAACCGCTATCCAACGCCCCTGTCGGCTCGTCTGCTAGGATAATACCGCCCCCATTCATCAAGGCTCTTGCAATAGAGACACGCTGTTGCTGACCGCCTGAGAGCTGATTGGGGCGGTTGGTGGTTTTCTCGCCCAAGCCCAATTGGGTAAGAAGTTTGGTGGCTCGCTCACGCCTTTTGGTGGTGTTCATGCCTGCATAGACGGCAGGGATGGTAACATTATCAAGGGCGTTGATGTCGCCAAGCAAGTGATAACGCTGAAAAATAAAACCAAAATGCTCACGTCTTAGCTTAGCAAGCTCTTCACTATCCATGTCGTCCACAGATTTGCCAAAAATGGTATAGCTTCCGCTCGTGGCTTTGTCAAGACAGCCCAAAATGTTCATGAGCGTGGATTTGCCTGAGCCTGATTGCCCAATGATAGCAACCATTTCGCCTTGATAAAGCGTTAAATCAAGCCCGTGCAAAATACGAATATTAGTGTCGCCAGCAGGGAACTCACGCACGAGATTTTTGACTTGTATGAGTGGGATTTTCATGATTTTCTCCCTATCATCTCATCATTGGTGGGCGGTTTCGGCGTTGTTTGTTTTCACCGCTTTGACTTGCTTCGCCAATCACGACTTTATCGCCAGCGTTTAGCCCTGATTTGATTTCGGCATTGACACGGTTGTTTAGTCCCACTTGCACGTCCACAGGCTTGGCAATGCCGTCCGCCCCAACCACCTGCACGCTGTATTTGCCCTTGCCCCCTCTTAGGGCAGATGACGGTATGGTGAGTACGTTTTTGACTGAATCGGTGATGATATTGACCTGTGCGGTCATGTCAATGCGAAATTTACGTTCGGCATTATCCACGTCCAAATAACCGATATAATACACCGCCGAGTCCGTGCTACTGGTCGTGCTGATGTTCTCGGGGGCAGGCTCAACCCCTGCCAGCGTGGTGTCAAACTGCTGCTGGGTATTGCCAATGATGTTAAAGCGAGCAGGCATTCCTGCACTTACGTTTACCACGTCCGCCTCGCTGATTTGGGCGTTAATGCGGACACGGCTAAGGTCGGCAAGCGTTACAATGGTCGGGGCAGACTGCATGGCGTTCACTGTTGTGCCTTCTTTTTGGGTAACAGAAACAACTGTACCGTCCATTGGGGCGACTATCGTGGTATAGCTTAAATCTTCGGTGGCGGTGGATAGGTCATTTTGGGCTTTGTTAATGCTGGCTCGCTGGCTTTGGATGTTCGCCTGTGCGGTGGCAACGTCATTTTTGGCGTTTTGCACGTTTGCCCTTGCCACGTCCACGTTGGCACGAGCGACTTCGACCGCACTTTGGGCATCATCATAATCTTGGCGACTGATTGCATCAATTTTTAAAAGACTCTCCAAGCGAGCAAAGAACTGTTCGGCTTTTTTGAGTTCGGCAAGGCGTGCTTGTAAGGTGGCTTCTGAGCTTGCCACATTGCCTTGACTGGATGCCAGATTTGCTTGGGCTTGGGCAAGGCTGGCCTGGGCTTGTTGTAGATTAGCACCCGCATTTGAGACGGTATTTTTTTGTTCTACTTGGTTAATTTGGGCGATCAGGTCGCCTTTTTTGACTTCATCGCCCACGTCCACGTACAGCTTGACAATTCGCCCTGATACCTGAGCCCCCACGTCCACGCTGTAAATGGGCTTGACTTTGCCCGATGCCATGACCGTGTTTTCAATGTCGCCCATCACCGCATCGGCAGTCAGATAGGACGGTGGGGCTTCTTTGGGTTTAAAGAAATAATAAAGCGCAAGAGCGATCAAGGCAAGCAAGATAACGATGATTGGTAACTTGGTGTACTTGGTAAATTTGGGTTTGGCGGCTGTGTTCATAATCACCTGCGGACAATAATTAAAGGGCAAAGAGGGTTAAAATATCGATGAAATATAAAAATCTTTTGGCAAAAATTTAAAAATGATAAAAGCGACTTATGATATCAATTTCATCTGTGTATAGTATGGGTCAAACCAGTATTTTTGTGCGTATTTTTTTAATTTTGTGTTACGGCGTTGTAAGCTGGTTAGACCGCATTGGTGTGCCGCACAGTGACAACACCAACTGCTGCAACAGGTGCCATACATTAGCATCATTAACACCTTTGATGGTCTTGTCGATGTCACAAATGGCGCTTAGCCAAGATTGACTTGTTAAGGTTGGTGAACGTCTGGCGGCGTTGGTGTAGCTTGATATTTTATTGCGCCAGATGCCTAGGTCGCTAGGGTTTTTGCCTGCTTGAATTTGTAGGATGAGGCGCGCATCTTTGGCGAGTGCCCATAGGATAATGCTTGGCGCAATGTCGGTATTTTTTAGATGATTGAGAATTTGTAGGGCTTTTGGGGTGTTGCCTGCCAGTACGGTGTCGGATAAGTCAAAGACGCTAAATTCCGCACCGTCCACAAGGCAGGTTGTGAGCATGTCGATGTCAATGGCAGCATTCGGGTATAGTAATGACAGTCGCCAAAGATTTTGATGGGCGGTAAGTAGGTTGTGCTCGGTACGCATCATGAGCATCTGCCAAGCATCGGCATTTAGGGTAACGCCAATATGACGCGCTTGCATCCTAAGCAGCTCGCCGCGCATCCTTTCATCGTAAATGTTGCCATCGATGATGAGTCCAAGCTGGTCGAACAGCTTGATGGCTTTGGTGCTGAGTGATTTTTTGTCTTGTTTTGGGGTTTGCCACAGTAGATGATGCAGTGTGTCTGGCGCAATGCGAGCCAGAGCATCAAGAGTGTCTTTGTCGGGCTTATGGTTGCCAGAGACGATGATTGCGCTAGTATCGCCGAACAGGCTTAGGCTGTCAAGTTCAGCGATGACATTTATCCAAGATTTGGCTGAGGTCAGCTCGATGCGTTTGATGGTCTGTTCGTGTGCTTGCCAGATGGGGCGACAAGCATCAATGATCCACTGACTAATCAGCGGCTCATCTGAATGAATGAGCCAAAAGCCTTGAATGGGCTGACTGCTTGCAGGGTCCGCACCCCGAAGCTGCTCATACAGAGACACAAAACGCTGCTGCATTATCAGAGTTTGGCTTTGGCGTAGTACTGTTCAGCGATACGCTGAGCCAAGTGATCATAGAGCCACGTTTTGGTTTTCTCACCTTGTTGATCGATGGTAACGACACTGGCCTCATTATATTGATAGCTTTGCTCAACTTGAACAGGCGCGCGATGAGTCTGACCGCCGATGGTGTAACTAACATCTGCCATCATCACCAAGCGAACCTCGGTTAAGGTACCGACCAATTCGTAACGACGAAGACGAAGATTGTCCACTTTGACGGTGTTGGCGGCAGTCGCTTGCTCTGATACACCCAATAGCTGTAAGCGCTTAACCAAAGGACGCTTTAACCCTAGTGCAAATTGGTTATCCTCTAGGATTAGCTGAGTGCTAAGGTTGGTAGGGGCAATCACAGCAGCTGTACGATCGCTGCCGCGTAGGGCAAAGCCACAAGCACTTAGGCTTGTCGCTGTTGCTACCACAAATGCTAGTGCAAGGGCTTTTTTCATGTTGATTCCTATTTATCAATCAGCCTGCAACCACGAAGCTGACCAGTTTATTTGGTACGACGATGGCTTTTTTGATCTCGCCCGTCAAGAATTTATCGACGCCATCGACAGCTTTGGCAAGGCCGATAAGCGTGTCATTATCCAAGCCTGTCGCTACATCCATCTTGCCGCGAACCTTGCCGTTTACCTGCACGACCATGGTAATGGTGTCATTGGCAAGGGTGTCTTTGTCAAGGCTGGGGAAGCTGATGGCACGACTATCAAAGCCGAATTGCTCTAGCAGATACTCACCAGCATGAGGCGCATACAGAGCCAGCATCGACAGTAGCGTAACGATGGCTTCGTGACGTGCTGCCAAGTCGTTGGTGTCATTCACATCGAAGCTGCCAATCTCATTAGCAAGCTCCATGAGAGATGAGACGGGCGTGTTTAGCGCCAGATGCTCTCCCAGACTGACATCGATCTTGGCGATGGTCTCGTGCGTCTTACGGCGTAGGTCTTTGGCAGCTTTGGTTAGTGTATTCTTATCGATTGCAAGGTTGTTGTTGCCATCGATGGCGGCTAGGTGCTCATTGGCGATGCGCCATACTTTTTTGACGAAGTTGTGCGGGCCTTTTAGTGCTGAATCTGACCACTCTAGTGTCTGATCGGCAGGTGCGGTAAATAGCGTGTATAGACGGACGGTGTCAGCACCATATTGCTCGATGATCTCTTGTGGGTCAACGCCGTTGTTCTTCGATTTTGACATCTTCTCGATCTTACCGATCACGACAGGCTGACCGTCGGCGATGAGGGTCGCTTCACCATTCTCGACATTAACCTCGTGTGGGAAATAGTAAGTCGTCGAACCGTCCGCATTCTCACGATAGAATGTTCCTGCCAGAACCATACCCTGAGCCAGTAGGTTGGCAAATGGCTCGTCGCCACCGACCAGACCCTCGTCACGCATGACCTTATGGAAGAAGCGAGCGTATAATAAGTGTAGCACCGCATGCTCAACACCGCCCACATACTGATCTACAGCAAGCCATTTGTCTGCGCCTGCACGACCGACCATCTGCGTGTCGTCATGTGGTGTGGTGAAGCGCTGAGCATACCAGCTACTCTCTACGAAGGTATCAAAGGTATCTGTCTCGCGCTCGGCAGGCTGTCCGCATTTTGGGCAGGTGCAGTTGACGAATTCTGGCATGGATTTAAGTGGGTTGCCACGTCCGTCAGGCACGACATCAGTCGGTAATACGACAGGCAGATCGGCTTCATCGACAGGAACAGTGCCGCAGTATTCGCAGTTGATCATCGGAATTGGGCAGCCCCAATAACGCTGACGAGACACACCCCAGTCACGCAGACGATACTGAGTGGTGATTTTGCCTTTGTCGCCTAGAATCTGTGCGATCTTAGCGGTGGCGTCATCTTTATTAAGGCCATCTAGCTCGCCTGAATTAATGCACACACCGCCTTTGTCGCCATACCATTCTTGCCAGTTTTTATCATCATAAGCCTGTCCGTCCACGTCGATCACTTGGCGGATGGGTAGGTTGTATTTATTGGCAAATTCAAAGTCGCGTTCATCGTGGGCGGGTACTGCCATGACTGCGCCCGAACCATAGCTCATCAGTACGTAGTTGGCAACCCAGACAGGCACACTTTGACCTGTGATGGGGTGGATTGCAACCAAGCCTGTATCCATGCCGACTTTCTCGGCTTTGGCGAGGTCTGCTTCTGCGACTGAGCCTTGTTTGCATTCTGCGCAGAATTGGGCGACCGCTTCGTTGTGACGGGCGGCGTATTGAGCCAATGGGTGCTCGGCTGCAACTGCAAGGTAAGTCACGCCCATGATGGTATCAGAGCGGGTGGTGAACACGGTGAGCTTGTCGGCTTGACCATCGATCTCATAAGCGAAGTCCAGCTCCATGCCGTGGCTTTTGCCGATCCAGTTTTGTTGCATGGATAGGACTTGTTTTGGCCATTTACCTTCTAGGGTTTTTAGGTCTTCTAAGAGTTCGTCAGCGTAATCGGTGATTTTGAAGTAGTACATTGGGATGTCGCGTTTTTCAACGATTGCGCCAGAGCGCCATCCACGACCGTCTATGACTTGTTCGTTGGCAAGGACGGTATTGTCCACAGGGTCCCAGTTTACGGTGGATAGCTTCTCATATACCAAGCCTTTTTTGTAAAGCTGTAAAAATAGCCATTGCTCCCATTTATAGTAGTCAGGATTGCAAGTGGCGAACTCACGAGACCAGTCAATGGAAAGACCTAGCGATTTTAGTTGCCCACGCATATGCTCGATATTGGACATCGTCCACGCATGGGGGGCAACCTCGTTGTCAATGGCGGCGTTTTCGGCAGGCAAGCCAAAAGCGTCCCAGCCCATCGGTTGCATGACGTCATAGCCCTTTTGGCGGTAGTAGCGAGACAACACGTCTGTGATGGCGTAGTTGCGAACGTGTCCCATGTGGAGCTTACCGCTTGGATAGGGGAACATGGAGAGCATATAGCGGGTGGGCTTGCCGTTGTCGTTATTGTCGGTGTGGTAGCGGTTATCAGCTTGCCATTTGGCTTGCTGGGCTTGCTCAATGGCTTTAAAATCGTAATTGTTTAGGCTCATGATGGGCTAACTCAAAAATAAAAAATTTAACACGCTATTATAGCCGATTTTTGTTATAATTTGCCAATATTTTGTAAAGCGAGACACCCCCATGACGACCATTTATGGCATAAAAAACTGCAACACCATGAAAAAAGCATTTGATTTTTTAAATCAAAATGGCATAACGCATGAGTTTTTTGATTATAAAAAGTCGGTATTAAGCCAAGATGACTTCGCCAAATTTATGGCAACCTTTGGCGAAAAAGTCATCAACAAGCAAGGCACCACTTACCGCAAATTGGACGATGACACCAAAGCCATCTTGACCAGTGGCGACACGAGTGCCATGTATGAGATTGTCAAAGCCAACCAAAGCGTCTTAAAACGCCCGATAGTCGTGGGCGATGATGTGGCACTGATTGGTTTTGATGAGAGTGAGTGGGGTAAAGCATTCGGGCTGGTATAATGGCTGTATTTCATTCTTGACTGCTTGGTGGGTGGTCTTTTTTAGACTCCCCTTTTGTTTTTATCTTAATCTTAAACGGTCTGTTATAAAACAGCTTAAACACTTTTTTATAAAATAGAGCGGCGACAATCAGCCCCAAAGCAAACGCCCACAAACTTGCCAACCACAAGATAAATTCTAAGAAATACAGCCAACCTGTGCCGATACTCTGGACAAAGCGATGACCAAAATTCGCCCGCTCGTCTTTGGCGATATACGCCTGTGTGTCAGGCATAACTGATTCAAAAATTTGCGGATTTTGATAAAAAGCAAGTGTTATCGTACTAAATGCCACTTGCTAGGCAAGAGCCTTACGGTCAAGCTCGGCAAGGGTTTGGCGGTATTTTGAGTTTGTCATCTCGCCCACATGGGTAGACTTGTCCGCCAAATCGTCCGTTTTGGTGGCGTCAAGCTCGCCCAGTTTGGCTTGGCGTTCGGCTTCTATCTGGGCGTGTAGGGCGTTACGTTGTAAGTCTAGGGCGACATCAGTGGCGTTAAATTCTTGACCGTCCAAAAACACCACTTGTCCTTGCACCCCTTTAAAAACTCGCCCACATTCGCCTTGGGGATACGCACAGTCATCATGCCATGACGCACAAAATGGGTCAGCACTTTGAGCCGCTCTCTCCCAATCGGGTAGCGGTGCGTGTCGGTGGTGTTGTTATAAATCTTGGACGTTTGGATATATCCGCCCGTTTGCAGAGTTAGGCTCTCAAGCTGGTCTTTGGTGGCAACCACGTCTTTGACGGCAAAATTTACGTCCGCCTTGATGATAAAGGCTTTGTTTGCCAAATGAGCCTGCTCGCCTTGGGCGGTGGCTTGGCTGTCAAGGGTAGGATTGTCGGGGTTTGATTTGTCAGATTTACCACTTGCGTCCATACTGGCAACGTCTGCCATATCCACACTTGCCACATCAGAGCTTGCCGACTGATGAGACATCTCGCCGTCATGGGGCTTGGAGCAGGCGGACAATAAAGCGATAAAGACGATAAGGGCAAGGGGTTTTTGCATGGGGATTTCCAAACAGGTTTGGGCTAATATAGATAATTATTCTCTTTAAAGCAAGTTTTACGCATAAAAAAGACAGCTTGATGACCGTCTTTTTTACCACTAATTACCCCTTAAAATCTGCGTACCCACACCTTCTTCGGTAAAGATTTCAAGCAAACAAGCGTGTGGCACTCGCCCATCCACGATGGTCGCACTTCTAAGCCCTGCCTTGATCGCATCCAATGCCCCTGCGATTTTGGGCATCATGCCCCCGCTGATGGTGCCGTCAGCGATGAGATTATCCACGTCTGTAGGCGATAGACTGGTCAGGATATTGCCACTTTTATCTAGCACGCCTTTGATGTTGGTGAGCAGAAGCAGGCGTTCTGCGTTTAAAAACTCAGCGACTTTACTTGCCACAAGGTCGGCATTGATGTTATAAGTCTCGCCATTTTCGTCCACACCTAAGGGGGCGATGACGGGGATAAAGTCGCTATGGATAAGCATATTGATGACATCTGTATTGACATCGGCGACTTCACCGACAAAGCCCAAATCAATGGGGCTGCCATCTTTATCCGTCATGGCAAGTTTGGCCGCACGGATAAGGTTGGCATCTTTGCCTGTCAAGCCAATCGCCTGTCCGCCGTGCTTGTTGATAAGATTGACGATAGATTTGTTTACGCTGCCGCCCAGCACCATCTCTACCACGTTCATCGTGTCTTTATCAGTAACTCTCATACCGTCTATGCGGTCGGACTCACGCCCAAGCTCATTCATGAGATTATCCACCTGCGGGCCCCCGCCATGCACCACCACAGGGTGAATGCCAACCGTTTTTAGTAGGACAATATCACGGGCAAAGGAGCTTTCTAGCACAGGGTCGGTCATGGCATTACCGCCGTATTTAACCACGATGAGTTTGTCTTTATAACGCTGGATATAAGGCAGGGCGGTCGTGATGACCTCGCTTGTGTGTTTGGCTTCGTCTAGGGTTAGGGATTTGTGGTTTGGGGCTTTGTATTGCATGGCATTTTCCTTTCAAATAGTTGTAAAAATTTATCAATTACCAATAAAATCAATCACTTAATCCCAGAGCTACCAAACCCACCTGCCCCACGCTCGCTGTCATCGCTAAATTCATCGACAATCTCAAAACTTGGACGTACCACAGGCACCACCATATATTGAGCCATGCGTTCGGCAGGATTTAGGGTAAAATCGCTATCGCTTCTGTTCCACACCGATACCATCAGCTCGCCTTGATAGTCAGCATCAATCAGGCCAACAAGATTACCAAGCACAATGCCATGCTTGTGCCCAAGTCCTGAACGTGGCAAAATAATCCCTGCAAAATTGGGGTCTTTGATATATATTGCCATGCCTGTACCGATGAGTTTGGTCTCGCCCGCTTTGATAACCACAGGTTCATCAATGCACGCTCTTAGGTCTATGCCTGCCGAGCCGTCTGTGGCACGAGTGGGCAGGGGGAAATTAGGGTCAGAGCCGATTTTGAGGTTTAGGAGTTTGACTTGTACAGATTGCATGGCTGGTCCTTTGGAAGAATTATTGGTAAATCATAAACCAAGAATTATAACCGATTTTACAGATTTTCAAAAATAAATCCTGCGATGTGTAGGATTTAAATTCATTCACTCCAATGATATTCAAAAGTCTCTCCAGCCATCCGATTAAGGTGGTCGGTGATGACGAAGCGAAGTCGTTCTTCATCATAAGGGCGTTCTGGGCTGTCGGTGCTTTCGTTGCGAACATATTCAATATGAAGTTCGTTGTCGGTTGGTGTAAAGGTAACGTCTGCGCCAGCCATGTTCACAAAATAGCCCATGTCGGCCTCAGTAACAGTAACTTTGTGCTTAAAATGATTGGTAAGGCGCTTGGCGATGCGGGCGGCTTGGTCGGTTTGAATGGTGGTTTTTGGCATATGATGCTCCTTGTAAATTATCAGTAATGATAATAAGTCTTATTCTGCGCCTAGGCAAGTATAAATTTGGCACATAATTGTAAAAAATCCTTACGCATCATTTGGTGATTTGGCGCCTTTGCGTTACAATTGACATTATTTTGGCTGAGGCTTGCTGTGTTATTGCGTCCGATTTTGATTGTGTTTTTGTGTTTGTTTCTGGGTCAAGTAATCGTTGAGGGGCTGGGCTTGCCACTGCCTGCCAGCATCATTGGACTTTTATTGCTGTTCATGGCATTACAATCAAGGATTGTTAAGCTAGATACGATGCAAAAGCTTGCCAAGATCATGCTTGATCATCTTGTGCTGCTTGTGATTCCTGCGTGTATTTCTATCATGCAGTACTTGGATGTCATTGCTGATGATTTGTGGATTTTATTGACTGCGACCATCGTAAGCACGCTGCTCGTGTTAATCAGTACCGCCAAGAGTTACGAGTGGCTAAGAAGACGACAAAAGCACTCTTTAAAAGGATCTAAGTGATGTCAGTATCCATCATTGAGCAGCTATCCCCGTTAAAGAGCAGTCCGTTTTTGTTGTCATTTGTGCTGATCGGTGCGTTTGAGCTTAGCCTGTGGCTGCGCCAAACTTTAAAACAACCCTTGATTAATCCTACCTTATTAACTACGGTGGCGGTGATTTTGTTTTTAAAATTATTCGATGTGTCGTGGGAGGTTTTTAATCAGGCAAGTGGTTATTTGAGTTTTTGGTTGCAGCCTGTGGTGGTGTGCATGGCGGTGCCGCTATATGTACAGTGGCAAAAAATCCGTGCTCAATGGCTGCCCATCATGGCATCTCAGCTTATCGGTTCTGTGGTGGGTATTGTCTCGGGGGTTGGGCTGGTGCGACTGCTGGGAGGTGCTGAAGATAGCATGATTGCCATTGCAGCCAAGTCTGTCACCATGCCGATCGCCATCGAAGTGACGGATGTGCTTGGTGGTGTGGTGGGCATCAGTGCGGCGACGGTATTGGTTGCAGGCGTGACAGGGCAAGTGATGGGTGTGTATGTCCTGCATCAAATGCGTGCTCGCCGATCTATGACTCAAGGTCTATCGCTGGGCGCAGCATCCCACGCACTAGGTACAGCCAGAGCAATGCAAATGGGATCGCGTCATGTGGCCTATGCGACCGTTGGGTTGATATTAAATGGCATTTTAACTGCATTCTTGGCGCCTGCGATTGCCCCATTTTTGTTACCCTAAATTAATACACAAAAAAGCACCGCCATATGACGGTGCTTTTTTGCTGATCGAATTTATGTTGATTGGATCAGTTAGGTAGCTTTTGTAGCGACGCGATACGATCATCTAAGGTTGGGTGGCTACGGAACAGATTGGCAATGCTAAAGCCAGTTGATTGCCCGCTTGAGATGGCGAATGCTTTCATCGATTCAGGCATCTGATCGGGACGAGCTTCAGCAGGGCGAAGGGCGTTCAGCGCAGCGATCATGTTGTCACGACCTGCTAGGCGTGCACCCATCTCATCAGCGCGGTATTCACGTAGGCGAGAGAACCACATCACGATGGCGCTGGCCAAGATGCCAAGCAGGATATCCATCACCATACTCGTCACAAAATACGCAATACCGGGGCTGTCGCTTTCATTTTTAAAGATTGCTCTGTCCACAAAATTACCGATAATACGTGCAAAGAACATCACAAAGGCGTTCACCACACCTTGAATCAGGGCAAGTGTTACCATGTCGCCATTAGCAACGTGACCGATCTCGTGAGCCAGTACCGCTTCGACTTCTTCGGCGGTCATGGTGTGTAGCAGACCTGTAGAGACAGCGACCAGTGCGCTGTTCTTGTTCCAGCCGGTAGCAAAGGCGTTCGGCTGCGCATTATCAAAAATACCCACTTCAGGCATGCCAATACCGACTGCTTTAGCTTGTTTGGCGACGGTATCGATAAGCCATTGTTCTGTACCGTTACGCGGCGTCTCAATGACGACGGTTCCGGTAGATTTCTTTGCCATCCATTTTGACAAAAACAGCGAAATGATTGAGCCTACCATGCCATAGACTAGACACATCACGGCCAAACTTGCATAGTTAAGACCGTTCGAGCCATGCACACCGCCCAAGCCAAATACGCTGGACAAAATACCAAAAACGATGCTAAATACGACCAAAACCGCTATGTTGGTTAATAAAAATAAACCAATTCGCATCATGGGCTAGTTTTCCTTTTAAAAATAAATCTTCTGATAAGTTAAATACGTTAATTCAAAATCAGATTTTCATTAAAAAATCTGATTGATGGTATTATAAGGGCAAATTGGGAAAATTAAAGAGATTTTGAGCCCGATGCACAAAAAATAACAAAATCATCATATCTGCATCAGGTTTGTTTGATCATACCGCCAGTCGGGTGACTGGTGGTATGTTATTAGATTAGTTGCTATTAACCGTGGTATAAGTCTTATTCACATAGACACGACCTGCTGTCTGAGAGAGTGTTGGTATCTGCGGCGTGCTATCACTATCGGCATGAATGGCAGCTGGCGTCGGTGAGGTGTTCGTCTGAGGCGCTGTATTCATCGCAAGCTGATAACTGCTGCCACGCATGAGGTTGGTGTCATTAACATATAATGTCTGATAGCGACTATTGACTTTGCGCACGTAATTTCTGGTCTCTCTAAATGGAGGAACGCCACCATAACGTCTGACGTTGGCATGACCTGCGTTATATGCTGCGATGATGTGATCTCGGTTTGAGAATCGTTGCGACAGCCAGGCGATGTACTTGACTCCACCCTCGATATTCTGAGCAGGATCCCAGACATTCATCACGCCCATATCTCTGGCGGTGCCAGGCATGAGCTGCATCAGACCTTGTGCGCCTGCTGGAGAGCGGGCATAAGGATTGAATGATGATTCGGTGTGTATGATGGCTTTGACCAGCGCAGGATCAACGCCGTGACGCTCAGCAGAAGCGCGAATTATTGAGTCATAGCTGCCGCTGTTACTGATGCCAGAGCTTGCATAAGTGCTTGCGTTGGTGCCGCCAAAAGCACTGCTGCTGTAGTTTACGCTGATGACCTGAGTGAATTTGTTCACACCGCTTGAGTTTGGCTTGATAACAGTAAGGAGTTTATTATCCACATCAGCTGCCATGGAAGATGAGGCTGATAATAATACGCCTACTAAAATCAAAGGTAATAAGCTAATTTTCTTCATAAAGTTTAAGAATCGCGAAAATTGCGCGCATTATAGCACATACCGAATAAAGACACGATTCGTTATTTTGTTGGCGCTTGGTAACGAATTGGGCGAATTATTGCTTAAAGATTGATAATATTACCAGTCATCATGCACAAAAAATAAGGGCGCTATTGCCCTTATTTTGATTGAAAGATGGTTAACGTCTTAGAAATCATGCGCCATATGAGACGAAACGGTCTTCAATCGGTGTATATTCTTTCTCGCCAGCTGGTGCGTCGATGCCGCCAAATACGAGCTGTGCGCGAAGCTTCCAGTTGCTTGGGATGTTCCAAGTTTTAGCGATGGCATCGTCAATCACAGGGTTGTAATGTTGAAGGTTGGCGCCCACTTGTAGGGTGGCTAATGTGGTCCATAGCGCATACTGGATCATGGCGTTGGCGTGATCTGCCCAGATTGGGAAGTTCTCGGCGTAAGCAGGGAACTGCGCTTGTAAGCCTTCAATGACACTCATGTCTTCAAACAGCAGTACCGTACCAGCAGCAGTCTTGAACATGTTTAACTTGCTCTCGGTGGGTGCAAAATTCTCGGCAGGCACGATGGCGCTTAACGCCTCGATGGTTAGATCTCATAGCTTGTCGTGTTCTTGTCCATGCAAGACGACCAGACGACTCGACTGTGAATTAAATGATGATGGCGTGTGCAGTACCGCGTGCTTTACAACGTCATCGATCTCTTGGGTGCTGACAGGTAGGTCTTTATTTAGTACATAAATAGAGCGACGAAGTTCGGCGGCTTGTTGTAGAGTCTTGTAAGTCATGTGATAATCCTGTGATTAAATTGATTTGGTGGTGTCATTATAATCGATAGCCATGAGAAAACAATGGTGATTTTGTTGATGGATTATTTCTTAATAAGAAATAATCTAAAAGCATGTTATAATTTAAGAAATTATTAAGCTTTTAAATTTATGGATACTTTAACCAGCATTCGCGTGTTCCATCAAGTGGTGCAGAATGGTAGCTTCACTAAAGCAGCCGATGCGCTTGATATTTCGGTGGCGATGGCAAGTAAGCACATTGCACATCTAGAGCGTACACTTGGCGCAAAACTCCTACATCGCAATAGTCGCAACATCCACCTTACTGAGGCGGGCGAGCATTATCATCAAGAATCTTTGCATGCCATGGAGGTGCTCGATAACGCAAAGCAGGTCGCCACAGGGGCATCCACGCATCCGCAAGGTGAGCTAAAAATCACCATGCCTAGATGGTTTGCCAACCCTAAGGTGGCTGGATTCTTGGCAGAATTTCAACAACGATACCCAGATATTGTGCTTAATCTGTCGCTGTCGAATCAGCTGGTGGATCTGGTGGCAGAAGGGTTTGATTTGGCGCTGCGCTTAACTTATGAACCTAAGCCATCTTTGATCACAAGACCATTGACGATGATGGATTTTTATTTGGTGGCAAGCCCTGATTATCTGTCTAGGCACGGCACGCCCACCACGCCCGATGAGCTCAACGAGCATCAGGCAATCTTGCCAACTTATGTCAAAATGGACAGCCTGACCATCACTCATAAGTTAAATAAAACCAAGCATACCATCGAGCCTACTGCAATCATAGTCAGTAATGACACTCCGATGAATACAGAGCTTGCCCTTGAAGGCATGGGGATAGGCTATGCGCCTGATTGGCTTTTGGAGCGTGACTTAGCGGAAGGTAGATTGGTGCGATTATTGCCTGATTATGATGTGCTGTCGGTGACCTTGTACGCGGTGTATATGGATCGAGCTTTTTTGAGTGCAAAGGTACGTGCTTTTATTGATTTTTGGGTGGAGAAGTGCCAAAAGGAATCTTGATTCAGCATCAAAAAAGACGCCAATCACGGCGTCTTTTTGGTTTTTTGAAGTATTTAAATTATTTAAAAATTTCAATATGAGCAGCGGCGCGCATTTCTTGAATCCAATCTTCTTCGGCTTGAGGTGCGATACGGCTAAAAATCATCTCGCGGGCAGCATTTTTGCGATATTGATCGGTCACGTCACGCGTGCGCTCATTATCAACTTTTAGGATATGCCAACCGAATTGAGAGCGGAATGGTGTTGAGTAGTCGCCTTTTTCGGTGTTTTTCATGACGTTTTCAAATTCAGGCACCATCTGATCTTCGCCGACCCAGCCTAGGCTGCCACGTTGCTGCGCTGACCCTGAATCATCCGAATAAGTGGCAGCTAGGTTGGCAAAATCAGCGCCTTTTTGAAGTTCGTTGTACAGGGCGTTGATTTTTTGTTCTGCGATGGCGGCATTTTGGGTGTCGTCCACACGCGCTAGGATGTGGCTTGTTTGCCATTCTGGAATCAGCACGCGAGCATTGTCATTTTTGGCGACCAGTTTTACCACATCGATACCAGCCTTGGTTACGATGGGCTGTGTGACGCTGCCAGCTGATAGATTGGTAATTTGGGCGGCGATATGGGCAGGTAGGGCGCTTTGATTAATCATGCCAGTGTCTGCACCTTGCGGCTGTGGCTCATAGTCCTTAACTTTATCAAGCGCGGCATTCAGTGAGTCGCCATTTTGTAGATTGGTGGTGATTTGTTCAGCGACAGATTGCGCACGAGCTTTGTCTTTGGTGTTAGCGTCCGCCTTATAAGGCACGCGAATGTGAATCAGGTGGTATTGCGTCTGTGAGATGCTAGCTGCATCGGGCGAGTTCAAGAAAACTTCAACTTCCTGATCGGTGATATTAACACGTGTCGATACTTGGTGCTGCCACAACGCGCCAATCGCAGCATCCTCGATGAGCTGCTTACGTAGAGCAGCATAGCTACCAGCTTGCTTGCTGTCTAGCGAGGACTGTAGCGCCGCTAGAGAGTCTAGACCTTGCGAGCGGGCGATTTGTAGCATTTGGCGGTTAATGACAGCTTCGTTGGTGGTAACGCCAGCGCGATTAATGATGCCAAGCTGGATCTTACGTGTGATTAAGCTGTCTAGTGCGGCGCGCTGGATCTGTGCAGGCGTGGCGTTGATGTTGTTGGCTTGGTATTCGGCAGCCAGTGCAGCACTTGCAGCGATGAGTTCGCTTTTTAGGATGATTTCGTCATTGACGGCGGCGATGATGCCATCTGTGCTCTGCGAAGTACTAATATTAGCGCTAGCAATAACGGATGAGCCTAGAGCGCTTACGGCAAGTAGGCCCATGAATAATGGGCGAATTAAAAATTTGCCTTGCATATCAATTCCTTGGGAAATTTGTTTTGTTAATAAAAAATCTCATTAAGTGTAGCATTTGCCACACACATCGTCAAATGTGAGCGCATAAATGTTAAGCACTGTGCAAAATTTTACCAAACCGACAGCTAACACAAAATACTGTAACGATTTGGCAATACTATCAATAGGTGCGTTGCCATGCATTTTGGATGTTTTCATAACCTAATACTTTATCGTTCATGAGGTTATTTAGGCGTCCGCCGCTGGTAATGCCATTTAGGCGAATCTCTGCCATGATGGCGTTGTTGGCATCAGCATCAGGGTTTAGGCTGTTGCGATAACGGCGCGCATAGACAGATAACCCATAGCAGCAGTCTTCATAATTAATGCCTACCAACGCATCTAGTAAGCGGTCGTTACGATAGTCGTATTGTGCTTGACCAAGCAGACGCCAGCGGTTATTAATCGGGAAAATGGCAGCTGCGGTATAGGCTTGCAGCGGAAGTTGAACAAGTGCTTTGTTTTCTTTGCGGTTGATCACGCCAAAGCTATACAGGCTTTGCTCATTTGGCTGATAACGAATTTGGGCGGTGACGTGATTGAGGTCATAGTCATGAGAGAATGAACCATCTGCATCGACCCATAGGCTGTTCAGTGGCTGCGTGCTTGCTTTCCAAGCCAGACCCGAGCTGTTTTCGCTATAGGCTTGACTGTTATCGATGCCAACATTCAGATCATCCAGATAAAACTGCTGCGCTAATCCGCCATCAAAACGTGTCAAGCCATCTTTGTCGATATAACGATAGCTCAGCGCAGGTGTAATCGCGTGTAAATCTTGAATGCGGTCGTAGCCCAAAAACCATGAATCAGACAACAGCTGATCGTAGCTCATGGCTGAGAATGCAGTTTCAAAGTTTGGAATATTGCTTTGATCTTTATGGGGGGTGTAGTTGTATTTTAGGCGTGGTGATAATACCTGATAGCCGCCTAATGACTCATCAAACCACCCAAATGGCGAGCCTGATTTTTCAAAGAATGCCGCAGTATCTAGCCCGATCTGTGGCGCAAATACTGAATATGAGCCTTCTTTTTCGCTAAGATTCTGAACCGCCAGACTGTCTTCGTCATAAGAGGCGTATAGGTGATTTAGGCTGACCTTTGGCGTGAAATAACCCCATGAGCGCAGCATCGGATAGCTTGCTGAGATTTGGTTGTACATGCGCACACCGCTTTTTTCGGTTTCAGAATTATCCTTGATGGATTTTTTGAAATAGGCAGTGTTGTGAATGCCGGTCACATCCATGCGGTCTAATGAGCTTGGAATATTGAATCGCTTACCAAGCGCATCGGTTGATTTGGGTAGAGAGTAGCTCACAGCAAGCTGCGGCAGGCGAGAATATGGCTTATCCTTGTCTTGGATTGACGTGCCATCGCTATTGGTGCCATCAAGCGTCTGGAAGGTCTCAGCTTTTAGGTCGGCAGTCAGATGCTCGTTATAGTAATTAACACCGATGCGTCGTGATAGATTCAAAGGATTGTTTTTTAGACCCAGCGTGTCAAAATCATTGAGGTATTCGCTGTCCGATACATGGCGATAGGTCGCATAAGCCGATAAGTTTTTGAGGGCTTTTGAGTGCCATTCATGGTCATAGAATAGATGATAACGATCTTCATCGTTGTATTTACGATCGCTTGGCAGGTAGCCACCATCAATAATGCCTGAGCCGTACTTTTCGGTCAAGTAGCGAAACTCCGCTTCAAGCATCGGGTTTCTGTTCGTGAATACCGTCGGGCTTAAGGTTAAATCATAATTCGGCGCAAGATTCATGTAGTAAGGCGTCGTCACCTCAAAGCCATCAGAGAAGCCAAAGCCTGCGCGCGGCAACAAGAAGCCGCTACTGCGACGATCATCGATAGGGAAATTAAAATACGGCAAATAAAAAACAGGCACATCTTTAATTTTTAATGTGCTGTTCTTCGCGATGCCGCGCCCTGTATCGCTGTTGATCTCAATGCTGTCAGCATCCAGATGCCATTTGCGCTCGGTGGGTGGACATGTGGTGAACATCACATCATTCATGTGGTATTCACTGTCGCTGACTTTTTTCATTTCTTTGGCGTGCCCGTGCGCACCGATGGTCGTGCTGGCAAAGGCGACGTCCTGCGCATTAGCGGTTTGGGTTTGGGCGTTATAGTCCAATTCGCCAGCCACGCCAATGATGCCTACGCCCGCGCCTTTATTTTGTTTGTCGTTATTTGACTCTTGGGCGTTTAGGATGTTGGCAGGATTATCCCCAAAAACAACTTGGCCGCTGGCGTTCGATTCGCCAGTTTTTGGGTTAAAGGTAATCTTATCGGCAAGTACTTGCTGACCATTTTGTTCTAGGATGACGTTACCTGACAGTTCAGCGTATTCATCGTTATCATAATAACCATAATCCGCCTGAGCGTAGTAAGTGCCATCGTTGTTCTTGGTTTGGTCTGCTTGGGCTTGGAATGAACTTGTTGATGATTGCGCTTCTACGTCGTCAGAAGGCATTGCATCAGATGCCGCTACATCATCCAAAAAGTCCACAGTGTCATCATAATGATTGTCCGATTCTGTGTCTGCACCCAGCTGTTCAGCGAGCGTTTGGCTTTGGCGGTTTTGACTTGGGTGTATCCACACGCCCTGACAGCGCGCATCTTTGCTAGGTTTGGCGTGATAATAGCTTGCCAATCTCTCTAAGCTTTTGCTCGGTTGGCTGGCGGTTTCTTGGCTGTTTTGGGTGGATTGGGCGGCTTCAATGTTTTGTGCGAGCGCACCCATGGGTAATAAACTTACCCCAAATAACGCCATACGAACGCTCATCATCAGACGTGCTTTTGCGTGAGTGGAGTGCGTAGGAGTGAGTTTGATTGATTTCACAGCCAATAACCTTGTTTGATCTTTTTGGTAAATGTTTGCTATTTTACACTATTTTTTAATAAAAATTGCAAGATTTTATAATCATGTTGAATTCTGTTTGATGATTTTATTTGTCATCAAATTACGCATGATTCTGTGAAACGTGGTAAAATTTGCGATAATTTTCTTTTTGATATTTTAAGGAATCAACATGACAGCACGCCATGATGAGATGATGGCTTTTTTGAATGCTAACCTAAGCATGGGTTTTCGTGTGGAGAGCTTGGCGGGCGATGCCAGCTTCCGCCGTTATCATCGTATCTATATGAACGCTGGTGAGGGTGTGTACACCACTTATCTGCTCATGGATGCACCGCCTGATAAAGAAAGCGTGGTCGAATTCGTGAATGTCGCTGAGATCATGACCAGTGCTGTCAATGTGCCTGATATTATTGCGCGTGACATTGAGCGAGGGTTTTTGCTGTTACAAGATTTTGGTGCGGTGGAATTTGCACATCTAATTCGTGACGATGCGGACAATGTTAATGCATATTATACCAAGGCATTGCAGACTTTAGCGGACTTACAGACTTTACCTACCGATGTTAATTTGCCTGCTTACAGTGACGAGAAGCTGTGTGCTGAGATGGATTTATTCACCGAGTGGTTCCTGCCTTATGTGGGTGTGTCTTTGACAGAAGATGCAAAGAGCATGTGGCAGACATTTAAAGATGATCTTATTGAGCAAATCAAGCTGCAGCCAAAAGTCGTCGTCCACCGTGACTATCACAGTCGCAATCTCATGGCGGATAAAGGCAGTGATGCGCTTGGCGTGATTGACTTTCAAGATGCGGTCATCGGTGCGTACAGTTATGATTTGGTGAGTCTGGTGCGCGATGCTTATGTTGATTTTCATGAGACTTGGGTTAATGCTAGGATTGGCGAATTTCACGCCATCAAAGCGCTAAATATTAATTTGGATGACTTTATCAGGGACGTGAACATCATGGGCGTACAGCGCCATCTAAAAGTGCTTGGCATTTTTATTCGCCTCTCAGAACGCGATGGTAAACATCGATATCTAGAGGATATTCCAAAAGTGATGAAAGACTTGAATGCTGAGCTAGAATGGCTACAATCCCATGGTGAGCAGAGCATCGAGCCATTTTATGCGTGGCTAAAAGCGCATGTCTTGCCATCTTATCATGCTAATTTTAACTAAAAATACAAACACTAAAGGCGATATTTCGCCTTTTTTTCAAGCTCATCTATATTAAGAAGAAAGTACACATGATCACTCAAGCAATGATTCTAGCAGCGGGCAAGGGCACACGCATGCGTCCCTTAACGCTAACCACGCCTAAGCCACTTGTGCCTGTTGCGGGCAAGCCTTTGATTGTTTGGCATATTGAGCGTCTGCGCGCATCAGGCATTACTGACATCGCGATTAACGTGGGCTATTTGGGCGAGATCATCATTGATGCATTGAGTCAGATGAGTCTTGGGGTGAATCTACACATCTCCAACGAGAGCGTGCTAACCGAGCCGCTAGAGACCGCAGGGGGCATCAAACACGCCTTGGCGAATGGTTATCTGCGCGATGAGCCCTTCATTCTGGTGAATGGCGATGTTTGGACCGAGTATGATTTTAAGCGTTTGACGGATGTTGCACTTGGCGATCGCTTAGGGCATTTGGTATTAACGGTGAATCCCGATCACAACCCAGAGGGTGATTTTGCATTAGATGGCGACAAAGCGACCCTAAAGAGCGAATCTCTGCCCAATCACACTTTTACAGGGTTGAGTGTGTTATCACCTAAACTCGTTGAATCTGTAACCGCAGGCGAGATAGCGCCACTTGCACCATTTCTAAAAAATGCCATGCTAGAAGGGCGCATCACTGGCGAGCTGATGCAGGATAAGTGGGTTGATGTGGGCACGATGGAGCGACTCGCTCAAGTCAATGAATATGTCCATTAAAACTATTAACTGTAAAAAATAATCAATAAAATCATAAATTTATAAATTATTTTACATCTTTATGAAAAAAGTGTTTGACACTACGCCAGAAATCTATATAATACGCACCACAACGAACGAACACGGTAACGTAAAAACAGCTAAGCCTGTTAAGCTCTACTAAGTTCAGCAGTTCCTAGAACATGGGCGGTTAGCTCAGTTGGTAGAGCGTCTGCCTTACAAGCAGAGGGTCAGCGGTTCGAATCCGTTACCGCCCACCATGTTCGCAGCGGTAGTTCAGTTGGTTAGAATACCGGCCTGTCACGCCGGGGGTCGCGGGTTCGAGTCCCGTCCGCTGCGCCATTTTTTATAGTGAACTCTTTGTAGTTTCACTTTTTCCCCAAGTATCCCCTGTCTTGGGGATTTTTTTGTCCAAAATTTCTATTAAACTATTTCCTTTTATTTAAATGGTGGCAAGCCATAGATCAAAAGGCAGCAACTTTAATCGGCATGACATCCATCGTCTTATGGGCGTCGATGGTGGGCTTGATCAAGCAGGTATCGTCATTGCTGGGTGCGTCGCTCGGTGTTGCACTCGTCTATACTGTTAGCGCATTACTGCTATTGCTCATTTTTAAGATTCTCAAGATTCATCAAGTATCAAAGATTTTCTTATGGGTATCCGCCGCACTGTTCGTATCGTATGAGCTTTGCTTTTCGTTTGCTGTAGCACATGCTCGCACAGAGGCGTAGGTGATCGAGGTTAGCATCTTAAACTATCTACGGCCGTGCTTGACGATTATCGCGCTTGTGCTGGCAAAGGGGCTTAAGTTTAATGCTGTAGTGCTCATGGGGCTCATTGTGTGCTTATATGGCGTTGCTGTGATACAGATGGGGCTGTCGCTTGATATCGCGACGCTACTGCGTAATGCTGCCAGCAATCCTGTCAGCTATCTTCTAGCGACGGTGGGTGCGGTGATATGGGTGGTTTACTGTGTGATTATTAAGAAGATAAGTGGTGGTTATAATTTGATCGCGCTATATTTCGTCTTGACAGCGCTGATGATGTGGCTGAAATACATACTGTTTGATCGTAGTGTGCCAGATGAGATAAGTCTGATGTCTATCCTGTATGTGCTGGCGGCAGGTGCTGCGATTGGTCTTGGCTATGGCGCTTGAAATTTTGGTATCTTAAAGGAAATGCAACGGCGATGGTGGTTGTATCGTATTTTACGCCTGTACTGTCTTCTGTGATCGTGGCGATATTGCTGGGTGTATCTCTCGTCGTCGTTTTGGCTGGGTGTGGCATTGGTGTCAGGCGGCTCGTTGGTCTGCTATCTGGCGACCAGCAACTTAATAAGCCTCAAAAAATAATCACTCACGCAATAAAATAAGGGGTCATAGCCCCTTATTTTTTATGCTCATTAGGCTAGCGTCGCCCCCGCCACCATGCTATCAGGCAGTATTACAACGGTTAATTGTCCGTCTTTTTCAGCTGATAAAATCATGCCCTCACTGATACCAAATTTCATCTTACGGGGGGCAAGGTTGGTTACACAAATCACCGTTTTACCTTGTAGTTCTTCGGGCTTGTAAAACTTAGCAATACCGCTAAATACGTTGCGAGTTTGCTTTTCGCCTTGTTCATCAGTATCGCCTACATCAAGGGTAAATTGCAGTAATTTATCCGCCCCTTCAACGTGATTGCATTCTAGCACTTTGGCGACTTTCATTTCAACTTTGGCAAAATCATCAATGCTGATAAAGGTGTTTTGGTCGGTGGTTTCCATAGGCTTACTCTCTTTTTTGGATTTTTGGGCTTTTTTGGTGTCGGTGGGTTGTAGGTTTTCTTTTGAGTCATCAACCATGGCTTGCACTTTTTTGGGGTCAATGCGTTGCATAAGTGGCTTAAACTCATTGATAGAATGCGTTAGGACATGAAAGCGTTCATCAAAATTCATGCTCTCCACGTTCAAAAATTCTTTGGACTGTTCGGCAAGTGTCGGTAGCACAGGCGACAGATAAACCATGATTTTGTGGAATAGGTTTAGCCCCACAGAGCAGATGTCTTGCACGTCCTTACTGTTCGGGTTTTCTTTGGCAACCGCCCACGGCTTTTTGTCGTCAATGTACTGATTGGCAAGGTCGGCAAGTGCCATAATTTCACGAATGGCGGTACTAAATTCACGGCTTTCGTAGTGCTTGATGATACTGTCGCCAGCTTGGATAAATTTGTTTACCAATTTAGGCTCGGCACAAGTGGCGGACAATTTATTATCAAATTGGGTGTTGATAAATTTAGCACAGCGACTGGCGATGTTCACGACTTTACCAACAAGGTCGGAGTTGACTTTGGCGATAAAATCATCAAGATTAAGGTCGCTGTCTTCTACTTTATCGGACAATTTGGAGGCAAAATAATAACGCAAATATTCAGGATTTAGGTGGCTCAAATAGGTTTCGGCTTTGATGAATGTGCCACGAGATTTGCTCATTTTTTCGCCATTGACGGTCAAAAAGCCATTGACAAATAGGCTTGTTGGCGTGCGATAATTTGCCCCAGAGAGCATGGCAGGCCAAAATAAGGCGTGGAAATAGACAATGTCTTTACCAATAAAATGATACACTTCGGCGGTGCTGTCGGGACTCCAATAATCATCAAATGACACATCAGGGCGGTGGGCGGTCAAGTGGTTTTCAAAACTTGCCATATAGCCAATCGGAGCGTCCACCCACACATAAAAATATTTGTCGTCCGTGTCAGGGATTTTAAAGCCAAAATACGGAGCGTCTCGGCTGATGTCCCAGTCGACAAGCCCAGCCTCAAACCATTCGTCCAGTTTATTGGCGATAGAGATGGGCAGTCGTCCGTCATCTCGTGTCCATTTTTGCAAAAATTCGGTGAAGTTTGGCAATTTAAAAAAGTAATGGTCGGACGTTTTTTCCACAGGCGTTGTACCGCTTAGGGTGGAGCGTGGATTAATAAGTTCGGTGGCGTTGTAGGTCGTGCCACACACTTCGCATGAGTCGCCATATTGGTCGTCCGCTTTACATTTTGGGCAGGTGCCTTTGATAAACCGGTCGGATAGGAACATCTCTTTTTCAGGGTCGAATAGCTGAGTTACGGGCTTGACAGCAATGTTGCCTGCCTTGTGATTGGCAAGGTAAATCGCTTCGCTGTGCTTGCGGTTGGTCTCGCTATGCGTGCTATCATAATGGTCAAAGGACACGCCAAAACGGTCAAAATCTCGTTTATGCTCTACTTGCACGCCTTTAATTTGCTCTTCGGGCGTGATACCGTTTGCTTCGGCGCGGAGCATAATCGCCGTCCCGTGAGCGTCATCGGCACAGACATAAATCACGTCATGCCCCATAGACCGCATGGCACGCACCCAAATATCGGCTTGGATGTAGCCCAAAAGGTGCCCCATGTGGATAGAGCCGTTGGCGTAGGGTAGGGCGTTGGTAACAAGAATTTGGCGTTTGGCTGTCATGATGTACCTTATAAAGTTATATAATAAAATGGTTAATTCTACCGTAAATTGCCCACAAAATCACGTAAAAATCAAGCCAAGGAGAGCTTGGCTTGATCTAATAGGAGATTGAGTTTAATCAACGAATTTTAGACCTGAACGCGTTGGTGGCTCTGGGTCTGGTGTTGTGATGTTGGCATATTCGCTAGGGTCAAAGAAGAATCCTTCGCTGGGGTCTTCCTTGGCATAGATGCCAAGCACGGCCGCCATCGGGATCCAAACATCTTGAGATGCCCCACCAAAACGCGCTGCAAAAGAAATGGACTCATTATCGATGTGTAGGTCTTTGGTTGCTTGATAAGATGCTGCTAACACCAGACGACCTTCTTGGGCATAATCAAGTGGTGCAACCACGTCGCCATGCGTGGCATCAATCATGAGATAAGCGGTCAATTCGTTATCCTCAAGCCATTCGTGCATCGCTCGAATCAGGTAAGGGCGTTTTGGTGTGAAAGTCATGATGGCTCCGTCAGTTGATTTAAAGAGGTGATGTTAAATGAGTTGGTCTGATTTATCCAGAAAGTTTGGACGGCTCGTTAGGCTGTTTTTAAAACTTGGGCGTGAAAACAGCCGATCTTGGTAGGCTAACAGCGGCTTGCACAGCGTGCTTGGCAGCTCAATACCCATGCTCGGTAATCGCCAAAGTAAGGGGGCTAAGATGACATCGCACCAACCAAAGCTTTCGGACAAAAAATACTTATGCTTGACAAAAATGGGCGATAGAGTAGTCAAAGAGTCTGACAGCGATTTTTTGGCGATGAGGGCGGTTTGTGGGTTGAAGCTGTCTGGGTGAGTCAATAGCGTTCTACCCAGCGTCAGCCAGTCGGTCTGTAATCGCCATGCCAACTGCCTAACTATCGCCCGCTCTTTGGGTGTGTCGGGTAATAGTTTGCCTGCGCCGTGTCGCTCTTCTAGGTATTCAAAGATGGTATTGAGTTCATAAAGCGTGAGGTCTCGCCCAACCAAGATGGGAAGGGTGGCGTAAGGATTAAGCTCGGCAAGCTCGTCTGGGCGCTCGTCCTTGACCAAGGCAAGCTCGTAGGACAGTTGTTTTTCTTCCAATAGTAATCGTATCACATGGCTGTCATAGCCATCATCGCCATACAGGATGAATTGTGTCGGTAGAAGGTGAGAAAAGTCCGCCATACCATCAGGTGATATTATTAAATGAGTCTTAGTTTAGCAAATTTTTCTGCTCGTGTGTGGATTTTTCTGTGTTTTTCTCAGTGAGTGCCAAAAATCATTTATAAAAAATACCGACCAGTTGGTATGTTTTTTTTTGAGTATGATGATTCGACGCTCTGCTGATGTATTCAAAAAAATAAAGACTGAACTGCATGATGGAGTCCAGCCTTTTTAAGTTGTATTTAGTGCTAATTCTGGCAGGATTTCTGACAGCGCTTAGCACTGGGTGAATGGTGTGAGGTTGAATTAAAACTTCATCTCAAAGCCCAGTGCAACGCCTTGATTGTCGTAATTTTTACGCCATTGACCTTGGTAGTTTAAAGACAGCGTACTGTTGGCGGTGGGTTGATATGAAATACCAAGCCCTGCACCAGTGATGATCTTACCAACCTCATGACCTAGCACGCCAAAGCGCTGACCTTCAAAGCCTGCGAATGTGGCGCTGATGTCGCTACGGTGATCGCCATTATCCAAACCTACTGATGCCACTCCTGTGATGGCAAGTCGAGGTGTAATATTGGCAGATCCACGCACGCCGACTGTGCTGATTAGGCTTTCATAGGTGGCTTTATCTACGGTCAGACCATAAGCACCTGCACCCGTCTCGGTGTAGCCATCTGATTTAGCCTGAATAAAGTCGATTTTGGCAAAGGGGATGATGTGTCGTTCTGCCGTGCCGATTTGATGAGCCACGCCAAGACTTGCTGTGATGACATCAGCATCATAATTAGAATGAGCGATTTGGTTGTTAATAACATAACGCTTGCCCTCAATGCTGGCAACGCCTGCGCCAATATGAGCACGGGCAGTGGTTTTACCTGATGCACCTGCGACTGTATTGGCATAAATATACGCCATCTTGGTATCGATATCGGCATGATGATTGACAAAGCCTTGGTTATTCACATCATTTTGGCTGTATGCCAAAGCCAGACCGATATTGCCCCGATCAACCCGAGTGTCTGCGCCGACGATGACGCCCGCTTCACGACTGTCAAAGCCCGTCAGACCGCTGGCGTGCTGGTCAAGATTGCTTTGATTGCCGATGGCTTTTACCCAAACGGTCTTTTTCAGGTCAAAATCTCTGGTAGAGAGGATGCTGCCAAATGTGTTACCGCTGTCCGCCACAATACGATTGACCGAACCAGATAGTAGTGGCTGCAGGTTGATGGCCAGATTGGCAAGATCAGCTTGACCATAATTGATGGTGTCAGCAATGAGACTGTCCGCCAAGTCATTGGCATTGCCCAAGACTCTGTCTGCCACTGCACGATCTAAAATTTGTGCTAAATTTTGCATAGAATGTTGGGTTTGGCTATTGACAGCGTTTTCAAAAGCGCCGACAATGCCTGGCTCAGGCGTTGGCTCAGGCGTTGGCTCAGGCGTTGGCTCAGGCGTTGGCTCAGGCGTTGGCTCAGGCGTTGGCTCAGGCGTTGGCTCAGGCGTTGGCTCAGGCGTTGGCTCAGGCGTTGGCTCAGGCGTTGGCTCAGGCGTTGGCTCAGGCGTTGGCTCAGGCGTTGGCTCAGGCGTTGGCTCAGGCGTTGGCTCAGGCGTTGGCTCAGGCGTTGGCTCAGGCGTTGGCTCAGGCGTTGGCTCAGGCGTTGGCTCAGGCGTTGGCGTTGAGCCTTGCTGTGCCAATTTTAGATGTACTTTATTAGCATCACTATAATCTGCTTCAAAATCCACAAGTGGACTGTTGTCATCTAAGCTGACAAATTGACCATTTAGTGTACCTGCTGATACCACATCACGCCAAACGCTGTCTTTTGGAGAGTTTTTGATAAGATCTTCGACATATACTTTTAGGTTGCCGTTGGCAATGTCGGCAGTGCCTGTTACGACAAGTTTGCCATGTTCGTTTGTGGTATCTAGTACGCCATCTTCATTCCAATCTAAAATGCCAATAACAAGATTTTCACCATTCATGGTGTAATTGCCATTGATTTTTAGTACACCTTGTGTAACAGCAATGTCCCCTGTGAACTTTTTAGAATTTTCATTGATTTCAAGCGTGCCATCACCATATTTGCCAAAACTGCCCACTTCAGGATTATCAAAACTGAAGCTACCCACATCGCCTGTCAAGACAGCATTGGGGTTGATGACGACATGAGTTCCCGCTTGTTCTTTTCCAATTTGACGGGTTTCAAAGATAACGCCTTTATTACCAAGCTTAATTTTATTGTCTTTGGTAAAATTAGCAAATAGGTTGGGTTGGTCGGCAGTAATGCCGACCTCAGCACCGTTGATGTAGATGTCTGATTGCTGTGAGGCGGCATTGCGGCTGATTTGGTTGGTATACAGCCCTGTCAGATAGTCATCGGTATTTTCTGCTTCGAGGCGAAGTGTGCCACTGCCTGTGTTGCCAACAATAACTTCTTTGGTAACAAGCGTGCTGTCTGTTAGGGTGAGTGTGCCAGCGCCGCCTTGTACTTGCTCCATGTCGCTGCCACCAATATAGACTGTGCCTGCTTTGGTGTGTCCGATATGATAAGGGGAATTCTTATTGATGGTCAAATTGCCTGTACCGCCCCCACCAACAATCAAATTGTCAGCTTGCACAGATGAGATGCCATTAACAGTCATATCACCGTGACCGCCAGTAAGCTGCCCGATGATTAGCGTAGGCGTGCTTAGTAGATGACCATTTAGGGTAACGCTGTCTTGAGTGCTGTCAAAATTAAGTGAGCCTTTGCCACCACCGCCGACGCTGATTAGGCTACCGCTTCCTAGAGATGTGTTTTTTAGAGTGGCTGAGCCGACCGAGTTTGCTTTGTCTGCTATAACAAAATTTTGTTCTAGCTCAATTTTACTACCATCAGCATTCAAAGTGCCTTTGCCTGACAATCCTACTACCAAATCACTTCCCGTCAATTTACTGTCTGCCATTGTCATGGTGCCAACGCCAGTAGCACCACCACCTACACCAGTTTGCTTGGCAGTAATGTTGGCTTGATTTTTGACAGTCAGAACGCCTTTGCCAAGCTCGCCCACTCGGATGGTGCTGGTACCATTTGTATTGGGTGTAACAGTAAGAGTGGTTGTCGAACCATCAAGTTCTACTTCACCCACTCCCCCAAATTCATTACCAATACTCAATCTACCTTGAATGGCGATGCTTGCACCATTTTTACCAATTAGTTTGCCATTTGCACCCGATCGAACGCCAAGTGCGACCAGCCCACCACCTGATAAAGTGGCATCATCGACCGTGACGGTTGCATCATTGACTTCGCTGATGGCGGTTGATTGTTCAGCTTGTAGGATGGCTTTATTACTGATGATGGCGTTGGTGGTTTTGGGTGTGCTGCCATACGAAGTGCCAAAACCAGCTTGATCAGAGACGACTAATTTTGTATTCGGGTTGGTGATGATAACATCGCCGTTTAATCCTGCTGAGCCTGTAATGGTTGTTGTTTTGCCGTCTTTCAACTCAACATCCGCCGCCATTATCTCGCCACCCATGACAAGCGAAGTCGCTACAACCAACGCCTTGACCGACCTGGTTTTGCCTTTTGCTTTGGCAAACTCCGACACACATTGATACACGCCTGTGGCATGATTAAAGATAACTCGGTAGCTTTTATCCATAACAAAATCCTTAATATTTGTAAAATAATGAAACCATATGTTAATTTTTATACCATCACAAAATTCAAAAAAAAAAACGATTTTTTTTTCTAAAAACCTAAATAAGATCTGTCTTTAAAAGTGTATTTTTAAATGACTCTGATAATTTTAGAAGCTTGTCCTGTCTAAGCTTATGTGTTTTTGAGGTCTAACGAAGTAATCATATTCTTAAATAAAAATAAAAAAGCCAGTGTATTCACACTGGCTTTATAATCGCTTGGGATTATTTTACATCTTTCCAGAATTCTTTGTTGAGTAGATATACTGGAATCAGTAGGATAAGCAAGAACAAAATCACAAACGCGCCATAGATTTTACGATCATGACGGACAGGCTCTGCCATCCATGCCATGAAGTTAACAAGGTCACCAACACGTGCTTTATATTCTTCTTCACCAAGCTCTTGCTGTAGGTTATGAAGAACGTGTGGCATTGCTGCATTAGCAAGTACTAGGTTGTTCGCACCCCAAGGGCGGCTTGGATCTTCGTAGAATGATAGTAGGTAAGTATATACCCAATCATCACCACGCAGACGAGTCTCTAAAGATAGGTCTGGAGGTGCGGCACCGAACCAAGCACCTTGTAGTTCAGGATCGATGTTCGCAGTAACGTGATCACCGATCTGATCTGATGTTACCATCAAATACTTCTCAACAAGCTCTGGCGGCACGTCCAAATCCTGTGCGATACGAGAGTGACGTACGTACTGGGCTGAGTGACAGCCCACGCAGTAGTTCATGAACATGGCAGCACCACGTTGTAGTGAACCTTTGTTTGTAAGATCGATCGGAGCTTTGCTACATTCTAGAGTGGTGCTTGTACCATCAGCTTCGGTATATGTACCACAGCCGTGACCACCTGCAGCCATTGCGCTAGGGCTTGCCACCAAAGAAGCGCCCGCCAGCAGTAGACCTGCGCCTAGTGTTTTTAGGTTAAATGCTTTCATTAGTGACCTCCCGTAACACGTTCTGGTGGTTGTTTGCATTTTTCGATAGACGTATAGAACGGCATCAGAAGGAAATACAAGAAGTATAGAATGGTGCAAATACGACCAACAATGGTAGAAGTTGGGGTAGATGCTGTACCACCTAGGTAGCCTAGAATTAGGAAACTTACCACGAAGATTGCTAGGGCGATTTTCGATAGAATGCCTTTGTAGCGAATCGAGCGTACTGGTGAGCGGTCAAGCCAAGGCAATACGAACAACACGGCAATCGCTGCACCCATTGCGATAACACCACCTAGCTTACTAGGAACGGCACGCAAGATTGCATAGAATGGCATGTAGTACCATACAGGTGCGATGTGCTCAGGCGTCTTAAGAGAGTTCGCAACTTCAAAGTTTGGTTTCTCTAGGAAGTAACCACCACCTTCAGGTACGAAGAATACCACTGCAAAGAAGCAGATGAAGAATACCACGATACCAACCATGTCATGTACAGTGTAGTAAGGGTGGAAAGGTACTCCGTCTAGAGGTACGCCATTTTTATCTTTTAGTTTCTTGATGTCGATACCGTCTGGGTTGTTAGAGCCAACGTGGTGCAGTGCAACCAAGTGCATGAATACCAAACCTACTAGGATCAATGGAATTGCAACAACGTGTAGAGCGAAGAAGCGGTTTAGTGTGATGCCGGAGATTAGGTAGTCACCTTTAACCCATTCAGCAAGGCCGTCACCAATCACAGGAATGGCAGCAGGTAGGTTAAGAATAACCTGAGCACCCCAGAATGACATGTTACCCCAAGGTAGCAAGTAACCAAAGAAGCCTTCAGCCATCAAGCATAGGTAGATCGCCATGCCGATCAGCCATACCAGCTCACGCGGTTTTTGATATGAACCATATAGCAGACCACGGAACATGTGTAGATAGACAACAATGAAGAACGCTGAAGCACCAGTTGAGTGCATGTAGCGGATTAACCAGCCGCCTTTAACGTCACGCATGATGTATTCAAGCGAGGCAAATGCACCTTCAGCGCTAGGGTTGAACATCATGGTTAGCCAGATACCAGTAACTAACTGATTAACCAACACAACCATTGACAACACGCCAAAGAAGTACCAAAAGTTAAAGTTTTTTGGTGCATAGTACTTTGACATGTGGTATTCGTAAGTTTCGGTCGCAGGGTAGCGTGCATCTACCCAGCCCATAAATTTCTTAGCGATACTCATGATTACGCCTCCCCAACGGTCAAGATGCTGCCATCAATGCTGTATTCTGGAATAGGTAGGTTGGTAGGGGCAGGTACGCCACTATAAACACGTCCAGATAGGTCATACAAAGAACCGTGGCAAGGGCAGAAGAAACCACCAAACCAATCAGCACCACCTAAGTCAGCCGCACCTACTTCAGGACGGAAGGTTGGTGCACAGCCAAGATGCGTACAAACACCCTCAACCACCAATACCTCAGGTTGGATTGAGCGAGTTTCGTTTTTGCAGTATTCAGGCTGAATTGAAGCTTCTGAATCAGGATCGCTTAGTTTTGGGGTAACTTTGCTAAGGTTTGCCACCATTTCTTCGGTGCGTTTAACGACAAAGATTGGTTTGCCACGATATTTTACAGTGATCATTTGACCATTTTCGATGCCGCTGATGTCGGTAATAACAGCAGCGCCCGCGGCTTCGGCTTTGGCGCTTGGATACCAAGAACGCACAAATGGGGTGGCTATCGCGCCCACACCAACTGCACCGATGGCAGCGGTAGTCGCGATTAGGACTCTACGGCGTTTAATATTCACGCCTTCGGCATGGCTCATTAAAACTTCCTCCAGAATAAAGAATGGGAATCTATCCCATACTGGGTGTGTGGACATGATAAAACAGTTTTATCACAAATCCACATTTGCTGTGCCTATTTTACTAGTTTACTAAACATGACTATTTTAAGCTATTTTTGTCATAAAATAAATTGTTCTCTTGCGCTAATGTGAAAAAAAGTCGCAAAATTTTTAATGAATTGACAAAAAAGTGCAGTTTTTTGTAAAAACCCTGCAATATCCAAGTAGAGCGGTGGGCATTGGTAAGGTTATTAAATTAATAAAAATTAACCTTTAATTTATTTTTACTAAAAAATAAATTGGCTGTTTTTATTAATTTAGATCAATATTTTGAGCAATTATTACCACTTGATAATTGTTAATTTATTAAGAATTTATCTTTTGGACAAATTATTTTAATCGTGATTAGCAGGTATAAAAAAACTCTCGCAAAACGAGAGTTTTTTGTAAATTCGCAATCGTAAGAATTAACGTTTTGAGAATTGTGGACGACGACGTGCTTTGCGTAGACCCAATTTTTTACGTTCAACTTCACGAGCATCACGAGTAACGAAGCCAGCTGCTTTTAGAGCAGGTTTTAGGCTTTCGTCAGATTCGATAAGCGCACGAGTGATACCGTGACGGATTGCACCTGCTTGACCGCTTGCACCACCACCAGTAACGGTGATGTATAGGTCATAGCTGGTAGCTACGTCTAGTAGTTCTAGTGGCTGACGAACGACCATACGAGAAGTCTCACGACCAAAGTATTCGTCTAGTGATTTGCCGTTGATTACGATGTTGCCAGTGCCTTTAGACAAGAAAACACGGGCAGTAGAAGTCTTACGGCGACCTGTACCATAATTGCGTTCCATGTTTATCTCCTTAGATGTCTAAAACTTGTGGCTGCTGTGCTGCGTGTGGGTGTTCAGTACCCGCATACAGTTTTAGCTTTTTGATCATCGCATAGCCCAAAGGACCTTTTGGTAGCATACCTTTAACGGCTTTGTGCAATACGTCTTCTGGCTTGTGAGCAAGAAGCTTAGTGAAGTTAGTCTCTTTGATACCGCCTGGGTAGCCAGTGTGACGATAGTACTTCTTGTCTTCTGCTTTTTTGCCAGTAACGGCGATTTTGTCAGCGTTAATAACAACGATATAATCGCCAGTATCAACGTGTGGAGTGTACGATGGCTTGTGCTTGCCACGTAGACGAGAAGCAATCTCAGAAGCTAGACGACCTAGCGTTTTGCCTTCAGCGTCCACGACATACCAGTCATGTACAACTTCAGCGGGTTTGGCACTGATAGTAGTAGTCATATAAAACCTATTTAGTTGAGTTTGAGAGTTTACAAATAAAAAATCAGCCAAAAGGCTTTATTTTACTTGCTTTAAGAGTTGGGAAACGAAGGGCTCTCAAAAAACAGTTTCGGATTATACCAAATGATATCTAATCTGGCAAGTATTTTTGATAAAAACTGCTGTAATTGCTTTTGGGGTTTTGAGGGTAAATGCATTGTTAATCTGCTTTATATTATAAGATATTTAATTGAAAAATTCCTGCAAAAACTTGCCCGACTTTGGCGGATTTTACCCAATGAACATCGAAGCTGTTTAATAGCGGTTCCAGTGCCTGATCGCTTTCCACATAAAACAGTGTATCAACATGATATAACTTGTGTGTGATGATAGCATTAATAATATCATGCCATAGGTTCAGCGAGTACGGCGGATCGATAAATATGATGTCGTAAGATGAATCAAGGATGGGTAGGGCGTTTTGGGCGGTGTTATTGATAATCTGAACATCGGACTTGGTGAGCTTTAGGGTGTCGGCTGAATATTTTAATTGGCTAGCCTGTGCGGCATTTGTCTCAATCAATGTCGCAAAAGACGCGCCACGAGACAGGCATTCAAATGCCAGCGCGCCCGAACCTGCACAAACATCCAAGACTCGAGCATCCTGAAGCTCACCCATGAGCCAATTAAAAATCGTCTCGCGTAGGCGGTCGGGGGTAGGGCGAAGACCCTCAGCATCGATAAAGCAGATGTTACGACGCTTGAACTGCCCGCCGATGATACGAACTTGATTGGTGGGTGTATTGGATTTATTTGGTTTGTTATTCTTTAGGGTTCTGGCGCTACGATTCATACTTGATATGATGGTGATTAAGATGATGCTTATTATAGCATTTATTCGATTGTGATGATGGAAAAATGGGCAAGTCTTTATATAAAATCCGTACAAGTCTTTAGCGCTTGTGGGTTGGTTTATCTTATCAGAATGTGCTGATTTATCAATCAGGAAAATCTGACAGTTCGATGAAATTGTGATAAAATACCAAAAGCTTTTATTTGATTTTACTGATATGTTTACGTCCATTTGGCAAGCTCTCGCCGAACATCCTGAATTTATAGCAATGCTAACCATTCCTCCCGTCACGGCATTCGTGACTTGGGCGCATGTTTGGATGGCGCTAGAGATGCTGTTTCGCCCGATTAAGTTTTGGGGTATTCCCATTAATGGCATACCTTTTGGCTTAAAGGGCTTGGGCTGGCAGGGCATCGTGCCGGCTAAGGCTGGCAAAATCTCAGGTGTGATTGTCGATCAGACTTTGTCGAAGCTGGGCAAACTTGATGAATTTTTTCAGGCGATGGAGCCTGAAGAGATGGCGGATTTTATCACCAGTACGGTTGATAAAAATCTTGAGCAGCTGATTGATGAGATTATGCTAGAGCGCCATCAGGGAATCTGGAATAACATGCCGTATGCGATTCGCCGCCGCATCTATGCGCATGCACATAAAGAGCTTTCGACGGTGATGAAATCCTTGGTGCTGGATCTGACTTATAATGTCGAGAGCCTAGTGGACATGCGTCAGATGATCGTCCGCAAGATGGAAAGCGATCGCAAGCTGATGGTTGATATGTTCCTAAGGGTGGGCAAAAAAGAAATTAACTTTATCTGGAAAATCAGTGCCTTGATTGGTTTTGGGTTTGGTATTATTCAGATGGGGATTTTTTATTTTGTACCGCAGCATTGGACAGTGCCATTTTTTGCGGCGATTTGGGGTGCGTTGACGAATTGGATTGCCATTTGGATGGTGTTTAATCCTATTGAACCGCGCTATATTCCCTTTATTCGCATATTCCGCCGTGATGAAGAGGGTGTGCATCTGATGCTGCCGCACATTCATCGTTATTCTTGGCAGGGGGGTTTTATGAAGCGCCAAGATGAAGTGTCCAGTGTGTTCGCTGAGATTGTGGTAAATGAGCTGGTCACGCTAGAAAATATCATGCATGAGATGATGTATGGCGCCAAGGCAGATGAAACTCGCACCCTAATGAAAAAGCACCTGTATGATCTGCTGGAATCACCTGTGGTTGCCACAACCCTAAAAATGGGCATGACAAGCCGTGAGCTTGATGAATTTAAAGATACAATCATTGATAAATCAATCGATGCGACCATGGTGCCAATTCGCAGTCCTGAATTGAACACATCGCGAGCAAGCAAGATATTTGGATTGTTTGAGAGTCGTATTCGTGCGCTGTCACCCCAAGAATTTCAGAATTTATTAAGACCTGCCTTTAAAGAAGACGAGATGACGCTTGTCGTATTGGGCGCGATCACGGGTCTATTGGCAGGATGGCTGCATTTGGTGGCAGTGTTTTTTTAAAGCGCATTTTGATTTAAAGGTGTGCAATGGGGCTGTGGCTTGGTTTTTATTTGATTTTATGAACAACTATAACAAGGCTGTTGGTGATGAGATTTCATTGACTGATGGCTTTGTTTTTTTGTGTTAATTTTGACAAAAAGCCAGCATTTGCAAGCTCGTTGTTATTAATACCAAAAAGAAGGTATGTACTATGTTAATCACAGAATTGGGCTACTTTGCGCTGATTTTGGCGTTGGTGCTTGCGTTATTGCAAGCAATTTTGCCCACCGTTGGGGTCATAAAAAACCAAGTGCAGTGGCAGCGCCTTGCGCCAAGTCTCTCGGTGGCGCAGTTCTTGACGATGATGATTTCGTTTTGTGCGCTCGTAGCAGGTTTTATTTATAATGATTTTAGTCTGGTGTATGTGGCCAGTCATTCTAATAGCTTGCTGCCTTGGTATTATAAGATATCAGCGACTTGGGGTGGTCATGAGGGGTCACTGCTGCTGTGGCTGACGATTCTTGCGACTTGGTGTATGCTGGTGGCGGTGTTTAGCCGTGCCTTGCCTTTGGATATGCGTGCTCGCGTGCTGTCTGTATTGGCGATGGTACAGGTGATGATGCTGCTTATGCTGATTTTTACCTCAAATCCATTTGATCGTACATTACCAAATATTCCTGTGGACGGTACAGATCTAAATCCACTACTTCAAGACCTTGGGTTGATTTTCCATCCGCCGATGCTGTATATGGGCTATGTAGGTCTAGCGGTGCCATTTGCCTTCTGTATGGCGGCGCTGTGGGCAGGGCGACTAGATGCAGTGTGGACGCGTTGGTCTCGCCCGTGGACGGTGGCTGCTTGGGGCTTTTTGACATTGGGTATCGCGATCGGTTCTTGGTGGGCATATTATGAGCTTGGCTGGGGTGGCTGGTGGTTCTGGGACCCTGTGGAGAATGCTTCCTTGATGCCTTGGATTGCGGTAACGGCTCTCATGCACTCCTTGGCAGTGACTGAGAAGCGTGGTGTGTTCAAGGCATGGACGATGATGTTGGCGATTTTCTCGTTTGCATTATCGCTTCTAGGTACTTTCTTGGTGCGTTCGGGTGTGATTACTTCAGTGCATTCCTTCGCGGCAGACCCTACACGTGGTCTTGCGATTTTGGCAATTTTGGGCGTGGTGATCGGTGTGGGTTTGTTGATGTTTGCTTTACGCGGATGGCGATTGACGGTTGAGAGTACTTACCAGCTCAAATCTCGTGAGACGGTATTGGTGATTAATAACATCATCCTGCTCGTGGCGACGCTCGTGGTGCTGTTAGGTACGCTCTATCCGATGCTGGCAGATGCCTTTAAATGGGGTCAGGTGTCGGTGGGCCCTCCGTATTTTAATGCGCTATTTGTACCATTGACGTGGATTTTGCTTGCCTTTATGGGCATTGGCTCAAACCTACGCTATAAATACGACAGCCGTCCACTATTAATGACCGTCATGACCTGTGCAGTGAGCGCACTTGTGCTTGGTGCTGTTGTGACCTATATGATGAGCATGCTAGAAGAATATGCGCATTTTGATTATGGTGCATATATCACAGCGGCGCTTTGTGTGTGGGTACTTGCCTTTATGGTGGTGGACATCAAGGATAAGACACGTCATGCTAAGAATCTTGGTGAAGGCTTAAGAAAGCTTACACCAAGCTACTATGGCATGCAGCTTGCTCACATCGGTGTGTTGGTCACTGCGCTTGGGGTGGCTGGCGTATCAGCGATGAGCCTAGAAAAGGACGTCGCCATGACCGTGGGCGATAGTGTGCATGTTCAGGGTTATGATTTTTATCTACAAGAATTTGATGAAGTTAAAGGGCTAAACTACGATGCCATACGAGCAACCGTACAAGTCAAAAAAGACGACAAGCTCATCACTACGTTATACCCTGAGAAGCGCAATTATGTCGTATCAATGATGCCGATGACAGAAGTTGGCATCCGTCCAAGCTTATTGAACGAGCTGTACATCGCATTAGGTGAGCCGATTGTCGATGCTGCAGGTAATGCCAGCGATGACACTTGGGCTGTTCGTGTGTATGTTAAGCCAATGGTGCGCTGGCTATGGCTTGGGGCGATATTAATGGCACTCAGCGGACTGATCGCCATGTTCGATAAGCGTTATCGTATTAAGAAACTTGATAAATCTCTCATCCAATTTCGCTCGACCACAGGAGGCGATCATGGCAGCATCTAACAAACGCGCTTGGATTTTTATTTTGCCGCTTTTGATTTTTATTTTGGCAATGGTAATGTTTTATTTCCGGCTTGGTAAAGAGACGGATGTGAAGATCACTACCGCGATGAATAAGCCTTTGCCGCAATTTAGCCTGCCTTTATTGTCTGATACCACGCGCACGATGACGAATGCAGACCTACCAAAGACGCCATTTTTGCTGAATGCTTGGGGTTCATGGTGTCCGACTTGCCTTGTAGAGCATCCTTTTTTGATGCAGTTGCACGCTCAAGGTGTGCCCATGATTGGCATGAATTATAAAGACGAGCTGCCTGATGCGTTAGGCTATCTCAATGAGCACAAAGATCCGTTCATCTATTCGATACAAGACTTAGATGGTAGCTACGGTCTTGATTTGGGATTGACGGGTGCGCCTGAGACTTTCGTTGTGGATGGGCGTGGCATCGTGTTCAAGCACGTCACAGGCGAGATTAATCAAGAGAATTGGAAAGCTCAGATTGAGCCGTGCATGATCGCACTTGCTGATGATAAGCTGACCGATGATGCTAAAATCAACACGTGCAACTAGGAGGCTGACAATGAAAAAAATCATGATGGCGACTCTATTTATGGGCGTGATGATGCAAGCGTCGGCAGGTATTGAAGTGTATGAGTTTAAGACCTCCGAAGATGAGACGCGTTACCGAGCGCTTATCGAAGAGCTTAGATGTCCTAAGTGTCAAAACCAAAACTTAGCAGGTTCTGATGCGCCGATCGCTCTAGATTTAAAGCAAAAAACCTACGAGATGATTAATGACGGTCGCAGCGATACCGAGATTCGTGGTTATATGTTTGAGCGCTATGGTGACTTTATTAGTTATAAGCCGCCTGTACGCCCATCGACGTGGATTTTATGGTTCTTTCCGCCGATTCTGCTTGTTTTATTGGTCATCGGCTGGCTTTATAAAGCCAAAAAAGGCCGCACGCCTGTTATTCAAGGCGCGCCCAATCAGCTAAGTAAAAGCGAAGAAGAGCAGCTTAATAAGCTTCTAAATAACCATCAACACAACAAAACGCCAGAGGATAAATCATGACGCCCAGTTTATTGTTATTTTTTACATTGTGCGCTCTGTTGTGTGTGCTGATTGCACTTGTAGTGATCTACCCTTGGTTAAAAGGACGCGTGGTTAATGACAACCGCCTGATGTCAGTCAATGTCGAGGTGTTCAATAGTCGCATCGCTGAACTTAATGCCGATAAAGCCGCAGGGGCGATTGATGAAGTTTATTATGAAGCCCAGTCCACTGAGCTAAAGCGCCAACTATTGGCAGCACAAGCCCAATCACAAAGTTATGCGCCTGTTGGCTTTAAGTCGCGTCTGATTGTGATGGTGTGGATTCCGCTGTTGGCAGCGTTGGCGTATTTGACCACGTCTGATCGCACTTCTGTGTATAAGCTATGGGAGGCCAAAGACTCGGTAGGGCAGGTGGCTGATGATCTATTGACGGGTAAGATTGACGTGCCACCAGAGTGGGCAACCAAGGACAGTGCTGCGCTGATCTCCGCCATGCAGACCAATGTTCATGCCAATGCCTTTGATGCCAATCGTTGGATGCGTCTGTCTGAGCTGTTTACGGCGCTAGAGGCGAAACCGCAGGCATTAGAAGCCTTGTCGCGTGCGCATCGCCTAGACCCTGATAATATTGAGATTGCCATGACTTATGCGCAGTCTAGTTTTTTTGCCAATAATGGCACGCTTGATACGACAGCGCGCAATGTCTTGATTGACATTCTGCGTAAGAATCCCGATCATGAAGGCGCGCAGATGCTGATGGCGATGGGCGAGACACGTGCGGGTAATTTTACCAATGCTAAGGCGTGGGTGCATAAACTTCGCTCAAAAATCGCCGCTTCTTCGGGTAATAGAAGCGAGGCATTGGCAAGCTTGGATGAGCTATTGGCGAACATCGAATCCCAAGAAGCCAAAGCAACCCAAGGCGTTAATGTGACGGTATCGGTATCGGATCAGATGCTGCCACAGATTAAAGAATCAGATGCGTTATTCGTATCCATCTCTTCTGTTAATGGTGGCGCGCCTTATGCGGTGAAACGCCTGCCAGTAAGTAGCATTCGAGGTGGAAGTGCGGTCGTGTCGCTAAGCGATCTGGATGCCATGATGCCAACCCGCACGCTAACACTAGGGCGAGAAAGCGATGAACTGGTGGTGAATGCGCGCATCAGCCATTCTGGTGGTGCGGTCTCTGAGTCAGGCGACATGGCTGCCAACCCCGTGGTGCTTAATAAGACCCAAAATGCAGTTAATCTGACCATCTCGCAAATCGTACCATAACCCAATAAAAAAACAGCGTTAAATGACGCTGTTTTTTTATTGTCTGTTTGCTATTGCCTAGCCTAAAGGCGAAAAATAGACAACTTATCAAAAAGCACTTGAACAATCTTAATGGGTGGTTTATAGTGTAACACTGTATTGGCGGTGAGCCGTTTTTTAATTATTTGGAGAAAGAGCATGCTTCGTATCATCTTATTAGGACCACCAGGCGCAGGTAAAGGCACACAGGCGCAACTGATTTCAAAAGAATTCGGCATCCCGCAAATTTCAACTGGTGACATGCTACGCGCTGCCATCAAAGAGGGTACTGAGCTTGGCAAACTTGCTAAAAGCGTCATGGATGCAGGTCAGCTGGTGTCTGATGAACTAATCATCAACTTGGTTAAAGAGCGTATCGCACAGCCTGACTGTGCTAATGGATGTATCTTTGATGGCTTCCCGCGCACCATCGCTCAGGCAGAAGCTCTGGCAGAAGCTGGCGTGGATATTAATCACGTGATTGAGATCAGTGTTCCTGATGATGAGATCGTAAGCCGTATGTCAGGTCGACGTGCGCACTTGGCATCAGGTCGTACTTATCACATCATTCACAATCCACCAAAGGTCGAGGGCAAGGATGATGTTACCGGCGAAGACTTGGTTCAGCGTGATGATGACAAAGAAGAAGTAGTGCGCGATCGCCTAGGTGTGTACCATGCTCAGACTGCTGCCTTGATCGGTCACTACCAATCGGTTGCAAAATCAGGCGAAAATGCCCCAGAATACCACGACTTTGACGGTACTAAAGACATCAACACCGTGCGTGATGAGATCTTCGCTGTACTAAAAGGCTAATCGCAAGCTGATAAAAAGACCTTGTAAATGCAAGGTCTTTTTTGTGGGCGGTTATTTTAATTTACCAATGCATAGCCTAAGACTAAATTAAATGCCAAACTGATCGTGATAATGCGACATGATTTTATCTTGGATGGATTGTTGTAGATATGACAGGGTTTGAGGGGAGTTGTCTTTTAGGGTATTGAGTGTGTGCGTGGTAGATAGTGCGTGCGCATTGGGCAGGCGCGTGTAGCCATCACTGGGCTCGATAATGTACTCTTCTTCGCTAAAATCTACACTGGTGAGTGTCTTGGCGGTGCTCTTGTGCAGAACATTGACGTTGCCAGCAAACACAAAATTGCCAGCTTCAGCGTTTAGTGATTGATCGATGTCTGAATGGTAGGTCGCTTGTGACTCTTTGGCGGTATTGGTGAATGATAAATGCAGCGCCAATGGGAAGTCATCACAGACGATGACGGTTGTGCCACTAATTTTTATGTGGGTGGCGGCTTGGATCGTGCCTGTGGGCAATTCTAAAATCCGGCAGGCTTCTTGGGCGGTAACTTTCTCGTTCATCATCTTTAATAAAGACAGATCAAGCGGTTTTTGTGTCTTGATGTCATCGGGTAGGCTGTCATAATGCGCCAAAAACATCATGGGAAGATTTTTTTGGATGATGAATTTATCAATTTTAACGTTATGTGTGCGAAAGATAAAATCAGGCTTGGTTAATATGTCTTGTAAGATAAAAGAAGGCGTGTCGTTCATAAATAAATACTCAAAAATCTGTTTTTACTATATCATAAAACCAAAGAATTGGTGGTAAAAGTTCTCAAAAATTTCTCAAGCGAAATTTAAAATAATTATGCTACAATGCTAAAACCAGCCCTATAGGAGAGATAAAATGAGCTATGATACCAATAATATTTTCGCCAAAATCCTGCGTGGCGAAATCCCTTGCCATAAGGTTTATGAAGATGACAAAACCCTTGCCTTTATGGACGTCATGCCACAGGCAACGGGTCATGTGCTGGTCATTCCAAAATGTGAAGCGGTGGAGCTGTCTGATTTGCCGTGCGAGTATGCCTGTGCGGTATTCAAAACCGCCCAAAAAGTCATCACTGCCCAACGCAAAGCCCTGGGTGTGGACGGTATTGTGCAGATGCAACTTAATCACGCGGGTGCAGGGCAAAGCGTGTTCCACTATCACATGCACCTAATCCCAACGCACGTCCACGAGCTGGGCAAGCACGAGAGCGTCATGGCGGACCAAAATGAGCTGGCAGAATTGGCGACCAAAATCCGTGAAGTTATTGACGGCAAGTAGGGCATTTTGAACATTTTCTACCTTGACCCTGACCCGATACGCTGTGCCATTTTTCATGGTAATAAGCATGTGGTCAAGATGATATTGGAATACTCACAGCTCCTTTGCGCTGCTCATCATCTGTGTGACAACGTCCTTTGCGATGATGAGCGGGCGGTGCTGTATAAATGCACGCACCAAAACCACCCATGTGCGGTGTGGGTGCGTGGCTCAAAGTCGCATTATGACTGGCTTTATCGGCTGTTTATCGCCCTGTGCGATGAGTACACGCACCGCTATGGCAAGGTTCATCTGACCGACCAAAAGCTCCGCCACATCCTGCTAAACTGCCCCATCTCGACCGACACGCCTTTTATCGCACCCCCACAGGTCATGCCCGATGAGTATCAAGGCGATGATACCGTTGATGCCTATCGTACCTATTATCGCTGTGGTAAGGCGGATATTTTGGCGTACACCAACCGTCCAACTCCTGATTGGTTGTGAGTGCTTAAGTATTGGAATAAAATTCAATCACAATGCTGTGAATAAAAAGCAAAAAAGACGTGCTCAACATGGCGCGTCTTTTTAATTGGCACTGCAAAGCGATGGATCAGCCTACAAATGCACGCTCTAGCACATAGTCAGCAGGTACGCCCATGCGTGGCGATACTGTTAGACCAAAATCATCTAGAATAGCAGCGGTTTCGGCATTCATCGCCATACTGCCGCAAAGCATCATGCGATCATCGTCTTTATTGATCGGTGGTAGTCCGATGTCCTCGAACAGTTTGCCTGATTTTAATAGATCGGTCACACGACCTTGGTTTTTGAATTCGTCACGCGTTACAGTAGGATAGTAGATGAACTTCTCACGTACCCATTCGCCAAAGATTTGATCATTTGGCAGCTCATTTTCAAAGAAATCACGATAAGCAAGATCTTCGACATGGCGCACACCATGCACCAAGATCACTTTCTCGAAGCGCTCATAAACTTCTGGCTCACGCACCAACGACAAGAATGGTGCTAAGCCTGTGCCCGTGGCGAGCATGTATAAGTGCTTACCAGGTAGTAGATCATCTAATACTAGAGTACCCGTGGGTTTTCTGCTGACTAGTAGTTCATCGCCAACTTTGATGTGCTGTAGGCGTGATGTCAAAGGACCATCTTGAACTTTAATGGAATAAAATTCAAGCTCTTCTGCCCATGCAGGACTGGCGATGGAGTAGGCACGCACCAATGGCTTACCGTCCACCATTAAGCCGATCATGGCAAATTCGCCGCTGCGAAAACGCAAGCTGTCGCTGCGGGTGGTTTTGATGGTGAATAAGGTGTCTGTCCAGTGGTGAACATAGGTCACGGTTTCGCTGATGAATTTTGACATGAGGATTTCCAGAATGTATAAATGAAAATGAGTTTGATTTAAAGATAAAGTTTAGCACAAAATTGGGCTAACACAAAATTTGTGCTATGATAGCGATTTTTGCCATGGACTGTTATTAACTTTTTGGCATAAGGAACTTATATTTTATCATAAACCGCCCAAAAACACCATGAACGCACACCATACTCTCCCCGTCATCGGCCATCATCATTCGCCCTTAACTCAGAAATTTGGCATCCCGCGCCAGCCGAATTTGGTCGCCATAAAAAGCTATATTCGTTTTGTTGCACCTTTTAATAATCCAGATGCTTTTGTGGGCATTGAGAATTATAGCCATCTTTGGATTTTGTGGCAGTTTCACCATAATAAAGAGCAGGTGAATTTCCGCCCGCAAGTGCGTCCGCCAAGGCTAGGTGGCAATGATAAAATTGGCGTATTTGCCACGCGTAGCATGTATCGCCCAAGCCAAATCGGTCTGTCGGTGGTGCAGCTTGATAGGGTGGAGGTTGTTGATAATCAAGCGATTCTGCACATCATTGGGGCGGACATGGCGGATGGTACACCCATCTTTGATATTAAGCCATATCTGCCGTATGTGGATGGCGTGCACGAAGCGATGGGATTTGACAAGCCAAGTGTTCGCGATGTGAAGATAAGTGAGCGGGCGGAGGGTGATTTTGAGGTGTTAATATTAAATAATACCCTACAAAACGACGACAAAGACATTATTCTAAGCCTTATCGCTCAAGATCCACGGCCCGCCTATCGCCAAAATGAAACGGGCGTGATGTGCAGCATGAGATATAAGACGGTCGATGTTGATTTTATAAGGGCTGAAGATATGCTGGTGATCGAGCACATCAGGCGGGTCAAACCTTAAAAATGCATTCTCAAAATCGCCAAGATTTGATATAATTTCTTGTTATTTATTAATTTTTTAAGCTTAAGGTAATCATCATGGAAATCGCCCCATATCAAGAACAAATTAAAGACCTAACCGAGCGTGGTCAAGACCTTCGGAGGTATCTTTGACTTCGAAAGCAAAAAAGAACGCCTAGAAGAAGTCAATCTAGAACTAGAAAACCCCGACATCTGGAACGACCCTGAGCTCGCCACTAAGATCAGCAAAGAAAAATCCGTCCTAGATAGCATCATTGGTGTTATCGAGGGGCTGGATACTGCACTAGAAGATGCAGCCGCCATGCTTGAGCTTGCGGTTGAAGAAGATGACGAAAGCCTACTGGCAGATGTGCAAGCCGAGCTTGATGACGCGAATGCTAAAGTCGAAGACTTAGAATTTAAGCGTATGTTTAGCGGCGAGATGGATGCTAATAACTGCTACCTAGACATCCAAGCAGGCTCTGGCGGTACCGAAGCCCAAGACTGGTCAGAGATGCTGCTGCGTATGTATCTGCGCTGGTGTGAGTCGCACGGTTTTAAGGCGGAAGTTTTGGAGGTGTCTGATGGTGGTGTGGCAGGCATTAAGTCAGCGACCATTTCGGTTAAGGGCGATTATGCCTTTGGCTGGCTTCGCACTGAGATTGGCGTTCATCGTCTGGTGCGTAAGTCGCCATTTGACAGTAATAACGGTCGTCACACGTCATTCTCAGCGGTGTTCGTCTCTCCTGAGATTGATGACAATGTAGAGATTGATATTAATCCAGCTGACCTGCGTATCGATACTTACCGTTCAAGCGGGGCGGGTGGTCAGCACGTTAACACCACCGACTCTGCCGTGCGTATCACGCACCAGCCTACAGGTGTGGTTGTCGCGTGCCAAAACGAGCGTTCACAGCACGCCAACAAAGACACCGCCATGAAAATGCTCCGTGCCAAGCTTTATGAGCTTGAAATGCAAAAGCGCATGGAAAAACAGCAAGCCTTAGAAGACAGCAAGTCCGACATCGGTTGGGGGTCACAAATCCGCTCCTATGTGCTTGATGATTCACGTATTAAGGACTTGCGCACAGGTGTTGAGACGTCCAACACTCAAGCGGTGCTAAATGGCGATTTGGATAAATTTATCGTGGCAAGTCTGAAGGCGGGATTGTAATTTATATGCATTTATGCATTAGTTATCAATATTAATGATTGATTTTTCTGATTGAAAATCGGTACAAATGTTGTAGCGAGCTATTTATTTTATTGCCATCTAATGCTAAAATCATCATAATTTACAGTATTTGTAAATTTATCGCCATTTTATTGGAAAATTATTATCAAGAGGACAATGATTATGTCAATCGATCGTATTCGTCACGCGGGTCTGCGTGAGAAAGTAATGAGCGCTGATCAAGCGGCTGAATTTGTTAAAGACGGTATGATGCTTGCCGTCACAGGCTTCACAGGGGCGGGCTACCCTAAGGCGCTACCAACTGCCATCGCCAACAAAGCAAAAGCGGCACATGCCAAAGGCGACAAGTTCAGCATCGGCATGGTGACAGGTGCATCTACCGCGCCTGAATGCGATGGCGTATTGGCTGAAGCGAACGCGGTACATTTCCGCTCCCCATTCCAATCTGATCCAACGCTTCGTAATGGCATTAACGCTGGTAACGTAGCTTATCAAGACATGCATCTATCGCATGTTGAACAGCAAATGCGTCAAGGTTTCTATGGCGAATTTGACATCGCCATCATCGAGGCGGCAGGCATCACCGAAGATGGCAAAATTATCTTTGCCATGGGTATCGGTCACGGCGTAGAAGCAGTTAAGAACGCCAAGAAAGTCATCATCGAGATCAACGCTGCACTAAGCGAAGGCCTAGAAGGCATGCACGACATCTATGGCGATGTTGGTCTGCCACCTCATCGCAAGCCAATCCCTATCGTGGGTGCTTTTGACCGTGTCGGTACGCCAGCACTGGAGTGCGATGCTGATAAGATTCTTGGTATTGTATTGACCAATGCAGGCGACCGTAACTCTAAGTTTGCAGAGCCTGATGATGTGTCTAAGCGCATCGCTGCCCAAGTAATCGACTTCCTGGATTATGAAGTGAAAGCAGGCCGTCTACCTAAGAGCCTACTACCACTTCAATCAGGCGTGGGTAACGTAGCAAATGCGGTAATGGCAGGTCTGCTAGATGCGCCATTTGAAGATTTGATCGGATATACGGAAGTGCTACAAGACGGTATGCTTGATCTGATCTTGGCTAAGAAGATGAAAACCGCTTCGGCGACCGCTTTGTCATTTAGCCCAGATGCGCTAGCTCGCTTCAACGAGAACATCGAATTCCTAAAAGACAAAATCATCCTACGTCCAATGGAAATCAGCAACAACCCAGAGCTTATCCGCCGCTTAGGTGTGATCGGCATGAACTCAATGATCGAAGCTGACATCTATGGTAACGTGAACTCTACCCACGTCATGGGTACTCGTATGATGAATGGCATCGGTGGTTCGGGTGACTTTACTCGTAACGGTTTCTTTAGTTTCTATGTCAGCCCATCTACTGCTAAGGGCGGTGCAATCTCTGCGATCGTGCCAATGGTGTCGCATCATGACCACACTGAGCATGACGTGATGTTCATCGTGACCGAACAAGGCATGGCTGACCTACGTGGTAAGTCTCCACGTCAGCGTGCGAAGCTAATCATCGAGAACTGCTCACATCCTGACTATCGCGACATGCTGCGTGATTACTATGATCGAGCTGAAGTGGCAAGCAAAAAGGCAGGCGGTATCCACACGCCACACTTATTGCTAGAAGCGCTATCATGGCATCAACGTTTCATCGAAACTGGTGACATGCGCATCAAATAAGCCATCTGTTTAACCAATAAAAACACCCAAGTTATCGCTCGGGTGTTTTTATTTGGTGTGCTGATAAGATAAGGGGTTAGTTGTGCATCACTCGATAGACAGGCATGCCGATGTCGTCATGAAGTGCGGTTAAGTCCAATAGAACCAATGCGCCGAGCACTTCATGACCTGCTTTTTGGCACAGAGTCTTACTTGCCTTTAATGTGCCGCCAGTAGCTAACACGTCATCAACCAGTAACACTTTAGAGGCTGGTAAATCTGCCTTAATCTCTAGCGTATCATTGCCGTATTCTAGTCCGTAACTTTCGCTAAATAAAGGTGGTGGTAGTTTGCCTTGTTTGCGAATTAGTATGAGTGACTTACCTGTGCGCCCTGATAATAAGCTACCTATCACAAAACCACGAGCTTCTGTAGCAGCGAAGCATTCGACGGTGTTCATTAAGTCGTTGGGCAAAGCCTTTAATAATTCGTCAATCAGTGCATCCACATGACTGTATAGCAGTGGCGTGATGTCATAAAAATCAATACCGTCTTTTGGGAAATTAGGAATTGTTTGAATAAACTGCCAAAATGGATGATTGTTTGTCATAAAAGTACCAAAGATCAAGCATTAAAACCGCTGATTATACCAAAATTCTGTCATGAATTTATAGAGTTATATGAGCAAGCAATAAAAAATGCAGACCTTGAAATCTGCATTTTTATGAAGGGGCTAACTAAGCTTTTGATGCGATCGGTTGATCATTCACCAGTGCATCAGGGTCGCCTGCGATGCTTTCGCGTTTCACGAACAAGAAGAACGCAGCGGTCGTCAGGACAGTCAAGCCAATACCGATATACAGTGACAGCGTGTAATCAAGACCGAAGCCGATTTTGTTGTAGGCGAGGAATGTATAGCATGCAGCGCTCATGAAGATGGCTGGTAGCGTACACACCCAATGCAACTTGCGATAGCGATACAGATAGCCTGCCGCTGTCCATAGCATCACCACAGCAACGGTTTGGTTTGCCCAGCTGAAGTAGCGCCATAGGATTTGGAAGTCTACTTTAGAGATGACAAAGCCAATCACAAATAGCGGAATCGCGATCCAAAGACGCTTCATTAGCGTGCGTTGTTCCATGTTTAGGAATTCAGAGATGATCAGACGTGCCGCACGGAATGCTGTGTCACCCGAGGTGATTGGTAGAATAACCACGCCAAGCACCGCAAATACACCACCAATCGCACCTAGGTAGCCGATAGAGCTGTCATAGACGACTTTAGAAGGTGAGCCTGCAGAGATGGCTTCTTGTAGTGATACTAGATCAGGGTAGAATGACAAACCAACTGCACACCAAATAAGGGCGATTACGCCTTCAGCAATCATCGCGCCATAGAAGATGAAGCGACCTTCGGATTCGTTCATTGCACAGCGTGCCATAAGTGGCGTCTGCGTAGCGTGGAAGCCTGACAGCGCACCACAAGTAATGGTTAGGAATAATAAAGGCCAGATTGGCAGATCGCCTTTAGGTTGGAAGTTTTGGAAGAAACTCTCTACCGTCAGACCGCCCATGCTATTAAAGAAATAGCTCTCAGCGCTACCAAGCTCGTTAGCGACCAGACCGTAAGTCATACCAAGTGACATGAACAGCAATAGACCGCCAAAGAATGGATAAACACGACCGATGATTTTGTCGATTGGTAGCAAAGTTGCAATGATGTAATATAAGAAGATGATTGCTGTCCAAGCTACGATGATACCGTCTTTGGTTAGGCCAAAGGCGGTATTGGCAACATCGCCTGCAGCCGCTGCCATACTTTCTGCATTATTGATAGATACCGTGCCTGTGGCTTGGGTGCCGAACATATCTAGCGTGATTGAGCTTAATAGCTGAGCTGGGCTGGCAACGAATACTACGCCAACCAGAATCAGCAGAACCACCGCAAGCAGGTTAATGAAATGCTTAACCGGTGCGCCTAAGTATTTGCCCGTCAGATAAGGCATACTGGCGCCACCGTTACGCACAGATAACATGCCGCACATATAATCGTGTACCGCACCGGCAAAAATACAGCCGAGAACAATCCACAGCATCGCCACCGGTCCATAAAGCGCACCTAGAATTGGGCCGAAGATTGGGCCTGTGCCAGCGATGTTTAATAATTGAATAAGCCAAATTTTACCTTTTGACATCGGAACGTAATCCACGCCGTCAGCCATTGTGTAGGCGGGCGTGTTTTTGTTTGGGTTGATGACAAAGATTTTTTCGATGATTTTACCGTAAACGAAGTAACCGATGACCAGTACGGCAACACAAAAAAAGAACCATAACATGAGTGTTATTCCTAAAGATCTATGACGATTGTCACAATAGATAACTGCTTTATCAGCGCAGTTTAATCATTGGCTAAAATAACTAAATTTTATACAATTGTAAAGCAAAAATTAACCAAAACATAACAATTTAATTAAATAATTTTTAGACTGTCTAAATTTTAGGCAAGCTCATGATATTTATCAAAATTCATGATTCAAACCGTTTGATACGAATTCGGTGATTGGATTGTCAAAATAAAAACACACACTATATTTAGTGCGTGTTTTTGGGTGAAGCATAAATCAGCGTTCTAAGATACAAGTAACGCCTTGACCGCTTGCGGCACAGATGGATATTAGTGCGCGGCCTGAGCCTTTTTGGGCAAGTAGTTTGGCGGCGGTCGCAAGGATGCGTCCACCAGTGGCAGCAAAGGGATGTCCTGCTGCCAGGCTTGAGCCATTAACGTTAAGCTTCCTGCGGTCAATCGAACCAAGTGGCGCATCTAGACCTAGGCGGTTTTGGCAGAACTTTTCGTCCTCCCAGGCTGCTAGGGTTGATAACACCTGAGAGGCGAAAGCTTCATGAATCTCATAAAAATCAAAATCTTGAAGGGTTAGGCCAGCACGCTCTAGCATCTTTGGCACGGCATAGGCAGGTGCCATGAGTAGACCTTCAGTGAGGCCTTGCTTGCCCACAAAATCAACCGCTGCCGTCTGCTGGTGTGTGATATAGGCAAGTGGTTCAAAGCCATGCTCTACTGCCCATTCTTCGCTAGATAGCAGTACGCAAGAGGCACCGTCAGTCAGAGGCGTGGAGTTTGCGGCGGTCATGGTGGGGTTGGCGTTCTTTTTGCCAAATACAGGTTTTAAGCTGGCAAGTTTATCAAGAGTGGTATCAGCTCGTAAGTTATTATCACGGCTTAGACCCTTGTAGGGACTGATGAGATCATCAAAAAAACCTTCATCATAAGCACGAGCCAAATTCTGATGGCTGGCATAAGCCAAGGCGTCTTGGTCGGCGCGATTGATGTCCCACTCTAGTGCGGTGATGGCTTGGTGTTCACCCATGGATAGGTGTGTGCGCGGTTCGCCATTTTGAGGGAAGGCGAGTAGATTTTTTGGGTTGATGCTGCTGAGTGCAGACAGACGAGATTTGGCATCTTTGGCATTGTTAAGGCGCAGTAGGGGCTTTCTGATGCCATCGCCAAGCGCGATCGGTGCGTCCGAAGTGGTGTCTGTACCGCCTGCGATGCCGCTGTCGATATGACCTAAGGCGATTTTGTTTGCAACGGCAAATGCTGCCTGCAATCCCGTTCCGCAAGCTTGCGAGATGTCGTAGGCAGGCGTGGTCGGTGCCAGAGTGGTATTTAATAGGGCTTCACGAGTAAGGTTAAGATCACGGCTGTGCTTTAGAACCGTGCCTGCTACCACTTCACCGATGTCTTTATCAGATAGTTCAAATCGGCTAACCAGCCCTTCAAGAGCAGCGCTTAGCATGTCGATGTTGCTTGCGTCAGCATAGGCGCCATTCGAACGAGCGAAAGGAATGCGATTGCCGCCTAGGATGGCGACTTTCTTAATAGTGGTCATGAATTTCTCCTTAAAATTATCATGTCGATTCTGTTCCAAATCTGCCTTAGATTAGCATTATTTTTTATAAAATGGCATATTTGACTTATTTTGTAACAATAATTTTAGCAATTTACGCTAAATGATAAATTTTAGTTTATAAAAATGTGATTCTATATGGGTGGCATTGGTGAATTTTTGTGTTAGAATGGGATACTTTCAGGTTAAATAAAGACATTAAAAACAGATAAGGATTCATGCCATGAGTGATCGTTACGGTGAATTGGTACAATCGCCACTGGGTAAAAAAGTCGCTAAAAATCTGGGTTTGCCACTACCGACCAGACTGGACCGCTACGAGGTGGGACAGCCCATCATTCGTGGCGAGGTGGTGCTTGGCGTGGCGGCAGGCGAGGATGCTTCGGTTGGTGATGCGATTCGTGAGACATTGACCGCCCTAGATGCTAAGATCACCATACAAGACAAGCTTGAAGCCAAGCTTAGCGATGAGAATGCACGATTTAAGGTGGCGATCTTTGATGCGAGCAACATCAAGGACGTGGATGGCCTAAAGCAAGTCTATGAGTTCTTTCATGTGATTGCACGTCGTATCAAGCCATCAGGGCGTATTATTATCGTTGCACGTCCTGATTGCTGTACTGGTGATGATATTGGTTTTGCATTGGCTCAGCGTGCGCTGCTTGGCTTTGCCAAATCGGTTGCCAAAGAATTCAAAAAAGGCATCACAGCGAACGTCCTATATACACAGGTTGGTGCTGAAGCGCATTTAGATCACGCTCTAAAATTCTTCATGTCTGCCAAGTCCGCCTACGTGTCAGGTCAGCCAATCTATATCAAGACAGGCGGTGTCATTAATGCAGGTGAATCCAGCGATGCTAAGCCACTACTGGGTAGAAAAATCCTAGTGACGGGCGCATCTCGTGGCATCGGTGCTTCTGTGGCAGAAGTGTTGGCGCGCGATGGGGCGGAGTTGTACTGCCTAGACGTGCCACAGAGTCTGGCTGATCTTCAGGTCGTCGCAGGTAACTTGGGTGCGCGTGCGCTACCATTAGACATCACCGCTGATAATGCCGCAAGTGAGATCTTAAGTGAGTGTGGTGTGCTAGATGGCATCGTGCATAATGCAGGTGTGACGCGTGATAAGACCTTGGCGAACATGAGCGAAGATAAGTGGGATCTGGTGCTAAACATCAACCTAAAAGCAATCCATGACATCAATGAATATCTGATCGCTAATAATGGTCTTGGTGATGATGCGCGCATGGTATGTGTGTCGTCAATCTCAGGCATTGCGGGCAACCTTGGGCAGACCAACTATGCCATGAGTAAGGCGGGTGTGATCGGACTGGTTGAAGCAACCGCCAAAACCTTTAAAGACACCAACAAAACAATCAACGCTGTCGCTCCTGGATTCATCGAGACGAAGATGACAAGCTTGATGCCATTTGCCATCAGAGAGGCAGGGCGCCGTATGAACTCAATGAGTCAAGGCGGTGAACCTATCGACGTGGCAGAGACCATCTCTTGGCTGTTATCTCCAAAGGCTGCAGGGCTTAATGGCAACATCGTACGCGTCTGTGGACAAAGCGTGCTTGGTGCGTAACGCTTACTAAATACTTTATAAATATTGGAAATTAAATAGGTAACCCATGGCAGAACAACATTTTAAAGAATTGCCAAAAATGCACACCACTTATGCCAATGTCATCAAAAGCCTGATCCCTATTGGCGATAATAAGGCGACGACATTACCAGAATCGGTGTATCAGGTGGACAGCCTTGCTATTGATGAGCATAACTTAAAGGAATATCGCAAGATCTGTGGCTTTATTAATGATGGACGTGTGCCGCCGACTTATTTTGCGGTGCTGTCTCAGACGTTGCAGATGAATATGATGGCTAAGCCCGATTTTCCTTTTGCGATGCTTGGTCTTGTGCATATCGAGAACAGTGTTACGCAGCATCGTATCATCTATGACAGCGAGACCGTCGCACTTACCGTTCGTCTTGACAACCTAAAGGCGCACGACAAAGGACAACAGTTCGACTTCATCACGACGGTGACCATCGATGATGAGCTGGTCTGGGAAGGGGTATCGACTTATCTGTCACGCCAAAAAAAGACCGCCGAAGAGCGTGCCCGAGCCAAATCCATCGAAGAGCCGCAGCCACGACTAGAAGCTGATGAGAATCATTGGGCGGAGCTCATTAACATCCCAGAAGACATCGGGCGCCGCTATGCTTTCGTGTCAGGCGATTTTAATTTGATTCATCTTCATCCGTTGTCAGCGCGTGCGTTCGGCTTCCCCAGAGCGATTGCGCATGGCATGTGGTCGAAGGCGGCGAGCATTGCTCAGTTCCATGATCTGCCTAAGGCTTATCGTGTGGATGTGTCTTTTAAGACGCCAATTTTCTTGCCATCTAAGATTGACTTCGTGGCACGCGCAGAGACCGATGGCCGTCAGTTTGCACTGTATGCTGCTGGCACGGACAAGCCGCACTTATTAGGTCGCATTACATTCTTATAATGTTCTGCCACCACCTCAAAAACTGGAGCTACTCCAGTTTTTGTGTTTTTGATGATTTAATAATCATTATTCATTATCCATAAAGATTCATAAAGAGTAAGCTATGACAGATTGGCAAGATTTTTCTGATGTTTTGAAGAGTTTGCGGTTCAATGATGCACCTGTGGGCGGTGCGCTTGTGATTTATCAAGATGGTGACGAAGTTGTAAACACCGCTGTTGGACAAGCGCTGCCAGGTCAGTCATGGTCCGATACCACGTTGTCAGTGAACTTTTCGATTGGAAAAGGGGTCATGGCGACATTAGTGGCGATCTTGGTGTCTAAGGGTTTGCTTGATTATGATGTGCCGATCGCTCGTTATTGGGAGGAATTTGGCGCTAATGGTAAACAAAACATCACGCTGCGCCACATATTAACGCACACGTCAGGGCTGTTTAATATCACAACACTCACGCAGTCGCTTGATGATTTACTTGATTGGCAAGCGATGGGTGAGCTTGTGGCAAGCATGACTATAGATACCCCGCGCGGTCAAGAGGTGCATAATTATTCCAGCGCCTACAGCGCTCTTGTCTCAGGGTGGGTGCTTGGTCATGTGGTGGAATGCGTGACGAATCTTAGCTTGCAAGAAGCGCTTGATGAATATCTGGCAGTACCGCTGGGCATTCAAGGACAGTTGTATTATGGTGCGCCCAGCGATAAAGTGGGGCAGGTCGCTAAGCCGGTACGTTATTTTGATGGCGCACCAAGTGCCAAAAGAAAACCCACTTTAAAGCCTGATACGCCCTTGATACTAGAGACATTAGCAAATCTACCCGTCTCGCCACTGTGGCAAAATGCGCTGGGCGATACACCAGTCGGGACGGCAAGTGTTAATAAGCTGTATTTTGATACTTCAAAAATGAACTTGGCAAATTACAAAAACGCACTCATGCCAAACGGGCGAGATGGTGTGGAATATCATCATCCTGATGTGTTGCAAGCCATCATTCCTGCAGCGAATGGCATCTCGACGGCGCGGGCATTGGCAACCATCTATGCCATGCATGCCAATGGCGGCAAGTGGCAGGGTGATGCGTTGATCACGCCCGAGGTGATGAGAGACTTGCGCGTGATTCGAGTGGATGGCTTCGATGCGGTGATGCCCGCCAACATGCTGTGGCGTACGGGCTTTCATCGGGTATTTAGCCTGCAAAATGCACCGAACGCTTATGGGCACATGGGTTATAATGGCTCGGTGGCGTTCTGCGACCCTGATCGCAAGCTGGCTTTTGCATTCATTCATAATTTTGACACCACGATGCTAAATGACGTGCGCCAGTTTGCTCTGTCAGAGATGGCGATAGGCTTGGCTTGATTTGCCATTAAAATGCTTGCCAATGTTTTTGGCATGCGTTAAAATATTCGTTTTTATTTTAAAAAAGAGTCCTTATGAGTAAACCTGTCATGAACGTGATGATTTCACAAGAAGAAATCGCAAATAAAGTCAAAGAACTGGGCGCGGCGATTGATGCACACTATGCTAACAGCGACCGAGAGTTGGTGTTGGTCGGCCTGCTACGCGGTTCGGTGATTTTTATGGCGGATCTTTGCCGTGCCATCGATAAGCCGCATGAGCTTGATTTCATGACAGTATCCAGCTACATCAATAAGACCACGGTGTCATCAGGTGATGTCAAAATCGTCAAGGATCTAGACAGTGAGATCAAGGGCAAGGACGTGCTGATCGTCGAAGACATCATAGATTCGGGTCGTACACTGTCTAAGGTGGTCGAGATTCTAAAGACTCGCGAGCCCAATTCTATTGAGCTGTGCACATTGGTAAGCAAGCCATCGCGCCGCGAGATTCAGATGGATGTTGGATTCTTAGGCTTTGAAGTGGAAGATAAATTTATCGTGGGCTACGGTCTAGATTACGACCAAAAATACCGCCACGTACCTTTTATTGGTGAGATCGGTCTGTAATTATAAATAAAAAACCAGCCAGTGATTGAGGCTGGTTTTTTGATGGCTTTATCATTAAAAACCCTGCTAATATACGATTAGCAGGGTTTTTCTGATGGATTGATAATAATCAGCGTTCGACTTGGCTGACATCACGCACTGCGCCTGTGTCAGCACTGGTTGCCATCGCGGCATAGGCGCGTAGGGCTTGAGAGACGTGGCGTTCACGATTGACAGGCTTCCATGCTTGACTGCCACGCTCATTCATGGCGGCACGACGACGCGCAAGCTCCTCATCTGATACATCTAGATGAATGCTGCGATTTGGAATGTCGATCTGAATGACGTCAAACTCTTCCACCAGTCCAATCGCACCGCCTTCGGCAGCTTCAGGGCTGGCGTGACCGATAGACAGACCAGATGTGCCACCTGAGAAGCGACCATCTGTCAGTAGTGCACAGGCTTTACCAAGACCTTTTGATTTTAGGTAGCTGGTTGGATAAAGCATCTCTTGCATGCCAGGCCCACCTTTTGGACCTTCGTAGCGGATGATGACGATGTCGCCTGCGACGATTTGATCAGCAAGTATGGCTTCTACAGCAGAATCTTGACTTTCAAAGATTCGTGCACGCCCTGTGAATTTAAGAATGCTCTCATCCACGCCGGCGGTCTTAACCACACAGCCGCGTTCAGCGATATTGCCAAATAATACCGCCAGACCACCGTCCTGTGAATACGCAAATTCTTTGGCGCGGATACAGCCGGATTCGCGGTTAAGGTCAAGATTGCCCCATTCTCTGTTTTGACTAAAGGCTTGAGTGGTGCGCACGCCACCAGGGGCAGCGATATAAAGATCGCGAGCGGTCTGATTGTCAGCATTCATGACATCCCATTTGCTAAGGGCGTCTGCCAATGTTGGGCTGTGTACGGTCGGAACATTGGTCTTGAGTAGTCCTGCGCGGTCAAGCTCCGCCAAAATACCAATCACGCCACCTGCGCGGTGTACGTCTTCCATGTGGTATTTTTGGGTGGCGGGAGCGACTTTAGATAGGCATGGTACTTGACGAGACAGACGATCAATATCCGCCATCTTAAAGTCAACACCTGCTTCATTGGCTGCTGCCAAAAGGTGTAGAATCGTATTGGTGCTACCACCCATGGCAATATCAAGGCTCATGGCATTTTCAAAGGCCTCTTTGGTGGCGATGCTTCTTGGCAGTACAGAATAGTCGTCTTGTTCGTAATGGCGCTTGGCAAGCTCAACGATCAGGCGGCCTGCTTCTAAGAACAGCTCTTTACGCTTGGCGTGCGTCGCTAGTAGTGAACCGTTACCAGGCAAAGATAGGCCAAGCGCTTCGGTTAGGCAGTTCATGGAGTTTGCGGTGAACATGCCAGAGCAAGAACCGCATGTCGGGCAAGCAGAACGCTCAACATTTGCCACGTCTTCGTCGCTGATCAGATCATCCGCCGCATCAATCATCGCATCGACCAGATCAAGCTTGCGGATTTTTTGACCGCTGTCGTCGGTAACGGTCTCATGCACCATGTGACCATCATGCGTATCGTTTGCCAATACCTTACCAGCCTCCATCGGACCGCCTGACACAAACACCACAGGGATGTTTAGTCGCATGGCAGCCATCAGCATACCTGGGGTGATTTTGTCACAGTTTGAGATACATACTAGGGCGTCTGCACAGTGTGCGTTCACCATGTATTCTACGCTGTCCGCGATCAAATCACGGCTAGGCAAGCTATACAGCATGCCGCCATGGCCCATCGCAATACCGTCATCGACCGCGATGGTGTTGAATTCTTTGGCGATGCCGCCGGCTTTTTCGATCTCGCGGGCGACAAGCTGACCCATATCTTTAAGGTGGACGTGACCAGGAACGAATTGAGTGAATGAGTTGGCGATAGCGATGATTGGCTTATTAAAATCGCCGTCTGTCATGCCTGTGGCGCGCCATAAAGCACGTGCGCCTGCCATGTTGCGACCTGATGTGGAGGTTTTTGAACGATAAACTGGCATAATACTTATCCTTTTAATTCAATAGCGATGGCTGTCTTAACGATCTAAAATTTTATCAATAAAATAAAAATTATTAAGAAAATAACCTATTTTACCACCAAACATCATATTGTTTTATAAAAATTTCTTACTTCCATAAAAACCAGTTATTCACTTATCTAAATATATTAAAAAACTTTATAAATAGCCATGGGTAAATTTTTAGAATTAACCTTTTTGAAGATTGTTACAGAATAATTAAATATTAAAAATATTATATTAGTCAATGATTTAAATAAAAATTTTATCTAAATCATATTGGCAATGATGATATAAATTTGCAAAAGTTTGGCTATTTTGTTAAGGTTTTCTTGCTTATTTTTAACTTTTTGCGATGAGTATTGGGTAGTTTTAATACAGATTTTAAGCGCAGTGGATTAACAAGGAGAAAAATAATGAGTGAAAAAGAGCATAAACTGCCCAAGCGGCAAGACAGGGCGCGGGCAGATAGACAGACGATGGCGGATGGATTGGATATTCAGCGGTTTTTGGTTTTTCCAAAGGTAAGCCGCCCTGTATTTATTGTATCGATGCTATTGATTGTCTTATTTATTGTATTTGGTACGCTGTTTACTGAGCTTGCTGGGCAGATATTTGGTGATTTGCAGGCATTTATTACCGAGCGCTTTGGGTTCATGTTTATTATTTTGATGAATGCAGCGCTCGTTTTTTGTGTGTATGTGGCACTAAGTCGATATGGTGACATTCGACTTGGGCAGCAGACTGAGATGCCTGAGTATGGCTTTGGCTCATGGATTGGCATGCTGTTCTCGGCGGGCATCGGCATTGGACTTCTGTACTGGGGTACGGCTGAGCCTTTGTATCATTTCGTGCAGCCGCCGACCGCAGAGCCTAGCACGATTGAGAGCGCCAAAGAAGCGATGCAGGTGTCATTCTTGCATTGGGGGCTGCATGCGTGGGCGGTATATGCGGTGGTCGCGCTGTCGCTTGCGTATTTTCACTATCGCCGTGGGTTGCCATTGTCGATACGCTCTGTGCTCTTTCCGATCATCGGTAAGAACATCTATGGCAAGTGGGGTCATGCGGTGGATATCTTGGCGGTGTTTGGTACGATGTTTGGTGTGGTGACGTCGCTGGGTCTTGGGGTGATGCAGCTTGAGACGGGACTTGGTTTGTTATTTGGTATTGAGCCAAGTTTGGTGTTTAAGATTGCGCTGATTGCAGCGATCACCGCTTGTGCTGCGTTCTCTGTGATGGCGGGTCTGGATAAAGGCGTAAAGCGTCTTAGTGACATCACCATCATCGGCACGATCATCATGCTTGTCTTTATGATGGTCGCAGGACCGACACAGTTCATTTTGGATAGTTTTGTTGAGAATATCGGTAACTATGCTGGCAATCTGATTACGCTTGGACTTTGGAACGAAGCGTTCGTGGCTACCAATTGGCAGGCGTCATGGACGATTTTCTATTGGGCTTGGTGGGTGAGTTGGTCACCATTTGTGGGGATTTTTATCGCTCGCATCAGTCGTGGCCGTACGATTCGTGAGTTTGTCTTTGGGGTGTTGTTTGTGCCGATGCTACTATTGTTCTTATGGTTTACGACCTTTGGCGGCGTGGCGATCAGCATGGAGCTCTCAGGTGGCTACGGCCTATCAACAGCGGTGCTGGCCGATACAGGCAGCGCGATTTTTAAATTCATTGAATACTATCCATTCACCCAAGGTCTGGTGGTGGTGATATTGACGATGATCGTTCTGTGGTTCGTTACCAGTGCTGACAGTGCAAGCTTGGTCGTTGATATGCTGACGGCAGGCGGTAATACCAACCCGCCAAAGATTCAGCGATTATTCTGGGTGACTTCTGAAGGTATCATCGCGGCGATTTTGTTGGCGGCAGGGGGTTTATCTGCCCTACAAGCAGCTGCGATCGTTGCAGGCTTACCGTTTGCTTTGGTGATTTTTGTGATGATGTATTGTCTGATTCGCGGGCTTGGTCGTGACCGATTGACCTTGTATCGTAACACACAATGGTACATCACCGAGGAGTCAGCCGAGCATAACAGTGCCAATGAAATGGTGGATGAGCATCTATTGCCAACCCACCCGCCTTCAAAAGTAGATAATGACTGAACTGATAAAATGCCCACCTAAGTGTGGGCATTTTTTATGATGAAAATTGATGAGTGATTACTGGTTTTGTGTTATTCTTTGGGTTTGTGATTATGATTTAATAAATAAGGAAATCGTGTGATTAAGGCGCATAGAATAAATATCTTCATGGTATTTGCGGTTATTTTTTTGGCGATGAGTCTGTATTTTTTGACTCGAGTGTGGCTCATGGTGTTCGGTGCGATATTGGTGGCGGTGCTGCTGCTTGGACTGTCGGATTATCTTAAACGTGCGCCAAAGATAGGTAAATTCATGCGCAAACTTCCCCATGCCTTATCGGTGGGGTTGGTGGCGTTGATGCTCTTGTTGGTCGTATCGGGATTCTTGGCGATGTTTGGCTCGGATCTGGTAAATCAGTTCGAAGATCTTAAAAACATGACCCCCAGAGCCATGCAGAGTATCAATGACTACCTAAAAAGCTACCCTGTCATCTATGATTGGGTCGCCCAGAGCAAGTGGATGCAGGAGTTTATCGCTGATCCAGCGGAATTCTTATCACAATACACAGGCGATGTGCTGGGCATCGTGCCTGTGATGGTGTCAGGCTTATTCGGTGGGATCGGCTCGTTTTTGATTATTTTGTTGGTGGGGCTGTTCTTGGCGCTAACGCCGGACGTCTATACCAAGAGCTTCGTGACATTGGTGCCAAAACAGCACCGAGATAAAGCAAGATACCTCCTAAAAAGCAGCTATCAAGCACTGCGCCGCTGGTTAGTCGGTCAGTTTGCGGTGATGGCTTTTGTGGGCGTGGCGACAGTGATTGCGCTGTGGCTCATGGGTATTCCGTTTGCGCTGGCGCTTGGGGTGATTGCCTTTGTGTTTGATTTTGTGCCGGTGCTTGGACCATGGTTATCCGCGGTGCCGATTCTGCTTGTGACCTTGATTGTTGCGCCTGATATGCTGCTTTGGGCGCTGTTGATGATTATCGTGGTGCAGCAGCTTGAGAGCTATGTTGTTGCGCCTGTGGTGCAGCAGAGATTGATTGATTTACCGCCTGTGGCGCTGCTGCTGTCGCAGATCATCATGGGCTCGCTGACGGGCATTCTTGGGGTGGCGTTGGCGATGCCATTGATAGTTGGGCTGATCGTCTGGGTGCAGATTCTGTATGTCAAATTCACCCTAAAAGACTACAGTATTAAAGTCATGGGACAAAACGAAGAAGATCTCGAACGTGATCCTTATTACACACCTAAGGATGATCAGCAGTTATCATTATTAAAAGATGACTGATAAGGCGGGCGGCGAATCGGGTGGTTGTTAACTGCTAATATGCTTCTGCCCAATTAACAACCAATAATAAAAAACGCAAGCGAATGTCTTGCGTTCTTTGTTTGACGTATTTAGCATGAACCAATCAAAGTCCCGCCCATTTTTCTTTGTCTTTGAACATGCATTCATCAAACACCACACACGCACCGCACTTGGGGCTGCGCGCCATGCAGGTATAGCGCCCGTGCAGGATGAGATAGTGGTGAGCATCGACCAGGAATTGGGTGGGGATGCGACTCATCAGTGCTTTTTCGACCGCTAGGACGGTCTTGCCAGTGGCAAGCCCTGTGCGGTTACCCACTCGAAAAATATGCGTATCCACTGCCATCACAGGCTCGCCAAAGGCGGTATTTAGCACGACATTGGCTGTTTTACGACCGACGCCTGCCAAAGCTTCAAGCTCCGCTCTGGTGCGTGGCACTTGTCCGTTGTGTTTATCCAGTAGGTCTTGACAGGTCTTGATGATGTTGACCGCCTTGGAATTATAAAGCCCGATTGAGTTGATGTAGCTTTTTAGTCCATCGACGCCCAGATCTAAGATTGCCTTGGGTGTGTTGGCTACCTTGAACAGCTTGTTGGTTGCGATATTTACGCTCTTGTCGGTGGCTTGGGCGGACAGCATGACCGCGATGAGTAGCTCAAAATCCGAGGAATAATTCAGCTCAGTCACAGGTTCTTTGATGTGTTCGGACAATTTTTCAAAAAAAGCTTCGCGTTTCGGTGCTGACATCGGGCGCGATGGCGGTGTATCGGCCGTCTTGGCGGTGGAGAGTTTATTGGTTTTAGGTTTTTTGGTGGTTTTGGTCTTTTGGATTTTAATGATGGAATCTGTAGAAGTCATGGCTGTTTGGCGGTCGAATAAGTCGAATAATAAGAAAAACAATAAATGGCTAGACAATCAAAAGCTGATATTATAGCATGAAATCTCTATATGAATTAAGGCGGTGCTAACAATGATTTATCTGCATCATGCGCCACTGACGCGCATCCTAAGCTTGGTCCCTAGACGCTTGTCTTTAGATGACACAAAGGCCATCAGAAGCTATCGACATGAATTATTAAGTCAATTTTGCAAGCTTAATGACGCGCCTGTGCCTGCATATGGCAGGGATGAATTGGGTAAGCCAATCTGTATCAACATCCCAAATCTGTCATTTAACCACAGTCAATGCCCTACCGATTATGCGCTGGCTTATAGCCTTGATTTGCCGAACGTTGGTGTGGACATTGAGCATACCAGCAGGGTGCTGAACTTTGAACCTCTAGCCAGACGTTTTTATCACCCGGATGAGATGGCAAGATGGCTAAACAGTGGAGATATCACGGAGTGGTTTCGTATTTGGACGATTAAGGAAGCCGTGCTCAAGGCATGCGGGCTTGGCATGCGTATGACGCTGAGCGAATTAAACGCGCAATTCATCAATGATCATCAGGGTGTAGTCAGTCATGAGCGAATCGGTGCGTATCGCTTCGAGTGCGTACAGGTGGATGGTGCGATGATTACGGTGGCATACCCAAGCGAATATGGCACGCAGGATTGGCAATGGGCTTAAAAGTTTGCTATTTTTAATATTTATAAAAAATTATTATAATAAAAATAACCGATGTGTTTTATGGGTAAACATTGCTAAAATAATGCGTTTTTATTAATTTAGATGTGCGTTATGAACAAAAATACCCTAATCATCGGCTTTATGCTCTTTGCCTTTTTCTTTGGCTCGGGCAATTTGATTTTTCCGCCCAAATTAGGCTTTGAGAGCGGGCAGTTTTTCACCCCTGCCATTTTGGGCTTTATCCTAGCGGGTGTGGGCTTGCCGTTGGTGGGCTTGATGATTGGCTCAAAATATGAGGGTGGTTATCAATCTGCTCTTGCCAAGATTCATCCTTGGTTTTCAGTGGCGTTGCTATCGGCGATTTATTTGACCATTGCTCCGTTTTTTGTCATTCCACGCACAGGGGCGGTGGCGTATGAGATGGCGATTGTACCGTTTGTGGATGCGCCAAGCTGGACAAATCTACTCATCTTCACCGTGATCTATTATGCCATCTCGCTGTGGCTATCAATTAGCCCTAATAAGCTTGTTGACCGTATCGGCTCGGTGTTAACGCCTGTGCTACTCGTTACGGTGCTGGCTCTTATCGTGATGTCTTTTGTAAAATTAGGCGGTAATCCTGCCAGCATTGCCACAGACGGCTACCAAGGTAAGGTGTTCTTTGCTGGATTCTTGGAGGGGTATAATACCATGGACATGATTGCGTCTGTAGCGTTCTCGGTGGTCGTGATGAGTGCCATCAGCCAAAAAGCAGGCAAGGGGGCAAATCTATTCGCTGAGACCACAAAGGCAGGTCTGATCGCCACGTCTGCGTTGGCACTCATCTATCTGTCGCTAGGCTGGATTGGTAATCATTTGCCCATATCGGCAGATGAGCTGACGCAAGTCGCGGACAAAGGGCAGAACATCGGTACGTTTATTTTGAATAAATCGGCAGTACTAGGCTTTGGTTCGGCAGGTGGCGTGGTGCTTGGATTGATTGCCTCTTTGGCGTGTCTGACCACGACTGTGGGGCTGACGGTGTCAGCGTCTGAATATTTCCATGAGACTTTCCCTAAGATTGGTGGCATCAACCTATCCTATAAGGCTTATGTTATTATCTTTACTCTGATTGGTTTTGTGCTTGCCAATCAAGGCTTGAGTGCGGTCATTAGCAAATCCATCCCTGTGCTATTGGTGCTGTATCCGATTACCATGACAGCGCTAATTCTATTGGGTCTAAACATCATCAAGCCCTTACCCATCATCGCCAAGCGAGTCAGCTTAGCGCTAGTTACGGTCGTGTCAGTATTGTCGGTGGCAGGCGTAAGTATTCCTTTAAAAGAATACTCTATGGAATGGCTTCCTTTTGCCATTGTAGGTTTGATTGTTGGTTTGGTGTTTGATAAATTAATGAAAAGATAAGTCAAACTAAAAAACACCCAAAGTGATCTGGGTGTTTTTTTTATTGCTAAATTACTAACAGTACCACAAGAAAATACCGCCCAAAAGAGCGGTATTTTTGATTTGATGATTAACAATCAATCTTCATAATTATCAATACTCGGACAAGAACAAATCAAATTCTTATCCCCATACACATCATCCACACGCCCCACGCTCGGCCAGAATTTATGAGCCTTGATATAGGGCAGGGGGAACACCGCTTCTTCACGGCTGTATGGGTGCGTCCATTCGCCTTCCGTTACCACAAAGGCGGTGTGTGGGGCATTGACGAGCGGGTTGTCGTCCGCCGTCCAACCGTCTGTTCCTGCCTTGACTTTTAGGGCTTCTTGTTTGATTTGCTTCAATGCCGAGACAAAGCGGTCAAGCTCGTCCACGCTTTCGGACTCGGTTGGCTCAATCATGAGCGTACCTGCCACAGGGAATGACATGGTCGGAGCGTGAAAGCCATAGTCCATCAAGCGTTTGGCAATGTCGGTTTCGCTAATTCCTGTCTCTTCTTTTAGTGGGCGAATGTCCACGATACATTCGTGAGCGACAAAGCCATTTTTGTCCGTGTACAAAATCGGATAGTCATTTTCTAGTGATTTGGCGACATAGTTGGCGTTCAATAAGGCACGTTTTGTCGCTGATAGCAGACCGTCCGCCCCCATCATCGTGATATACATCCACGAGATTGGCAAAATGCTTGCCGAACCATAAGCGGATGATGACACCGAGCCTTGACCGTCAGGGGCATTCATCACGCCTGTTACGCTGTGGCTTGGCATGAATGGGGCAAGGTGCGATTTTAGACCGATTGGACCCATACCAGGACCACCGCCACCATGTGGGATACAGAAGGTTTTGTGCAGGTTCATGTGTAGCACGTCCGCCCCCACGTCCGCAGGTTGCATAATCGCCACTTGGGCGTTCATGTTCGCCCCGTCCATGTACACCTGTCCGCCATGCTTGTGGATAAGTTCGCAAATATCACGAATGCCTTCTTCATACACGCCATGCGTGGACGGATAGGTAATCATCAAGGCACCCAAACGCTCGCTGTACTCTTCACATTTGGCTTGTAAATCCGCCACGTCCACGTTGCCTTTGTCATCGGTTCCCACCACCACGACTTTCATGCCAAGCATTTGGGCGGTTGCAGGGTTGGTGCCATGTGCCGAGCGTGGGATTAGGCAGACATCACGTCCGCTCTCGCCACGGCTTTCATGATAACGGCGAATGAGCAACAGCCCTGCATACTCGCCAGACGCACCAGAGTTGGCTTGCATACTAATCTCATCAAAGCCTGTGATTGCTCGCAGTTGGGCTTGTAGGCTTTCAATCATCTCATGATAGCCTGTTACTTGCCCTTTTGGGGCAAATGGGTGAACATTTGCAAACTCATTCCAGGTAATCGGCAACATCTCGCTTGTGGCGTTTAATTTCATTGTGCAAGAACCGAGTGAAATCATAGAACGGTTCATCGCCAAATCCTTATCTTCTAAGGATTTAAGATAGCGGAGCATTTCGTGTTCGGTGTGATAGCTGTTAAAAGTTGGGTGCGTGAGAATGTCATCTGTGCGAAGTAGTTCGCCCAAAATCACTTCTGCTTTGTCAAGCTCGCCTGTCGCCCCAAAAATTTTGCACAATTCATCAAATTCATCTCTTTCGGTCAATTCATGAAATGACACAGAAATGCCGTGATTGTCATGCTTCCAGAGATTATAGCCTTTTTTGCTGGCAAGGGCGTACAGCTTGTCGGCTTGTTCTTGATTGTCAAAATCCACAAGCACAGTATCAAAAAACACGTCATGACGTACGTTTAGCCCTGCCGATTTTACCGCCTTGGCAAAAGCGACCGCTAGGGCGTGAATGCGTGCGGCAATGCGTTTTAGACCGCTCGCCCCGTGATACACCGCATACATACCTGCTAGGTTGGCAAGCAACACTTGGCTTGTACAAATGTTTGAGTTGGCTTTTTCACGGCGGATATGTTGCTCTCGGGTTTGCAGTGCCATGCGCAGGGCGGTGTTGCCTTGTGCGTCTTTTGACACGCCGATGATACGACCAGGGGCAGAGCGTTTGTCTTTGTCTTTAAAGGCAAAATAGGCAGCGTGCGGGCCCCCAAAACCCATTGGCACGCCAAAACGCTGAGTGCTACCAAGGGCAATGTCCGCCCCCATGTCGGCAGGGGATTTAAGCAGTACAAGGCTCATGATATCGCTTGCGACAATGGAATATGCCCCTTTTTCTTTGACGTTTGCGATAATATCGGTCAAGTCCACCACGTCGCCGTCTTTACCAACGTATTGGAAAAACGCCCCAAAAAACTCGCCATTTTTGGCAACGTCAAAATCGCCCACCACCACATCAAAACCAAAATATTTGGCACGAGTACGAATGACATCAAGGGTCTGCGGATAGGTACGCTCGTCCACAAAAAAGGCATTGGATTTTGATTTGCTCACACGTTTTGCCATTGCCATGGCTTCGGCACTCGCAGTTGCTTCATCAAGCAGACTTGCCCCAGCAAGCTCCATGCCCGTTAGGTCAATGCACACTTGTTGGAAATTTAGCAGGGCTTCTAGGCGACCTTGGGCAATCTCGGCTTGATAAGGGGTGTAGGCGGTGTACCAGCCAGGGTTTTCTAGCACATTTCGCTGAATCACCGCAGGCAGGCGAGTGGGCGAGTAGCCTTGTCCGATATAGCTTTTGGCAACCGTGATTTTGTCCGCCATACCACGCAGTTTGGCAAGGGCTTCATGCTCGGTTGTGGCACTTGGCAAATCAAGCGGACGGTTAATGCGTACCGACTGGGGAACGACCGCATCAATAAAGGCATCAAGATTTTCAAAACCAACGGTTTTTAGAAGTTTGGTTTCATCGTCTTGTTTGTTGCCCAAATGACGCTCCACAAAGGCGTTTTGGTTAAACAAATCATTAAAGGTGTTTAAGGTCATGATAGAATCCTTATAATCAAGGTTGGGAATTTAATAAAAAATAGCACTTTGCAATGAGATTTTTTATTAAATTGGGCTTGAAAAGAGTGCATATCACACACCTGTTCTGAAAATTACCTCAAAACGGTGTGTTATACGCATTCTACTTTTGCAAGCTGTTTTTAAATTTGTAAAATCCAAAAACAAATCCAAGCATAAATCATCATGACTTACACTTGGATTTTTTACTTACAGGCTGTTTTCGTACTCGTCCGCAGTCATCAAGCCGTCATAATCAGCAGCGTTAGTAGGCTTGACTTTAAAGAACCACGCTTTGCCGTATGGGTCTTCGTTGGCAAGCTCTGGTGCATCTACAAGCTCTTCGTTGATTTCTACGATTTCGCCTGCGATTGGGGCATAGACATCACTTGCTGCTTTGACCGATTCAACAACAGCGATTTCTTGGTCGGCTTCTACAACAGCACCCACTTCTGGCAATTCTACAAATACCACATCGCCAAGCAAATCTTGGGCATGGTCGGTAATGCCAACGGTGATGATACCGTCATCTTCTAGCTTTAGCCATTCGTGGCTGGCGACATATTTTAGTTCGCTTGGGATATTGCTCATAAAAAACTCCTAATTTTGGGGGGTTAATAAAAAACTTAAACAACAACCAAATATAAAATAAGAAATCCAAATAATTGAGTACATTATAATTATATGTTGATTATCTGAAATAAATCCAACAACAATACCTAATGTACCAATAGAACTTGACAATAAATATAGGGTCTTTGGTATTTCAATCAATGTTTTATCAATTGCTTTTTCAAGAAAAGGAAGGCCTTCATTCATATTTTTAAATATTCTATCGAATAGAGTTAACAATCCTGCAATAATAATTACAGCAAAACAGGTAAACATAAACTCTTTTAACGTAAGATTATTTATTTTTGAGAATATGAAACTTTCTAAACCTTTCTCGTCTTGAAAAAAATTACTTATAAATACACTAATAAGAAAGAATATTGCAGATTGTACCAAGCAAGTGAACAGTTCGACTGCAATAAAACTTACTTTATTTTTCATATATCAATCAAACTGCTTTTTACCATTTCTCACAAACGGCAATTTTAATACACGCACGTCCACTTCTTTGCCACGCATGATGACTTTGGCAGTCTCGCCCTTAAAGTCGGCAGGGACACGAGCGATTGCGATAGATTGGTTAAGACTTGGGGAGAATACGCCACTTGTGGTCATGCCATTGCCATTATCGGTAACAACTTCCATACCTGCACGCAGTACACCGCCTTTGGCAAGCAATAGACCGACTTGGCGGACTTTAACACCGTCATTTTTTAGGGCGACAAGGGCGGATTTACCAACAAAATCACGGTTTTCATCTTTTAAATCCACCGTCCACGCCATACCTGCTTCAAGGGGGCTGACATCGTCCGTCATATCGTTGCCGTATAGGTTCATACCTGCTTCCATTCTTAGGGTGTCTCTTGCCCCAAGTCCGCATGGGGCGACACCTGCTTTGACAAGCTCATCAAAAAATCCAACCGCTTCATCTGCTGGCATGACCACTTCCACACCGTCTTCGCCTGTGTAGCCTGTGCGAGCGACAAACCAATCACCGCCTAAGTCCACACCGACAAAGGGTTTTAGAGTGTTTACTTTCTCCGCCCATTCAGGCTTAACGGTCAGTAGCTTGGCAATGGCGTTTCGCCCTTGTACAGCAAGCATGGCGACATCATAGCGGGGGGCGAGCGTTACGCCAAAGTCATTACCAATTTTGGCAAAGTGAGTAGAGTCTTTTTCACGGGTTGCCCCGTTTGAGACGATGCGATAAGCGGTCTCGTCTTCGTTCATGCGATAGACGATTAGGTCATCGATGACGCCGCCTTTGTCGTTTAGCATGCCAGAATATAAAGCCTTGCCGACAAAGGACAATTTAGCAACATCGTTGGCGAGCAGTTTTTGTAAAAAGGCTTTGGCGTTGTCGCCCGTTACGTCTGTAACTAGCATGTGAGAGACGTCAAACATCCCTGCGTCTGTCCGCACGGCGTTGTGTTCGTCAATTTGTGAGCCATAATTGACAGGCAATTCCCAACCGCCAAAATCCACAAGTTTGCCATTATGGGCGGTGTGAGCGTCAAATAGGGGGGTGCGCTGTGTCATGAGTGTGTTTCCTTATTTATAAAATTAACCGATGTAAATTAACTTTTGGGATTAAGATGATAATCACAAAAGTTAATTTACCCAGCAACTTCAAAATTCCTGTAAAATTCATTCCATTCATGCGATAAAACGAATTTCAACACACCCCATCTGTCCTGATACCTGAGATTTTCGTAATTCAAAAATTACTTCTTCCCTTCGGTGTTGCCACTTAAAAAATGGCAAGCTCTCCAGAGTGGTTAGCTTGTCTTTAGATAGATAAACTAAGTTTTTCAGTCCTTTTACCTGAGCGATTATAGGGGTTTTAAGATTGCTTTTGCAATTTTCAACATTACGCCTTCGGTGATTATGCGCCGATGCTTGCGATAAGCTGCGATAATTCTCTCCTGAAAAACACCTTTATTATGAAAAATAATGCTACAATTTACAAGTAAAATTTTTGGCTTTTTGTAAAATAATTCCGCAAAAGCCAAAATCGGTGAATTTTCTTTAATTGTATCAAGACGTGAGTGACGTTATGCATTGTGATGTTTATAAATTTGCAAAAAATGAAGACTGGTACGTTTATATTGCTCGCCCAGATTATCCTAATGACACCGATGAGATCAAGGATTGGTTAGGCGTGCTGCCCGCCGATATTCGTAAGAAATTAGGCTTGGGAACTTTTGTCATGCATTTGGATCTAAGCGCTCGCGATAAGTTAGCCCGAGCTGATATCAATGAAGTAAAGGCAAAGCTTGCCGAACAGGGTTATTATGTCCAAGCGCCACCTGCCGATATTTTGGTAGCGCAAGCCATGGCAAAAGCCAAAGCACTACAAGATAAAAAATACGATTAATATCAATTAGTTGCAATAATTTTCGTGGCAGAATTATGGGCAGGTAAGGCATCTGTTTTGTGGTGATTTTGTTAGCTATTGTTGTCGGAAGATAATTTTTTGGCAAAATTGTGGTAAAATAACAGTAGTTTTTTAAGAAGTTATTTGTATGGAATGGATTAAAAACCTGCCTTTAGACTCAATCAGTGAGAGTTTGGCGACTTTTTTGATTTGGTGGACGAAGCTCGTTGATGGCGTGCCTGATGCACAGTTGCCTCTATTAGTTTATGTTATCGCATCCTTGATTGTATTGTTGCTTTGGATGTTGTTTGCGCGTATTTTGCCGCGTGGCATTCGTGGTATTAGCCTAGCATTCGTGGCGGCGGTGTTGTTGGCACCTGGTAGTGCAGAAGGTGAGTCGGGTGCGCTTGCCCCTGCGATTGTGGGTGTGTTCTATGCTTTATTAATGAAAGACTTTGCGGGCATGGTGTCAGCCAGTTTGCCGATTCTTGCAACCTTTGCGGCATTTTTGGTGATTGGTGCGATTTGGCAGATGCTACGCAGCGTCATCGAAAGTGACGCCGCCAAAAAAGAAGAATTAGCACGTATCGAAGCCCAAAAGCAGCTCATGGCTGATTCTGAGCAGGTGAATTAATTCGTGAATACATAAAAAAGTCGCAATGTCGGCTTTTTTATTTAGTGATGTATCTATAAATATTCGGCTGTAGCGCATATTTAGCTTGAAAATTTTAAATTTTTGTGTATAATATGCGCCTTGTGATTTTTATTCAAACTCACATCTCCTTGCTATCATCATAAGATGGTGGCTGTTTTAATCCGTAGGGAGTCCTTATGAGACATTATGAAGTGGTGCTACTGGTTCATCCAGATCAAAGCAACCAAGTTGCCGACATGGTAACTAAATACCGTACACTAGTAGAAGAAAATGGTGGTTCTAACCATCGTTTAGAAGACTGGGGTCGCCGTCAATTGGCTTACCCAATCAATAAAATCCACAAAGCACACTACGTGCTACTGAATATCGAATGTGATGAAGCAACTCTAGCACAGCTAGAAGAGCTATTCAAATACAACGATGCGATCATCCGTAGCCTAGTTATCCGCCGTGACAGCGCCATCACTGAACAATCGCCACTGGCGAAAGAAGCAGAAGACAAGCGCACTCGCAAAGCCAACCGTCGTAACGACGTTCGCACTACTGAAAGTGAGAACGGCGCTGCTGACAGCGAATAATTTAAGGAGATAACTCATGGCACGTTTCTATCGTCGTCGTAAATTCTGCCGTTTCACAGCTGAAGGCATCACTCACATCGATTTCAAAGATGTAGAACTTCTAAAGCAATACATCAGCGAAAATGGTAAAATCGTTCCTAGTCGTATCACTGGTACTTCTAACAAATACCAACGTCAGCTAGCCGTTGCCATCAAACAAGCTCGTTACTTGGCACTATTGCCATACACCGACAATCACAAGTAATTAACGGAGAAAAATCATGCAAGTTATTCTATTACAGCGTGTCGTTAATCTTGGTAAACTTGGCGAGACTGTTGAAGTAAAAGCGGGTTATGGTCGTAACTACCTAATCCCACAAGGCAAAGCGCTACCTGCAAACGAAGCGAACATCGCTAAATTCGAAGCACGTCGTGCAGAGCTAGAAGCTCAAGAAGCTAAAGAGCTACAAGAAGCTCAAAAACGTGCTGACGCTCTAGCAGATGTTAACGTCATCATGCGCGCTAAGTCTGGCGACGAAGGTAAGCTATTTGGCTCTATCGGTACTCGCGACATCGCAGACGCATTGACTAAGTCTGGTCTAGAAGTTGACCGCGTTGAAGTTAAACTGCCTGAAGGTCCATTCCGTCAAGTAGGTGAGTACAAAGTTACCATCCAACTTCACCACGACATCTCTGCAGAGATCTTGGTTACCATCCTATCTGAAGATGCACCAGCTGCTGAAGAAGATGATGAATAATCATTGATTAATAAAAAAACCCCGAGAATCTCGGGGTTTTTTTATTCTATCGTAAGCGAATCTTGTAAAAGCTCTGTAACTTCCTCTGAAATTTCCAAATCTTTCAAAGCTTCCGAATTTTCTAAACCATTTAGGCTTTCTGATTCATTTAAAATATCTAATCTTCCTGATTCTTTTGTAATTTCCAATTCTTCTAGATCATCCATATTCTGCTCGGCAGGTGCTAAGCTGTCTTTTGGTGATTCAGGCTTATTTGCATTAGGTCTGGGTGTATCAATCTCTTCGTGTGGAATTTTGCGCAGTTGTAGGATGGTTTTTGGGTTTTCGTGAATATTGTGTCTGCCTGTGATGATGGTCTCGCTATTGACATTTTCAAGATGCGAGCTGGTATAAGGCACGATACCATCCGACAGATCTCCAGTGCGCACAGTAGCGTCATCGTTCGATGCCAGACCTTGATGATCACCAACGATGGTGTGATAACGAATACCATCTTTGATGTTGATATAGGCGGTTAATTTAACAAAGGCAGAGCGATCAGAAAGCTGATCGGCACCGTTTTGTAGGTACAGCGATCCTAATAGGCTGTTTTCGATATTGTCTTCTACGCCGATGTTTGCAATGGTTTCGGTGATGCTTTTGGTCAGATTAAGCGGCAGGCGAATGACATGACGTGCTGCACGGGTAAACCATCGGTCGGCATAATCCGTTCCGCGAAATGGCGCTGAGATAAATACAGCAGTACCGACCTGTGGCAGAGATCTTAGCGTGAATCTCTCGCTTAACTCATCGTTATAGGCCTTGGTGAGCAGTCTAGAAGCGGCGAGATTTTATTTGTGGCTCATCGCTAATTCATCGGTGTCGGTTGCAGCTTTGACGGTGTCTTCGATGATTTCGCTGTCGGACGGGTCTCTATTTTCTAATGTGCTAAGTTTTGGCAAAAGCTCATCATCGGACAGCAGCATCCTTGAGATAACACCGCCCATGCTGTGTCCAATCAATATCGCGTTCTGGCTGGCAGGATTGGTGCCCGTTGGATCAGTGTTACTGAAACTTTGATTAATGAGCTTATGGATTTGATAGCGGTTTTCGAGGATGGGTAAGTTCTTCGCATAAAAGACCTGCTACACTGATAATTGTCACGCAGAATAGGATCTGCAAGCAGATTGTTGGTTAGATTCACCCAAGTGGTAGGACTGAAGGCGAGCTCATGAATTATGATGATAACTTTTTGATTTGGGTTGTGTGGTGATAACATGAACAGCTCAGGCATCTTCGCGCTATCTTTTTTGGCGATCATGTTTAATAGACTGGCACGTTGTAGGTTATTCTCTGACAGCCATGTCGCATAGGTGGATGAGAAGCTGGTAGAAAGTGGATAGCTCTTACCCAGAATGTTCACTTCCTTAGTGGCATAAGGGTCAAAAAAATACGCATCAAATTCATCAGCGAGCAAGGCATCCTTTAATGTATTGCCCTTTGGGGTGATGATGGCGGTCAGTAGCAGATGACCCATCGGGTGAATTTGTGATTTGATGTCGTCATTATCCGCGTCCGCACTGGTGGTTAGACTGCTTAATGTCGGCGCGCTGTATCGATCTTGTAGTGAACCAACAAAGCCAACACCAATACCTGAGCGCGTACTATTCACCTGTAAATCTGTCAAGCGATAATCATAAATTGAAATAAGATCTGACAGTGCACCGACCTTGGAATTCTGTAGGTCGTGCAGCTCTTAGTGTTCTTTGGCGATATTTAGGTTGAGTGTTTGAGTGCCGCCATCTTTACTCTGAGTGGTAAGCGTAGAGATGTTGATTTGATTGAATGTTGGATTGTGCTGGTTTTTGTTTTGTTGATCGGCGTCGCCAAAAGCACCATCTTGCTGCTTATAGACCTCTTGGATGAGTGCGTTTACTGAGACGTGGTAGAGGTCTTGGGCGCGTATGTTGCTGTCAGTGATGATGGGTGGTTTTTGGGTGTTTTGGTTGGTGAAGCTATCAAAGAATAGATAGCCATAGCTAAAAGCGATGGTTTTGTACAATGCATCGCGATAGCCTTCAAGGCAGTCTTTGCGTGCTTTGGCTTGAGCCTGCTTGGCCTCTTCGTCAATGGGTGCATTGGCGTAATAGTCATCGATGGGCGGTCGATTTAAGGCAGGTTTGCACTCCATTTTTCGGTCAAATGCAATGCTTGCGTGTAGTGTAATTCTGCCAATAGTACCAATCCTTCACGGTCAAATTGATCACCAAAGAAAGCTGAACCTAAATCGTTCAAACAAGAATCAAAGTCCGCCATGTAGCTGTCTTGGGTCAGACCCGAAACTAATAATATTGAATTAGATAAGCTACTAACCCTAGGCGTGGTCGTGATGTTATTACGTGTGGTCTCAATGATGCGCGCTTGCATCTGCTTGGGTGAGGTAAGGCTTGCACACCCTGTCATGATAAGGGCGCCCAAGCTAAGTGTTAATGCTGATTTGGCGAGTTGTTTTTCATAAATTTTAATAAAAACCGATTGGCCGGTTTGTGTGTTTTGTAAAATAAAAAATCCGTCTTCGGTATGATACCCAAAGACGGATTGGTGTGTAAAGTATTATTTACTGCTACACGTTTATTCTTGGCTGACTGGCTTGATGTTCAACGGCGTTTTGTCGTTAGAGCGCCAGATATAATAGCCGCCTTCTTCGATGATGCGGAGTTGCTCAGCGATTTGGGTGTTGTCAGGGTGCTGTGCTTGTAGTTGTCTTAGGCGGTTTAGTGCGCCTTCTTTGTTGTCGGTCAGTAGGTCAGACTGAGCAAGGCTTTGCTCTGCTTCGGTGTAACCTAATGAGGCTGCTTTTTCTAGGTATTTTTTACCTTCATTAAAGCCGCCTGCCTCACTGATCATCATGCCAAGTAGGAAGTTGGCTTCAGGGTGCTCTGGGTTTAGGCGCAGGGCTTTTTGCATGTGATTAGATGCGCGAACAGAGTATTCTGCGCCGACGTTTAGGTTGCGAGCGATGCCGTTAAGTTTGGCTGCACGCAGTACCACATCAAACGAAGCGTCAGGCGCGCTGGCATAGGGCTCAATCCAATCAGCCAAGTGCTTCACGTTCTGAGTAGATAGATATTCAGTGGTTGGATTTGGGAAGCTTGGCGGATAGTGGCGTGCATTCGGCGATACCACAGTAATGAATTCATCCATGAGTGTGGTGTCTAGCAGAATCGTACCCGCTTTGTTGGCAGGGGTGTGAACGGTTGGAACGTTCTCAACGCCGCTTACCGATACGGCAGGTGTTGGCAGACCTTTGATGGGTGATGTCAGTAGGTCAGCGGCGTTATTATTAACGATCTTGGTTGTGATCTCGCTGCGCATCTTTGGGCTTTGAGGAGTGCTGACACCTGCGGTCAATTGCTCAACAGTTGGCGTATCTTCTGATACAGCTGGTGCTTCAGCTTTGGGCGCTGCTTTTTTTGCCGGTGTCTTAGCGGTTTTGGTGGTTTTTGCCTTGGTGTTTTTGGCTTGGGCGTGAGCCTGTGCACTGCCAAAGCCTAATAAAGTTAGACTTAGAGCCAGAACGGTAAGTTTTTTCATGTTGATGTCCTTAATAAACGCTAAATAATAAATTTTGCCAATCATAACAGATTTATCTTAATAAGTTCATAAATTTTTTCACAGTTTTTGGTGGCAAAATGTTGCTTAGTTGTAACTTTAAAACATGATCCACTAAGCAGATCGATACTCATAATGGCAAATCGTTATTACTTGGGGTCATGGTGTTTAGGTATTTTTTAAGTTTTTTGTATAAAAAAATTCCAAAGATGGCATTTAGAACGCCTGTGATCAAAAATAGCTGCGGCAAGCTTAATTTTAACATTGTCAAAATGATGATCGAAAATACCGCCGAGCCTACCATAAAGATGGCGTTAAAGATGTTATTCGCGCCAACGACACGCGAACGGTGGCTGACCGGTGCGTAAGCTTGCATGAACGCATACATGGGGACGATGTACACGCCACCGGCAAAGCCCAAAAAGAACAAATCAGCAAACACACGCCAAGTGCCATCCATGTCCATTAGCGCACTGATGCCGTAAGGGGTGCTTGGTGCTTGAATGGTGATGCTTGATAATGACAGATATAGGTCGATGGCAAATACGCTAAGACCTAGAATACCGATGGGTAGCAGCTTTAGGCTGACTTGGTTTTTGGTTAGGGTTTTGCATAGCAGTGAACCCAATGCCGTGCCCATCGAGAACAGCGTGAGCAATAAGATAACCACTGACTCATCGCCATGAAGGATGACTTTGCTAAATTCAGGCGTCTGAGTTAAGAAGGTTGCACCATAAAACCAAAACCAACTATTACTAATAATCACAAAGAACAGCAAGGGCAAGCTGTATAAATATTTAATAATATCAAAGCTGGTACTAAAGATGTTCCAATTAATCGCTAAGTCTTTGGCTTGCGGGGTAGTCTTTGGTAGGTGTCGTGAGGCGATGTAACCAAGGATTGCCACAAAGAGTGTCGATACGATGAGCCATAAGGTTGAATGATCAAGCTGCGTTAGCACGCCGGCCGCCATCATACCGGTTAAGATGGCAAGGCTGGTACCGGTTTGGAATAAGCCATTGGCGCCGACCAGCTCATCTTTGCGCATGGCTTCTGGCAGATAGCCGTATTTGATGGGCCCAAAAAAAGTCGATTGTGTTCCCATCAGGAATAACGCCACGAATAACAACCAATAAAGCTCAAACCAAAACCCAATCGCCGCCAACGCCATGATGCAGATTTCTAGCAGTTTGACGCCTTGAGTGAGTTTGGATTTTTCATATTTGTCCGCAATTTGTCCCGCCAACGCCGAGAATAGGAAGTATGGCAAAATAAACAGCAATGCCGCCAAATTATTCAGCAGGCTAATCTCCATGCCCATCTTGGCAGCCGCGACATAAGTCAAAATTAAAATCAATGCCTGCTTAAAAACGTTATCGTTAAATGCGCCCAAAAACTGCGTAAAAAACATGGCGCTAAAACGGCGATGCTTAAATAGAGAAAATTGCGAAGCCATAGAATAAATGGTTGTTAATATTGATTGGTTTGTTATAATAGCAGGTATCTTTATTTTAAGCTTTAATTTTTAAGAAATTTTTACATCTTTTTGATGTCTATGGCGACAATAAAAAACCACGATTTCAAAATCAAAAGGGCTACATGATGGCGATGGCAAACATCGGACGACCGAGCGTGAACCGCATAAAATCTGTGCGTACGGCAATATCTGTGTCAGTACTGATGGCATTGTCGTCTTATGCGTCGGCACAAGTTGCCATCCTCGAACAACCAGCCAATCCAAATCAGGGCGCGAATACTAATGGTGTAGCAGTTAATGCATCAGATGAGCAATTGGGCAATCAATCCAATGACAAGTCTGCCGCACCGACTCTCATCGATCAAAAAACCATCGAATCTGCACAGCTTATCGCAGAAGTGCCACTCTATACACCCGCGCAAATTGAGGCAAGATTACAAGAGGCCAACCAGCAAAACACCCTGATGGTGCGGTCGTCAAATGTCGATCTGATCTCAAGAATTGATCAAGAAAGTACGCCAATGGGGCTTGATGTCACTGCCATCACTAAGATTCCAACGCCTGATACGCTGCGGACGCTAGGCATTAACGAGGAGGGTGAGCGCACCGGAGGCATCGACCCAACGGCATACATCCCAGAATATGAATATGTCGAGAGCGATGGTGCTACCGAGGTGGTGGTTGAAGAGGAAGAAATCAAGCGCCCGAATGTCGCCAAACGTCTGTATAATCGACTGTTTAATGACGGCGTAGAAGCAGTAGCACGAGTAGAGGCTGAGTTTTATCAAAATAATACGCCCATCATCAGCAATACTGAATCGCGTGCCAAAGTCACCAAAATTAACAAGTCTACTCTAAAGCAAGAACCCTTTGCCAACATCAAGGCTGCACTAGAGGACATCACTGCTGAGAGTATTACAGACTTTAATAGCGCATTGCCGCGACTTCGTCAGACGGCGGATTCGGCAGCGCGTGCGGTAGGTTATTATGATGTGGACATGCAGATTACCAAGGTTGGTGCTGGCAAAGTTAATGTGATTATTAACGACATTGGCGAGCCTGTACGTGTCGCAACTCAAGTGCTTGAAGTGCGCGGAGAGGGTGCTGATAACCCATCTTACCAAAAGGCGATGAACGATGCCAAGCTAAACCAAGATGAGATATTCCATCATGGTAATTACGAAGCGGCAAAATCGAGCGTCCTTGATGTGAGTGCTGAAGAGGGTTATTTTGATGGTAAATGGCTGAATAATTCAGTCGATGTCATCTTGCCTGATAGCGTTGCCGATGTCAGCTTGGTCTATGACAGCGGCAAGCAATATGAATTTGACGAGGTGGTGTTTTTTACCTTTGATGATGAGACGGGTAAGCTGACCACTGATCCTGCCAAATTGCCCGTTAAATCAGAGCTACTAAAAAAACTTGTCACCTTTAATATGGGTGATGCCTATAACCGCACCGCTGTCCGTAATTTAAGTAATAATCTGCTCGCGACAGGATATTTTAATGCGGTGAATACTGAGCTGGTGCTGCCAAGCCCTGAACCTGCTAGTAACGAGGTCGCTTTTGAGAGTGCGGCGAGCAATTCTGACGATGCTGGTGAGATTGTCGATCTGGGCGATGGTGTAAGCATGGAAGTGACGCCGATTGAATTTACCACTTCTGAGGTCATTCAAGATAAGCTTGCGCGCGTCACCCAAAAGGCTCAAAGGCTATACAGCATGCCCAATGATCGCCTGCTGGTGACTGACACCCGCAAAAAATCGCGCAGCATTCTAGGGCGCATCAGTGATGCGGTGAGTAGTGTGGCGAAGATGATTTTGCCTGATGAATCGGCGGATGAATTAAACATTCCTGAAGATGTAGAATTGCCAGTGTTAGAAGGACGTAAGTCTCGGCAGGATGTCTATGCTGATAAGAAAGTGCCACTGTATATATTCGTGATGTCAGATAAACCAAGAGATGCGCAGATCGGTATGGGTTGGGGTTCTGATAGCGGTGTGCGACTCATTACCAAATTTGAGCATAATCTCATCAATAAAAGCGGCTACCAAGCAGGTGCAGACGTTCGTTTCTCGGAAAATAAAAAAGGTCTAAGCTTATACGCCACGAAGCCAATGAGCCATCCTTTAAATGATAAATTGCGGGCCTTTTTGAGTTATGACCAAGAGAAGATTGGCGGCACCTTGGGCTTTGATCTAAGCACAAGAACGCTGCAACATGGCATCAGCCGCAATATCATCAGAGAATCAGGCTGGAACAGAAGCTATTCATTGCGTTATCGCTTGGATGAGCTTGAGACGGGCGCACCTGTTGAATCTTGGGAAGATTTGCCGGTGCGATTCATTGATGGTAAGCCAACCCAAGAAGCGCTGCTGGCGGGCTTTGCGATCAATAAAACAGTTGCGGATAATCTGGTAAATCCGATGCGAGGTTATCGTCAGAATTATTCGCTTGAGGTCGGTGCCAAAGGCGTGATCAGCGATACGAACATGGCAATCTTGCGCGCAGGCGTGGGCGGTGTCTATAGCTTTGGTGATAATGCTTATGGTAAGGATCGCGCCCATCAAGTGATTGGTAGTCTCAATGCTGGCTATCTGTGGTCGGATAATTTTGATGATGTGCCATATAAGCTGCGTTTCTTCGCTGGCGGCGATCAGAGCATTCGCGGCTATAATTATGAAAGTCTATCCCCCATCTCAGATAAAGGCTATCTGACAGGCGGGCAGGCACTGGCTGTGGTAAGTGGTGAATATAACTACGAGGTACTCAATGGACTGCGTGTGGCAGCATTCGCGGATGTGGGTAACGCCTACGATAAAAACTTCAAGAACGAAACCAAAATCGGCGCAGGTCTTGGCATTCGATGGGCGTCACCGGTTGGGCAAGTGCGGGTTGATGTGGCGACAGGCGTCAAGGAAGAAGGGCGCCCGATTAAGCTGAATTTCTTTATCGGAACGCCATTTTGATGCATGGTTGAAAAACTAGGCGTCTTATGGTTTAATGGCGCGTTATTTTGACATTTTTGATGATTTTGATATGACTGACAAATCCAATCACAGCCCTGATGATCATAACGCCCAGCGCGCGCATGTGGCGGATTTGTCCACACCTAAAGAACCCGTCAGCGTGCTAGCACCAAAATCACCCAAGCCGCCAAAAAAACGCAGCTGGCTAGCGTATCTGTTTTATCTTGTTTTAACGCTTCTCGTCGTGCTTGCGTTATTGCTGGTATTGCTATTTTATGCGATGGGCACGCAAGGGGGCACCAAGTTTTTATTAGAAAAAATCGCCTTAGAAACCGGCACACAGCTCAAATACTCAGAAGGGAATCTAAGAGACGGCGTGTGGGTATCAGATGTCAAAATCGCCCAAGGCGAGAACATTGAGATCCAAGTCGATAAGGCGTATGTGCAGCTTGGTTGGCGCGCGGTGTTGGCGCGTCAAGTGCATCTGGTCAACAGCCAAATTGATACTTTAAACATCATCAATAAAAAACCACCCACTGGCGAGCCTTTTGATTATGCGACGATCGATTTGCCAGTGACGCTAAAGCTTGATAACATCAGTGCTAAGCAGATCATCTATAGCCAAGTCACCAAAAGCCCCATCTATCTGCACGACATCCATGTGCAAGATGGCACTTGGGCTGGCACGAAGATTAAGCTAAATGACGCCAAAATTCGATATGATGATGACGTTGCTGTCAGTCGCATCCATGGCGAAATCAATCTAACAGGCGACTATCCGCTCAATGCGACCGCCGATGTGGAAGTAACCGCTATCAAAAAAGCCTATTTCGGCGTGCTGCATGCCCAAGCATCAGGCACGCTAAAGCGTACATTCGGTACATTAACTTCAAAGTATAACGAACGCGACATTCAGGGCGAATTTATCGCACAAGGATTGGATGAAAATTCACCGTTTAGCGCAAGGCTCAATTTCGATGAAGTGGTGCTACCCTATGCCGACGAGCAGAACATCACCCTAAAAGACGGTACCATTACCGCTGATGGTGTGGTGAGTAATATCGAACTTCGCATTAACACAGACCTTATCGCCAAAGACATCCCTTCGGGCAGATATCGCGGTCGTGGGGTGGTACGCGATGGTGGCATGGACATTCCGTATTTGCGTGCGGACACGCCAAGCGGTGCCTTGACCGCCAAAGGCCGCATGGAGTGGTCGGATGAATTTGAGCTGCATGCGACATTAAGCGGTAATGGCTATAAAGTTCGTGAAGTCTTGCCGATTGAGTATCAAGATTACCAAGCGTACTTGCCTAAGACATTAACGGGCGATCTGGGCGTCACTTATTATTATCTAGATGATGACAATCACACGCGCTTTGAATTTGACCTGAATCAAAAAGACGGCGAAGAGATCCGCGCAACGCTGTCGCAATCACAGGATAATCCTAACTCGCCTTGGCTGATTCATGCTGATTGGCGCAATATTATTCGTGCTAATGTTCCGAATATAGATAATATTCATTCCACTCACGGCACGGCTGACATTCGCCTAGAAGAGGGGAGCACCTCCATCGATGCACGCGGTCACATTAAGCAGCTGTCTGTTGCACCGCAAGGTGATTATGTGGTGCAAGCGAACATCGAAAAAGGCGAGCGCATTCATCTAACTGACTTTAAATATGATGGCGTACTGGGTGATCTGTCGGGTGTGGGGCGTATTGATTTGGCAACTGCTCAAAAACCTTTGGCGTGGCAATTTGACCTTACGACCAATAGGTTTATTCCGAATGCGTATTTTGACACACCTGACAAAACCCCATTTCAGGCGATCTCAGGGCATGTTACTGCCATGGGTAGAATGCGCAGCAATCGTTCAAATCGCAAGCTAAACATTCACGACATCGACCTAAAACACACCGACCTGACAGCGACATTAGCGGATAACGAGACAGCATCTATCAAAGGCTTGGGCAATGCGCAAGTGCACTTGATGGGTAGTGATGTTAAATATTTTGATGCCAAATTCGACGGTGATGTCAATCAGAGCATGCTGCCACAAGTAGGGCTCGCCAAGGTGGATATCGAGGCGTCAGGTGATCTGAATCTAGTGACGATCAGTCGCTTGAATGTGGACACGACTTCTGGCAAGGCATTGGCGACTGGCAAGATTGATTTGACCCAAGGCATTGGATGGGATGTGCGCGCTCGTCTTGATGAGATTGATACGAAGAATTTTGTCGGGGATAACGCCAACCTTATTGCTGTGATTACGGGCGACTTGGTCACCAAAGGTCGCTATGACAATCAAAAACTATCAGATGTGACGGCGCAATTTGATGGCGAAGTCATCCATGATAAGCTGCCAAAAGGCGCGTTGTCTTTTGATGTGGTAGGTCAAGATGAGCGGTATGATGTGCGTTCATTTGACTACAAGGGCGATGCTGGGGGACTTCACGCAAACGGCTTTATAGACATCTCACAAGGCTATACATGGGATGCGTCTGCCACCATGAACCGCTTTAATGTCGGTGCTTTTGTGCAGGATATGCCAAGCGACTTGACGGGCGGTTTTAGAGTGCGCGGGGATTGGCGTAAGCAGTCTCAGGCGGTAAATATAGATCAGCTGGATCTTAAAGGTACGCTTCGTGGTCAGTCATTTAGTGCAGAAGGTTCGCTGATTGCAGATTTGGCATTACCAAGCGATTTGAAAGCCTACATGAATCAAATCACTGCTCAAGCCCCGACCAATGTCGATGAATTGCTGGCTCTGCGCGGACAAATTGACAATAGCGCCCGTCAAACTCAAAGCATCATCAAAAAGCTTAGTGCTGATAATTTAAACATCCGCTTAGGCGATAATGCCTTGGCGATTAATGGCGATAAATCAGAGCTGACCACCAGTGTGTCCATCACAGACCTAAGTCAAATCCTGCCAAATGCGCAAGGCGCGATTAAAGGCGGCGTGATCTTGATGGATGATGGTAATTCGCTGCCGACATTGTATGTGGATGTGGCAGCCGGTGGTGTTCGTATGGCTGATTTTGTCGCTCAGGAGGTGCGCGCCCTTGGTAAGATTGTCAATCTTGGCAATTCAGACAGTCAGCTGCTTGTTGATGTCAAAGACATCATCGCTCTGGGTCGTGTGATCCATTCAGCGCGTTTGGACTTCCGTGGTACAGAACAAAGCCATATCATGACCATCGACACGCAATCGCCTGATAATGCGGTGAATGCCAAGGTAGAGGGTGGTCTTGATCGGGCCAATGGTCGCTATCGTGGCATCCTTAGTGATGGCGCACTGCAGAGCGAGTTCGGCCTGCTTACCCAGCGTCAGCCGACAGAGTTTAGTTACGGCATTAGTGATAATAGCATTGCTTTGGCGGCGCATTGTTGGACAGCGACAGGGATGGATAATGCTGAACAAGGGTCACTTTGTCTACAAGACACCTTGCGCTATTCGGCTAATGGCGGTAATGTTAACTTGAGCGTTCAGAACCTAGACACGTCGGTATTCTCGGCGGTGTTACCTGATGACATTCATTGGCAATCTACCTTAAATGGCAGGGTGCAGGCGAATTGGCAGCAGGGCACAAACCCCACTGTTAATGCGGTGCTGTATTCGGATAATGGTCGCGTGGGATTGGATCAAGACGGCGCCTATGTTGAGATGCCTTATGAGCGTGTCTCTGTCATCGCCCAAAGCGTTACCGAGGGGCTAAAACTACGCGCAGACATCGCAGGTTCAGCAGCGCGTGGTTATGCTGATGTGGTAATCGATGCATTTCAGGAGAATCAAAAGCCAATCTCAGGCGCATTGTTAATTAATGACATTAATCTTGCGGTATTAAGACCGTTTTTCCCGAATTTCCAAACCCTAACAGGTACGGCTAATATCGCAGGCGGTCTGGGCGGCACATTAAGCCGGCCGCTATTTTATGGTAATGCCGACCTAAATAATGGTGTTCTTGCGGTGGCAGGCGCGCCGATTAACCTAAGTAACATTAATGCTAACGCTCAGATTCGTGGCACAAATGCTGTCTTGACGGGTGATTTTACCGCAGGTCAGGGCGATGGCGAGCTGTCGGGCGAGTTTGATTGGTCTCAGACGTTGCAGGCGCGCCTTCGCATCTTTGGTGAGGATTTGGACGTGAGTCAGCCGCCACTAGTAACGGCTAAGATGACGCCTGATATTGAAGTGATCGTTCGTCCTTTCGAAAAATATATTGACATCCAAGGCGTCATCTCTGTACCAAGCGCCATCATTCGCCCACCTGAAGCGACGGCAGACATCGTGAGTGAGTCTGACGATGTTACGGTGTTGGATCGCCGTGCTGCAGGCAACATCGAGCAAGTATTGGCGGTAACCGCGCCTTGGAGTATTAATGCAGACATCGGTCTTGACTTGGGTGATGATGTGACTTTCCGTGGGCTAGGCGCGCGCCTACCATTGGCAGGCGCTCTTCATATTACTCAGGCTGATCAAGGGGTGATGCAAGGATTGGGCGTGGTACAGGTGTCAGAGCGTACTACTATTGATGGCATTGGGCAGAATCTTGAGCTGAATTATGCGCAGATTCGTTTTAATGGCGATATTGCGAATCCTAGATTATCCATCGAAGCAGAAAAAGAAATCGAGAGTCAGACGGTCGGTGTGCGCATCAAGGGCACAGCCAATAATCCTGACATTACTGTATTTAATGATGCAGGCTTAACAGAGCATCAGGCCATGAACGCCATTGTGACAGGGCGCATCACCGAGTCGGCTGATAGTCAGATTTCAGAACAGGGATTCCGCTCGCAGGTCACCAATAACCTCGCTGCTGCAGGCTTGAATCTAGGCTTATCGGGTACTCGTAATATCACTAATCAGATCGGTCAGGCATTTGGTTTGGAGGGGCTTACCATCGATGCATCGGGTAATTCTGATGATACGAGCGTGAGCGTGACGGGATATATCAGCCCCGATCTATACATCCGCTATGGCGTGGGTCTGTTCAATGCTGAATCTGAATTGTCCATGCGCTACCAGCTGACACGACGCATCTATATTGAGGCGGCGAGTGCGACTGAGAATACTGTCGATATGATTTATCGATGGAAGTTTTGATATAAAATAATCGCACGGATTGACTCAATCCAAAAACCAATAGCACCGCAAAATCTGCGGTGCTATTGGTTTGGAGAAATGCTCTTACTGTTTTTTGAATCCATTGCACCAAATGGCTGCGCAACGGATCATTATCTATTATTAAGTGTTAAACGATTACTGTATTATTTGGTTAAAATGAGGCGATTGTTACGTGTCAGGCGCAGACGATATTCCTCACCTTGATGCTCAATGCGCACTTCCTTGGTCAGCGCGAACAGGTTCTGAGAGTGTAGGGTTGGAAGTCGAGTGGTTTCGCGGTTACTGAAGTAGCGAGCGATTGTCGTAGTCATGGCGGTTTTCCTTTTGGTTGGTGGGTTGCGGGTTTTTTCCCGAGCCACTTTTGGCTTAAACTGTGGACATAAAGCGCTTGATTAATTAAAATTAAATACTTAAACAGCGCAAAATGATAATTCATATAAGTTGTTTTAAACTTGCATCTGTTATTTATTTTTAAATAACAATAATTATCATTTGTTCTAATAATAGCAAATTTTTCAAAGATTGCAAATACTAATTGCAAAATTTGAGAATTTTTATCATATTTCTGACAAACGGTATAAAAATAATGACAAACGGTAATTTTAAAGTTAATCTGGATCTAGATTCAAAAAAAACCACTCATGTCGCAGTGGCTGTATTTAGGTATGGCGATGAATTTTTGCTTGCTAGGCGACATACACATCAGCATCAGGGCGGGAAATTGGAATTCGTCGGGGGAAAAATAGAGCAATCCGAATCACCGATATCTGCTCTGATTCGAGAAGTGGATGAAGAGTTGGGCTTGGATATTAATGATAATATCATCACAAAGATGGGTCGTATTTGGCATGACTATGGTGACAAGGTGGTATGTCTGCACGTATATCAAGTGTTATTAACAGATGGTCAATATGTGGACTTTCGTGATCGGAAGATTGGCTGTGATGGGCAAGAGATTGGATTTTTTAAAAAAGATGTCGTGGTTGGGCAAAAAGAGAATTTTCCTGCGGCGAATGCTGCTATTTTAGCTTGGCTGACGTTGCCAGATACCATCACCATCAGTCATGAGTTAAGATATTTTAATAATAAAACCGACTGGTTGGATTGTTACAAAAATCTGCCCAAAAATAGCACGCTTCTTGTGCGTACTAAAAATACCGTTAACGAAGATCTGTTAAGGTCGTTGATGGCGTTGCGTACGGATTTAAGGTTGGTTATCTCATTGGAGGATTGGCTAAAGATTAAGGATAATCGAGGTATTGATCTTGATCAAATAGTAGCCATTCGATTGACGCATCATGAGCTGATGAATATTGATTTATCTGAATTGAATTTAGCGCATCTGCCCATCATAGCCAGCTGCCATGATTTGAATAGCCTGACCAAGGTCAATGAATTAGCAAAATCACACCCTGTTATGGCGGTGCTGTTATCACCAGTTAAGCCAACTGCGACGCACCCTGATGCGCCTGCATTAGGCTGGAAAGTGTTTGAGGAGCTGGCTGAAGTGTCGGACGTGCCTGTGATTGGACTTGGTGGATTAAGCCCTGATGACTTGTCAGATGCACATAATCACGGCGCGGTTGCGGTTGCAGGGATCAGAGAATTTTTATAAAAAATAGCCATATTTCAAGATGAAATAAACCTTGTCAAAGCACCCAAATTCATTTAAAATTCAGGTGTTTTGTTATAACTAATATTCCATTCATTTATAAAAGGATATTGCCATGAGCATCTATCAAGACCATCTAACCAAGCGCCAAACCCAAGAAACCCAAGCGACTGAGCTACTTGTCGCCCTTGCTAAACTTGCTAGTCAAAACGCAAATGTTCTGTTTTTTGGTGATCGTGTGACTCTGTCGGTATCGGACATCTTGGCAAAACACGCCAAAGCAGGTCTTGACGTGGCGGATACTCTTGCCCTAGCCAAAGACATCACAGCGATTAACACCACTGTTGATTTGGGACAGGCGGTTAAAGCAGGCAAAAAAGCCAGCGATTTTGCAAACGGTGCAGAGGTATCTGCCACGGACGTGGTGCTATACGGCTTTGGGCGTATTGGACGCATCTTGGCACGTCTACTTATGAGTCGCCCTGCCTCTGATAAGGGCTTGCAACTAAAGGCCATCGTGGTACGCCCTGCTGGTGATGGCGACCTTGATAAGCGTGGCTCACTACTAGAACGTGATAGTGTGCATGGTTGGTTTGACGGTTCGGTGGAGATTGACAACGCCAATAGCGGTATCATCGTGAACGGTCGCTTTATTAAATTCATCTACGCCTCTGACCCTAGCGAGATTGACTACACCGCCCACGGCATTGATAACGCCATCGTGATTGACAATACTGGCAAATGGAAAGATGAAGCAGGGCTTGGTAAGCACCTAGCAAGCAAAGGCGTGAAAAAAGTGCTACTGACCGCCCCTGCCAAAGGCGACATTAAAAACGTGGTCTATGGCGTAAACCATGACACCATCGGTGGCGACACCATCGTATCTGCAGCGTCTTGCACCACCAACGCCATCACGCCAACGCTAAAAGTGTTACACGACACTTACGGTATCGTAAACGGACACATGGAAACGGTTCACGCTTTTACCAATGACCAAAACTTGGTGGACAACCACCACAAATCCGACCGCCGTGGTCGTGCCGCCCCCTTGAACATGGTAATGACTTCAACGGGTGCTGCGTCTGCCGTATCAAAAGCCATTCCTGAATTAAAAGGCAAACTCACAGGCAATGCCATTCGTGTGCCAACGCCAAACGTCTCTCTTGCGATTTTAAACCTAAACTTTGACAAAGCGGTTGGTTCTGCCGATGAGCTAAATGCCTTTATGAAGGCAAAATCACAAAGTGAACAATGGCAAGAGCAAATCGACTATTCGGACAGTCCTGAAGCGGTATCAACCGACTTCGTTGGTTCTGAAAAAGTGGCAATCTTTGACGCCAAAGCAACCATCGCAGCAGACAATCGTGCGACACTTTATGTGTGGTATGACAACGAGATGGGATACAGCACGCAGGTGATTCGTGTTGCTGAGGTGATGGCTAATAACGGCTAAATAGCTTTTGTGTGATAAAAAAACACGCTCTTGGTGGGCGTGTTTTTTTGTTGGTTGGTTTTTTAAATCAATCATCTGGTTTGTTTTAGGGTTTTGATCATCTGTTGAAGCATGGCTTGGGTGGCAATGCTGGTGTGTCTACCATGCCTTGTGATGATTTGTGTGTTGTCATGTGTGCCATTATCAATAGATGCAGGCAGAATTAAAGGAATGCTGATTAAATCGTGATCGCTTTGATAGAGTAATAGTTCAGGCAAAATGGCAATGCCGCCAGCTGCTGCATAGCGTTTTAAAAGATGCATATCGTTACATAATAAGGCGGTAGGTAAGATGATGCCTAAGATTGCTTCGGCTTGTGCGACCACTTGACGAATGCCGTAACTGTGATCAGTAAAGGCGATTTTTTGATCAATAAGCTCGTGTAATTTGATGGTGGATTTATGTGCCAAAGCGTGATTAGGGTTCATAAAAACATGCAGTTTATGCACTGCTCGAAAATGACTTTTAAGCTGTGGGTGATTGATGGAATTATACAAAAGTCCAATATCTGTCTCCCCATCAATGATTTTTCTGATGATTTCAGTACTGCTATGAATGCCGATTTCTATGGCGATGTTGGGATAATTGTTGGAAAATTCATTCACCATTTGTGAGACATGATTTAGGTAGCCTACGCCTGTGCTGATATGTACTTTACCTGTTTTTAAGCCTTGTAAGTGATTGAGTTCTTGTTGTAGGTGTTCTTCTTGCTCATGGATTTGTTTGTAGTGCGATAAGACCTTTTCGCCCATTGGTGTTAAGATTGCTCCTTTGGTGTGGCGTTCTAGCAAGATAACACCCAAAGATTTTTCCAAACTGGCAATTTGCCGACTGATGGCAGAAGGGGTGATGTTTAGCACATCGGCAGCAGCTCGTATACCACCTTGTCGCACCACTTGGTAAAAATAATATGCCCGCTTATCAATCAAGCTCATGACTACTCCTTGTGATTAGGTAGGGTGTCAGCATAGCAAAAGTGTTGCCAAAAAAGCAACAAAATTTTTAAAAATAGAACTTGTTGTTTTATTTTATCGTTTTTATACTTAAAACAGTGCTAATGAATGATTATGAGAGGGGATTGATGAATATTCCAGCGTCTTTACTAGAAGAGGTGATCGGTTGGCGACATTATCTTCACCAAAATCCTGAATTGGGTTTTGAAGAGTACGATACTTCAAGACTGGTGACAGAAGTATTGACAAATCTGGGCATCAAGGTGCATACAGGCCTGGCCAAAACTGGTGTGATTGGTATCTTAAAAAAGGGCAATGGTACTCGCAGCATTGGCATTCGTGCTGACATGGATGCACTGCCAATTCAAGAGCTTGGCAGTGCTGATTATGCATCTTGTCAGGCGGGTAAAATGCACGCTTGTGGGCATGATGGACATACGGCGATTTTGCTTGGGGCAGCGACTTATTTGGCAAAGTATGGCAGCTTTGATGGTACGGTATATTTTATTTTTCAGCCTGCCGAGGAGAATCTGGGTGGTGGCGTGGCAATGGTGGAAGATGGCTTGTTTGAGCAATTTGCCATTGATGAAATCTATGGACTGCACAACTGGCCGGGGCGACCACTTGGTGAGATTTGTGTGAATGATGGCTCGATGATGGCATCGTTTGATATTTTTGACATTACATTGCAAGGCGTTGGTACGCACGCTGCCATGCCTGAATATGGCAAAGATCCGATTGTGGCGGCAGCAGGATTGATTGCGGCTGTGCAATCCATTGTGTCCAGGGAGGTTGCTTCGTTAAAGTCGGCGGTTTTGAGTATTACGCAGATTCAAGGTGGTGATACTTACAACATCATTCCAGAGTATGTAACTTTAAAAGGTACGGTCAGAGCATTAGATGAAAAAACTCGCCTGATGGTAAAAGATCGCTTATTAGAATATGTAGAAAAATTGCCAGCTTTATATGGTGTTACAGGCAGCATCGACTATCAAGAACGCTATCCTGCCACAATCAATAACAGTGAGTGTGCCGCCCATATTCGCCGCATTGCCAGTGAGGTTTTTGGCAAGGATAAAGTGCTTGAAAATGTACCGCCAACGATGGCATCTGAGGATTTTTCAGTCATGCTTAATGCCAAAAAAGGGGCGTATCTGTGGCTGGGTGTTGATGAACCAAGCAGACCGTCAACACCTTTGCATAACCCTTATTTTGATTTTAATGATAATGTCATTGCTATTGGTATTCATCTATGGGTAAGTTTGGTGGAAAAAACCTTAGTTGCTTGATTTGAGCCGTTGGCGGACTGTCTTGCAGGTTAATTTTTTGTCTTGCAAGCTAATCAAGCTGCTAATATTCGTTGTTGCTATGAAACAATCAAAAGGATGTGTATGATGAGTCTTTCTTTAAAAGCGTTGCTAGATTTTCGTTTGCATTTGTTGGTGCTGACTATTGCTTGTATTTCTGAGCTAATCGGCATTGCTAAGTTTGATATTGGTATTGGCACGGTGGTGTTATTGCCACTGCTGTATGCTTTTGTGATTGCGGCATTTTTTAATAAAAATATCATACCAGCCGCCAGTAAAGTCTTTGATGATAAAACCAATCTGGTGGCAAGTCAGTGGATTTTAATCTGTTTAATGCCATTTATTGCTAAATTTGCTGTCGGTATTGGTCCTAAAATTAACGACATCATTGCCGCAGGACCTGCTCTTATTTTCCAAGAAATTGGTAATGTTGCAACCGTATTGTTTGCCTTACCGATTGCGGTGCTTGTGTTTGGCATGGGGCGTGAAGCCATCGGTGCAACGCATTCGATTGCCAGAGAGCCAAACATTGCTTTGATCGCTGATAAATTCGGACTAAAAACACCAGAAGGTATTGGTGTGATGGGTGTGTATGTCATGGGGACACTGTTTGGGGCGATTTATTTTTCGCTAATGGCAGGCGTGGTGGCTTCGTGGGGTATTTTTGATGTTCGATCACTGGCGATGGCGTGCGGCGTTGGCTCTGGCAGCATGATGGGTGCGTGCTCGACTGCTTTGGCGGAGATATTGCCTGAACATAAGGATGATATTGTTGCTTTTGCTGCCAGTAGCAATCTTTTGACTTATGCGACAGGTCTGTTCGTGTCTGTATTTGTCGCTTTACCCTTTGCTGAATGGCTATATAAAGTATTGTCAAAATTTAGAAAAACCAAGCAGCAAAATACTGCTCATCTTGATGATAAGGTGATTGCAGATGACCATGAGGAAGCAAGTGTCAGCACAACTGTATTGATCCAAGCACTTGCTTTTGTGTGCGGGCTGCTTCTGCTGGTAAACTGGGTGGGTACAAAAAACGATCCTTTGACTGCCTTAGCAGGCATGACAATCTTATTTGTTTGTTGCGTGCTGGGTATTTTGATTAAAAAGGTCGTTCCGCTTGGTGTGCCAAGCATTGCCTAGGTGTCTATTGTTGCCATCATTGCCGCTTCGCCAATCATGCCGATGGCGGATTATGTGCTGTCTGCTACGGATAAGCTGGGGCTGTTGCCATTGATTACGCCGACCCTAGTCTATGCAGGCATTGCCATCTCTCGGTCGGAAGTTGCCTTATTTAAAAAGTCAGGCGTAAAAATTGCCATCATTGCTTTATTGACCTTTACGGGTACTTATCTGGGGTCGGTGGTGATTGCAGATTTCATGCTTTGATTGATGTGGCTGAAAATAACCCAAAATATATATTTTGGGTTATTTTTTTGAACAATGGGTTGATGGATAAATAAAAATTAACTAAAAACTATGCTACAATAGTCAGTTAATCTAAAAAATATTAGAGATATTATGCGTTTTATTGATGAAGCTGTAATCAGCGTAAAAGCAGGCGATGGCGGTAATGGTATCGTGAGCTTTCGCCGTGAAAAATTCGTCCCAAAAGGCGGGCCAGACGGCGGAGACGGTGGCAAGGGTGGCGATGTTTATGTGATTGCCGATGACAACACCAACACGCTCGTGGACTTTCGCTATACCCGTAAATTTGAAGCCAAACGAGGCGAAAACGGTCGCTCAAAAAACTGTTCGGGCAAGGGGGCGGACGATGTCTATCTAAAAGTGCCTGTGGGAACGACCATTATTGATACCGACCTTGATGTGGTGATTGGCGATTTGACCGAAGTGGGGCAAGTCGTGCTGGTTGCCAAAGGCGGAGACGGTGGGTTTGGTAATACCCGCTTTAAGACTTCTACAAATCAAGCTCCCCGTAAGGCTATCCCCGGCTTCCCCGGCGAAGCCAAAAATTTAAAATTGGAGCTAAAAGTCGTGGCGGACGTGGGGCTGATTGGCTTGCCAAATGCAGGTAAATCCACCTTTATCCGTCAAGTGTCATCCGCTCGCCCAAAGGTGGCGGATTATCCTTTTACCACCCTTGTGCCGAACCTAGGTGTGGTGGACGTGGGGACGCACCAATCCTTTGTTATGGCGGACATTCCGGGTTTGATTGAAGGGGCGTCAGACGGGGCAGGGCTTGGCATTCGCTTTTTAAAGCACGTTGCCCGTACTCGCAGATTACTTCATATCGTGGACGTAAAACCCATTGATGAGTCAAATCCTGTGGACAATGCACGGATTATCCTAAATGAGCTTGAAAAATTCTCTGCTGAATTGTCCAAATTGCCCCAAATTTTGGTATTAAACAAAATTGACCAATTAGAAGATGATGAGATTGATGAAGTTTGTAATAGTATCATCAAAGAGCTAGACTGGCAAGGCGAGGTATTTCGCACGTCTACCATTAGCGGACAAGGCGTGGATGAGATTAAATATCATCTGATGAACGAAATTGAAGAAGAACAAGAGCGTGAAGCGGACGATGAAGAGTTTGCCAAAGAAAGAGCCGAGCGGTTTGCTCGTCTAGAAGAAGAAGTTCGCCATAACACTGAAATCCAAAAAGAAGCCTACCGTGCCCGCCGTAAAGCCGAGCGTGAAGGGCTATCGGACGATGACGATGATGATTGGAATGATGATGACTACGATGTGGCAGTGGAATACGCTCCGTACTGATGATGAGCTGATATAAGGAAATAGTATGGATAATTCGCCAAAACGTATCGTGGTAAAAATCGGCTCATCGCTTTTGACCAACAACGGTCGGGGGCTTGACCGCACCGCCATTTATGAATGGGCAAGACAAATCGCCATGTTGCACGCTCGTGGGATTGAAGTGGTATTAGTGTCGAGTGGGGCGATTGCCGAAGGGGTGGTTCGTATGAACTTGCCCGAACGCCCAAAAAAGCTCCCTGCTTTGCAAGCCTGTGCGTCCATTGGACAAATGGGGCTGATTGAGACATGGTGGCAAGCATTAATCCAAAAAGGCGTGCAGTCATCACAAATTCTACTTACTCATGACGATCTAGCCCACCGCTCACGCTATCTTAACATCAGCCAGACCATTAATCAGCTGGTAGATTGGCGTGTCGTACCTGTGATTAACGAAAATGACACCGTCAGCTATGGCGAGATAAAATTTGGCGATAATGACACGCTTGGAGCGATGAGCGCGACCATGGTGGGTGCTGATTTGTACATCATCCTAACCGACCAAGACGGTGTATTTACCGACAACCCACGCACCAATCCCAATGCCAAGCTCATCATCAGCGAGCGAGCCATGGCGGATTATCTGTTCGATGTGGCGGGTGATGGCGGTAAATGGGGATCGGGTGGTATGCTCACCAAAATCCGTGCAGGGCGCTTGGCGGCAATGGCGAACTGCCCGACCATCATTGCTAATGGTAAAGTTGAGAACATCATTACTCGTCTGGCGGATGGCGAGGCGATAGGCACACGATTGACAACTGACCATGCTGACCGCTTGATCGCCAAAAAGCAATGGCTGGCGACACACATTCGCATGGCAGGCTCGCTCGTCGTTGATGAAGGTGCCGCCGACGCCATCACCAAGCAAGGTAAATCATTACTCCCTGTCGGTGTGATGGAGGTTCAGGGCGACTTTGATGCAGGCGATGTGGTGGAGATTGTCAATCAGCAAAAAGTGCGTTTGGCGGTGGGGCAAGCGGCTTTTAACAGTGAGCAAGCCAAAAAAATCACCCAAAAACACACCGATGAAGTCCTACAAATTTTAAAATTAAACGACAACGACAAAATCATCATGGTGCACCGTGATGACATGGCAGTTCTGTAATTTTGTTAATAACTTATTAAATATTGGAAAAGATCATGACTCAAAATTTCCCAGTATTAAAGAATGACCGTCTACTGCGCGCCTTGCGTTTTGAGCCTGTGGATACGACGCCTGTGTGGATGATGCGACAAGCGGGGCGTTATTTACCAGAATATAAAGCGACCCGCGCCGAGGCTGGTGATTTTTTGAGCCTGTGTAAAGATACGGCTCGCGCTACTGAAGTTACCCTGCAGCCGCTACGCCGTTTTGAGCTTGATGCGGCGATTTTGTTCAGTGACATTCTGACGGTGCCTGATGCCTTGGATTTGGGATTGTATTTTGAGACAGGCGAGGGTCCAAAATTTCAAAGAACCGTCCGCACAGAATCAGAGATTGCTAATCTGCCCAAGCTCAACATGAGCGACCTGTCTTATGTGACCGATGCGGTAACGAGCATCCGCCATGCGCTGGGCGGTCAGGTGCCACTGTTTGGGTTTAGTGGCAGTCCGTGGACGCTGGCGACTTATATGATTGAAGGTGGTTCAAGTCGTGAGTATCGCCACGCCAAAGAGATGATGTACGCGCGTCCTGAGCTGCTGCATGCGCTGCTTGCCAAAATTACTGAAGCGGTGACAGAATATCTGGATGCCCAGATTGTCGCAGGTGCGAACCTTGTGCAGATTTTTGACAGTTGGGGTGGAGCATTGGGTCATCGCCAGTTCGCTGAATTTAGCCATGCCTATAACCGTCAAATCATCGCTAGTCTTAAAGCTAAACATCCTGATGTACCCGTGGTGATGTTCACCAAAGGTGGCGGTCTATGGGTGGATACTCAAGCTGACAGTCAGGCAGATGCGCTGGGCTTTGATTGGACAATGCCACTAGATAAAGCCCGAGCGGCATTGGGTAGGGATAAAGCAATTCAGGGCAACCTAGATCCCGCCACCCTATACGGCATGCCTGACAATATCCGCCAAGCTGTCAAGCAAATGCTAGGCGATGTCTATGGCGGAGGTATCCACACCGGTTATGTGGCGAACTTTGGACATGGCATCACGCAGTGGGCGAATCCTGATCATGCCAAGATCTTCGTTGATGCGGTGCATGAATTTAAATTGGGATAAACCATCGATAAGCTAAAAGTTTACAGATGTACTATTTTTTAGCTATTTTTAAAAAATCATGCTATAATTTGGCAAACCCATCCATTTGTTAAGGATTTTTTATGTTGTTAAAAGGCCAGCGTTTTGTGGTAACGGGCATCGCCAGTAAGCTTTCTATCGCTTGGGCGATCGCTGAGAGTTTGCATCGTGAAGGTGCTGAGCTGATCTTGACCTACCCAAATGACAAAATCAAAAAACGTGTTGACATGGCGGCAGAAGCCTTCGGTGCAACTGCGGTAATCGAGTGTGACGTAGGTTCTGATGCATCTATCGAAGCATGTTTTAATGAAATTAATCAGCTTTGGGGTCAGGGTGAAGATAGGGGTGTAAACGGCATCGTGCATGCGATTGGTTTTGCTCCTGCTGATCAGCTGGATGGTGATTTTACCAATGCTACCACGCGTGAAGGCTCTAGCATTGCGCACGACATCTCAAGCTATAGCTTTGTGGCACTTGCCAAAGCGGGTCGTGAACTACTGGCTGCACGCCAAGGTTCGCTACTAACCCTAACTTATGAAGGTAGTATCTCTGTACTACCAAACTATAATGTCATGGGCATGGCGAAGGCAAGTTTGGAGGCGTCTGTGCGCTATCTAGCAAGCTCGTTGGGTGGTGAGGGCATCCGTGTGAACGCCATCAGTGCAGGTCCGATTCGCACATTGGCAGCCAGCGGTATCAAATCATTCCGTCGCATGCTAGACGTAAGCGAAAAAATCGCTCCGTTACAACGCAACGTCAGCCAAGAAGAAGTGGGTAATGCCGCACTATTCTTATTGTCTCCTTGGGCGAGCGGTGTGACAGGTGAGATTTTATTCGTGGATGCGGGCTTTAATACCGTCGCCATCAGCGAACAAATCATGGCAATGGCAGGAGATGACGAATAACATTTTCTAAGTCATTCTGGGCGCAGAACTTATTATGGTTTTGCGCTTTTATTTTTGGCAAAAAATGATTAGAATAAGAATTTTTGCTGCTTTATTATCATGATTGATAAACTTCCGACATGGGTGCGGTGCGGTGCGGTGGTGCTTGCTTTTTGTGCTGGCGTGCTGAACACCACAGCCCTCATGGGTTTTACACACGTCTCAGCCTCGCATGTGACTGGCAACGTCAGCTCGCTGTCAGTGACGATATTGGCAGGCGACTGGGCGAACATGAAGCTGTTTTTGATATCTATTGCGTCTTTTTGGATGGGGTCGGTATTAAGCGGTGTGATTATTGGCGGCAGTGAGTTTAATATTCATCGCAACTATGGCTATGCGATGTATCTGGAAGTGGCGCTACTTGTGGCAAGTCTGCTACTGTATATGAATGATAGCTATTTTGGCCAGATGATGATTGCGATGGCATGCGGCCTACAAAACTCCATGGTGGCAACCTATCACGGCACAGTGGTGCGGACGACACACTTGACGGGTACGACATCTGACTTAGGTTCCATCGTGGGTAATTGGCTTGTTGGTCGCCGAGTTAAACTATCACGCGCTTTATTGTTAAGTGCGCTGTGGTGGAGCTTCTTTATTGGTGGCTTCGTGGCGGTGATGATGTACCGAGCCTTTGGTTACTTATCCATGCTGCTGCCCATCATCATTGTCTTGTTCGCAGCGATCAGTTATCAACGCATGGAAGTGTGGTTTAGAAGTTCCGAGCGTCTCATTCGATTACAAGTCATTAAAAACAAAAGAAAAAAACGCACCAAATCCCTATAACAGCTCATCATCAGCATATTCATCCGCCTGTAGAATCTCACCAAGTCCTGATGCGATGCGCTGGACATAATTGATGTCATTAAGCAGTGATGATGCCTGAACATCGATGAGTTTGCCTTGCCGTACCCGCTCAAAAATTATCCCGTGAAAATCTGACTCCTGCTCCGTACGTTCAATAAAGCTTTTGATGGCAGCAGGGCTATTTGTTTTGCCAAAGCTTAGCAAGTAATCCTGAGACGGTTGGTTTTTGAGTGGACATAATCATGCTTCAAAGGCCATCCACTTATTGTATAAAAAACCCACAAAAAAACAAGGGTCATTGCCCTTGTTTTTTTGATAATCTGCCAAAGATTATTTTTCAGTCCAGCGTTTTTGACTTTCAACGATGACTTTCTTGGCTTCGGCAGCATCGAAGAATCCTTCAACTTTGGTGGTGCCAGCTTTTTTAAGGTCTTTGTAGTGATTGAAGTGGAATTCTAGCTGTTTGATGAATTGCGCAGGTAGGTCTTCGATGCTGTTATAAGCATTGCCATTGTTGCGATCATCAGCTGGTACGACGATGACTTTATCGTCCACTTCGCCATCATCAACGAACTTCATCACGCCAAGCACTTTGGCTTTTAGGAAGATTCCCGTTGGCAGAGGTTGTTCGGTGAAGATTAGCGCATCTAGCTCATCGCCATCTTCATCTAGGGTTTGTGGAATGAAGCCGTAGTTGCAAGGCTTGGCAAATGCAATCGGTTCAACACGGTCAAGCTCAAAGCAAGCCAATTCTCGGTTCCATTCGATTTTGTGGTTAGAGCCTGCTGGAATCTCAACGACCACGTTGATAACGCCGCCATCAACATCGCCTGCGTCTAGAATTTGGTTAAAGTCTGCCATGGTGCACTCCAATAATATGAATGAATAAGAATGAAAAACCTTGCTATTGTAATATCAAATGGCGCGAAGTGCAATTGCTCCTTTATGCCGCTTTTGAATATTTTTGATGAATTCGCGCATAAATTCTGGCGTGTCATTAGCATCAAATTTGCCAAAGCTTGCCAATTTCACCATGCTCATGCCAGCATAACCGCAAGGGTTGATGGCATTAAAAGCTGATAAGTCATTGGTCAGATTAATTGCAATGCCGTGATAGCTGTGACCTTGCTTGATTTTAAAGCCCAGTGAGGCGATTTTACCAAGCATGTCATTGGTCTGGTTATAGATGTAGACCCCAGGCGCATCACGGCGGGCGCGTGCGATGAGCTCATCAGGTAGGTATTCGTTTACCACGTCTTCGATCGCTTGCTCGGCATGACTGACCAAATCTCGCACGCCCATGCCAAGCGCGTGCAAATCCCACAGCCAATATACCACAAGCTGACCTGTGCCGTGCCAAGTGACTTGTCCGCCTCGGTCGGTCTTGATGATGGGTGTGTCAGTCTTATATAGGATGTGTTCTTCTTTGCCTGCTTGACCTAGCGTATACACGTCTTGATGTTCAACGATCCACAATTCATCAGCGGTCTGACTGCCATTTTTTTTGGCATTGATGCGAGCTAGGGTGCGTTCTAGCATGGCGTCGTGCGTGGTATTGTATTCGGCATCTGGATGGGTAGAGATGGTTAGAGTATCAGATTGTAATTCTTGGGTGCTAAAGCTAGGCAAGCCCAAAGAGATGGCTGAGGTATTCATAGTTTAATTGGTGAAAATAAAATGTATTGTACTCTCATTCTTGGAATTTTTTAAGATGAACTTTAAAAAATCTGGTGAAATTTTGGGTTAAAAAGATTTTTTGAGAAAAATTCTCATAATTTTGTAACATTTTGCCCAAAAACGATGCAAATGAGCGGCTTTTTAGGTATGATAGCCGATATTTTGGGATTTATTTTGGAAAGCCATGAAAAGCACCGAGCCGATCATTACTTCATTGTTGGATAATGACCTTTATAAATTCACCATGCTCCAAGCGATGCTGCATCAATTCCCGCAGACGCACGGCGTGTATCGTTTTCGCTGCCGCAATAACGAAGATACGGCTTATCCTTTGAGTCAGATTAAGGATGATCTGGAGGCTCAGCTTGACCTATTGTGTCAGCTTTCATTTAGTCAAGATGAGCTTGATTATCTGCGTGGGTTGAGATTTATCAAGTCTGATTTTGTGGATTATTTGGAGCTGTTTAAACTTAAACGCCGCTTTATCAAAGTGTCAATCGATGATGAAAATCGTCTGAACATCGACATTGAAGGTCCGATGATTCAGGCGATGTTTTTTGAGATTTTTGTACTTTGTATCGTCAATCAGCTGTATTATGAGCGTTTGAACGATCCTAATGCGCTAGCGCAAGGTCAGAAGCTGTTGGATGAAAAGGTGCAAACCTTAAAGCATTTTGAGATGCTTCAACAATCTGACCTTCGGAATCCGCCGTTCATCGTGGCAGACTTCGGCACGCGTCGCCGCTATTCCAAAGACTGGCATTACCATGTTGTGCGTACGCTGTCTAAGGAATCTCCGTCGATCTTTCGCGGCACATCTAACGTGTATCTTGCTAAGGAGCTTGGCATTACTCCGATTGGCACGATGGCGCATGAGTTCATGCAGGCGTTTCAGGCGCTGGATGTGCGTCTGCGCGACAGCCAAAAAGCCGCGCTGGAGGCGTGGGTGCGTGAATATCGTGGGGATTTGGGCATTGCCTTGACCGATGTGGTGGGGATGGATGCGTTTTTGGAAGATTTTGATTTGTATTTTGCCAAGCTGTTCGATGGTCTGCGTCATGATTCGGGCGACCCTTATGAATGGGGTGACAAGGCAATCGCGCATTATGAGATGCTAAAAATTGACCCAAAAACCAAAAGCTTGACTTTTAGTGATGGCTTAACGCTTCAGAAGGCTTGGGATCTACATCAGTATTTCAAAGAGCGCATTAAGACAGGCTTTGGTATCGGCACGAATCTAACCAATGATATGGGTTTAAATCAGTTAAACATCGTCCTAAAATTGGTGGAATGTAATGGTCAGCCTGTTGCTAAGCTCTCTGACAGCCCGGGTAAGACGATGATTCAAGACGATACTTATCTGGCCTACCTAAGACAGGTATTTGGTGTTAAAGAATAACGGATATTAGATAAATCAAAACACCACGCTCGGCAATCGGGCGTGGTGTTTTATTGTGGGAAAGGGTTATTTTTCTGATTCATCATCGAACGCTTCTGCCAATGCTTTTTCGACCGCAAGGATGCGCTCTTGGCAAATTTTATAGGCTTTGATGGATTCTTCGACAGTGTTGACTAGATTGTCAATATCCAGATCGTCTGTTTTTTCTAATTGCTCAGCGTTGGTTTTTAGGGTTTGGTAAGCATCTTTAAAGGTTGGTTTTTTTGCCATGAGTATTCTCTGTGTTTGGATGTCTTATTGTAATGGATAATTGGTGCTTTGTTAAGGACGTCCTTATTTAGTGGAGTGATTAAATACCTGTCAAAGATTAAATGATTGCAATTATATGCAACCCTTAGCAAGAATAAAACTTGCCAAGGGTTAATCAATTAACTGACATCTACACACCAGTATTTGGTACTGATGTATTCATCCATGCCGTATTTTGAGCCTTCGCGACCAAAACCTGACTGCTTCACACCACCGAAAGGTGCAACCTCTGTGGATAGCAGACCTGTGTTTTGGGCGACCATGCCATATTCTAGACCTTCGGAGACTCGCCAGGCGCGTGCATGATTCTTAGTATAAAAATATGCTGCCAAGCCATAGATGGTGTCATTGGCTTGCTTGATGACTTCTTGTTCATCATCAAAGACAAAGATGGGCGCGATGGGCGCAAAAATCTCCTCGTGAGCGATGTCCATGTCATCGGTGATGTCTGTGATGACGGTGGGCAAGAAACAAGTGTCATGCGTAGGATGGGAGGTGCCACCCGTGATGATGGTTGCGCCTTTGTCTGTGGCGTCTTTGAGGAGGTTTTGAGTTTTTTCTAGGGCGCTTTGGTTGATTAGACAGCCAACATCTGTACTGGCATCAAGACCATTACCAACGGTTAAGCTTTCTACTTGAGCTTTGAATTTCTTGATGAATTCATCTTTGATGTTGCGGTGGACATAGATGCGGTTTGCACACACGCAGGTTTGTCCCGCATTGCGGTATTTGGAGGCGATGACACCATCTACTGCCTTATCGATATCGGCATCATCAAAGACGATGAACGGGGCGTTACCGCCAAGCTCCAGCGAGAGTTTCTTGATGGTGCTGGCGCATTGCTCCATCAGAATGCGACCAACTTCACTAGAGCCGGTAAAGGAGAGTTTCTTGATGCGCTCGTCTTGGGTTAGGACTTTGCCGATTTCGCTGGATTTGCCTGTGATGATGGAAAGCACACCATCAGGAATGCCAGCTTGTTTGGCAAGGTGTGCTAAGGCTAGAGCAGAAAAAGGCGTCTCTGTGGCAGGTCTAACCACCATCGTACAGCCTGCTGCCAGTGCCGGCGCGACTTTGCGAGTGATCATCGCTGATGGGAAGTTCCAAGGCGTGATGGCAGCGCAGACGCCGATGGGTTGTTTTAGCACCACGTAGCGCAGGCTTTTGTTGGCGCTTGGAATGACATCGCCATAGACACGCTTGGCTTCATCGGCGAACCAGCGTATGAAGCTGTTGGCGTAATTAATCTCACCACGTGCTTCTTTTAGGGGTTTGCCCTGTTCTGTGGTCATGATGATGGCGAGATCATCAGCGTTGTCATCGATCAGATCAGCCCAGCGATGCAGAATGGTTGCGCGTTCGCTTGCGGTTTTGGCTGACCAGTCGGCGAGCGCCAGCTCCGACAGTCGAACAGATTCTTTGGTCTCGTCGGCGCTTAAACTAGGCACAGAACCGATACGCTCACCTGTAAATGGGTTCTTGATTTCTAAGGTCTTGCCAGAGCTGGCAGACTGCCAGATGCCTGCGACAAATGCCTCTTGGCGAAATAGTTTGGGGTTTTTTAATAATTTATTCATTACGACACCTGTTAGTTTTAAGTGTATTTAATTGGCGTTTTGCTTTTTTGATATGCACGCTACAACACAACTTAGCACCGTTTTTTGTTTTATACAAGTGCTTTATTGCTTTTATATTCCGTTGTACATGCGATGATTGGTGCAAATATAATGATTATTTAAAATGATATTAATGCAAGAAAACCTTTACATGGCGGACTGATCAATACTTCTCTTTAACGATTTGTTTGATCGGTTCGCTTTTATCAATCTTATTTAGCGCTTCTTGAATCTCATCGCTGTCAGCGTTAGGTTCTTCTTGGGTTAGGACTGCTTTGGGATGGTATTGAAATTTACCATAGACAGGGAAATGATCCGAGCCAACACTGGGCAGAACTTTAATCGTGTGCATCATAAAGTCATGACTATGGAAGATGTGATCAAGCGGCCAACGAAATAGGGGGTATTTGGCATGAAATGTATTAAAAAATCCACGTCCTTTACGCGGGTCAAGCAGTCCGCTAATCTCTTGAAATAGCTGCGATGTGGATGACCATGCCACATCATTAAGATCCCCAAACACCAAAACAGGCTCATCCATGAACTCAATCTCACGCCCCACCAATAACAGCTCAGCATCCCTGTCCGTGGCAGTGGCTGACTCGGTTGGGCTTGGCGGCATGGGATGCAGGCAGTAGATGTGTAAATATTCGCCCGATCTAAGCTTTACTTTCGCCTTGATGGATGGGATGTCTTCGGTGACCCAATGGCGCACTTCGACATCTTCTAGGGTGAGCCTGCTGTATAGATGCATGCCATATAAGTTATCCAGCGGAATCTTGGCAGTGTGCTCATAGCCATCTTGTTCTAGCACGTCCATTTGGCTTTGCCACCAGGCGTCGCTCTCAAGAGTCAGCACGATGTCTGGCTGATGATCGTGAATCTGTGCTAATAATAGGTGGGATTTTTTGTTGGAGGTTAGAACATTACAAATCAGCACAGATAGAGTTCTATCGTCTTCATTACCTTGATAAATCTGCACTTGTGGGCGAGTCAGCGGGGTGTAGGCGATGATTTGCGCTGTCTGATAAATTAAGCAGATGACATTAGCAATGGCAAGCGCCCAAAACGCAGAGCCAATGTGACTGGCAAATAATAGATTTAAAGGAATGCTGATTGGGCTGACGATCGCGATCTGCAGGCGTGGAAAATCAAAAATACGAAACACCCAATGATCGTGTTTAATCAATGGCAAAATCGTTGTGATGATTGGCACAAACATCACGCTTGTTAATATCCAGTCTGCTGCACTCAAGGTCGTCTCCAAATTAGTTTTTTAGTATAAACAAAGTTCTTGTGTTGGTAAAGCTAAATTAAGACGAGAAGTGCACCAAAACCATCAGTAACCTTACTTTAATTAGTCTGTCTAAATTAAATTGTCACAGTAACAATAAATTATTTTGCCAATTGTAACCTTTATGTTATTATAGCGTAATTATGTGCGTATGGAACTGTTTGCGCGTAAGCATTTTGCATTGTTTAAGTGAATTTGCATAGAGCCGTGGACGAATTTCGCCCATGGTTATTTTTTTAAGGAATGAATATGGTTCAATCAACTCAAGAAAAAGAGACTGATTTTTCGCTTAGAACCGACTATCAGCATAACGACGACCAAACACCGCCATCTGGCAAGGTTCGTTCTGATGCGGTAAAAGGCATCGTCATTACGGCAATCGCTGCGATCATCGCATACTTTTTGGCAACGAGTATTTTGCCGTTTGAGCCATTGGTAAATAAAGGTCTGGCGCTTGCTACCTTTATTGGTATTTTGTGGCTAACAGAAGCCATCCACATCACCGCAACGGCAATCTTAGTGCCAATGCTTGCCATCTTTATCGGCATTCCAGAATATGACACCAAAAAAGCATTAACCAGCTTTGCTGATCCGATTATTTTTGTATTCTTTGGTGGTTTTGCGCTTGCTGCTGCCATGCACGTTCAGAAGCTTGACCGCAAGATCGCCTTTGGTCTTGTGGGCTTGGCGGGTGGTCATCTTGATCGTGCGATTGTGATGATTTTTGCGGTAACTGCATTTTTGTCAATGTGGATCAGTAATACAGCAACTGCTGCGATGATGCTGCCGTTGGCAATTGGTCTATTGAGCCATGTTGACGTGAGCAAAGATCGCAATACCTTTATCTTTGTACTTTTGGGTATTGCATACTCAGCGTCTATCGGCGGTATTGGTGCACTGGTTGGTTCACCGCCTAACGGCATCGCTGCCAAAGAGCTTGGTCTTGACTTCATGGGCTGGATGAAATTTGGTGTGCCAGTTATGCTGGTATCTTTGCCAGTTTTACTGGCTGTGATGTACTTGATTCTACGTCCAAACCTTAGCCATAAAGTTGGCCTTGTGTACGAAGACATTCCTTGGACGATGCCACGTGTGATGACCATTGTTGTCTTTGTCATTACTGCGATTTCGTGGATTTTTGGTAAGCAGCTGGGCGAGATGTTCGGCTTTAAATCACCAGATACAGTGATTGCGCTGTTTGCTGCTGTGGCTGTACTGATGCTAGGTCTGGTAAGCTGGAAGCAAGTGTCTGATAACACTGACTGGGGCGTACTCATGTTGTTTGGTGGTGGTATTGCGCTATCAGGTATTATGAGAGACACAGGTGCGTCAGCAGTATTGGCTGAGCAGATTTCTGGTGGTCTCGCAGGAGCATCAGCGTTCATCGTGATTCTAGTGGTGGCTGCATTCATCATCTTCTTGACGGAGTTTACCACAAACACCGCATCTGCTGCACTACTTGTGCCACTGTTCGCACCTATTGGTACTGCACTTGGCTTGCCGCCAGAGATTCTTGTGATGGTGATTGGTATTGGTGCATCGTGTGCATTCATGATGCCTGTTGCGACCCCGCCGAACGCGATTGTTATGGGTACAGGTCATATCAAGCAGGGCGACATGATGAAAGTCGGATTCTTCTTGAACTCGGCTGCTGTCGCTATCGTAACCATCATGGCGTATTTGCTTTGGATGTAATATCATTCAAACTCAAAAGACATCCCAAATGGGGTGTCTTTTTTATTGCTTGTTAGCCTTTGGTTGCTTTTGTGTAACAATGTATATCAAAGCGTAAGCTTGACTGATTTATCTGGGCTGTCGTGATATACTATGTCAACTATTTTTGGAACTTACGCTTTATTTTATTGTGATATTTATTCTCAAAATACCCATCTCGTGAGTAGCCTGTGCAAAAAATACTAGCAATATTCCTAGCGATGTGCATACCGATGTTTTCAATGTTCGGTGCACCTGTGTGGGCGAATACCACTAACGATGATGCCGATAGTCTTCTACAAGCGTACGATCGTGCCGAATTTACGCAAACTCGTGCCAAAGCCATCCGAAAACTTCAGGAGCGTGGCTATCAAGTTCACAGTATCGAACTGCAAACACACTATGGCAAACCCGCCTTTGTCAATTACACCTCAAAAAACGGCGTGCGTTATACTGTCACCTTAACCTACCCGAATCTAAAAATCGTCCAAGAGCGTCGCGCTAATTAAGAATTTATCTAAAAATACGACTCGATTTTTCTTGTAAAGCTCAATCAAACACCTGTCTGTCACATTTAGTTTTCATCAAAAGAAAATTATCCAAACCGCCCAAAATGTGTTAAAATTATGACAATTTGTCTAGTAGCTTTAAGACAATTTATTGTTTAATATCAATCGGGGTCGGTATGTCTGATAAAAATCCAAAATTCTCTCGCATTCTCTTAAAATTGTCTGGTGAGGCCTTAGCGGGCGGCCGCGACATGGGGATTGATGCATCTATCCTGGATCAAATGAGCCTATCAATCGCGCACCTGCGTGGGCTTGGTGTGCAAGTGGGTATCGTTGTTGGTGGCGGTAACCTATACCGCGGCAGCACCCTTCAAAAAGAAGGCTTGGTAGGTCGTGTTACTGGCGATCAGATGGGCATGCTGGCGACTGTTATGAATGGTCTTGCCATGCGTGATGCACTGGTACGCCGTAACATCAAGACACGCCTGATGTCTGCACTGTCTATCTCGACCATCGGAGAGCCTTATTCTAGCCGTGAGGCGATTCGTCACCTTAATAATGGCGAGGTGTGTATTTTCGTCGCGGGCACAGGCAACCCATTTTTTACCACTGATACGGCGGCTTGCTTACGTGGTATTGAGATCGAAGCCGGTCTAATTCTAAAAGCAACCAAAGTCGATGGCGTATATGACAAAGACCCAAGCGTGCACGAAGATGCAGTCAAGTATGACAGCCTGTCATTCGATGAGGTGCTTGAGCGTAAATTAGGCGTGATGGATCTGACTGCGATCGCACTTTGTCGTGAGCACAATGTTCCTCTTCAAGTCTTTGACATGAATAAGCCAAATGCGCTGCTTAATGTCGTCATGGGTGAAGCTGAAGGCACGCGCGTTTATCACTAATTAGGTTTTGAGTATTGTTAATTTAAGGAAATTTATATGTTAGATGACATCAAAAAAGACGGTGAAAGCCGTATGCAAAAATCACTAGAATCATTGGAAAATGCCTTTGCAAAACTGCGCACAGGACGCGCTCACCCAGGCGTTCTATCAGGTGTGATGGTAAGCTATTATGGTTCTGACATGCCGCTCAACCAAGTGGCGAGCATCAACGTTGAAGACAGTCGCACATTATTGGTTCAGCCGTTCGATCGTTCAATGGTACAAGCTGTAGATAAGGCGATCCGTGAGGCAGATTTGGGTCTTAACCCAATGACTGCAGACGTGATTCGTGTGCCAATGCCTGCACTGACCGAAGAGACTCGTAAAGACATGCAAAAAATCGCTCGTGCTGATGCCGAGTCTGCTCGTGTGTCTGTACGTAACATCCGCCGTGATATGCTGGGCGACATCAAAAACTTGGTCAAAGACAAAGAAATCTCAGAAGATGATGAGCGCCGCGCTGCTGACGTTATCCAAAAACTAACCGATGATTTCGTTAAAACCATTGATACGCGCTTGGCCAAAAAAGAAAGCGAGTTGATGGAAGTTTGATAATTTTGGCTTAATTTTATACCAATAAAATTAAGCCGCAAGACTTATGCAAGTTATGATGATCGGCTTGGCTGATTTGATATAATATTGTGTAAGTCTTTGTTTTTATTATTTATCATAAAAAAGTGTGATTATGTCTGATACCCATTTACCGCCGCTTAGCATCACCCCAAAGCACATCGCCATCATCATGGATGGCAATAACCGCTATGGCAAGTCCCAAAACTTAGCCACTGGGCAGGGTCATGTCAAGGGCAAAGACGCACTTGATCCGATCGTGGAGCATTGTCTGCAGCGTGGTGTGCAGGTATTGACGGTATTTGCCTTTTCGTCGGAGAATTGGGCAAGACCTAAGGCGGAGGTGGATCTGCTGATGGATCTGTTGGCGCAGACCATTCATGAGCAGATGCCTAGAATGCATAAATATCGCATTCGTCTAAAATTCATCGGTGAGCGTGAGCATTTAAGTGATAAGCTGGCTACACTGATGGCAGATGCTGAGCGTGAGACCGCGCAATTTGATGCGATGACATTGGTGATCGCCATCAGCTATGGCGGTCAATGGGATATTGCTAATGCTGCAAAAATCTTGGCGAAAGATGCTATTGATGGCAAGATTAATATTGATCAAATTGATGCTGACGCTCTTGGTAATCACATCCAATTATCAGACTATCCACCAGTGGATATGTTGATTCGCACAGGTGGCGATTATCGCATTTCTAACTTTCTTTTGTGGCAGATCGCCTACGCTGAGTTGTTTTTTACCCCGACGCTTTGGCCGGAATTTGGCTGTGATGAGCTTGATGAGATGATGCAGGCATTCGCCAATCGTGAACGTCGATTTGGCAAAACAAGCGAACAAATCGCCAATGATGGACAACATACAAGGAGCTGACCGTGTGGCAACGTATTAAAACTGCCATTGTTTTGGTGTTGATTGTGGGTTTTGCATTATTCGCAAGCTCAAAGCCTATTTTTGTCATTCCTTTGTTGTCGGTCGGTGTGCTCATCGCTGCGCACGAATGGACGAAACTCATGCCAAAGTGGAAGCAGCCAATGCTGTTCGTGCTGATCGCATTGATCGTGACGATGGTGTCGATTTTTGTGCCGCAGACTTGGGCATTCTGGTGGGGTGCGTCGCTCATTATCTGGACGATGGCGTTACTGTGGGTGAAGCAGTACCCGAATAAAGAAAAATGGTATGGACGTCGCTTGGTCTATATGGGCGGCGTGATACTGACTGCAGCGATCACGGCCATGTATGGGCTTTGGCAGATGTCGCCTTGGTGGCTCATGTATGTGTTCTTATTGGTGTGGTGTGCTGACAGTGGTGCGTACTTTGTGGGACGTAAATTTGGTAAACGCAAGCTTGCACCTAATGTCTCTCCGAATAAGAGTGTTGAGGGTCTGATCGGAGGGCTTGTGACATCAGGTGTTGTCGCAGCCATTGTGGGTCAGTATTTGCAGTTATCTGGTGGTGCTTTGGCGTGGTTCTTGGCATTATCTGCGGTGACGGTAGCAGCGAGCGTGCTTGGCGATCTGTTTGAATCGATGTTAAAACGACGTGCTGGCATTAAAGACTCAGGCAATATCCTGCCAGGTCATGGTGGTGTCTTGGATCGTATTGATTCGTTATTGTCCGCTACGCCTGTGTTTGCGCTGAGTTTTTGGTCACTGCTTGAGATGGGTGTATTCACTGAAGTTTGGATAAAAATGCACATGGCGAGCTTATCGCAGATTTTATAATTTACTGCTTGCCGATATTATTTACAATTATAATAAAGAAAATTAGCTAATATGAATCAGCCAATGAATACAACACGAGAAAATCTTGCTGTGCTGGGTGCAACCGGCTCCATCGGTGACAGCACGCTTGAGCTTGCACGCTTGCATCGTGACAGATATCGTGTCTATGCCTTATCAGGATTTAGTCAGATTGATAAATTGTTGTCGCTTTGTCAAGAGCTTCAGCCAGAATTCGTGTGTGTCGCGGCTGAATATGTGGATGAATTTCACCAAAAATTGAACCAGTATGATCTAACTACGACCGTGCTGTCAGGTGATGAAGGCTTGATTCGTATTGCATCAGAAGAAGCGGTGGATACTGTGGTTGCAGCGATCGTGGGTGCGGCAGGGTTGTCTTCAACGCTTGCGGCGGCGCGTTCAGGTAAGCGCATCTTATTGGCGAATAAAGAATCTTTGGTCATGGCAGGTCACTTGGTGATGACGGCGGCTAGAGAGTCAGGGGCGGTGATTTTACCGATTGATAGTGAGCATAACGCCATTTATCAATGCTTGCCCGCAGTGATTCAGATGGATAATCGTGCCATTCATGAGGATTGCCATGGCATAAAAAAACTATGGCTTACCGCATCAGGTGGTGGATTTTTGCGTAAATCCATGGATCAGATGCGTCAGGCGAGTGTTCAAGATGCCGTTAAGCACCCGAATTGGTCAATGGGACAAAAGATATCCATTGATAGCGCCACCATGATGAATAAGGGGCTTGAGTTGATTGAGGCTTGTCACTTATTTAACCTGCCTGAGGATCGCATCAGCATCGTCATACACCCTGATAGCGTGGTGCATTCACTGGTAGAGTATGTTGACGGTTCATTTTTGGCGCAGCTTAGCAATCCCGACATGAAGACGCCGATCGCGCACGCGCTTGCTTATCCTAATCGCATGAATGCCAACGTTAAGAGTCTTGATCTGTATGATCTGTCTGCGCTGACGTTCATCAAGCCTGATGAAGAGAAATTTGTCAGCTTGGCACTAGCGCGTTTCGCTGCCAAGCGTGGTGTGGGCGCTTGCATCACATTAAATGCCGCCAATGAAGTTGCGGTTGCGGCATTTTTGGATGAGAAAATTCGCCTAACCGACATTGCAGCCGTTGTACATCAGTGTTTAGAGGACTTAACATTATCGAGTCATTTTGATGATAGGTTTGAGAATTTGGATGAAATTTTAAATATGGATCATAAAGTGCGTCAGACGGCTGCACGTTATATAGATAAAGGCGTGACAGCATGACAGTCATATGGATGTTCTTGGCGGCGGTATGCGTATTGGGTCCGCTCATCGCACTACATGAGTGGGGTCATTACATCGTGGCGCGATTGTGCGGTGTGAAAGTTTTGACGTATTCCATTGGCTTTGGTCCCAAATTATTCGGCTGGACAAGCAAAAAATCAGGCATTGATTATCGCATTTCTGCCATTCCATTGGGTGGCTATGTTAAGATGTTGGATGAGCGCGAAGGCAATGTGGATGTGCATGAGCGGCACTTAGCCTTTAATAATCAGCATCCGTTAAAGAAAATCGCCATTGTCGCAGCGGGCCCCTTGATGAATTTTATCATCGCGATTGGACTGTTTTTTGTGCTTTTTTTGCAGCCGAGCGAGCAGCTAAATACGCGCATTGGCAAGATTCTGCCTGATTCGCCAGCGTCTAGTGCGCTTGTGGTCGGCGAAAAAATAACCGCCATTGACGGTAAAGACATCACCACATGGGAAGAGGTGAACTATGCCTTGGCTCATCGCATGGGTGAGACGGGTCAGCTTGACATCCATACCGAACAGGGTGGTAAATACACCCAAAAAATCGTCCCAATTACCACATTCATGCAAGGCGATCAAAAGGGGCAGGACGCCATCACAAGCTTAGGTGCGCTGCCTTATCAGCCCGTGATTGAACCTGTCTTATCAGAGATAGTGCCACAGAGTGCCGCAGCGCTCATGGGGCTGCAGGTGGGTGATAAAGTCGTCGCCATTGATGATAAGCCCATTACTAATTGGCTAGATGCCACGAACATCATCCGTGATAATCCCGAGAAAATGCTGAATTTTGCCATCATCAGAGATGGCACGCCCATGAATGTCAAAGTTATGCCAAAAGGCGTCAAATCTGGCAATAAGATCATCGGGCAAATCGGTGTCAAGGTCGCTTATGATGGCAAAAGTAGCATTCCAAGCGACTATCGCACGACGATACACCACACACCATCAGAGGCGATTGCTAAGTCATTCACGAAGACCTATGATCTTGCTAAGATGACGGTTGATGCCTTAGGCAAGATGGTTACAGGGCTGATCGGCATTGAGAACATCTCAGGACCAATCACCATCGCTGAGGTGTCAAAGACGAGCTTTGAAATTGGTTGGCAGCAGGTGTTATCAACGGCAGCGATCATCAGCTTATCATTGGCGGTGATGAATCTTTTGCCGATTCCTGTGCTAGATGGCGGTCATTTGGTGTTCTATACTTATGAATTATTACGTGGCAAACCGATGAGTGAAAAGGTGCAAATGGCAGGTTTGCGAGTTGGCATGACCTTGCTTTTATGTTTCATGGTGCTTGCAATTGGTAACGATATCATGCGTTTATTTGGCTGATTGGTTAAAAATTGACATACCAATGCCTAAATTGCATTATTTTTCATAAAAAGTGCGAATAAATCTCTTTTAGGACTTGCCAAAATTGCTTTTTTCGCTTAATTTAGCACAATTATTTACACGCTTATCAAAAAATCATGGCGGTTTTTGCCAAATACGAATGTTTTTTGGTGGCGTCTTATTTAAAGCTTTATTTTAAAAATTTCCAAAATTTTGGAATTTATAAATTCAATATTTTAATTGTTTTACGTGGATATGGTTTATGCGTATGTCTAATTTTACTGGTTTTGCGACCACTTCGATCACTGCGGCAGTCATCATGGCAATGAGTGCCTATGCTCATGCAGAAACTTTTATTGCCAATGACATTGCCATTGATGGGTTGCAGCGTGTGACTGTAGAGAGTTTGCAGACCACTTTGCCAATCCGTATCGGTCAGAGCGTTACCGATGAGCTGCTTGCAGACAGTATTCGTGCGCTGTACGCAACCGGGCATTTCTCGAACGTACAGGCTGATGTGCAGGGCGATCGCGTGGTATTCTATGTAACCGAACGTCCTGTAATCGCTGAGCTTAACTTTGAAGGTAATAAACTCATCCCAAAAGCAGGCCTTGAAGAGGGTCTAAAAATCACGGGTCTGATGGTTGGTAATGTGCTTAAGCAGTCAACCGTAAACTCTATCGAAAATGAGCTAAAAAACCAATACATCTCACAAGGTTATTACAATAGCGACATCAAGGTTAAGCAGACTCAGCTTGATGGTAACCGTGTTAAATTGGACGTCGAATTCATTGAAGGTAAAGCAGCTCGCGTTGTCGATGTGAATATCATCGGCAATCAGCATTTTAGCGATGAGACCATCAAGGATGAATTCGCACTAAAAGACAAAAAATGGAATCCGCTGTCAAAGTCTGATCGCTATAGCCAAGAGAAACTAAATGCCAGCCTAGAAGCGCTACAGGCATTGTATATGAATGAGGGCTTTGTTCGTTTTAAAGTAGATAATTCTACGCTAAACATTGACGAAGAGAAAAATAAAGTCTTCGTTGAAGTTGCCTTAACCGAAGGTCAGCAGTATAGCTTTGGTAAGACGCAGTTCTTGGGTAATGTGACTTATGACGTCGCTGAGCTTAATGAATTGGTAAATTTCAAAGAAGGCGAAACATTCTCACAAGCTAAGCTTGAAGAAGTGACCGCCAGCGTCGCCAGCAAGTTCGGTGATGACGGTTATTATTACGCTCAAATCCGCCCAATCACGCGCATCAATGACGAAACGCGCACCGTTGATATTGACTACTATATTGACCCTGTGCGTCCTGTGTATGTTCGCCGCATTAATTTTAGTGGTAACATGAAAACCAAGGATGAAGTTCTACGCCGTGAGATGCGCCAATTAGAAGGTGCACTGGCTTCAAATTCTAAGATCCAGCTGTCGCGCGCTCGTCTGATGCGTACGGGATTCTTCAAAAACGTGACAGTAGACGTGCGTCCTGTGCCGAACACTCCTGATCAGGTGGACATTAACTATGTTGTTGAAGAGCAGCCGTCAGGCTCATCGACGATTGCCGCTGGTTATAGTCAGTCGGGCGGTCTGACCTTCCAGTTTGAGCTGTCGCAATCTAACTTTATGGGTACGGGCAATCGCGTCAATGCGTCATTTGCCCGCTCTGAGACACGGGATGTGTATAGCTTTGGGCTTACCGATCCTTATTTCACCGAAAACGGTGTGTCTCAAAGCCTAAATGCTTATTATCGTAAAACCAAATACGACAGCAAAAACATTCGTGGCTATGTCCTAGACTCTTACGGTGCCAACCTACGCTATGGCTACCCCATCAATGAAAACCAACGCATCATCGCTGGTCTGAATTTTGACAACACCTCAGTAAAAGGCGGCAGCCGCATGGCGGTCAGCAATGTCAAGCAGCTGATTGAGGACGGTGGTAACATCACGCCTTATCGCAACGACAAAGGTGAGATAGCAAACACAGGTTTTAACAAAGACTACACCTCATACAGTGCGACACTCGGTTGGAGCTATTCAAGCTTAGATAGACCTGTATTCCCCACCAAAGGCATGAGTCATGATGTGGACCTGACCTTAGGCTTTGGCGATAGAACCTATCAAAAGGCGGTCTATAACGGTAATATCTATATCCCATTCTGGAAAGGCAGCACGCTACGCGGTTATACACGTCTAGGCTATGGTAATGATTTACCGTTTTATGAGAATTTCTATGCCGGTGGTTATGGCTCGGTACGTGGCTATGATTCATCTAGCTTAGGTCCTCGCTCGCAACCTTATGAAGTGGCAAGTGTTGATAAGCGTTATGCGCTTGGGGAGAACGTAGGTGGTAATGCACTGGCTACCTTCGGTACTGAGTTGATTTTACCAATGCCGTTCAAGGGGGATTGGGCGGATCAGGTTCGTCCTGTGATTTTCTTTGAGGGTGGTCAGGTGTTTGATACGACAGGCATGGATAAAGAGACGGTTAACCTTAATGAACTTACCAATGGTGCAGCCACCTCAACCAGCTACCCATTGCTTAAACAAGACAAAGATCTGCGTTATAGTGCGGGTGTTGGTGCAACATGGTACACACCGATTGGTCCATTATCTATCAGCTATGCCAAACCAATTGGCAGCAAAGACGGTGATAAGACAGAGAAAGTTCAATTCCAAATCGGCAGCGTGTTCTAATGGCGAACATCGCTCAACTGATTGATATCATAGAACAAGTGCAGCCTGTCATCAATAAGGCTGCACTTAGTGCTAGTGAAGCATCTAAAGACATCACAGGTGTGGCGAATCTATTGGGTGCTGGTGCTGATGAAGTGGCATTTTTATCCAGCGCCAAATATATTGATCATCTTACAAACACACGCGCAGGCATGGTGCTGATCAATGAAAAATTTATGAATCATGCGCCTACAGGTGTGACTACTGTCATTGTCAAAGACGCATATTTGGCATATGCGACCATCAGTGGTCTGTTTGCTTATAAGAACATCGTTAAGCAAGCCGTTCATCCCACCGCCATCATCGCAGACAGCGCCATCATTGCAGACGGTGTTGAGATCGGTGCGTATTGTGTCATCGGAGAGCGTGTGCAGATAGGCACAGGAACGATCATTGGTCAGTCTGTGAGCATCGAAGACCACACAGTGCTTGGTGAAGACTGTCATATCGCACATCATGTGAGCATCGCACATCATAGTCAGTTAGGCCATCGTGTTCGCATCCATGCAAATTCAAGCATTGGCTCAGAAGGTTTTGGCTTTGCGCCAAATCCCACCGCTCAAGGTCTAAAATGGCAGCGCATCGCACAGCTTGGTCGAGTGATTATCGGTGATGACGTACGCATTGGTAGTAATACTTGTATCGATCGTGGTGCGGTTGGTGATACCGTCATTGGCAATCATGTCATCATTGATAATCTGGTGCAGATCGCCCATAATGTCCATATTGGCGACAGTACAGCCATCGCTGCTAAGGTTGGCATCGCCGGTTCGACGCATATTGGACGTAATTGTATCATTGGAGGTGCTAGCGGTATATCTGGTCATCTGGTGATTGCAGATGGTGTGACTTTGACGGGCATGTCAATGGTCACGGGTAATATCAAAGAATCTGGCAGTTATTCATCAGGCACGGGACTTCTACCGTCAATGCAATGGCGACGCGCGGCGGTGAGATTCCGCCAATCTGGTGAAAAGTAACCAGAGAATTGTCCATCAGCCACCCAAAACTTATTAGTAATCATACTTAATATCTTAGGAAAAAACCATGTCAAACACCCATCTTGATGTCGATTTACTTAGCCAAGAAGATCTAGACGCGCTGTCAGAGCGCGGTGTTACTTTGCCACTGAAATACGACCAAATTAAGCATTATCTGCCGCATCGCTATCCGTTCATGCTCATTGATCGTGTTACAGCCTGCTCGCCGAATAACTGGATTACAGGTTATAAGAACATTACCATCAATGAAGAGCTGTTCAATGGGCATTTCCCTGACAACCCAATCATGCCAGGCGTTCTCATGGTTGAGGCGATGGCACAGATTTCTGGGATTTTGGGCTTTATTAGCGCAGGACAAACTTCTAAAAGTGGTTATCTGTATCTGTTCGCAGGTGTGGATAAAGTCCGCTTCAAAAGAATGGTCAGCACGGGCGATACATTAGTGATCCGCTCAAAGGCGACCAGAAGCATGCGTGACATTTATAAATTTGAATGTACCGCGCATGTTGATGGTGAGCTGGCTTGTAGTGCTGAGATTATGATTGCTCGTCAAAAAGTGGCTGACTTATAAGTCATTTGGTATTACAATAATGACATATAAGAACGTTAATAAAGTTTTGGGATAAGCATGAATATTCACCCAACCGCCATCATTGATGACTCTTCCATCATTGATGACACCGCTGTGATTGGTGCGTATTGCATCATCGGCAAGAACAGTAAGATTGGCGCGCACAGCGTCCTAAGAAGTCATGTTATCGTTGGTGAGAATACGACGATCGGTCAGTATAATGAGATTTATCAATTTGCCAGCGTTGGTGAGAATCCTCAAGATCTAAAATACGCAGGCGAAGAAACTTATCTTGAAATAGGCGACCATAACCGCATTCGAGAGTCTTGTACACTGCACCGAGGTACTGTACAGGATAATGCATTAACTAAGATCGGCAGTCATAACCTGCTGATGGTTAATACGCATATTGCCCATGACTGCATGGTCGGCGATCATAACGTACTGGCCAACAATGTGGGTGTGGCAGGGCATAGCCATATTGGCAACTATGTAATCATCGGCGGTCAGTCTGGCATTCATCAATTTTGCAAGATAGATGATTACAGCATGATTGGCGGTGCCAGCCTTATCCTAAAAGATGTGGCTGCATTCACCATGGTATCGGGCAATCCTGCCAAAGTGCACGGCATTAATAAAGAAGGTATGCGCCGCAAAGGTTGGAGTGGCGACACCATCAAAGCGCTTGATGAAGCATATCGCGTGATTTTCCGTTCTGGGATGATTCGCGATCAAGCGCTGACCGAGCTTGAAAAAATGCTACCTGCAGAGCCTAAGGTTCAGTTATTCATCGATTCATTAAAGAATAGCGGGCGAGGATTAACGCGTTAGGCTGATTTTAACGCGCCGTCACACACAAAAACCCATAACTCGACGTTATGGGTTTTTGTATTTTATTTCTCTTGACTTTTTTGCGTTAATAAATCAAACTACACTAGCAACATTATGGCAATGTTATGTACAGAAAGCATTGTCTTGTATAGAAGTGGTATCGTTGGGCTGGAATGCTGGCGATGGAAGATGGATAAAAATTAAGGAGGGGCTTATGTCGGCACAACGCGAGAGTTGGTCAGCACGCTCTGGTTTTATTTTGGCTGCCATTGGTTCGGCAGTCGGTTTGGGAAATATCTGGCGTTTTCCATATGTGTCTTATGAGAATGGTGGCGGCGCTTTTTTTATTCCCTATTTGGTTGCTTTGCTGACAGCAGGCTTCCCACTCTTGTTTCTAGACTACGTCACGGGTCAAAAATACCGCGGCGCACCACCAACGGCCTATCGTCGCATGGTGAGATCTGCTGAAGGCGTGGGCTGGTGGCAGGTGCTTGTATGTACGGTGATCGGCATCTACTATGCAAGCGTACTTAGCTGGGCGGGCCAATATACGCTGTATTCATTCAGTCAGGCGTGGGGCGAAGACACGGAAGGGTTCTTCTTTAATCATTATCTACAAAATGGTTCTGGCCTGGATTTCACGTTCGTACCAAGTCTGTTCGTTGGTATCTTGATCGTGTGGGCTGTGGTGCTGTTCATCATGTATGGTGGTATCCGTAAGGGTGTTGAGCTAGCCAATAAGATCTTTATCCCGCTCTTGGTGGTGATGTTCGTGATCATGGTGATTCAAGCAGTGCGCTTGCCTGGTGCTGTGGAAGGTCTAAATACATTCTTCACACCGAACTGGACAGCCATGGCACACCCGAAAGTATGGCTGGCTGCTTATGGACACGTATTCTTCTCGATGTCGATCGGTTTTGGTATCATGGTAACCTATTCATCCTACCTAAAGCGCAATGCCAACCTAACAGGTTCTGGCTTGGTGGTGGGCTTTGCTAACTCATCTTTTGAGATTTTGGCAGGTATTGGTATCTTCTCGGTGCTTGGCTTTATGGCGGTAGCATCAGGCAAGCCAGTAGCAGAAGTGGTATCGGGCGGTATTGGCCTGGCATTCGTAGCCTTCCCTAAAATCATCTCTAGCATGGGCGAGGCAGGTACGATCATTGGTGTGCTGTTCTTTGCTTCGCTATTCGTGGCGGGCTTGACGTCGATGGCAAGTATCATCCAAGTGCCAATCTCTGCAATTGAAGATAAATTTGGCTGGTCTCATAAGAAAGCCGTTACCGTAGTTGGTGGTATCTCTGCATTGATTTCTTTGGCGCTATTCTCAACCAAAACCGCGATCACTTTCGTTGACGTGATTGACCACTTCGCTAATAACATCGGCGTTGTATTTGGTGCAGTGCTGTCCATCATCTGGGTAACATGGCTAAACCGTGGCCTACTTGATAAGCTAATCCGTCATATCAATGGCATCTCAAGCATCAAAATTGGCAAAGGCTGGGCGTTCATGCTAACCGTCATCACGCCGATTTCATTGATTATCGCACTTCTTTTAAGTGTTAAATCACTACTGACTGAAGGTTATGGTGGTTATGACTTTGTGACCCAAGCAGTATTTGGCTGGGGTGTCGTGGCTGTGTTTGCCCTTGGTGCACTGCTATTGACAAAAACTAAAGGTCACAGCTCACATGATGCACAAAAAGGAGATTATCATGAATAGTACAGCATTGATGATTATGATTGTTGCTTTGTCAGCGATTTGGGGTGGGTTGATTCTATCGGCCATCCATCTGGTAAAAAATCCTGACATTGATATGGATAAAGTGCCAAACGATCAGTAATTAAAATCAAAAAAACACACGTCCAATTGAGCGTGTGTTTTTTTATTGTGGGTGGATTGTAAGATGATAATAAGCTAAATGATTTATTTTAATGAAAGGGCAGGTGCTTCTAAACCTTGCTTGGCATAAAATGTCGCCACAAACTCATCAAACGTCCCATTTTCTAGGCTTTCACGAATGCCTTTCATAAGATTTTGATAATAACGCAAATTATGAATGGTGTTTAGCTGGGCTGAGAGCATTTCGCCACATTTATGCAAATGGTGCAAATAGGCACGGCTAAAATTCTGGCAAGTGTAGCAGTCGCACTCGCTATCTAATGGGTTTTTGTCATGGCGATGAACGGCATTTTTTATCTTAACCGCCCCTGTACTGGTAAACAGGTGTCCATTACGGGCGTTACGGGTCGGCATGACACAGTCAAACATATCCACGCCCCGTCTTACCGCCTCCACGATGTCGGACGGTGTCCCCACGCCCATCAGATAGCGTGGCTTATCAGACGGCATACGGTTTGGCAGGTAGTCTAATACCTTTATCATCTCGTCTTTTGGCTCACCCACCGACAGTCCGCCAATGGCATAGCCGTCAAAGGGCATGTCGGTCAAGGCGGTCAAGGACTGCATCCGCAAATCTTCGTACATACTGCCTTGCACGATACCGAACAGAGCGTTTTTGTTGCCCAGTTTGTGATGTTCATCAAGACAGCGTTGCCCCCAACGGAGTGATAATTCAAGCGATTTTTGGGCCTCTTTGTACGTGGCAGGATAGGGCGTGCATTCGTCAAACTGCATGACGATGTCGGAGTTTAGGGAGTTTTGGATTTGCATGGAAATCTCAGGCGACAAAAACACCTTGGAGCCGTCCACAGGCGAACGAAAATGCACACCTTCTTCGGTGATTTTTCTCATCGCACCTAGGCTGAACACCTGAAAACCGCCCGAATCGGTCAAAATCGGCTTATCCCAACCGATAAACTCATGCAATCCGCCAAACTCATCAATCACGCTTGTGGTCGGGCGTAGCCACAGATGAAAGGTGTTGCCCAAAATAATATCCGCCCCAATGGCGTGAATGTCTCGTGGGAGCATGCCCTTGACCGTGCCATACGTCCCCACAGGCATAAAGGCAGGGGTTTGAACTTCGCCATGAGCTAGGTGCACCGTGCCACGGCGAGCTCGGGTTTTTGTGTCGGTTTTATGTAGTGTGAATTTCATGAATATCCGAATAATTAATTTTCAAAACTGGCTATTATAGCATAATTTGACATTGAAATAATGCTAGGGTATGCTGCTTTCTCGCTGTTTGATGTCATCAGAGCTAAGCTTGACATCATGGCGATTCACTCCATCAGATTCGATGATGATCTGCGGGATGAAGCGAACTTGTAGGCTGATGGCTTTACCGTCTTTGAATCTGTGGTTAGCGATGTCTTGAATTTGTTGTTCAAGCTGTTTGACCTGCGCCTGTGTTGGCGGTGTGGTACCTTCTAGCACTAAGCGAACGGTTCGAGTGTCCTTATTTTGAGAGAAATTTTGGGACATGAGATGGTTTGGTTGATTTTGAAGGTTTTCTTCGATCAGTGCGATGCTTTGGCGTTCAAAGTTTTGCTCATTTAAGGTTTGCTTTAGGTTCATCGACAGATAGCCGCCAATGAGCACAAGTGCAAGAAGTACTGCGCTGTTTCGTTTTAGGAATAATCCAATTTGACCAAGCTTACTGACATCCTTATCATCAAGGGTGCGGCGAAATCCTGCAAACCACAGAACAAGCGCGTTGGTGAATTGGATGGCGAGCATGTTGGTAATGGCAAGTATCAGCGCGCCCATGGCAAGCCTTGCTTCGCCCGCTGATAGGAGGATGCCGCTTGCTGTCAGTGGCGGAACTAGGGCGGTCGCTACCGCAACGCCAACGACTGCCACCGATAGATTAGGGGATATCATGGCGTACGCACCTGCCGCGCCACCAGCTAAGGCCACTATTAGATCCATCGTTGTTGGTGCGGTTCGAGATAGAATCTCGGACGTCATCACGTTGTCAGGGTATAACAGTCCAAGCACCATGCCAACAGCATAAATGACAAACACGCCGCCGAATAACGTCATTAGGGAGGTTTTTAATAATGACAGTCGCGCATCAATCGCGGCAAGGGCGGCACTGGTGATGGGCGATAGCATCATGGCGACCAGCATGGCGCCAATCACCACCGCGGGTGAATTGGCAAGAAGCCCATAGCCTGCGATGATGGCGGATAGACCATTCATGATAAAGAACATCTTGGTTGGTAGGGCGCCAGCCTCGATATTAATGCGTACGCTCTTGTGGTCTACGGTTTTTTCGCTGTGTTTTTTGGCAAGCATGGTGCGGACGATGTCAACTTGTTTTTGCTTGTCATCGTCGCTTTCGTTCTCGCTATCAGATGTTTTGGTAGAGTCGCCTTTGTCTTTGGTGTTGTCTGCAACGTTTGAGATTTTGGGTGGTTTATCAGCAGTCTTATTTGTCGTTGTTGCTGATTCTGTGGACTGCTTTTCGCTAAGTGTCGCTGCTTTATCGCCTTTACTGTCTTTGTCGTCAGTTTTACTCTTTTTCTTAGGTTTGTGTTTAATTTCAAAGAAATTAATCGCGACATAGGCCGACATCAATGGTGTGCCATCTGCATGATAAGGGGTGAAATCCATCTTATCATAGGTGGTATAAGCCTCTTTGGCGTTGGCGTTGTCAGACAGTGCTTTATTGACTGATTTGACGATGTCATCAAGCTCATCGTCATCGATGCCTTGTTTTTTGAGCTCTTCAAGCTCGTCTTGACTAAACTCAATCTCATCGTCTTGGGTGTCTTTGTTGTCGCTCATGATGTGTTGTTGTTTTTTTAAATGGGTAATGGTTAAAAAAGAGTTATCAAGACTTATCCAAAATCATCGCATCGCCATAACTAAAAAAGCGGTATTTCTTATCAATCGCATGAGCATAGGCGTGTTTGATGTTATCCGTGCCTGCAAAGGCGGATACGAGCATCAGAAGCGTGGATTTTGGCAAATGAAAATTGGTAATCAGCCTATCCACCACACCAAAATCATAAGGCGGATAAATAAAAATCTGCGTATCGCCAGCGAACTCGGTAAGCTGTCCGTCCACACGGTGCAAATGGGCAGTTTCAAGCGTGCGAGTTACGGTCGTCCCCACGGCGATGACTTGTCCGCCTTGTGCCTTGGTGGTGTTGATTTTGTCGGCAGTCACCTGTGGCAGGTGGGCGTATTCGGCGTGCATGATGTGGTCAGTCAAATCGTCTGCCTTGACAGGGGCGAACGTACCTGCCCCCACGTGCAAGGTTACAAAGGCAATCTCTACCCCTTTATCGGTAAGACATGCTAAGGTCTCATCATCAAAATGTAAACTGGCGGTCGGGGCGGCAACGCTTGCCTGCTTGGCAGGGTCGTGAAATACCGTCTGATAACGGGTGTCATCCGTGTCATCTGCTGTGCGTTCAAAATAAGGCGGAATCGGCATTTGTCCATAACGTTCTAAATCCGCCAAAATCGGTGCATCAAATTGCAGGATAAACAAATTTTCCGCCCGTCCGTACATGGTCGCCGTCATGCCTCCGTCTGCCAGACTCACCGTTTGCCCTACCTTTAACGCACGGCTAGAGCGTACATGACAATGGGCGATGTGATTGCCGTGGTCGGTAATGCGTTCTATCAGTACTTCCACCGATCCGCCTGTGTCCTTGACCCCAAATAGACGGGCTTTCATGACTTTGGTATCGTTAAGGACGAGCAAATCGCCTTTGTTTAATAAATCAGGCAAATCGGTAAAATTCAAGTCGGTAAGCGTGTCGCCTTGCACGTGCAACAGGCGAGAACTTGACCGTACGGCAAGCGGATAACGGGCGATGAGTTCATCAGGCAAATGGTAGTCAAAGTCAGCGGTAAGAAGTGGCATGTCTATTCTTCATGATAAAACTGTATATTTTATCAAAAAATCAGTGCACCGCCTACCGCTTTTGGATAATTTGAAAATGCCATATAAAAGGCGTATCATATAAAAATAAAACTGCAAACATAAGGCGCTCGCCATGCTCATGAATATCCAAAATACCGCCAAACGTCCCACGTCGCCTCACCCGATTTTAAATCTTGGATTTAGGATTTTCTTTGTGGGGTCGGCGCTATTTGCAGTGGTTGCCATGCTGTTATGGCTTGCGATCTTACAAGGATTTGCGCCATTTAAAGGTGTAATAAATCCTTTTTATTGGCATGGTCATGAGATGGTGTTTGGCTATGCTTTGGCGGTGATTGCAGGATTTCTACTGACGGCGGTCAAGACATGGACGAATCAGCCCATGCCTTATGGTTGGAAGCTTTTTGCGATATTTTTGCCGTGGGCACTGGCGCGTATTATGTGGATGGGCGCGCATGCTGTACCAAGCAATGCCATGCTTGTGGTGGCCTTTGTGCTTGATATGCTGTTTTGGGGATTGACTTCGTTTGCTGTGATTAGAGCAGTCTGGGCAGCGCGCCAAAAGCGCCAAATTGGCATTGTTGCCAAGCTAACCTTGCTATACATCGCGCAGTTGGCATTTTATGTGGGTGTATTTACCAATCATCTGAGCATGCAGCAGGTATCTCTATATGCGGCGTTATACTTGGTGATTGGGGTGGTTTTCACCATCGGTCGTCGTGTTTTGCCATTTTTTATTGTTAAGGGCATCAGTGTTAATAACGATGGTAAGCCGAACGGCATCAATGTGGAACAAAAAAATTCTGCGCTGCTAGACAGGGCGAATCTCGTGGGACTGTTTGGCTTTATTGTGTTTGATTTATTTGTCGTCATGCCGAAGGTTGCAGCGATTTTTGCTTTAATTTGCTTCATTGTCAATGCGCTTCGCCTCAAAAACTGGTATCATGCAGGCATCTGGCAAAAACCCTTGTTGTGGTCACTCGTCATTGCATTTGCAGGTATGACGGTGAGTATGTTGATTTTTGTGGTGTATCCGTTCATTGATAGCAGCATGAATCTGCATGCCTTGGGGCTGCATGGACTGGCGCTGTTCGGTGTGGGGCTGATGACGGTTGCCATGATGGCACGAGTGGCGTTGGGGCACACTGGGCGCAACATTCATCAGCCACCCAAGACAGTGGGCGCGATCTTTGTATTGATGATCGTGTCAGCGCTCTGCCGAGTGCTGCTGCCGATGTTTGGCGGTGATTACATGACTTGGGTGCTGGTGTCGCAAGTGGCTTGGGTGTTGTCGTTCATGTTGTTCTGTGTGTCTTATGTGGGCATTTTATCTAAGGCGCGCACTGATGGATTGTTTGGTTAATCATTATAATAAGGCAAATCATGTTTAATATTTTTAAGAAAAATAAGTTCTCTCAGGCGGATGTGGATGAGAGCATAGCTGAATTTAACCTATACGGACAGCCGCTCAATCATCATGTGATAAGCAGCAAAATCGTCGGCGATGTGGTGAATTTATCACTAAAAATCCACAAAGATGCAGATCAAAAGCAGCTCGAAAACGTCTATCACGCGCTTCGCACACGTCTGCACACGATCGGTGTTGAGGAAGTTAATCTAAATGTCGTACTGTCTGATACTGTGCCAGCCTCTAGAGATGGGGCGGCTCAGACCTATATTCCAACCGAGTCCAAAGAAGCAGAACCTGCCCCCGTCAAGCGTGCACCCACCCAAAGCGACATCGCGCCGCATCCACGCATTCGTCACATCATCGCTGTGGCATCAGGCAAAGGCGGTGTGGGTAAGTCCACCACGACGGTGAGCATCGCCCTTGCGCTTCAAAGACTTGGTAAAAAAGTTGGCATCTTGGATGCTGACATCTATGGACCATCCATTCCTGATATGCTTGGCATGGCAGGGGTAAAACCCAATGTTGAAAATGACCAATTCGTACCAATCGAGGCGGACGGACTTGCCATGCTGTCAATTGGTAATCTGATTGAGACGGACAATACACCGATCGCTTGGCGCGGCGTTAAGGCGACAGGCGCGCTGATGCAGATGTACAATCAGACCAATTGGCCAAATCTGGATTATCTGATCATCGACATGCCACCTGGCACAGGTGACATTACACTGACTTTGGCGCAGCGCATTCCTGTCACGGGTGCGGTCGTAGTGACTACACCGCAGCATATTGCGTTACTCGATGCCAAAAAAGGCGTTGAGATGCTCCATAAAGTTAACATTCCCATACTTGGTATTGTTGAGAATATGGCGCTGCATGTATGTAGCCAGTGCGGGCATGTCGATCATATCTTTGGCGCGGATGGTGGTAAGAATATGGCGACCATGTACGACGTACCACTGTTAGGGCAGCTGCCCGTTAATGCGCACATCCGTGAGCAGATGGATAATGGCACACCAAAGCTCATCAGTTCTAGCATTGCGCACATCTATGATGACATCGCTAAGAACATCGATGAAGGCATTGGCAAATTCGCCAGAAGTCGCAAAGATGGTCGTATATTTTAACTGATGGCTGCATTGAATAACTTAAGCTTATCCATTATAATGACGGCAAATTAATGACAAATTCATACTGGGAAATAATATGTCCATTAAATCCGACCGTTGGATTCGCCAAATGGCAGCTGAGCATGACATGATCTCGCCATTTGAGCCGAATCAAGTGCGACACAACGAAAGTGGCGATAAGATCGTAAGCTATGGTACCTCAAGCTATGGCTATGATGTGCGCTGCGCCAATGAATTCAAAGTATTCACCAATGTACACTCTGCCATTGTCGATCCTAAGAACTTTGATGAGCGCAGTTTCATTGATGTGGTGGGTGATGAATGCATCATTCCACCAAACTCATTCGCTTTGGCGCGTACGGTTGAATACTTTAAGATTCCACGTGATGTATTGACCATCTGCTTGGGCAAATCCACCTACGCACGCTGCGGCATTATTGTTAATGTGACCCCACTTGAGCCTGAATGGGAAGGACATGTGACACTAGAGTTTAGTAATACCACAAACCTACCTGCGCGCATCTATGCAGGCGAGGGTGTGGCTCAGATGCTATTTTTCCAAAGCGATGAAGTGTGTGAGACTTCCTACAAAGACCGTGGCGGAAAATACCAAGGTCAAACAGGTGTTACTCTACCAAAGACCTAATGGCAACCTTAAGATTATAATGTTTACATATTTTATATCGTAATTGCCAAAAGATTGTTCTACAATGAGCAATCTTTTTTATTGTGTTTATTTATTGGAGAGATTATGCCTGGCATTCGCATCGAGAAACGCCACAATTTTGACTTAGAAACTGCGCGCACTCAAGCCAAAAAATGGCTGGAGGAGGCCAAGGCGACTTTTGGGGTAGATGCCACCTACGAGCAGGGCATTGATACGGATACTGTCGCCATCAAAAAATCAGGTGTGGACGGGCGTGCTTTTTTGGATGCGGATAAGGTTATTTTTGAGGCGGATTTAGCATTTTTGGCGAAGCCATTAAAGGGTGTGATCAGTTCAGGCATCCAAGAAGGCTTGGATCGTTATTTTGCTTAAAGTATTTGAGCTTATAATCTGAATGATGATTAGGCTCACTATGTATCATAAACGTGTGCGGAGTATTTATGTATCGATGGCTGATGGCGGCTTTTGGTGTTATGGCGACAACGTCATGGGCGAATGAGCCGAGTTCTAATGTGGTCGATGATCCTAGGGCGACTGTTGTCACCTATGATTTGCCCGCGGCCACACTCCCACAAAGCATCCGTGAAAAGATGGCGGTTGCAGGGCTGTCTGATGATGAGGTGAGCTTTTGGGTTGAGCCATTAGATGGTGATCTTTCTAATACTGCCAATGCCAACACCAGACTCGAACCCATCATTCGTCATCGTGCTGATAAGCTGCGCACACCTGCCTCCACCCAAAAACTTGTCACGACATTCATCGCCTTGCACACATTGGGGGAGAACCATCGCTGGATAACGCGCGTTCATCCTAAAGGTGTGGTTATGAATGGCACGCTGTACGGTGACCTTGTGATTCAAGGGTTTGGCGATCCTGCCATGACGCATGATCGTCTGCGCGCCATGTTAAGACAGGTTGAGGCGAGGGGTATTCGCCACATTCAAGGCGACATCGTCATCGATAACTCTGCATTCCAGGATGTTAAATTTAACATTAATGCCTTTGATGGGCAGGGAATGCGTGCTTATAATGCTGCGCCGAATGCTTTTTTGGTGAATTTTGGCACAGTTGAGATTGATGTGTTGCCATCAGGGCGTGATGAGATTATTCAGATGCCAACAGGTCAGACAACCAAGTTTGTCCCAAGCGATCATCAAAGTGCTGCCTTGCAGGTGCTGCCACCATTGGCAGATTTTAGTGCACCAAGTCAGATCTCTGCCAATGATACACGCTGCTTAAGCGAAAATAAATTTCACCTAAATGATGAGAAGCTGACCGTATTTGGTGGTACGCGTGCTGACTGTGGTCGTCAATCGTATTGGTTGACGTTCAGCGATGCTGATACTTTGGCAATCAAGGCGGTAAAAGGAATATGGCAGTCGATTGATGAGAGGTTCGCAGGGCGGGTGCGTATTGATGATGTTGTAAGCCCTGGTATTGCTTGGTTAATTTATCCTTCCAAGCCTTTAAGCGAGCAGATCTATCTCATCAACCAATACTCTAACAACGTGATGACCGAGCAAGTGGCGCTGTCTTTGCCATTATCAATGGGGGTGGCAGGAGTGAGTGACCCAGTCTCTGACTATCCGAGTGCGCTTAACTTTATTAGCAAATGGTGGCAGGCGCACCTAAGTAGCCAGCCGCCCATGATGAGCCGAGCATCGGGACTGTGCCGAGACTGTGCGATAACGCCAGCAGCGATGGCTGAACTACTTGCTTTCGCTTATCAGCAGCCGAATTTTGAAGTGTTTAAGGCTTCTCTACCAATCGCTGGTCAATCTGGCACGATGATGTCGCTATCGGAGCGAGATCCTGAGCATCCTGCCATTGGGCATGCGCATATTAAGACGGGTACGCTTAATAATGTTAAGAGTCTGGCAGGCTACGTTATGGACACCCAAGGCAGGTGGTATGTGTTTATTGGCATGATTAATGCCCCTGGTGCGGGATATAGTGATCATGCCACTGCGGTTTTGGATGAAGCGCTGTCTTATGTTGCGAAGCTTTAATAAAAAATCCAACCTTATAATTTAATGGTTGGATTTTTATTGCCTATTTGACTTTTACTGCTTCGACGAAGTTTCTTTGTTTTTTGGATTTTCTTTACTGTCCTCGATTGTCTCATCTAGTGTATCAGCTTCATCAGTCTCTACCTCTATAGCTTGGCATTCTCTGGGTGCGAAGATCGTTTGACCGTGCTCATCACCAACGTATCGCCAGTGCCACGACTCTTCAGATACGCCGCTTTTTTCGCTATATTCCTTGGTAAAGGTCTGCTCCCAACCGTATTCATGGGCGTGCTCCATCAGCCATTTATAACCCTTACCTTTGGCGAATTTGGCATCAATCGGCGCAAAATCCACCGCATAGCCTGTGTGATGCTCAGAGTAGCCTGCAGGCGATGACGTGTGATAGATGGTCTTGGGCGGTTGTTTTTGACGAATTTTGCGTTTAATGATGGTGTCTTGCAGTCTCACTGAGCGGAAAATTGAGCTGGGATATAGCGCAACTTTATCTTTAGCGGCAGCCTTGACCAGAGCTTGCAGTGGCTCTTTGACGTCTTTGTGGATTAGTTTGTTTTCTTCATTCTTACCGCCGTAGCCACTCCACACCAAATCCTCAGCAAAAATCTCATCATAAGAAAAATGCTGAATGCCTACCGCCAGCGCGTCAGGTGAGCAGATCGGACGTTCTGGTTTTTCATCGTTGTCTTTGGCATCTTGGCTGTCTTGATTGTCTGTATTTTCTAAATCTGACGCATCAAATTCTGATTCATCAGAGCGGCTTTCGTCCAGATCATCATTGTTGTTTTTGACAAGTTTGTCTGGTGTGGCTTTGTCATTATCGGTTGTTGGCGTGACTTTTTTGCCATCTGTAATAACAAAAGCGTGCGCACTGCCTTGAATGACAAAACAAATCGACAGTGTAAGCAAGGAGAGTTTCTTTGACATATTAAGTTATGAATTATCTATGATTAAATAAAATAAATACACCTATTATAGTGGGTGAATCTGTATATTGCGTGACAATTTGTTTATAAAATGTGATAAATCACACCTGTCTGCGATCGGGCTCTTTTAAATTCTGCGCAAGGGCATAAAGCACCACCGTGGCAAATGCACCTTTGGGTAGTTCAAAATTTAGCCCTAGATTGCCATCGATCCATTGCCAATTCATATCACTGATTAATAATCGTGTGGCGCGTCTTGATGCTTTTACACCTACCTTTTGTAGGCCTTGGATGAGCGTGTTGTATTTGACATCGTTAAATACTTGATTTTCAAGAGCGAGCGCATCGTCAGTGGCTTTATTATCACCTATGCCATATAGCGAGATGGTAGGGTGAATGTCTTTGGCGTCAAGGCGGGCTCGTACCTCATCATCGAGCTGGGCGGTGAATACCGAGCCTGTACCGTTCAGGTTAAATACATCGCCTGTCACGCCTTTGTCCCATGTGTGATTGGCGACCCTCAATGCCAAAATTTCATTAAACAAATGGCTGCGCGTAGCAGAGATGAGCATGCCATGACGTTCTAGGTCTTTTTTGCGGGGTTTATAGGGTTTGGCACTGTTTATGATTTTATCAAAAAAATCCTGCGACTTGGTTAGATTACCGCCATCATGCCCAAATCGCTGTTCTCCAAAGTAATTTGGCACCCCGTGAGCTGCGATGTCTGATAGCTGGGCCTCGATATCATCTACCTTGCCTTGCACGTCTCTTAAAGTAATCGTGAAGTAGTTGGATTTATGCGTGCCGCGATTTAATTTTCTGCCATGCCAATGACTTTGCAGAATCTCAATCTTCTCATCTTGTTGTAATTTATCAGCAATAAAATCGTCAAAATCCACACTGGGCGCAGTTTTCTTGGGCAAGCGCAGACTGTACCATTGATAAGTCTCGGCGTGACGGTCTTTTAGCCCAGAATAGCCCACATCGCGCACAGGAATCTGTGCCCATTCAGACAGCAGGCGTGCGACGAAGACGGTATTCATGTTAATCTTTTTAATATTCAGCCACAGATGCTCACCCGTACCATCAAAATCAATGTCCATACGTTCGGTGACGATAAAATCGGCAGGTGATTGTTTAAAAGTGGCGCTGATGATGATGGGTGTTTTCATGGGCGGCTTGATGATTAAAATTTATTATTTGGAATAATGGTTTATTAAAGTGGCTATTAAAGCATGAAATGATTTATTTGCCAAATTTTTACTCCTTAAAAGCGCATTTTGGGAAATAAAAAATGGAAATCAGCAAACCTATTGGCAAGCGCATAAAATGACTGCTGAGTCTGTCTAAGCGATTGCAAGTTTAAACCCTTTCTTTTAGAGTAAATAATTAGTAAGTGATTCAGACAGTTGCCCGTCGAATCTTTATCTTGACCGAGACATTAAAATATGTTTCTATAAAGGATAAAGAACGGCTTTAAAAAAGGAAGTTTATTATGACGTTAAATTATTCAGCACCGCTAGATGAGATGCGTTTTACCCTAAAAGACGTGTTCGATGCCCCGACGTTTTGGAAAAATACACCCAGCCTGTCGCACATGGATACAGATACGGTGGACATGATTTTAGATGAGATGGCAAAATTTAGCCGTGACGTATTATTACCACTGAATCAGTCAGGTGATGATGAGAGTGCAAAATATCTAGGCGACGGCAAGGTCTCTACACCGAGTGGCTTTCAAGACGCATTCAAGCAGTACAGCGACATGGGCTGGATTGGCTTAGGCGGTGATCCAGACTTTGGCGGGCAGGGCATGCCAAAGATGGTGACCATACTCACCGAGGAGATGATGTTCTCTACCAATCAGGCGTTTGCGCTGTATCCGAACCTGACAGTCGGGGCGACGCTATGCTTATTGGCTAACGGCAGTGATGAGCAAAAGGCGCTATACCTGCCAAAACTATACTCAGGAGAATGGTCTGGTACGATGTGTCTGACAGAAGCGCATGCAGGCACGGATCTTGGCATCATCAAGACGCGAGCCACGCCGAATGATGATGGCTCCTATGCGATCACAGGCACCAAAATTTTCATCACAGGCGGTGAGCATGATTTGACGGATAATATCGTGCATCTGGTGCTTGCTAAGACGCCGAATGCACCTGCTGGTTCTAAGGGTATTTCGCTTTTTATTGTGCCAAAATTCCTAGTGAATGACGATGGTACATTAGGCGAGCGTAACGGCGTAGCAGCTGGATCGATTGAGCATAAGATGGGCATCAAGGCATCAGCAACCTGCGTGATGAATTTCGATAATGCCAAAGGCTATATGGTCGGCGCTGAGAACACGGGACTTGCCACGATGTTCGTCATGATGAACTATGAGCGCGTCACGATGGGACTTCAGGGTCTGGGTGCAAGCGTTTTGGCTTATCAAAATGCCGCTGCCTATGCCAAAGATCGCCTACAAGGCAGGCATGATGATGGCATCAAAAATACCGACAAAGCCGCTGATCCGATCATCGGGTTTGGTGATGTGCGTCGCATGCTCCTAAATGCCAAGACCAATAGCGTCGCCTCACGAACATTTGCCATGTATGTGGCACGAGAGCTAGACATTGCCAAATTCAGCGACGATGCGCAGGCGAAATCAGCTGCCGCTGCCAAGGTTGCATTATTAACCCCAATTGCCAAGGCATTTTTGACAGACATGGCGTTCAACGCCACCATCGACTGTCAGCAGGTATTTGGTGGTCATGGTTACATCAAAGAATGGGGCATGGAGCAGATCGTGCGTGACACACGCATCAGTCAGATCTATGAAGGCACGAATGGTATCCAAGCTTTGGACTTATTGGGCCGTAAGGTGGTTAAAAATAATGCGGTAGCGATCTTTGCGCTGATTGATGAGATTAATGAAGCTTGTCAAGATATTGATCACGCCATCAAGGATGCGACCATCTCGGCCGCCAAGCGTGTTAAATCCTTGACTGAGCAGCTACTGGATACTGCCAAGACAGACGCTCATGCCATCAATGCCTCAGCTGTGGATTATCTGCATGCCGTGGGTTATCTGTGCTATGCTTATATGTATGTGCTTATCGTTCGGGCATGCCAAGGCAAGCCAGGTGAGTTTTATGAAGAGCGCCTAAAACTCGCGGAATACTTTATCCAAAGAATCTTGCCGAAACTTTATGCGCATGCCGACATGGCGCAGGCAGGCTCATCAAGCATCATGGCATTTGAAGATGAGTTTTTTGCTTGATTGAATAAACTTAACAAAAAGGCAGAGCGATCTGCCTTTTTGTTTTGGATGCTTGATGATTATTTATGTTCACAAGTTAAAGGTTTTAGTTCACCATCAACCAAATCTACCAGCATCGGTTTACCGTCTTTATCAACCTGTTGATGAGCATAAGTTGCCTGTGCATAACATTCTGCCAAGCCTTCAGCGAACAGAAGCTACCGGCAGCAGGGTAGAGCAAGGTGATGTAATTGTGTGAATTTTTGAGAATCAATGGTTGAAGATTGGCTTGTTCTGTATGTGAAAATTCTGCCTTAGTAAAGGCGGATTTGACCAATCTGTCCTGTTTGTCCTTTAGTATCCAAACTTTCACGCTGCTCTTATTATGGTATTTATCCTGATGAATATTCATAAGCATCCCATCATATCGGCTTATTGTGAGGCGTTATTATGTTATTGTATCATGATTTAAGGTTGACCGTTTTTTTTGATATTTTATGATGATGAATCTATAGACGAAAAAAACGCCCCGATTTACGGAGCGTTTTTTAGATCAGCAATTATAGAGCTTGCACGTCATTTAGCAGTTTGGCTTGATGATTGATCAGAGCCTGTGGCATGCGCTCGCCTAGTTTATTGAATAGGTCTTTGTGATCTTGCAGTTCTTTAACCCATGCGGCCTTATCTTGGCTAGTTACTAGGTTGAACTGCTGTTCGCTGAAGTCTGATTCTGCCCAGTTGATGTCGTTGTAGGTAGGAACGAGACCGATCGGGGTAACAACAGCATTAGCCTTGCCTTCGCAGCGGTTGATGATCCATTCTAGAACACGCATGTTCTGACCGAAACCAGGCCAGACGAAATCACCATTCTCGTCACGACGGAACCAGTTCACTTTGAACATTTTTGGCATTTGAGTGCCGTGTTCAGCGGTTAGTTTTTCAAGTTTTTCGCCCATTTCTAACCAGTTGGTGAAGTAGTCTGCCATGTTGTAACCAGCGAATGGTAGCATCGCAAATGGATCGCGACGAACCACGCCTTGAGCGCCTGTAGCGGCAGCAGTGGTTTCAGAACCCATGGTTGCGGCTTTATATACGCCGTCCACCCAGTCAAAGGCTTCAGATACCAATGGCACAGTGTCAGCGCGACGACCACCAAAGATAAAGGCAGAGATGGGCACGCCTTCAGGGTTTTCCCATTGTGGGTCGATAGATGGGCACTGAGCAGCAGATACGGTAAAGCGTGCGTTTGAGTGAGAAGCTTTCTCTGCGCCTGTGTGTTTTTCACGTTTCCAGTTGATTAGATTTTCTGGTGCTTCTTTGGTTTTGCCTTCCCACCATACTTCACCATCTTCAGTCATGGCAACGTTGGTATAGATAACGTCTGAACCTAGAGTGCTCATGCAGTTTGAGTTGGTCTTGGTGTTTGTTCCTGGTGCTACGCCAAAAAATCCTGCTTCTGGGTTGATGGCGTAAAGTTTGCCATCTGCTGATGGCTTGATCCAAGCGATGTCATCGCCTACGGTTTCTACTTTCCATCCCTCATAACCTGCTGGCGGAATGAGCATGGCAAAGTTAGTCTTACCACACGCTGATGGGAAAGCGGCAGCGATGTAGTGTTTTTTGCCTTCTGGGTTAGTAACGCCTAGGATTAGCATGTGTTCAGCCAGCCAGCCTTGTTCACGACCCATCACAGAGGCGATGCGAAGGGCTAGGCATTTTTTGCCAAGTAGGGCATTACCACCATAGCCTGAGCCATACGACCAGATTTCACGAGTCTCAGGAAAATGGACGATGTACTTGTCATCATTGCACGGCCATGCCACATCTTTCTCGCCATCGCTTAATGGCTTACCAACAGAATGCACGCATGGTACAAATTCACCATCTGTGCCTAGTACATCATAGACAGCCTTGCCCATGCGAGCCATCTTACGCATACTGACGACAACATAAGGGCTGTCGGTGATTTCAACACCGATGTGGGCAATGTGGCTACCCAGCGGACCCATGCTAAACGGCACAACATACATGGTGCGACCCGCCATGCAGCCATCAAATAGACCTTCAAGCTTAGCACGCATCTCGTCTGGGTGCTGCCAGTTGTTGGTTGCGCCAGCATCGATTTCTTGCTCTGAGCAGATGAAAGTGCGGTCTTCAACACGCGCTACGTCTGATGGATCTGAGAAGGCCAAATAAGAATTGGGGTGTTTTTCTTGGTTTAGTTTCACCATGGTGCCGTTATCAATCATTAGATTGATTAGGCGTTTGTATTCTTCGTCTGAACCGTCACACCATTCGATGGCAGCAGGCTTAGTAAGCTGCGCAATCTCGTTGACCCAGTTTACTAGGGCTTGATGACGGACAAATTCTGCAGCATTAACGATGGTAGTCATGTGATATCTCATGAAAAATAAAGAATTAACCAACCAAAAAAAGGCGGGTTTAAAAAGTTTAATCTAGCCGAAACGAGACGGCTATTTTAATCATAAAGAGCTGGCAGTATCGACTGATTTTGTCTGGCATTGTTGTTAAAACAATATGACAGCCCTTAATTTTTCTGCGTATTAAAACATATTTTGATACAATTGATAAGAGATATTCATAAAATAAATTATGGTATTTCTATATTTTATAATTAAATAGGGGATTGGTAGGTCATACATTTAACCAATAAATTGTAAGAAAATTTAAAAACTTGGCTTGTTTCCAACCAACATATGACAAAGCCTAAATTTCGTTAATTTAGGCTTGCTAGAGTCATTCGCTTGGATAAGGGCGCAGCTTGTCAGTATTTACCCAAGACTGCACCCATTTGTCAGGCGGCATGTTAATGTCGGATAGATTTAATGCGCTTAATACGGTTTTGGTGTCTATGGTCTTGCCCGTTTTAATGTTGGTGACAGCGGTGCGAAGCAGGGCATGACAAGTACACTTTCCCTTAACCCACATGGTCTGCTCCACATAAAACCAGCGTTCATCAATGGCACAAATGCGAGTTTTCATCGTAACCTTATCAAAAGCACGAATTCGCTTGCGGTACTGAATGGTGCTGCCTGCCACCACCAAACCCCAGCGATTTTTGATGAGCTTAACCCCAAGACCTGAACGAATGGCAAAATCTGTTCGACCTAAATCAAATAGGGTAAATATTCGCCCGTTATTCATCTCAAGAAAGTTATCGATGTCGTTCAGGCGTGCCTTGAAGTGATATTCACTGGTGTCGGTCAGATTCAGTGTGCCGCCTTGTTTGAAGTCGATTGAGCTTTTGACGATGGTTTTGGCAAGACGTAAAAAAGGATACATAAACAATTCCAAGTTCAAAAAGACAAACTAAAAGGCGATGATCTCGACTTTTTTGGATTATGCTTTATAAAAAGTTGCGTTTTTTAAATTTGGGGTGCGCTGACGGCTGTCGCTGCTTGGGCGTTTTTTGTTGCCGGTGCGCTGTCTGCGCTCTTCTTTGCGCTCATGGCGTTCGTGTTTTTGGCGACGAATTTCGCGAGATTTTAGTGGTTTTTTGTGAATGCGTGCTTGTTTTTCTTTGGCGGCGGTATTTAGACCTGTACCTATGCGTGGGCGCAATCCGACTGTCTCGATTAGTTTGCCGATCTCTTTGGCATCAAGTTCAATGAATCGTCCTGTGCGCAGCTCTTTTGGTAAAATTACCGTGCCGTAACGAGTACGAATTAGGCGCGATACTTTAAGTTCTTGAGACTCAAACATACGGCGAACTTCACGCTTACGACCTTCTTTGATCTTAACGTGATACCATTTATTAACGCCTGTGCCGCCACCTTCTTTGATGTCATCGAACTTTGCCATACCGTCTTCTAGCTCGACGCCACGGGTCAAATTCTGAGCAATCTCGGGGGTAACTTCACCAAGCACACGCACGGCATACTCACGAGTTACTTCACTTGATGGGTGCATGAGGCGGTGCGCCAGCTCACCATCGTTGGTGAATAGTAATAGGCCTGATGAGTTGATGTCTAGACGTCCTACCATTACCCATCTGTCACCGGTTAGCTTAGGCAGACGGTCAAAAACAGTAGGGCGACCCTCTGGATCTGAAGCTGATGAAATCTCGCCTTCAGGCTTGTAATAAGCGATGACGCGGCGGCGTTTTTCGCGTTCTGCCTTGATGTGTACTAGGCGACCATCGACACGGATCTCATCCATCGCACTAGCACGATCGCCAAGCGTGGCTATGCTACCGTTGATAGAAACACGTCCTGATTTGATGATCTCTTCGAGTCCGCGGCGAGAGCCTAGACCCATGCGGGCGAGTAGTTTTTGAAGTTTTTCGCCTTCTGGGCGTGCGTTATCGGTGGGGGTTTCGATGATGTCTGGCGTGTCGGTCATGATGGTGTCCTGTGGTTGGAAAATAACATTTCACAATGTTAAAAGATCAATGATAAGACTTTTGGGTTAAATTAGCAAGTAAAATCTGTATTGATGTGTAAGTACATCAATTAACAGGTGATTTAGCCATTTACTTTTAGACTCTGTAAGTCAGGCAATGGCGGCAATTCATCTAGGCTTGCCAATCCAAATGCATCCAAGAATGCTGGTGTGGTATGTAGCAGTGCTGGGCGACCGAGTGTGTCTTTATATCCTTTCTCCATGATCCAGCCCTTATCGAACAGCTGTCTTAGGATGTTACTTGATATGGTAACGCCACGCACCTGCTCGATGTCAGAGCGTGTGACGGGCTGCTTGTAGGCGATGACGCTCAAGGTCTCAAGTAAGGCTTGGCTTAGGCTTTCAAGACGCTCTGGAAAGATCTGCTGAATGAGCCGAGAATAACTGTCCTTGATCTGCAGGCGGTATCCGCTCGCGGTCTTGCCTAGGGTGAGTACGCTACCTGACAGTCGCTCTTTTAGAATGATTAGCGCCATTTGGAGCTCATCACTACTCATAGATAGGTGTTTTTTTAGATCTTGATCGGTTAGGGGTGTTTCGCTTGCGTGTAGTAGCACCTCGATATAGCGACTTAGTGCTTCGGCGGTGGCGTGCGACTCGAGCAGCTCTTTATGGCTGTCTTGATTTGTTGATTCGACATCTAAAGTAAGTGGTGTTAGGGTGTTTTGCATGGGTTAATGTAGCCAGTATAGGGTTTGTTCGCCGATGGCATGACCGGTGTTGTCGATGCTTGGCAGGGTGTTTTTGGCGCGTTTTTCGGTGGTTTGAAGTGCGTAGTTGTCCACACCTTCGTCATCGAAGTCATCGCTGTACTCACTAAGACCGACTAAGCCGCGCTTAATCAGTTCAAGCACCGCCACGAAGCTTACCACCACGCCAAGCTTGCCTTGGGTGGGTTCTAGTAGCTCTTTGAAAGTGGATGAGCCTTTTTCGCTGAGCATTCGGGTGATGTTGGCGATGCGCTCGGGCAGTGGCACGGGATCCACATTGACTGTGTGCATCTGATAATCAGGCTTAATCTGCATGGTGATGAGGCTGTTAACGAGAATCTGCGGAGAGTATTTTGGCAGTTCGGCGCGCATCGCCTCAATGCTGGGCAAGCTGGTAAATGCCAAAAATACATCTCTTTCTAGTCGTATCAACTTATCAAGCCTTTGAGCAGCTTCTTTGATCTGAGCGTATTCTTCAAGTTTTCTGATGAGTCTTGCTTTGGGGTTCATGCCTTCATCATCAATCTCTGGCTGTGGTAATAACAGCTCACTCTTGATGGCGATGAGCGTGCCGGCCATCAACAGATAATCGCCCGCCAATTCAAAATATTCTTCATCCAAGTCTTTGATGTAGCTTAAGTATTGTTCCGTAATGGGTAAAATGGCGGTCTCAGTCAGATCGAAGTTGTTTTTCTTGACCAAATACAACAAAAAATCAAGCGGGCCGGCAAATTGCTCAAGCCAAATCGCAAAAGCCTGCGGGGGAATGTATAAGTCATCGGGCAGGCTCTCAACAGGCGTATCAAAGATGCGAATGGTCTCAACATCTTGTACTTGGGCGGTATCCATCATGTTATTTAAGCTTGGCAAGGGGCTTGATGCCGATGGCGCGGCGTGTCTTATCCAGTTGCTTTTGGGCGACTCGACGAGCTTTGATGGCGCCCATTTGTAGGATTTCTTCAAGCTCTTTTGGGTTATTCATGAGTTCAAAATAACGCTGGCGCATTGGCGCGATTTCGTCATTAATTTTATTGAACAAGATTTCTTTAGCTTCACCCCAGCCGATGCCACGACGGTAGTGGGCGGCCAACTCTTCGATTTCTTCTTTGGTGGCGAAGGCGCGATAAATCTCAAAGATGGTACATTCGTCAGAATTCTTAGGTTCTTCGGGTGCTTGTGAATTGGTGACGATTTGAGAGATCGCTTTTTTTAGGGCTTTTTGTGGATCAACTTGCGGATTGCCATCGCCGAATAATGGAATGGTATTGCCATAAGATTTGCTCATTTTGCGCCCGTCTAGGCCGGTCAGTAGTGGTGTGTCTTCATCGATAACAGCATTGGGCTGGGTAAATAGCGGCTTGTATTTAAAATTAAAAGTGCCTGCGATGTCGCGCGCCATCTCGATGTGCTGAACTTGGTCTTTGCCAACAGGCACGTGGGTGGCATTGAACATCAAGATGTCAGCCGCCATCAGCACAGGGTAACTAAATAGCCCCATCGTGATGCCAAAATCAGGATCGGTGTCTTCCTTGGTGGTGTTAATATCGACAGCCGCCTTATAAGCGTGCGCACGATTCATCAGACCCTTGGCGCATGAGCAATTTAAAATCCAGGCAAGTTCTGGAATCTCGCTAATGTCCGATTGACGGTAAAATGTAACCGCCTGTGGATCAAGACCACAAGCTAACCATGTCGCCGCAATGGCACGTGTGGAGCGATGAATCTCATCAGGGTCGAAGCATTTGATCAAGGCATGAAAATCGGCTAAGAAAAAGAACGCATCACCATCGCCACGTGCGATTGCCTCGTTGGCAGCGATAATCGCAGGGCGAATTGAGCCGACATAGTTGCCCAGATGTGGAATGCCTGTGGTGGTAATGCCTGTTAATACGCGCTTTGGGGTGGTTGGCTGAGTGCTGTCAGTCATGAGATTCCTTGTTATTTCTAATGAATAAAGCGGATAATTATAACAAAATTATGATTTATTTTGTCATCTTAAATGCGTCATCTTGTGCCATTAACTTTGGGTTTTTAGGACGTCTAGGTCATCTTTACAGATTAGTTCGATGGCTTGACTGCAAAACTCAGGGTCTAGCTTGCAGACGGCGTTTTGTAGTTCATCGATGCGTTTGTCTTGATTCTGAATGTGCGCTAGGAGTGCCGCGATGCTTGTGGCCACGGGGTCTTGGGTGTCGGGCTTAAGCCCATAGGCGTTGAACAGTTCATCCGCTGCTTGTGTCTGTTCTTGGCTGACCTTTGGTGCGTCTTTTTTGCTGTTCTTGTCGATCATGCGAGCAGCGGAGCCGACCATGGTGGCATTTTCTGGTACGGGCTTTACGACGACGGCGTTTGAGCCGATTTTGGCGTGATTACCCACGGTGAAGCCGCCTAGGATTTTGGCACCTGCGCCCACGACCACATGGTCGCCAAGCGTGGGGTGGCGTTTGGCGCCTTTTTCCCATGAGACACCGCCCAAGGTGACGCCATGATAGAGCGTCACATTATCGCCAATTTCGGCAGTCTCGCCGATGACCACGCCCATGCCGTGATCGATGAATAGGCGTTTGCCGATTTTGGCGGCAGGGTGGATCTCGATGCCTGTCGTGACGCGGCTGATGTGCGACAAGCTTCGTGCTAGGAATTTGTGGTCGTTCTCCCACAAGGCATGAGCGGCGCGGTGTAGGGTGCGTGCGTGTATGCCGGGGTACGTGATAAATACTTCTGCCTTGGTGCGAGCGGCAGGGTCGCGATCTAATACGGCCTCTAAGTCATCATTGATGGCGTTTTTGAGATTTTTGATTTTTTGAATGAATGACACGAATAATCCTTAAAATAGTTCTAAAGCAATCAAGCTATTATCAAGACAACTTGGCTAATCTGGCTAGTTTTGGCTAATTTTAACATGAATTTTGGCAATTAATGCGCGCAGTAGGGCAAATTCTTTTTGGTCAAGCTGCACCCGACTTGTGAGCCGTGATAGGCGCGTGGGCAGGTGTTTTAAGTCCTGATCGTCTGCCAAGTCAAGCTTAATAAGCAAATCGATGAGACTGCTGTTAAGGTTTTGCTGCTGAGCGTATGTGATGGCAGGCTCATCCCAGTCTTGTCGGATATTTAGGTAGATTTGATGAGTTTGGGAGATGTTGTCTTCTGATTTTGATGTATGACCTGACAGTACATCATAGATGAACGCGCCTATCACCTGTATGGCGGCGGCGACATTAAGAACGGGATATTCAGGATTGGCGGGGATCTGGATGTGATAATCCGCCAGCGAAAGTTCATCGTTCGTTAGACCGCGATCTTCACGCCCGAATAAGATGGCGATCTTTGGGATGGTTTGTTCATCAAGGCTGCTATGCGCCTGATGAATATTCATCATTAGCTCTGCTGCCATCTTTGGGGTGATGACAGGGCGTGGCATGTGGCGAACGCGCGCGGATGCTGCAAATACCAGATGGCAGTCTGACAAGGCTTCATTTAGATCATCGACAATGCGCGCAGAATCAAGCACAGAGGTCGCACCTGCAGCATTGGCAACACTGGTGTCATCAATGGGTAGACGTGGATTCACGACAACCAGATCGGACAGTCCCATCGTGTGCATGGCACGAGCAGCCGAGCCGATGTTGGCGGGTAGGGTGGTGCCAATCATGATGATGCGAATGCTCGCCAGTTGATAGATTAAATTCATAACTTATCTTAATAATACATTCTGTGATGGCAGTATCGCTCTTAGCTCATCAAGCACGTCATCACTGGGATATAGGCGGAATCGATCATTCACCGAGACGCGTGAGATGCTGCATTCATCATACAAAAACAGCGATACCGGCAGACAGCCATCTCTTAATACTGTAGGTGCTGTGGTCGTAAGGATATTACCTTCTTCGTCATAAGCCACTGCATCTTCGATCTCCTCATCGTCATCAGCAGGCGGTGGGATGAGATTGGCAGCAGGCGGGGTGTTTTCTTTTAGAAGCGGTATTAGTCTGCTTAGTGCTTCCATGTCGTGAGCGTATAGTTTGATGTTTACCGCCGATAGGTGCTTTAATCGCGCTTGGGTTAGCGTCATGGCGTTCTGCATTCTGGCAAAAATACGACCATCATTCTCACGCACGCTTAGCGTGGCGATGATGATTGCGCCATTTAGGTTGGAGATGTATTCCCAGTCGGTTTTATCTTCAATTTTGCGCAGGGTTTGGGCGTTGAGATCTTTTGGTTTAAAGTTCTTATCGCTACTAAGATGAGCATATTTATCCAGCAGTCGATCGCTAAGTGCGATGTTGGTCTCTAGGATGGGTTGTAGACGTGAGAATTTGTCGGTAAAGCAGCTAACTTCCACGCGTGCACTGCCATCATCAAGCGTGATGGCGACACGGTTGCCGAAGTTGGCGACATCGATAACCAGACCTGCCACACGGGCAAATTTATTATAACCAGTGTCCGACAGCTCGCTTAGGTGGCTAACATTGGTGTATTTTTTTAGTTCATCACGGTATTTATCCAGCGGATGACCTGTTAGGTATAAGCCTAGCGTGTCTTTTTCGCCCTTTAAGCGGGTCTGATCACCCCAGACGATGTCGGGCAGTTCGGGCGCGACAGACAGACCATCGTCCACTTCGCCAAATAAATCGAAAGTGCCAGCCAGCGCGTTTTGGCGGTTTTGCTCAGCGACTTGCATGGCGGCGGGCAGCTGTGCCCACAGTCCACCGCGGATATGATGACGCAGTTCTTGTTCGGCAAATTCTGGCTTAATCTGTATAGCCAAATCATCAAAACAGCCCGCGCAAATCAGCGCTTCTAGGGCGCGTTTGCCGACTTTTTTGATGTCAACACGATTACAAAAATCATAAAGGTCTTTGAATTTACTTTCTTTTCGCGCTTTGACGATGCTTGCCACCGCGTCCTCACCTACGCCTTTGATGGCGCCAAGTCCATAGATGATGGTTTTTTCGTCTTGTACGATAAAGTGCCAATCACTGTGATTCACGCTCGGTGGGATGACAGACAGATCAAAGTTCTCTTTGCAATCAGAAATCAAGAACACGATGGTGTCAGTGTCATCCATCTCTGATGACAGTACCGCCGCCATGAATTCGGCAGGGTAGTAGTACTTAAGATATGCGGTCTGATAAGCCAGCACGCCATAGGCAGCAGAGTGTGATTTGTTAAAACCATAACCTGCAAATTTCTCTACCAGATCAAAAATCTGACCTGCCAAGTCGCCGGATATGCCTTGTCCGATCGCACCTTCTACGAAGATGCTACGCTGCTTTGCCATCTCTTCGGGTTTCTTTTTACCCATGGCACGTCGTAGCATGTCAGCACCACCTAAGGTGTAGCCTGAGAGTACCTGAGCGATCTGCATGACTTGTTCTTGATAGACGATGACGCCATAGGTTGCTTTTAAGGGTGGCTCTAGCCATTCATGCTGAAAATCAGGATGGGGATAGGCGGGTTCTTGTATGCCGTGTTTACGGTCGATAAAGTCTGTCACCATGCCTGATTCTAGCGGGCCTGGGCGATACAGGGCGCACATCGCGATGACGTCTTCGATGTTGGTGGGCTTGAGCTGCTTTAGGTATTTTTTCATGCCTGAGCTTTCAAGCTGGAACACGGCGGTGGTATTACCTGATTGTAGCACAGACTGATAGACGTCGCTGTCATCCAAGGGGAGCTTTTCAAGGTCAATGGGTTCTTGACCGAGCTTGGCGCGAGTGATGTTGATGTTATCAACCGCGGCTTGGATGACGGTGAGGTTTCGAAGTCCTAGAAAGTCAAATTTCACCAAGCCTACCGCCTCGACGTCGTCCTTATCGAACTGGCTGACAGGGTGTCCTTTGTCATCGCAGTACACCGCGCTAAAATCGCTGATTCGATTGGGTGCGATGAGTACGCCACCTGCGTGTTTACCGACGTTGCGCGTGATACCTTCTAGTTTTTTTGCCATTTCCCAGATTTCTGTGGCGGCTTGATGGTCGGAGTGTGTTGAACCTTCTTTTAGGAGTTCTTCGAGTAGCGGCTCTTCTGAACGTGCCTCATCAAGTGAGATGCCAGGTGTCTTTGGGATGAGTTTTGAGATTTTATCGGCAAGACCATATGATTTGCCCTGAACTCGTGCCACATCTCGCACCACCGCACGCGCCGCCATGGTACCAAAGGTAATGATCTGTGAGACGGCCTGTCGCCCGTAGGTTCGTGCCACATAGTCGATCACACGGTCGCGCCCTTCGATACAAAAGTCGATATCAAAGTCAGGCATCGACACACGCTCAGGATTCAAGAAACGTTCAAATAGTAAATCGTATTTGAGTGGATCAAGGTCGGTAATGTTTAGGCTATAAGCTACCAAAGAGCCAGCGCCCGAGCCACGTCCCGGACCGACAGGCACGCCATTGGCTTTTGCCCAGCGGATAAAGTCCATCACGATCAAGAAATACCCTGGAAAACCCATCTTAAGGATGATGCCAAGCTCATAATCCAATCGGTCTTTATATGATTGATAAATCGTATCCCAGTCGTCTCCGCGCTTATCTTCAGGATACAGCTTGGCAAGTCGTTGGTGCAGACCATCTAGGCTGACCTTTTTAAAGAAGCTCTCAATGGTGTCGCCTTCTGGAATGGGAAAGTCAGGCAGGACGTTAATACCTAGGGTAAGCGTGACGTTACAGCGACTGGCAAGTAGGTTGGTGTTTTCGATGACTTGCGAGATGTCTGAGAATAACTCTTCCATCTCTGCTTGGCTGCGAAAATACTGCGCTTCGGTGTAATTTCTAGGTCGGTTTGTATCTTCTAGAGTGTAGCCTGTTGCGATACACACGCGAGCTTCGTGCGCATCAAAGTCACTACTGGCGTTGTTTTCTTTGGCTTGTCCGACATCTTGTGGTACTGGATTGATAAATCGCACGTCATTATGAGCGATGATTGGAATGCCTGCCTTTGAGCCTTGAATGATCGCTTCGCGGTTATAGGCGTTGTCCGATTCGTGTGTGCGCTTAATGCTAAGGTATAGGCGATCACCAAAAGCATCTTGCCAAGGCTTAACAGGCGTAGCGAACATCTCAGGGTGGTTGCCTTTTAATATGGCGGCAGTCTCTGAGCGATCGGTCAAAATGGCGATGATACCGTCGTTATTGGCAAATAAAGCTTCCTTGGTGATGATGGGCGTGTGCACCGTCACTGAGCCGTCCTGCATGGGTCGGTTGGTATAGGCATCGGACAATAGGCGCAGTAGGTTTTTGTAGCCGTCATTATTCATGGCGTACAGTATCACCGAATGATTATTCTCTTCGGCGAGGCGATCAATGTCTTCACCAATCGTGGCTTCTACGCCGATGATAGGCTTAATGCCAGCTGCCGTGCAAGCCTTATAGAACTTAACCGCAGCGAACATGTTGTTCACATCTGCCAGACCCAGTGCGGTCTGACCATCTTGGCTGGCTTTTTTGACCAGTTCTTTGATGCGTACAATGGAATCAACGATGGCGAACTCACTGTGCACGCCCAAATGTACAAATGCCATTAATGTCTCTTTTTATTGGATGTCTTTATGAATAACTTGCTTAAAATGCTGTAAAAATGAGAGGGAATTATGGGGTGAATTATAGCATTGATTGGGTGGATTTTTAAGTGTTAATTTTAGATTAGGATGAGTGGATGGGCGGCGGATTTTTATTAAAAATAACCAGGTGGATAATTAAAGCGATTCAAGGTACAATTTAATTTTTAGCTCAGCTTGGATTTGCCATGTTTCAGATTATCCAATCTAATGACACTGATGTCTTGGTTGATGAATTGATTGATTTTTACAAGAATCCGCATCAAAATCAGGCGGATTTTAGTGCGATGATCTTTACGCCGTTTGTGGTGATTGTGCCATCGATGGTGCTTGGGCATTGGCTTGAAAAACAAGTCGCTCTAAAGGCGGGTATCAGCACCATGATGACAGCTCAATTTTGGGGTCAGTATCAATGGCAGATGATTAAGCAGACGCTAGAGCTTGATGGTGCGATGCATCCTAATGATGCCTTGGCGGTGCCTGAGGTGGCGATGCTGTCTGCCTCGGTCATGCGCTGGCGACTGTTTGGGTTTTTAAGTGCTAAAGCAAAACCTCAAGAATTATTAGAAATTCTAAATAATGATCAGCATGAATTGCATTTTCTTTTTAGGCCATTGGCGGAGCAGAGCCAAGACCAATATGAGATACCAGACCATCGCCTGTGGCAGGCGTGTGATGAGTTATCTCGGCTGTATGTGCGTTATCTGACACATCGCCCAGAGTGGCTGGATGCATGGGGGGATAATGAAAGCCTTGAGAATGTGGTCGAAGAAATGATCGCCAGCAAAGATCGATTTGGCGATGAATATGGTCAAAAAGAAGCCACACCTGATTGGCTGGTGGCGCATTATAAAAATCTAGAAAAGCTACTGCGCCATCTATGGTATGGGTTATTTAGACATGTCTATCAGATGCGCCAAAAGCTTGAGCATAGATTCTGGGATGTATTAGAAGGCAGGCGCAGCGGCGAATTGCGCCAAGCGGTGCTAAATAAGTTACCTAAAGATTTGTATTTATTTACCGTGCAGCAGCTGCCACAGGTGGAGCTGTTATTCCTAAAAAGACTGTCGCTGGCAATGAACATTCGCCTGCTGCATTTTAACCCATCCAAGATGTTCTGGGCGGACATTGTTGATAAAAATTGGCTATTAACTCAGAACATCATCAATCCAAATGCCGTGTATAAAAAAGACTACGGGCATGGGTTATTATCTCGACTTGGTAAGGAATCGCGTGAGACTTTTGCCATGCTTGCTGATATGTCTGGCGGTGAATTTTATTATGAAGACAATGGCAATCAGCAGTTAAATCATGTAGATCATCTAAATAATCAAAGTGTACTACATCAGATTTATTGGCAGGATAAGTTTCAATCAAAAACCAGTCGCGAGAATGACAGTATCCTAAATCAATTAAAGCAAGACATCCTCATGCTTGGGGAGGATGAAGATGTCAAAGGCATGGCGATGGGGGAGGTGCTACAGATACTAAGCGACAAAAAACGCCCAAAATCAGTAGCGACTTTATCAGAGCTTAGCAAGACTGACAAAGAACTACTGCCAAGCTTAAGCGTTCATGCTTGCCATGGACTAAAAAGACAGCTTGAGATTGCTCGTACGATGATCGCCAAATATCTAAACGATCACCAAAAAAAACCATCTGATGTGGTGATATTACTGCCTGATGTAGAAGAAGCCCAGAACACCATTCGGGCGGTGTTCCCTGATGGTGTGGGTGTTGATGGGCTGTATTTGCCCATCAAAATCACAGGCACGACCGCGCGTGAGATCGATGAGCTGCTGCAGGCTATGCTTGGTTTTTATCGCTTGTGCGGTGTAAAACATGCGCGGTTTTATGCCGATGAATTTTATGAATGGCTCATGAATCCTGCAGTGTATGAGAACTTTGGGTTAAGCTTTGATGAAGCGTATCGTGCAAGGTCGCTGCTTGAGGAAGCTGGCTTTCGCCGTGGTTTTGATGCATCTCACATCGGTCAGACATTGCATGACAGTGACACTGATTATCGATACACGTTTAGCTATGCCTTGGATCGCATTGTCATGGGATTTGTTGCACCAAATGAGCAGTTGCCAAGTGAGCTACTATATCCATTTGACTGGACGGATGGCGCGAGTGAAGCGACGTTGGCTCTGGGCGGGATTGTGCTTAATGATAAAAACATCGTCCAAGCGCTGTGCCGAATGCATGAGGCTTTGGCGTATTTTGGCGGGCAATATCAGCAGCGTGACAAAGTGCAGCATTGGCTAAATAGGATTGAGCATGAGCTGATTGATGATTATTTTTATGCCATTAAGCAAACCATGAAGATGCGTGCGATCTTTGAGGCGAAGAATGCCATGCTGGCAAGCCTAAGAGCGAACGCTCAGCACGGCAGTGATGATGATATTCATCTGACCTTAGAATTTGTATTAGAGAGTCTGTCAGAGGCAGTGGGGCTACAAGCTGTCGCTGCTGAGCCTGCAGATGTAATCACAGTGGCACGTTTTGGTTCGCTAAGAAGTGTACCGTTTGGGCTGACTGTCATGCTGGGCATGAATCTATCAGCATTCCCACGTCAAGACAGAAGCATGAGGCTGGATCTGATGCGCGCAGGGCTAAAGCGGCGCGGCGATCGCTCGAACGAAGACGATGATAATGGCGCGTTCTTGGATGCACTGCTATGTACCAAAGACACGTGTTTGATTTTTTACGATGGTATGAGTGCTGATGGTAGCACGGCACTGCTGCCGGCATCGCCTGTGACAGAGTTGCTTGAATTTTTAAAGTCGGGCATGGATTGGCAGCTGCCTGATTCAGCTGATGATTTGACCAGACGAGTTGGTGAGAGACTACCTGGCTTAATTGAGCATTATCTGCTGACTGGGCATGAGGCGATGAGCTTTGAGCGGTCGTTGTTTTATTGTGATGATGGCGTGATTAACGATGATGATCCTGTGTCTGCCTTAACGAGGGTCATTGATGACAAAAAGCGTGAACTGCAGTCATTCCTGCCGCCTGCACCACTTTGGCAAAATGTGCGTCAGGTGCTTGACGATAGATTACGCGATACAGAAGATAAGTCGTTTGTAACACTGCCGACTGATGATGAGCTGGCAAGGATTCAAGCGGTGTTTACCAAGGTGATGACTGGGTCGTCAGATGCTGATCAGTTGGTGGATGATCTGCTGTCAGCTTACCACATTGAGCTACCAAGCTACCTTACTGTACAGACGATCAACAGCGCCATCAAATCACCTGCCAAATCTTATCTGCAAGGTAGACTTATGGTATTAACTGCCTTGGAGGAGATGGATCGAGATGAGCCATTATCGATGGGTGGTCTGGAGGGTTGGCGACTGAGTGATGCCATCGTTCAGACCTTGGCGACAGGGGTGTTCGATGGCAAGAACATCAATGAGATGGATGTAAAAGCGCTGTTTGATGTGGCGATGCCATCTGACTTGACACTTCAAAGACAGCAAAAGCTTACCCAGTTCAAGGCGCTTCGTCACGAGCCGCTACTGCCTGCAGGCGCAACCAAATACGCACGCCTAAAACAAGACATTGAGCTGGTAAGTGGTGTGGTTGATGAATTTTGGACTCAGCTGAATAATGCGAATGGTAGTCTAGTGGGGCAGTTGGAGGTGGATGGCGGTAGTAGTCTGAACTTTTCGGCGCTCATCACATCCACCCAAGAGCAGGCGATCCCGCTACATATCGGCACGAAGCCGCTGAAGATCTTGGCTCAATTACCAGATTTTTCAAGCGATCATTGGCTTAATGTCTTGGTAAGTAGTACTTCATCAGATAAGCTGCTTGGGTTCTGGGTGCAGCATTTGTTATGGCAGATTCATCGCCAAACAACCGCTCAAGACGAACGTACCGATCGCGGTATGAGTATTTGGCATTATAAAAAAGGACGAAAGCTGATTAAGCCATTTTCTGAGGTTGCTACCATCGTGATGCGCCCGATTTGTGCCGATAAGGCGATGCGGTATTTAAAAAATCTGATACTATTCGCCGTATTGACTCGCGTGACGCCATTGGTGCTAACGGCAGATAACGCCTTAAAGATTCTATCTTTGGATGATACGCCGGTGGAGGATTTAAGTCTTGATGATTGCATTGGCAAGGATACAGATTATTCTAGTAAAGATCTGCATTGGGAGGCGCTGCTTCAAGGGCAGAACGTAGATCAAGCAATGAGACAGGCAGCGATATTGGCTAAGCCTTTATATGGTGATGTTTTGGCATACATGACAACTTTAGAGAATCTAAATCGCCCACCAGTACAAGGAGATGCTCATGAGTGATATTCGTAGCACGCCTGCCACGGCCTGCACGCTATCAGGCGCTTATCTGATTGAGGCATCTGCAGGTACGGGCAAGACTTGGACGCTTTCGGGCATTATTTTACGCTTACTGGTTGAGAAAAAGTATGCACCAGAGCGGATCATTGCCACCACATTTACCCGCGCTGCTGCCGCTGAGATGCAGGAGCGAATTCAGGCGCGCTTGACGACTTTTTATCGCTATTTGACTTGGATGAAGTCCAGGCAGGCTACTCATGAGTCATGGTTTGACCGTAAGATACCCACTTCAGATCGTCTTAATGAGATCGTCACAACTGCCAAGCAGGCAGGCATTGATGAGGCGGATGATATTGTCAATCAGCATTTGATTGAGTTTTTGATTAACCATGAGGATGATTTTGCTTTTGATGAGGCGTTTCGTCGGGTGGGGCTATTGTTATCAATGCTCGATAAGCTCTTTGTGGGTACGCTTGATAGTCTGGCACAAAAATGGCTCAAAGAGTTCGCCGCTGAAATTGGTCATCAGACAAAAGCAGAAATCCAATACGACAGCGATGGCATCACGACCGCCATCATTCATGACAGCCTGCGTAAGAAGCACGCACAAATCATCACTCAAAACCCCAAGCTATACGCATTCATTGCGCCCAGTAATGTATTTAGTGACATTCATGGCGCCAAAGCCACCATCAATCTTGCCACACAGTTTTTTGATGCGCCGATTGACTCGATGCCCGATATTGATGATGCTTATGTGGAGAGTCTTGAGGCTGAACTGGATGAAATTTTAAGTTATGATTTGGACGAGATTCATCAATTCTTGAATGATGACTATCGAAAAAAAGTAGGGATTAATGGTCGTGCCAACCTGCCCAAATCTTTGGATAAGTTGACCGAAATCCAAGTACTGATTCGTGAGCATGGCATTGGATTTGTCAATCATTTGGAACCATTGAAAAATTGGATTAAAAATATCGAGAAAATCAAAGACATAACAAATCTGACGAACAAAAATTACGATCACGATGCGGTGATGATGCTGTATGATTTTATCCAGCAAAAACTGATCAACATTCCGACAATCATTGAGAAAATTCGTGATATTACTGTTCAATATCGAGCTTATCTATATCGTCAAATCGCTGAGGATGTCCGACGGCTGAGCCCGTCATGGCTTGAGGGCATGGGTAAGACGACATTCACCTTGCAGATGAAGCGTTTGAATGATGCGCTGGCAAGCAGTAAGGACTTGGTGCGTCGCATTCGTCATCACTATCCTGTGGCACTCATCGACGAGTCACAGGACGTGAATGGCGCTCAGGTAGCCCTGATTAAGCGGGTATATATCGACCCCTTGCAAGACGAATTACAAAATAACAAAACACCCAAGGGATTTTTGTTACTGGTGGGCGACCCTAAGCAGGCGATTTACCGTTTCCGTGGCGGTGATGTGAGTAACTATAACTACATAAAATACTTGGGAAATGCTCAACATCAACAAGAGAAGCAGCGCCAGATTATTAATAAAGACTTAACACTCACCGTAAATAGGCGCTCTAACAAAGCCCTGATTGATGCGTTAAATCAATGGTTCGTGAATGAGTCGTTTGATGGCTTGAACCCTGCCGAACTTGGTGAAGGCATCTATTATCAGCACATCGAAGCGCACAATCAAACCCAAAGACTGTCTTGGCAAAATAAATCAATGCAGGCAAGCTACCTAGATGAACAGCCATTAACAGTATTGCACACGTCTTATTTAAATGTCGATGATGCTTGGCAAAAACATCAGGCGATTGCCCATCATATTAACAGCCTTCTACAAAATCCGCATTGCACGATGGATGATAATGGCAGGTCAAGACCCATCGTCCCCAGTGATATTGCTGTCTTGACTAAGACCAAGGCTGAATTCTCAGCGGTTAAAGGATATTTAGATAAACTAAACATTCCTGCCATTGCTATCAAAGATGAGAATGTCTTTGCCATGCCTGCCGCTAATGATTTATATGCCTTGTTGGCTGTGTGTCTGGATGCGGGTAATCTTGAGAAAGTAGGTCGGCTGCTAAGCGGGTATTTGTTTGGATTGTCTCTTGATGACATTACGACTTTATTTGCTGATGAGTCGGATCAAATGAGCCAAGATGGTGCAGAGCAGAAGATTCGATTGTTCGGTTATCTTGCCAAAATGCACGAACAATGGCAAAAGTACGGCATCGCCAGCGCGATTTGGTATGCACTATCGATGAACCCGCTAAATGACAAACGCAATCTATCCGATGGCTTATGGCTAAATGCTGCCAAAGCCGGTGAGCGATATTTGGCAGACTTGTGGCAAGTGGTTGAATTGGTAGGTGAGCAGTCGCATCTGCACGAGACCGCGCTGTTAGAATGGTTCGAGATTCAAATGCAAGAGGGTGCAAGCGAGTACAACAAAAGAAGGGTGCTGCCCAGCGAAGCAGGCGTGAATCTGATGACCATCCATGCATCAAAAGGGCTTGAATTTCCCATCGTATATGTGCTCGGACTTGAAAAGTCGGTGAAGGGCAATAATGCGTTATTTTACCCTTATAGCGATGATAAATATCAAAGACGCATCTCGCCCGTTCGGAATAGAGGTTATGTGGATTATGGGGTGCTTGATCTTACGGAGGGTGTCGATGAGGCTAAGCGCCTAGGCTATGTCGCCCTAACACGTGCATCTGAGCAGGTGTATGTGGTGGCTTCGGACAGCTACTATGCAGATAATAGCACATCCCCCATGTTCATATGGTGTCAAGTCAGTGAGCAAAAAGCGCTGACGTTACCGGAGCGAATGCAAGGCAAGATGGGCTGGATTGAGCTTTTGGATTGCGAAGACTTAATAAAATCGCGCTATGATATCAATGATAAACCTCAATCTCGCATCAATTACGTGGATTGGCACGTCGCCATTCCCAAGCAGTCTTTTCAAGGCATACATCAGGCGAGCTTTACCAGGCTGATTAATCAGCTGGAATCATCGCAGGAGATGATGGATGATGATAAGCAAGATGTTCATGACGAAATGATGATTGATGGCTCATCTGATGAGGTGGTTGAGCGTATTCAAAACACCTTTGTCCGCGGTGCAACAGCGGGTGAATTCTTGCATTTGGTATTACAAGAAGTGGATACATCCATGCCCATCACTGACAGGTCAGGTCAGCTACTCGCCATCAGTCAGGAGATTGATCGTCAGGCGCGCAAGTTGGGCTTAACTGAATATCTAAGCCATAAGCACCAATCTATGCCTTTAGAATCGGATAAAAACACGCCACATAGTCAGCTGGTGCTTTGGCTGTATGAGGTGATTCATGCCAAATTTGGCGCATCGGGCACCAATCTAAAATCACTGCATGATGGCAATAGTGTGCGCGAGATGAAGTTTGTGCTTGGGTTAAAGCATGGCTTTGGCGTGGCTGACATCAATGCAGTCTTTGAAGAATACAGCGACCACGCATTGGAATTAACCCCTGACCATAACGATCGCGTGTATCATTATCTTAAGGGTGAGATTGATTTATTGTATGAGCATGAGGGCAGGTTCTTTGTGCTGGATTATAAGTCGAATTTTTTGGGTGATGATTGGTGTGATTATGATAGACAGTCGCTCATATCAGCGATGGATAAGGCGGGTTATTGGCTGCAAGCAGCGTTCTATCAGGTGGCACTTCATCGCCTATTAAAGATGAGAATTGCTGACTATGTGGGCAATGAATCGAGCTATCTAGGAGCGACAGAATATCTGTTTTTACGCGGTATCTCATCTGACGATGAGCGCGGGGAGTGCGGGCGCATGATATGGCAGATACCGCTAAATCTAGTCTTGGCATTAGATGAATTATTTGAATAGGATACACCATGAACGATACCGCGATCAGTCATTATATCACCAGTCGTATCAGAGCGAATGCTGATTGGTATGAAGGCAAAGGAATGGTTTTGCCATATCAGTACGATTCATTGGCATCTGATGTATTCCTTGTGATGAATTTTAGCAGCATGCTTGCCTTGGATGAGGGGCATACTGTAATGATGGTTGCAAATGATGGTACGCCATCAGACATCAAAGGGCTGCCTCATTGGCAGGCGACACTGTTGTCTCCTGCGATGATGTTCTTGGCAGGGCAATTTAAAGATGGGCAAAGCCCACTTGAGTTTGAGCGTTATTTTGATGAGATGGGTGAACTGCGCAGACAGTCACCTCATGAACTGCCTAATTATCTTAATCGACAATATCACGAGTTCAAGCAGGCACTGCTAAAGTCGCCACGCCTTAGTGCTTCACCAGCTGAGCTAAGCTTATTATTCATGGCGGTTCTTAGGGTATTTGATGGTGTGCGTCATGAGCTGGATGATGATTTTGAGCGGTTTGTGACGTTATTGGCTGATAGTATATATTTTGCTGATTTTGAACATAAGGCGACCATTGGCACGCCATTGATGATAAAATGTGGTAATTCTGGCGAGTTATATATCTGGTCAAATAGAGCATGGCGAGCTGAGCGCATGACGATGCATCACATTGAGCGTATCTTGGGGGCGAAAGTCGAGCTATTCGATGTGAGTGATTTGCCAAAAGGTATGAAAGCTGCACAAGAGCAGGCCGTTAAGCTGGTGAGTTGCTCGCCATTTGCCATCATCACAGGCGGACCAGGCACGGGTAAGACATATACGGTGGCTCAGATTGTACTGGCACTGCTTCGCCAAAACCCACAAATTAACCTAGCGTTGGCAGCCCCTACAGGTAAGGCAGCTCAGCGTATGGGCGAGTCTTTACAAAAATCACTAGATGGCGCTCAAATCGATCTGCCAGAGCCAAAAACCATCCATCGACTGCTTGGTATCGGTCGTCATGGCAGTCCGCGCTACCATGAATATAATCCACTGTCCCAAGACATCATTATTATTGATGAGGCATCCATGTTGGGTGCGGAGCTGTCCTGTTCGCTGCTGGCAGCAGTCAAGACGGGCGCTAGATTGATACTGCTTGGGGATGCGCATCAGTTGTCAGCGGTGGAAGCAGGGGCGGTGCTTGCTGATCTTTGCCGTGTGGATAAGCTACAACAATGTCGTGTGCATTTATCGGAGTCAACTCGCTTTACGTCCACATCGAGTGTGGGTAAATTGGCTACGTTCATCAATGACTATAATGCAGAGGGCAGCGCCTTGCCACAGATTGAGGCGTTAATAGATAGCGAGGCGAATTTATCATGGGTGAATTTACAGCATAATAAGGACTTTCTAGAAAAGTTAATCGAACCTTATTCCGCATATTTTGAGCAAAGTAAAAATCTACTAAGACAAATCAATCAATACAGCGATGACCAAAAAAACAATCAAATCAAAGCGCTAATCGATGAGCTGAATCGCTATCGCATTCTCACGGCATCGCATGTCGGGGTGGCGGGCGATGTGATGATTAATGAATATATCGCCAAGAAACATCGTGATGAACTGCGCGCCTCCACATGGACGCTGCCATGGTATCATGGGCGAGTGGTGATGGTGCAGACCAACCGATATGATTTGGGGTTGTTCAATGGCGACATTGGTGTATGCATCCAAGAAGGTGGCGAGTTGTTCGTGTATTTTGATGGTGCGACACTCAAAAAAGTCTCCGTAAGTGTTCTAGGTGGCGAGACGGTGACAACAGCCTACGCCATGACTGTGCATAAATCGCAAGGTTCGGAGTTTAATACAGTGGCGGTGGTTTTTGATGATTCTAACAGCCGACCGTTGTCAAAAGAGCTGATCTATACTGCTGTCACGCGAGCCAAAGACAGTGTGCAGATTTATGCCACACCTACTGCGCTAGACATCGCCATCAAAACGCCAACCGTCCGTACTACAGGACTTGGGTTGTTGCATGAATTGTGATTGGCGCTAACCGCACTATAATTTTGATGGTGTAATTGTTTTATCTGATTTCAAACGAATGTCTGGTTTAAATTTGCATTGATCTGATTAGGATGCATTCAATTTACTAAGCCATGTCGTGATTGCGCAAAAATTCATCCACAACAGCAAACTGCCCAGCAATGGTGTCTTTGCTGTACATCGCTTCACGAAAGGCGTTGGAGTTGGGCAAACCACCTGTGTACCAAGCGATGTGCTTACGAGCAATGCGGCAGCCTGAATATTCACCATAGAATTGATATAGCTCTTCTAAGTGAGTAAGTACAATCTCGCGAAGCTCTGATATGCTAGGCGACGCAAGAAGTTCACCTGTTTGTAGGTAATGATGAATGTCACGAAAAATCCACGGCTTGCCTTGAGCGGCACGTCCGATCATGATGGCATCCGCGCCTGTTAGTTCATAGACGGCTTTGGCTTTTTGTGGGCTGTCGATGTCGCCATTAACGATGACAGGGATTTTGACTTGTTGTTTGACTTGCTTGATAAGGTCATAGCGTGCCTCGCCCGTATAAAAATCCTCTCTGGTGCGTCCATGGATGGCAATGGCAGCAATGCCTGCTTTCTCGGCGATGTCGGCGATTTTTAGGATATTTTCTTGACCGTTGGCGAAGCCCAGCCGAGTTTTTAGGGTGACAGGCACATCCACAGCATCTACGGCGGTCTCTAATAGCTGTCTTACCAGGATTTCATCTTGTAGTAATGCCGAACCTGCCAGTTTTTTGCAGACTTTTTTGGCAGGGCACCCCATGTTAATATCAACAATCTGCGCACCATTAGCCACCTGAAAACGAGTCGCTTCGGCAAGCTTGTCAGGTTCTGCGCCTGCGATTTGAGCAGAGATGGGTGCGATTTCACCATCAAAATTAGCACGATAAAGTGATTTTTTGCGTGCGTATAGAGCGGTATCAGCGATGATCATTTCACTGACTGCGTGACCTGCGCCAAATGACTTGGATAGTCTTCGAAACGGATTATCAGTAACGCCTGCCATTGGGGCAACGATCAGCCGATTGGTGATGGTTTGATTGCCGATATTAAGCGGCGTTAGTAAAGGGTGTGTTGTCATTGCCAAACCTAAAGATCTAAGAAAAAGACCACCAAAATGGCGGTCTTTTTATCATTAAAGCAAAATTACTTGATTTTTGCTTCTTTGAATAGAACGTGTTGGCGAATTTTTGGATCAAATTTTTTGATTTCCATTTTGCCAGGCATGGTACGCTTGTTCTTAGTAGTGGTGTAGAAATAACCAGTACCAGCGGTAGAAACTAGTTTAATTTTATCTCTCATGATCGTGTCCTTAAAACTTAATCTAAATGGAAAAATCTAAAATTAGATTTTTTGACCTTGTGCGCGTAGGTCAGCAAGCACTTTTTCGATGCCGTGCTTGTCAATGATGCGCATACCTTTAGATGATACACGAAGACGTACGAAGCGGTTTTCAGACTCTACCCAAAAACGATGGTTGTGTAGGTTTGGTAGGAAGCGACGACGGGTTTTGTTGTTCGCGTGTGATACGTTGTTACCCACTAGCGGGCGCTTTCCAGTCACTTGACATACTCGAGACATGGTGAACTCCTAATAATACATGGCGCGGATATTGAGCGGTATCGGGTGCGCCGTTTGGACAAGGTGCCTTATAAATGGTATGGACATAGCACAAATTTGACCAAACTATAAAGTTACACCATTCTTTTTTGTTGTTAAAGGCGACAACAATCAAGAAATGGCAGAAAAATTAAAGCCCAAATTATATAGTAAATTTACCCGAATTTCAAGTAAATTCTATCTAATTTGGGATTTTTAGCATTTGTTTAATAGTTAAAATCAAATGTTAAGCATTAACGAGCGGTTAGGGCGTTCTTTTGAAGTCCGATGCCTTGCCAGCCATAATGCATAAAATTACGAATATTGGTATGATCAGTGCCGTCAGGGTTGTCCAATACAGATTGATAATGCTCAGTGAACAGTTTTAGCGTGTCCACTTGATTCAATCCGTGTAGCTTGGCTAGGCTAAATACTTTAGCAGAACCTTCATTGGTGCCAGCTGCATTCACAACTTCGCCATTGCTAAATTCAACAGGCGTGTAGTCATAATTGCCATCGATGAATGCAATCACGTCAGCGAATTTTAGTGCGCCTGTTTCGATGCCATTTAGTATAGCAGAGATACTCATGGTCATGATGTCATCCTGTAATTATCGGTTGAAGTAATCATCATCATCGAATGATGGCGGTGCGAAGTTGCCTTGTTCTAGGTGGCTCATGTGTGCCTGCATAGAACGCTCATGTTGAATGCGCTGATAGATCTCTTCGCGGTGAACAGCGATGTCTTTTGGGGCCTTTACACCTAGGCGAACTTGGTTGCCTTTGACACCAAGAACGGTTACGCTGACTTCATCACCAATCATTAAAGTTTCGCCAACACGGCGAGTTAGGATTAACATAAATAGCTCCTTGCACTATAAAAATAAAGTAAACTCGATTACGATATACGTTGAAATTCACTCACACAAAAACAAAAAATACCAAATACCCAAGTTGCTATTATAAGGCGCATTGGGTGTTTTGTCAGCAGTTTTTAGAATGAGTTATGTAAATTTTTCTTATTAATAATTTACAACCATGCTAAAATCGTTACTATTGTTGATGGAATTTTAAGCAATTATTTGATTAAAATTCCATCAGTTGTCAGGCAATTATAGGCCAGCAACTTTACTTTCACCATCTTCGCGATCTAGACCAAAAGCGGTGTGTAGTGATTTCACAGCTTTTTCTAGGTGCTGTTCTTGGATAAGTACAGAAACTTTAATCTCAGAAGTTGAGATCATTTGTAGGTTGATGTTCTCAGATGCCAGTGTGTCGAACATCTTGCTGGCAACGCCTGCGTGAGAGCGCATGCCCACACCAACTATCGATACTTTGACAACTTTATCATCGCCAACAATCTTGGTTGCGCCGATGTCGTCTTTTACTTTCTCGTTTAGGATTTTTAGGGCTTTATCATAGTCGCCACGAGGTACAGTAAAGCTAAAATCAGTCACACCGTTCTCAGAGATGTTTTGGATAATCATGTCCACTTCGATGTTAGCGGCACTGATTGGGCTTAGGATGGCAGATGCAATGCCTGGGCGGTCTGGCACGCCAAGCAATACAATTTTGGCTTCATCGCGGTTAAAGGCAATGCCTGAGATCACGGCACGTTCCATATCATCTCCTTCGTCAACGGTAATCAAAGTACCGACATTTTGTTTAAATTCATCATCAAATGCACCATCTGTACCTTCATCAAAGCTAGAAAGGACGCGCAGTGGAACATGGTATTTACCGGCAAATTCTACCGAGCGGATTTGTAGTACTTTTGAGCCAAGTGATGCCATTTCTAACATTTCTTCAAAAGTGATTTTTGAGAGCTTCTTGGCTTTCGAGGTGACACGTGGGTCGGTGGTATATACACCATCCACGTCGGTATAGATTTGGCATTCATCAGCACCGATGGCAGCGGCAATCGCAACGCCTGTCGTGTCTGAGCCGCCTCGACCCAGTGTCGTTAAGTCGTTATACTCGTTCACACCTTGGAAACCTGCCACGATCAGAACTTTACCATCGGCAAGTTCGCGTTTTATATTGTCAGCGTCAATGTGCTCAATGCGCGCCTTGGTATGTGTGGTGTCGGTCTTAATGGCAACTTGGCGACCTGTCATGGATTTGGCATCTACGCCTAGGTCTTTTAGTGCCATCGCAAGTAGGGCGATAGAGACTTGTTCGCCGGTAGCAACCATCTGATCGTATTCGCGTGGATCTGGGTCGTTGCTGATTTCTCTGGCAAGACCGATCAGTCGGTTTGTTTCACCGCTCATCGCCGATACCACAACCACAACTTGATGTCCGTGGTCATGCCAGCGCTTAACTCGGGCTGCGACATTTTTGATGCGGCTGGTGTTACCCATTGAGGTGCCGCCGTATTTTTGTACGATTAACGCCATTGTGTTTGCCTTTTAATTGCTAATAGAAAACCCAAAGGTTCTCGATAAATTGTAAAAATTATAACCCAAATCATTCTTAAAATAAACTGATAAATTCATCAAAAAAATTAATGAATCACTGTCTATTTAGTATGGTTTAATCATTCGGATGACTTTAATGTTAATGTTCTGACAATTTCAAATGATTAAAATATCGCTACAAGCTTCTGCTAGATCTGTCAGATTTTATCCAGTTCTGTCAAAATCTCAACCGCTGCACGATAAGCTTCTTGGGTGGCTGGTGCGCCACAATAAGGCAAGCTGTGCAGTAGTACTTCTTGGATTTCTTCAACACTGGCGCCATTATTGATCGCGCCGTGAATATGACCCTTGAGCTCGGTTGGTGACTTCTGAGCGATCAAAAAAGCCATCGTAACCAAGGAGCGTGTCTTTTTGTCAAGTACACCGCGCTGCCAAGTAGAACCCCAAGCGTGCTCATTGATCCAGTCTTGCAGGGGTGCGGTAAAGGGCGTAACATTGCTCATCGAACGCTCGACATGAGCGTCGCCCATCACAGCCTTACGCATGGCAATGCCATCATTGTAGGCGTTGTTACCGTTTGACATAGAACACTCCATTGATATATCAATTTAACTTAAATTTGCAATCAGTATTGATATGCCGACATCAATACTGATTAAGCTTTTGCCATTGCTCTCATCAACCAATCCAGAATGGATTATGCTAATGTATCGCTCAAATTGGCTTTCAATGCACTTAGTACAGCACCTAGCTTATCCGACTTCTCAGCACCGCCCTGAGCATAGTCTGGCTTGCCGCCGCCTTTGCCGCTGAGCTCTGCAGCCAGATGACGAATGATATCACCTGCTTTAACTTTATCTGTCAGACCCTTGGCGACACTTGCCGCTAGTGCTAGGTCGTTCGTCTCCCCCACTAGAACGATGACGGCATTATCAAGGCGTGATTTGGCAGTGTCCATCAGACCGCGAATGGCTTTACCGTCGATGCCATCAGCTTTCGTTACTAGTAGATTTACACCATTATCAAGCTTGATTGCGCTGCTAAGTAGACTGGCGGCTTGATAGCTGGCAAGTTTTTGCTCGGATTTCTCTAGCTGTTTCTCGAGTTCGCGACTGCGCTCACTTAGGCTGGTCACACGCGTTTCGATCTCGCCACGTTTTGCTTTGAAATTGGTGGCAAGATTGCCCAAAATAGATTCGCCTTGTTGAACGTAGCGAATCGCTCCCATGCCAGTTAGGGCTTCAATGCGGCGCACACCCGCAGCGATACCGCTTTCAGCAACGATCTTAAACAGACCGATATCACCAGTATGAACCACGTGCAAACCACCGCATAGCTCGATAGAAAACGGCATCTTATCAGCATTCTCGCCCATGGTGAGCACGCGCACAGTCTCGCCATATTTCTCGCCGAATAGTGCCATCGCGCCTTTTTTCATGGCTTCATCGATTGGTAGATGTTCGATTTGCACAGGACTGTTTTTTTGGATTTGTTCATTAACCATGCGCTCGATGGTCAGTAGATCTTCTTGGCTGATCGGCTTATCATGCGAGAAGTCAAAGCGCAATACCTCTGATGATACCAATGAACCTTTTTGGGCAACACCTGTGCCTAGTACAGAGCGTAATGCCGCGTGTAGTAGGTGGGTTGCTGAGTGGTTCTTGGCAGATGCACAGCGGATGTCTTCGATCACTTGAGCGTGCGCGCTTTGGTTTGGTTTGATGCTGCCCATCTTTACGGTGCCGTAGTGGATGATGGCAGTGCCTGATTTTTTGGTGTTTTGCACTTCGAACACGCCTGATTCGGTGCTGATCTCGCCAAGCTCACCCACTTGACCACCGCCTTCAGCATAAAATGGCGTGGCTGACAATACGATAACGCCTTCATCACCTTCGCCAAGTTCGCTAGCTTCTTTACCATCTTGATATAAACCGATGATTTGGCTGTCGTGCTGAGCTAGTCCATAGCCGACGAACTCGGTCCGGCTATCCACCTTGATGGCGGCGGTATAATCCACGTCGAATTTGCCTGCGTCACGCGCGCGTTCACGCTGCTCTTGCATCAATGCTTCAAAGCCGTCTTCATCAATTTTCATGTCACGCTCACGAGCAATGTCGGCGGTTAGGTCGGTTGGGAAGCCATAAGTATCGTATAATTTAAATACGGTTTCACCTGGTAATGTATCACCTGAATTAAGCTTATCAAGCTCGCCTGATAGCAGACGTAGACCTTGTGCCAGAGTTTTGGCGAATTGCTCTTCTTCTTTTAGGATGATGGCTTGAATGTGTTCTTGCTTTTCAGCCAGTTCTGGATAAGCGTCGCCCATCTCCTTGACCAGTGCAGGCACGAGCTGATAGAAGAAGTTGTCTTCTGCGCCAAGCTTATTGCCATAACGTACGGCGCGGCGAATGATGCGGCGCAGCACATAGCCACGACCTTCATTACTTGGGCGAACGCCATCAGCGATTAAGAACGACACAGCACGGATGTGATCGGCAACAACCTTAAATGACGGCTCGTAAGTATTGGGTACGCCAATCACTTTGGCAGCAGAATCCATCAGATTAACAAAAAGATCAACTTCATAGTTGCCTTGTTTGCCTTGCATGACTGAGCTGATGCGCTCAAGACCCATGCCTGTATCGACTGAAGGCTTTGGTAGTGGCTCTAGCGTACCATCTTTTTGGCGGTTGAACTGCATGAATACGCAGTTCCATACTTCGACATAGCGGTCGCCATCTTCTTCGGGCGTGCCAGGTAGTCCGCCTTCAATGTGCTCGCCATAGTCATAAAAGATTTCACTGCAAGGGCCGCAAGGGCCGGTATCGCCCATTGTCCAGAAGTTATCAGACTCGTACTGTTTGCCTTTGTCACCGATGCGAATGATGTGCGATGGATTAAGACCGATTTCTTTATGCCAGATGTCATAAGCTTCGTCATCGGTATGATAAACGGTGGCGTAAAGTCGGTCTTTTGGTAGGGCAAGCCAATCTTCGCTGGTCAAAAATTCCCACGCGAATTTTAGGGCGTCTTGCTTGAAATAATCACCAAAAGAAAAGTTGCCGAGCATCTCAAAAAATGTATGATGGCGAGCGGTGTAGCCAACGTTGTCAAGGTCGTTATGTTTACCACCTGCGCGAACGCATTTTTGGGAAGTGACGGCGCGGCTGTAGTCACGTTTTTCAAGACCTAAGAAAGTATCTTTGAATTGGTTCATGCCTGCGTTAGTGAACAGCAGGGTGGGATCGTTATGAGGGATGAGTGATGAGGAGTCAACGTGCGTGTGATTTTTGGTCTTAAAAAAATCAACAAAAGCTTGGCGTACTTCGTTGAGTTGTAGGGTTTTTTTGAGGTGAGTCATAACAAATCCTTGGCAAAAACTGGCAAATAAATCGTGTTTTTTAAAAGTTTTCGGCTCTTTTGATTAATAAATCTGTAATTAGATTGTTACTAAGCTTAAAATCACTAAGCGTCATAACAAACGTCTAATTTTAGCATAAACCACGCCAAATTAAAGCGAATTTTCTCCAAAATCACGCACCATTTAACGAAAATTTATGAATTTTTTAAATTAACAAAAATTTTAGGGATTTTTTGTGAAAAACACTTAACATTTGTGCAAAAAAGGTGTATAAATAACATATCAATTTTATTCCGTAACTTTTTTGGGGAATTGCCATGAATATTCCATTATTCACAGCCATGTTATCGATTGCATCTACCGTTGCGATTGGTGTATTGATGATTGTTGCTTTCGTGACAGGCTATGACAGCAGTAAGTTTATCATTGGTTCGGTGATTGTGGGTATATTGATTAGCTTGCCGATCGCCTTGGCTGTCACCAAAAAAATCAGTGCGCTAACAGGTGCGCCAGATAGAGCACCAAAAGCGTAATTTAGTTAAGATTTTAATCCAAGAATAAAAACACGGTTCTGTATGACCGTGTTTTTTGTTGCCAAAAATAGGTGAAAAGTAAGCAAAAAAAATGACGATCATGTGACCGTCATTTTTATGGGATTATTTCAAATAATCCTTCAATGCCTTCGCCTGCTCATCAGCGTTGCCGATATAGGTTGCTGGGGTAAGTTCAGCCAAGCGCGCACGCTCATCAGCAGGAACGGCTACCAGCTCATCACCATTGACGAAACCGACCATCATCTCACGAGTCATTGCTTGTCCGCGAGTCAGTGCTTTTAGTTTCTCGTATGGCTTTTCAACGTTGTAGCGTCTCATTACGGTTTGGATAGGTTCGGCCAGCACTTCTTGGGCTTGGTTCAGATCTTCGGCCAGTCGGGCTTCGTTGATTTCAAGTTTGCCGATGCCTTTTAAGCATGCTTCAAAAGCAATCAGACTCTGAGCAAAACCCACACCCATGTTACGAAGGACAGTCGAGTCAGTCAAGTCACGCTGCCAACGTGAGATAGGCAGCTTCTCGCCTAGATGGGACAGCACTGCGTTGGCGATGCCAAGGTTGCCTTCTGAGTTTTCAAAATCAATCGGGTTTACTTTGTGTGGCATGGTAGATGAACCAACTTCACCGTCTTTTAGCTTTTGTTTGAAATAGCCCAGCGAGATATAGCCCCACACGTCACGGTTAAAGTCGATCAAAATCGTGTTAAAACGACGCAGTGCATCAAATAGCTCCGCCATGTAGTCGTGCGGCTCAATCTGTGTGGTATAAGGGTTAAAGGTCAAATCTAGGCTCTCAACAAAACCTTGAGAGTGCTTCGCCCAGTTGATGCTTGGATAGGCGGACAGGTGAGCGTTATAGTTACCAACGGCGCCGTTGATTTTGCCAAGCAGTTCTACATTCTTGAACTGCTTTAATTGACGGTGCAGGCGATATGCCACGTTTGCCATTTCTTTACCTAGCGTGGTAGGACTTGCTGTCTGACCATGTGTGCGTGAAAGCATCGGCGTGGCAGCGTAGGTGTCTGCCAGCTTGGCGATTTCATCGATGATGGTTTGCATGGATTCAGCTAAGACATCACGACCTGATTTTAGCATAAGGGCGTGCGATAGGTTATTGATGTCTTCAGACGTACAAGCGAAATGGATAAATTCGCCAGCATCTTTAAGTTCATCAATGTCAGCAATCTGCTCTTTTAGGAAATATTCCACCGCCTTAACGTCATGGTTGGTGGTGCGCTCGATTTCCTTGATGCGCAGGGCGTTATCTTCGTTAAAATTCGCCACAATCGCATCTAGCTTGTCATTGGTAGCCTTACTAAATGGTGCGATCTCGCTGATCTCTGGGTGATTGGCAAGGGCTTGTAGCCAGCGGATCTCAACAGTAACACGAGCGTGAATCAGTCCAAATTCAGACAAAAAAGGGCGAAGAGCATCGCATTTAGATGCATAACGACCATCAAGGGGGGATAGGGCGGTTAGGGCGGATAACGACATGGAATTTCCTTAATGTTGGGTAAGGGTAAGAGTTGGGTGATTATATCAAATTGTCAGATTTATTTAAACCATCAAAGCGCACGATTATAACGGGTTAATAAAAAAGAGCCATCAAGGCTCTTTGTAATGTTTAATTGATTTGGGCGTTGGTTGTTTGTATCACGCCCCCACCAAGACACACATCATCAACATAGAACACGACAGACTGCCCTGCGGTAACGGCTCGCTGTGGCTCATCAAAGACCACACGCACGCCTGTATCGGTGGCAAAAACGGTGCAAGTTTGGTCGGGTTGGCGATAGCGGGTCTTGGCGGTGCATTTTAGTCCGTTGTCATGGATTTGGGGTGGTTCGCCTGTTACCCAGTCCAATTTATAAGCGGTCAATTCGGTGGATTGTAGCCAAGGGTGGTCATGCCCTTGTCCGACGGTTAAGCGGTTATTTGCCAAATCTTTGTGCAAGACAAACCACGGCTCTTCGGGGCGGTTTGCCACGCCACCAATGCCAATGCCCCCGCGTTGCCCAAGCGTGTAGTACATGAGTCCGTCATGCATGCCAATTTTTACGCCGTCATCGGTGTAGATGTCGCCTTGTTTGGCGGGTAGGTAGGTTTGTAAGAAGTGTTTGAATTTACGCTCACCAATAAAGCAAATGCCTGTTGAGTCCTTTTTCTTGGCGGTGGCAAGCTCGTATTTTTCAGCGATTGCCCTAACTTCACTTTTTTCAAGCTCACCCACGGGGAATAGGGTTTTGACGATTTTGTTGCCGCCCACCGCGTGCAAAAAATAACTTTGGTCTTTGTTGGTGTCTAGTCCACGCAGTAAGCACGCCTTGCCGTCCACTTCAAAACTTCGGCGAGTATAATGCCCTGTGGCGATGTAGTCCGCCCCAAGCGTCAAGGCATAATCCAAAAAGGCTTTGAATTTGACTTCTTTGTTGCACAAAATATCAGGATTGGGCGTGCGACCTGCTTTGTATTCTTCCAAAAAATGCTCAAAGACATTGTCCCAATACTCCGCCGAAAAGTTGGCGGTGTGGAGCGGTATGCCCACTTTGTCGGCAACGGCTTGGGCGTCCGCTAGGTCAGTCATGGCGGTGCAGTATTCGGTGCCGTCATCTTCTTCCCAGTTTTTCATGAACAAGCCTTCAACGTCAAAGCCTGCTTCTTTTAGCAGGACTGCCGACACCGAGCTGTCCACACCGCCAGACATACCAACGATGACTTTGATTTGATTGGGGTTTTTGTCGTGAAAAGGAGCGACATCGGATAGGCGGTAGGGGGTGGTATTCATGTTGTTATCTTACTAAATTAAATTTGTCATTATATGGGGTTTTGGGGTGGATTTTCAAGGTGTTGAGCGTGTTGATGAAGGCATTTTTTGGTGATATACTATAAAGTAAATATGCAAGGAGCTAAGCATGTGTATTGCCCATATTCGTAACTCCGACAAAGCCATTCAATCGCTTCAAACGCATTTAATTGAAACTTCCCAAATCGCTTGTGTGTTATCAGGTAAATTGAATTTATCGCAAGCGGGTGAATTATTGGGTCTTATGCATGATTTTGGTAAATATTCACAAGATTTTCAAGAATATATTCGGGCAATGACAGGAATAGATGCTGATATAGATAATGATTATGTTCTGCCCAATGGCAAAAAGATTGACCATTCCACCGCAGGGGCACAATGGGTTTATCAAAATTTACGTCAATTTGATACCAAAAATGGCATTGGTGAATTAATTGGGCAAATACTTGGCTTGTGCATTGCATCTCATCATGGATTGGGTCTGATAGATTGTTTAACACCTGATGGTGAATTAAATTGGAAACGCCGTTTTGATAAATCAGATGAATTAACTCATTTATCCGAATGCCAGTCAAAAGCTGATACAGAAATTTTGCAAAAATCCCATGCTTTGGCTAATGGCGATCTCATCAAAGAATGCCTAAAATTTATTTTACCAATTTTTAAAAATTGTGATATTAAAAATAACCCAAAAATCCAAGAATTTTATTTGGGCTGTTTTGCTCGGTTTTTATTTAGTTGCTTGATCGATGCTGACCGTATCAATAGTGCAGATTTTGAGCGTGAATACCAAAAACCTTTACGCCGTTTTGAACAAAAACCCAATTGGCAACAAGCCATTGAGTTATTAGAAACGCATTTGGCAAATTTTACCGTTCAATATCCCATTGATAAAATTCGCCAAGACATCTCGGAGACTTGCCTATCCCGCGCCAATGACTCACAAGGCATTTACACCCTAACCGTACCCACAGGCGGAGGCAAGACCTTAGCCAGTCTGCGTTATGCACTTCATCACGCCAAAAAACACAATCTTGACCGCATTATCTATATCATTCCTTATACCTCTATCATCGACCAAAACGCCAAAACTGTGCGTGATATTTTGGGGGAGGATTGGGTATTAGAACACCACTGCAACATCGAACCTGACAAACAAAACTGGCAAGACAAACTACTATCCGAAAATTGGGATAAGCCTATTGTTTTTACCACCATGGTGCAATTTTTGGATGCATGGTTTGGTGCTGGTACTCGGGGCGTGCGCCATGTTCATGCCATGACAAATAGCGTGTTGATTTTTGATGAAATCCAAACTTTGCCGATTAAATGTGTGCATTTATTTTGCAATGTATTAAATTGGCTCAATCAATTTGGCAAAAGCAGTGCCATTTTATGCACGGCAACCCAGCCTTTATTACATCAATTAAAAAATCCACAGTTAGGGCAAATCAAATTATCAGACAATCATGAACTTATGGGCTTGGATAATTTAAATCAGTTATTTGATGATTTATCACGAGTACAGATAACTTGTCATCCAAAAGTTGGCGGTTATGACATAGATGATGCAGGTAATTTTTTATTAAAGCAATTTAATCTAACTCCAAGCTGTCTATTTATTGTCAATACCAAGCAATGGGCAAAAGACTTATATCAATATTGTCAAAAAAATAATGTCCCAAAAGAAGCCCTATTTCATCTAAGCACCAATCAATGCTCGGCTCATCGCAGGGCTATTTTTGATAATATCAAACACCGCCTAAAAAATAACGAACCTGTTATTTGTATCAGTACTCAGCTTATTGAAGCGGGTGTGGATATTTCTTTTGCGTGTGTCATTCGGGCATTAGGCGGATTAGATAGCATTGCCCAAGCTGGCGGTCGCTGTAATCGTCATGGCGAAAAACAAAATAAAGGGCAAGTTTTTGTTTTAAATTTAAAAGAGCCGAATTTTGAAAAAGTATTGCCCGATATTTATGAAGGTCAATTATCTGGCGAAAGGGTATTGCGTGAATTTGACGATCAAGATATTTTACAACCCAATGCTATGAATCAATATTTTAATTATTATTTTTATAATCGAAGTGATGAGATGCGTTATGACATCAAAGATAAAAATCAAACATTGGGCAATTTATTAGATTGGTTGTCAGACAATAGCCAAAATATTTATACACCAAAAAATAACAAACGCACCAAACCATTTCCGCTACTCATGCAATCTTTTAAAAGTGCAGGACAGTTTTTTAATGTCATTGATGCACCCACTCGTGCCGTGATTGTGCCTTATGATAAAGGAAAAGATATTATAGCTCAATTATGCGGTGCGTGGGATTCCAAACAAATGTATCAGGCATTGTCAGATGCTCAGCAATATAGCGTGAATGTGTTTCCCAATGTATTTAAAAAACTTATGGATAATCACGCCATTTATGAAGTTCAAGCAGGTTTGGGTATTTATTATTTGGACGATAAATATCATGATGACAATTATGGGTTGTCGCTTGATGAAACAGGCGAGATGACTTTTTACAATCTTTAAAACGCAATAAAAAAGGTATGATATGACTAATGTCAATACATTTAAAAGTGAGCTGTTTAGCTTACGAGTATGGGGTAGGCAAGCGTTATTCACCGACCCCATTACCAAGATTGGCGGTGAGAAATTTACCTATCAAGTACCCACTTATGAAGCCATAAAAGGCATTTTAAAAAGCGTGTACTGGAAGCCCACAATCATTTGGCATATAGATAAAATTCGTGTCATCAAGCCCATTCGCACCCAAAGCAAATCCACCAAACCCCAAGACTGGAATGGCGGTAATACGCTTGCCATTTATACATTTTTGCAAGATGTGGAATATCAGGTGCAGGCGTATTTTACTTGGAATGAGAATTGGGACGAGTTAAAAGATGACCGCAATGCAGGCAAACACACTGCCATTACCAAACGAATGCTAGAACGTGGCGGACGACAAGACATCTTTTTGGGAACTCGAGACTGTCAAGGATATGTTGAGCCGTGTGAATTTGGGGTGGGGCAAGGGTTTTATGATGAGATTGATAATTTGGACTTTGGGCTGATGTTTCATAGCTTTGGCTATCCTGAGGAGACAGGCAAGCATGAGCTTGTCAGCCGTTTTTGGCAAGCGAATATGGCGTATGGCGTGATTGATTTCCCAAGTGTTAATGACGATGTGCTAAAAACTCGCTTTATCCGTGAGATGAAACCTGAAAAGCCCTTTAAGCGTGGCGAGAATGTCAAGCCTGTGGAGAGTGAGGCTGGGGAGCTTGATGTATGAGCTGGATGCAAAAACTTTATCGGACGTATGAGGCGGTCTCATCAAAATCATCTGATGATACGCCCTTGACACCCATTGGGCATACTCAGCAAACCGCCCATATTGTCATTACCATCAATGGCAATGGTGATTTTTTGACAGCAAGTGTCATGCCTGCCAAAACCGCCATTATGCTACCTGCTACCGAATCATCAGAGAACCGCACCAGTGGCGAAGCCCCACACCCCTTGGCGGATAAATTGCAATACGTCGCCCAAGATTATCCAGCGTTTGGCGGTAACAAAAAAGCCTATTTTGGCGGCTATGTGGCACAGCTAAAAGCGTGGTGCGACAGTCCTTTTGCTCACCCAAAAGTCCAAGCGGTACTAAATTATGTCAAAAAAGGCAAGGTTGTTTCTGATTTGGTGCAAGCAGGCGTGTTGCCTGTGGATGTACAAGGCAAAGTCCTTAGCAAATGGGACGAACCAAGCGAAGCCCCCGCCATTTTTTCGGTATTGACAAAAACCAAAGGTGAGATTGAATTTGGGTCGGCTTTGGTGTGTTGGCGTGTTGAAGTGGCAGGCGATGCCCAAGCGGATACTTGGACGGACAGCGATATTTGGCAATCTTGGTCAGAGTATTTATCGTCTGCAGACAGTGAGCAGGGTTTTTGTTTGGTAAAAGGCGAGATGCTTACCATTGCGACCATGCACCCTGCCAAGTTGCGACATACAGGCGACAAAGCCAAACTCATCTCGTCCAACGACACGGCAGGTTATACCTATCGTGGGCGGTTTGTCTTAGCAGAAGAATCGGCAAGTATCTCGGCTGATGTGTCGGCGAAGGTACACAGTGCGTTACGTTGGCTTATCGCCAGACAAGGCATTCGTAACGGTGAACAGGTAACGATTGCTTGGGCGGTTGGCGGACAAGAAGTGCCGTCGCCTTTGTTGGATTATTTTAGCCAGATTGATGTTGATGATATTGACGCTCTTGACATTACTGCCGATGAGACACCACAAGATACTCAGCAAGATGTTCAGCAAGATTTATTAGGCAATAAAGACTGGTCGGCAGACTTTGGGCGTAAAGCGTCTTATTTTATCAAGAAAAAATTGCACGGCTATCAAGCTAAATTGGACGAACATGAACAAATTTCTCTACTCATGCTTGATTCTGCGACCCCTGGTCGTATGGCATTGACTTATTACCAAGAATTTTTGCCCAGTGATTATTTTGCCAACTTGGACGCTTGGATAGATGATTTTTGTTGGTATCAACGCCACAGTATCGAAAACCCCAATGCCAAAAAATCTGATAAAAAACAAACGCTTTGGGCGGTCGTTCCGCCTTCGCCTTTTGTGATTGGGCAGGCGGTCTATGGCGTGTCGTTAAGCGACAATCTAAAAAAACAGCTCTATGCTCGCCTGTTGCCCGTGATTGCAAGCGGTCAAAACGTGCCAATCCCTTATGACTTGGTACAAAAAAGTTTTCAAGTTGCCTGCAATCCCAATGGCTGTGAAAATTGGGAATGGCAACGCAATATCGGAGTTGCTTGTGCTTTATATAAAGGCTGGCGAGCCCGTCATCATGATTTATCACAACGGAGAATTTATGATATGAATTTAGACAAAGGAAATCGTTCACGAGATTATTTATTCGGTCGGCTGTTGGCAGTGGCAGAAGCCCTAGAAAGTAAAGCCTTGCAAATTGCTGATGAGAACCGCTCAACCAATGCCGAACGCTATATGCAACGCTTTGCCACAAGACCGCTTAGTACATGGCTTCAAATTGAGCTGGGGCTTGACTCCTACAAAAATCGCTTGCGTAATAATCGCTACATGGGCTTTTTGAAAAATCGTGAAAAAGAGATTGACGAAATCGTCTTTGCTCTAAACAACCTAGACGGCGACAAAACATGGCTAGATAAGCCATTGGACGGCGAATTTTTGCTTGGTTATCACAGCCAAAAAATGGCATATCGTACCAAATCTGACCAAACTGACCAAACCAATCAAGACAACGAAACCGAACAATCCCAATAGGAGTATCTTATGAGCTTAACCAAAAAAATTGATTTTGCCCTTATCATTCAAGTACAAAATGCCAACCCCAATGGCGACCCACTAAACGGCAACCGTCCGCGTACGGATTTTCAAGGTTTTGGCGAAATCACCGATGTGTGTTTAAAACGCAAAATCCGCGACCGCTTGCAAGATGCAGGCGAAAGCATTTTCGTGCAATCCGATGAGAAAAAGACAGACGGCATGACAAGCCTTGCCAATCGTGCCAAAGACAAAGAAGTTGGCTTGGGGGCGGACGCATTTAACGCCAAAAAATCAAGCCGTGATGAGACTGCCAAAAAAGCCTGTGAAAAATGGCTTGACGTGAGAAGTTTTGGGCAAGTGTTTGCCTTTGGCAAAAGCGATGAAGGTTCGGGCGTATCCATTGCTGTGCGTGGACCTGTGAGCATCAAGTCGGCATTTAGCGTTGAGCCTGTTAGCGTAACCAGCACCCAAATCACCAAAAGTGTGAGTGGTGAGGGCGACGGCACCAAAAAAGCGTCCGACACCATGGGCATGAAACACCGTGTGGATAAGGGCGTGTATGTGGCGTTTGGGGCGATGTCGACACAGCTTGCCGAGCGGACGGGATTTAGTGATGACGATGCCCAAAAAATCAAAGACGTGCTTGTCAAGCTCTTTGAAGGCGATGCGTCATCGGCTCGCCCTGAGGGGTCTATGCAAGTTATCAAACTCATCTGGTGGGAGCATAACTGCAAATCAGGACAATACTCATCGGCAAAAGTACACGCCAGCCTAAGCGTAAAAGCGGACGGCAGTTATGAGCTAAACAACCTAGCAGGGCTAACGCCAGAAGAAATTGATGGATTCTGATAAACGCCTTATCTTGCTCTCCGCCCTGCAACATTACGCCTTTTGCCCGCGTCAATGTGCCTTGATTCACAATGAACAAGCATGGGCGGAGAATTATCTGACCGCACAAGGCAAACTGCTCCATGAGCGGGTAGATGGCGGTGAGCCTGAAACTCGTCAAGGTACTCGTTTTGAGCGAAGTGTACACGTCTTATCGGATACGCTTGGGCTGTCGGGCGTGCTTGACATGGTGGAAGTATCCAAAAATGGCGACATGCACCCTGTGGAATATAAGCACGGCAAGCCTAAGCCTACCGACATTGATAAGATTCAGCTTTGCTCGCAAGCGATGTGTCTAGAAGAGATGACGGGGCGGACAGTGGCAAGTGGCTCGCTGTGGTATGGCAAAACCCGTCATCGCTTGGCGGTGGTCTTTGATGAGGAACTGCGCGCCAAAACGCTGGCAACCATTGACAGTGTTCGCACCATGCTACAAAGCGGACAAACGCCATTGCCGATTTATGACAAACGCTGTAAGGCGTGTTCACTTGTGGATATTTGTGAACCTAAGTTATTGCAAAAAGACAAATCCATTCAATATGCCAAGCAACTTTTTGAGTGATATGACATGAAAAAACTCAAAAACACACTCTATATCACAACCCAAGGCACTTATTTACATAAGGAGCGAGAAACGCTCGTGGTGGAGCAAAACCGCCAAAAGGTCGCTCAATTGCCCATTCATGCCATAGAGCATATTTTTTGTTTTGGTAATGTGTTGGTGTCGCCATTTTTATTGGAATTTTGTGGGGAATATGGCGTGAATTTGGCGTTTTTTACCGAACATGGGCGGTTTTTGGGTCGTTTTGTTGGTCGCCAAAGTGGTAATGTGTTACTAAGGCGTACCCAATATCGGGTGTCGGATTCAAACCCTGTGCCGATTGCCAAAAACATCATCGCCGTCAAAATTGGTGCCAGCAAGCGTGTTTTGCAACGCCATATCCGCAATCATGGCGACAATGACGAGATTCAAAATGCCATTATCGCCCTAAATCAAGGACTTCACGCCCTAAAACAGGCACAGAGTTTGGAGGTGATTCGTGGGATTGAGGGCAATTGTGCGTCTTGTTATTTTGCCGTTTTTGGGCAGATGATTGGGCATGCGACTGGGTTTAGCTTTGAGGGCAGAAACCGTCGTCCGCCCCGTGATGGTGTGAATGCCTTGATGTCGCTCCTTTATAGCGTGCTTGGCAAGGAGATAAGTGGAGCGTTGCAGGGCGTGGGGCTTGACCCGCAAGTGGGATTTTTTCATGCCGATAGGTCGGGGCGAAACAGTTTGTCGCAGGATATGCTCGAAGAGTTTCGGGCGTGGTGGGTGGATAGAATGGTGCTGTCGCTCATCAATCGTGGGCAGATTAAGCCTGATGATTTTCGCCAAGAGATAAGCGGTGCGGTGATTCTAAAAGATGATGCAAGACGGGCGGTGTTTCAAGCCTTGCAAGCCAAAAAGCAAGAGAAAATCACGCACCCATTTTTGGGCGAGGAGATTGCAATCGGGCTACTTCCCCATGTGCAAGCCATGCTACTGGCTCGGCATTTGCGTGGGGATTTGGCAGAATATCCACCGTTTTTGATGAGATGATGAGATATGTTAATGTTAATCAGTTATGATGTGGCGATGGATGACGGCGGGCAAAAGCGCCTAAGGCACATCGCCAAACATTGCCAAGATTATGGCGTGCGAGTGCAGTATTCGGTGTTTGAGTGCGACATCATGCCCGACCAATGGGTGGTATTAAAAGACAAGCTATTAAAGGCGTACGACCCTGACAAGGACAGTTTGCGGTTTTATCATTTGGGCAGTAAATGGCGTGGCAAAGTGGAACATCATGGGGCAAAAAAGAGTGTGGATTTGTTTCAAGATACGCTGATATTGTGATAAAAAAGAGGTAAATCGTGGCTCGCTAACGGGCAGTTCTCATCAAAATACAGGCAGGTTAGCGATGAGCTAAGTTTTTGAATTATTTAACAATTGAAAATAAAAACAAGTTCATTTATAATCAATGGCCTTTTTAAGGCTTAGGTTAGCGATTTTACCCATTCTAAGCCTTAAAGATATAGCCTTTAAACAAAGGCTATCGCACCCCATACGGGTGCGTGTGTTGAAACGTATTTTTCTCTTAACTTCTGTTCTGCGTTGCGGATCGCACCCCATACGGGTGCGTGTGTTGAAACATAATATCCCTAATGGTTATCCAGTTTGTAAAAATCGCACCCCATACGGGTGCGTGTGTTGAAACATCTTCGTCAAAACCATCTAAATAATCACGCAAAATCGCACCCCATACGGGTGCGTGTGTTGAAACGCGTCATGTAATATTTATTTATATTATATATATAATCGCACCCCATACGGGTGCGTGTGTTGAAACTATCGCTTTGCTAAATTATTTTAAGCCGCTTAGATCGCACCCCATACGGGTGCGTGTGTTGAAACGCGTCATGTAATATTTATTTTTATTTATATTATAATCGCACCCCATACGGGTGCGTGTGTTGAAACGTCTATTTGCGCTTATTATAACGCTCGTCTTACATCGCACCCCATACGGGTGCGTGTGTTGAAACTTACCGTCCTGTCAATGACCGCCGATGCCAGTTAATCGCACCCCATACGGGTGCGTGTGTTGAAACAACAGCCTACAGACTATTTTATAATTTTTTGGCATCGCACCCCATACGGGTGCGTGTGTTGAAACAAGCCTGCTTATTTTATCCCCCCCATCGCACCCCATACGGGTGCGTGTGTTGAAACGTGTCCAGTCATTATAGCCTCCTTATGGCTTGAATCGCACCCCATACGGGTGCGTGTGTTGAAACTATTATTTTTTTATTTATTTTTTTATTTATTTTATCGCACCCCATACGGGTGCGTGTGTTGAAACCTTGTAAAAACCCCTGTCAATCTCTCTCAATAGCATCGCACCCCATACGGGTGCGTGTGTTGAAACAGCGGCGGCGATGAGCTGGGCTTTGGGGATTTTGATCGCACCCCATACGGGTGCGTGTGTTGAAACGCCGACAATGACCCAAGTTGCCTGTCTGCGAACTATCGCACCCCATACGGGTGCGTGTGTTGAAACATAATATCCCTAATGGTTATCCAGTTTGTAAAAATCGCACCCCATACGGGTGCGTGTGTTGAAACATCTTCGTCAAAACCATCTAAATAATCACGCAAAATCGCACCCCATACGGGTGCGTGTGTTGAAACGCGTCATGTAATATTTATTTATATTATATATATAATCGCACCCCATACGGGTGCGTGTGTTGAAACTATCGCTTTGCTAAATTATTTTAAGCCGCTTAGATCGCACCCCATACGGGTGCGTGTGTTGAAACGCGTCATGTAATATTTATTTTTATTTATATTATAATCGCACCCCATACGGGTGCGTGTGTTGAAACGTCTATTTGCGCTTATTATAACGCTCGTCTTACATCGCACCCCATACGGGTGCGTGTGTTGAAACTTACCGTCCTGTCAATGACCGCCGATGCCAGTTAATCGCACCCCATACGGGTGCGTGTGTTGAAACAACAGCCTACAGACTATTTTATAATTTTTTGGCATCGCACCCCATACGGGTGCGTGTGTTGAAACAAGCCTGCTTATTTTATCCCCCCCCCATCGCACCCCATACGGGTGCGTGTGTTGAAACGTGTCCAGTCATTATAGCCTCCTTATGGCTTGAATCGCACCCCATACGGGTGCGTGTGTTGAAACTATTATTTTTTTATTTATTTTTTTATTTATTTTATCGCACCCCATACGGGTGCGTGTGTTGAAACAAAAACCAACGCATCGCATACCGCGATGTAAAAAATCGCACCCCATACGGGTGCGTGTGTTGAAACTATATAGTAGGCGCGTCGTGTCGTGTCGTGTCGTATCGCACCCCATACGGGTGCGTGTGTTGAAACCAGTGACTGGATAGCCGTAGGGGTACATGGGATAATCGCACCCCATACGGGTGCGTGTGTTGAAACGACAATCAAAGCTTGATGGGAGTGAGTGATATTATCGCACCCCATACGGGTGCGTGTATTGAAACTCAATATCTTAATTTGATTCAAAAGTCCTATCGGGATTGGAATAGGCAAGGCAATAATTCACTTGATTTTTCTTCATCTTTTGTTTGATTTATTTTTCTATTTTACTGGATTATTTTCTAAGTTAATGCCTGTGCAATAAGAGGGGTTAAATCGTTGTATCTAAGTTTTTAATAATCACCATTATAAGAGCGGCAAACAAGTGATTTTATTTAGCTTAATTTAAGAAATGCTTTGTTGTTTTTTAAGTGTTTGCTTTAAGTTGATGGTCATATTGAAGTCGTATGCAAGGCATACTATAATGTGACCTCTTAAAACATATATTGATTGCAAGGTTAGATCATGATAAAAATCGGTCAAGGCATAGATGTTCACGCTTTTACGACAGGCGATTTTGTAACGCTTGGCGGTGTGCGTATTCCTCACACGCACGGCATTAAGGCTCACTCAGATGGCGATGTGTTGTTGCACGCTTTGGCGGATGCACTGCTCGGAGCGTTGGCACTTGGCGACATTGGACGGCATTTTCCCGATACCGACCCTGCGTTCAAGGGGGTGGATAGCAAGATTTTGTTAAAGCACGTCTATGAACTTGTCAAATCACATGGCTATACGCTTGGCAATGCCGACATGACGGTTATTTGCGAGAGCCCAAAAATCGCCCCGCACAACACCGCCATGCGTGAGACCATCGCAGGTGTGCTTGGCACAGGTGTGGACTGCGTGAGTATCAAGGCGACCACCAATGAAAAAATGGGCTGGATAGGGCGTGGCGAGGGCATTTGGGCGAGTGCGGTGGTGTTATTGGTTAAAAAATCTTAGCTTGACATAATTGTAAATTTAGTTGCCAATAAATACAGGAAAATCAAATGATTACCAAAAATACCGCCTTATTACTCATTGACTTACAACAAGGCTTTTATGATGAAGCCTATTGGGGTGGCAATCGCAATAACCCAAACTGTGAGCAGGTTTGTTTTAAGTTATTGAGCCATTGGCGAGAGCGGGACTTGCCGATTTTTCACATTCGCCATTTATCAACCACACCCCAATCACGCCTACACCCGACACACCAAGGCTTTGAATGGATTGAGCTGACCAAACCCCAAGCCCATGAAACTGCCATTACAAAGCATGTCAATAGCAGTTTTATTGGCACGGATTTACATGAGCAATTGACCAAAGCGGACATCACCACCCTTGTCCTTGCAGGGCTTACGACCAATCACTGTGTATCCACGACCGCACGCATGGCAAGCAATCTAGGCTTTACCACTTTTGTGGTATCGGACGGCACGGCGACTTTTGATAGAATGGGAGCGACAGGCGAGCGGTTTGATAGCCAACTTGTGCATGAAATCAGCCTTGCCAATTTGCATGGCGAATTTGCGACCGTGCTGACAAGCGATGAGCTTTTAGGGCGTGCTGAACTTTTGTGTTTGCAATGAAAAACAAGAGTTAGCCATTTTTCATGAAAAAACAGTATTTTATCTCTAAAATATTTCTATATTACAAATAGTATTATAAAGGTTCAGCACGCCCTATACAAAAAATCCTTGTAAAAATCCCCAGCTGCCCCCATAATAACCCAAATTTCCCAAATCGGAGTAAACCATGACCGACATCAATCCCCAAATCAAAACCTTGATTGAAAACCAAATCAAAGACCACGCCGTACTGCTTTATATGAAAGGCACACCACAATTTCCCCAATGCGGATTTTCAGCCCGTGCCGTGGAAGTCTTGACTCAAATCGGCAGACCATTTGCCTTTGTTAATATCCTAGAAAACCCTGAAATTCGTAGCACCTTGCCACTGATTGCCAACTGGCCAACCTTCCCACAGTTATGGGTAAATGGCGAGCTGATTGGTGGTAGCGACATCATTCTACAAATGTACCAATCGGGTGAATTAAAGCCACTGATTGAAGAGCATAGCCCAGAAGTATAAGGCTAGCCAAAAAAAGGGGGCGTGATAACTATTACGCCTTTTTCTTTTTGTTTTTAAGGAGTCATCATGCCAAGCATTTCTGAGCAAGTCATCAGTCTGTGCCAAAAGCCAAATACCGCCCTAGGGGCTATTCATCTTTTGATTGCCAATAATGGGGCGAGCGAATCGGCTTTTCGTGCCGTTTATGATAGGGTTATGGCGGATAATGACGTGGACGGAGCGTATTATTTGGCAAATTTTGCCCAAAAGGTAGATGATTTACCGTTTGACGGCACACCGCTTATTGATATGGTAATGAATGGCGATGATAAAAACATGAAATTGGCATTGATTGAAAAACTGCCAAAAGAAATTCAGTCGGAGTATTTGGATAACATTTAAGGGCGTTGATACGCTCTTTTTTAATGCCCAATGATTAAAATTATGCTAAAATAATCGGTTTCTTTTTAAGAATATATAATCTTATGAGCTTTTTAACCAAGACATTTGATGTCATCGTCATCGGTGGCGGACACGCAGGCACAGAGGCCGCTCTTGCGTCCGCTCGCATGGGGGCAGATACCCTACTTATCACGCACAACATTGAGACGCTAGGGCAGATGAGCTGTAACCCTGCCATTGGTGGTATCGGTAAGTCGCATCTGGTGCGTGAAGTGGATGCACTGGGCGGGGCAATGGCACTCGCAACTGATAAGGCAGGCATTCAGTTTCGGGTGCTAAACAGCCGAAAGGGGGCGGCCGTGCGAGCGACCCGAGCCCAAGCCGACCGTATTTTATACAAGGCAAGTATCCGTCATACGCTTGAAAATCAGCCAAATTTGACGATTTTTCAGCAACCTGTGGACGATATTATCGTGGAGAACGGGCGTGCGGTGGCGGTGGTTACAGCCACGGGCATTCGTCTAAATACCCGTGCAGTGGTGCTGACATCGGGGACGTTTTTGGGTGGGGTGATTCATGTCGGGCTAGACCACCAAAGCGGTGGACGGGCAGGCGATATGCCGTCTATTCGTCTTGCCGACCGTTTGCGTGAGCTTAAACTGCCAGTCGGACGACTAAAAACAGGTACGCCTGCTCGTATTGACGCTCGTACGGTGGATTTTAGTGTGATGACCCCACAACCAGGGGATACGCCCTTGCCTGTGATGAGTTATATGGGCGATGTTGCCATGCACCCAAGCCAAATCATGTGTTATATTACGCACACCAACGAACGCACGCATGACATTATCCGTGCCAACCTTGACCGCTCGCCCATGTTTAGCGGTAAGATTGAAGGGGTGGGACCCCGTTATTGCCCAAGCATTGAGGATAAGATTCATCGCTTTGCCGACAAAGACAGTCATCAGATTTTTATTGAGCCTGAGGGCCTCTCCACGCATGAGCTATACCCCAATGGCATTTCAACGAGCCTGCCCTTTGATGTGCAAATTGAGTTTATTCATTCTATGCGTGGGCTTGAAAATGCTCATATCACACGCCCTGGCTACGCCATTGAATACGATTATTTTGACCCGCAAAATCTCAAACCCACGCTAGAAACCAAATCCATTGACGGTTTGTATTTTGCAGGGCAAATCAACGGCACGACAGGCTATGAAGAGGCGGCGGCACAGGGGCTACTGGCAGGGCTAAATGCAGGACGCATGGCACTTGGCAAGGCATCGTGGACACCACAACGGCACGAGGCGTATCTTGGCGTGTTGGTGGACGACTTGATAACTCACGGCACCAAAGAGCCGTACCGTATGTTTACAAGTCGTGCCGAACATCGCCTGCTACTGCGTGAAGACAATGCGGACGAACGCTTGACCGCCATTGGGCGAGAGCTTGGGCTGGTAGACGATGAACGCTGGGCGAAATTTAATCAAAAAATGGAGTCCATCGCCAGCGAAACCGCCCGCCTAAAAGACATCTGGGCAACGCCAAATAACGCCATTGGTAAAGCCTTTATGGAAAATACAGGCGAGATTTTGACCAAAGAAAACAGCCTGCTTGACCTTTTAAAACGCCCAAATATCAGCTTTGCCGACATTGCCAAAGTGTCAGACAGTACGGTGGGCGATGACGTGGGCGAGCAGATTGAGATTAGTGTTAAATATCAAGGCTATATTGACCGCCAAAATGATGAGATTGAGCAGATGAAACGCCTTGAAAACACGGCTCTACCGCTTGATTTTGATTATGCAAGCGTGTCAGGCTTATCCAACGAAATCGTGCAAAAACTCACTCAAGTCCGCCCTGCAACATTGGGGCAAGCAAGCCGTATCAGCGGTGTTACCCCTGCGGCGGTGAGTTTACTTGCGATGACGGTTAAGAAGATGGTAAAAGCCAAAAAAGAATTGAGTGATTGAGTGTGATATGAAACAAATATCTTTTGAGTTTGGAGAATGTAATTCCCAAACCAAATTAAAAGCCATTGATTTATTTGCAGGAATTGGCGGTATTCGTTTAGGCTTTGAACAAGCCTTTGGCGATGACATTGAATTTGTTTTTTCATCAGAATTGGATAAGTTCGCCAAGCAAACTTATCACGCCAATTTTAATGAAATGCCCTATGGCGATATTACACAAATTGAAGCCAAAGACATTCCGCCTCACGATATTATTTTGGCAGGATTTCCTTGTCAGGCATTTAGCATTGCTGGGTTAAGAAAAGGTTTTGATGATACTCGTGGTACTTTATTTTTTGATGTGGCTCGCATTGCTAAATACCACAAGCCCAAACTGTTATTTTTAGAAAATGTCAAAGGCTTTAAAAATCACGATAAGGGTAATACTTTTTTGGTGGTAAAACAAACTTTGGAAGAATTGGGCTATCGTGTTTATGCTGATATTTTAAATGCCAAAAACTTTGGTGTTCCCCAAAATCGTGAACGCATTTATATTATTGCTATTTTGAATGATTTTAATCAAACAGCCAATATTGATTTTAATTATTTAAAAAATATCGTTAAGCCGTCCAAAGTTGGTAGTATTTTACAAGAAAGCGTTGATGACAAATATACCATTTCCGATAAATTATGGGCAGGTCATCAACGCAGAAAATTGGAACATAAACAAAAAGGCAATGGTTTTGGGTATTGCCTGTTTAATAAAAATTCGGATTATACCAGCACTATTAGTGCCAGATATTATAAAGATGGCTCTGAGATTTTGATTGAGCAACAAGGTAAAAATCCACGCAAATTAACCCCAAGAGAAGCGGGTAGATTGCAAGGATTTCCTGATGATTATGTGATACCTGTTAGTGATAATCAAGCCTATAAGCAATTTGGTAATAGTGTGGCTGTACCTGTAATTTATGCCTTAGCAGAGCATATTCGCAAAGTGCTATTTGATGGAGAAAAATTAAATGAAGTTGCCTAAAATTGAAATTAAACAAGAAAAATCAGACATTAATTTAAAATTTTATCTGTTTTTAAAATATATCATCAAAGCAAAGTTAAGAGATTTGCAAGTGAACGCTATTTTGCAAGAATACCAATTGTTTTTGACTGCTAAGGATTTGGAGTTATTTAAGAAATCCGTATTGGATAATTTTAATCAACCAACAAAAACTGCCAAAAATCAATTTAATAATTTATCAGAAATTTTCACCCAAACCAATACTTCTACTGATGCAGAAGTATTGGTATTTTCTTTAAAATTATATTTGATTAAAGATTTGTTATTGCAAGAAGCCAAACTAAAATCTATTTATGATTTGGATAAATTAAAAGAACTTAATCCCTTATCTTTGGAATATGATAAAATCACAGTTTTTAACCCTTATACCACTCGGGTAAATGGGGCTTTATTGTGATTGGCTTTCTTTGAAAGTTTGGACAATGGATTTATTTCAAAAACAACCGATGAATTTATTTTAAGCTTATCCAAGCAAAGTCAAGAATTGCAAAAGTTTGGTTTAGAACCCAATCAAATTTTTATGATTGTTTTTGCTGAAAGCATCAACCAATCCATTACCAGCCATAGTGGCACGGATTATGAAAATCGTATTTTGTCGGTTTTGATTGGATTGGGAGTTGATAAGAACGCAATCAAAAAAGTTCACGATAATGCCGATAAATCCACAGAATTTGATTTGTTTTTTGAATTAAATGGCAAAAGTTATGGCATTGGTGCAAAACGTACTTTGCGAGAACGCTATAAGCAATTTATTAAAACTGCTCAAATGACCCCAATTGATGTGATGATTGAGATTACTTTGGGAACGGATTTGACACAAGAAAAAGCAAAATCCATTACCAATCACGATGTTTATTTGTTTGTGGCTGATGAAGTTTATCAAGCCAATGTTTACTTGCAAGAAATGGATATGGTATATTCTTGTCAAGAATTAAGTTTGGATTTGTTGAGAAAGTTACCATGAATCCCCAAGAAATCCTCCAAGCCATTAATTTCGCCTTCATGATTGTCTTTCCAAACCTAGCCTTGATGGGGCTAGGTTTTTATATGAAAAGGGCGGGCAAGATTGATGAGGATTTTATTGATACCGCATCCAAAATCGTCTTTAATTTTGGTTTGCCGTGCCTGCTGTTTTTTAGTGTGATAAAAAGCGAAGTGAACTATGCCGAGCAGTTCCCGCTCATCATGGCAGGGTTTTTGACGACTTTTGTACTATTTTTTGGGGCGGAACTGTACGCCAAAATGCTCATCAAGGACGTGCGTGATAAGGGCGTATTCGTACAAGGGGTATTCCGCTCGAACATGGCGATTATCTCACTGTCGGTGGCAACCAACGCTTATGGCGCGGTGGGGACGAGCGTGGGGGCGGTGTATATGGGGATTTTGACGATTTTGTATAACATTTTGTCGGTCATTACCTTATCACGCACGAGCCAGAGTAAGGGGTTATTGGCTCAAAGTCGGGACATTGTGATTAAGATTTTTCAAAATCCGCTCATCATCGCCTTGGTGTCTGCCTTTATTTATAAGGGGGTAGGCTTACCTTTACCGCCCACACCGATTGCCAAAACAGGTCAGCTACTGTCAAACATTGCCTTGCCACTTGCCTTGATATGTGCAGGCGCGACGCTGGACATTAAGTCTATGTTAGGGCTGTCGGGCGTCTCCATGCAGGCAAGCATTGGGCGGATTATTGTCGCTCCACTGCTTGCGGTGCTGATTGGTGTGGCGTTTGCCCTACCGCCTGTACAGTTTGGCGTGCTGTTTGTCATGGTGGCAAGCCCTGCCGCCGCTGCAAGCTATGTCATGGCAAAGGCAATGGGCGGTAATGACGTGTTGGCGGCGAACATTTTGGCATTTACCACGGTGGTGAGCATGATAGGCATGGCGGTGGGCATGGCGTGGCTTAGGGTGCTTGGCTGGGTATAAAATACACAATAAAAATGAGCCTGATTTAGGCTCATTTTTATTGGAGGGGATTAATCGCGTGTTTCAAGCAGCGCGCGGTAAATTACACCACCTAGCACACCACCGATGATTGGTGCTACCTAGAACAACCAAAGCTGTTCAATCGCCCAGCCACCTTGGAATATTGCCACTGCCGTACTACGTGTAGGGTTTACCGAGGTGTTCATACTGGAATGCTGATTAAGTGGATTAGCGTTAGAGTCAGACCGATCGCGATAGGCGCAAAGCCTGCTGGTGCGCGCTTGTCAGTTGCGCCATGGATGATGATTAGGAAGAACGCGGTTAATACAACTTCTGCCACCAATATCGCCATCATTGAATAGCCATTTGATGAATGTTCGCCAAAACCATTCGAAGCAAAGCCGCTTGCCACAGCGTCAAAACCTGTCGCTCCTGAAGCGATACATACAGCACAGCCGCCGCTGCGATACCGCCGATTACTTGCGCTCCGATACAGCCAAATGCGTCTTTTGCGCCGAAACGACCGCCTGCAACCAAGCCTAGCGTTACTGCAGGGTTAAAGTGACCGCCTGAAATATGACTCACAGCATAAGCCATGGTCAAAACTGTCAGACCGAATGCCAAAGAAACACCAGCAAAACCAATACCTAGCTCTGGAATATCAGCTGCCAAAACAGCACTACCACAACCACCAAAAACCAACCAAGACGTGCCGAAAAATTCTGCATCTGGCTTCTTAGGCAATGAAACATGACTCATTGCATGCCTCAATATTAGGATAAAAAGAAAATAGAACGTTTGCAAAATAAATCTATCATTCTAATGTTGCCATAAAAAGACAAGGCGGAATTTAGGACTTAGCTTGCAAAAGAACTGAACAAAAATTAATCAATTTAAAAACATTCATTAATGCTAATCAATAAACACGCGTATTCTAAAGTTATTTATCTAGTAACAGTAGGGGGTTTGTGTACAGTTGTGTGTTTTTAGTGATAATTTTTATAACGATATGAGGGTTTTTTGTGAAGTTTTGTATTTATAATTAGTTTATTGGCTAAATAAAAGCCCAATGCAAGATTGGGTTTAATTAATGATAGACGATATCAGAGCAAAATCAGCCAATTATCATTGAGCCAATTTGTACTACTTGTCAATAACTCATTGTCTAAGTCGTTAAACGTAATCACGTCATGATTGGTAAAGCGGTCAATGAGTGCCAGCTCTTTGTCATTAAAACACACGCATTCGCCATTGATGTACCACTCATCGTTTTGTCGGACAAATCGGCAGGCGGGATTTATCATCAAGCATTCGCCATTTTGCAAGCGTTCGGCAAGCTTATCGGGGGCAAGTTCGTCATCAAAGGCGACTAGGTCATACTGGCGTTTGCTGACCAGTTCGCTCAATGCTTGGGTTAAAATGGCGTTACCTTTGTCAGAATTTAGCAGATTGATAAGCTCGCTTTTTATGGCGGTAATGCTCTCGTCTGTTAGCTCATAAGCGTTGTTTTGTAAGGCTTGGGGCAGGATAAGCGGAGAGAATAGGGTGTGTTCGCCTGTAGCAACGTCCGCTATTTCGTCTAGGATTTGCACCATGTTGGGACGGCGAAACCCAAAGCTAAACGTCAAGCAGTCGTCTTGGGCGACCCCATAATGGCTAAGGCGTGGCGGTACATACAGCACATCCCCTGCTTCTAGGATTTCATCAAAAATAATCTGCCCCATGTCGTCAAGCAGGCGAATGGGCTGACCTTCGATAAATGGCGTGTCGCTATCGCACATTTTGCCAAGCGTCCAACGGCGAGAGCCATAGCCTTGTGCTAAAAACACGTCATATTCGTCATAATGCTCGCCTACCGAACCGCCCGCCCCAGCGACCGATACCATGATGTCGTCTTGTTGCCATTTTGGAATAAAATCAAAGGCTTGCCACAGCTCGCCAAGCTCGGGCGACCACTGTTCTAGGTTTTGTACCAGCACTGTCCACAGGCGTGGGGTGTTTTGCAGGTCTTGCTCAGTCAAAGGCGAATTTTTAAGCGTCCACTCCTTTGAGTTGTCTTCTTTTTGGGTAATAAGCCGTGCTGATACGCCGTCTTCTATCGCCAAATCAAGCACGTCTGTCGGCTCAAACATACCCACAAGGGCAGGCAAGCCGTTTTTGATAAGTAGGGGCTTTTTTTGCCAGTATTCTGCCAAAAAAACCTCGGGCGTGATGTCAGTAGGCAAACAAAAGGACAATTTGTCAGTCATGGGTGTCTCTTATGGATGTTGAATATGGTTAATTTGATTATTTTAACAACTTTTAGTCAAAAAAACTATTTTTATGCATTAAACCTTCCTAAAATCGGTTTTAAAATCAGCCATTTTTCTTTATAATGATGATTTTATTTATCAAGAGAATACCATGTCAGGCACACACCAATTTAGCGATGAATTTGCGGGCGATTTTGACCAAGACTTTGATCAAAGCCTTGAACACGAGTTTCAAGACGATAACTTGACCGAAGGTAAAATGAGTCAGGCTCAACTTGATGAGCTGTATGCTGAGCTGGACGAGGCGGGTAGAAATCTGCGGACGATTCGTGATTTTATCCGTTTTTGCGTGAGCAAGCTGCGTGAATATGACGTGGTGGTGGCACAGGGGACGACCGATGAATTTGCTGAAGCAGCGGCGATAGTCTTGCACACATTATCACTAGATTGGTCTGCGGACCCTGAGATTCTTGATTGTCGATTGACAGACAGCGAAAAACAAGCGGTACTTGAGCTGCTATCTGCTCGTATCACGCAGCGTAAGCCGTTATCATATTTGATTAATTTGGCGTATTTTTGTAATTTGCCGTTCTATGTTGATGAGCGTGTCCTTATCCCGCGCTCGCCAATTGCTGAGCTAATCAATCAAAGATTCTATCCGTATTTTGATGTGGATGATGCCAATAAAGCTGATTACTATAATCATGGTTTGCAGGAATTACAGCTGACACCACCTGAGCGTATTTTAGACCTTTGCACAGGATCAGGTTGTATCGCCATTGCTTTGGCGACAGCTTTCCCCGATGCCAACGTCGACGGGGCGGACATTGATAAAGATGCCCTAGAAGTGGCATGGACGAACGTCGAGCATCATGAATTATCTCATCAGGTCAATCTCATTGAGAGTGATCTATTTGCCAAAATCCCTGCCGAGAATCAGTACGAACTGATTGTAACCAATCCGCCTTATGTGGATGCGGCGGTCATGGCGGAGCTACCGCCGGAGTTCTTGCATGAGCCAGAACATGCCTTAGCGGCAGGGCAGGATGGGTTGGATTTGGTACATCAAATCTTGTACCACGCCCCTGACTATCTGACAAAAGACGGGCTGTTGGTGTGCGAAGTGGGCGACAGCGAATGGGCGTTACGCCAATCTTATCCTGAGATTCAGTTTGACTGGCTCACTTTCCAAAAAGGCGGAAGTGGGATTTTTGCCATTACCTGCGAGGAGCTTTTGGAATATCGTGATGAGTTCAAAAGACAGGTTGAGCGAGTAAAGGGGGTGTAACATGTCAGGCAACACAATAGGGCAACTTTTTACCGTAACCACCTGTGGCGAGTCGCATGGCGTGGGGCTTATGGCGATTGTGGACGGTGTACCGCCCAATTTGGAGCTGTGCGAGGCGGATTTGCAAGCCGAGCTTGACCGCCGTAAACCCGGCACGTCCAAATTCGCCACTCAGCGTAAAGAAGATGACGTGGTGGAGATTATCTCTGGGGTGTTTGAGGGGCGTACCACAGGCACACCGATTGGGCTACTCATTCGCAACACCGACCAAAAATCAAAGGACTATGGCAACATCGCCACGACCTTTCGCCCCAATCATGCCGATTATACCTACACGATGAAATACGGCTTTCGGGACTATCGTGGCGGTGGACGTTCGTCTGCTCGTGAAACTGCCATGCGTGTGGCGGCAGGGGCGATTGCCAAAAAATATCTCAAAGAACGCTTGGGCGTGGTCATTCGTGGTCATGTTACCCAAATCGGCACCGAAAAGACAGACAAACTAGATTGGGATATTGTGAACCAAAACCCGTTTTTTTGTGGGGATATTGATGCTATACCACGCTTTGAAAAATTGGTTACGTCCTTGCGTGAACAAGGCACAAGCTGTGGGGCGAAGTTGGAGATTTTTGCCGAAAATGTCCCTGTGGGTTTGGGTGAACCGATTTTTGACCGACTGGATGCCGATATTGCCCATGCGATGATGTCTATCAATGCCGTTAAGGGCGTGGAGATTGGCGATGGCTTTGCGGTTACCGAGCAGTTTGGGCATGAAAGCCGAGACGAGCTGACCCCTGACGGCTTTTGTGCCAATCACGCAGGCGGGATTTTGGGTGGGATTAGTAGCGGGCAGACCATTCGTGTCGCCATTGCCCTAAAACCGACCGCCAGTATCACCACTGCAGGCAAGTCGATTAACCTAGACGGTGAAGCCACAGACGTGATTACCAAAGGTCGCCATGACCCTTGTGTGGGCGTGCGAGCCACACCGATTGCCGAGGCGATGCTTGCCATTGTCCTACTTGACCATTATTTGCGTCATCGTGGGCAAAATGCCGATGTGGTACAACCTTTAAAGCCGATTGAGTAATGTCATGACCCCTGCCATTCGTCTATTAAAAAACCAAAAAATCGCCCACAGTATTCATGAATACGACCATGATCCAAATAACACCAATTTTGGGTTGGAAGCGTCCGAAAAGTTAGGTTTATCGCCTGACACGGTGTTTAAAACCTTGCTCGTTACGGATGGCAAGGCGTATTTTGTGGCGATACTGCCCGTGTGTCATTTGCTGAATTTAAAGAAAATGGCAACGGCTGTCGGCGTAAAAAAGCTTGTTATGGCAAACCCTGCCGATGCCGAACGCTTAACGGGCTATATCGTGGGTGGGATTAGTCCCATTGGGCAGAAAAAACGCCTAACAACCGTGATACATTCGTCCGCCCAAGCCCTTGATAACATATATGTGAGCGGTGGCAAGCGTGGGCTAGATATAGGTGCTGCCCCTGATGATTTGGCGAATCTTTTGACAGCTAAATTTTTTGACATTATTGATGATTAATCTTGTATTTTAAGGATATGTTATGAAAAAATTAGCTGTATTTGGCGTGGTTACATTGTTATTATCTGGCTGTGCAACTGGCGGCAATGGCGGCATGCTGGGTGATATTGGCAACAGTCTATTCAAGGAGGCTGTCGATTATCAATGCCGAAATGAATTAAATGCCAACCGAGTTTACAAAACCGCCAGCATTCTCATGAGCGACGCACAAAAGACCAAAATTGAAAATCGAGTGTGTGGCTGTGTGAGTGAAAAAGCACCTCAAAGTGTAACCTTGAACGAGGTCGGTCGAGCGGTAATCGATCCGACCGCTCGCACCCAGATTGCCACCAAAGCAGTAACTAAGACGTTAAACGCTTGTGTGAATGAATTTTTGTCAGGTTAATAAAGATTTGTTCAGCGGCTTATTTGTTTTAGTTTTGTAAATTTTATGTTATAATTTGTATTCTTTAGATTTATTTGTACTCTTAAATTTGTACTCTTAACAACCAAAAGTATGCATGGCTGATAAATGATTGCTTTTCACCCAAAAGACAAATCTATGGCTGATCTCTCAAAAGGGCGATGGGCTTTGGGATTTTTTTTGCTGCTTACTGGCTGTGGTAGTGAGAGCGCAGAGGTGGTTAAGGCAGAGCAATCGGCTGTCATCTCAGAGGATTATACGCCCGCCAGAAACGATAAGTTGCAGCAGAGACGGGCAAATGTGGGCGATGAATGCCCTAAATTGGTGCAAAAACGTGTTGATCACACTGCCATCTCTCGTCAAGATAGTATTATGGGTAATACTTGTGATTATTTTATTTATCCAGCTGTGGGTGATACGCTGACAGTCTATGTATCCGATGGGCGCATGAAGCCTTTTTTGAATACGCCATACTATCACGATTTTGCCAACGGCAGTTATAAAGTAATCGCGAACGGTAGGCATGTCATTCGCTTGGAATACAATGCGTTGGAACATAAGCCTGCCGTGATGGATTATGTGCTTGTGGTGAATATTACACCGCCAAAGTAAGTCGTTAAAGTATTGTCAAATATATCAAAAAACCTAGGTATTCCCTAGGTTTTTTAATTTGTTGGCTTTAATGGCGGTAAATCCACTAATCTTATTTAAAAAATCTCGTATTTGGGGTGAAGGAGTGGAGCGGCTAGGGTGATTGTTGTATGGTTGTATGATTATTATTCTGCAAAATAGCCAGTTGTATTAATATATATTTGAATAAGCAATAAAAAACCCTTGAATATTCAAGGGTTTGTGTTGGTACCAGTGGTCGGACTCGAACCGACACGCTTTTAAGGGCAACGGATTTTGAATCCGTCGTGTCTACCAATTTCACCACACTGGCATAAGTGGTTGTCGTTAAACATGCAGCATATTATATAGGATTTTTTAAAAAGGTCAAGTGTTTTTAATGATATTTTAAAAAATCCGACTTCTATTTAACCACCACTAATGACACCGGCGCCACTCAATCGACTTGTGCCATTAGCGCCTTTATGAACGAGAATCTGAGTGCTGATGCGCTCCTTTAGTGTGGCGACATGTGAGATGATACCAATCATTTTCCCTTCTTCTTGAAGTGCGGACAAGGTGGATAGGGCGATATCCAGTATCTCTTCATCGAGCGTGCCAAAGCCTTCATCTAGGAATAATGAGTCAATCGTAACCTTGTCACTGCTCATCATGGAGAGACCCAAGGCGAGCGCAAGACTGATGATGAAACTTTCACCACCTGATAGGTTCTTTGTGCTGCGCTCTTCATTACCTTGATGGGTGTCGATGATGCTGATTTCTAGTGAGTTTCTGTCATCGGCATTGCCATGTTTTAAAATATAGCGTTCGTTCATTCGGCTAAGTACTTGATTGGCGTGATATAGCATCAGATCCAGTGTTAGCCCTTGGGCGAAGTTGCGGTATTTTTTGCCATCTGCTGAGCCGATCAGCTCGTTTAACTTTGTCCAGATTTGAATGTCCTGCTTCTTGCGCTTGATGTTATTGGTTAGTGTGTTTTGTTTTTCGCGGGCAATAGCAGCACTTTGTAGGATTTGTTGGTTTTTACCCAGGCTTTGTAGGGACTCGCGTTCTTGTTGTTGCAGCTCATCTCGCCTGTGATAGAGCTCATCAAGTGTTTCTTTGTTGGTGATGGATTGGGCGAGCGTGTTTAAATTGTCATGCTCTTCTTCTAGGCTTTCTTTGCTGCGCTTAATAGCGTATAAGATGGCATCCGCTTCTTGGCTTAACTTTGCTCTGTCGTTGTGATTTAAGCAAGCCTGTAAGAACGCTGCCTCATCATCAAATCCCTTTTTGTGTAAGGTGGACGTGAATTCATCGGTCGCTTGTTTAGCTTCTTGAGATAGATTGTTTAGTTTGCTATTAAGTGATTGTAGCTGCTCGGTCAATAATAACGCATTGTTTTGATGATGGTTGTGCGCATTGACAGCTTTATTTAGCATCTCATTGCCGCGCTGAAGTTTTTGCCTTAGTAGTAGGGCTTCATCATCAATAATTTTATCGCCAAATATCGCCTGCCTTTGTGCTTGCAGGCTGCTGATGTTATCTTGGATATTGGTGTACTTTTCTTGATATGAATGGCTATCTAAGCTTAATTTATCAAGTTGCTGCTGCTGATTATCAAGGCTGATTTTAATGCCATCAAGCATGCGAGTAGATTCTTGATATTTGATTTTAGCGTCTTGATGGGTTTGATATTTTTGATTGAGTTTATTAATTTTATCTAAAATATCATCTGATATGCTTGATAAGATTTCAATAGTGAATTCTGTATTGAAGTCACCTTTGCGTATTGTTAAGTCATACTTATCTAAAGTATGCGCGATGTTGAAATGGCTTTGCTTAAAGTTATTCAAGGCGTGATTAAGATGTTTGGTCTGTTGATTGATGATGTCTTGGGTGTTGGCAATGTTGCCCTTTAAAGTCTCGCCTTCGACTTTGATCTTGCTAAAGTACTGTGTGTATTTATCTACATTATTAATCGCTTGGGTCAATTCGGGTTCTTGTGCTTGGTACTTGGCATGCGTGCTATTTAGCTGTGCTAGTGTTTGCTGATTCTGTAGGATTAGGTTGTTTAATAGATTGTCATCCAATTGATTAATATCAAAACTAAAATCATTCTTAATGCTTGACAGCTCATCAAGCGCTTCTCGCATCTTTTGTCTTAAAGTGGGTTGCTGCTTGATGATGTCGTCAAGGTTTTTATTTAGATTATCTAAATTATTATTACTGACGGCAAGTTGTTGGTTGTTACTTTGCATTGAGCTATTTAGGGTGCTGATTTTGTCCTTGGTGTGTTTAATCGTCTCTGCATCCGAGCTCTCTTCTTCGTGCAGGTGCGGGTGCTTATCAGCATAAGGGTGATCAATGGCGCCGCACAGTGGACAGGGTTTGCCATCTTGTAGATTGCTAAGGTGCTTTTTGAGAATGCTGACTTGTAGGCGTAGGGCGTGCGCATTCTCAAGTGTGATAAGGGTTTTGTTTTCTTTATCCAGTTCATCGCCAAGCTGCTGGGCTGTGTTTTGTATTTCGCCAATCTGCTTGGTGAGGTTGCCGATTTGAGTTTGTAGCTTAGCGACCTGCTCTTGGTTGAGCTGATATTGATCATAAGGGTCTTTTAGGGTGGTTAGTGTGGATTTGATCTGTGATTGCTGCTGAATTTTCTGGTTGATGGACATACCGTACCGCATGATGGCTTCAGCAGTGATGGGGCTTTGTATTCCCGTCAAGGTGATAAAATCAGCCTGTATTAGCTCAAAGTTTTTCTGACTGTTGGTTAATCGAGTCTTGGCATCTTGATAATCAATACGCTTTTGGGCGATGGTGTTTTGTAAGCCATCAAGGGCAGCTTGATGATGGTTAAGGTCTTGATTAAGTATTTGAATTTCTTGGATTTGACTATTAAGCTGTGTGTGTTCTGCGTTCAGACGACCCAGATCCTGCCCAAGATCGGCGACATCATAACGAAGCGTATCTTGTAGCTCTTTTAAGATTTCGTTCGTTTTGGTTTGATCATTGAGTAATGATTGGATGTTGTTGTTTAATGCTTGAATGTTTTGATTGTTTTGGCTGATAGTTTGATTAAGCCGATCCTTTTGTTCATTTAGATGCGATAATTGACCATCAAGCTCGCGAACTTGCTTAAAAATAGGCTGTGCGGCAGCCTCTTCGCTCTCGACGTCTTTTAAATTTTTGGCTGCATTGTCTTGTTCTATCGAGCTTTCGGTGATGCTTTGCTGAGCGTGATTAAGATCACTTTCAAGCTTTAGAATATCATCTCTGACTTGGTTTTCTTGCTCACGCAGATGGGAGAGTTTGGCATATTCGTCGTGGATGGCAAAGGCGTTATTGGCAAGCTCCAATGCTGCAAATTTTGGCTTAAAATGTTCTCGAGCCTGTTCGTGTTCGGCAAGCGATTGGGTGAGTTTTTGAATTTTTTGTTCGATTGTTTGTTTTTGTTCTAGTTTTTTTATGTGAGTTTCGGTGTCTTTTAGGGTGTCTTGCTTTTTTTGAAGTGCAGCTTTATCCGCCTCAATGCTTGCTTTTAAGGTGTTAAACTCATCGTCAGCCATGATCTCACTGTCGTCAAGCTTGTCTTGTAGTGCGGTGAGTTCTTGGCGTTTTTGTTTTTGAATTTCAAAGGCTTTAGTACCGATTCTGCCGTAGATTTGGGTACCTGTGATTTGTTCTAGAATTTCGCCTTTTTCACCAGCATCCGCCTTCAAAAATGCTGCAAAATTCCCCTGAGCAAGCATGACAGAGCGGGTAAATTGCTCAAAGTTCATGTGCATGATTTCGATGGCTTTTTTTTCGCATAGTTTGATTTTACTCTCTAAGATCTTGCCATCATCACCTACGTGATTAATTTGACTGATTTCTCGTTTGATGGCTTGTAATTTGCCATCCGCCTTACCGCCAGCGCGGCGTTGCTGCCACGTGAATCGATACATCTTACCGCTGATTAGTAGTTCAACTTGTGCGCCACATTCACCTGCGCCTAGGCTCATGAGTTCGTTTTGAGTGGTACTAATTTGATTGATGCGTGGCGTCTCGCCGTAGATGGCAAGGCAGATGGCATCCAAAATCGTTGTCTTGCCCGCACCCGTCTGACCGATGATGGCAAAAATACCATCGCGTACGAACGCATCATCGGTAAAATCAATGTGCCAATTGTCTTTAAGGGAGTTAAGGTTGTTAAATTTTAGGCTTAAAATTTTCATGTCATTCGGCGCGGTGATCGGTATCGTGTAGGTCGGTGAGTAGAGTTTGGTAGGCTTGTTTTAAGGACTGCTGTTCAGCATCCTCCATGTCGTTTTGATTGAGCAAGGTTTCAAAAACTTGCATCTCGGTCAGCTGTTTTAGATCGATTGTTTGATGATGTAAGCTAAGGCTTTGCTGATACAGAGTTTTGTTTTGGATGTTTAATGCGATGACGAGGCTGTATTCAAGCAGACTACGAATGTCCTGTACGAGTGTCGGACGAATCTCGTTGCCTGTATAAATAATCTCAACCCAGATGCTCTGACCATATTCGATAAGTTTGCTCAATTCTTTGGTGATTTGATCCCAGTCGCCATTGATGCGTGCAAGCTTTTGAAACACTGGAACGGGTAATGCCGTGATACTAGGCTTAGTATTGGCATCATCAAAATCAACCAACAGCACTTGCTTGGCTTTACCTGCCTCGCCAAAACCCATCGCAATCGGCGAGCCACAGTAGCGTATGTGATCGTAGCCGGCAACTTTTTGTGGCGCGTGAATGTGCCCCAGTGCCACATAGTCGATACACTTATCAAAGGTGTTGGCGGATATTTGACCCAATGTACCAACATACAGATCGCGCATCCCGTCGTCCTTGGATGAGACGCTGGCGCCTGCGGCGAAGAGATGCCCTGTGGCGATGATGGGGATTTTTTTGTTGAATTTATTGAGAATGTCGGCTTGCGTTTGTTCGGCTTGTTCGCTTAGTGTCTGATAATGATTAGTGATGCCTTGGATGGTGTCATGCTCTTTGGTAGTGATGTCATCAAAGCTTTTGCTAGCGCGAACGTCTTTGTCGCGCAAATAAGGCACAGCAAGGATAATGGCTTCAGGGGTGTCGCCTTTGTGCAATATCAGAAGCTCATCGCTAATATCATCGCTTGCGATGCCGATGACTTGAACATTCAGCGCGCGCAAGATTGTCTTGGGTGCATCTAAGAAAGTTGGGCTGTCGTGATTACCAGCAGTGATGATCACATGACGGCAAGCGCTTTTGGCAGTGCTGCCTAGGAATTTATAATAAAGCTCTTGGGCTTTATTACTTGGTGTCATCGTGTCAAAAATGTCACCCGCCACAATCAAAACATCCACCTCGTGCTCATTAAGTACATCAATGAGCCAATCCAAAAATTGCGCAAATTCGTCATAGCGCTGCTCTTGGTAAAGTCGTTTGCCAAGATGCCAATCAGAGGTGTGCAGAATGCGCAGGGTGGATTTTTTTGGGATGGTGTTTGATGTCGTCATGTAAAAAAGCATTAAATACGGTAAGCTATAAAAAAGACCGCCTAATTGCGGTCTTGGCTTGATTTATTATAACATCAATCAAGGAGATTTATACCACTGTTTTGACCGTTTTGGCCTTGTCTAATGCGGTATATAGGCGATTCACTTCATCCGCAGAAGTGAGATAGAGTCTCGCGCGCAGGGCGTGGAATTTACCTGTTTTGGATGGCTTGACCATGATGCTTGCGGCATCAAAATCAGGGAAAATCTCTGCTAGAATCAGCGTCACTTCGTTGCGCAATGTGTCATGCTCGCCTTCATGTCCGATGATACTGATAGGGTAATCCATTGGGAAGTTCCACAGTTCTGGATTTTGGATCTCGGTGCGCTTAGCATTAGGTGCGGTGGGTACACGATTTAGATTGGTAAATTTGGTCATGATGACTGCCTTTTAGATAATGATTGAAGATAAAATGGGGCAAGCTGCCCAAATTTCAAGGTGTGCCGATGCTTGGCTGATATCAATAAAAATAACCACACGAAGGTGGTTATTTTTGTGATGAAATGAAATCAATCATCCTCAAGGAATGAGCGTAGGTGTTCAGAGCGTGAAGGGTGGCGCAGTTTACGCAGTGCCTTAGCCTCGATCTGACGGATACGCTCACGGGTGACATCGAACTGCTTGCCGACTTCTTCTAGGGTGTGATCAGACGCCATGTCAATGCCGAAACGCATTTTTAATACTTTGGCTTCACGTTCGGTTAGGTTGTCCAGCACTTCTCGGGTGGCTTCACGCAAACCTTCGGCAGTGGCGCTATCCACAGGGCTTGAGATGGTGCTGTCTTCGATGAAATCGCCCAAGTGGCTATCTTCATCATCGCCGATTGGCGTCTCCATGGAGATGGGCTCTTTGGCGATTTTTAGGACTTTGCGCACTTTGGCTTCGTCCATGTCTAGACGTTCGCCAAGCTCTTCAGGGGTGGGCTCACGCCCCATCTCTTGGAGCAGCTGACGGCTGACACGGTTGATTTTATTAATCGTCTCGATCATGTGCACAGGAATACGAATGGTGCGTGCTTGGTCGGCGATAGAGCGTGTTATCGCCTGACGAATCCACCAAGTGGCATAGGTTGAGAACTTATAACCACGACGATATTCAAACTTATCAACCGCTTTCATCAGGCCGATGTTGCCCTCTTGGATAAGGTCAAGGAATTGTAGGCCACGGTTGGTGTATTTTTTGGCGATGGAGATAACCAGACGTAAGTTGGCTTCAACCATGTCTTTTTTGGCGCGACGAGCTTTGGCCTCCCCGATTGCCATTTGGCGCGCCACAGCTTTCATGTTTTTTACGTCCATTTGCAGGTCGTTCTCATGAGCTAAGATTCTCTCTTGGAGGGCGACGACCTCGGGTAGGACTTTTTTTAGCGTCTCAGCAAAAGCGGGCTTACCGCTGATGCGTAATGGTAGCCACTCTAGGTTGGTTTCGTTACTTGGGAAGGTTTTTTTGAATTCCCCAAGAGGCATCTTACCGCGGCGCACGACCAATCGCATAATCTTGCGTTCGCTGTTGCGCACGTCTTCATAAACCTCGCGCATGAGTGCGATGACTTGCTCAGATAGGCGGTTATTTAGCTTAATAAGCATAAAGCGAGACGCCAATTCATCGTAGGCGGCTTTTGCTTCTGGGCTGCCGCGTCCGTATTTTTCTAGAGCTTTTTGGGATTGGTTGAATAGCTGTTCAATCTCTTCAAAACGTGCGCGTACTTCTTCTGGATCTAGATGGCTGTCATCATCACCGCTACTTGCACCATCTAGATCTTCTTCGTCTTCTTCCAAATCATCAATGTCGTCGTCCTCCTTAATGTCTTCTGGCTCGATGTCGTTGTCTTCTTTGAGTTCAAACTCATCATCTTCTAGATTTAAGAAGCCTGAGACGATGTCGGAGATTTTTTTCTCGCCGGTTTCGATTTGTGCGTATTCATCCAGCACGAACTTTACGGTGCCAGGCCAGTAGGCCATGATGTACTGAACTTCGCGCGTGCCTTCCTCGATGCGCTTAGCGATGCTGATTTCACCTTCGCGAGTTAATAGATCAACGGTGCCCATCTCGCGCATGTACATACGCACAGGGTCGGTGGTGCGACCAGGTTCGGTTTCTACGCTGGCGAGAACCGCTGCCGCTTCATCAGCTGCCATCTCATCGTCGCTACTGGTATCGGTAAGTAAGATGTCATCATCATCAGGAGCAACTTCATAGATGGGAATGCCGACGTCGGTCAGCATCTGTACGATGTCCTCAATTTGATCGCTTTCGGTGACCGATTCTGGAAGTTGGTCGTTGACCTCGGCATACGTCAGATAGCCTTGTTCCTTGCCTAACTGAATCAACGTTGCTAATTGAGAATTTGAGTGTTGTTCGCTCATGAGTGCTCGCTTTTTTATGCTGTAAACTGATGAATCTAATGAAAATGGCGCTTATTATAACATAGTTGAATGTTATGTGGGGATGCTTGCGGTATTTTAAAAGGTGACTTCATACAATTTTGTTTTTTAATAAGTTTTATTAAAAAACTTGTGTCAATATCTATGAATAAAAACATCGCATGATCTATTTATTACTGGCAAAATCACATAAACATAAGGTAAAATAACCATTTTAAATTTAGAACCCAATTCATCGGTTTGTGGTGTTGATGATTAGCATGAAAGCTTCTTTTTTGTCGTTAAAATATTCTTGTGCTGCGGGGCTGCTTATTGCCTTGACGGCATGCGAGCCTAAAGTTAATCATGATGCCTCATCAGATGCCGAACCTGTCGCCACATCATCAGGCGATCTTATCGGCTGCTATACGGTAAGCCACGAAGAGCCTGCGCAGATTAAGATTAATCAGGTCGAAGGCGGCTTTAACATGCAAATGAGAGAGCTTGAAGGCTTGCCTAACGTTTGGGATAAGCCTGCACCTTTGGCAGTTATTGACGTGGATAAGGGCTGGGATTATTTTAAAGTAAATGCACTGGATCTGAATAAGAATGATGTGGATGCGATGATTGGTAGGTCGGACGGTATGATGGTTCTTGCCAAAGTCAAAGACACCGCCATAAACATCAATCCGCGACTTGACAGTAGCTATGTCATGTATATCGTACAGGGCTCTAACACTGTCTATAAAGTGGCGTGCGACTAAGGGGCTGTTATGGGATTATTTGGTTATTTGATATTGGGTGCGATCATGTATCTGGTTGGCTTTATGATGAACCAAAAGCTACTAAAAAAACATCGCACCAATGAAGCGCAGCCGCCCATCAAGCACCCAATGATCATAAAATGTGTTACGGCCTGCTTTGTGATTATGCTGGCAGTGAGTGCGCTGATTGGTCGATATGTGCTGCATCATGATGGATTTGACTGGGCGTTTATTATTGTGAATAGCCTAGTGGCGACGGTGGTATTTTATTTTGGATTGAACCCTGATACTACGAAGATGAACATGCCTAATTAGTGCGTTTGACCGATTTATTAATACAAGTTATTAATAAATCGGTTTTTTTGATAAGTTTTTATAAAATCCGTCATATTGTCGAAAGTGATTGACAGATGACAAGAAGGGTTTTAATATCGTAATGTTTGGTTTGGCTTATATTTTTGATTTTTGGAGTGAGTTATGTCTAATAAGCTATTTGATTTGATTGAATCATCAGGCGCAAAATGGGTGGATTTCCGTTATACCGACACACACGGCAAGGGGATGCACCTAACTTTTCCTGCGCACAGCGTTGATGAAGACACGCTAGAAGATGGTAAAATGTTCGACGCGTCGAGCGTGGCAGGCTGGAAGGGCGTGGAAGCATCCGACATGATCTTGCTGCCAGACCCTGATACTGCGTATGTTGATCCATTCTTTGAGGCACCGACCGTGGTGGTGACGTGTGATGTCATCGAGCCAGACACACTACAAGGCTACGCCAAGGACCCTCGTTCTATCGCTCGCCGCGCTGAGACTTATCTAAAATCAACAGGTATTGGTGATACTGCCCTGATCGGTCCTGAGCCTGAGTTTTTCGTATTTGACGAGGTCAAGTGGGACATCGACATGTCTGGCGCGCGCAATACCGTGATTTCAGAGGCGGCGGCATGGAGCACCAACAAGGACTATGCGTGGGGTAATAATGGTCAGCGCCCTGCCGTGAAGGGTGCTTATGCGGCGCTTGCGCCCGTGGATCATTATCATGACATGCGTTCTGTCATGTGTGATCGCATCGAAGAGGTAATGGGTACAGGTCGTATCGAAGTGCATCACCATGAAGTGGCGAGCAGTCAGCTTGAAATTGGTATCTCCTTCAATACGTTGGTAAAAAAAGCAGACGAAGTTCAGCAATTTAAATACATCGTTCAAAACGTAGCTAACCAGTTTGGCAAAACTGCCACCTTTATGCCAAAGCCGCTCGTTGGTGATAATGGTTCAGGCATGCACGTAAACATGTCTATCTCTAAGGATGGCGTGAATACATTCTCAGGTGATGAGTATGCTGGTCTATCAAAGACGGCACTGTATTTCATTGGTGGCATCATCAAGCACGCACGAGCGCTAAACGCCATCACCAATCCAAGCACCAACAGCTACAAGCGTCTAGTGCCGCACTTCGAAGCGCCAATTAAGCTGGCTTATTCTGCATCTAACCGCTCGGCATCGATTCGTATTCCGCACGTGACCAGTCCTAAGGCAGTTCGTATTGAAGCGCGATTCCCTGATCCATCAGCAAACCCTTATTTGTGCTTTGCGGCGCTACTAATGGCAGGTCTTGATGGTATTGAGAATAAGATCGATCCAGGCGAGGCAGCGGATAAGAACTTATACGATCTACCGCCAGAAGAAGAGGCTCTAATCCCTACAGTGGCTGAGAACCTTGAAGTGGCGCTTAATGCTCTGCGTGATGATCATGACTTCCTACTAAAAGGCGATGTATTTAGCAAAGATATGATCGAAAGCTATATCGCGCTTAAGATGAAAGAAGTTCAAAAAATTAACGAAGCAGTACACCCACTTGAGTTTGACATGTACTATCGTGTGTAATGACTTAATCATCCAAAAAGCACAAAGTTGTCTTTGTGCTTTTTTGTTATCCATGAATGGATAATTGATTTATTGTCAAATAAGGGTAATTTTGGGTACAATGATAGATATTTTTTATAAGCGAGCACACGCATGAGCGCATTAAATCCATCTAAGCAAATAGATACCGATGTTTTGATTGTCGGTGGTGGTGCCGTGGGCATGTGTCTTGCTATTGGCCTTGCCAAGCTTCATCAACAGGTGGTATTGATTGACATTAAGCCTAAGCTTAGTGCTGTAGATAGACAGTCGATGCTCGCCAAAAGAGATGCTCGTGTGTATGCGCTAAATTTATTAAGTCTTGAGCTATTTAAGGATATTGGCGCAGATGATTTTGTGCGGCGTGCCGACTATATACAGATGCACGTGTGGCAAGGTGACGGGCGTGGCGAGCTTAATTTTGCCAAATCATCACTAACGCCAAGCTTAATGGGTAGCATGGTCGAGCCTAATGTGATCGATGATGCGTTAGACAGACGTGCCTCTCATGCAGATGTTGCGCCATTTTTAACGATATTAAATGCAACTCATATCGATGAGCGGCTCGGTATCGATGCGCGCCATGATGGCGTCAGCGTCCGAGTGTGTGATGCAGATGGCGCTAGCAGCATAATCAGCGCACGCCTGATGGTCGGTGCGGATGGTAGGGGTTCTACAGTACGTAGGCTGGCTGGGATTGAGGTGGATCGCTTGGATTACCGTCAGACAGCGATTTGCTGCGCCATCAAGACTGCTCATCCGCATGATAATACCGCGCGTCAAGCCATGCTGCCAACAGGAACATTGGCATTATTGCCATTGGCAGATCTTGAAGAGGGGGATAATGGTCATTGGCAATCGGTGGTATGGACGCTTGCGACCCAAACAGCTGAAGAATATCTGATGTTATCACCCAGTCAGCTTGCAGATAAACTGAGCATAGCGAGCGGATTTGAGCTTGGGGAGATTCTTGATATTGAGTCGATTGCAAGTTTTCCGCTGTCCGCGCAAGTTGCTAAGACATACACGGCGCTCCACACCTTACTCATCGGTGATGCGGCGCATGGCGTGCACCCACTGGCGGGCCAAGGGCTTAATCTTGGCTTAGCCGATGTCAAAGCGTTGCTTGACTTAATTGAGCAAGCTGGCGCAAAAAACCAAAACCCATTTTCCGCGCAAGTATTAAGACGATATGAGCGTATACGACGTGCTCAGAATGCACTAATGATGCATAGTTTTTCGATGATTAATTATGCGTTTGCGGGCAAGGCATTCCATAAAGAACCGATGCGGTTTTTGCGTGCTGAGGTGGTGAATTTTACTGGTAAAATCCGCCCGTTGATGGATTTTTTTAATCATAAAGCAAGCGGATTGTGATGCTACAAACTATCTAAATGCGCTAAAGAATACCATCAAAATCGGCGAGATGACATTGGTAATAAAGCCAAAGCTAATCACGATGGGCACGATCTTAGTGCCGCCTGCTTGGGTGAGTGTTGGCAGGGTAAAATCAAGACTGGTCACGCCACCAAGCCCAATCGCGGCTGACTGTGAGTAGCGCATGATCCACGGAATAAAGATCAGCGCGATGATCTCTCTTGATAAGTCATTCAGCAAGGCGACGCTGCCCCATACCGCACCATAGGCGTCTGTCATCACGGTACCTGATAGAGAATACCAACCAAACCCTGAAGCTAAGGCCAGACCCTTAGGGATGGACACTTCCTCAAAGAGCAGTGCAAATACCACGCCCGAAAGCAGGGTAATCACCGTAAATACAGCACTAATCTGAAGTCCGCGCTTGTTTAGCATGGCTTCTTTTAATGTCACGCCAGACCCCTTTAGGCTAACTCCCACCAAAAACAATAGCGCCATCAATAACACAGTAGTCGTGTTATGAGGCGGCAGTAGGCTATCCGGTAGAACCTTCGCGATGATAAAACCAATTACCAGACAGCCAATCTGTACAAGGCTACCACGCAAGCTGATTTTAGGTTTGGTGTTATTATGATGATGGGTATGTGTAGAGGGTGGTATAAACTTATCAAAGGCAATCAGAGCGGCTGTCCCTATACCAATGGTCAGAGCGATCAGCGTGCTTAGATATAACGTAATGGCGTCTACTTTTTGGCTTAGATTCTCAACAAGACCAAGCTCGATACCAATCACAATCAAAATCAAAAACACCAGGTAATTCAAGGCGCGCTCGGCAACACTCGCCCAATTTGTGTGGCTAGGTAGTGCAAAGCCGATGAACATGGGTGTTAATATGAGTAATAAGGTGATCAGTCCATTCATCTGAATAACTTATGCCGTGTCGTATCGAAAGTTGTTTTTTGGTTTTGTTATTTTAAATAGCCAAAAAAATAAAAATCCGCCAAAAACATGATTCACTGACGAAAAAGTTCAAATAAAGAAATTATTTGGCGGTAAATTTTGTTAAAATAAGCAAACTTAACGGATGTCTTGCGACAGGCCATTAAGCCATGCGTATTATGCTATTTTAACATCAACCTGCTCTTAACGCCACCATTAGATTATGAACACCCAGAATATCACTCGGTTTTTTGAAAATATCATGCGCGACTTATATCAAAGCGTGTATTTATTTTTGGGTGGTTCGCTTGATGATCAGACCTTAAACTGGGCGGATCGCGGTCTTGCGTTTGCAGCGACCGTGATTAAGATTGTCATTCTGCTTGCGATTATCGGATTTATCTATTGGTTTTTGGTGTATTGCGTTAAGCATGCGCGTGCTTTTTTACACTTATCTCAGCGTCAGGTGCGCGTGATGCGTGCCGTGCTGCGTTATACGTGGTTTGTTGCCAGTCTTATTGCGATCATGATGCAGATTGGCTTTCATACAGATACAGTGAAGGCGACAGCGAAGGCGGCAGGCTGGGCGGGCTTCTATTATGTGCTGTGGACGATGTCGGGCAAGATGCTCAGCGGCGTTCTAAAGCATTATGAGTTAAACGCATCCATCGAGCAGCTACTAAAGAACATGATTCTTGTCATCATCCTAGTGCTGACGACAGCGAGCGTACTTGCTCAGTTTGGCTTTGACATCGTGTCGTTGGTGGCGGGTCTTGGTATTGTGGGTTTGGCTGTGGGTTTTGCCGCCCAAAGTACGCTTGCCAACTTCATTGCGGGCATTACCATCTTGATTGAGCAGTCATTTCAGGTGGGTGATTGGATTCGCCTGGGTGACAAAGAAGGACGCGTGGTGAAGATTTCGCTACGAGCGACGCAGATTCTTGATCGTGATAATATCATTATTATCATTCCAAATGCTACCGTGGCATCGTCTGAGGTGGTTAATCTTACCTCTAAGAAGATGATTCGTTTTGATGTCAAAGCGCGTATTGCCTTGGAGGCGGATATAAGTCAAGCTCGAAGCATCATCGTTAAGACGCTTGCCAAAGACGAAGTGGTGTTAAAGCATCCTGCACCAATGGCAACCGTGGCGGAAGTCGGCGAATCTGGCGTGTATTTCATCGTGCGATTCTGGGTGGCACCATTATCCGTGGCACGCATCCCGATCATCAAAGAAAACATCAACGAGAAAATCAAACGCGCCCTAGATGAAGCAGGGATTAAAGCGCCTTATCCGCACATGCGCCTGATCGTCGATGATCATAATATCCTACACATCCCCGCCAGTCAGGTGGAGGTAGCAGAGCACATCGAAGAAGATCTAGAATCTGCTGCTCGCAAAAACTAACTGCTGTCCAATAATCAAGCAAAAATACATTCAAAATATGCTATAATAGGCGGTTTATTTGCCTTGCGTATTTTTGAGAAAATTATGAGTAGTCACCCCCCTGTTCTGATTAATCCTTTTGAGAGGTTCGATGTTAATGATTTTGAGCTGATCATCACTTGTGCTGACGGGCTTGAAAATGCGCTATTAATCGAGCTTGATAGCTTTGGCTTGGCGGGTGAGATTCTGCGCGCAGGGCGTATTCGTGTGCAAGTGAGCCTTGCCAAATTCTACCGCATCTGTCTGTACAGCCGTGTGGCGAGCCGTGTGCTACTGCCTATCGGCGAATATCATTTCAAACAAAAGCAAGCAACTACTAACCAAATCTCAAAAGACGCCAAAGGGCGCACCGTTACCCGCACACTAGACACTCAGATCATCGATGAAGATGTGCCTGAGGCGCTTTATAAGTTCGCTGCGCGATACGACTGGGCGAAGGTTTTTGGTCTGAATGATACGTTCGCCATTCGCCTATCTACAGATAAGCGCCTAACCGTAAATCAGCAGTTCGCCACGCTACGCATTAAGGATGCCATTGCGGATAATTTTAATAAGCAATTTGGTGAGCGTCCTGACGTCTCTAAGACGCCAGATTTTCATATCTTTGCGGCGGCGAATAATAAGTTTGCTGAGCTCTTTTTGGATTTATCAGGCACCAGCCTGCATCGCCGCGGCTACCGCGTGGTTAATACCGCTGCACCCTTAAAAGAGAACTTGGCTGCAGCGTTATTATATGAATCGAATTGGCATACTTGCAAGCATGACGCGCTGATCGATCCGATGTGTGGGTCGGGTACTTTCATCACAGAAGCATTGCTCATGCGTGCCGACTATCCTGTGGGGCTTGATAAGACAACAGCGGAGTTTGGTTTTTATCATTGGGCGTATCATGATGATGTGCTTTGGCAGGAGGCTGTGAGCCGTGCTAGTGAGAGATTCCATGCCAATCTAGATAAGCTTGCCCAAAACCCACCCACCGTCATCGCATTGGATGCAGATGCCAATGCGGTTCATGCCTGTCATCAGAATCTATTGGCATCGGGTCTAGCGCCCATCATCAGCCATATCACTCTGCAACAAAAGACGGTATCAGGGCTAAAAGACTCATTGTCAAAAATCCGTGCTGACCATCCGCTAATCATCACAAACCCGCCTTATGGTGAGCGTCTGGGCGAGAGTGATTTTATTAAGCCGCTGTATCACGGGCTTGGCTTGTCGGTGGTGGATGGGCTGATGCAGACAGGCGTGACCCGTGCTGACATGGCAGTGCTGGGCAGTCATGTAGAGCATGTCGATACGCTACCGATTATCGATCCCAAGACACTGCGCTGTCATAATGGCGCGCTGACGGTGTATTTCCGTCATGGGGCGCTTGATTTGTCCAAAAAAGACAGCTTAATTGAGAGTTTCGTTAAGCGCGAAATCACCAATGAAGAATCGCAAGAATTCATCAACCGCTTCCAAAAGAACTTGGCGCATCTAAAGAAGCTTGCTAAGACTGATGACGTCACCAATCTGCGTGTTTATGATGCTGATCTGCCGAATTATAATGTCGCGATTGACCTGTATGATGACAAGGTGCATGTGCAAGAATACGCACCACCCAAGCAAATTCCTGCCGATGTCGCGAAGGCTCGATTCAATCTGGTGTTAAATGGGGTGCGCGAAGTGCTGGGCGTATTCCGTGAAGATGTGTTTATCAAGACGCGCGCCAGACAATCGGGCAATGAGCAATACACCAAGAATCCCAATGCGGACACCAAGCGCAAAAAAATGTACGTCGCGCGTGAGCATGGGGCGTACCTGTATGTGAATTTCACCGATTATCTAGATACAGGGCTGTTCATTGACCATCGCAACATGCGTCAGATCGTCGCTAACGCCAGCCGTGCCAAGCGTGTGTTAAACCTATTCGCCTATACATGTACAGCAAGTGTACACGCTGCAATGGCGGGCGCACGATCGGTCACGAGCGTGGATTTGTCCGCCAACTATCTAGATTGGGGTAAGCAGAATTTCGCCCTAAATGGCCTAGTGCTGGATGCTGAATATGAAGGCGGGCCAAAGTATCAGTTCATCGCATCTGATGTCTTTGAATGGATCAAAGAGCACACCGAGCAGTACGACGTGATATTCATTGATCCACCGACTTTCTCAAACTCCAAGAAATTCAAAGGCACCTTCGATGTTCAAAGGGATCATGTTGCCCTGATTAATCGTGCGATGAACCGCCTGTCTGCTGATGGCGTGCTGTATTTTAGTAATAACTACACGCGTTTTGAATTGGATGAGAGCCTAAACGCTCGCTATGACGTGGCGTGTATCACGGATAAGACCATCGGGTTTGACTTCAATCCGAAAAAACCCATCCATCAAAGCTATCAAATCCGCCACAAAAATGGCAAAAAAACCATCAGTCAGCCATCTGATCAATTCGATGCTAAAGCTCAGATCGCAGATGATGAAGCTTATCATGCAAGACGCCACACACAAAAAGACGAGTTCAAAAAGAATCGATTCAAAGATGATTCTAAAGACTTCAAAAAATCTGGCGCCAAACGCGATGACTTTAAAAGACGTGATAAAAAATCAGATGATTTTAAAGGTGGTTTTAGAACGAATGCTAAAGAAAGTTTTGGTAGCACAAAAGACTTTAAACGAGATCATCGCGACAGAGATTTTAATGGCCAAACTGATACGCCAAAATCAGACAAGCCAAAAGTTCGCTATGAAAAGATTGACGGTAAATTGGTTGCCGTGCCAATCGAAACCACGCAGACTGACAAACCTAAAAAATATACGGTAAAACCGAAATCTTGATGTTTATTTTAAAATCAATGATGTTTAAAGAAATTTGAGAAATAGCCATGACCGATAGCCAAAATTTAACCGATGAAATCCTAAACGATGCAGAAAGCCATTCTGAAATTATTCACGCCTTATCTGCCGACAGCGAGCGAGAGACGGGCACGGACGGCGATGATGAGCATGACTTTGATGATGGCATTAAATCCGCCCGCTTCAAAAAACTACAAAAGAAACTGCGTAAAGAAGTGTCGTGGGCGATTCGTGATTTTAACATGATTGAAGACGGCGATGTCGTCATGGTATGTATCTCAGGCGGTAAGGACAGCTTTACGTTGCTTGATATATTGCTGTTTTTAAAACGCATTGCTCCGATTAACTTTGATGTCGTGGCAGTCAATCTTGACCAAAAACAGCCCAATTTTCCCGAACACGTCCTGCCCGAATACCTATCCAAACAAGGCATTCCGCATTATATCCTAGAAAAGGACACTTATAGCATTGTAAAATCGGTCGTGCCAGAGGGCAAAACTTACTGCTCGGCTTGCTCACGCCTAAGACGTGGCTCGCTGTACGGCTTTGCCAAGCAGATTGGGGCGACTAAGATTGCTCTGGGTCATCATCGTGATGACATTTTGGCGACTTTCTTTTTGAATTTGTTTCATGGCGGAAGTCTAAAAGCCATGCCTCCTAAGCTATTATCTGATGATAAGCAAAATGTGCTAATTCGTCCGCTTGCCTATGTTGCTGAAAAGGACATTATTAAATACGCCAATTATAAGCAGTTTCCCATTATCCCTTGTGGGCTGTGTGGCTCACAAGACAACCTGCAACGGGCGATGATCAATGATATGCTTCGTGAGTGGGACAACGCCCACCCAAAACGCCTAGCCAGTATGTTTAAAGCCTTGCAAAATGTCGCCCCAAGCCAGCTTGCCGACCGTGAACTGTTTGATTTTGAAAGTCTAAAAACCGAACGAACAGACGATGAGCGGCTGTTTGAGGGGGACAATATCCGAGTGGGCGTAAGCGAAAAACTTGCCGATATTGGCTTGCCGACCGCCCCGCAAGTGCAGACCTTTAACCCAAAATTTAGCAACAAAATCCCAACGATCAATCCTGTGCTGGATTAATGAAAAAGCCCTAAATTTAGGGCTTTTTCATCGGGTATAAGTACTCAATGTGAAAGGTTGATTTTGTAGAGATTTTTTAAAAACCACATAAGCGCCATGTCATAACCCATGTCACCAAGTCCGCAGATGACGCCTACCGCCTTATCCGAAAAATACGAATGCGAGCGAAACGGCTCACGAGCGTGCACGTTGGACAGATGTACTTCAATAAAAGGCTTATTGATGGCTGATAGCGCATCTCGAATGGCGACTGAGGTATGAGTGAACGCTGCAGGATTGACGATAACAGCATCAATGGGTGATTCACAAAGCAGACCCAGATTACCAACAGCATCAACGATGTCGCCCTCGTGATTTGATTGTAGGCTGATGAGTTCAATGCCGTGCGATTTGGCTGTCTTGGTGAGTCGCTCTATGATGTCATTTAAAGTGGTCGTGCCGTAGATCTCAGGTTCGCGTTTGCCCAATAGGTGCAAGTTGGGACCGTTGATGAGAAGAATCTTCTTGGATGGGGTGATTTGTTCCATATTGATTGCTTGATTTGATGAATTTGCTTTATTTTATCAGATTTGTGAGGATTTTGGGTGTATTGACGATATTGATAGAAAATTTCAGTCATTATTCCACAAAAACACTTGTATTCTTGGTTTATCATTGATATGATAATTTACAGCAGTTATTCGCAGATGTGGTTTTTTGTAATTGTCTAGCAAAGCGTGTGATTGTATTAGCCATGACAGTGAATGGGTGTTTTTAAGGTGTGGGTGTTTGCCCGACTTGCTCAACTTGCTTGCTTAGGCTTTGGCGTAACAAGCGTTATCGATAGGAATGAAATATGTCAGTTCGTGAACAAGGTACTGTAAAGTGGTTTAATGATTCCAAAGGCTTTGGTTTCATTCAACGTGCTACAGGTGAGGATGTTTTTGTGCATTTCCGCGCGATTCTTGGCGAGGGCTATCGCTCTTTAAAAGAAGGTCAGGCTGTGGAATTTGTCGTGACTGAGGGTGATAAAGGATTGCAAGCTGAAGAAGTAAGCAAGCTGTAACGCTTTTTTGACCCATAAAAGTCCGCTATTTTGGCGGGCTTTTTGTTGCTGTGAGCACTCTGAATTGCTTAGATAATTTTGCAAATCATTTGCATAAATTGATATAATACGCTATTGTAGTGGCATTTTTATGTGACAATTTAGGAGTAATCAGATGAAGTTTGTACAAAAATTAGCAATCGGCGCATTGGCAGTGACAATGGGTGCATCAGCCATGGCTGCTGATAACAAAGGCGCAGATGCACTAACCAACGCAGAAAAAGGTGCGCTAAACATCTGTGATGTCGTGTCTGAGGGTGTATTCAACATCTCTGCCATGCATCAATCAAACATCTCAGAAGCCGAAGCCAAAAAAACCATGGACGAAGTCGCTGCTGATTTGATTAAGCAGCATGGCGATGATGAAGTAACCGCATTCGTCAAAGAATTCTGGCAAGACAGCCTATCAACCATCATCTATAAGCAGCCAATCCAAACCGCTGATGACAAAAAACGCGAAATCGTTCAAGCCAATGCCGTAGAATCAGGCCTTGCTTGTCTAGGTATTTTGCTTGGCGAGAAAGAAGGTGAGCAAGCACTCAAGAAAATGCAGGCCTCCCAAAAATAACTAAGGATATCAATTTGAGTCATCAAGCCAATAAAGATACAACTACTTCATCAGGTTTTGTAAAATTTCATGATTTGCCATTATCTGAGACGACATTAAAGGCGATTCGTGCGCTGAATTTTGAGAATCTGACACCCATTCAGTCTCAGATTCTACCGCATACGCTTGCCAATCAAGATGCCATTGGTCAGGCTCAGACTGGTACTGGCAAGACAGGGGCGTTCTTGATTACTATTATTGAGTCGTTGTTAAAGCGTCCTTTTGGCGAGGATGAGCGAAGATTCTTAGGTGAGCCGCGTGCGCTTATTCTGGCGCCAACGCGTGAATTGGCGCAGCAAATCTATGCTGACTGCCGAGAGCTGACCAGATTTAGCGATCTTTATAATCTGTGTATCACAGGTGGTGCTGATTTTGACAAACAAGCCAAGCAGCTTGAGTGTCGCCCGCTTGATATTCTGATTGGTACACCGGGTCGTATTATTGATTGGGTGCAAAAAGGCGTTCTATTCTTAGATCGGGTTGAGTTATTTGTGCTTGATGAGGCTGATCGCATGCTTGATATGGGATTCATCCCTGATATTAACCGCATTGTGCGGCACATGCCTGCCAATACTCATCGCCAAAGCCTGCTATTCTCAGCGACATTCAATACTGATGTGATGAATTTGGCGTATCGCTGGCTTAATAATCCTGCTTTTGTGGAGATTGCACCTGAGAGTAAAACCAATAAAGCCATTGATCAGCAGTTTTATCTGCTGACCGAACGTGAAAAGATGTCGGCACTGAGAGAGATTCTCTCAGGTAGTGATGTCAAAAAAACCATCGTCTTCGCCAATCGTAAAGATCAGGTAAAGCGTCTATATGACAATCTGCGCCGTCAATTTGAAGTTACCATGCTCTCAGGCGATGTCGCCCAGCAAAAACGAGAAAGATATCTACAGCGCTTTAAAGAAGGCGAAGTAAATATTCTGGTCGCGACAGACGTGGCAGGGCGTGGCATTCATGTTGATGATGTGACCCACGTGGTTAATTATACCTTGCCTGATATGCCTGACGACTATGTACATCGTATCGGTCGTACAGGGCGCGCAGGGCACACTGGCGTGTCTATCAGCTTTGTTAGCGAGAATGATGCTTTTAACCTGCCTGCGCTCGAAGATCATATTGGGATTAAATTTAAACTAAATCAGTTTGATTTTAAGCCTGCCGATGTTGTTGACAATCCTAAGAGTGATGATTGATGAGCCCACTTTTGGAGCTGCTGCCTGAACGTATTCCTTTGTCGTTATACATTCACATCCCGTGGTGTGTGAAGAAATGCCCTTATTGTGATTTTAATTCACATGCGCTACCCGATTCATCTGATGATGCTGTGCTGACTGCGCCATTCTCTGACTATGTGGATGCGATGATTTTGGATGCGAGTTCTCAGCTGTCTTTTGTGCAGGGGCGTCAGATTCATTCGGTGTTCATCGGTGGCGGTACGCCGTCACTATTGCCTGTTCATGAATTTGCAAGATTATTCGATGCGCTGCGTGCGATGTATGACTTTGCAGATGATTGTGAGATTACCCTTGAGGTTAATCCAGGTACGGTAGAGCATGCGCCTTTTGAGGAGTATCTGGCGCTTGGGATTAATCGACTGTCCATTGGTGTGCAGACCTTTAATGAAGAGGCGCTGGGAGTACTTGTGCGCATTCATAGTCCCAACCAAGCCATCAATGCCATTTGCAATGCCAAGCAAGCAGGATTTCGCCGTATTAATGTAGATCTGATGCATGGGCTGCCGAATCAGACGGCAGACTTTGCGGTTCATGACCTACAGACAGCCATAGACGCTGGCGCAACACACATTTCATGGTATCAGCTGACCATTGAACCTAATACAGCCTTTTATCGTGCACCTCCTGATCTACCCGAAGAGGATGTGTTGGAGTCAATCGAAGAATCAGGGCGTGCGTTACTGACTGAGCATGGCTTTGATAATTATGAAGTGTCAGCATGGACAGGCAAGGATGATACACCATGCAAGCACAATATTAATTATTGGCAGTTTGGGGATTATCTAGCCATCGGTGCAGGCGCGCACGGCAAAGTTACATTGCATGGACATCCTGAGCATGATGATGGCATTTATCGCTTTCATAAATCGCGCCTACCTAAGGACTATATGCATGCCGAATCATCAGCGCCCAAGATGGTAAATTTTGAAAAAATCAACGAAGAAAATCTGCCATTTGAATTTATGATGAATGCATTAAGATTGCGCCATGGTGCTAGCACTCAGATGTTTGAGGAGCGTACGGGGCTGTTTGTCAGTACGATTGACAATGAGCTTTTGCCATTACAGCACGAAGGCTTTATGGTGCATGACGCTAACCTACTAAGCCCGACTGCGATGGGCTTTAGATATGTGAATCATTTGGTGCGTTCATTTTTATGATTATTTGGTGATTAGTTAAGCTAATTGCTAATTTTCGATTGATTTACACCAAAAATAAAATGCCGAAACTTGATTAATTTCAGCATTTTATTGATAATTTCAAAAGAAATTAGATTTTGTTTTGAACTTTTTGTGCGCCGTCAGTTACTGCGTCGCCAGCTTTTGATACGTCTTTGCCAAGACCTTTAACGGTGTTGCAACCAGTTAGAACAAAAGCAGCAGCAACAGCAGCGATGATTAGTTTTTTCGTGGGAATTTCCTTAAAAAATTAGGGTTGGAATAAGTTCTTTTTTAATGAACTTAAACTTATATTAGCCAAATTTTGAACAACTTTTTGTAATTGTATGTAACTTTAAGTTATTAAATGTAAACTTAAAAATTTATTAATCGAAGACCATGACCACTATCCATATTGTATTATTTTCACCCAAGATTCCAAATAACACCGGCAACATCATCCGTCTGTGTGCAAATACAGGTGCAAAGCTGCATCTGGTACGACCTTTGGCGTTTGAGCTTGATGATACCAAGCTAAAACGAGCTGGGCTGGATTATCATGAATACGCCCAAATGCGGGTGTACGAGAACTGGAGAGAATGCCGAGATGCGCTGAGGGCTCAGGGTATTCATAAGATGGTTGCGATGACGACGAAGTTTAGCCATTCTTTTTATGAGTATGATTTTAACCATGTTGATGGCGGTGATGTTGCGCTTGTATTTGGTTCTGAGACGGACGGTCTGCCTCAGGATGTGCGTGATGACATCGGTTCGGATAATTGGCTAAGGCTGCCGATGTTGCCAGAGTCTCGCAGCCTTAACCTTGCCAATTCGGTGTCTATCTGCCTGTATGAGATATGGCGACAGCTTGGCTTTACGGGAGATGTTGGCGAGAGTGTGGGTTATCATCGACTATCGTCTCGTCCTGAGGATTGATCGGTTCCTAATATTAAAGGCAATGTTTTGCGCATCGCTTTTTTGTTTAGGGTTATTTAGCTTTAGGTTTTATAGGCAATTCGGTGGCTTTGGCAGTCCCGCGATGCGATTCACGTGACGTGCCACTAGACCTGTGTTAAATAATGCTTGTAATTTGGCATTATTAATCTTATCATCGGGTAGGGTAGATGATAAATGCTTGATAAGCGGGCGTGTGGCAGGACTGTGATGGTATTTGTCAAAAAAAGCCCGCACTTGCATCAAGATTCGATAGTGAACATCGGTAAGCTCGACATCAAGCGTATCCGCCAAAGTCTGTGCGACACTTACCGTCCATTGTGTGTGGTCTTGGAGGTGTCCATCAGTATCTAATTCTAGGTCTGTCATTAAAACTCCAATATGCTGTCAAATAAAGAAAAATCAACTTGCGCACTTTCTGCCTGTGTAAGCATGTCTTTGATGGCATCATCGAATTGATTAACATCAAACGTCGTCCAAGCCTTGGATAGGTCGTACAGTTCAAGCGATTGAACCATGCCATAGAGGCGCGATTCCTCATCTGCTAAGATAACATTAGACTTGTCCGCAAAATAAAACTGCACCTCATGATCGAAGCTTGCTAGGGTAAAACCTAACGCGATCGCTTCATAAGTGATTAGCTCACTGTCTGATTTTATATTGATTAAGAATCTCATGCCAATCTCTCACTAAAACTGAATCACGGTGGCGCCGTCATCAATCCGCAATGCCAACTCTGATAGCCCAACCAGGCGAAAGGGCGCGCGTAGATTATCGCCATTAAGACTGTGCCGATTGGCGTTATCGACATCAGTAATACCGCGCGCCAATGCCGTGCTGACACAGACGGGTAGGTCTAGATTGTGCTGCTTTGAAAGTTTCACCCATTCATCGCTAATGCTGGGCACATCGGCGGTTTGCCAAAGTAGGCGGCTGGCTGTATATGCGCCATCACCATAAAAAAATACGCTGAGTATCTCGCCAGCTGTTAAGCGTTCTTTGGCGGCGTGTAGTGCCTGTTTGCCCTGGTTGCTGTGAGGGCTTGAAGTGATGAGTAATAAAGTTGCCATAAATTAAAAAATCACCAAATTTATGCTTATTATAGCCTAATTTTTGGTGTAAAATGGCAAAATTGAGCGGCTTTTTAAAATTTATCCATCATGATGACACCTGTATTCACACCTAATCAAACCGAGCTTGAGATTCTAAGTCTTGCCAGTCCTTTTGCTTACTCAGTGTACGATAAAAAAATTGATGAGGCACAAGCATTCTTGGGGGAGTTTGGCTTTGAGCGTGCGTTGACCCGAGGTGATTTTGATGTGCTGATTGGGCGGTTTGCAGCGCATTCCGATGAAAACGCTGTCATGACAGGACTTAGACAGCTTCGTAATCTACTCATGCTAAAATGGGTCTGGCAGGATGCGCTGGGTGTGATCGAGCTTGAAAAGCTGATGGAGGAGCTGTCAGAATTTACCAACGCCTGCATCTGCCATGCCAAAAACCACGTCTATGATAGGTTGGTTGAGAGATATGGCGTGCCGATGACGGTGATCGAGGGGCGAAAACAGGTAGATGAATTCGCCGTAATCGCCATGGGTAAGCTGGGTGCGATGGAGCTAAACTTATCCAGTGACATTGATTTGATTTTTATTCATAGGGGTGTGGGCGAGACTGACACGAGCGAACACGGCAGAAAAAGCATCGACAATCAAAAATTCATGACTAATCTAGGTCGTGGCATCATCCGTCTGCTCGATGAGGTGACGGCAGATGGCTTTGTATTTCGAGTGGACATGCGACTGCGCCCGTGGGGTGATGGCTCGCCGCTTGTGATGACGACGGCCGCGCTTGAGAAGTATTTTGGTCAGCATGGACGTACTTGGGAGAGATTTGCTTGGCTAAAAGCACGAGTGGTGAATGAGGTTTCTGAGCTATTCTTGACCCAAATACTCAATCTGCGCAAGAACTTCGTCTATCGTTATTATATTGACTACAGTGCGTTCGGTGCGCTGCGTGAGATGAAGTCGATGATCGTCAGCCAGCAGACGCAGCGTCAGGATCTGGATAATGTCAAGCTTGGTGTTGGTGGTATTCGTGACATTGAATTTATCGTGCAGGCATTTGCACTGATATATGGTGGTCATCAGGCGGCGCTCGGAGAGAATTTATCCTGTCTTGCTGCCATCGGTGTACTTGATGAGTTTGACTATCTCTCCCGCGCTGAGGCGGATGAGTTGGCGTCAGCTTATCGATTCTTGAGACGGCTAGAGCATGCCATCCAAGCACGCCATGACAAACAAACTCAAAAACTTCCTAACGACCTTGATGAATTAACTGCCATCGCTCAGATTATGGGGTTTGATGGTGTTGATGATTTTCGGCAGGTGCTTGACACGCATCGGCAAAAGGTGTCTGTGCCTTTTGAGCGCATGGTGACGGATCGTCAAAGTCCTATCCAGGAGCTCAGTGACACTAAGGATGCTTGGCAGGAAATCAAAGACGTGCTAAGTGATGAAAGCGTACAGGCGCTTGATGAATTCATGTCATCAAAGTTGGTGCAGGGCTTGGATGATGAACCAAAATCTCGCCTAGAATCTGCCTATCCCATCATATTACACGCGCTATTAGAGCACGCCAAAAAAGATGGTGTAGAGCGTGCAGACATGGCAGTATCAAGATTGGTGAGCTTGCTTGAGGCGATATGTCGTCGTTCGATCTATCTTGTGATGATCGCTGAGAACCCAAATGCCACCATTGCGCTTATCCCGATGTTATCAGCAAGTCCATGGATCGCCAAAGAGCTGGCTTTATACCCCATGCTGCTGGATAACTTTTTACAAAAGCGCTATTTGCATTTGCCAGATAAAGCAGAACTTGCCGACATTCTGCGTCAAAGCTTGCTTCGGGTGGAGCGTTTTGATGATGAAAGTTATTTGGCAAATATTCGATTATTTAAAAAGACCCAAGTGCTGGCTGTGGCGACTGCCGATGTGTTGGGGCTGCGTCACATCATGAAGGTGTCTGACAGCTTAACGTTCATCGCTGAGGTGGTGGTGGAGTCAGCGCTGTATCGCGCCTTTGATGAATTGGTGTGTAAGCATGGATATCCAATGTTGCAAAATGGCGAGAGAGCAAGTCATGCACACATTGGCTTTGCGATCATTGGCTATGGCAAGCTTGGCGGCATTGAGATGTCTTACGCGTCCGATTTGGACGTGGTGTTCTTACATGAGATCGATGAAAAGGCAGACACAGATGGTGAGCGTGCGGTAAGCGGTATGAAATTCGCTTCTCGCCTGATTCAAAAAATTCTTACCTATCTGACCACGCAGACCCGTGATGGTCGCGCTTATGAGATTGACATGAGGCTTCGACCTTCGGGTAACGCAGGCGTGATGGTGGTCTCTTCATATGCGTTCGAGGTGTATCAGCATGACAAGGCGTGGGCGTGGGAGCATCAAGCGCTGGTGCGGGCGCGTGCCATCGCCGGGGATGTGCGCGTGATGGCAAGCTTTGATAAGATTCGCACCGATATCCTAACCAAGCCTTATGATAAGGCGAAAGTACGTACAGATGTCATCGAGATGCGCCAAAAGATGCAAACCCATCTGGGTACTAAAGAGGGTGGTATGGCAGAGCATCAATTCCATCTAAAGCAGGACTTTGGCGGTCTGGTGGATATTGAGTTCTTGGCGCAGTATGTGGTGCTTGCCTTTGCTCATGACTACCCGAACCTAGCCATATGGTCGGACAATGTTCGTATCTTCGAGGAAGTGGCCAAAACAGGGCTGTGGAGCGTGGAGCGCTGTGAGAAATTAACCCAAAGCTACCTTAACCTACGCAAAAAAACCCATGAACTCGCACTAATGGAGCAAAAAACCATCGTCCAAGACGATACTTGGCAGGAAACGCGAGAGTTCGTGCGTGGGGTTTGGGATGGGGTTTTGGGTTAGTTTACAAGCTCATTAGCAAATATTTGCTTGGCAAAATTTTGCCATGAAACAGGCTTGTAATGTTGTTTTATATGTTGTTCTTTTTGGGCGATGTAATCAGGATTGTTGATTAAAAATAAGAACTTATCACACCAAGCATCAATATCATGCGGGCTGACATAGTCAATAAAATCACCACCTGCTTCTGGCAGGGCTGCTGCATTTGATGCCAAACAGTATTTATCCATAGAGAGGGATTCTGCCACAGGTAAGCCATAACCTTCGATAAATGAAGGATGTATCGTAAACCAACAATGTTTAAATAAAGCGATGAGCTGGCGGTCGGTAATGTTATTTAGCATGACAATCTTGTCTTTAATGCGTTCATCGGTGGTTAATTTATGTAATAGTTCATCAACTTTCCAGCCTTGCCTGCCAACAAAATAAACTTTTGGCAAATTGCCAATACCTTTTTCTAATAATTTAAGATACATCTCATAAATCAAGGCATGATTTTTACGAATTTCAATGGTGGAAACAAACAGCAAGTAAGGTTCATGGATTAAAGATTGTATAAAAGCATCATCATTACCATTATCTGCTTTGGTGCGCAAATCACAACCCAAGGTTAAAACCTGCATGGGGGCGAGTGGTAGATTATTTTTTTGATAATAATCGGTAAGTTCATTTTTGGTAAAGTTAGAATTACAATAAAAAACATCCACCACTTTGATGGCTTCTTTTATGTATTCAAAAAACAATTGAGTATTGGCATTAAAAAAATATTGGGGATAATTAATGGGTATTAAATCATGGCATAAAACTTTTAAAGTAATGTCCGTTCTTTTTTTGATAAATGCAAAAGAACGCATTTCAAGATTACCAAGTTTTTGCCCAACACCGATAATCGTGTCATTATCATTAAAGCAATGATTAACAATACCAAATAAAAATTTGATTTTGTTAATTCTTTTTAAAACACTTCTTTTAAATTTCTCGGGAAATTTGGGTTTGGTTTTCTTTGGATAATTGCCATGTTTTAAGTTTTCTAATGTTTGGCGTAATTTTTCATTTTCAATAATCACAAAACCCATGCGGTCATCAAATGTACAAAAGCCAATGGTTTTTCCTTGTTGTTGTAATTGATAGGCATACAGGCATAACTCGTATTCGGTACGAGCAATGCCAGAGAATTTGGTTTCAAATAAAATATTTGAGATGTTAATCCAAATCATAATAACTCTCTTGGGTGGAGAAAATTATTCTTTAAATTTACCCATGGATTTTAAGGTGTTCTTAAAGAGTCTGGTGAAAACGATGTATGTGCTGGATAAAAAATTAAGCCAAGTGCCTTGATTTACCACATAGCCTTTATGACTTGCATAATGCCCTTTTAGGACTTTTGTGTGAGCGGTATTAGACTCTAAGGCGCTATAAACAAAGCCGATGTCTTTATCAAATCTTTCAAAACGGATAGGGTGTAAATGTTGTATCTCATGAATGGCTTTGGTGTAGGCGATAGGGCCTGTAACGAATAATACGCCACGCTTGCCATAACTATGCACACCATAGTGCCATGCTCGGTAGTTTAGAATGTTATCCACGACCGAATCTAATATGTGCTTCATAACAGGTGAGTGTTTTTCACAGATGATAAACCATTGTTGGTATTCTCCGTCTTTGATGCCAAGCTCTTCGGTGAGATATAAGAATTTACCCGTGCTTTCATCTTTTTGCCCTGCTTCATTTTGCCATTGGGTAACAATAAAGGTATCATCAGACTTGATGATTTCACTTAATGGATAAATGCAAGTGCTTTTGATGTCAAGATATACACCGCCTTCATGGTATAGTACCAAATAGCGGAATAAATCAGCTTTGGCTGCCCCATAGACAGGATTGATGCGATGATAAGCATCCAAAATCCGACCGTCATCATGTGCCTTGATGTATGCCAATACAGCATCATCATCATAAAAACGGTATTCCCAATCAGGATTTTTATCCTTAAGTTCGGCAACAATCGGAGCAATGGGTGCTGGTAGTGTTTGGGATTTATAGGTTTGATGAATGATTTTATGAATTGCCATTGTCAGTCCTACCATAAATGTCATCAAAACGAACGATGTCATCTTCACCCAAATAGTCGCCAGATTGCACTTCGATAATCTCCAGTGGAATCTTACCAGGGTTCTCCAAAGAATGGGTTTCGCCAAGAGGGATATATACCGACTCGTTTTTGGCCAATAAAAAACTCTCATCTGCTTTATGGATTTTTGCGGTGCCATTTACCACAATCCAATGTTCAGAGCGGTGATGGTGCATTTGCAAAGACAGCTTTTGGTTGGGATTGACAACGATATGCTTGACTTGATAACCTGCATCCTTGGCAAGACTGTCATAATGACCCCAAGGGCGATACACTTCTCGATGAATGTCATGTTCGTATCGGTCGTTGTTCTTGATGTTTTGAACAATGTGCTTGATGTCTTGGGCGTAGTCTTTATTTGCAACCAAAATGGCATCTTTGGTTTCAACCACGACCAAATTCTCTACCCCCACCAAAGTGATTAGGCGATTTTCACTGTGAGCATAGTTATTATGACTGTTGTGGGTGATGACATCGCCAATTAGGACATTGTTTTCTTGGTCTTTGGTTTGGATGTCCCATAATGCCGACCAAGAACCAACATCGCTCCAGCCTGCATTTAAAGCAACAACCACTGCATTGTTGGTGTTCTCCATGACGGCATAATCAATAGAGTCAGAGCGACAGCTTTCAAAAATGGCATTATCAATGCGAATAAAATCCAAGTCTTTCCGGGTGTTTAGCATGACTTTTTGGCAAACGTCTGCAATATCAGGTGCATGAGTGGCTAGCTCCTTTAGATACTGATTTGCCTTAAACATGAACATCCCACTGTTCCACAAAAAATCCCCGCTTTGCAGGTAGTTTTGGGCGGTAGCGTAATCGGGCTTTTCTACAAAGGTGTCAATATGATGCCCGTGTAATACGGCTTTGCCTTGTTTGATGTAGCCATAACCTGTCTCGGGATGTGTGGGCGTGATGCCAAAAGTGACCATGTTGTCTTGCAGGGCAAGCTCATGGGCGTTGATAATACTGTCGGTAAATGCTTTTTCATCATTGATGACGTGGTCGGCAGGCAATACAAGCATGACGGCATCGTCATTTTGCTTTAGGTGATATGCCACCAAAGCAGTTGCAGGGGCAGTATTTTTGCCAACAGGTTCAAGAATAATGGTTGGATGAACACCAATCTTACGCATTTGTTCTGCCACTAAAAAACGATGTTCTTCATTGCAGATCAATATGGGTTCGGCACAATTTAATTCTTTTAAACGCAGAACGGTTTTTTGCAGTAGAGTGTGTTCATCCAGCCCTAAAGTAAGAAATTGTTTTGGGTATTTGGTTCTTGACAAGGGCCATAGTCGAGTACCGCTACCGCCTGCCATGATGACAGGAATGATGTTGGTGGAATGCATAATGAAGTTCCTATTTTATTTATTCTTGTTAGACCGATTCATCTGCCACAGCATGATGTATTTATCCAAGGTATAGCCCAAAGACGCTACCGCCAAGATATAGCCATACACTCCGCCCATAAAGTCGGCCCGGATAACATACTCACGCACAAACGAAAACCACGAGCGAATAAGCAGTCCTGCCATGCTCACTGTTTTGCCTTTGGCGTGCTTTTCTTTTGCCCAGTCGTGGCTATATCGGATATTTTTTACCAAAAAATGGTGTAAATTGTCGTTGGTGATGTGGGGCAAGTAGCCTTTTAACACCACGCTTGGCATATCTTGTTGGTCAAGAGATTCATGAACTTCTAAATCCGAGTAGTTAAAATGCGTGCGAGCATAAAGCCGAGCGAGCTTGTCGGTGTACCATGAGCGTGGCTGAACTTCCACACCGCAAAAGGTATTGACCCGAGCAATGGCAAAGACCTTATCTGTCTGCACAGGCTGCCTTAGCACATCGGCGATGGATTGTCGTAACGCTTGGTCAAGGCGTTCATCAGCGTCCAGTACCAACACATAATCGCCTGTGGCATAAGACTGAGCAAGCTTACGTTGTTTGCCGAAGCCTTGCCAGTCGGTATTGACGTGCCATTTTGCTCCATATTGTTCGGCAATCTTGCGAGTATCATCGGTGCTACCGCTATCTAGGACAATAATTTCATCTGCCAAATCATGCACCGTATCAAGGCACGCGTTTAGGTGCTTGGATTCGTTTTTGCAAATCATGACAAGCGACAACGTGCTTTTTTTGTCGGTCAAATCAATAGGCGTGAGATTTTTGGTAAATTCTACCGATTTTAAAAATGCTTGCTCAGCTTGGTTGTGGGTTAAATCGTATAAAATGGCGTATTTATTAAAGGTGTATTGGGTAAACATCAGTGAATAAATCAATCCATACCTACCCTGCAAAAATCGCCCGTCCACAAAATACTGCTTAAAAAACGCCCAAAATGGGTTTAAAATCACCTTGCTAAATTTGCCTTTTTTGCCCTGTCTGTGCCTATCGTCTGCCCATGCTTTGGCATATTCTAGGCGTTTGGTAAGCCAAAATAGGGGTGTGTCTGCCGTATGATGTCGCATAAAGCCATCAAGTGTGGCAGTAGTCGCTCCATTTAGCACGACCGATTCATGCACTAAGTTATTGTCATAGTTATATTTTTTAGGATACAGTCGCCAATGAGCCTTGACCGCCCATAGCCTGTTGTCAATCTCATATCCAAAAATACAGTCTATGCGTTTGATACCATACACCGTATCAGCAGGGGGGTTTTTGATGACCGCCGAAATACTCTGTTTTAGCTCGTCGGTAATCTCTTCGTCAGCGTCTAGTGCCAGTATCCACTTGCCCGTGGCATAAGACTGGGCGAGCTGGCGTTGTTTACCAAAGCCTTGCCATTCGGTATTAACGTGCCATTTTACCCCATATTGTTCGGCAATTTCACGGCTGTTGTCAGTGCTACCGCTATCTAAAATGATAATCTCGTCCGCCAAGCCGTCTAAAGCAGGCAAGCTGATCGCCAAATTTTTGGCTTCATTTTTGACAATCATGACGACCGATAGGGGGTATTGATTTTGCATGGATGATTGCTGTGGATAAATTCTGGATATTATACTCATTAATTTGCATAATTTTAAGTGGTTAATGATATATTTTTTCATTAACATTTTAGATGGCAACCCGAGTAAAAACCTCTCTTAACTCAAAACTGGTATGAAGCTGACTGACCCCATCAATTTTGCTCAGCCTATGGAGTAAAAACTCTTCATAATGGCTCATATCACGCACCACCACCTTTAACAGATAATCTTCCGACCGCCCTGTAACAAGACTACACGACACCACTTCATCAAAGGTTTTGATGTGATTTTCAAATTCGCTAAAGCGTTCAGCGGTGTGTTTATCCATACTGACCGCCACAAAGACGGACAATGTGTTGCCAAGCGAGCGTGCGGACGTGTGGGCGTGATAACCTGTGATAACGCCCATGTCTTCAAGTCGTTTGATCCTGCGAATGACAGGCGTGGCGGACAGATTGACCTGCTCACAGATGTCGGCAACAGCAAGGCGGGCGTTGTCCGTGAGTAGTTTTAGGATTTTATGGTCAATGGGATCTAGATTAATGGCGTTCATGTTGAGAAATTATCAAAATTTGGCGGATTTTACCATAAATTCATTATTTTTTGGTAAATATGGCTAAAATCTGCCAAAAATTTTTGTAAAATTGGTAAAAATTAGTGCAAAATTTTGGTATGATAATACAATGATTTATTAAGGTTTCCCGTTTGTCCTGAGTTTATCGAAGGGCAGGAAAACCCTTGTGGTCCGACAAGCTCACCACGAACGGTTTTAATTTAAAAAATATAGCGAGCCTAGCCATGCCAACACCTAAAATCACCCCAAAAAATCCTGCGTTTGATTTTACCAAATATCGCCCTTTTGAATTTGCCCCAAACCTGCCCGACCGCACATGGTGCGACAAACGCATAGAAAAAGCCCCAATCTGGGCGAGCGTGGATTTGCGAGACGGCAACCAAGCCTTGATTGACCCCATGACCATTGAGCAAAAATTACGCTTTTTTAAGTTGCTGGTGGCGGTTGGTTTTAAAGAGATTGAGATTGGTTTTCCGTCTGCCGCCCAAGTGGAATTTGACTTTACACGCTTACTTATTGAAGGAAACCATGTGCCTGATGATGTTACTTTGCAGGTGCTTGTACAGGCTCGTGAGCATTTGATTGAGCGTACCTTTGAGAGCCTAAAAGGGGCAAAACGTGCCATTGTTCACGTTTATAACAGTACGTCAAGGGTACAACGTGATAAGGTGTATCAGCTTGACAAGGACGGCATTAAGGCGATTGCGGTGGGTGGGGCGACTTTGCTAAGAGACATTGCCAAACGTTATCCTGAGACCGAGTGGATTTTTCAGTACAGCCCTGAGAGTTTTAGCCAGACCGAGACCGATTTTGCCGTAGAAGTGTGCCAAGCGGTGTGCGATGTGTGGCGACCCCAAGACGGTCAAAAAGTGATTTTGAACCTACCTGCAACGGTAGAAGCGTCCACGCCCAATCTATATGCCGACCAGATTGAGTATTTTTGTCGTCATTTGCCAAGCCGTAAAGACGTGATTGTGAGCCTACATACGCACAACGACCGTGGCTGTGGCGTGGCGGCAAGTGAGCTTGGCGTGATGGCAGGGGCTGACCGTGTGGAAGGCACATTGTTGGGTAATGGCGAGCGTACGGGCAACATGGATATTTTGACCATGGCGATGAATTTGTATACACAAGGGGTAGACCCTGAGCTTGATTTGTCGCAGGTAAGCGAGATTGTACAAGTGGCGACTGACTGCACCAATCTGCCCGTACACCCACGCCATGCCTATGTCGGTGAACTTGTGTTTACAGCTTTCTCAGGTTCGCACCAAGATGCCATTAAAAAGTCGCTGGATTATAATGAAAAGCACCCTGAAACCGAACAGCATTGGGACGTGGCATACTTACCGATTGACCCTGTGCATATCGGACGCAGTTATCAAGACGTGGTGCGTATCAATAGCCAGTCGGGTAAGGGCGGGGCGGCGTACATCTTACAGCGTCATTATGGCTTTGATTTGCCACGTTGGACACAGATTGATTTTGCCAAAGTGGTGCAGAACCAAGCCGAGAGTTTGGCTCGTGAGCTAAAAACAGATGAGCTCCTTGACATCTTTACCAAGACTTATTTGACCCAAGAGATCTTTAAATTAAGCGATTATCAGATTAACAACAAGGGCGGAGACGTATCCTTTAACGGACAAATCGCCACGCCCATGGACGTGCTAGAAATCATCGGGCAGGGCAATGGGGCATTGTCGGCATTTATTGACGGACTGGTCAAGGCGACAGGTAAGGACATTCACGTGACCAATTACTCCGAACACGCCATTAACATCAAGGCGACCGAGAGCCTGCTTGATGATGAGCTAGGCGACAACCAAACCAACTCAGCGGCGGCATCATACGTTCAGTTAAATATTGACGGCAAAGTGTATTCGGGCATTGGCGTGTGCAGCAGCACCGTATCGTCGATGTTAAAAGGCGTACTATCGGCCTTAGCCCAAACTTGGTAAGATAAGCAAATAAAAAATAGCGCAATCTGTGATTGGATTGCGCTATTTTTGTGATGAAATTTAACAATTTGATAATTTTGACACTGGTGAATTGCGATTCACACCAAAGGATAAACAATGATTCATTTTAATCTAGCAAAGCCAATCGATAACGCCACCGACCTATCTCTGATGGGGAAGATGGCGAACCGCCACGGACTTATCACAGGTGCGACTGGTACGGGTAAGACCATCTCGCTTCGTAAGATGACAGAGGAATTTAGCCGAGCGGGAGTGCCTGTGTTCTTGGCGGACGTGAAGGGTGATTTATCAGGCATTGTCAAGGCAGGCGAGTCAATTGGTAAGGTTGGTGAGCGCATGGCGCAGTTTGGTTTGGATGAGAATTATCTGTCTGGCTTTCCTGTGTGATTTTGGGATGTATTTGGTCAGACAGGCATTCCTGTGCGTGTGACGGTTAGCCAAATGGGTGCGATGCTACTAGCAAGATTGATGAATTTGAATGACACTCAAGAAGAGCTTTTGAATGTTGTATTTAAAGTCGCTGATGATAATGGCTGGCACATCCTAGACCTAAAAGACCTACGTGCGATGCTGACTCACATCTCGGATAATGCCAAAGAATACCGCACCAAATATGGTAACATCTCACCTGCCAGCGTAGGGGCAATTCAGCGTCAGCTACTACAGCTTGAAAGTGAAGGTGCGGATACTTTCTTTGGCGAGCCCGCCCTGAACCTTGAGGATTGGGTGCAAACCGATGACGGCAAAGGCATCATTAACATCCTAAATTCCGAGAAGCTCATGCGTGCGCCACGCTTGTATAGTGCGTTTTTGCTTTGGTTCTTGGCGGAGATTTTTGCGACTTTCCCTGAGGTGGGCGACCTTGATAAGCCAAAATTTGTATTATTCTTTGATGAGGCGCATTTGTTGTTTGATAATTCACCAAAAGCACTGGTAGAGCAGATTGAGCAAGTGGTGCGACTCATTCGTTCAAAAGGTGTGGGTGTGTACTTCGTCACCCAAAATCCCTTGGATTTACCTGAGAGCATCTTGGGTCAATTGGGCAATCGCATCCAGCATGCCTTACGCGCATTCACACCACGCGATCAAAAAGCCGTCAAGGCGGCGGCCGGCATCTTTAGAACCAACCCAAGCATTAACGTCGCAGCTGCCATCAGTGAGCTTGGTGTGGGTGAGGCACTTGTGTCATTCCTAGACGAAAAAGGCATGCCAAACGTTGTCGAGCGCGCTTATGTCCTACCGCCCAGCTCTCAGCTTACGCCGCTAAGCGAGGTGGGAGCGTACCGCCAGCTACCTAAACGATCCGCTGTATGCGCACTATAGAGACATGGTTGAGAATTACTCTGCTTTTGAGGCGTTAGAAGCTAAGGCTGCTCAAGAACAAGCCCAAACTCTAGAGCAATCAAAGGCTGCCCAAGCCCCACAAAAGCAAGAGCTAACCGCCTTGGATGGCTTCATCGGTGGGCTGACAGGTGCCCGCAAAAAAGCGGTCAAGGTGTTGCATACAATGTGGCGGACACGCTTGGCAATCAGCTTAATAAGCAAGTATCCAAAGCCATCAGTCGTGGGCTGATGGGTGTGATTAAGAATTTGTTTAAATAATCAAAACCAAAAACAGCATTCACGACGACTGCTGTTTTTGATTTGACTGCCTAGCAGGGCTATCTCGTTCGCTTTAGTGATAGCATCAAGCCAGTCAAGATGAGCATCGCGCCAAGATAGCCGTATGGTCCTAAGTTATACCAAAAATCATCAGTGCAAAACACTGGCAAATAAAGGGTCGCTTGTCTCGATGATCTGAACTTTGCTGGCATCTCCGTGCGTGATGGCCTTAGTGGCTAAGAAAAACCCGCGATGGCTGGTAGTAACACCAGCGCCATGATGGCACCCATCGCAGTCAAGCTTGGCATCATAAATCCATCTAACAAAAATGACACCAGCAAGTACAAGCTGCCAAACCCAAATAACCAGCACAGCACCGCCAGACCATTGCCAACGTTTAATAATTTACCCAAAAATATAAACAGCGCATACCCAAATCCGCCCAGAAGCGCAAGAATGATACCAAGCATGCTGCCTAAGATACCATGTTCAAATAAAAAGATGAGATAGACACCCATCATGATGGTAATAAATGCTGCTACTTTAAATTTGGTTGGTCTTTCGCCTAGAAAGAGCGCTGCCATCAAGATGGTCGCAGCACCTGCCGCATAAGTTAAAAATACCACTAAGGGAATCGATGCTTCGCTGAACGCCCAAGTCTCAAAGAAATATAAACAAAATATCCCAAAAAAGGATAACAGGGCATAATGATGCCAGTATCGTGAGAGTGTGCGGCATTCGATACGCAACTTGGGCTTTGATAGGCAATAGATAGCAATGATGATAAAGGCGATGAAGCATTTATAAAAGGCGAGAACGCTGGGCGCCAGTCCTGCCTGAAGTCCAAAACGCGTAAATACCCCAATCGTACCATTTAGCATCGCTGCTATGAGTGACAGATATTCAGCGCGCATAGGCGTGATTTTGAGGTTCATCGATCAATCATATCGATTACCAACGCGTGCTATCAGCACTCATCAACTCCGCAGCACTGTCCAGTAATTTTGGCATCTCGTTATGCTTGATGGGGTGTAGTGGTACGTGTACAATCCAATCGTTGTCGTCTTTTTTTAGGTGCCATGCGATGACGGCATGGGTATTTTTGTCAAGTGATGCCAATTCAAACTCATGTGCCAATACGCCATCATTATCTCTTAAGATGCCCAGTCCTTTAGTAGCACGTGTCAGACAGTGACGATGATGGCTGGCGATGACGATGAGAATGTGGTGGGCTTTCTTGTCCAGTTTATCTAGATGTAGGTCGATTTGTTCTTGATTGATGAATTTATCTTCGAAGCTGGTTGTGCCCGTGAGTGCATCGCCGCCATGACGCACACTGTTATCGTCTGTGCGAATGTTACCGTAATAAACGCGTTCTAATTCACTGCCGCTTTGATCCAGCAGTACGCACGCCATGTCAATATCCATGGGTGTTGGCTTCTTATTCATCTTGGGTAGGCGAGACAGAATTGCCTGAATGCCTTCTTTGGCGATGTCTGTCGCTTCGTAGCGCACAGCAGGCGTAATGATTTGCCCACTAAGTCCTAATTCGCTTAGTGTCTTGGGTTCAAAAAAAGCTCTTAATGGTTTATCAATAGGTAATTGCGACATGGTTTTCCCCGTTAATTTTTTGCTATTGTAGCAAATTTTCTATAAAAAACCTAATGTATCAACATAAGGATTTTGATATCATCTAACGAAAATTTGCCAAAATAGATGGCTTGGCACTAAAGTCAATTACCGACCAATAACAAAAACTAACGCACTTGTTTATTCAATTATGCTATCATTGTAGAAAATCAGAACTTATTTTTAATTATTGTTAAATAAATTTAGATCAATCTACCAGTTTTGGATAAAGTTTTTAAAGTTGAATATCATGACAAAAACAATCATTCAAGCCTTAATGCTATGTACGCCATTGGCGTTATTGGGCTGTCAGCACAATAATGATGTGGCGACACCCAATCGCGAGCCGACCACCATCACCAAGTCTTTGGCGGATGAGCTGTACGATTATGATTGGCGGCTTGTTGCGTCTGATGATGCTCGATTTAATCAGTTCATTGAGGCACGCTCGGTGTATTTGACGGCAGCTGAGGATCGATTAAGCTTTGGCGTGGGGTGTAATGTGCATTCGGCTGGCTTTACGCTTGCCAAGGATGTCTTGACCATCAGTGACGGTGTTGCTGCAACTCGCAAAGCGTGCGATCCCAGTGCTCATGAGGCTGAACGAGCGTTGGTAGCGTCATTTAACAATGCCAAATTAACGCTAAAAGTTCAAAACGATCGTCAGGCTGTCCTGACGCACACGCATCAAGGTAAAAGCTGGACATGGCAAGGAATTAAAAAACCTGACGTGCTGTACGGTGAGCCGGTGGTGTTATATTGGGAGATTGAGCCTGAGCCGATATTGTGCGCCAATAACGCCCCAAACTGCCTAAAGGTGCGCAATGTACGCTATGATGAGCAAGGCATTAAGATGGGTGCGGGTGCTTGGCGTGATTTTGATGATGTGATTGAAGGCTATCATCATGAGGCTGGTGTGAGTAAAATCATCCGTCTAAAAGCCTATACGGACAAATCCACAGGCGAAACCGTCCACGTCTATGAAGGCACGGTAGAATATGGATTGGCTGATCGTTGATTGATAGCATACATATAAATAAAGCACCGTGATATGGGTGCTTTATTTATATCTGATGAGAATTTAACACAGTCGAATCAAATCATCAGCGTAAGTTCAAGAAATCTTCTTCGGACAGTCGCCAGCGGCCTTTCTTCTTTGAGCTACTGCGACCTGCCAATGCCGCATTGCCCAGAAGCTTATGCATGGAATGGCTTGAATGCGCATGGCAAATGGCGCACGCCAAACCATCGGCGGCATCCGCTTGCGGCATGACCTTTAATGACAAAATGCGGCACACCATGGCAGAGACTTGTTCCTTGTCGGCGGCGCCATAGCCGCAGACGGCTTGTTTGATTTGGCGGGCGGTGTATTCTGACACCGTCAGATCAAGCGCGGTTAAGGCAGCGATGGCAGCGCCGCGAGCTTGCCCCAGTTTTAGCGCAGAATCAGGGTTGCTTGCCATGAATACCTGCTCAATGGCGGCGTGCATGGGCTGATCGCTGTATTTTTGGTAGTGCTTGACGATACGCGATACCCCGGAGAATATCTGCCCTATGCGTGTCGGCATGTCGCTGCCATCGGTGCGAATCGTCCCTGCATCTAAGAAGGTAAGCTTGTCCGCTTGGGTGCCGATGATGCCATAGCCTGTCATGCGTGAACCAGGATCGATGCCGATGATAAGTGTCATAAAGTTGCCAAAAGTGTCAAAACTGAATAATTGTGCTAAAATCTGAAATGCTGGGCTTGAATTTTTTATATTTGCCCAAATTTTTGAATTTACCAAAAGATTGCCATAGTATAGCGCATTTTTGGTTGTTTTTGAATTTATTCACTGTTTAGGTTTTTTAAGGAAAATATATGGGTGCTGTTGTTGGCATTGCGTTGGTTTGGTTTGTCATTGAGATGCTGCTTTGGTATCTTGTTGCGCAGTTTGTGAGTGGTTGGTGGGTGTTCTTCTGGTTCATCATCGCTGCTGTCATCGGTCTGATGCTGATTAAAAATGCCGCCGCCACGCTTAACCCAATGGCGCAGCAGCTAAAACAAATGCAAAGCGGCGTTATTCCCAATCCTGCCAACCAGCCCGCTGAATCTACCGTTGCCAAGTCAGTTGCAACAGGGATTGCAGGCTTGCTGTTGCTATTGCCAGGCTTATTGAGCGATGCGGGTGCGGTATTGTTGCTATTGCCATTTGTGCAGCGCAAACTTACCACCGCCGCCAAGAATTACGCCCTAAAAAACCAAGACAAGATGATGCAGATGATGTCTCGTCAGATGGGTGGTCAAAGCCCGTTTGGCATGGGCGGCACTGTTAATCTGAATAACCCATTCGGACAAGGCAATCCGTTTGGTCAAGGTGGCGGCTTTAGAGGCTTTGGTAAAGGTGGCTTTAATCAAGGCACGACCGTGGATGGAGAGGCTAAGCCTGTCCAAAAAGACATTAAGCGACTGCCATCTGCCAATGATGAATGATTAAAATCTACCTAACCCGTCCAGTGTGGCGGGTTTTTTATTGCGTACCGTGATTGTTTTGGTTAATATAAAGACTTTATGAAGTGGATAAATGATGATGAGAAAGGCTATTTTTCTTGGTGGAATGTTGATGCTGGTTGGGGCTGTTCACGCCAAAGAGCTGCCCGAAGGGTTTAATGAGCTTATACGCGCCAATGAAGGCTGTCATCTTAACAATCCATTCCCAAAGCCCAAAGAAACTGTCTCATGGACAGGCGGCTGTGTTGATGGTTGGGCTGAAGGATTCGGGGTGATGCGCTGGTATAGTGATGGCGTGCTAACTGATACCTATGTTGGTGAATACAAGAAAGGCAGGATCAATGGCGTGGGGCAGTACACATGGCGAGATGGTGGCGTTCAAACAGGTGTCTGGGTGGATGATGTCATGCAAGGATTTGGCGAGACTATCTCGGGCAAGGGGCTGCATCGTGGCGATGTCTATGTTGGTAATATCAAAGATGGCATGATGCATGGACGAGGTAAGTATCATTTTCACATGCATAATAAAGATTCTCAAAAACTATCGGGTGGCAAAGCGATTGATTTGAGTGACATTGCGGTTCGCAGCGGGAAATATTGGATCCTTGATGTTATTCATGACTATAATGAAGTGGTGGCGGTGTGCGGCATCCATGAGCATGAAGACTGCGAGTAACCAATCCGCGACGTGACACGGATTTGGTGTAAGGTGCTGATTTATCCTGCAAATTGCGATTGGCACAGTTTGATGAATTCGTGCCCAAATTTACGAATCTCGCTGTCGTCACGCACCGCAATCCAACTCGTGAATCGCCCAAAATGCGTGATGGGGATTGCCACAAGGTCTGGATAATGCTTGGGCTCGTAAGCCATCTCAGCGATGATGCCAATGCCAAGACCTGATGATACATAGGTGCTAATCACATCGGAGTCAAGCGCCGCTAGGACGATGTCTGGGGTCAGTCCTTCTTTGGCGAATGCCTTGTCAATCGCACCGCGACCAGTAAAACCGCCATGATATGTCACAATCGGATAGCTCGCCAAAGTAGGCAGATCCACACCATCAATCACGCCTGCCAGCTCCGCCAGTTCGTGATCCTTAGGCACGATGACCACATGCGACCAATCATAATAGCGATGACAGCGCAGAATGTCATTATTGAGCAGGCTCTCGGTAGCGATGCCAATATCGACCTGTCCGCGAATCACCATCTGCGCGATGGTTTCTGGGTCGGCTTGTTGAAGTACCAGATTGACTTTGGAGAATTTCTCGCGGAACGCCTTGATGATGCTAGGCAGAACGTAGCGCGCCTGAGTGTGCGTGGTGGCGACCGTCAATGTACCTGCCGCGGCATTATTAAAATCAAGACTTAGATTCTCAATCGTACGAATCTCAGCAAATATCGCTTCAATGTGCGGCAATAATGCCTTACCAATGGGTGTCAGCCCTGTCAGTCGTTTACCTTGACGTGTGAAGACGTCTGATTTTAGCTGGTTCTCTAGAGCGGCGATTTGTTTGGATAGGCTCGATTGGCTGGTGTGTAGCAGTTCGGCAGCTTGGCTAAGGTTATAGCCATTGACCACGGTGTGCCAGACGGTTTCGAGTTGTTTTAGCTGGATTTGTAGGTGACGCTGATTGATGACGATGTCAATTGCCATGAGAATGCCCGATTGTAAACCAAAAGACCAAAAATGTTCGTAAAAAATAAAGCTGCCGATGAGTGGCTTTAACTCTGCCATTATAAAAATATTGACATAAAAACAAACCGCTAAGACAGTAAAAGTATATTCCAAAATTGAATATACTGCAAAAGTTTATTCTAAATAATGACTTAATTAACAATAAACTTTGCAAAAAAAGCATTTTTATCTTAATATTGCACCATTCATCTTAATTTTAAAGATTTGTATTATTATCAAAAGAGATGGTTCATGACTGACTTAGTTCGCTCGACTTCGTCGTTCGCTGCCTTTAAAGAAGCGTATTTTAACCCGCAGGCGTTTGCCATGCTGTTCTTGGGCTTCGCCGCTGGTGTGCCGATTCTACTGATTTTTAGTAGCTTGGGGCTTTGGCTGCGTGAGGCGGGCATTGATCGCAGTACGGTGACGATGTTTAGCTGGGCGGCTTTGGGTTATTCGTTCAAATTCATCTGGTCGCCTTTGGTGGATGTGTTGCCCGTACCTGTGCTTAATAAATGGCTTGGTCAGCGTCGCGCTTGGCTATTATTGACACAGATAGGCATCATCGGTGCGATCGTGCTCATGGCGAGCGTTGATCCAGCACAGTCTAGGCTATCTATCATGGCGCTGGGTGCGGTGCTGCTTGGCTTCTCGGCGGCGACGCAGGATATTGTGATTGATGCGTATCGTATCGAATCAGCACCCAGTCAGATGCAGACCGCGCTGTCAGCGACTTATGTCGGTGGCTATCGTATCGGTATGATTGTCTCTGGTGCAGGCGCGCTTTATTTGGCGGATTTTTTTGGTTCGAGCGAGGCGGCTTATAGCTACACAGCATGGCAAAAAACCTATCTCATCATGGCAGCGGTTATGCTCATCGCCGTGGCAACGACCTTATTCATTCGTGAGCCAAAATACGCCGCCAAAAAAGAACACATGAATTCAACTCCGGATAATCTGCGCTTGCTTGTTGTCTTTGCGCTGTCAGTGATTGGATTTATCTTCACCTATGTACAGGTGGGCAGTGTGCTACCTGAGACGGATAGCGTGGGTTTAGGTTTCTTGTATGGTGTGGTGCGATTCATATCAAGTGGCATCGTGATGGGTTTGATTGGCTATACGCTGGTACAGGTTGGCTTGGTGGCTAAGACTGTCGCGGCGCGTGCATGGGTGATGCCGATCAGAGATTTCTTTGAGCGTTATGGCAAAAAGTCGCTGTTGGTGCTTGCGCTCATCGGGCTATATCGTATCTCGGACATCGTCGCTGGTAACATCTCTAATATCTTCTATCAAGACATCGGGTTTACAAAGACGCAAATCGCCAATGCGGTGAAAGTCGTTGGTGTGATTGCGTCCATCGGTGGGGGCTTTGTGGGCGGCTGGATCGCCCAAAAAACTGGCGTCATGCGTGCGATGATGATCGGCGCACTGCTTGCCTGTGTGACGAATTTGCTATTTATCTTGTTATTGTATACGCCGACATCGTTCATGATGTATCTGGCGGTCATCACGGATAACTTGGCAGCAGGACTGGCAAGTGCGGTATTTATTGCGTTCTTATCAGCATTAACTTCTATTCGCTTCACGGCGGTTCAGTACGCACTGTTCTCATCACTGATGACGCTGTCGCCAAAGATTCTAGGCGGCTATTCAGGGGCGATCGTGGATGCGACGAACTATTCAGTATTCTTTGCCATTACCTTTGTGATTGGTATTCCGATTCTGTTATTGGTGTATTTGGTGAATAAGTACATCGCCATCGAAGAGCCTGTTATCAAGAAATAGATTCATACTAAAAATCATATGTCAAATCAATCCATCAAAACCATCAAGCAACAATGTCGCACCATGAGCAGTGAGGCATTGCCTTATCATTGGCTTGACGGATGGCTCATGTCTGTGCTAGATAAAGACAAGCTGTTTTTAATGATGCATGATGATTATATGCTGACCGCGGATGAATATGACAGATTCATGCAAGGCGTGGCGCGAATGAGATCAGGCGAGCCGTTGGCATATCTGGTGGGTGAGCAGGATTTTTTTGGGCGTACGTTTAAGGTGAATCCCAGTACGCTGATTCCTAGACCTGACACTGAAAGGCTCATTGAAGCTGTACTTGATTGGCTAAGCGCCCAAACCATAGATTCGCCCAGTATCTTGGATCTGGGTGCTGGTTCAGGGTGTATCGCGATCACGCTCGCTAAAGAATTACCAACCTCGGACGTGCTGGCAGTGGATATGTCGGTAGATGCGCTCACGGTAGCGACACAGAATGGGCTGAGATTGGCTGCGGATAATTGTCGTTTTGTGCAGTCGAATTGGTTCGATGCGGTGCAGGGTGAATTTGATATAATTGTATCTAATCCGCCATATATTGATAAAGCTGATAAGCATCTAAACGCGCTTCATCATGAGCCAATGACGGCGCTCGTGGCGGATGATCTGGGGTTGTCTGACATTATGATGATCATTAGTGGTTCGGTAGAGTATCTAAAATTAGGTGGTCTTCTTGCCATTGAGCATGGTTATGATCAGGGGCAAAGTGTGCGTGAATTATTCATACGCCAAGGCTTTGATGATGTGCAGACCATCAAAGATTATGGTGGTAACGATCGGCTAACGATGGGGGTATGGCATGGCTGACCAAAATACACAAGCAAACACTGAGCTGACAGACAGCGAACTCATGCGCTACTCTCGGCAAATTCTACTAAATGGCTGGGACATGGATGCGCAAATCCGCCTAAAAAATAGCACCGTTCTGATCGTGGGTGCGGGTGGTCTTGGCTGTCCTGTATCTCAAATATTGGCGCGTGCTGGGGTGGGCAGGCTGCACCTGATCGACCATGATGTGGTGGATGATAGCAATCTACAGCGCCAAACATTATTCACCAAAGAAGACATTGGGCAATCCAAAGCCGAAACCGCCTGCCATAAGCTACGTGAACAAAACGAGCTCATCAGCATTGATTATACGGATGTCAAGCTGAACGATGAAAATATCAGTGGCCATCTCGAGCAGGTATCGCCTGATTTGGTGATTGATTGCACGGATAATTTTGCCATCAGGGATCTATTAAATCACGCCTGCCGTCAGCGTGAACTGCCCTTATTGTCCAATTCAGCGATCGCAGAGACGGGGCAGATTGCGCTATTTACCAAGGAAACCGGCTGCTATCAATGCCTGTTCGGTGCCGAGAGGGGTGATGAACTCAACTGCGCGACATCTGGTGTCCTGGGGAGTACGGTATCCATCATCGGCTCGATGAGTGCTCAGGTGGTACTGGATTTTTTGGGGTGTGGAAATAATCCGATCGCTCATGAACTGGTGCTGTGGCAGGGGCGCAGCATGAGCCTGCGCAAGATGAGATTTGCCAAAGATGAGACTTGTGTCATCTGCTCTGCTACCAATGTTATCTGAACTAAAATTATCAATAAAAAGCATGCTAAAAAAATCACCACTATCCTTAGTCAAATCCTCTGTCAGTACATCGCTCAATGTCCTTGGGCGCATCCAAAAAACCGCAAGCGTGGCAGGGTTGTCAGTGCTTAGGGTGGCTCAAGGCGAAAAGATGGATGCACAGCTACTCAAAGAATCATTTGAGCAGATGGGCGTGACTTACATCAAGCTTGGGCAATTCATCGCAAGTACACCGTCTATTTTTCCCAGAGAGTATGTACTTGCATTTCAAGACTGTCTAGATCAGACCACGCCTGTGCCGTTCGATGAGATTTTGACGGTGCTACGCGAAGAACTTGCGACTGATGAGTGTGGTCTGGGTGATATTTTTAATTATATTGACCCAAAGCCCATCGCATCGGCAAGCATTGCACAGGTGCATAAGGCGGTACTGAGTGACGGCAGGCAGGTCGCCCTAAAGGTGCAAAAACCTAAAGTCGCTGCAATCATTCATGCGGACCTGACTGTATTGCACAGCAGTTTTTGGGTGGTGGAGAAGATCATACCGTCGATGCGTGCGGCGAATCTTGCACCCATCTTGGATGAGGTGCGTGCGCGCATGCTGATGGAGACGGATTTTTTGGCGGAGAGTCGCCATATTGAACGCTTCAGAGATTATCTAAAGAAAATTGGCAATACTAAAGTTACCGCACCTACCGTGCACAAAGAGTTAACTACCAAGCGTGTATTAACGATGGATCTGTTGGTGGGCAAATCCTTGGTGGATGAGAGCTTAGGACTTACCAATAATACCGAATACGCCAAGCAGGTGATGAGTGATGTGCTAGACACCTGGTTCTTGTCATTGATGATGACGAGCGAATTCCATGCCGACCTGCACGCGGGCAATCTGATGATGCTTGAGGACGGTCGGATTGCGTTTTTGGATTTTGGTTTGGTGGGACAGATTGAGCCTAAGAGTCTGCAGGCGTGCTTTATGTTGGTGCAGAGCCTTCAGGTGAGCGACTATCTGGGCATGGCTCAGGCGATGGTAGATATCGGCATGACAGATACCAAAGTGGATGTGAATCGACTCGGTGAGGATCTGCATCGGATGCTGGGTAAGGTCGGTAAAGACAATCAGCCAGAGAGTCTAAATGTAATGATGCTAGAACTGGCCGAGATTGGCAAACGTCACGGCATTCACTTCCCTAGAGATTTTGCGCTACTGCTTAAGCAGCTGTTGTATTTTGATCGCTTTATGGTGACACTTGCGCCTGATATGGAGTTGTTTGAGGGTGAGCGTCTAAAGATTGTTGGTGATGGTTAAGTGAGCTTCATTAAGGTGCTTACCATCGAGAATTTAACCAATAATAAAGCGTTTAATTTTCACACAACACAACAGAGACTGGCGATATCTTTCGCAGTTTCTGTTGTGTTTTAATTTATCAGCCTAATTTTTCTAGGTGCCCAAGTAGTATTGTGCTGAGCTTATCACTTAAATCTTGGCGCAGTCCCATGTTGTCCTCATAGCGACCATCTAGGCTGGAATAGTGCGGATTGGCGCGCGCTTTTTTTAGGGGGCTTGGCAGTTTATCGGTTTGCCATGGTAGGGCGTTGTCAGGGTTATCCGTTGCGATGGCATTTAGACTGGCATGCCCTCGGTGTCGTAGCGCATGATGTAAATTCTGCGCGCGTATGGCAAGTAGCGTGAGCGTGGCAGCATCGATGGTCAGTGTCTGAATGCCCATTGCTTTATCCTTGATGGCGCCCGTATTCGGCAGAAGTCCGCCAATCACGCCGCCCAGCGCTGTACCCAGCCCCAGACTCGCTCCTAATGTGGCCACGTCAATACCCGCGCCTACGATCATGCCCGTCACGCTGCCGCCAGCTGTGCGAATCCCGTAACGCGTCAATAGATCGGTGTCAAATACGTCCTGTTCTCGACCTTTAATCTCAATATCCGCCTCGTCAATGGCGGCGTTATAGAATTGATATAGGTGTAATAATTTGCCCTGCATGATGTCCTCAGACTGGCGCACCGCTGTCTGCATGGCGCTTAAGGTTGGCGCAGAATCTTCATCTTCATCGATTTTTTTGCTAAAACTTGCAACATTCACTAGGAAGTCAGCGATGATGGTAGAGCCTGACTCAGCCATGTCCTGCCAACTGTCTCGTCTGTTGTTTTGTAGGCTAGTGAATGCGTCATCGTGCGTGCTTAGAGTGGCAAGGTTCTGCCAAAGATACATCTCGCCATCAAAGTCAAACGCCACAGTGTCAAAGGCATTCACCACGTGAAGTGCGCGCCGAGACAGCATGTCGCGCCAAGTTGCCATGTTTTCTTCATTGCCTTTAATGAAGTTGAACACAGGCAGGACAGGCGTGCCACTGCTGGCGAGAATGGCAAGTTCGTCTTTATATTTTGATAGTACAGGTTCTCGAGCATCGATGACATAGATGGCGATATCAGCATCGATGAGGCTGCGGATGACCTTGGTTTCTTGGCTAAAATCATCGCCAAGTCTAGGGTCGTCATTGTCCACCGCTGCCAAGAATCCTTGAAGTCTCTCAACGCCATCGGTGCGCCCATCGGTATGTTCTTGGATGAAATCCATCACACCTGTCGCATCCTCCAAGCCTGGGGTATCATGCAGCGTGATCAGTGGCTGACCATGAGCGTCCATGATCTGCACTGCAGCGACATGACGTGTGGTGGCAGATTCGTTCTTAACCTCGCCAAATTGTGCATCGCGAAGTAGGGTGCGCATGAGAGAAGTTTTGCCGACATTGGTATGTCCGATGACGGTGATGCTGGCTGTGTTCTTAGTGGTAGTCATGATGTGATGATTCTTAGGGTTTTGATTATTATAAGTGCATCAACAGCGAAATAAAAGCTAAAAATACGACGAGCTCATTCAGGCTGATTAAAATTAAGTCTAAACATGTGTTTGGGATGAGCTGTGCGGTCGATTTGGTAGTCAATGTATTGGTTTTTGTAAAATTTATGTTACAATGACGGCACTTTATTTTAAGCCTAAGATTATCTCATGAACGATACGAAACTTAATATAAATCCACCACAGAGATCCGCTCAGCAGGCTTTGCTGTTGCAAGGTCTAACCACGCCTTATTATCTCTTAGATGAACAAAAAATCACCCAGAACCTTGCCATCATAGACCGCCTGTGCCAACTGTCGGGCGCTAAGGCTTTGCTTGCACTTAAGTGCTTTGCGACTTGGGGTGTGTTCGAGGCGATGCGTCCTTATCTGCATGGCACGACATCTTCATCGCTCTTTGAGGTGAGATTGGGTGCTGAGAAGTTTGGTGGTGAGACGCACGCTTATAGCGTTGCGTACAGTCGTGGCGAGATTGATGAAGTGCTCGACCATGCTGATAAGATTATCTTTAATTCTATTAGCCAGCTTCACGCCTTTAAAGACAAAGCTATTGCCAAAGGAGTGCCTGTCGGACTAAGACTTAATCCCAATACGAGTAATTCTGCGTTTATTTTGGCGGATCCAGCGCGTCCTTTTAGTCGCCTTGGTGAGCACGATGCCACAAAGGCGATGGCTGTGGCTGATGACATCACAGGCGTGATGCTGCATTATAATTGTGAGAATGAGAGCTTTGAGGCGTTTAGCGCGAGCTTAGATGACATCGAACACAAATTCGGTGAGCTGTTTTATCATCTTGATTGGGTGAGCTTGGGCGGCGGTATTCATTTTATCGCAGAAGATTATCCGCTTGAGAAATTGGCGCAGCGATTAAAGGATTTCGCCCAAAAATACAATGTCCAAATCTATCTAGAGCCAGGCGAGGCATGCGTGCATGATGGTGCGGTGCTTGTATCTAGCGTGCTCGATGTCATGGAAAATGGCAAATCGCTCGCCGTCGTAGATGTTGCCACAGAAAGCCACATGCTAGATTTGCTCATCTATGGGCAGTCAGCCAATCTTCAATCCATCAATGGCAAGGATATTAACCTAGCGCCACACACAAGTGATGACAGCACCATCATCTATGGTAAGACCTGTCTGGCAGGCGATATTTTTGGTGAATATCGCTTGGCTGAGCCACTAAAAGTGGGCGATCAGGTGGCATTTGGTAACGCGGCTGCCTACACGATGGTAAAAAAGAACTGGTTCAATGGCGTGGACATGCCATCCATCATCATTAAGAAACTAGATGGTACGATTGCGATTCAGCGCTGTTTTGATTATGAAGATTACAAAAACAGCTTGTCTTAATACGTGTGATTTAAATAGCCAATCTGATTAAGCAACATAAGAGCTGTGTGATGGCTCATAAAAGGAGAGGAAATGTCTAAACCCAACATTTTGATTCTAGGTGCAGGCGGTGTGGCGCAGGTGGTCGCGCACAAGGTGGCAGAGTATCATGAGTATTTTGGCGATATTCACCTTGCCAGTCGCAGCATTCATAAATGCACCGCCATCACTGATGATGTGGCGACTAAGCGGGGCGTATCCATACACACTCATGCGATAGATGCATTGGATACGGAGGTATTGATAGAATTCATGCGCTCGATAGATGCTAATATCGTGATTAATGTTGGTTCGACATTCATTAATCAAAGTGTGCTAAAGGCCTGTATCGCGGTGGGTGCAGACTACCTAGATACCGCGATTCACGAAGATCCTGCCAAAATCTGTGAGACGCCGCCGTGGTACGAGAATTATGAATGGAAGCATAAAGACGCCTGTGAGCAAGCGGGCATCACCGCCATCTTGGGCGTTGGATTCGACCCTGGTGTGGTGAATAGCTACGCGCGCCTTGGGGTTGATTATTTTGATAAAGGAACAACGACCGATATTGACATCATCGACATCAATGCTGGCAACCACGGCAGATATTTTGCGACGAATTTTGACCCTGAGATTAACTTTAGAGAATTTACAGGCAGGGTTTATACTTGGCAGAATAATGCTTGGCAGACCAATCAGATGTTTGAGGTCAAGCGCACCGATGATCTGCCTGTGGTCGGCATCCAGAACAGTTATCTAACAGGGCATGATGAGATTCACTCATTGCATAAGAACCTAGACGTGCCGAACATTCGTTTTTGGATGGGATTTAGCGATCATTATATCAATGTCTTTACCGTGTTAAAGAATCTAGGCTTGCTGTCAGAGCAGCCTGTGACGACAGCAGAGGGCTTAGAAGTTGTCCCGCTAAAAGTCGTCAAGGCAGTACTGCCAGACCCAAGCTTACTTGCGCCAAATTACACCGGCAAAACCTGCATCGGCAATAAGATACGTGGCAAAAAAGACGGCGTGGAAAGTGAGATTTTTATTTATAACGTTGTCGATCATCAAGAGGCCTATGCGGAGGTTGGTAGTCAGGGCATCTCGTACACCGCAGGTGTGCCGCCAGTTGCAGCTGCCATTTTGATTGCCAAAGGCGTATGGTGCACACGCAAAATGGTCAATGTCGAAGAGCTTGATCCACGTCCATTTATTAATCTTTTGAACACCATGGGGCTGGTGACGCGCATTGTCGATGATGGCGGTGATCGCTTACTTGAATTTGATGGGGTGTGATGGGCGCAGGAAAATCGTTTTATAAATAGGTGCTTTATGTTAGAATAAAAAGTTATCCTAATAAATAAGACATTATCATGCGTATCCGTAAACTCTTTAAATTTGAAAATGCCCACATCGTCCGCAACTGTACGTCCGACCGTTGTAGCCGTTCCATTCATGGGCATAGCTATCAGGTGGAACTTATCCTAGAAGCCCACGCCCTTGACAATGGGCAAATGGTCTATGATTTTGGGCTATTAAAGTCGCACATTAAGGACTTGATTGACAGCTTTGACCACGCCATTACTTTTTGGGATAAGGACGACCCCGATTATATCCGTGCGTGCAAGGACTTTTCGGCTCGTTGGATAAGCCTGCCTGTGTCGCCGTCTGCCGAGCAGTTTAGCCGTGTGATTTTTTATTGGGCGGATAAAGTCATGCAAAACACCACCACCCAAAATGGCGAAACAGACGTATCAGTCTATTCGGTCATCGTCCACGAGACCGCCACAGGGTACGCCCAGTGCTTTCGTGAAGATGTTGAAAGCGAACGCATGGGCAAATTGTCGCTGGATATGTTTGAATTTAGCGAGCAAGTCAAAGCTGAGTGGGGCGATAGCGAGCTGTTTGATAAGCTAAAACGTGGCGAGAAATTTGTCAATCCAAGGCTGTTAAGACAGGTTGAAGTATGACAATCATTCTAAAAGACGAAACCGACACCCAGCGTCTTGCCAACGCCCTTGCCAAAACCAATCCCACAGGCAGTCTTTGGCTATCGGGCGATTTGGGGGCGGGCAAGACGACCTTTACCCGTTATCTTTTGCGTGCATTGGGGCATACAGGGGCGGTAAAAAGCCCAACTTATACCTTAGTTGAGCCGTATAACATCAACGGCAAGCCTGTGTACCATGCCGACCTATATCGGCTAAATGACCCAGAGGAGTTAGATTTTATTGGGTTTTTTGAATATTTTGATGAATTAAATTCACTGGTCATCATCGAATGGGCAAGCCGTGCCGAGACTGTCTTGCTAAAGCCTGATATAACGATAAACATCACAAGACAAGCCGATGAGAGTCGGGTGGTAGAGATTGTTGGGGTGGATTTGGATTTGTCATGAATTTACACTATAAATCCCTGCCCGATAACACCGTTCTATCGCTTATCGCCCCAACGGCAAGCGGTAAGACTGATTTGGCGTGCCGTCTGTATGAGACAGGGCGGTTTGAGCTGATTTCAGTGGACAGTGCCCTGATTTATCAGGAGATGAACATTGGCACGGCAAAACCGACCGATGATGAGCTTGTCCGTTTTCCACATCATCTCGTTAATATCATCAAGCCCATCGAAAATTATAATGTGGCGACTTTTGTGGCGGACGTGGAGCGACTCATTGGCGACATTCACGCACGGGGCAAGATTCCGCTACTTGTGGGCGGCACGATGATGTATTATATGGCACTTTTGGACGGTTTGTCCGCCGTCCCTGATACCGACCCTGCCATTCGTGGGCAGATCATGGCGTGGCTGTCTGACAAAGGCATTGGCGAGCTGTACGCCTATCTGCAAACACACGACCCCAAGATTTGTGAGCGTCTAAAAATCTCTGACACCCAGCGTATCACAAGGGCGGTGGAAGTTCATGTGCAGACAGGCACACCCATGAGCGCATGGCAAGATACGCCCAAAGTCGCCCCTTGCCATAATCCACGCCAGCATTGGCTGACCCTATCGGTTGAGCCTGAGCGTGCGTGGCTACATGAGCGTATCGCCAAACGCCTTGATATCATGTGGGAGCAGGGACTGGTTGATGAAGTGATTCATCTTTTGCAAAAATACCTCGATTTAACGCCTGATATGCCGTCCATGCGGTGCGTGGGCTATCGGCAGGTGTTGGAGTTTTTGGCGAAAATCAATCACAAAGCCATGCAATTGAACCCTGCAATGGCAGGGTTTAGCGACAAAGTGCGTTCCGAGATGCCTGATGAAGATAGGTTGTTTTTTGATCAAGGGGTGAATTTAGATGAGTGCTCACCTTTTTTGGTTAATAAATCGACAGATTTGACAGGAAATTTACAAAAACAACAGCCAAATCTCTTACAAATGGCTTGTCAAGATATGAAAAATAAGGCATTATATGCAACAAGACAGTTAGCAAAACGCCAATCAACTTGGCAGCGTAGCCTTGCTCGTCTGAATGGTTCATCGCATGATGCGGTGATTGTACCATTTTCTAGCATACAACAAGTAGAAAAGCAGTTATTATAAAATCCAATCCTGCTTATGCATTGCATATTTGCATTATTTACTTTCGTTCGGAGAATTTTTATGTCAAAAGGGCAAAGTTTACAAGATCCATTTTTGAATGCGCTGCGCAAAGATCGCATTCCTGTGTCGATTTTTTTGGTTAATGGCATAAAGCTACAAGGACAAATTGAGTCTTTTGACCAATATGTAGTACTTCTAAAAAACACCGTCAGTCAAATGGTTTATAAGCATGCCATCTCGACGGTGGTGCCAACGCGTAACCCGCGTACAGACGGCTCACCTGCTTCTGGCTCACCGACAGGATACCCAAATGCCCCAATCGGTGTGATGTCATCGAGCAGCTATCAATCGGGCTCTATGTCTGGTGGCATGAATCCAGGTTTTGACCGTGGTATGAATCAGGGCTTTGAGCGTCAAGGTGGCTTTAACAATCGTCCTGCTGGTGGTTTTACACGCACGCCGCCCGCTGATGGTTTTGGCTCTCGCGGCGGCTATCCACAAGGCGGCGGCATGAATCCAGGCTTTGACCGCGGTATGAATAATACAGGTGGTTTTGATCGTAGCTTCGATAGAGCGGCATTTGATGAGCGCGGCTTTGATGGTAAAAACTTTGAAAAGAAAGAAAACCGCAACCTAGATCGCGGTGGATTCAATGATAAAGGATTTGATGCCAAATTTGGCAACGAAGGTGATGACGAATTTAATAGCTAAATGATAATTCACAAAAACCGCATGGGAAATCATGCGGTTTTTTTGTTTTTTCCATACTGGTCTTTGTGATAAAATAGCTGATTTTTTATTGTTGGTTGGTTATGAATTTTGAAAATATCAAGCAAGCATGGTTTTCGAATGTGCGAGGCGATGTGTTATCTGGCTTGGTGGTGGCGCTTGCACTCATTCCAGAGGCGATCGCCTTTTCGATTATTGCAGGCGCTGATCCTAAAGTTGGGCTTTATGCGTCGTTTTGTATTGCGGTGGTGATTAGTTTTGTCGGTGGTCGTCCTGCCATGATATCGGCAGCGACGGGCGCGATGGCACTTGTCATGGCAAGTCTCGTGCGATATCATGGTTTGCAATATTTATTGGCAGCGACATTACTAACCGGTGTGATTCAGCTTGTTGCGGGATTTTTTAAGGTGGGATATTTGATGAAGTTCGTCGCCCGAGCTGTGGTGGTGGGCTTTGTGAATGCTTTGGCGATTTTGATTTTTATGGCGCAGTTGCCTGAGTTTGTGAATGTCACTTGGCATACTTATGCGCTTGTCGCAGCAGGCCTTGGTATTATTTATCTGTTCCCATACCTACCTAAGATTGGCAAGATTATCCCATCACCTCTGGTAACGATCGTGACTTTGACGGCTGTTACGGCAATATTGGGTATTGATGTGCGAACAGTTGGTGACATGGGCGCACTGCCTGATACATTGCCTGTGTTTTTGCTGCCTGACATTCCATTGAATCTTGAGACGCTTTTGATTATCTTACCTTATTCTGTGAGTCTGGCGGCGGTGGGCTTGCTTGAGTCTTTGATGACAGCGACCATCGTTGATGAGATGACTGAGATGGACAGTGATAAGAATCGCGAAAGCAAAGGTCAGGGCATCGCGAATATTGTCAGTGGTCTGTTTGGTGGTATGGCGGGCTGTGCGATGATTGGGCAGTCGGTGATTAATGTTAAATCAGGCGGTCGCACGCGCCTATCGACATTCTTGGCGGGTATGATTCTACTGATTATGGTGGTGTTTTTGAGTGATTTGATTTCAATCATCCCCATGCCTGCGCTTGTCGCTGTGATGATTATGGTGTCGATCGGTACGTTTAACTGGCAATCCATCAAGGAGCTAAAGACGCATCCGCTTGGATTTAATGTGGTGATGCTGGCAACAGTTGCGATCGTTGTATATACGCATAATTTGGCGCTGGGTGTGGGCGCTGGTGTGCTGCTGTCTGCATTGTTTTTTGCCAATAAGATTGGCAGATTCATGACGGTGCAAAGCCTGCCGACAGGTCGTGATGACAGTCTGGCTTATGGCGTCCTTGGACAAGTGTTTTTTGCGTCTGCGGATCGCTTTATGGATCAATTTGAATTCCGCCCGCAAGTTAGGTCAGTCAGCATTGATGTCAGTCATGCGCACTTTTGGGACGTGACGGCGATATCAGCACTTGATAAAGTGGTGTTAAAATATCGTAAAATGGGTGCAGATGTGGAAGTATTCGGGCTAAATGAAGCCAGTCAGACGCTGGTTGATAAATTTGGTCAGCATGATAAGACCGAAGATGTGGATGTGATCTTTAAGCACTAAGCATCTAATTATTTAAAACCATCCAGTCGGATGGTTTTTTATTTAGAGTAGCCATTCGATGGGCAGCCACTTTAACAGCCAGACGTCAACGCGTTTGTGCCAAGATGCGGCGGGGTCTTTATGGTATGTCGTATTCTCTTGATGCACGTCAGGGTTATCATGATCTGTGATGCTGTGCTATTGCAGGCGATGATCGGACAGTTCTAGATGATATGTGGTATGGTGTAGGTTGTTTAAGATGTGTTCATCAGCAGCCTGCGCCATCTCTGGACTGTCGATGATGATATTCATCTCGGTATTATGGATGGCGGAACGTGGGTCTAGATCGTACGAACCCACGAACATATATCGACCATCAACGGTAAAGTCTTGGCATGAAGGCTTGAGCCACTACCGCCACGATAGACACTTGCCAGATCTTGTTTTTTCTTTTGGGTGATGGGTGCGGCATCGGGCTTTAATTCAAATAACTTGATACCTGCCTTTAGTAGTGGTTTTCGGTATTTGGCATAGCAACTATGCACAGAGGCGACATCATTCGCCGCCAGTGAATTGGTGAGAATATGAATGGATGTGCCTGATTTTGCGATATCGACAAGCAGCTTTTGACCGTATTTGGTCGGGACGAAATATGGCGAGACGATGTTTAAGCCATGCTTGGCTTTTTCAAAGTAATCGACGATCTTGACGGTGACGGTGTCATCTCGGCATTCTTGGCTTCGGATGGGGTTGTCACTAATTAGGGTGACTTTCACCCATTGAAACTTCACTTCACTTAATGACAGCTTATGTACATAGTCTGACTGCTGGACTTGCTTGATGTAGATCTGCGTGGCGTCATTTTCTGAGGGTGAGACCTGAATGGCAGTAGGCTTAGTTGATGATGGAATGATGGTGCTGGCAGGATAAACGATATCGCTTGTCCAATACTGATCAAAATCATCATTAAGCGCATTCATCACATCGCCAATCACCGCCACATCCATATCAGCGAACATAATGCCATCACCTGCGCCAAAATATTCATCGCCGATATTACGACCTCCGATGATGCTCACAACGCTGTCTGCAGTGAATGATTTATTATGCATGCGGTAATTGAGCCGCTTAAAGTCGCTTAGAAATCCAAGCAATCGAAACTGTCGCTGCATGAAGGGATTGAATAATCGAACCTCGATGTTAGGATGTCTATCAAGCGTTAATAGGATCTCATCCATGCCCGCCATCATATTATCATCTAATAGAATGCGCACCCTCACACCGCGTTCGGCCGCTGCATAGAGGCGATGAATCATGAGCCTGCCGGATATGTCATTTTTCCAGATATAATAACGAATATCCAGCGAATATTCGGCAGCTTCCACCAATGAGATGCGGGCGGCAAAGGCATCCTGACCACTGCCAAATCCATAGATGCCCGTCAGATTGGGATTTTGAGCGTTGGCTTTTAGAATATGGCTGCTAAGCACGCCATCTGGATTCGGCGGTAGGGTGTGTGTCTGTGTACGGGCTTGCAATGGGCTTGGCAATCTCCGATAACTAAAAGCAGCAAGCAATAATAAGCAGAATGCAATAAACAGCACGCCGCATAATAGATAGGTAATGATCATGATGGTCCACCGAAAGGTTACCAGGATTATAAAATAATCGCAAATTTTTTAAAAGTGAATTTAAGATGCATACACCAAAATACGCCAAATAAATCCTTGGTATGTGCTCTATGTAACGCTTATGTTGATTTTAAGCAACTTTTGGTTTTTTACTTGATTTTGTCATACCAAACCCTTATATTACAATGAACAGTTAAATGCTGTTGTAACATCATTCATCATTAATTTATAAGGAATACCGTTATGGCATTTGTATTACCAGAATTAGGCTATGCATACGACGCACTAGAGCCACATTTCGATAAAGAAACCATGGAAATCCACCACAGCAAACACCATCAAGCTTATGTAAATAACACCAATGCTGTGCTAGAAGGCACTGAGTGGGCGGATAAATCTGCTGAAGAAGTAATCGCAAATCTTAACAGGATTCCTGCTGATAAGCAAACCGCAGTTCGCAACAACGCAGGTGGTCATGCGAACCACAGCCTATTTTGGACCATCCTAAAAACTGGCACAGAGCTTGGCGGTTCACTAAAAGAAGCCATCGAGCGTGATTTTGGTTCTGTGGATGCGTTCAAAGAAGAATTCGAAAAAGCAGCGCAAACTCGCTTCGGTTCAGGTTGGGCATGGTTGGTTAAGCGGGGTGATAAGCTGGCTGTTGTCTCTACTGCTAACCAAGATAGTCCATTGATGGGCAAATCAGTAGCAGGCTGCGAAGGTCAACCGATCATCGTTCTTGACGTTTGGGAGCATGCTTACTACCTAAAATACCAAAACAAACGCCCAGACTACATTAAGGCATTCTGGAACGTGGTAAACTGGGATGAAGCACAAAAACGCTTTGACGCGCTATAATCATTAAGTTGATTCCAAATAAAAAACGGCTAGTAAATCTGGCCGTTTTTTTTTGTATTTGACGAATTATTCATTGTCCGATAAAGGGGTTTGAAGTCGTGGACGATTTGGGCTGATTTTATTCAGCAGGATTTCACTGATGGGCAGAACTTCATCACAGATCATGCCTGCGATCATCTCGCCGCATAGTGGCGCAAAGGTAAAACCCTTTGATCCCATGCCATACATCGCATAGATGTTACCTTCAACCTGTCCGATGATGGGGTGGTAGTCAGGTGTTTGCGCGCGAATACTGGCACGCCCAGATAGGCGATCAGGTGATAGATTTAGATGCTTAGAAATCGTTGGCAGTCCTTGGGAGAATTTATCAATATTAAATTGGTGTTCTTCATTATTAACGTCCGTGTCTGTACAATTACGCACAAAGCTGGCGCCCATCAAGAAATAATTCTCATCATCATTGAATTTGGCACAGTAGCCATCGTATTTGATCGGCTGATTTGGCAGCTTGGAGTTAGTATCATCATCAATGGCTAGCCATGAGACTTGACCGCGAATTTTACGTGGGTTAAACAGCTTATCGTGCAGTAGATGGCTCTCATAACCTGATGCGATGATGACGCCATCGGCAGAATGAGTATTGTCGCCTGCGTTCAATATCACACCACTATCGGCATCAGCTATCTTTGTGATTATTTCTTGTTTAAATGAGATGAGCGGATGGGATAGGATGGCTGTAGCAAGGTTCTTGGGGTGGATGAGACCTGCCTTTGGCACGAGGGTGTGGATGTTCTGATTTGGATAGACTGATGTGATCTCATGGATGAGTTCATCAGGATAAGGGCTGATCAGCGCTTGTAGTTTGTCCGTGCTTTTTTGGGTGGGTAATAAAAAATCCATCACGCCCGACTGCACGAAGACATCGCCATGTTTATTTAATGCTTGATAAAACCGCTCGGCATATAAGAATGAAACGGTGGATAGATGATCCTTTGCGTGTTCGATGAGTGACAGCTTGGGGGCGAACAGCGCTCTGGGATTTGCCGATGCACCTGTTGGTGGTGTGTTCTTATCAAAAATAGTCACCTGAATACCGCGTCTGGCAAGTGCCAAAGCAGCACACAGCCCTGATACACCTGCGCCAATGATGGCGATGTGATTGGGAATTTGCTTAGGTTTATCGTCTTGACAGGATAATCTGCCTGTCAGCATTTCGCGCTTACGACCAAATCCTTGGCGCTTAGTCATCTCAAAGCCGGCAGCTTGCAGCCCACGTCTGACAAAGCCTGCCGCGGTGAATGTCGCGAGCGTCGCACCTGAATTAGACAGCTGACTGATGGCGCTAAACAGCTCATCTGACCATAGGTCACTATTCTTGCTGGGAGCAAAGCCATCTAAGAACCACGCATCAACCATCAAGGTAGGCTTATTCTGTACACATCGAGATTGAATTAAGTGATCAAAGCTCTCTTGGGCATCACCTAGCCACAGATCAAGAGTAATGTCATCTTGAATGTGAATGCGATGACAGCCTGGCAGGAGTAGCGGGTATTGATGGATGAACCGATCAATGAAGTGTTGAATTTGTTTATCATCTTGCCATGCTGAAAGAGCGGTGCGTAGATCATCTTGGCTTAGGGGGAACTTTTCGGTACTAATGAAATGCAGTCTGGCACTGGCATTTAGTTGTTGATTTTGTTTTAAGGTTGTCCAGAATTTGCACAATGCCAAGAAGTTTAGCCCTGTGCCAAATCCGGTCTCGGCGACGACAAAGGTCTGTCTGTCGCCAAGGTTGGCCAGTCTATCGGTAAGGTCATTGCCTTCGATGAATACATAATGACTTTCGTGTATTCCACCTGCATGCGAAAAATACACGTCATCAAATGCGTGCGAGACTGGCACGGTGTTGCCCAGATGGTCGGTTTGCCATGTGATGTCGGCAACACTCAGCGTGTTAGTCATTGCTGTCTTTGGGTAGTGCTTGGATGAAAGGCTTAACATCGACGTGGCTGTAAACGCCACTGTGTAGGTATGGTTCATCGCCCGCCCATGTGCGCGCTTGTTCGATGTCGTCAAAATGCGCGATGATCAGGCTGCCACTCATGGCGGGTTCGCCGTGATTGATGGGTGTAGGACCTGCGATAACGAGGCGGTTCTGAGCGTGCAGGGCGGTCAGTCGCTCTAAGTGAGCAGGGCGAATCTCGGCACGCTTGGCGGTGCTGTCGGCGACGTCATGACCGATGATGGCGAATAATGGCATGGTGTATTCCTTGTGTGATGGATATTGTGATAAAAGTTATTATTTAGTAGGTGTTTCTTCAAGTTTAAAATGCTTACGCAGCACGACAAACATGCCCACCATAAAGCTCATCATGACAATAATATCACCAAAAGCGGTAAATTCACCCCAGTATTCGCCGTTCATGAATACAAAGGCAAAAAAGGCGTGTAGGCTTGCCATAAGCGTGAATAGCCCAACCCATGCCCAGTTCAATTTCATCCAGCCCTGAACGGTTAAATTTAATACAGGGTCTAGCAGCTTACGAATGATTGGCTGGCGTGCTTTATTAAATAATGGCGAGATGGCAAGACCTAGAGCGAAGGCAAGATTAATCAATATCGCCTTTAAGCGGATGTAATAATCATCACTGAGCGCAAGGGTTAGTCCGCCAAAGACAACAGTCATCAGCAGAACGAACCATTGTTGTTTTTCTAGGCGGAATTTTTGACTAAAAAACAAATAACCATAAATGATAGTCGTCCCAAGTATGAGCCCAAGTGTACCTACCAAGATGTGATTATTATCCACACCGCCAGACAGCCCAAAGATTGACAACAGGGGGTGGTTGGCGTCTGTCTTATCCGTGTTCTTATAAAGAATATAAAAGATGATGAGCGGTAGGAAGTCGAGTAGGGATTTCATGAGTTTGGCTGTTTTATTTAAACGTCATATTTTACATGGTTTTGGCCGAAAAATCAGCCTTTAGTTGCTGGTTTCGCCGTAATTAAACCATCGAATCTAAAATAACAAATAAGCCCAAATCAATTAGGCTTATTTATCGTTCATTAGCTTCTTAGTGTCTTATCGTTCGCATCAACGACCACACTCGGCTTTAAAGGCATGAGCGGGGCGACTAGGGCTGCTTTTAGGACTTCGTCAATGGTCTCAACCGCTTGAATGGTCAAGCCTTCTTTGACGTTGTCAGGAATGTCAGCAAGGTCAGGTTCGTTGGACTTGGGGATAAGCACGTGATTGATACCGCCACGATGTGCGGCAAGCAGTTTTTCTTTTAGACCGCCAATTTTAAGCACCTTACCACGCAAGGTAACCTCGCCCGTCATGGCGATGTCGGCACGAATGGCAATGCCTGTAAAGGCGGACACCAAAGCGGTGGTCAGAGCAATACCTGCGGACGGACCGTCTTTGGGTGTGGCACCTTCGGGCATATGCACATGAATGTCGGTGTCTTTGAATTTGTCATAGCTGATGCCAAAGCGTTCGCCCCCAGCTCGCACCACGCTCATGGCGGCACGGATAGACTCTTTCATGACATCACCAAGCGACCCTGTAAAGACAAGCTCGCCCTTGCCTTGCATGGTGGCGGTCTCAATGGTCAGTAGCTCACCACCCACCGAAGTCCACGCAAGTCCTGTAATCCGCCCGATTTCAGGTTCTTTTTCGGCAAGTCCAAAGTCAAAGGGTTTAACGCCTAGGTAGTCAGCGATGTTATCGTCCGTTACCGATAACGGCTCAATTTTCGTGCCCTTTTTGGGTTTAATGCCATAAGTCTCAACTTGTGAACGCACCGCTTTACGGCTGATTTTGTTAATCTCACGCTCCAAGTTTCGCACGCCTGCTTCACGAGTGTAATGGCGGATAATGCTAAGAATGGCATCATCGGTAATGTCTAGCTCATCTTTGCCAAGTCCGTTTTGTTCTAGGGCTTTGGGAGTGAGATAGTTGTGAGCGATGTTCATTTTTTCGTCTTCGGTGTACCCAGGCAGACGAATGACTTCCATGCGGTCAAGCAAGGCTGGCGGTATGTTCATGCTGTTGGCAGTACAGATAAACATGACCTCGGACAAATCCAAATCTAAGTCAAGATAATGGTCATTAAAGCTGTTGTTTTGCGATGGGTCAAGCACTTCTAGTAAGGCAGACGCAGGGTCGCCACGATAATCCTGTGCCATTTTGTCGATTTCATCGAGCAAAAACAGCGGATTTTTGACTTCTACTTTTGCCAAAGACTGCACGATTTTGCCGGGCATGGCTCCGATATAGGTGCGTCTATGCCCACGAATCTCAGCTTCATCACGCACACCGCCCAACGCCATACGCACAAACTTACGCCCTGTGGCACGAGCGATACTCTCGCCTAAGGACGTTTTACCAACCCCTGGGGGACCTACTAGGCACAGGATAGGGCCTCGCAGTTTTTTGACACGAGATTGCACCGCTAGGTACTCAACAATGCGGTCTTTGACATCGTCTAGCCCATAGTGGTCTTTGTCAAGGGTTTCTTTGGCTTTATTTAGGTCAATTGATACCTTGCTTGCTTTTTTCCATGGGGTGTCAAGTATCCACTCCACATAGCCACGCACCACAGACGCCTCCGATGAGCTTGGGGGCATTTGCTTTAACTTTTTAAATTCGGTTTCTGCTTTTTTACGGACATCATCAGGTAGGTCGGCTTCTTTTAGGCGTTTTTCAAGTTCGCCGTCTTCTTCGTCGGCGCCATCATTTAGGTCAGAAAGCTCATTTTTGATGGCTTTCATTTTTTCGTTCAAGAAGTACTCGCGCTGATTATTTTCCATCTGTTTGCGTACAGTGTCTTGAAGCTCGTGCTCTAAGGTGCGCTCTGCTTTATTACTGGTGAAATATTCAGTCAGCGCGGTGTAGTACGCCATCATATCATCGCGCTCTAGGATATTTTGTTTGTCTTCGAGCTTCATGGAGATACGTGTGGCGATAAAATAAATCAGCTCAAGCAAATCATCAATGCGACTGGCAACACGAATAATCTCACGCGCATTAAGCAATGAGGTCTCAGCATAATCGGCAAAGAAATCAAGCAATACAGCACGATGCGCATCGCTCTCGTCATCACTCATCGGGCTCTTAACAGGCGCTTCATGGAAGCGAGCGATGAGTGTATCGGCATCAATGTCGTCGATTTTGGCGCGGTATAGACCTTCAATGAGAACTTTTAGGCAGCCATCATCATTGTCGTGTGGCATGGTGCTAATCACACGGCAAACTGTGCCGTACTCGTACAAGTTATCAATGTCGATCTCTTCGCTCAGAGAGTCTTTTTGAGAGACGACAAAAATCTTCTCGCCGTATTCATCTTGGGCGGTCTTAATGGCGGCCAGTGACTGCTCACGACCGACGAACAGGGCGATCTGCATGTGCGGATAGACCACGACATCGCGCACCGCCAATAATGGCAAAGTATTTTCGTTTTCGTTGTCAAAAGTTAGGACTTCATCAGTCATGAAGTTCTCCTTAATATCGTTAGTTATCGTGCTTTGGTTTATGGTGGCAATATTTTAAAAATGCAAGTAAGTTGGTTAATTTTTACTAAAATGAAATCAAAAACTTCTCAGATTTATTGAGTCATCATGAGTGATATTTTTGCTATTTTGTTAGTTTTTGTAATTTGTCTAGACCAATATAATTGATAATTTATTGATTTTTATTATTTTTTAATTAATTTAAAAAATCAAAAATCCGCTATAATTAATGACTTTTTTATTAGGAGTTAATCATGAATGCAGTATTGATTGCTGTTATTGTCATGGTCGGTCTGTCATTGGCACGCGTGCATGTCGTGCTAAGCTTAATCATCGGCGCGCTCGTTGGTGGTTTGATGGCAGGGCTTGGCGTGGCAGACAGCTTAAACGCCTTCCAAGAAGGTATCAAAAATGGCGCGCAAATCGCGCTTTCCTATGCGATCTTAGGTGCGTTTGCGATGGCAATCGCTCATTCAGGCGCGCCAAAGTTGCTTGCGGACAGTCTGACCGCACGCCTAAATGGTGCTGGCGCAACTGGTGCGGTGAAATGGGCGTTATTTGGGATTATCTTTGTGATGGCGGTGTTTAGTCAGAACTTGATTCCTATTCACATTGCTTTTATTCCGCTGATTGTGCCGCCGCTGCTGTTACTATTTAATCGCTTGCAGGTGGACAGGCGATTGGTGGCGTGTATTATCACCTTTGGTCTGGTGAACACTTATATGTTCATCCCTTATGGTTTTGGTGATATCTTCTTGAACCAAATTATCCTAAAAAATGTCGGCGATGCAGGCATGGATACCACAGGCGTATCGATCATGCAGATCATGATGATTCCTGCTTTAGGTATGCTACTGGGTCTGCTGACGGCCATCTTTATTAGCTATCGTAAGCCAAGAGTTTATAAAAACATCCAAGTTCAAACCAGTCAAGAGCCTGATAACACAGCATCTGATAAGCCAAGCACCTACCGTGCGGTGGTGGCGCTGATTGCCATTGTGATCGCGTTCGTGGCGCATCTATATACAGACTCGCTGTTGATTGGTTCGATGGCAGGCTTTGCGGTGTTCATGGCATCTGGTGTGGTCAAATGGCGTGAAGCGGATGGCGTGTTTAATGACGGCATCAAGATGATGGCGATGATTGGCTTTATCATGATTAGCGCGCAAGGCTTCGCCGAAGTGATGAAGGCGACAGGGCAGATCGATGCATTGGTGGCAGGTGCGATGGACATCTTTGGCGGTAATAAAGGTGTGGCAGCGCTGGTGATGCTGATCATTGGTCTTGTTGTGACTTTGGGGATTGGCTCGTCATTCTCTACTGTGCCGATTCTGGCGGCAATTTATGTGCCATTATGTATGGCGATGGGATTTAGCATGCCTGCGACTGTGGCGCTGATTACGACAGCTGGCGTGCTTGGCGATGCTGGTTCTCCTGCTTCGGATTCAACACTTGGTCCGACCATGGGTCTTAACATCGATGGGCAGCACGACCACATCAAAGACACGGTTATCCCGACTTTCGTGCATTATAATATTCCGCTGATCATTTTTGGCTGGATTGCGGCGATGGTATTGTGATACCTTATATTTATAATAAAAAGCGGATGTCATCATCCGCTTTTTTGTTTTTATTCTTTGAATAAATGAGATAAATCAGGCTTATCTTGACCCACTGTTACGATGATAAAATCATCGGGCTTGATGGTGCTTTTAAGCGCTTGATTGGCGTCGTCTAATTCTGTGCTTTGGATGTGTTTGATTTCATCGGTTGCATAGCTGTCAGGGAGATTATGCAAGTTTAGCGTCGTTGCCATGCTATGAATGGCGGCATTACTGGCAAAGCTCATTGGATAGCGATGGGTTTGTTGGTTTTTTATCAGATTTAGCTCATCTTCGCGGATGCCTTGGCTGATCGTGTCATTAACTACTTGTAGGGTGTCATTGATGGCATTGATAGCTTGATTGCTGGCGGTTGAGAAGCTGATTTGATAACTGCCGGCATTCTTAAGCGATGTGCTTCGACCGTAGATGCCGTAGGTGTAGCCGCGTTTTTCACGAATCTCATCCATCAGACGCGCATTGAAGCTACCGCCTGCTAGGGCATTATTTGCCAGATCAAACTGCGTTTTTTGGATGAATTCTTGCTCATTGGTGGCGAATTTTGGGGCGAGATGTCCGATGATGATGCTCGTCTGGGTGCTGTCATGCGGCACGTGTATGTGAGCTTTGGTCGGATTAGTCGGTGTGGCTATCGCGCTAGATGCTGTGCCATTTGGTAGGCTGCTTGCGATGTCGTTGGCGATCTGGCGTGCACGTTCCTGGCTAAGATTGCCAGTGATGGTGATGGTGGCATTTTGACGTACCAAGAACTTATCCATGTAGGTGTTTAGGTCATTACGAGTCAGCTGGTCCACGGATTCGATGTCGCCTGTGGTAAGCGTGCCATAGGGATGGTCTTTGAATAGCGCTTGGGTATAAGTACGGTTCGCGATGTAGTTTGGGTTTTGTTCATTTTGTCTAAGGGTGTTTTTTAGGGTTTCTTTATTGCGAGCCAATACCGATTCATCAAAGGCAGGCTCTGTCAGCATCTGCTTCATCAGATCAAGGGCGCCATTGAGTGTCTCTTCGTCGGACAGGCTGCGCAGCGATACGCCAAAGCTGTCCTTACCAGCCCCTGCATCTAGCTGTATGCCTAGACTGTCTCTTTTTAATAAGAAGGCTTCTTCATCGAGAGTTTTTGTACCTTTGGTTAGGAGTGTGGCGGTCATGTTGGCGATGCCTTGTGCGTCTGGGCGAATCTTGCCATCATGAGCTGACCCTGCACGAAATTCGACGCTGATATCCACCATCGGTAAGCCGTCTAATTTTGTAAAAATAACAGGTACATTCCCAGCAGCCTGGAATCGCTCAAAGTTCGGTAGATGAAATTCTGCCTGCTTGATATTTTCTAAGCTATCAAGTTTGGGCAAAGGCTGACTAAAATCAATGGGTGTCGTAGCTGCATGATCGCTTGCGTGGGCAAGACTAGTCATGCTAAGTAATATACCAAGAGTCAAGTATTTGATTTTCATTGTTTTTATCCTTTTTTATTGAGTGGATTGATCGTCCGAATCGTTGTCTTTAGGCAGTATGTATAATGTCGTTAGGTTGTCTTTGGTGAGATAATGCTTGGCGACTTCTTGCACCTTTGCGGGGTGAATTTGCTTTAGGTCTTCGGGTAGTCTGTCATAACTGTCCACAGGCAGACCCATGTTGGCAAGCCCCCCGATGATCTGCGCCTGAGCGGTAATGCTGTCTTGGGCGAAAGTCAGCTCAGACAGTAACGATGTGGTGATGCGCGTCATCTGCTGGTCGGTAATCGGTGTGTTCTTGGCGGCATCAATCACATCTAAGATCGCTTGTTCTGCTGTCTGTAGATCGACACCTTGTCTAGGTACAGCCTGAATAAAAAACAGACCATCGCCACGATCAAAGGCATCATAAGAAGCATAAATCTGGCTAAATAGCTGCTTTTCGCGCACCAACACACGCTCAAAATAACTCGACATGTCGCCATCTAGCGCATACTGGAATAAAGACAGGGCGTGTGCTGTTTGTTTATCGCTGGTGGTGATGGATGGCACATTATACGCCATCATGAGTGAGGGTAATTTTACTGCTTGCTCAGTGGTTGCATGGCGATAACCTTGATGGGTGGGCTGCGTGGGCATGACGCGCTCTGGGATGTTGATGGCTTTTTTGTCACCAAAATATTTTTTGGCGGTGTTGATGACTTCATCATAATCGACATCGCCGACGACCACGAGCGTGGCATTATTCGGTGCATAATAGGTGTCGTACCACGCCTGTAGATCTGCCGTGCTAAGATTCTCGATGTCTGCCATGCTACCGATGACGGGGCGGAATTTTGGGCTGTCTGGCTGACTTAGCGCGATAAATTCTTCATAAGCCTTAGATAGAGGGTTATCCTCAGTGCGTTGGCGACGTTCTTCTTTGATGACCTCTTTTTCGGTGGCGACTTCGCTGTCTTTTAGGTGTAGATCCTGCATACGAAATGATTCTATCTGCATGGCGAGCGGATAATAGCTGGCAGGAAATAATTCGTAATAAGCCGTGTGCGTATCTGAGGTGAAGGCGTTATTTTGACCGCCAAACTCTGAGATGAGGCGGTTAAATTCCGTGCGTTTAAGGTGTGCATTATCTTTGAACATCATGTGTTCTAAGAAATGCGACATACCGCCTTTGCCGATGGGCTCATCATTTGAGCCGACTTTATACCACAGCTGTGTCATGGCGATTGGTGCGCGAGTGTCTTTTTTGATGACAATGTGCAGTCCGTTATCTAGGGTGGCTTCGTAATAGTTGGTTTGTTTGACTGGGGTAGTTTGTGAGGCTAATGCGGTGTCGCTTGGTAAGCTTTGGCAGGCGGTGAGCGATAATGCACCCACAATCATCGCCATGCTAAGTTTGGTTCTTAAAAACATGATACAACCTTATTGTGTTAAATAAAAATGGAAGAGTTAAATTCCTGCGCCAGCACCGACACTGACCGTGGGTTTGATGCCGCTATCTTGAAGGGTCTGGCAGGCGCTAAGCTGAGTTAAGCCAATTGCGATAAGAGCGATGGCGATGATTTTGTATAATGATGTCATGGGATGTCCTTGCTAAGTTGGTTGAAATTGCTAAATTTGACCTTATTAAGGATTAAGGTGCAAAAATAGCATTAAAAGCCATCATAAGTCAAATAAATGAGAATAGTTAGCAGAAATATTCCTTGTGTGGCGTGATTTGATTGGTGTGATGCTCGGCGTGTGATGCATTTAATTGTGTGATAGACTGATCGTCAAAATACCGACAAGACTATGATATAATACAAAAAGAGGTGGTCATCATGAATGACATAACAAAAAATATACCCAAGAATCAAACAGTAATGCCAAGCGATGATGAACAGATGCTTGATGAGATTAAGTATGAGGATGATAATTTTGTTCCATTATCAAGCCCGCCAGATTTGACGGATGATGATGAAGATTCTCGTCTTAAGGTTATCAATGAGAGCAATACCAAAAAAGAAATCGTCGTGCCTGTGATGCCATTGGTTTGATGTTGTTTGAGGTTAAGAAAATAGAAAATTTAGTTTGTTGAATGTGAGTGAATAATGAGCGAAAATCAAGGCTGGTTTAGCCGAATGAAACAAGGACTGTCTAAGTCTAGCAAAAACCTAACCGAAGGGCTGATGAATGTTCTGGTTGGGGGCAAGGAGATTGATGACGAGCTGCTGGAGGAAGTCGAGGATCAGCTCTTGGTGGCGGATATTGGTGTTGATGCCACGAATCGCATCATCAAGAGCTTAACCGAGCAGACGGCGCGTGGCGATTTGATCTATTCGCATTCATTATATAAAGCCCTAAAAAAAGAGCTGGTCGAGATTCTAGAGCCTAAAGTTCATCCTCTACAGATCGACACGTCAAAAAAACCATTCGTCATTCTCATGGTAGGCGTTAATGGTGTGGGCAAGACGACCACCATTGGCAAGCTCGCCAAGCGACTACAGGGCGAGGGTAAGTCGGTGATGCTCGCAGCGGGGGACACTTTCCGCGCTGCTGCAACCGAGCAGCTGCAGATCTGGGGCGAGCGTAATGGCATTCCTGTGGTTGCCCAAGGACATGGTGCTGACAGTGCTTCGGTCATCTTTGATGCCATGCAGTCAGCGCGCGCCAAAGGCATTGATGTGCTGATCGCAGATACAGCAGGACGCCTGCAGAATAAGATACATCTGATGAACGAACTAGAGAAAGTCGTACGCGTCATGAAGAAGGCAGATGAGACGGCGCCGCATGAGACGATGATCGTTCTAGATGCTGGCACAGGTCAAAACGCCATCAACCAAGTTCAGATATTTGGTGAGGCGACGCCATTGTCAGGCATTACCATCACTAAGCTAGACGGCACCGCCAAAGGGGGTGTGGTCTTTAACGTTGCTCAGAATACCGATGTGCCGATTCGCTATATTGGCGTGGGCGAGCGCATTGATGATTTGCAGGCATTTGATCCTAATGATTTTGTCGATGCGCTGTTTGATGAAGAGCAATAACAATCTACGAACCGCCCACCATTTAGGGCAGTTTCTTATGGATGGAATTTAGCATGGTTTATCTGACTTATGGACCACCATTTGATTTGCCGATGATGGTATTGTGCGTGCATGAGGGTAGGCTGTGCTCACTGCATTGGCAAAATGAACCTACTCAGGCGCGATTTAACTTGAGTGCTGAGCCAGTTCATCTGACTTTGCAGGACTTGAATTTCGATGGTGCAGATCATGTACTGGCTCATGAGGTGACAAGGCAGCTTGACGAATACTTTGCGGGCAAAAGACGAGCGTTCGATGTGCCGCTTGATTTGTCTTGTGGCACGCCTTTTCAGCAGCAGGTGTGGCAAGCACTTTGCAGCATTCCTTATAACGAGACCATCAGCTACAAAACTTTGGCGACGATGATTGACAAGCCCACTGCCTATCGTGCTTGCGCCAACGCCAATGGTAAAAATCCCATCAGTCTCATCGTTCCGTGTCACCGTGTGATCGCAGCCGATGGCAGTATTGGTGGCTATACCGGCGGCATTGGGATTAAAGAAGTTCTGCTTGGTGTCGAAAAAGGTGAATTAAATTATGATAAATCATCAAGTTGATGCTCATAGCAACGCCAGAGAATTAAAATACGAACTGATGACAAAAATACTGGCAAAAGCTATCTTAGGTCATGTATCTGTGTTATAATTAAACGATTTTTTTCAATTTTTTATCTTCTTAGGCTTTTTGGGGTTATTTTCATGTCATATGCGTTACTTCGTCCGTTCTTGTTTAATATGGATCCAGAGCACGCGCATGAATTCACCTTGAACATGCTTGAAAAAGCCAATAATGCTGGATTGCTGGGCTTTGGCTATGCCAAGCAGGCCTTGCCAACCACTTGCATGGGGGTTAATCTGCTTAATCCTGTGGGCTTGGCGGCCGGCTTAGATAAGAACGGCTCACACATCGATGCGCTCAGCGAGCTAGGATTTGGATTCTTGGAGATTGGCACGGTAACGCCGCGCGCGCAGTCAGGTAACGATAAGCCAAGACTGTTTCGCATTCCGCAGGCGGGCGCGATCATTAACCGCATGGGATTTAATAATGAAGGCGTGGATCAGATGATCCAAAACATCGAACGCGCCAAATACCAAGGCGTGCTTGGCATTAATATCGGTAAGAATGCCGTTACCCCTGTTGAGAAGGCGCTTGATGATTATGTGTACTGCCTAGAGCGTGTCTATCCTTATGCCAGCTACATTACGATCAATATCTCAAGTCCTAACACTAAGAATCTGCGCAGCCTACAAGGCGGAGACGCGCTGTCAGCACTACTAGATGGCATAAAAAACTGCCACAGCAGACTGGCGAATGACTATGGTTTTTATGTGCCGCTTGCCCTAAAGATCGCACCAGATTTGGATGAGTCTCAAGTCGATGAGATTGCACGCACGGTGATTGAGTTTGACATTGATGGTCTGATCGCTACCAATACGACACTATCTCGCGTGGGTGTGGAAGATTATCCACATGCTGATGAGATGGGCGGTCTGTCAGGTCGTCCTGTGAGCCACAGCAGCACGCAGATTTTATCGCAATTCCATGATCGCTTAGCGGGCAGGGTGGATCTGATCGGTGTGGGCGGTATTGATGAAGGTGAGCTTGCGGTCAAGAAACTAAAAGCAGGCGCCAAAGCCGTACAGATATTTTCGGGTATGATTTATAAGGGTCCTGCGCTCGTGACAGATTGCGTTCAGGCTATCGCAGGTTACCAAGACGGCTAATGACAGCACTTACCGAATCTCTAACGCTCATCGATGTTTTTATCGCCTTTATGGTGCTGATGGGTTTGTGGCGTGGCTTTACCGCTGGTTTTGCCAAGACAGCAGCGTCTTTGGTGGCGTGGCTGTCAGCACTTATCATCGCCTCACGCATCGCAAAGGAAGTGTCGCCATTTTTGGCGGGATTTATCGAAAATCCTGTGCTGCAGATCGCGGCTGCTTTTTTGTTGGTTGCGCTTGGTGTGGTTGCTGTGGTGCATCTTTTGACATCCATCATCACAGGCGCATTAAAGACCCTAAAGTTGGGCTTTGTGGATCGTCTGCTTGGTGGTGTATTGGGTGCGGCGACAGGCATTCTAAAAGTGCTCATCATTCTAAGTATCGCATCACCGCTATTGATACATCTGCCCAACTGGCAACAATCAATCTTAGCTCAAAATCTCTTACCACTTGCTCCGATCGCCATGGAGCTATTACAAGAAGCGCTGGGCGGTGCATGGCAACAAATCCAAAATCCCTACCAATCATCTTAATCAATTGGAGTAAATTATGTGTGGCGTAATCGGCGTTGTGGCGCATGAACCAGTAAATCAGATGCTGTATGATGGCTTAACCATGCTGCAGCATCGTGGACAAGATGCGGCAGGGATTGTCACCTTAAAAGACGATCGTCTATACCTACGTAAAGACAATGGCATGGTGCGCGATGTCTTTTTGAATCAGCACATGGTGCGCTTGGTGGGTAATTTTGGTATTGGCCATGTGCGCTACCCAACGGCAGGCACATCAAGTACGGCAGAGGCTCAGCCGTTGTATGTAAACTCGCCTTATGGCATTGCGCTGGCGCATAATGGCAACCTAACCAACGCTGATAAGCTTGCCAAAGAGATCTATGAGGGTGATCATCGTCATCTAAATACCGATTCGGATTCGGAAATTCTTTTGAATGTTTTTGCCAATGAACTCCAAAAATCTACGAAGCCGAACCTTGAGCCTGATGATATTTTCCATGCACTAAAAGCGGTCTATCAGCGCTGTGAAGGTGCGTACGGTGTGGTTGCCATCATCGCAGGTCATGGTCTGCTTGCGTTCCGTGATCCGAATGGCATTCGTCCTCTGGTCTATGGTCGTCGCCTGACAGGTCAGGGGGTGGAGTATGTTGTGGCATCGGAATCGGTCGCGATTCAGGCGCTTGGCTTCGAAGTGGTTCGCGATGTGGCGCCAGGCGAAGCGATCTTTATTGACTTACATCACAACCTACACACCAAGCAATGTACTGAAGACGTTAAACACACACCTTGTATCTTTGAGTATGTTTACTTTGCACGCCCTGATTCGATCATTGATAACATCTCAGTGCACAAGGCGCGCATGCGTATGGGTGAGAAGCTTGCCCAAAAAATCATCCGCGAGTGGGGCGAGGATCACGGCATCGATGTCGTCATCCCTATTCCTGATACGTCTCGTAATTCAGCGCTTGAGCTTGCTATGCATCTGAATGTCAAATATCGTGAGGGCTTTACCAAGAACCGTTATATCGGCCGTACATTCATCATGCCAGGGCAAGGTCAGCGTAAAAAATCTGTCCGTCAGAAGCTAAATGCCGTACCACTTGAATTTAAAAATAAAAACGTTCTACTGGTGGATGATTCTATCGTGCGTGGCACAACTTGTCATGAAATCATTCAAATGGCGCGTGATGCGGGTGCAAAAAATGTATTCTTCGCCTCTGCTGCACCAGAAGTGAAATTCCCGAACGTCTATGGTATTGACATGCCATCTCGTCATGAGTTGATCTCATCAGGCCGCACAGTGGAGGAGGTTTGCGAGATCATCGGTGCGGATCGCCTAATTTTCCAAGATTTGAATGATCTGATCGAAGCGGTAAATAATACCAAGTACAGCCGTGTTGATGAGTTTGACTGTTCTGTTTTTGATGGTAATTATGTTGCAGGTGGTATTGATGAAAAATACCTAAATGACCTGCAAGCCAAGCGTAATGACGCCGCCAAAAAGACCGTAACCGTCGTGGATACGCCTGTGGACATGACCGGCATCACTGGTGTGTAAGATTAGTGCTAAAAATAAGTCGCCGTGTGGCGGCTTATTTTTTTATGGGTTATAAGTACCAAATAACGAAACGTAACTTAAAATTATTCGACTTTTGGGTAATTTTACGTTAAAGTGTTGGCGCATTTATTAATTAGTTGTGAAGATTTTATGAAGCATATCAATGTGAAACCGGCCCTTGCTCTAACTGTGCTGTCTGCAGCAGTATTAACCGCATGTAATAACACAGCGCCAGTTAAGCAGCCACCCATCAAAATCGTACATGGCACCAGCATGCCACAGCCTGCACCGATGCCCAAGCCTGTGGTGATACCACCGCCACAGCCTGCACCGCAAGTTCAAATGCCAACGGCGCGTTATTATGCTAATTTTGATGAATGGAAACGCGATTTTATCAATCGCACCATCGCCCAAGGCTATGAGGCGGGCTCAGTTCATCGCCTGATGAGCGGCGCAAGCTTGAATCAAAGAGTAATTGATCTTGATCGTTCTCAGGCTGAATTTACCAAGATGCCTTGGGAATATGTCAATGGCGCAGCATCGTCGAATCGCGTCAATCAAGGACGCGCTAAAATCAGCCAGTATCCAACCACTTTCAATAACGCCCAAAACAACTACGGTGTTCCAAAAGAGATCGTCGCAGCGATCTGGGGCATGGAGTCTTCATTTGGTGCAGGCATGGGCAGCATGGATCTGGTCAGCGCCTTATCGACCTTGGCTTATGATGGACGTCGCCGCCAGTTTGCAGAAGATCAGTTGATCGCCATGTTAAAAATGATCAACCGCGGTGATGCATCTATTAGTCAGCTAAAAGGTTCGTGGGCAGGCGGTATGGGTCACACACAATTCATCCCAAGCACTTGGATGAATGAAGGTATTGATGGTAATAATGACGGTCAAATCAGCCCGTGGAGTATTGGCGATTCACTAAACTCTACTGCAAGCTACCTAAAAAATGCCGGCTGGATCGTGGGTCTGATGCCGTATTATGAAGTAAGATTGCCTGCTAATTTTGATTATCATTTACTTGAAAACAAACAAAGCCTTGACGCATGGCGACAGCTGGGTCTGACTTCAGCAAGCGGTGAATATTTTGGCGGTCAATATCTGTCAGAGTTGTGGCTGCCCGCAGGTAAAAATGGACCCGCGCTACTACTAACGCCGAACTTCGATGTCATCAAAGTCTATAATAATTCATCAAGCTACGCATTAGGGGTTTCATTACTGGCGAAACGCATTGGCGGTGGCAGTGGGCTGGTGGCATCATGGCCAACTTATGAAGAGCCGCTGTCTCGCACCCAAATCCAAATCCTACAAAGAAACCTAACCGCTCAAGGCTTTGATACTGGCGGTGTTGATGGTGTGGCAGGCTCTAATACGCGCCGAGCTTTTGCCAAATGGCAGTCAGCCAACGGACAAGTTCCTGATGGGTTCATCAGCCAGAACACCGCGCGTAATTTGATCTGGTAAATTAAGCCTATCAATCACTCATAAGAAAAACCATGCTATTTAGCATGGTTTTTCTTTGGTATAAATTAAGCTTGGCTTAGATGATTTGCTAAGGTTTCGCGTGCTTGGATAAATCCGTCAATGCCTTTGATCAATAAGGCATTCAAAGGTTCGTTGTCTTGGATGGTGCGAAATTTTGCTTCGGTCATTGGTGTGGGCTTTGGCAGGATGTCACCTTGATAATCAAGTGCCTTAGGAACAAGAAGGCTGCTATTAGCCAGTTCATCAAGCAGTGCAGGCGAGATGGTGAGTAGGTCGCAGCCTGCCAAGGCGATCAGCTGATGAATGTTCCTAAAGCTTGCACCCATCACCTCGGTACGATAGCCATGTTTCTTGTAGAATTCGTAGATACTTTTGACCGAATTAACACCCATGTCGTCTTCAATGGCGACGTCACTAATACCTTCTTGAGCCTTTTGAAAGTCGGTAATGCGACCCACAAAAGGCGAGATGAGTGTGACATCGGCATCTGCACAAGCGCGTGCCTGAGCTTCAGTGAACAGCAGGGTAAGGTTGCAAGCGATGCCTTGTTTTTCTAGGATTTCGGCGGCTTTGATGCCTTCCCAAGTCGCGGCTATCTTGATTAGGATTTTGGATTTATCAACGCCCAATTCTTCATATAATTTAATAAATTCTAAAGCTTTATCGACAGTGCCTTGGGTGTCAAAGGACAGTCTGGCATCCACTTCGGTGGACACACGGCCTTCAACCAGTTCACTGATTTTTTTGCCGAGGGCGACCGTCAGATGATCGATGGCGACATCGACATCTTGCCCTTTGACTTGGTCGATAAGGTCGTCATGCTCGCCACTTAATAGGGCGGCGGTGATTAGGCTTGGGTTGATCGTGGCGTCCTGTGGTCTTAGTCGAGCGATGGCGGACAGATCCCCAGTATCTGCAACGATGGTGGTGTGTTTGGCAAGCTCGGTTAGGCTATTTTGGGTCATAAGTTTTCCTAAATAATCATCAGATAATAGCGTGAAATTAGCATATTTTTGGTGATTTTACCAGTGATTTACTGAAGTTTCATGACAATATCATAAAATTGACAGCCCAAATAAAAATTTTATAAAAATTATCAAAAAAAGTGCGCACAAGTCGGTAACAATTGTTCAAAATCATGGTATTATTAACGGTATTTTAGTTATTTAAGCATAAAGGGTTAAATGTATGAGCGATAATCAAGCGACGAACCTAGACACCAACCAAATCAGCGATTTGCGTGGTAAGATTGACAGCATTGATGAACAAATTCAACGACTTATCAACGAGCGAGCAGGCATCGCCCAACAGGTCGCCATTGCCAAAAAGAACCATGAAGATCACCCCATTTTTTATCGCCCTGAACGTGAAGCCCAAGTGCTAAAAGCGGTCATGGCTCGCAACACAGGCCCGCTATCGGGCGAGAAAATGGCACGCCTATTTCGTGAGATTATGTCGGTGTGTTTGGAGCTTGAAGCTCCGCAAAAGGTCGCTTTTTTGGGACCTGTTGGTACGTTTACCCACGCCGCTGCCCTAAAACATTTTGGCAAGGCAGCGACAACCGTACCGCTTGCCACGATTACCGATGTGTTTCGTGAAGTGGAGGCAGGCTCTGCCATGTATGGCGTGGTGCCTGTGGAGAACTCGTCCGAGGGCGTGGTCAATCATACGCTCGACGCATTTTTGGGGTCAAGCCTGAAAATTATCGGCGAGGTGGAACTCCCTATTCATCATAATTTTTTGGTGGCAGAACACACCAAAGTGGACAGCCTAAGTCGCATTTATAGCCATCAGCAGTCGCTTGCCCAGTGCCGTCACTGGCTTGATGTCAATTTCCCCAACGTAGAGCGTGTGGCGGTATCAAGCAATGGAGAGGCGGCAAAACGCCTACAAAACGAATGGCATTCGGCAGCCATTGCAGGCGATGTGGCAGTGGCAGAATACGGCTTGCACAAATTATACGAAAATATTGAGGACAACCCCAACAACACCACTCGTTTTCTTATCATCGGGCATGAAGCGGTCGCCCCAAGCGGTCAGGACAAAACGTCTATAGTCGTGTCAAGCCCAGACCGTGCAGGGGCGTTGATTGAGCTACTAGAACCCCTAAAAAAACATGGCGTATCCATGACCAGCATTGAAACCCGTCCCGAGCGTCCGAACAAATGGGCGTATGTGTTCTTTATTGACATGACAGGGCATATCGCTGATGACAACGTTAAAAGCGCCATTGAAGATATTGCCAAAATCGCCAAAGACGTGCGAGTATTGGGGTCATATCCAAAGGCGGTCTTGTAATCGCCGAATCATCAATCAGGCTTGATGGAGATTGAGCCTGATAAATTGTAACTTATGAATGAATAAAAAATGATTATGTTCCAAAAAGTCGCCATCATCGGGCTAGGGCTGATTGGTGCGAGCATCATCAGTGCCATGCGCGATAGAGGGTTGTGCCATCATGTCATCGCTGCCGATCATAATCTTGGTGGGCTGGATTTTGCCAAGCGTATCGGTCTGATTGATGAGATCGGGGCGAGTGTGGCAGATGTGTGCCGTGATGATGTTGATTTGTATATCATTGCAGCACCAACCAAGGCAACCACGCAGATCATCAATGAGCTTGCTCATGCTAAGATGGCTGGGCTGATCGCTGATGATGCCATCATCACGGATGTGGCAAGCACGAAAGGTAGTATCTACAAAGCAGTATTGGAAGCCTGTGAGAATGTGGGTCAGCCAACGGATTTTTTGAGCCTTGTGTTGTCGCATCCCATCGCAGGCGCGGAGAATTCAGGCGTCACTGCGCGTAACGCCAAATTATTCGTTGGACGACAGTTCATTATCTGTGATGATAATCCACCCACCGCCCAGAACTGCTTTATCCAAAAAATCAAAGCTCTGTGGGAAGCGATCGGGGCGAATGTCATCATCATGACCAGCCAAAGACACGATGAGATCTTGGCTTATACGAGCCACCTACCACATTTATTATCCTTTAATCTGACCCATCAGCTTGCCAGCCACGATGATAATTTGGACATCTTTAGGTATGCAGCGGGCGGCTTTAAGGATTTTAGCCGTATTTCGGCAAGTAGTCCTATCATGTGGCATGATATTTTTATGGATAATAAGGATGCCTTGCTAAAGTCACTTGATGATTACGAAAAAAACTTGCAGGATTTTCGCAAACTGATCGAGCAGGGCGATTCTGAAACATTGATAGCATGGTTGACCACTGCTCGCCATGCACGCCGTCACTTTGGTCACATGCTTGCCCAAAGTCAAATCGGCCAAGCAGGTCAAAACAAACATAACGATTCAACCATACAGGAAAATGACATGACAAGCCAGTCTTATCACATTCGCCCAAGTCGCCATATCAACGGAATAATCACGGTTGCCGGCGATAAATCCATCTCTCACCGTTCTATCATGCTGGGTTCATTGGCGGATGGGGTGACTCATGTCAGTGGATTCTTAGAGGGTGAAGATGCTTTGGCGACCTTACAAGCCTTTAAGGATATGGGTGTAAAAATCGAGCGAGATGGTGATAAAGTTACCATCCATGGTGTCGGTGTGGACGGCCTAAGTGCGCCGCAAGATGCCTTATACATGGGGAATTCTGGCACAAGTATGCGCCTGCTTGCAGGGATTCTGTCTGCACAGGCTTTTGATAGTGTGATGACAGGTGATGTCAGCCTATCAAAACGTCCGATGGAGCGTGTGGCGACACCCCTAAGAAGCATGGGTGCAGCGGTTCAGACCACGGGCGAAAAAGGCACTGCACCAATCTCTATTACTGGTGGTCAAAAGCTGTCTGCCATTGATTATACGCTACCTGTGGCATCTGCTCAGATTAAGTCTTGTCTAATCTTGGCCAGCCTATGGGCAAATGGTACGACCACCATTACAGAGCCAGAAGTCAGTCGTGACCATACAGAGCGCATGCTGAAAGCTTTTGGTTATCCAATCAAAAAAGATGGTAATTCAATTTCCATCACAGGCGGTGGCCGTCTGACAGCGACAGATATTGTCGTGCCTGCTGACATCTCTAGCGCTGCATTCTTTATGGTGCTTGGCGCAATTGGCGGTGGCAATGGTTTAACGATTCGCAAGGTAGGCATGAACCCAACGCGTACGGGCGTAATCGATATTCTACGCCTAATGGGTGCTGATATCACCGTGTCTAATGAGACTGTGGTTGGCGGTGAGCCGATCGCTGATATCACGGTTAAACCATCTGAACTAAAAGGCATTGATATCCCTGAATATCTGGTGCCACTTGCGATTGATGAATTTCCTGTGTTGTTCGTCGCTGCCAGCTGCGCGATCGGTACGACTAAGTTAACAGGAGCTAAAGAACTCCGAGTTAAAGAATCTGATCGCATTCAGGTCATGGCTGATGGTCTAAGCGCTCTAGGTATTGACTGCACCGTACTGGATGATGGCATCATCATACAAGGTAAGGGTGAGCCGATGACTGGTGGCGAGCGCAATACAGTCTTTGGCGGTGGCGAGATCCAAAGTCATCACGATCATCGTATCGCCATGAGTTTTGCGGTGGCAAGCGTACGCGCATCGGACGATATTATCATCCAAGGAACAGAAACAGTAGCGACAAGTTTCCCGAATTTTGCTGAACTTGCCAATGAAGTGGGTTTAAACATCGCGGTTAGCTAATGGCAAATACAGGCATTCAAGCCACCCCAAAAGGGCTAATGACGGCTCTTTTGGCGTTTTTGATGTGGGGTAATTTCCCCTTTTATTTTAAGCTGTTAGACGGCTATCATGCCGTTGAAGTCATCGTGCATCGGGTGGTATGGACGTTCGCGGTGCTAAGCCTTGTCATTATCATTGGTAAGCGAACAGCTTGGCTTAGCCAAATCCGCCAAAATCCCAAATGGCTCGGCTTGACCTTTGTGTCGGCTCTCTTGATTGGCACAAACTGGTTGACCTATGTGTGGGCGGTGGCAAATGATAGGGTGCTTGAAGCGAGCCTTGGTTATTTTATCAACCCCCTAATGGGCGTGAGCTTATCGTTGGTTATTTTTAAAGAACGATTAAGACCATTACAAAAAATCGCTGTCGCCCTTGCTGTGCTTGCCGTTGGCATTCAGGTGGTGCTGTTTGGCGGTGTGCCGTGGGTAAGCTTACTGCTTGCGTTGTCCTTTGCCTTTTATGGGGTGTTGCAACGCCAAACGCCTTTTAATGCCATTGACGGCTTATTTATTGAGACGGCTTTATTATTGCCTTTATGTCTGATTTGGCTTGTTAGTGCAAGTGTTGTCAGCTCCAATGTGGCATTTTGGCTATCAAGCAGTGTTTGGCTGCTTGCTTTGGCAGGTCCAATTACGCTAATTCCACTGTTATTGTATAATCAATCAACAAAACTCGTGAGTTTTAACACCTTGTCATTTTTGGGTTATTTAACACCCAGTATTGTCTTTATCATTGCGGTGTTTTATTATCATGAGCCGATTGATGTCAAGCGCTTGGCTATCTTTGGTTTGATCTGGCTTGGGCTGTTGATATTTAGCGTGGACATGGTTAGATATAGAAAATCTTAAATTAATTAAAGGAAATGTGATGAGCGACATTGTCTTTGTGCAGGGATTAAAAATTGATACGGTGGTTGGTGTGTACGATTGGGAGCAGGTCATTAAGCAAAGCCTAATCATCGACGCTAAAATCAGCTGTGACATCAGCCAAGCGGCTGCCACAGATGACGTCGTGTATGCTGTGAATTATAAAACCGTCTGCGAAGACATCGAGCGCATTTGCCATGAGATGAAGGCAAAGCTATTGGAATCATTGGCAGAGAGTATCTGTCGCCATATCCTAGATCATTACCCTTGTCATAGCATTACACTCACCATCCATAAGCCCAATGCCATCAAGCAAGCCAATAGCGTTGGTGTTAGTATTACGCGTAACAAATAATCACCATGGATAATACTATGGGTCACTTAAGTGATGAACTGATGGTGCGAAGTCTAGTGATCGCACTTGGCAGTAATGCTGATAGTGAGCATGCCTTTAGCATCGCCAAAGCTGAGCTTATAAAGCTGGGCAATGTTCGACACTCATCAATGGTCATCGGTCGGGACTTTACAGGCAGAACACAGGCCATCTATCATAACGCTTGCGCGCACCTTAAGCTGGATAAGCCTTGCTTGATGAGTGTTATCTATCATAAATTAAAAACCATTGAAAGGCTGTGCGGGCGTACAGATGATCGAAATGCCGTACCCATGGATTTAGATGTCTTGGCGGTGTCTGATGGTCATGGGTGGCGCATTAGCAAAAAAAGACTGCCGTTTAAGGCGCATGAAAGGGCAGGCTTATCAGAAGTAGCGGTTTTTTTATTGGCGTACTAAAAACTGCACATTCCACCTCAAATGACCACCCATTCCATTCTTCATGTGACCACTTATTCTGGTCTTATTTGATCGCCTGACAAATAACCACCAGCCAAGCCAATGCCCAACTGATGGCTTACGCAGGATTTATCTGTCTGCTGGTTTTAAAAACCGTTTGGTTAAAACCCCACCCCCAAACTCATCCCACCAACCCAATCTTGATCACCAAAGTATTTAGGCTGTCTGATAGGATGTCCTGCAAAGAAGTCGTAGTTTAGGCGTAGTGGCTTAATTTGTCCTTTGATGCCGATTGCACCACCGACCAGAGTATGCCCAAGCAGCAGGTTGTCTTGTTCTTTGTTTTGCATGGCGATACTGCCAGCATCTAGAGCCAGATATAAACTGTGATTTGACTGCTTGATGGGAAAGCTGACATCTTGGCGCAGGATTGCTCCGATGTCACCTGACAGTGTCCGCTCACCATCAAAGCCACGCACGCTATATCGCCCACCAATGCTCATTCGCTCACTGGGGACTAGAGCTTCTTGGGTGTATTGGGCTTTTAGATTTGCCTGATAGCCTGCTTGGTAGTTATCATTAATTTTGATGGGCGTGGCAAAGTTGAGATTAAGTTTATAAATCGGTGTGCGTGCCGTGCCTTCGTTAAACAGACTCTCAGGTGGTGTCAAGGCATTAAATGCCCCTGTACCTCGTTGTATGCTGACATCTGTATTTAGCTGACTTTGCCCCAAGCGTATATCATGACGAATGCCTGCCGTCCAACCTGAGATTTTGCGGCGTTGTACATCGATTTGGGTATCATCAATATGGCTTTTTTGTGATTTGGTAAAGCTGCCCAAATTAAGCCATGTTTTGCTCTTGGCATCTCGATGTACCAAGTGGCTGGCGTTTAGACTGATGTTATCCGAATCACCACTGTAGAGATAATCTTGATTTACCCCTGCCACGGTTTGATGATAGGTGTAATGACTGGCATTGGCATGAAAGACGGTATTTTTAATCGGTAATACATAGCCTAGTCCATAGTTTTTACTGCCGCCTTTGTCGGTCTTATTGGTATATTCGTTTTTATTGATGCGATTGCCCAAATCACGGCTGTAGGTTAAGTAAAGTAAGTCATTATGCCAAGTGGGGTTATCAAAGCTTAGGGTAGCACTGCCTTGGTATTTACCTGTGGTTTTTGAGCCTGAATCATCAAGGCTAAAACTGCCTCGCACTTTTTTGGATGCAGCGTATTTGATGAGTACATCACTTGCTCCCACCTTACCAGTCTCACTTGGCATGATGGCAAAGGTAGCATCAGAGCTTGGCACTCGTTTTAGGTTTTCAAGGGCGGTTTCAAGCTGTCTGATGTTTAGCACATCGTAAGCTTTAAAAGGCAAAGCGGTCTTAAAATTGGCGGGCAGTCCTGTAGGGTCTGTATAAACTGTATAAATAGGTTTGGGGCTACTTAAAGTATCCGCCTTAATCTGTCCGATGATGCCTGGTACGAGGGTTAAGACCAGCTGTCCGCCAGATAAGTTTTGATCACCGATAAAGACTCTGGTGGTGGCAAAGCCACGCTCAATGAGGTGGTTTTGTACATCACGGACAATGCGATGAATGTCATTGATGTTGAGACATTGACCCAATACACTACGCTTGCCATGGGTTAAGGGTGTGAGAGCAAAAGAAAATTGTCTTAGGTCTGTTTTATCTTTGACATCCAGTGGTGCATAAGCAATTTGGTTGATGGTAAAACAAGGCAAATCATCGTGGCTGTCTTGACTGTTAGTATGAATAGAATCCATCTTGGCAACAGGTTCAAAGGCAGCTACATCAACTTGCACGCTAGGGCTTGTCATCAATGATTGATTAAGCACAGCCTGTCTTTGCTCATTAAGCAAGATTTGCTGATGGGTAATCTGTTCAGGGGTATTGGCATAAGCTGAACAGCATAAGGTCAAAGAGACGGCCAATGCCAGTCGTTTTGGTAAGGATAGTGTATGGTAAGATGAGTGGTTGATGTGAGTCATGGGTTTGGGGTTTTTGGGGTTGTGGGTTGTGGGATTTGGGGGTTTAACAAATCAAAATCAAACAAGTTCGATGGGTTGTTTCTAAAAATGTTGGGTTTCACTGTCGTTCAACCCAACCTACCTTGCTCATCTTTTTTGAAGGTGTGGATTGGACTTAAAAGCAGAGATGTCAGATATATATATCATTGCCGCATCAAAAAATTCATCAATTTTATTAATATCATAAATCATCTCCCCGGCTCTTATTTTATGGAAACTAAATTTTGAAAAAGTTCCAACATCATCATCTTGAAAGGAAATAACCGCCAAAAATTCAGAATCTTCTAACAAAGCCCACCTATCAATGAATTTTCTTAAAAAAACTATAGATTGTATCAGTATATTTGAATCCACATAGTCTTCAATGTATATCATATTCAAAGATATTTCCATTCCAGACATATCCGTATATGCTTTCTTTATGTACTCTTGAGAAATTGTCTTTTCTTCATATTGGCTTGTATATGCTCCATGAAAAAATACACCTCCAAGTTTTTTCTCAAATTCTAAACTCAAGAATTCATTTAATTTCTTATCGATATCAAATTTATCGATATCAATAATATGGTCGCCCAACAATTTAGCCATCTTATTATTAATTACCAACATTATTTTTCTCCTAAATATTTTAAACCTTTATCAATACCATCTTTAAATTTTTTGTCCTTTAACAGATCTTGTATTGATTTGGGAGCTAGAACACCATTCTCAACTTTTCCTTTATAAAACTTACCATTATTAGGATTGTAATAATATTTTTTATTATTACTGTCCTGATAGTGAATTTGCCCTGCTCTTACCCCTGGATTTGGATTTTCTACATCAATTCTTGCTTTTGAGCCTTTTTCTTTCCATACGGTAGTACTAAAAGTCTGGGTTCCATTGGCACCCAGCATTTCTGAATTGCCTTTGGATTGTTCACTGTCTTTTTTATTGGATGCAGCAGTATTGTTGGCGACATTAACCCTATACCCACTATTCCCAAAGATAGTGCTACGCCCAACACCATGATCTCTTGCATTGGCTATTTCACCTATTAGAGCTTGGGCTTCGTTACCATTATAACGGTTGACATTAACAATGCCAACATCTCTAACCTGATACCCGTAAAAAGCATTATTTCCTTTAACGGCGTTTATGGTGCTACTGGCATTTACACCTCCAAGCTTTGATATATCAGTATAAAGATCTGGTAGATATTTTAAATTATATGTATCTTGCGTACCATCTTGAAATCGTTTAATAAGATTTCGGCATCTTTGAGCATCAAAATTGATGGTGCAATAATTTTTAAAATTATCAAAGTTTGTTTTATTAGCACGATCATATTCAGCATTGACATTATCAATGCATTGTTGATTACTAGCACACTTGATAAGTCTAGATTTCCATTCAGATAGCTCTGCATGCGTCAAATAATTCCACTGCGCCCGCCCCACATTATTAATGGTGCTTGCTGTACTGTCACTTATGGTTGTTCCTAGTGTTGCCGATAGGGCGAGTAGTGTGGTTTGTCTTGTGGTTTCATCAAAGCCTTGTTCTTTTAGGTATTCATCAATCTTTGGAATGGTGTGGGCAGTTGTGCCTGCTGATGCCGCACCTTCGATGGTGCCTGTGGTAAGGGCTGCGGTCATAGTGGTAACGAAACCTAACAAAATCAATGAGTTACATCATAATGCCTAGGTTATGCTATCGCTAACCAAGCCCACGGGCTCAACCCAATCTACCGAGCTACCGTGCTTGATAGATAAACAGTATTAAATGATTTCCAACTCAATATTCTCACAGATAATTTCAATACTAAAACTGGTAGGGATACCAAAGCTGGTTGCAATCGGGTGTAAACCTCCGCCGTAATCCAATAGGTTGTCTCTATCTGTAATTTCACCAATCTCTATAATATCTTCATAAGATTTTTTACCTATATCATAAGATTTAACAAATCTTAAATAAGTGTAATCCTTAAAACTTATTTTTATATCATCGAAATAATTCGGAACAATAGGATGACAGTCAACACAATTAACTATAATACTAAAATCTTTATTGGTTAAATTGTAATGACGTAATCCGCCTTCAAATATGTATAGGTCATTAAAATTTTCTTTAGGAATTTGATATATGCTCATATTAGTTAACCTTTTTAAAAATAATTGTTTTCATACCATCTTTTTTGAGTAGTTTACCATTACTATCTTTAAACTGCAGATTTTGGTATTCGGATTTTAAAGGCCCATTATATTCCAATTTAAGCCCCATTTTACTAAGTTCACTTTCACTAGGTATTCCTCTCAAATATTTATTTGCTGCACCACCATTTATTACTATAGTTCCACCTTTTTGAGTAATTCGGCTAGCTTCTGGCAGATAGTCCATAATAGTCAAATTTCCCCCAGCACTCTTAGGAATATATGGGTTGTTAGCAATAACTTGTGCCTGACTTCCTGTTGGGATATTTGGCATAGATCTAGCATCACTAGCGATAGCGTTTGGATCTGTTGGCCCAACACCTAATGCACCTTTTATTTTTGGGCCTGAATTATCAGTAAATAATTCAATCTTACCACCCGAAGGCACTCTCCTATAAGGAACTTTAGTTCCAGCAAATACAGTAACTGTCCCAACCACATTTTGAGCAACAGCCCCAACATTAGCCTCCTCTTCATTACTGTAAGGAAAGGTAGGCTTGACTTCTCTATGGAATATATTAGCAACACCATTAGCGGTATCAGATGGTATATTACCAATGCCTTTTGCAGCACCTACGGCACTTGTTTTTGCTGTTTGTGTTAGTACCGTCTGATTGACTTGCTACTGTGTTTGTTTTGGGGTATTGTTTATAACGCTGTTTAGTAGCCCCTTATATTTGGTGGTCTTAGTATTTTGTTGGCTATTTGCCCTCTCTTGTGCTGTTGATTTGATATATAAATCATTTTTTCTTAAAAAATCTTCTGCCGCTTTTGACAAGTTGGATTCTGCACTGCTTTGGTGGATTTTTCTAAAATTATCATCAGTATTTCTATAAGCCTGAGCCAATACAGCTCGCCAAGCTTCTTCATAGGTAATGCCATGCTCTTTGGCAAATTGCTCTAATTGTGTTTTTTTACCAAATATTTTAATAATTTCACTATCATGTAGCCAGCGATTATTCACATCCATATTTACCGCATAAGCAGTACTGCTGGTATCTAGTCCTGTGCTTGTACCTGCTCCCATGATGAGAAGGGTTAGTGCAGAGTTGCTGATGCTTTCGGCTGTTTCTTTTTCAAAGCCTTGCTCGGTGAGTTTTTCTGTCAGTTTGTCTTGTATGTCGTTTAGTTTAGGGGCGATACCTGCTACCGCTCCTGTGCTAAGCGTGCCTTCTATCGTGCCTGTGGCAAGCAGTCCTGCAGCCGTGTGCAACGCCACACGATAAATCCCACCCTCTGCCCACTTTTGTTGCTCCGTTATTTTCTCTTCAGGGGTTAGATTTGGATCGCTTGCAATGCGTTTGATTTGATTTTTACTGAACTCAGCCACTACCTTTGGAGCCTCCCTCCCAAACTCTGTGGTAACGACTGTCTGAGCCCCAAGCTCTTTAAGTGCTTGCTCTTTATTAAACTCATTGGTGATGATTTCATTAAGCTGGTTTTGAACTTCTGCTTGTTTGAAGTTTTCTGTGTTGATGTGGGAGAGGCCTGCTTGGTCGGTGATGGCAGAATGGGTGGTGGAAGTTTTGTGGGTTGGGGTTATTTTACCATAGCCTAAGCCTTGTAGGGTAGGTTTGGCTTTGCCATTTGGATTGCTGGTGTCTGCACCAATACCAATGCCGACACTGATGGCATCGCCTCCATAACTTAGCTGATTTTGTATGCCTTGGGTTTGGATGCCTTGGGCAAATTGGGTTTGGTTTTTACCTGCATCGGTGATGAGATGGCCACCTGTGAAGCTGCCTTGTCCTTGTACGATTAGAGTGGACTCTTTGGCTGTGATGCCTGATTGGTGGGTGACTTGGGCGTAGGTGGCATCTACATCGGTTTTACCGCCATTGATACTAAAGCTTTGGGGTTTGCCATTAAAGCCAACATCGGCACTAAATCCTGCTTGTTTTTGATCATGAGTGTATTGGTAGGTATCTTGACGGCTTTTGACGATCAGATCACCGCCTACTGTGCCTGTTAGATATGTGGTATCAAGATTGGCTCCATCTAGGATAAGACTGCCACCAATGTCATTGACGGTTGTACCGCCAACAGTGACTTGGGTATTGGTGTGGGTTGTGGTTGTTTCACTGCTACTGCCTTTTGCTTTGTTGGCATTGATGGTAAAGCCAGCAGAGTTTGAGGTCAGCCCATCGGTGCTAAGATTGGCAGAGGCATAGACACCTGCACCCCAACCTTTGCTGCTGTTTTGACTGTCTTGGGTGTTGGTCTGGGTTGAGGCTTGATAAGTAACATCGCCTTCGACCAGATTGTATAAATTTTTTCCAACACTGATGTTTGAACCTGTGACGGTGAGTGTGCTGTTTTCACCTTTGCCTTTGACATCAAAGATGAGATTACCCTCAGCATAAACATTGGCAGCGTCATTCATTTCTTGACGGCTGTGGCTATCACTTTTGGTGCTTTGACTGCCGATGGTAGCTTGGGCTCTGATGTTACCGAGCTTACCGTCTTGTAGATTTTGAGTGAGGGTGCGTGCTTTAGACACAGCAGCCAAGCTGCCCATCAGTTTGGCACGGCGAGAGTTGGTGTCATTGATAGATTCTTTTAGAGTTTCTAGGCTTTGAACCTCGCCAACAAGACTGCTTGAAACACTGGCGGTAATGCCTGTGGTTTTTTGTAAGAAGTGTGATTCATTGCTGGATTGGATATTTTGGCTTGTGATGTCTACAGCTTGGGCTTTAAATAAAATATTACCTGTATTGGCATCAATCGCATCTTTTTGAGCGATGATGTCGCTATTGATGATATTGATGTCATCACCAGCTTCAAGGCGGATGTTACCCCCTGTGGTACCCACCAATGAGCCTGTGTAGGTGGTGTGCTCATAGGCATCGTTCTGACGAGTTTGCTGTTTGCCTAGTGTAACAGAAGTTGGCGAAGTGGCAAATAAGCCTTTTTTTGTGACCTCGTGGCTACTATGACCGCTCACATTATCTTTGGCAGAACCAATAAGCAGTTGGTTGTCGGCTTTGATAAGAATGTCCTTATCTGCCAAGACTTCGGTTGAGATTAGACTGGTGTTTACGCCTTGAATGACAACTTGATTGCCACCAACTTGACTTACTAGACTCTTGTCACTGTACTGTCCAAAGCCAGACTGCTCAGTTTTACTGCCTGTTAAGCGGCGGTTAGTGTGTAAACTTGCACTCTCTGCACGCTCGGTTTGTCTACCTTCGCTAATGCTAACATCCCCTGTTGCCACAACAGCAGTTGTACCACCCGACTGCATACTTGAGCCTTGGATGTTAATGTCTGCATACTCACCTGTGGTTCTGATGATGGTGTTGCCATGACTTGTGATGTTTGAACCCACATCAGTTGTTTGGCTGTAGTTAAAGTAATTATTCTCATCTGCCACAGCACTGATGTGATTGCTTACGGTAACAGTGCCAATGTCGATGCCATTTTCGGCGGTCATGTGGGTACTGCCGCCTGTGTTGTCTGATGTGGCACCTTGATAGATGATCTGATTGCCACGCAGACTTAGGGTGATTAATGGATTACCCTGTTCATCTGTTTGGTCTTTTAATCCATCTCCCACACGGATGGTGGCGATGCGTGTGATGGCGGTATTGGATGAAGTGCTTTGCCCTTGTTTGTTGTGATGAGTGGTTGTTTGGCTTTGGTTGATGATTTGATTGCCAGCATCTAGACTCATGGCACTGTTTGCATACATGGTGCCATGATTGGCAATGGTATTATCTGCTGTGACAGCGACAAAGTTACCATAAATACCGCCGTCATTGGTGACATTGTTTGCTTTGATGCTCATGGTGCCTTTGGCAATGACATTACCATTGTTATCCAAATTGCCAGTCAGCTGCATATCAATGCTTCTGGCAGAGACGGTACTGTATCTACCATCAGGACTAAGCGTGCCTGTCGCGATGTTGGCAGATCTTAGATACAGCTTGGGTACTAAGGCGTCTTGGGTTTTGGTGATGCTATTACCATCTTTGTCTTTGGTGACGACCGTAATTGGTTGTTTGACCAGCCAAACGATGTCAGTGGTTAAGTTTGCCATCTGATCAGGCGTGAGTGCGGTGCCAAGCGTGTAGCCGAACTGCTTGGCTGCCGTGATGCCATTATCCATTAAAGCTTTAAAAGCTTCTTCATTACTGTGATAATCGGTGTTGATGTGTCTGCCTGTCAGTAGATAGTACTGATCTTTAATACGCTCTTGTTCACCATAACCATCAGATAGGCGTTTATGGATGTGATTTGGGTCTGATTGTAGTGCTTTTAGCATGTAGTCAGATGACAACCACTGTTTGTAATCGGTGAACACAGGGTCAGTTTGAACCAGTGGCAGATTGGGGTCGTCAGCGTTGATGATGTAAAGGGCTGAACTTGGGATGGTCAGCTGTGAGAAGTCTGCACTTATCACAGAGGCTGGTTTAGTATTGACGCTTTGAGACAATACCTTGGTCAACTCTGGTAAGATTGCTTCATCAACAGCTTGTCCTTGTGCTTTGGCAGCAAGCAGCTTTGATAGCTGTTGCTTAGCATCAAGGGATAAGGCAGATTGATTGGCTTTTAGAGCAGCAAGCACCGTCTCCACATCACCACTGGTCAAGGCTGATTGGTCAAATGTTATGGCCGATGGGGTTTTGTTGATGGCAGCGTTTAAGATGGGGAGCCCATATGTTGCTAGTGGCGCAAAGGATTGCGTAAAGCTACCACCACCATTAGGTACACGTTTATGACGACGACCACCAGCTGATGAGCGTACAGTATATCTTGTAAAGCGACCATTTTCGGTGACTTTGGTTTTTTCACCATACAAGCCATTGTCAGGTGTTTGAATGACAGTATCGCCAATCACTGAAAAGCCTGCGCCTGCATTCATTTGGCTTTTATCATTAATCAGAGTGTCGCCATGTATAACAAGATTTTGTCCTGCCACCATGCGAGCAGGGTCAGAAGATAAGGTTTTATCTTCATAGACGACAAAGTCAGTAGTAATGACATCCACCTCTTCGGTAACAAAGTGGAAATTGCCACTGGCATCTTTGACATACAAAGCGCCATCTGGTGCGCCTTTTTTGCTGGTTGGTCCAAGTTTTGCTTCATCGGTGGTGTAGATGTTTAGGGCTAAATCAACATCGCTTTTATTTGTGGCAAATTGGCGATTATATTCCCTGATAGCCAGTTCTAACGCTTCAATGGAGGCAGCATTATCCTCTTGCCATTTTAATAAAGGACCCATGACCTTGGTATAATTGGCCAATGCTTCATTATACTGTGTGCAAGCTTGGTTGCTTGCTTCTGCCAACGCACAACTTTCAGCGGTTTCATTCTTTGGTAGCTTAGGCTCATCCAATAAATCTTTGGCTTTGATGTCTGGAATGGGCTGTTTGGGTGCATCAATCTTAAAGTATGACCAGATGGGGGAGTTGTGATCATAATTGACAATACACTCACTGCCTTTAGGGCAGTCAAATAAACCTGCCATGGGCTTTTTACCCAAATCAGCAACATCAGTGCTTTTTTGAGCGGTGGGGATGGCGGCAGCTTGTTCGTGAGCGCGGTAAAGCGTTTGTCCATAAACAGATTCTGCGTCTACCTTAACCGTATGCTTTTTAAAATCAGCATTGGTGTTTAGCAGGGTTTTGGTGTCAACCTGCATCTGTCCTGCCGATTCAATCGTCGCACCTTTATTGACAACTGTCTGTGCTTTGCCTGTGGCATGATGGTCGTCATCTAGGCTGCCACCAATGTGTAGTCCGCCTAGGCTTGTGATTAAAGCTTGATTGTCGAAATCTTCGTTGAATTTGCCTACTCTGTCAGGGTTGGGGTTGTTGTTTAAGTGATTAACACCAATGTCCAGACGCTCTCTTGCGGCAATCACAGGGCTTGTATGATGATCATTTTCTTGATTGGTTTGTTGGTTGGTAGCTTTTGCTGGTGTATTATTCAGCGTATCAGCCTGTATCGCAAGCTGTGTGCCATAGATGCGACCAAAAGCTTGGTTGTTGATGGTGTTTGCGGCTTTAACAATGGTCGTATCGCCATTGATTAAGCCTTGGTTTGTGATGTTTGTTTGGCTAGTAATCTGTGTGTGATTGCCGCTATTGATAATACCTGCTTGCGTGTTATCAATGTAATTGGCATTCAGTGTTAATGTTTGATCCGCGGTTAATTGGCTTTGGTTAATCAGCTTGCCACTTGTTGTAAACGCTAAGCGATTGGCAACAAGCTTATCTTGATCGGTATGGGTATAGTCCACTTGTTGCGTAATGGCAATTGCATCAGCCGTGATGGTGCCACCGTTTTGTAACTCTTTGGCAGTGATATCTGCTTGTTTGACTGCGGTAATGGTGCCGTCTTGATTGATAATACTGTCTTTGGCGATGAGTGTCATATCACCGCCACTTGCTAAGCTGCCACTTGTGTTGATGATGACAGAACCACTGTCAATCACCATGCCATCTCTGGCAGTGATGCTGCCTTTGCTGTTGTCAAAGCGAGTTAATTGCCAATTAATATCCTCTAAGGCGATTTTACTGTTGGTGTTGGTAAGAGTCTTGGTGTTTAAGGTTTGTGCGTCAATGGATGCTTGATTGGTGTTGCTGGTCTGATTAGCGGTGATACTAATGTCGCCTGTGGCTGTGATGAGTGCTTGATTGCCGGTGTTGTGAATGCTGGTGGTAGCAGTGATATGACCGCGAGCAGTTGGGACGGGTTTGGTTTGAGTGTTTGCACCAGAGCCACTTAAAGCAGGTGGTTGTGGGTTGGTTCCCAAATTACCTGTACCGCCTGATGTATTTGTATTATCTGCTGGCTCACTGCTGATACTGCCAGCACTTTGATCACTGCTTGGGGTAGAAGGTGTGGGGATACTGGTTTGTCCATACAGGCTTTGACCGATTACAGCTTTATCAGTGTTGATGAGTGTATCGGTGGTGATACCAAGCTTGCCTGTACCAGTTTGGATCAGCTGACCGGTGTTATTAAGCTTATCCGTATGAACTTGCAAAACACCGCCGTAGACACTACCAAGGTTTTTAATGCTATTTTGAGCATCAATCTTGGCAGTCTGTGTGCTGGTGATGGTACCGGCGTTATTAAGACTTGCGGTATTGATGGCGATATCAGCTTGTTCACTTAACAAGGTGCCGTTGTTTTGAGTGGTGCTACCATGTGTGTTGATGGTGACAGCGTCTTTGGCTAGGATTTTACCAGTATTGACAAGATTGCCTTGGCTATCCAAGGTGAGTGTACCTGTGCCAAACTGCCTTCCATTGCCGGTTGCTGTGATAACCCCTTGATTATTAACCCCAAAGCCTTTGTCTGTGCCGACAAGATGAATCTTACCAGCGTACATACCACCAAGCGCTGAAATGTCCAATGCCAAGATTGGCGTAGTGCCTTGTTGCTCCTTATTGGTGGTTTGACTGGCGGATGATGTGCTAGTTTGTTTATTGATGGCAGTTAATTGTGTGAAATCGCCATCTTGAATATTCACACTGTTTTCACCCAAGATAACATCCAGCTGTTTGCCTGCATAAATCTCATCATGGATTTGGGCGGTTTTGGCGATGAGAGTGGCATAATCGGTGCCTTGTAGGTTTAATTTGCCATGGGCGGCAATATGACCTGTGCCAACTTCATAACCTGTCACTTGCCCGTGATTAACTTGGCTGTTTGCTGCTGCCAGATGGACATTACCAGCATTGATAAAGCCAGCACCATTGATGACAAGCCCTGATGGATTGGCAATGATGACATCGGCTTTTTTACCTGCAATTTCAATAAAACCACCTAAGTGACTTGGGTGGTTTGAATTGACTTGGTTTAAGATGGTATTAGCTTCCCCACGAGCCATAAAGGGGTTAGCTTGTACATATCCTGCGATTTGGGTATTGACTGCTTTACGGTTGTTATTTAATACAGCACCTGTGCTACCGACATCAAACTGGCTGTAATGGTTATTGGATAAGCCGTTGGCATTAGGCGTGGCGATATTGACAGAAGTGATGCCACTGGCGGTAGGCAGGATGATGGGCTGCAAGGCTTTATCGGCAGATGGGTCAGCGGTGATGGTGGTGGGTGTGTTGGCGTGCACGGTTAGACCTAAACCAAACAGAAGTGATAGTGCAAGGGTCTTTAAACCAAAGCCAACACCAAAACCAAGCGATGTTGACGAAACTGGCGTACTACCACCCACGCTAGGGTTGTCAGATTTGCCTTCTGATCTTGTCTTTTCAGAAACCACCACAAATCTGCCTAGGCTTTTACTGAAAATGATGCGATAACAAAAGCGGTTCATAACACCCCTAACTTACACTACCAAATTATCATCTTAATTTGCCAAAACACCTGCCAGTTTGCCTATTTTAGTAACAAAGCAGTAATATTGTGTGGATATTAGCACAGGTATTCTTAAAAATAAAGTCTTATCTATTTAAGAATTTAATTTTTGTTTTTCGATATAAAATGACTTTGGCTGAGGCTGAAGAATTAACCAATTTAGTTATTTTAGACCAAGTTGGAAATCAGTTAATAGATAAATACAGAAAAAGTCCATCATCACTCAGCCATAGTGAACTGATGGCACTGGGAAACATACTAAACTACTATTATGCTGGTGGCAGTAGTTTATCACATATTCAGTCCATGCTCACAAATCATACCGGCTCCACCTTAAAGCCAAATGACTATCTGTTTAATAGGGGCACAGGTGGTGAACATGAAAAAATGTTTTGGGATGCTGCAACACAACGCAATATAAACAAGCAGGTTAGTGATGTCGCATCTTTGGGTGGCGATGCTGTATTTGCAGCTCCTGGAAAGGTAATGAATGTTGTTCGCATTGCCACAGGCAGCACTATGATAGCAAGCGGCATTCAGAGTGTTAAACAAGGAAAAACAGGACAAGGCTCTTTTCAGGTTGTGGCTGGAACTTTAATGTTTGTGCCTATTGGTAAAAAAGCAATCCCTACCAATCAACTAAGTTTATCTGGCACTATTAGCCATGTAAATGGGTATGCTACCAGCTCTTATAGTGGCATGAGGCTAAATTTGGATCTTAGAACTACTGAAGCAGCAAACTCTCTTATTGAGAGCTTGCGTTCAAATGGAAGGTTGCCTAGTCATTACATTACAAAAATTGAGGCGGGGAAAAATGGATGGCAAACAGGAAAGGCTTTAAATAGCACAAACCCAGGTAAGCAAATTGGAGGAGATATCTTTTGGAATACTCCCAGTGTTGTACCTAATGCACCTAGGAGAATCTGGTATGAGGCGGATGTTGGTCTTAAAAATACCATATCCAGATCAAAACAACCAGGTACAAGACTCTTGTATTCAAACGATGGTTTGTTATATATTACAACAGACCATTATCAATCTGTAACTTTTATAGGGAGATGGAAATGAATCAAATTATGATTGATGGTAATATTGTTAAAACTGAAAAAGATTTTCATAGAACCTTAGCAATTCAGTGTGATGTAACAGAGTTTTATGGGCATAATCTTAATGCTCTTTGGGATTTGCTTTCCTGGGGGGTGGAAAGACCAGTTTGTATTATTTGGAATAATTCTGAAAATTCAAAAAAATTCATGGGCGCGTCAGTATTCTACCAAATCATTAATGTCTTACAAAGAGTTAAGGAGCAAGATGAGAATTTTGGCTGGGCAGATCGTTTTGATTATATAATAAAATAGACTTCAGGCTAATTATAGCTCATAAGATAACCAGCGATAGTCCTGTAGGGTGGACTTAGTCCACCTATGCTACTTGTCAAAGCTAGATACCACCACAAATGAGCTCATCAACAACCTCTCTCACAAACTTGCCGCAGGTCTGACAGGCTGCCTATCCGCCAAAGACAAATCTTGTGAAGCAGGAGCAGTTGGTGCTATCATAGGTGAGATGGTGGGTGATTGGATGGTGAATGATCATGAAATCATCACACCTGATGGTGACAGAATTCTTGTATTAAGCGATCACGACAAACAACAAATCCTAAACACCGCCAAACTCACCGCAGGCTCTGTAGTGCTATTGTGCGATGCAGGACTAAATTTCAATTACCAACCCTTATAAGTATTAATCGCAATACATAAATCTTTCCATCCCTGCCAATATTCATTATCTTTTTGCTGCAAATACATTTGTTTGTCCCAGATATCATCCGCCCAGTAGCTAACTGGTTCTCTACCAATGACTTTCAGTGGGTGTTCACCTCCTCTGATTAGCTTTTCGTACTTATCAGGGCTGATTAAATAACTGATTGTTTTTAGCTTTTTGTCGCTTTGCTTAATATTTTTGAGAGCTGCAACGAACTCCGGCTGATCTCGAGCACCTGTAACACCTACCACATGACTTAAGTGAATATTGGTATCAAATACTCTTGCTTGCCTAACGCTGTATTGCTTGATAATCAGTACTTCTCCTGCTTCGCTATTATTTCTGATAAAAAGAACTTGCTCAACATCATTAAAGCTCTCCTCTGGTGTAAAACAAAACTCCACAAAACTTTCCGCTGAAAACATTGATGGTGCGCGTAGTGTAGGATAGCACGCTCCCATGTCAAAACTTAGCCATTCAGGGCTGGCGCCTAAAAAATGTGCCAACATATCTAGTTGTGCAAAGGTGGGTTCAAGTCTGCCTTGAAACCACTTTTCTACCATGGATGCTCTATCAAAGCCCAAATCGTGAGCAATGAGTGCTGGAGTCAAGTATGGTGCACTAGGGATATGAGATAATTCACCCAACAGACTATTGAGTTTATCTCCAATATTTTTTGTTCTGTTGGAGGCTTGATGCCTTGTAATTAATTCCTCTAACTTAAATTTATCCAAAGAGGATGCAACTTATGAAAATAGCTAACAAAATCATCCGTGCTGTGCTACGGCAAATCAAGCAAGAACTAAGCAATCGTGAAATTGCACGCAATCAGAAGATTTCACCAACAACAGTGGCTAAAATACGGCAATTATCCAATAACTGTACGGTGGATATTGATGAATTGCTGACTGTTAATGACCTTGAAATGCGTAGACTGCTAGGAATTGAAAAGGTCTACAATCCACACAAGACCAAGCATGTCAAGTCCCATCCTGATTGGGCATATATTGATCAAGAAATGTCACGGCCTAATGTGACTTTAGAGCTACTATGGCAAGAATTTAAAGCCGTTCATCCTGATGGTATCGGCTACTCCCAGTTTTGTGAGGTGTATCGTAAATACAAGAAAACTGTACGCCCAAGCAAACGACAAACTTATAAGGCTGGCGAAATGGCACAGGTAGATTTTTGTGGTCAAACAATGCCAATCTATAATGAACAGACAGGTCAAGTCGCCATCAATGCTCAAATATTTGTCAGTATATTGCCAGCATCAGGCTACATCTTTTGCACCGCTGTCGCCTCACAAAGGGTTGATGACTGGCAGATGTGTCATATTCGCATGTTTGATTATTTTGGTGGAGTGCCTCAAAAGCTTATCGCTGATAATTTAAAATCTGCCGTGATCAGCAATAATAAAACAGGAGTGCATCTAAACGCCTCTTATAGTGAGCTTGCTGATCATTACAATATTATAATTTTTCCCTCGCGTCCAAGAAAACCTCAGGATAAGTCTATGGCGGAATTAGCAGTGCGCATTGTGCAAATGGGTATTTTGGCCAAATTAAGAAATCGTAAATTTTTCCATCTTGATGAATTGAATGATGTGCTTACACAAGAGCTTGTTATTTTAAATACAAAAACAACCAAGCGCTATCCAGAGAGTCGCTACACTTGCTTTAGTAAGACCGATCAGCAATTTCTTAATCCACTACCTAGTAGAGGATACGAAGTATGCCAATGGACCTATCATCTTAAAGTTTCTGAGTTTTATACAGTAACCTTGGAAGGTGTTGGATATTCCGTACCTTATCAGTTTATTGGTCAATATGTCGATGCTAAAATGACAGATCGGACAATTGATCTGTACTTAAATAGAGAATTGATTGCCAGCCATGCACGTATCCCATCAGGCAATAGCATTTTAAATGAACACATGCCAAGAAATCATCAACTACAAGATGAGATGCAACCAGACAGACTGGTTGCTTGGGCGCAAAGCATCGGTGTGCAAACCAGTTTCGTCATTCAAAAGATATTGAGTAACAAATCAGGATATGCCAACAATCTTAAAAAGCTTAATCAATTAAAGCGATATCTGTTTGAAAACAAAGTTCCAGCCTTGCAAATCGAACAGGGATTTGACTATATACAAAAACTTAATATCAATGCGATTGACAGAATTGTTTCGGTATTTAAAAACAAAGTTTATCAAAAGAATAATCATCTGATTGTTCCAACCATGGAAGAGTTAGATGTTGTGTTTTCTAAAAATCAAACACACGAAAATATTCGTGGATCAAGTTACTATGCAAATCAATACAACACGATTTCAATCTAGGAGATAAGTATGTCTAACAACAAAATAATATCTAAACTCAAACAGTTAAAACTTAGCCATGCTGCCAATTACTATGAAGCGCAATATCTAACGCCAAGCAATCCTCAAATTGGTACAGCGCAACTCATTGATGGCATGTTGGAGCATGAGATTAATCAACGACATAATAATTATGTCAATAAATTAATCAAAAATGCCAAATTTCGCTACAGTAAAGCCAGAATTGAAATATGGATTATAGTAGTAAAAGATTAAACCCTGATGCCATTTCGCATTTATTGGAAGATGAATGGATAGATAAACATCGAGGTGTCATTATTGTAGGAGCTACTGGCACGGGTAAAACTTGGCTGGCTTGTGCCTTGGGTAATCATGCTTGCCGCAATTTAAGAAAAGTGATGTTTGTTCAAGCTGCTGATTTGTATGAAGATATCATTTTGTCAATCGCTGATGGTAGTATTGCCACGGTTAAGCAAAAATATTGCAAGGTGGATTTGTTAATCATTGATGACTTTGGCATAGGTGAATTGCTACCACAGATATGCCCTGTGTTACTGGACATTATTGACAAGCAATCTAGTGTTGGAGGTCTGCTGATAACTAGCCAGTATCCTGTTGCAAATTGGCATGATTTATTTTCTGAGGCGACCATTGCTGACGCTATATTAGATCGCATTATTCACCGATCATATCCTATTACATTAACAGGGGAATCCATGCGGAAAAAATTGACTTATATGATCAATTAGATTTATCCAAATAACAATCATATAAAAAATCAAATGACCAGCATTTATCGGAATGACTGGTCATTTTAAATTGGAATCTTTGTCCATTTGGGGTTGGAATAGGTGGTCAAGAAGGTATGGATTTTGCAAAAAACTATGGGTCTGTACTAGAATAACTCTCATGTTATACTAGTTTTATGAAGATAACCCATTGTAAACTAAGTAAGAAAGCACAAAAAGACTGCTTGAATTTTTTGTACTTGAAGTTACTGCTCGTTCGGCAGCTGATTTGCTACAAATACACCCAAATTCATCAGCGTTATTCTATCACAAAATCAGACTTGTGATAGAATGCCATCTTAATCTTAAGGCTAAAGAATTGTTTGATGGCGAAATAGAGCTTGATGAAAGCTATTTTGGCGGCATTCGCAAAGGCAAGCGTGGTCGTGGAGCTGGTGGTAAAACAGCTGTCTTCGGTCTTTTAAAACGCAACGGTAAAGTCTTTGTGATTGTGGTCAAAGACACCAAGACTGGCACACTAATGCCCATTATCGTCGGTAAAATCAAACCTGACAGCATTGTCCATACTGATAGCTATCGTGGTTACAATGCTCTTGATGTAAGTGATTTTAAGCATTTTAGAATTAACCATTCCAAAGAATTTGCCAAAGACCATAATCGCATCAACGGCATTGAGAATTTCTAGTCACGAGCCAAGCGTGTTTTAAGAAAGTACAATGGCATTGACAAAAAACATTTTCACTTGTTTATCAAGGAAGGTGAATTTAGATTTAACTATGGCACACTCTCTAATCAACTTAAAGTGTTGGAAAAATGGTGTGGGGTTTAGGCTAATCCAGTACAGCCCCAAAATTATTTAAGCGCGAAAAAGCGGATAAAAATTTTATCCGCTTTTTGCTTTATTGATAATAATTCGTCCCGTCCGCCTGTGTTTTAAACCGCCGATGAAACCACATCCATTGGGTAATGTCTTTTTTAATGTTATGTTCTATCATATCATTAATACGCTGTGCGTCCGCCACTTCGTCATCGCTTGGATAATTTTCAATGACAGGCGATAGGCTAATATGATAATGCGGACGTTTGCCTTTGGGGATATTGTCAGGCGTTTGGCGAATCATATCAAAAGCGATAAAAACAGGCGGATTTTTTTTATTCATGCCGGCAAATCGCCTTTGGGCGGTAATGGTTGCAGACGGCACACCAAAAAATGTCGCCATAATACCATGCTCTAGCCCAAAATCTTGGTCGGGTGTATACCAAATAATCTTGCCTGCTTTTATTCGGTTTATCAATTTTTTTATATCACGATTGGCAATCTGTTCATCATAAATTTGTCGTCTGTTATTAAAAATAAACCATTCCAAAAGTGCATTATTCTGTTTGCGATATACGCAGTCCACTGCAAAAAACTGTGTGGCAATTCGCCCCATTAAATCAAGTGTGGTATAATGCCCACCCAATAATATCACTGCTTTATTTTCTTTTTGGGCAGTAATTAAATGCTGTAAACCTGAAATGCTAAATGTACGTTTAAAAACATTGGGGCGAAACCATGCGTTTAGCGTCTCAAAAATACCAATGCCTTGATTGACAAAAACTTGTTTGGCGATTAGCACTTTTTCATCATCGCTTTTATTGGGAAATGCCAAAGTTAAATTGGTGAGCGTATCTTTTACCCGTCTTTTTATTAACATATACGCCAATTCGCCAATTTTTCTGCCAAGCCAAAATTGAATACGCAAAGGCAAATAAATGAGCGGTAAAAATATCATCAAGGCAAACCAAATCCCCCAATATTTTGGCAATAAAAATTCCCATTGAAAAGGGGCTTTGTCCGCCATGCTTGTTTGTTTGTGCGTGACGGTCAAATCGGGCATTTTTTTAATGTCAATTTGTGGGTTATTTGATTGTGGGGCTTGGTTATCGGTGTGGCAATTATCCCCACAGCAGTTTTTGTTGCTCATTGTTTTTTGCCTGTGTTTATTTTACCAAGTTTTCCAATTCGTCCCAACGCTCCAACTTCTCCATTAAAAGCTCGTCAATCTCCCCAAGCCTTTCGCTGTATTGGGTCGCCAATGCCAAATCGCTCACAAACAGCGAACCGTCCGCCAGTTTGTCATTTATCTTGCTTTGCTCGTTTTCAAGTTCGGCAATTTCATTGGGCAGGCTTTCCAATTCACGCTGTTCTTTATAGGAGAGTTTGCGTTTTTGTTCAGGTTTGGGCGTGTCGGATTTTGGTTTGTCGGTTTTGACTGTTTCTGATTTTTCCGCTTTTTCAACTTTATCTGTTTTGGGCTTGGTTGGTTCACTCCGTGCTTTTTGGGTCAGATAATCTTGATAACCGCCCACATATTCGTCAATCACGCCATGACCGTCTTTGTCCGTGCCAAATACCCACGTCTGCGTTACCACGTTGTCCATAAAGGTGCGGTCGTGGCTGATGAGTAAAATCGTGCCGTCAAATCCTGCGACAAACTCTTCCAAAAGCTCCAAAGTTGCCATATCAAGGTCGTTGGTCGGCTCATCAAGCACCAAGACGTTGGCAGGTTTTAGTAAGTTTCTGGCAAGCAGTACACGGGCTTTTTCGCCCCCTGATAGAGCCTTGACAGGCGTTCTGGCACGGTTTGGCGTGAACAAAAAGTCCTGCAAATACCCCAAAATGTGCGTGCGTCTTCCGCCCACGTCCACATAGTCCGAGCCTTCGGAGACGTTTTCGGCAACGGATTTATCAAAGTCTAATTGGTCTTTTAATTGGTCAAAAAAGGCGATATTTAGGTTTGTGCCGAGCTTGACTGTACCGCCTACTTTGGCAGAGTTATCAAGCCCAAGCACGGTGCGGATTAGGGTCGTTTTGCCCACGCCATTATTGCCGATGATGCCAACTTTATCGCCACGCATGAGCAGGGTTGAGAAGTTTTTGACCAGTATTTTGCCGTCATATTGCAGGCTTAAGTCCTTGACTTCACAGACGATTTTTCCTGATTTTTCGGATACGTTTTGGGTAAGTGAGACGCTCCCCACCACATCACGACGCTGCTTTCGCTCTTCACGAAGTGCCTTTAGTGCACGCACACGCCCTTCGTTGCGAGTACGCCTTGCCTTAATGCCTTGGCGAATCCAGACTTCTTCTTGGGCAAGTTTTTTGTCAAATTCTTCAAAGGATTTGGCTTCGCTGGCAAGCTCCAACTCCTTTAATTCTTGATAACGAGCATAGCCCTTAACCCCTTGCGTTACGTCATAAGTGGAGAGTTTACCCCTATCCAATTCCACAATGCGAGTGGCAAGATTATCCACAAATTTGCGGTCGTGCGTGATAAACAGCACGGTCAAATTTTGCCCGAGCAGGTAATTTTCTAGCCAATCAATGCTCTCCACGTCCAAATGGTTGGTCGGCTCATCAAGTAGCAACACATCAGGCTTAACCACCAACGCCCGAGCGAGCAACACCCGTCTTTTTCGTCCGCCTGATAAGTCGGCAAGGCGGTCTGTGGGATTTAGCCCCATGTTGTCAAGCAAGGTGCGGGCGTTTCGCTCCAACTCCCAGCCGTGCAGGGCGTCAATCTCATGTTGTACGTCTGTCATACGCTCGCAAGCGGTCATGTCGCCCATCCCACATTTGTCCGATAGGTCGTGGTATTGGCGAAGCAGGGTCGCCACTTTTTCATCGCCATTCATGACAATGTCAAGCAAGGTACCGTCATCGCTTGGCACGTCTTGGGCAAGCATGGCAACACGCAAGCCGTCTGCGATGATGATCTCTCCGTCATCAGGGGTTTGCGTGCCGTCAATGAGCTTAAAGAGCGTGGATTTGCCTTCGCCATTTCGTCCAATGAGACACACTCGCTCGCCTGCATCAAGGCTAAAATTAACATGGTCTAAAATGGGGGCGACGCCAAAGGCAAGGGAGATATTTTTTAGATGAATGAGTGCCATAATTTATTTTCAATACGGATTTTCAATGATAAAATGGGGTAATTATAGCAAATTTTACACCTTAAAGGGGAAAATAAAATGACCGCCACCCACGCTGATATTACCGATTTGCAAATCAAAATCGCCTATCTTGAAAATACGGTAGATGCCCTAAATGATGTCATCGCCCAGCAAGATAAGACCTTAAAGGACTTGCAAGACCAATTAAAACTTTTGTATAAATTCTTAGAAAGTCGTGATGATGACGGCATTGCTCCGTTTGATTTACTCGCAGACAGACCACCGCATTATTAACAAAAATTCCCGATAAATAAAATACAAATTGCAATGAAATTACTTAAGTTTATCTCTTGTGTTGCAGTAAAATTTGTTTTAATATGTACAAACGCAAGTTGTTACACTTTATGTCTAGGATGATGTCTTGCGTATCAACGGGTTGGTGAATAAAACCCAAAACAAGGACAAACTTGGAGAATGACGATGTCTAAATTTAATTATACAACGCTTGCCGTTGCAGTCGCTTCTATTGGGGCGATTGGCTCAGCGCATGCGGCAGGTCTTGATCGCTCGGGTCAGGATGTATCAGCGTTTTTGCAGGATGGTACATATGCTGAGGCGGTCTATACTTATATCGATGCGGATATATCCGGCAAGGATAACAGTGGACGCTCAACGGGGGATGTTGCAGAAGCTTATGATTTCTTCCGTTATGGGGTAAAAACGGACATTAATGACACATTTAGCGTGGGTATTCTCTATGATGAGCCTTTTGGGGCGGCAGTTGATCATTTTGGCAGCAGTAATTTTATTACTGAAGGTGGCGATGCAACTGTAAATGCTTTAACAGGTGGAAGGGCGCCAACTTTGGCGGCCGCTCAAGCAGGCCTTGCTCAAGCACAAGCTGGTATTGATCAATTGCAAGCCGCCATCGCGCAAACAGAAGCAGCAGGTGGTGATACTACTGCGTTGCAAGGACAGCGTGCATCTGCTGCAGCGACTGCACGTCAGCTGGGCGGGGCAATTAATGCGGCAACCACAGCTGAAGCGCAGAGTGGACAAGGAACCAATGTAGAAATTCGCACGAATAATATTACCGGTCTTTTGGGTGCAAAATTTGGCACTAATAAAAATTTCCAAATCTATGGCGGTCCTGTTGCACAGCGTTTAAAGGGTGAGGTTCACTTGCGCGGTGTGGCATACCAAGCTGCAACAGGCTATGATGCAAAAATCTCAACTGATACTGCATACGGTTGGGCGGCGGGTATTGCTTATAGTAAGCCAGAAATTGCCTTAAAAGCGGCGCTTACCTATCGTTCTGAGATTGAGCATGAAAGTAGCATCTCTGAAGTAATGCCCGCACTAGGCGCTGCTGGTGTAGCTACACGTGATTTTAGTGTAACCCTGCCAGAGTCTTGGAACTTAGACTTCCAAACTGGCATTAATCCAACTACATTATTAACTGCTAAAGTTCGCTATGTACCTTGGTCTGATTTTGATATTCGTCCACCAACATATGGTGATGCGACCCGTGTCAGCACCGGTAATTCACTACCTATCATTGATTATAGCAAAGATCAATGGTCGGGTGAATTGGGTCTTGCTAAGAAGCTCTCTGATAAAGTGGCGGTATCTGGTAGTGTTGGTTACGACAGTGGCGCGGGCAATCCTGCCAGCAGTTTAGGGCCAATTAAAGGCTATTACAGTGTCGGCTTGGGTGGTCGCTATAACTTTACGCCAGAATGGTCATTCTCTTTGGGCGCTAAATACTTGAAATTTGGCGATGCTACAGCGCAGTTGCCAACTCGTACTACCGTCGGCGAATTTGACGATAATGATGGGTTTATCGCAGGTGTGAAGCTAGCCTATCAGCAAAAATAATCATGGCAAAATGTTTAAGACAAGTCAAAGCAGATGTTTTGGCTTGTTTTTTATTTTTAAAATAAGTAAAAATCTGCTATCATAAGCCAAATTTTAACTTTATTATCTAATATGAAAATTCTACCCCAAAAACCATTTCTCATCGCTCCGTCCATTTTATCAGCCGATTTTGCCCGTTTGGGTGATGACGCAAAAGCCGTACTAGACGCAGGGGCGGATGTGGTGCATTTTGATGTCATGGACAACCACTATGTGCCAAATTTGACTTTTGGGGCGATGGTCTGCCGTGCCTTAAAAGACTACGGCATCACCGCGCCGATTGATGTGCATCTTATGGTGAAGCCTGTGGATAGAATGATCGAAGAATTTATCAAGGCGGGGGCAGACATCATCACGTTCCACCCAGAAGCAAGCGAGCACATTGATCGCAGTCTACAACTCATCAAAGATGCAGGTGTTAAATGCGGACTTGTTTTCAACCCTGCCACGCCACTGCATTACTTGGATTATACCATCGATAAACTTGATCAGATTCTTATCATGAGTGTCAATCCTGGTTTTGGCGGCCAGAAGTTCATTGATGGCACGCTTGATAAAGTGCGCGCAGTTCGCAAGATGATCGACGAGCGTGGACTTGACATTCGCCTAGAGATTGATGGTGGTGTCAATCCTGATAATATCCGTGCGATTGCGGATGCAGGCGTGGATATGTTTGTGGCGGGTTCGGCGATTTTTAATAAGCCTGATTATAAAGCTGTCATCGATCAGATGCGTGCAGAACTTGCCTTAGTGCAGACGAAGGAATCTAATGATTGAAAAACACAATTCAAGCGATGCCAACATTGCGCCAAAAAGCGTCATCCCTTTGGGTGTGAGCATCTCTTTATTTGTTGCATCGCTTGTACTAAGCTTGGCAGGGTATGGCTTTCGTCTGATGGCGGGTGATGATGTGAATGACGTGCTGAGTCATGCGATTAAGGTCGTGCCTTTTTTCTTATTTGTCATGCCAGCTTTGATTTGGCTTGGTAGCGTAGTACTGAACAAAATAGGTAAAGCTGCCATTCATCCGCGTAATGCGTGGACGTTAGGCTGGCTGTTATCCACGGTCTCCTTGCTGTCCATCATGGGAGTGTATAGCTAATGTTAGGTCGTCTCATTCCTGATGGAATCGTACCCAAAGACATCCCAAAAGGCTTAATCGCAACCTTGTTCATCTTGGTGATGCTGATTGGACTGTCAGGTTTTCGCCTAGGTCAAGGTAATCGCCTACAAGGTTGGCTGCATGTGCTTGAAAATTGGGTCATCTGTCTGATTCTTATTCCTGCCTTTACTGCCTTGGCCGCAGCACCCATCAAATACCGCGATCGCAGTTTTGACCTTAAGATGGCGTACTATCTTGGCATGTTTGTCTCATTTTTATTCATGATGGCAAAGCTTCGCTATTGGCGTTAAGACTTGAAAATTTTGCCATTGTCTCTATTATAGCTATAACTGCAAAATTTTGGAGTGGTCGATGTTTGATAAAGCTGATGATGAATTGATTAAGCGTCTGATAGAAGAGGCTGAGGCCATCATTGAAGAAGAACTTCAAAAAAAATTACATCAAGAAAATAACGCCGTTAGCACAAAAAATCAGGAAGAAGTTACCCATACAGATAATTCTGATGATGTTCGAGAGTCTGTACCAAAAAAATCACGAAAAAGAATCAAGAAATCTAACGATGCCTCAAGTGAGTCTGTAGATGGTTTGGCTGCCGAATCAAGTGACCAAGACCTGCCTAAGCGTCGTCGCGGTCGCCCAAGAAAGGTAGTTAAACCAAAAGTCGCCGATGATGAGGCCGATAGCGCAGATGCTAACTTGTCATCATCTACCGCCAACAAAAAACCCATTGCAAAAAGCCTTATCAAAGAGCGAGTTGATAGTGAGATGATGATAAAAGAGGCGATATTAGAATTTGTTGAGCGTGAAGATGGCGTGCTGACTTTGCAGGAAGTGGGCAATGAAGATGAGCCGATGGTAACCATTCATTTCTCAGAGCAAGTGAAGGCAATGATTGGTAAAGATGAGATCCAGAATGTCGGTCAGAACATGATTCATGCCGCCATCGCTACTGTCATGCAGCGCCAAATGAATTCATGGCACGCTCACATCTATGACGAACAGCCGACTCATTATAGTTAATATAAATAAAAAAGCCACGGATTGTGGCTTTTTGTTTGAGCGATTCGGTTGGTCAATTGGCCTCAATGAGTCCGTGTCTGATAGCAAGATGTGTGAGCTTAACGTCGCTATTAACACCCAATTTCTCAAAAATACGATAACGATAGGTGTTCACAGTCTTAACGCTAACGAACAGCTGATCGGCAATCTCTTGGGCGCTTTGGCAATTCACAACCATCATCGCAACTTGTTTTTCGCGTTCAGACAGCGCATCAAAAGGTGATTCCGCCTGTTCGCCAAGTACGGTATCGGCCAGTTGTTCGGCGACATCGTGGCTAAAGTACTTACCGCCGCCATGCACCTTTTTGATGGCGCGAATCATCTCGTCGAGTGGTGTGCCTTTGGTGATGTAGCCATTGACACCTGCCTTTAGTAGCATTGAAGGGTAAGGCTGTGCTGATAAGCTGGACACGGCGAGTACTTTGATGTTCTGATCGATCTGCTTGATGCGGCGAGTTGCCTCAACACCGCCCACATTTGGCATGTTGACATCCAACAGCACGACATCAGGACGATGCTGGCGCGCAAGTCGAACCGCGGCATCACCATTGTCAGCTTCAGCGATCACTTCGATCTGAGCATCATCATCAAGCATTCGCGCAATACCCATGCGCACTAAATCATGATCATCGACTACCAGCACTTTAATCGACATGTGTGTTCCTTGGATGTTATTTCATTTTTTGAAAGTTTAGCATAATTTGTAATGATTACAACTAAATATTACAGATTTTAAGATTCATCAATTTTATTGAAAAATAACCAAATTATTACCAGAAAATTACCTGTTATAATTACTTACAATATTACTAATCTTTTGGGGTATTTTTGGAGATTTTTGGGAAAAATATACGGTTTTTTCACACATCAGACAATTTGATGTGTTAGAATAAAGATATCAAAAACTGTCTTTATTTTGGGTGGATTGCATAGACAATCTAATAAATACCCAAGGGTGTCGCTTGTGCTTTTCTAAGATGTTTCATCACAAAAGTGCGGCGAATCAATAGGCGAGTGGTCGCCCATAGTTAAGGATTTATCATGAAAAATGCTAAATTAATGAAACGTGCCAGTACTCAGATTGCTGTTTTGACTTTAATGACTTCAGGTGCTTCAGCAGGTGCGTTCACTGTAGATAGCAGCAACCAACGCACCGTGACTGTTACTCGTGCCACACCAGTGGTAACCACCACAGTCACTCGTGCTGTACCTACACCACCGCCTAGCAATACAGTAAAAACCACCAAAACCATCACGCCAGCAACAGTTCCTGCCGTTAGCTATCGTTCACAGCCTACTCAGACAACGTATAATACGCCAACCTACACCGCGCCTGCCGCTCCTGTGACACCAGTCACCACCATGAATACGGTCAATGCTAGTCATTACAATGCACCTGTATTTGATCAGCTTGCTATTAGCACCAATTCATCAGCGGTGGCGGTGCTAGATCTTCAGTCAGGTGATCTGATTTATTCTAAGAACATCGATGCAACCCGATCTATCGCTTCTGTGACCAAAGTAATGACTGCAATGGTTGTCTTGGATGCTGGGCTTGACATGCGTGAAGACATCACCATTATTCCATCTGACCTTGTGGGCGCCAAAAAAGCAAGTACGAACCTGCGCGCAGGTGACCGCCTAAGCCGCTCAGAGTTCACCTTAATGATGCTGATGAAATCAGAAAATCCGGCTGCTAAAGCTCTTGCTCGTACTTACCCAGGTGGCTATGATGCATTCATCCATGCAATGAATGACAAGGCTACCAGCCTAGGCATGTATCAGACTAGCTTCTCTGATTCATCAGGTTTAGATCCTCGCAATATCTCTTCTGCCAATGACCTCGTGAAGATGATGAAAGCAGTTAGTGAAGAGGGTCGCTATCAGCTGATTCGCAACTTCTCAACTGCGCCTAGTTATGATTTTTACATCACCAACTTTAACAGCGGTAACAGAACATACAAAGCCAACAATACCAGCCGTCTGGTACGCTCAGGTGGTCATCCTATTGGTGTGTCTAAGACTGGCTTCATCCGTGAGGCGGGTTACTGCGTGGTGATGGAGACGCATGTGAACAACAAGCCGGCGGTTATTGTTCTACTTGGTGCTAACGCCTCTCAGTCTCGCTGGAATGACGCAGAGAACATCTTGACTGAGCTTGCTTATCGTCGTTAATAGCTGATGATTTGAGCATGAATATTAAGCCTAGATTTATGGATCTGGGCTTTTTTGTGTTGGTAATTTACGTTATAATGATGTGATTTTTTATGATTAAAATGCCTTATGTCAAGCCCAAAACTCTACCTACTCACCAATGATGATGAGATTACAACACTCATAGATAAATTAGAACGCGCATTAGACACAGGCGTGGTATCGCTACTGCAGATCCGCCGAAAGGCAACGCTTAAACAATATGACTTGGCGACAGTTTACCAAGAAGCTGAGCTTTTGGTCAGCCTTGCGGATAAATATGATGTCGATGTGGTGATGAATGATGATTTGGAGCTGGCATCGCATTTTTGTACGGGACTGCATCTGGGGCAGCGAGACGGCAGTGTGGCGGTGGCACGAGAGATTTTAGGCGATGATGTGGTGATTGGTCGCACTTGCCATTCGGACATCGCATTATTCAAGCAGGCCAAAAAAGAAGGTGCGACCTATGGGGCGATGGGCACCGTGTTTGCCTCTTTGACCAAGCCAAAAGCAGGGCTGGTATCCATTCCGACACTTCAAAAAACCGCCAATCTAGGCTTGCCATTATGCGTAATAGGTGGCATCGCACTTGATAACGCCTATCAGCTTAGAGATGGGTTGGCAGGCACGCCACTAGAATACATCGCAGTGACGGCAGACATCATGTCACACAGTAGTGATACCATCGCCGCCAAATGCCGAGCATGGCAACTAAAATTGCAAAATTGGTAACCTATATTATCATGACAGACATTCAGATTCACACGCCTGGTTTTACACCCAACCTCCACACCCACTTTACCACCCAAGCGGACACAAGTTTTGCCCTGTGGCTTGCTGCCCTTGCCAAAGACAGCACGGATTTGACCTTGGTCATTTGCCAATCCCAAAGCGAGTTGCAACGCCTTGCCGATGAACTGCATTTTTTTGGCATATCCGCCCATGTGTTTGCTGATTATGAGACGCTTGTTTATGACAATCTGTCGGTACACCAAGACATTATTTCCGAGCGGATTGACCTTTTGACGCATATGCCGACAAGTGGCGTGCTACTGGTGAGCGTGCAGACACTCATGCAAAAAATTACACCGCCAAGCTATCTTTTGGGGCGGTTTTTTGATTTGAATGTGGGCGACACCTTTGACATAGAGCATGAGCGTGAACGCCTTGCCAAGGCGGGCTACAAGGCGGTGGATAACGTCTATATGGCGGGCGAATTTGCCGTGCGTGGGAGCATTGTGGATATTTTTGCGGTGGGGCAAGCCTTGCCGTTTCGTTTAGAATTATTTGACAATGAAATAGAAACGATTAAATTTTTTAATCCTGATACTCAGCGAACCGTAACCGATGAAGAGCTTGATAAGCTCAAAAAAGACGGCGTATTTGACGACAAAACCGCCCCAAAATCGCCCAAAGTGGCAAGTTTTCGCCTACTGCCTGCCCGTGAATTTGACTTAGACGACAAAGAGACGTTCCGCCAGAATTTTGCCAGCCTATTCCCCAATGCGTCCGCTCGCAAGGTGGAATTTTATAACGACGTTATGAATGGCATACAGCCGTCTGGGGTGGAGTATTACGCACCGCTATTTTTTGACTTGCACGAATGGCAGACGACAGGTACGCTGTTTCATTATTTGCCCAAAAATACGCTGGTTGTCTGTGATGACAATTTGTCCGCTCATCATCACGACTTTTGGGAGCAGGTAAACGCACGCTATCATTCTCGGGCGTTTGATAAGGACGTGCCAATCTTGCCCCCCGATTATTTGTATTTGCCAAGCAATGAATTTTTTCAAGCCTTAAAAACTTACCCAAGGGCAGTATTTGGTAATGAAGAAAATTCACTGACCTTATTTTGTCAATTTACCGCCCACACCGTCCCCAATTTACCAATCAATCATCAAAAAGACGAACCGTTGGGCGAGTTTTTGGACTTTGTGGGGGCGTGTGATGAGCCGATTTTATTGGTGTGTGAAAGTGCAGGTCGCCGTGAGATTATTTTAGAATTATTAAAAGGCAAACTTGACAGCGATACGGTGGCGGATTTTGGTGGGTTTTTGGCGGATTTGGATAAATTTACCCAAAAAATTGCCTTAACTGTTGCCCCGATAGAGCGTGGATTATGGCTAAAAAATAAGCAAAATCAAGGCTTTTGTGTCATTAGCGAAACCCAAATTTTTGGGCGAGTGGTCGCCACTACCAAACGCAAACGTCAAAATGCCTTATCCCAAGCCTTTTTGATAAAGTCGGTAAGCGAGATGACCGAGGGGTCGCTTGTCGTGCATTTGTCCTATGGCATTGGGCGGTATCAGGGGCTTGTCGTGCTTGACGTGGGTGAGGGTGAGCAGGAATTTATCCATATCAAATATGCCGATGATGCCAACGTCTATGTGCCGATTACCAATCTTGCTTTAATTGGGCGGTATAGCGGTACCGATAGCGAGGCGGTGCAATTGTCAAAACTTGGCTCAGGCAAGTGGGACAAGGCACGTCAAAAGACCTTGACTGACATTTATGACGTGGCGGCGGAGCTGTTAAATGTGCAAGCTCGCCGTAACGCCAAACAGGGCATTAGCTTTGACATTGACATGGCAAGCTATGAGCTGTTTGCCAGTGGCTTTGCCTATGACGAAACGCCTGACCAGCAAAGTGCCATTGAAGCGGTGATGTTTGACATGAAACAGACTAAGCCCATGGATAGGCTTATCTGTGGCGATGTGGGTTTTGGCAAGACAGAGGTCGCCATGCGGTCGGCATTCATTGCGGTGCAGGCAGGCTATCAGGTGGCGGTGCTTGTGCCAACCACGCTACTGGCGGGGCAACACGAGGACAGTTTTAAGGACAGATTTGCTGATTGGGCGATTAAGGTGGAAAGCCTGTCTCGTTTTGTTGGCAAAAAAGCCCAAGACAAGGTACTGGCTGACCTAGCAGATGGTAAGTTGGATATTGTCATCGGTACGCACAGGCTTTTGCAAGATGATGTCAAATTTAAAAATCTGGGCTTGATGATAATTGATGAAGAACATCGTTTTGGCGTACGCCACAAAGAAAAAATCAAAGCCATGCAAGCGGACGTGGATACGCTCACGATGACCGCCACGCCCATTCCACGCACGCTGAACATGGCATTATCGGGTATGCAGGACATTTCTATCATTGCCACACCGCCTGCCAGACGGCTTGCCATTAAAACTTTTGTCGCTGAAAAGAGTGAGCAGACGACCAAAGATGCGATTTTGCGTGAGATTTTGCGTGGGGGGCAGGTGTATTATTTGCACAATGACGTGGCGAGCATTGACACGGCGGCGGAGAACTTGTCCGAGCTTATCCCTGAGGTGCGTGTGGGCGTGGCTCATGGGCAAATGGCGGAAAAAGAACTCCACGATGTCATGAGTGATTTTTATCACAGAAAAACCAACGTGCTTGTTGCCAGTACCATTATTGAGACAGGCATTGACGTGCCAAATGCCAATACGATTATCATCAACCGAGCCGATAAGTTTGGACTTGCCCAGTTGCACCAACTGCGTGGGCGAGTGGGGCGGTCTCATCATCAGGCGTATTGTTATTTGTTTGTGCCGTCCATTAAGGGGCTGACGGCTGATGCCAAAAAACGCCTTGATGCCATTAGCCGAGCCAATACGCTTGGGGCAGGGTTTATGCTGGCGAGCGAAGATTTGGAGATTCGTGGGGCGGGCGAGATTTTGGGCAAGGAGCAGTCGGGCAATATGCAGACCATTGGTTTTGGGCTGTATATGGATATGCTAGAACGTGCCACAAAGGCGATAAAATCGGGCAACACGCCAAGTCTAGCGACCCCGCTTGACTTGGTGAGTGATATTAACATTCATGCGTCTGCCTTGATACCGAGCGATTATTTGGCGGACGTGCATGAGAGGCTTTTGTGCTATAAGCGTATCGCCAATGCCGAGACGGTGGACGAGCTAAATGAGATGCGTGCCGAGATGATAGACCGTTTTGGGGCGATGCCGACCGCCCTTGCCAATTTGTTTTTGGTGCACAAAATGCGAGTGCAAAGCATACCGCTTGGCATTAGCAAAATTGACGTAACTGCTCATGGGCTTAGTATGGAATTTAAAGCGGACACGCCTGTGGACGGTTTGGCGATTATCAAGCTCATTCAGTCTAATGACGGCTATCGCATGAACGGGGCGACAGGGCTAAAATACACCTTTAAAGACGAAAAAGACGTGGTGGGGCGGACGAATGCGGTGTTTGAGCTATTAAGTTATCTGAGTGGTAATTCATCAAAAGATAAAAGCTAGCTTGCTATAAATACTCAACACACCCCAAATTTTATGTTACAATAGCACAATTTATAAGATTTGATTAATTAAAAGAGAAAAGTAATGTTTCAACTACATCCAACATTAGCCAAAGATACGTTTTTGGTGGGGGATTTTCCATTATCTACCGTTCGTTTGATGAACGATTGCCAATTTCCTTGGCTGATTCTTGTGCCACGTGTGTCGGGCGTTAAAGAAATCTACGAGCTATCACCTGCTGATCAAGTGCAGTTTTTGCGTGAGTCAAGCTGGGTATCTAGCCAAATGGCTAAAATCTTTGGCGCGGATAAAATGAACGTAGCAGCATTGGGCAACCAAGTACCACAGCTGCATTTTCATCACATCGTCCGCTACCAAAATGACAGTCGCTGGCCGGACCCTGTATGGGGCGTGCCTGCAATTCCTTATACCAAAGAAGTCTTACAGCACATGCAGCAGACCTTGATGATGGCGCTGCGCGGACATCATGAAATGCCTTTTGACTGGAAGATGAGTGTTTAAGGTTTAAGCTGTTGATTGGTCTTAAATTATTTTAAGAGTATGTCATACATACTACTAAATATATTGCCATTAAAGCTCCGTTACCTAAACGGGGCTTTTTGCCATTCCAATCTTAACTACTTAGTACTCACGTGATTTATAAAACAATACTTTCTCATAGGTAATAAAAATCCCCAATCATTCGGTTGGGGATTTTTTATGTGGGTGATTATTCGTTGTAGGCTAAGCTAATTTGTTCTTCTTGCTTAGGCTGGCTCTTTTGAACAGGTTTTACAGTAACTTTAACCAGACCTTGAGACAGTGGCGCAAGCTGGGAGAAGCCATTTTTGGTAAGGTCGATGCGACCTGCTTTGCCGATGCGGTCATTAACCTTGCAGATGATGGATTTGCCATTTTTTTGGTTGGTTACTTCCACATAGGCGCCAAGTTTGTATTGGTTCGATGCGCAGGTCATGCCTTGGTTGCTGAACGTTTCACCGTTGGCGGTTTTGCGACCGTTGAACTTGTCTGCATAATAAGATGCAGTCGTTGATTGAGCATGAGCGGCTTGTGTGGCAAGCATGATTGCCAAAAAAGCACCAAAATAATTTCGCATAAATACCTTGTTGGTTAAAATGGACGCTCATTATACTGTATTTGCAAGCGATATGCCACAGCTTTACTTTGTCTTTACAAAATGATAACTTTTAGATGGATTGGGCTAAAATACTCACGATTTTGTGAAAGCTAAATCTGCGCCTAGCAAATTATTGGTGTATTTGTTGCAGGGTGGTAGTGAATTGTTTATAATAATTCGCGCAAAAATATGGTAATTTTAGGTGAAAATCCTAAGTCAATATAACTTAACAAGGTGGATAGACATGACAGTTTTATCAATGAAGGATGTGGATTTATCGGGTAAGCGTGTACTGATTCGTGAGGATTTGAACGTGCCAATTAAAGATGGTATGATTACCAGTGATGTACGCTTGCAGGCGGCATTGCCCACCCTAAAAGACGCACTCAACCAAGGTGCGGCGGTCATTGTCTGTTCACATCTAGGTCGTCCTACTGAGGGTGAACCTGAAGAGAAATATTCGCTAGCACCCGTGGCGGACTACCTTGCCAAGGCGTTGGGTTGTCCTGTGAACTTCTCAAAAGATTATCTAAGCTCAGGCGTCGATGCTAAGGTGGGTGAGATTACTTTGCTTGAGAATGTTCGTTTTAACGCAGGCGAAAAAAAGAACAGCGAGTCGCTATCACAGCAGTACGCTGATCTGTGTGATGTGTTCGTGATGGATGCATTTGGCACCGCGCACCGTGCCCAAGCCTCAACCGAGGGCGTGATTCGCGCAGCGGCAGCGGCAGGTAAGCCTGTGTGCGCAGGTAATCTACTATCAGAAGAGTTGTCGGCATTATCTCGTGCACTGGATAAGCCTGACGCGCCTGTGCTTGCCATTGTTGGTGGCTCAAAAGTCTCAACCAAGCTGGATGTTCTATTAAGTCTGGCTGACATCTGTGACAGCATCGTGGTGGGCGGTGGTATTGCCAATACCTTCTTGGCAGCGACAGGCGTGAACGTGGGTGCGTCTTTATATGAGGCGGATCTGATTGATACTGCCAAGACCATCATGACGAAGACGAACATTCTATTGCCGACCGACGTCGTGGTTGCTAAGAAGTCTCAGATTGATTTTGAAGATTTCTTAGGTTCTTTAGAAAAGGCGGATGCAATCACCAAGTCTGTCAATGACATCGCTGATGATGAGATGATCTTAGATGTAGCAGAAAATAGTGCCAACGTCATCGCAGATGCCATCAAGGGCGCTAAGACTATTTTATGGAATGGACCAGTGGGTGTCTTTGAGGTTGATAAATTCGGTAAAGGCACGCAAATTCTGTCATTAGCAGTAAAAGACAGTGCAGGCTTTAGTATTGCAGGCGGTGGTGACACATTGGCCGCGATTGATAAATATGGCGTGGCAGATGATCTCAGCTATCTATCAACAGGTGGCGGCGCGTTCCTAGAATTCGTCGAAGGTAAGGCATTGCCTGCCATTAAGGCTCTAGATGAGGCGAATGCTTAATCATCTAAGCGAACCTTTGTTGTTTACCAACGAATTGTTATTTTTTGTTGCGTTTGTCAGATTTGGCCTTGTAAATTTTATTTGACAAGGCTAAACTAAAGGCATTATTTTTTAGTAATGTGCTCATTAGAAGCTTAAAAGCAAGTCATGATTAAATTGACTGTTCATTTTTGAATGATGCTATAAACTATCTAAATAACCATGCACAAAAACCAATAACTAACTAAAGAGAATTCTTATGAAAAAATTACTTGTCGTTACTGCTGTTATCGGTGCATTTGCTTTGGCAGCTTGCAGTCAAAACACTCAAGACAAAGCTGCAGAGACAGCCGATGCTGCCAAAACTGATATCGCAGCGAACACCGCTGCAGTAGCTAAAGAAGCAGAAGCCGCCGCACAGAATGTAGCAGAAGCAGCTAAGTCTGGCTTACAAACTGCTGCTGATAAGACTTCTGAAGCAGCCAAAGAAGTTGGTGCTATAGCGGATGCCGTGACCAACGCTGATAGTGCAGAAGCAAAAGTTCCAGAAGATCAAAAGTACTGATCTGATGAATAAAAAAGCTCAACTTGATTGGGCTTTTTTATTGCAAGTTATAAAATTTCCAAAAATCAACTAGGCGATAATATGATAATTTGTTATAATGCATCCTGTTGAAATTTTGGTATTTTTAGTTAGATTTTAGAAGATTTATCGCATTAGGAGATAATAATGGCACTAGTATCATTGCGCCAACTACTTGATCATGCAGGCGAGCACGCTTATGGATTGCCTGCCTTTAACGTGAATAACTTAGAGCAAATGCGTGCCATCATGATGGCAGCAGACAAGACCGATTCACCAGTTATCGTACAAGCATCAGCAGGTGCTCGTAAATATGCGGGTGCGCCATTCTTGCGCCACCTTATCCTATCTGCGGTTGAAGAATGGCCACACATCCCTGTAGTAATGCACCAAGACCACGGTACCAGCCCAGCCGTTTGCCAACGTTCTATCCAGCTTGGCTTTAGCTCGGTGATGATGGATGGCTCACTGCGTGAAGATGGCAAGACGCCTGCTGACTATGACTATAACGTGAGCGTGACTCGTGAAGTGGTTAAAATGGCGCACGCGTGCGGCGTATCGGTAGAGGGTGAGATCGGCTGCCTAGGCAGTCTTGAGACTGGCATGGCTGGCGAAGAAGATGGTGTGGGCGCAGAAGGTGTTCTTGATCACAGCCAGCTATTGACTTCTGTTGAAGAAGCACGTCAGTTCGTTGCTGATACGAATGTCGATGCGTTGGCGATCGCGGTAGGTACTTCACACGGTGCTTATAAATTTACTCGTCCGCCGACAGGCGATATCCTAGCGATCGACCGTATCAAAGAGATTCATGAGGCACTGCCAAATACACACCTTGTAATGCACGGCTCAAGCTCAGTACCACAAGAGTGGCTACAGATCATCAATGAGAACGGTGGTAACATCGGTGAGACTTATGGTGTGCCAGTTGAGCAGTTGGTAGATGCCATTAAGCACGGTGTTCGTAAGATTAATATCGATACCGACCTACGTCTAGCCAGCACGGGTGCAATTCGTAAATTCCTAAACGACCATCCTGCTGAATTCGATCCTCGTAAATACCTAGCAGCATCAATGAAGGCGATGGAGGAGATTTGTGTGGCACGCTATGAAGCATTCGGTGCAGCGGGTAATGCCAGCAAGATTCGCCCAATTTCTCTTGAAAAAATGGTTGAATATTATCAATAATTTCAACTCATCAAATAAGGGCGTAATGATTTGCGCCCTTATTTTATTGATATTAGGACTATAATATGATTGGATTAATCAAAGGCGAGGTATGCTATCTAAATGCACCCTTAGTGTGTGTGATGACTCAAAGTGGTGTGGGTTATGAGATTGAATTGCCCATCCCTGTATTCTGCCAACTTAGCCTAAATGAGCCGGCCAGCATCTATACGCATCTGCATGTTCGCGAAGACGCGCAGCTACTGTATGGCTTTGGCACAAAAGAAGATCGCGATGTCTTTAGAAAGCTCATCAAGATTAACGGTGTTGGTGCGAAGATGGCACTTGCGATGTTATCGACATTATCAGCAGGTGAATTAAAGCGCGCTGTTGAGCACGAGGACGATTCGGCACTTGTGCGCATTCCAGGCATCGGCAAAAAGACCGCTCAGCGTCTGATCATCGAGCTAAAAGGCAAACTGCTAGAATTCGGCTCAGACATCAGCGAGATTAGTGGACAGGGTGAGTTCTTTGATGTAAGCCTGCAGGCGGATAATCAAATGCAGATCATCGCAGAGGTTGAAAGCGCCTTAATCGGGCTGGGCTATAAAGAAAAAGAAGCTCAAAACGCCATCAAGCAAGCTCAGCTTGGTCTGGATGATGTGAATATCTCAAGTCTGCTAAAAGCATCATTAAAACAGCTATCAGGCTTTTAATCATTGGTGTAATAATTGTTCATTAACAAAAAGACAGAATATCTTATTCTGTCTTTTTGTATTTAGTCGCTGATGGATAGCAGATCTAAGAGTGCCTGTGTGCTGGCGGAGCGCGTAAGATTCGGGTTGGTAACCAGACCTAGATGACGCTGTAGCTCAAAATCTTCAGCCATGTCAATTTTAACTAGTTCGTGATTAATCAAGGTTTCTGGCAGTACAGACCAACCAAGCCCGATAGAGACCAACATTCGAATCGATTCGAGTGGGTTTGTGGTCATTGTCGCGTAGGGGCGTAGATTGTGGCGGTTAAATTCTGATAGGGTAATCTGACTGGTAAAGGTATTCGCCGCGGGCAGAATGGCGGGGTGGTGCGCTAATTGTAGTAGCGTGACGTCGCTTTTTTGGGCGAGTGGGCTTAGTGTGCCAGTCACGAAATACAGAGGGTCTGACCATAACGTATGGTAATTCAAACGCAGGTCATAAGTAGGCGGCAGGGTCAAGAATGCCAAGCCGACTTCACCTTCAAGTACCGCTTTATGCGCTTCTTCAGAATCCATGAATTTCACTTCGAGCTGTACCGCAGGATGGGTCTGAATGAATTGCTTCAATACGGGTGCTAGGTGATGCAGCCCGATATGATGGCTGGTGCCGATGACCAGTCTGCCGCTGGCGGTTTCTTTTGAGTGTTGAAGACTGGCACGGCAAGATTCATAATCTTCAAGCCATCTTTTGGCGTAGGGCAATAGATCATGTGCAGCAGGAGTGGCGATGATGCCGCGCCCCACGGTGTCAAACAGCGTTACGCCAAATTCACTCTCAAGGTTCTTGATGCGCTTACTGACGGCAGGCTGGGTGATAAAAAGCTTCTCGGCAGCGCCAGAGATACTGCCGGTCTGCATGACGGTGACGAAGGTGGTTAGGTTTATGGTGTTCATAATAATAAGTATCAAATAAATTTGGTTTATTTTAATAAAAAAAAGTTTGGAAATAAATAAAAAAATTGATTTTTTATTAAATTTACGTAAATTTTTATCAAAGAATGCGCGATGTTGTATAAAAATTCATCGACTGTCACCAAAACCACCAAAAGCTGCCTGAATAATGATATGATGATGACATCTTACGCAATTGGATAGTGCGATGAAAAGACACCCGTATTTACAGCCATTATCTCGCGAGCATCATCTTGGACTGGTGATTAGTAATAAGGCGATGCAGGCGAACGAAGCAGATTATATGATGCATTGGCAGGCGTTGATAGATTATCTGACCATACGGATTCCAATCCACTTTGAAGTTGAGAAGACGTATATTGCTGATGTCATACTCGCCAAGCTCAATGAAGACGAAGCGAAGATGCTCGCTACAGAGATGCTAAAGCAGCACGATGAGATTGAAGCCTTGATGGGCATAAAGCAGCCCGACGTGTCTGATGTGCAGGCGCTGGCTTGGGCATTGTATGATCATATCCGCTTTGAGGAGCGTGAAGTGTTTGCGAAGGCGCAGACGGTATTAAGCGAAGCTGAATTAAAGGTGATCTATGATGCGTCTGATGATCGCGTCAAAAGATATGCCAAGAATCGTTAATTTATTGAAATTAAGCTAATAGAATGGCTCTTATATATTCTAATAAATTAATTAAAATATAAAAATTATAAATTATTTTTATAAAAAAGATGTGATATAATCACATAAAACCAAATAAATACCCAGACCATAGGAGTATGATATGGCAGGCAAAACCCTTTACGATAAACTTTGGGACGACCATTTGGTCAAACAACGTGATGACGGTTCATCACTTATTTATATTGACCGCCAACTGTTACATGAAGTAACGTCTCCCCAAGCCTTTGAAGGCTTGGAGCTTAATAACCGTAAGCCGTGGCGACTGTCGGCAAATATCGCAACGCCCGACCACAACGTTCCTACATCTAGCAAAGAGCGTGAACAAGGCATTGCAGGGATTGCTGATGACACCTCTCGCATTCAGGTTAAGACCCTTGATGACAACTGCAAATCGTTTAATGTCGTACAATTTGGCATCAATGACGTACGCCAAGGCATTGTTCATGTAGTTGGGCCTGAGCAGGGTTTGACCCTACCAGGGATGACGGTGGTGTGTGGGGATAGCCATACCGCCACGCATGGGGCGTTGGGCTGTTTGGCTCACGGTATCGGCACAAGTGAAGTGGAGCACGTCCTTGCCACGCAGTGCCTTGTGCAAAAGAAAATGAAAAATATGCTGGTGAGAGTGGACGGTAAATTAGGCAAAGGCGTAACCCCAAAAGACGTTGTGCTTGCTATCATCGGTAAAATCGGCACGGCAGGTGGAACAGGACACGCCATTGAATTTGGTGGACAGGTGTTCCGTGATATGTCCATTGAAGGGCGTATGACCGTGTGTAATATGGCGATTGAAGGCGGTGCTAGAGTCGGTCTTGTGGCGGTGGATGATAAGACGATTGACTATGTCAAAGGTCGCCCCTATGCCCCAACAGGCGATGATTGGGAGCGTGCGGTCACTTATTGGAACACTTTGCATTCTGATGATGACGCTCATTTTGATACGGTGATTGTACTAAATGGCGATGAGATTGAGCCACAGGTATCGTGGGGTACATCGCCTGAAATGGTCATTCCCATTACCCAAAACGTGCCAACCCTAGCGGACGCGAAAGATGACGTTCAGCGTAACGACTGGACTCGTGCCTATCAGTATATGGGGCTAACAGCAGGGCAACCCTTGTCAAAGATTCAGCTTGACCGTGTGTTTATCGGCTCGTGTACCAACTCACGCATTGAAGATATTCGTGCGGCGGCAGAAGTCGTTAAGGGTCGCAAGGTCGCCCCAAGTATCAAGCAAGCGATGATTGTGGCAGGTTCGGGTTTGGTTAAAGAGCAAGCCGAGCAAGAAGGACTTGATAAAATCTTTACCGAAGCAGGCTTTGAATGGCGTGAACCGGGTTGTTCTATGTGCCTTGCGATGAATGCTGATAAATTGCAATCAGGCGAGCATTGTGCCAGTACAAGTAACCGTAACTTTGAAGGTCGTCAAGGCAATGGCGGTCGCACGCACCTTGTCAGTCCTGCTATGGCAGCAGCGGCGGCAATTGCAGGGCATTTTGTGGACGTGCGGACGTTTTGAGATAAGGAATAAAAGATGAAAAAATACACCACTGAAATCGGCATTGTTGCTCCGTTAGACCGTGCCAATGTGGACACCGATTTGATTATCCCCAAGCAGTTTTTAAAATCCATTAAACGCACAGGCTTTGGCGATAATTTATTTGACGAGTTGCGTTATTTGGACGAAGGGTATTTGGGGCAGGACATTGCCAAACGCCCAAAAAACCCTGATTTTGTGCTAAACCAAGAGCGTTATCAAGGTGCGACCATTTTGCTTGTCCGTGCTAATTTTGGTTGTGGGTCTAGCCGTGAACACGCTCCTTGGGCATTGAACGAATACGGTTTTCGTACTGTGATTGCTCCAAGTTTTGCCGATATTTTTTATAATAACTGCTTTAAAAATGGTATGCTCCCTGTGATTTTATCAGAGAGCGAGATTGATGAATTATTTAAAGAATGTTTTGATAATGTCGGCTATCAATTAACGGTAGATTTGGAAAATCAAAAAGTGATTATCCCAAGTGGCAAAGAATATGCGTTTGAAGTGGACGCATTTCGTAAGCATTGTTTATTAAATGGCTTGGACGATATTGGTTTGACCTTGCAAAATGCGGACGATATTAAAGCCTTTGAAGAAAAAGCCAAACAAGAACGTCCTTGGGTATTTAAAGAATTGACGGCTTGATTTTTTAAAATTTGATAGTTAGTGATAAATGTAGGGGCGAATTGCAATTCACCCAAAATGATAATGTTATATAGGACAAATATAATTTGCCCCTACCAATATTTTTAGTCTTGAATAAGTACAAAAAGGAAATCCCATGACAAAACACATTGCCATTTTAGAAGGCGACGGTATCGGTCCTGAAATCATCGCCCAAGCCGTGAAGGTACTCGACAAACTCATCGCTGATGGTTTGGACGTAAGCTATGAATACGCCTATTTGGGCGGTTCGGCATATGACAAATACGGCTCGCCATATCCTAGCCAGACCCAAGCCGTTTGCCAAAAAGCCGATGCGGTATTATTGGGGGCGGTTGGCTCGCCCCAGTATGACAACCTTGACCGTCCACTGCGTCCTGAGCGTGGACTTTTGGCAATTCGTAAAGATTTAAATTTGTTTGCCAATTTACGCCCTGCGATTTTGTACAAAGAGCTTGCAAATGCGTCCACGTTAAAGCCCGAAGTCGTATCGGGATTGGATATTTTGATTGTGCGTGAGCTGACGGGCGACATTTATTTTGGCGAGCCACGGGGCATTCACACCAACGATAAAGGCGAGCGTGAAGGCTTTAATACAATGCGATATAGCGAGAGCGAGATTCGCCTTATTGCCAAAGTGTCCTTTGAATCCGCCCAAAAGCGAAATAAAAAATTGTGTAGTGTGGACAAAGCCAATGTATTAGAAACGACCGAACTTTGGAGACAGATTTTTAATGAAGTTGCCAAAGAATATCCAGAAGTTGAATTATCGCATATGTATGTGGATAATTGTGCAATGCAGCTTATCAAAAACCCCAAGCAGTTTGATGTGATTGCCACAGGCAACATTTTTGGTGACATTTTATCCGACCAAGCGTCCATGCTCACAGGCTCTATCGGAATGCTACCGTCAGCGAGTCTAAACGAGACAGGCAAAGGGCTGTACGAGCCGTCTCATGGCTCTGCACCTGACATCGCAGGTCAAGACAAGGCGAATCCTTTGGCGACCATTTTGTCGTTGGCGATGCTCATCAGACACAGTTTGGGTGATGAGGCTTGTGCCAAACAGATAGAGCAAGCAGTACAAGCGGTGCTGGCGGACGGACTGCGTACCGCCGACATTCACGAAACTGGCATGACGAGCGTGAGTTGCACACAGATGGGCGAGGCGGTGTTGGCGAAACTTTAAGCTGGACGCTCAAGGGTCTGGCAGCACAACAATGACAGGATTTGTGAAAACAAGTCCTGTTTTTATGTTAATTTTTTATTTGCAAATTATTATCATTATGTTATAATAAGTTTCAATTTTTGGTAGTTAAGAACCATTTGCATTTAGAAAATTATCATCATTGGCTGGGTGACCGATGGTCATGTGTGAATCATAGGCGATAAAATCATGAGTGATGTGAAATCGAATTCCAATCAGACAAAGGCATTGGCACTGGGTGTGACAGCAGTCTTGCATGGCTTGGTGGGGTACGGCTTGGCGAATATGCAGATGCCAGAGTTAACACCCATCAAGGTAACGCCACCCATTCAAGTTCAGCTGATTAAGCCGGTTGAGGAGGTGGTTGTCAATAATTTGGAATCGCCAGAACCCCCTAAGCCAGTCGCCGCCCCCAAAGTTGAAAAAAATCCTGACCCGCGTCCAGCACCTGCAGAACCAAAGCCAGTAGAACCTGAACCCCAAAAGGTCGAGCCTAAGCCCGAACCCAAACCTGAGCCTAAGCCTGAACCTGAAATCGAACCACCACCTGTAGAGCCAGAGATTGAACCGGTGGAGATTTTGGCCGCTCAAATGGCAGAAGCTCAGGCCAAATGGGAGGCTGAGCAGCGAGCAGAAGCCGAGAGGCGAGAGCGTGAAGCAGCAGAGGCACAGGCAAGGCTGGCAGAAGAAAAAGCCAGACAGCTGGCAGAGGCAGAGGCTGAACGAGCCAGGCAAGCGGCGGCAGACAGGGCAAGGGCAGAAGCAGAGGCAGCTGCCAAAGCAAAAAGCGAGCAGGGTCGAGGCACGGGCAATGTCTTGGGCGAGATGACCATCAGTGCCAGCAAAGCGGCTGCCAGTTGGAGAAGAAAGCCCAACTTTTCTAATGTTGATGCAGGCGATCGCAGGGTCAGTGCGGTCAAGTTTACCGTGAACTTAGTGATTGACGAAAAAGGGCGTATCGTTAGTGCCACAGGTGTATCCACAGGCTTGGGTAAACAAGTGGACAGACAGATTGAAAGAGCGATTAAGGCAGCATCTTTTCACCCATTCAAAGATGAAAATGGCAATCCTGTGCGTGGCAGAGCCACTTTGCCAATGAGTTTTTCGGTGAATTGATTGTTTTTAACACTTGGTGGTCATTGATTAAAGATCATATTTTGTGAGGAAATTCCTATGGATTTTGCATTTTATTGGGGTCATACCGACGCTGTCAGTAAAACCCTGTTCTTTATTCTATTTGCTTTATCTATCATCTCATGGGTAGTTGGCATCATTCGTGTAATACAGTCCCACAAGTTGGCAAATAGCATTGGCGATGGGCTGAAAAAATCAGTCTTGGGGCTGACAGATGAATTGAGTGGTTTGGGTTTTGACCAAAGAAAGATGGTGGTTGAACAAAAACTGCTACAAAACATCGCCAGCTACCGCTATGAGATGGAAAAAGGCTTGCCTATTTTGGGTACGACGGCATCGATTGCACCTTTCATCGGTCTTTTTGGTACGGTTTGGGGGATTTTTCATGCCCTACACAGCGTGGCGAAAAGCGGACAAGCAGGTCTTGCGCAGGTGGCAGGTCCTGTCGGTGAAGCACTCATCATGACAGGTCTAGGCTTGGCGGTGGCAATCCCTGCGGTGGTTTTTTATAACATCGCCACTCGAATGAATAAGCGTGCCAATCATGTGGCTAATGACGCTGCACACCAAATTCTTGCTCAAACCGCACGCTAAGGAGCTCAGCGATGGCTTTTGAATTGGGTAACAATGAAGACAACGGTATGAATGAGATGAATCTCATTCCGCTCATTGACATCATGCTCGTTCTTATGATTATCTTTTTGGTAACAGCAACAGTACTCAATCCGACCGTACCGCTTGATTTGCCAAAAACCACGGCCAGCGTCAATGAGCAGCCGCCAGAGGTTCTACAAGTCAGCATCGACAGTCAAGGGGACATTTTTTGGGACAGCGAGAAAATCGACCTTGACGAGTTGAAGACTCGCTTTGCCAACCAAGTGGCAGAAGGCAAGGACCCACAAGTTCAGTTGCGTGCTGACCGTGAGGGTAAGTACGACATGGTCGCACAAGTGTTGGCGACAGCGAGCACGACAGGATTGTCTAAGATTGCTTTTGTAAATGAGTGATTCATGAGTAATCGATGATGAATGTATAATAAAAAAGCCTTGTATCACACAAGGCTTTTTTATTATAGATGGTTTATTCATCGATGATGGTAATGCCCATCTCGCCAAGCTTTTGATGCCATGCTTGGGCGTGGTTATTCTGAGCATTATCAGCATTGATGATGTGTGCTACCAACCCAGCCGTCGCCAAGCCAGATACCTTACGCATGACGCCACGATCAGGCAGGATGTGTGCATCAATGAGAAGGCAAATGAGCGCGTCAGATGCTTTGGCGGTGCTGATGGCTTTATCAATGCTACTCTTATCATCAACTACACCGAATTCATGGCAGATATTGATCGATGGGGAGGTGATGGGTGTGTCAGTCGGGCGCTCTAGGATGACGCTAATGAATGATTTGTCACTGATGTCCATCGCAGGGGGTGTGATGATGGCACTGCTTGGCGTATAGTCATCATGGTCGATGACGCGCTGGCTAAATGCATTTAATAAAGTAGCGTAGTAAGGCTTTTTTTGATCGATTTGAAAATCGTGGCGTGACTTGATAAGGCAGGTCACGTACGCGATGAATCTTGGTAGAATGCCATATAATGCGATGCTTAGCATGACCAGCCAGGCAAATTTGGCATTCTGTTCGCTTGATGATGCGCTCATGTTTGGCAAGTCAAAGCCAAGCAAATTCGGCAGTACCCCAAAGATCTGCATCATCTGTATAAAATGAGCATCGGTAAGCAGTGTTGACTCCCAAGTAAAATCGTAACGACGAAATAAGAATAAGCACAACAATGCCACACTGGTGCCAATCAGTGATGACAGCCAAGCACCATGCATCAGTGCACCAAGATACCAGCGGCGCACAGGGCGATGGATGTCAATCTGTAACTCTAAGGCGTGCTGCATGGGTGGATTATCACCTGCGTCGATGATCTTATACAGTAGCGGCTTTTCGATGGTAAGCCGTGACAAAACCCCACCCAAAAATGACAAGTCATCACGACGAATCAGCCCGATAACCCACCATAGCAGCGATAGACTGTGCCAACCCAGTAGCGCGAGCAGCACATAGAAGAAGTTGATGATCTGAGTGCCAAGTAAGCCCATCACACCAACAAAACCCATCAAAAAATAAATGATATAAACCAACCGACCAGAGCCTTTGATGTAGAATTTGGCTTGGTCTAGGACGGACTCTATCTTGCCATTACTGTCAATCTTATGCGCGCGGATGAATAGCTTATCCAGCGGCGAGGCAGATTCGGACCTGACAGCTTCGGTGATGGTCTTTGGGTGCTGTGCGAAGATATAGTGGCTTTCTTCTAATCTTCGTACAAGATCGGTATGTTCGTGGGTGTGTCTGATGGTCATGATCAGCTCGACTCTAAGGATTGTAGTTCTTGATGAAGTTGTGCTAACTTTGTACGTATTGTATCATCATCTCGCACGGACAGCTGCTTGGTGAGTTTTTTTATTTGGGTGCGAAGCTTCGCTGCGGCGATGGTGTTTTTGGCGGTTCTGGCATCGATGGACTGTGTGGTCTGGGTAGATTCGCTGATGACATTTGTCATCGCTGATTCTACGGTACTAACCACAGGCTTGGTGCCTTGCTTGATGCTGTTTTCGACGCGGTTTAAATGATGGTGATAGCGGCGGCGCAGATGTGCCTGTTCATCGGTGCGCTGCTCATCGCTCAGTATTCGGGGGTATTCCACCAGTTCGATGCAGTCCACAGGGCAGGGGGCTAGACACAGCTCGCAGCCTGTGCATAGATCGGTGATGATGCTGTGCATGTGTTTGGCGGTGCCGATGATGGCATCGACAGGGCAGGCGGGTATGCATTTGGTGCAGCCGATACAGTCAGATTCATTGATGATGGCGCGCACTTCGATGGGGCGCCGAGTTTGTTCGTCGGTGCGCCATTTGCTGGGCGTGGCTGTGCTGCTAGGAATCCCTAGAATGTCTGCGATGCGATCGGTGACATCTTGCCCACCTGGTACGCACAGATTTGGTGCTTCGCCATTCATCACGATGCCATGAGCATAAGGCAGGCAGCCATCATGATGACCGCACAGACCGCACTGAGTCTGTGGCAATACAGCATCGATCTGCGCGATGGCGATGCTTTTGTCATCTGGTATGTCATCTAGCCTAAGCGGGCTAAACAGGACGGGCAAATCTTCTAATCGGGTGAATGTGATGGTCATGGCTGGCAAGCGCTGGCTGTTCGTTAATCTAATTGGTGGTTAAGTGGGTAGATGAATGACGCTTTGGATAAGCGTGTGTGCGATCGTGCCTACTTTTGGCGTTAGAGGTAGATTATCTATATCAAAAAATCTAGCCTCTTTAATCTCATCTGCCTGAGGGCAAATCTCACCACCGGCATAATCAGCGATAAACCCAAGCATTAGGTTCGTCGGATATGGCCATGGCTGACTGCTGTGGTAGCGTAGGTTGGAGACTGACAGACCGACCTCCTCCATGACCTCGCGATGAATGGCACCCTCTATCGACTCGCCTGCCTCTACGAATCCTGCGATGAGTCCATACATGCCAGTATCACTATGTCTGTGATGCAGTGCAAGCAGGATCTGGCGCTTAGCGGTTGTTGGGTGAATGCGTGTGATGGCGGTGATGATGCACGGCTGTACACGTGGATAGACGCGGTGACGGCATCTTTGGCACATCATGGCGTGTTCGCTCTGATGACGATGTGTGCGACCACCACAGCGCGAACAGAATTGATGATCTTGCTGCCATAATATCAGTTGAATGGCTCGGCTAATGGTGTGTGCTAAGGCATCATCTAGCGTGTTCACGGCATTTCTATAACTTAAGAATGCCAAAGATTTGTGCGTGCTGGTGTCGTATTTATCACCATAGGCGTGAATAAGCTTTGTCTTGATGGCAGCGTCTTTTGAGATGGCGAAGGTGTTAGATGGCGTAACTTGAGAAGCGTGTCCGTTATGCACTTCACCAAAGCCAAGCGAGACCGCTTCATCTAGCATCACCCCTTGAATCATGATGGGTAAGCCATCTTTATCGCACAGGACGCTGTCCTTATCTATGATCAGATATTCTACATGATTCATCATGACAGCACCGTCGCACGCCAAGTGCTGTCTGCATCCATGTCACCGGCAGAAGTGCATATCAAACCCGCCAAATCAGATAAATCCTGAAAGCCCGTCGCGCTTGACTTGGCATCTGCATGATCGTCGCCGTATTCCATCTTTATCGCCATCTGCCCGCCTGTCATCGCAAGATAGACTTCAGCCAGAATCTCGGAGTCAAGTAAAGCTCCGTGGAATGTACGATCTTGATTGCCAACATCTAAGCGACGAACCAGAGCGTCAAGTGAGTTTTTTTGACCAGGATAGAGTTCCTTGGCGATGGCAAGTGAGTCGGTGGTTTGAATGCGATCTAGAAAGTCGGTCAGACCAACTTTATCAAATTCCATCTTCAAGAATCGCATATCGAACGCGGCATTATGTGCGATGACCTCGCTACCTATCATAAAATCATAAATCTGCTGCGCAACATCGGCAAACTTTGGCTTATCTAGTAAGAATTCATTTGAGATGCCATGAACGCGGATAACTTCATCATCCATCTCTCTTTCGGGATTGATGTAGACGTGTAGCTTGTTACCGGTGAATTTACGATCGACTATCTCAACAATACCCACCTCTACGATGCGGTCGCCACCTTGATCCTCAAAACCAGTGGTCTCCGTATCCATGATGAGCTGGCGAGCGCGTGAACCATAATTATTCGGCGATGGTAGAATCGCCCAAAAGTCGCCATTAGCGCGCTGAGTATTACCATCGTAATCGGGATTTTGGTTGTTGTCAGGGCTTATCTTAAAAGCGTGGTCATTCATGACTGTGGTTTGTTTTGGATTATTGGTGTTATTTGGTTCGCTTTGGTTGAATGTATCAGCATCAGTTGGGTGGTCGGAATTGTCAGAACTGATGTATTTTTCACCTGCACCGATGACGCCTTGATTGGCCAGTTGGTCTGCCATCTCATTGCCTTCGTGTCCTGCGTGCCCCTTGATCCATTGCCAATTGATCATGCGACCTTGGGTCAGTGCATCGAGCTCTTGCCACAGTTCAACGTTTAGAACGGATTTTTTGTCGGCTTTGCGCCAGCCGTTCTTTTTCCAGTGGTGTATCCATTGGGTGATGCCGTCTTTGACGTAGCCTGAATCTGTCCATATCTTTATGGGCGTGTCGTTAGGGGTGTGCTTTAGAGCGGTGATTGCACCTAGCAATTCCATGCGGTTGTTGGTGGTGTCAGCTTCCCCGCCCCAGATGTTATGGATGTCGCCATTAGGATGGATGATGTGCGCGCCAAATCCGCCCGCCGATGCGCCTTGTTTGCCATTGCCTTTACAGGCACCGTCAGTGTAGGCGATGATATAGTTATTCATGATAAAACCGTGATTTAAATAATATGGATAAATCGAACATTATAAATCATCGCTTGGCTTTTGTCATTTTAGATCATTAATTTAAGCATTGTTTATACAAGTGGCATATTTTAAGGAAGTTCATCAAATCAGGCGGTGCATTCGTGTTGGCGGGTGGGTGCTTTGGGATTAATTTAGCAGTGGGTAATTCATGAATTTATCGGATAGATTTGGTATAATAATTGAATATTTTTTGTTAAAAGCGATGACCATGAGCGATTTATCCCACCGTTTTAACCGCCTGTTTCGCACAGATGCGATCAGCCCACCTAAGAATGTCGAGCCGTTAGATGTGTCGAATGCGCCATTATATTTGGAAATTGGTGCTGGCAAGGGCAAGCACGCCTTATTATTCGCCAAGCAGAATCCTGATAGGCATTTGATCGCGATTGAGCGCACCAGCGAGAAATTCGAAGCATTCGATAAGCTTGTCAAGGCCGAGAACCTGCCTAATCTAAGCGCCGTCCATGCTGACGCCATTGCTTACACCGCGCATCACATCGCCCCAAACTCGCTTGATGGCGCATTCATTCTATACCCCAATCCTGAGCCAGCCAACAAGAATCAGCGTTGGCTGAATATGCCGTTTTTTGAATTTTTGGTGTCGCGACTAAAGCCAGGTGCGACCATCACCCTTGCCAGCAATATCGGCGAGTACATTGATGAGGCGCAGCAGCTGCTTGATGAGGTATGGTTATTGCCTTATGAGCGATTCGAGATTGATGCAGAATCGGCGCGTACGCATTTTGAGATTAAATATCTGGCGCGCGGAGAGAAGTGCCAAGAGCTCATCATTCTAAAGCCGAACTATTACCAAACTCGATTCGATCAGATTGATGACCCAAAAGAATAATTCTACCCCAGCCGTCGCCATCATAGGCGCAGGCGCATCGGGTCTAATGGCGGCGGAAGTGCTGTCAGCGCGCGGTATTGAGGTTCATGTATTTGAGCAGATGCCCACTGCAGGACGTAAAATTTTGATGGCGGGTAAGACAGGGCTGAACATTTCGCATAGTGAGCCTTTGGATGACTTTGTGATACGTTACACACCAAGCGATGTGATGGTGAAGTTTGTCCGAGATTTTCATGCTGAGGACATACGCACGTGGATGAATGGACTTGGTATCGACAGCTATGTCGGCTCTAGCGGGCGCATATTTCCTGTGCAGATGAAGGCGTCTGACCTGCTGCGTGCGTGGCTATCTAGGCTGAGCGAGCAAGGCGTGCAATTTCATTATCGTCATGTCTGTATAGGTGTGCAGGATAATTTAGTAACTTTTATAAAAAAAGATAAGCGTGGAGATGAGCTTGATCGCTTTGAGCGTCGGTTTGATGCGATTGTCTTGGCGTGTGGTGGTGGATCTTATGCGCGCCTTGGTAGTGATGGTGCTTGGCAAGCTTGGTTCGGTGATGATGAATTAACACCGCTGTATGCCAGTAATGTTGGTGTGGTGCGTTCGTGGTCGCCATTCATGAATGATGTCTTTGGACAGGCATTAAAGCGCATCACCATCGCAGCAGGCGACGAATCTGCACATGGTGATGTGGTGATTAGTCATTATGGCATGGAGAGTGGGCTGATTTATAAGTTAAATCGTGCCATGCGTGCGATGCTTAACGAGGCGGGGCGTATTCGATTGCAGATAGACCTGATGCCAGACAAGTCCATTGACGACATCGCAAAAGCACTTAACAAATCAAAAAAACAATCACTGAATAACAGCCTACGCAAAGCAGGGCTGGATGCCACAAAAATAGCCTTATTAAGAGAATGCACACATAAGACCGACTGGTCGGATTTATTAAAAATGGCAGCATTTGTTAAGAATTTGCCTGTTGATTTTGATGGGTTTCGACCGATGGATGAGGCGATCAGCACGGGCGGTGGCGTAAGACTGTCCGCGGTAAATGATCAATTGCAATCACGTCGTAACCCTCATCTATTTATCGCAGGCGAGATGCTGGACTGGGATGCGCCAACTGGCGGCTATCTGCTGACCGCTTGCCTTGCAATGGGACGTATGGTGGGGCAGAGCGTTGCTGATTTTATCCAAAATTGACAACCGTTGGGCTTGAGCGGCCAAGATGGCTGATGTTGGTATGTGTATCGGTTAAGTTTATCATCAAAACCACCCATTAAGGCCTTAAAATCTGCTACAATAGCAATCAATTTTTATCATATTTATTTACTAACTTTGGGGATTGTTATGACTCGTTTTGCTAATTTTTGTGCTGGTCCTGCATCAATGCCGACCGCTGTCTTAGAAAAGGCCCAAAATGAGATTCTTGATTGGCGTGGCACAGGCGCGTCTGTTATGGAGATCAGCCATCGCAGCGCTGACTACATTGAGATCGCCAGTAAGGCAGAGGCTGATCTGCGTAAGCTGATGAACATCAGTGATGATTATGCGGTACTGTTTTTGCAAGGTGGTGCAGCATTGCAGTTCTCGGCGATTCCTTTGAATCTACTCAATGGCGGAACAGCCGATTACCTAAATACAGGCGCATGGTCAGAAAAGGCTTATAAAGAAGCCAAGCGTTATGAAAACCTAGGTCTGGGCAAGGTTAACCTAGTCGCTACCGGTAATGGCGCTGATGTACCAAGTCAAGACTCTTGGCAGCTGACGGATGGTGCGGCATATTTTCATTATTGCCCAAATGAGACCATCCACGGCGTACAGATCTTTGAGACGCCAAAAGTCAATGCGCCAATCGTGGCTGACATGTCATCTTGCATCCTGTCCGATCCGATTAATGTGAATGATTTTGGTATGATCTATGCAGGTGCACAAAAGAACATCGGACCTGCCGGATTGACTTTGGTGATTATCCGCAAGGATCTGCTAGAGCAAGCGTCGTCTTGGTGTCCGAACATCATGAATTATAAAAATCAATTCGACAATGACAGCATGCTAAACACACCATCGACCTATGCATGGTATCTGTCAGGATTGGTGTTTGAGTGGCTATTGGATAATGGTGGTGTTGAGGCGATTGCTAAGATTAACCGAGCCAAAGCACAGACGCTATACCGCGCCATCGATGAGAGTGATTTTTATCGCAATACGGTCAACCCAAAACACCGCTCCATCATGAATGTGCCATTCCAGTTGGCGGACACCGAGTTGGATAAGCTGTTCTTAGAAGAAAGTAAAAAAGCAGGTCTATTAAACTTAAAAGGTCACCGTGTCGTCGGTGGTATGCGAGCGAGTATCTATAACGCCATCACGCTTGAGCAAGTAGAATCCTTGGTTGATTTTATGAAAGCCTTCGAGCAAAAACACGGCTAATGTGGCGGTCACATGGAGAAACCACGGCAGGACGCAGGCTCTTGTGCGTGGTTTTTTATCTCAGCGGCGTATCAATATAAAACAACAAGGATAAGATCATGCTAAACATTCATGCGATAAAAGCATTTAATGATAATTATATCTGGGTGCTGGTCAAGGGCGATCAAGCCATCATCATCGATGCAGGCGATGCACAGCCGGTCTTGGATTATCTAGCAGATAATGCGCTTAAACCCATTGCTATGATCATCACACACCATCACGATGATCACACAGGCGGCGTGGCGAAAATTAAAAATACCTATCCTGGCATGCAGATCATCGCCCACAGCACCCATGGGGTTAATGCCACCCAATGTGTGGATGAGGGCGATGAGTTTGAATTGCTGGGCGTTGTATTTAAGGTATGGCGAACAGCAGGGCATACAGATACCCATTTATCCTATCTGTGCGACATGGGCGATAGGAAGCATGTATTCTGTGGTGATACGCTGTTTAGCGGTGGCTGCGGGCGCGTGTTCACAGGAACGATGGGCGAGCTTTTTGATAGCATGATGCGATTTAATGGTTTGGTGGATGACACGCTATTTTATCCTGCACATGAATACACATTGTCCAACCTTAAATTTGGCCATACAGTTTGTGCTGACGATTATAAAATGGCAATTGAAAATGCCATCGCTGAGACTAAAGTCAAGCTCACTCGTGGCGAAATTTCATTGCCTACTACGCTGGGTAATGAAAGACAAATCAATGTGTTCTTGCAAGTGCATCATGAGCAGATGATAGATACTATCAAGGGTAAATACCCACTTGCTGATGAATTGCCACTGAGTGTATTCACCGCGCTACGCGAACTAAAGAATAACTTCTAAGATTTTTGCACTCATGAGTATTATTTCTTTGGTGGCGTTGGCATTTGGCATGTCGATGGATGCCTTTGCCACCGCCATCGCCAAAGGGGCGACCTACCAGAACCCTAGCCTTACCAGAGCATTGAAGGCGGGTGTGTTGTTTGGGGTGATCGAAGGGGTTGCACCCATCATTGGCTGACTGCTTGGAGAGGCGGCACAAGGCTGGCTGTCTCATGTGGATCATTGGGTGGCTTTTGCACTGCTTGGCTGTTTGGCGTTTAAATTCATGCGCGATGCACTCAAAGGCGATGTACAGATCAAAGATGATCAGCAAAACATGGCAAAAAGTGGCTTTGAACTCATGTTAATCACCGCAGTGGCAACGAGCATTGATTCGCTGGTCGTGGGTGTGTCACTTGCCTTTTTGGAGGTGAATATCTGGCTGGCTGCCGCCCTAATTGGCTCGGCGACGATGATTATGGTCACGCTTGGGCTGTATCTGGGTAACCGACTGGGGCGTCGTTTTGGTAGGGTTGCCATGTTCGTTGGTGGGGTGGTGTTACTCATGATCGGCACTACGATTCTAGTCAGTCATCTGATGAGCGCGAGCTGATGTGATTTGTCTAGACGAGTGGCATAGAAAAAAACATCAAAAATATGCTATCATTAACTGTTATAATCATTCAAAGAACAACATGCGACACATCCCAAAAACCCCACAAGAAGCCCGCCACGCCCCAAGAAAACGCTTTGGGCAGAACTTTCTTCATGACACCAGCGTGATTCGTCAGATCGTTGATAGCATTCGCTTATCACGTGGCGATAACTTGCTTGAGATTGGGCCTGGACTTGGCGCATTGACTGAGCCGCTCTTGGCTGAGGTTGATGGCATGACTGTGGTGGAACTTGACCGCGATTTGGCAAGTGCATTAAAAATCAACATCGGCGCGAACAGTCATGAAGATTTTACCATCATTAATGATAATGCCATGCACGTAGATTATCGCGAACTTGCGCACAAAGTGGGTAAGGGTGCATTCAGAGTGGTGGGCAATCTGCCTTATAACATCTCAACACCCATTCTGTTTCGCTTGTTGGAATTTAGCGATGTCATCACCGACATGCACTTTATGCTACAAAAAGAAGTCGTTGATCGGATCACCGCTGAGCCGAACACCAAGGCATACGGGCGACTATCGGTGATCATGCAGTACTATTGCATGGCAGATTATCTCTTGACGGTGCCAAAAGGCGCATTCAACCCACCACCAAAAGTCACCTCTGCGGTGTTTCGTCTAACCCCATTTAAACAAAAACCCATCACCGCCCAAGACGAAGTGTTATTTGCGACCATCGTTCGTGAGACGTTCAACCATCGCCGCAAGACCTTGCGCGCGATATTCAAGACCGTGGGCCTATTACCAAAACTAGAAGAACAAGACTTTGAGTCTGTCGGCATCAATCATCAGGCACGTCCAGAGTCGCTATCAGTGGTAGATTTTGTTCGCCTGTCTGACCTGGCGGCTCAAAAGCAAGTCAATTAATAAAAACCTATGAAAGACCAACAACTTATCAACAGAGCCTATCGCCATGAATACGTGATTGGCGATTTGCAAGGGTGTTTTTTTGCATTTAATCGTCTGCTTGAGATCTTAGATTTTGATGAGACACAAGACAAAATCTGGCTAGCAGGTGACATTGTGGCGCGCGGTGAGAATTCTTTGGCAACCTTACGAGAGGTTAAGAGGCTATCGGACATCGGCGCGCTGACCACAGTATTAGGCAATCATGACATCACGCTCGTCGCGGTATGGCGTGGTATCATGCCGCCTAAGCCAAAGGATAAAACCTTGCCCATCTTTGCTGCGCCAGATTGTGACGAGCTGTTAAATTGGTTGCGCAAGCAGCCGCTGTTAGTGTTCCCTGATGACAAGACAGTGCTGGCTCATGCAGGCATCCCGCCCAATTGGTCAATCGATGATGCTGATCGCTATGCCAGAGAATTGCAAAAGGCATTAAGCGGTGATCTTGATGATCTGGACGAGCTGCTGCCAAAGCTATACAGTAAGAAATCTGAAGGCTGGTCGGATGAGCTGCGTGGCGCCAAGCGGATGCGTGCGATAGCCAACTATCTCACCAGAATGCGACTGTGCAATGAGAATGGCGTCTTGGAATTTAGCTTTAAAGAAGGGCTGTTAGATGAGATGCCCAAAGGATTTCGCCCTTGGTTCATGTGGGATGTGGCGCGGGAAAGACGCATTCTGTTTGGTCATTGGGCAGCATTAAAGGCGCAGATCGCCAGCGCAAACGTTCGTGCGCTAGATGGCGGCTGTGTGTGGGGTGGTGAGCTGGTGGCTTACCGCCTAAGCGATGGTGCAGTGATTCGATTTGGCGATGATGATTGAGACAGTCTCACCAAAACATAAAAGCCCTAACTTCTGTTAGGGCTTTTATTATTCACTAGCAATTAAGCGTCTTTAAGTGCTTTGATTGCTTTGTTTAGGCGACTCTTATGACGAGCAGCTTTATTCTTGTGGATGATGCCTTTGTCAGCCATACGGTCTATTACTGGAACAGCTTTCTTGTAAGCTTCAGTAGCCAATTCGTATGATTTTGCTTCGATGGCTGCATTTACGCGCTTGATGAAAGTACGTACCATAGAGCGTTGAGACGCTAGGTGTTGGCGACGTTTAGTGTTTTGACGAGCGCGTTTGCGAGCTTGTGCTGAGTTTGCCATGGTTTATCCTTGGATAAAAAATTGTTAATGTTAAATTCAAAAATGCTAAGCGAGATAATTCTGGCAGCCACCGAATTATCAATTTTGGTATTCATGACCAAAAATAGACACGTTGCCTAACATATAAAGCACCATTTTATCAAAATATCTAAAAATACTCAATAAAAATCGACACTTATCTGAGGATTGGCGTATTTTACGGTATTTTTGGGGTATTTGGCAAGCCCTTGACGTAACACGGTGAGAAATTTGAAGCAAAATTATGGTAAAATAGCCTGATTTTAGAATGTTTTTTGATTTATGAAAAGAAAAGCAATTATCATCGGTGGTTCGGGGCGTGTAGGGCAGGCGTTGGTGCGCGAGCTTTCCGCATTATATGACACACTCATCATCATCACACGCACACAGCCAAGAAGCATCAGTGAGAACATGCACGTGTATCATGTGAATAACTTTGATGCGTTGGCAGATACCATTGCTTCGATGCCCATTGGCGCTGATACGGATGCTTTTAGTTGTTTAGGCGCTGCCAAAAAAGACACCGCCAGCCAAGATGAATTTTATCAGGTTAATGTGCTGTTTAATATCGCCTTTGCCAAAGCTTGCCGTGATAAGGGCGTATCTCGATTCTTTTATTTATCAAAAGCAGGTGTGGAGAGTGCGGGCAAAGACGCTGAGCTCATCGCCAAGGCGGATGTTGAGTATTATCTAAAAACCCTAAAATTCGATGATGTGACGGTGTTTAGATTGCATAAATTAAGTCCCGCCAAAGAGAAGCTTTCTCTAAAAACAGCCGGTAAGCTAGGCCTTAATCTTGCCAAAAATACCATCGGTGCCATCATGCCTTTTGATAAAACAGAAATGCTTATGCCAAAACGTGTGGCGGCTGCCATGTCGCTGGCTGCTTATCAGCTGAATCTACGGAGTAAATACCGCACGAATGAAGAGAATTTTCATGTGATTTCTCATGATAAGATGTGCGCCATGACCGAAAAACAAACACATCATTAAGTGTGGTTGGTATTGCTCCCAATTTTCCATCTTAATGCCCAAAAAAGCCCTGCTAATGAGGGATTTTTATGTTATTTTTTATGGTTTTATGGTAAAATAGACGTTTGATTTTAAAGAGAAAAAAGGGTTCTTTATGACCGATAGCGTAACCCCCGTTGGGATTGTTGATGAATTAAAGCAGTCCTACCTTGACTATGCGATGAGCGTCATCGTCTCTCGTGCCTTGCCTGATGTGCGAGACGGCTTAAAGCCTGTTCACCGCCGTGTGATGTACGCCATGCACGAGCTGTCCAACGATTATAACAAACCCTACAAAAAATCTGCCCGTGTCGTGGGCGATGTTATCGGTAAATATCACCCCCACGGCGACACTGCCGTCTATGATGCCATTGTGCGTCTTGCCCAGCCGTTTTCTATGCGGTATATGATGGTGGACGGACAGGGTAACTTCGGTTCGGTGGACGGCGACCCACCTGCCGCCATGCGTTATACCGAAGTGCGTATGCAAAAACTCACGCACCAAATGCTTGCCGACCTTGACAAAGACACGGTGGACTGGGAGGACAACTATGACGGCTCCGAGAAAATGCCGTCTGTGCTACCTGCCCGTGTGCCAAACCTGCTTGTCAATGGAGCAACGGGTATTGCAGTCGGCATGGCGACCAACATGGCACCGCACAACCTAACTGAAGTTGTGAACGCTTGTCTTGCCTATGCTGATAACCCACAGATTGATGGCGATGAGCTGGCAAGCCACATCAGCGGACCTGATTTTCCCACAGGTGGTATCATCTATGGGCGAAGTGGCATTTTTGACGCTTATCGCACAGGTAAGGGGCGACTGCACATTCGTGGGCGTTATGTCATTGAAAATATGGAAGGGGCAAGCAAAGACCGTGAACGCATTGTCTTTACTGAGATTCCTTATCAAGTCAATAAAGCCAAACTCATTGAGCAAATCGCCCAACTTGTCAATGACAAAAAATTAGACGGTATCACAGGCGTGCGTGATGAGTCTGACAAAGAGGGTATGCGGATTGCCATTGACCTAAGACGTGGCGAAAATGCCGAAGTTGTGGTAAACAATCTATTTTTGCAAACACCCTTAGAGTCCAGTTTTAGCATTAACATGGTTGCTCTTGACAACGGACAGCCACGCCTTATGACCTTGCATGACTTGATTGCCAGCTTTATCCGTCATCGCCAAGAAGTCGTTACACGCCGTACCATCTTTGAGCTGAATAAAGCCAAAGCTCGTGGACATTTGTTAGAGGGCTTGACCATTGCTCTTGCCAACATTGATGACATCATTGAGACCATTAAAAAGTCCGCCAACCGTGCCGAGGCTCGTGAGAATCTGCTTGGGCGTATCTGGCAGGCGGGCAATGTGGTTGCCATGCTAAAAAATGCAGGGGCAACGTCTATCCGCCCCGACATCATCGAGGGCGAGGACTTAAACGCACCGTTTGGGCTTATCAATGACGACAAAGAATACCGCCTATCACCCGACCAAGTAAACGCCATTTTGGATATGCAACTCCACCGCTTGACAGGTTTGGAGCAGGACAAATTGTCCAAAGAATACCAAGAGATTTTGGGCGAGATTGCACGCTTACAGATGATTTTGGCGGATTTTGACAAGCTCATGGGCGTGATTAAGGCGGAGCTTATCCAAATCCGTGATGATTTTGGCGATGAGCGTAAGACCGATATTGTGGACGCACGAGCCGATTTTAGCCGCGAAGACTTAATCCCAGAGCAGACGGTGGTCATGACCGTGTCGCATACAGGCTATGCCAAAACCCAAGCCGTAAGCGACTACCAAGCCCAAAAACGTGGCGGAAAAGGCAAATCAGCAACCGCCATGAAAGAAGATGACGTGATTGAGCATTTATTAGTTACCAGTACGCACGCTCATATTTTGTGCTTTACCAATACAGGGCGAGTGTTTGGCTTGCGTGGCTTTGAAGTGCCGATTGCCTCTCGTGGCTCAAAGGGTAGACCGCTTGTCAATCTTATCAACATTGACCCCAGCGAGAGCGTAACCGCCATTTTGCCTGTGGAGAGCCTAGCCGATGACGGTAAATTTGTGTTTTTTGCCACGGCAAGCGGTACGGTCAAGCGTGTGGCGTTGTCGCAATTTACCAATTTGCGTGCCAACGGACTAAGAGCCATTGACCTTGTGGATGGCGATACCTTGATTGGCGTGGCGATTACTGACGGTGAGCAACAGATTATGCTGTTCTCCAACGAAGGCAAAGCCATTCGCTTTAAAGAATCCGCCATTCGTGCCATGGGACGTACTGCCAAGGGTGTGCGTGGTATCCGTGTCAATCTCTTAGCCAGTCTCGGCGTGGACGATGATGAGCCGATCGATGACGATACCGATGATAGTGATAATGACAGCGTGGTGTCGGTCAGTCGCGTGGTGTCGCTCGTGGTTGCCCCACAGGCAGGCGAGATTTTGACAGCGTGCGAAAACGGCTACGGCAAACGCACTCCGATTGACGACTATCCGACCAAAGGGCGTGGCGGTCAAGGCGTGATTGCCATTAAGACATCAGAGCGTAACGGCCAGCTTGTCAAAGCGGTGGCGGTAACAGGCGACGAGGATGTGATTTTAATCTCCGATAAAGGCACGCTTGTCCGCACACCTGTCGCCCAAATCGCAACCGCAGGACGTAACGCCCAAGGGGTCAAGCTCATTCGCATTGGCGAGAGCGAAACGCTGGTGGGGCTTGCCTGTGTGGAGCATGAAGAGCCAAGCGATGATGATAGCGACAGCGAACATGGCGAGATGATAGAAACGAGCCAAGACAGTGAATGATAAAAAAGGCGGATTGATGTCCGCCTTTTTTGTTAGTTCAACTTATGGATTGAGGTTGATTGTTCTCATCTTAAATATTAAAAGGGATAAACCTGAATTTAGATAAGATTTGTCTTATAATCCCAATTTTTATCAGTATTATTGTATCCATAGAACGAGACAAAAAAATATTATTTTGATTTTTATGAATTCTTTTTATTCTTGTTTATCTCTTTGATGGTTTTTATTGATATTTGGAATTATATTCGGGGTAAGGATTTTTGGTCTTTTGGTAATAAATTAAAATCTGATGATAGCAAGTTGGAGTGGTTTTATTGGTTTGCCTTGAAGGTTGTTGTGTATTTGGCGGGTATTTATCACTTTTTATTTAAAGTTTAGATTTTGAAATTAGCGATGATAAAACTTCAATCCATCATTTAAATAAAATTATTGGGTTTTTTGATCTGAGTTTGAATATAATTACAACCTGAATTTTTTTCAACTTTTTTTAAAAATATATCATTTTTCTTTATCACAAAAATGTGGTTTAATATACACATTCCAAAAACAACCCCGCAAGGTGAAAAAATGACCGCACAATTTCAATGCCGAGTGCATACCCAGCGTTTTGATGAAAACTATGAGCCTGCCAGTAGCACTCGTTTGACCACCAACTTTGCTAACCTAGCTCGTGGCGAAAACCGCAAACAAAACCTACAAAACGCCATTAGAATGATTAACAACCGTTTTAATGATTTGGCGACTTGGGACAACCCAACCAACGACCGCTATTCGGTGCTGATTGACATTGTGTCTATTGACATTGACGTGGCAGGCAAGGGCGAATTTTTCTCAGGATTAGAATGGTTAAAAACGTCCGTCGTTGACCACAAAACAGGCAAAACCATTGACGGCATCATCGGCAACAGCTTTTCATCGTTTGTCCGTGATTATGATTTTAGCGTGCTACTTCGTGAGTACAACAAGGACAAGCCTGAATTTAGTGTGCCAGAAGGCTATGGCGATTTGCATGGCAAATTGTTCAAATTCATGGTTGCGTCCGAAGAGTACAAAGCCCAATCCAAAAAACCGCCCGTACTGTGCCTAAGCGTTGCAACCACTCGCACCTACCACAGAACGACCAATACGCACCCGATTTTGGGCGTGGAATATGTGCAAAACGACTATTCATTAACCGATGAATATTTTGCCAAAATGGGCTTAAAAGTGCGTTACTTTATGCCACCAAAATCGGTTGCTCCGTATGCGTTTTATTTTGATGAAAATGCTGATTTGTTGAACGATTACACCAACTTAGAGCTCATCAGCACCATTGCGACCATGGAAGCGTTCCAGCGTATCTATCGCCCAGAGATTTATAGTGCCAACTCGGTTGCAGGACAGGTGTACAAGGGTAGTCTAACTTATGAAGACTATGCCGTGCCGAAAGTGGATTATGACCGTGTGGAGCGTAACGATTTGGCGGTAAAACAAGGCAAACTTGCCGAAGAGCAATTTATCAAGCCGTATAAAGAGATTTTGGATGCTTGGCTTGCCGAAAAATAAAAGATGAATTTCAATCAACCGATTTAATTGTCGGTTGATTTGAATTTTTTGGTATAATGTGAATTTTAATTTAGGAAAACACAATGAGCAAAATTTTACTTCCCACTTCCACCGCAGGCAGTTTGCCAAAACCATCTTGGCTTGCCGAACCCGAAAAACTGTGGTCAGAATGGAAATTTGAAGGCGATGAGCTACGCCAAGCCAAGCAAGACGCACTACTTGTATCGCTTGCCGAGCAGACCCGTGCAGGCATTGATATCGTTAGCGATGGTGAGCAGACTCGTCAGCACTTTGTAACCACGTTTATTGAGCATTTGGACGGCGTAGATTTTAACAAGCGTGAAACCGTCCGCATTCGTAACCGCTACGATGCTAGTGTGCCTAGCGTGGTAGGCGATGTGTCTCGCCCAAAATCGGTGTTTGTGGACGATGCCAAATTTTTGCGTCAGCATACCGACAAGCTCATCAAATGGGCTCTGCCTGGCCCGATGACGATGATTGATACCTTGTATGACGGGCATTACAAGAGCCGTGAAAAATTGGCGTGGGAATTTGCCAAAATCCTAAATGAAGAAGCAAAAGAGCTAGAAGCGGCAGGCGTGGATATTATTCAGTTTGATGAGCCTGCGTTTAATGTGTTTTTTGATGAGCTAAACGATTGGGGCGTGGCAACTTTGGAGCGTGCCACCTCTGGGCTAAAATGCCAAACAGCGGTACATATCTGCTACGGCTATGGCATTAAGGCGAATACCGATTGGAAGCAAACGCTTGGCAACGAATGGCGACAATACGAAGAGAGTTTCCCAAAACTGCAACAATCCAAAATTGACATCATCTCACTAGAATGCCAAAATTCTCGTGTGCCAATGGATTTGATTGAGCTGATTCGTGGCAAAACGGTCATGGTTGGGGCGATTGACGTGGCGACCAATGAGGTTGAAACACCTGAGCAAGTGGCGGATACTTTGCGTAAAGCCTTGCAATTTGTGGATGCGGATAAACTCTACCCAAGCACCAACTGCGGTATGGCTCCACTATCTCGTACGGTTGCTCGTGGTAAGTTGCACGCTCTTAGCGAAGGGGCGAAAATTATCCGTAACGAGTTGGCAGGTAAATAATCAGCCAAATCGAATGAATGTTGGGTTTTCTGTATGAAAATCCAACATTTATATTTATAAAATAATTTAAGAAAATAACAATGGTATCAGTAACAGATTTTAAAGACGCAATGGCAAAACTCACCACCGCTGTTCATGTGATAACGACAAACGGTGTGGCAGGGCGACATGGTTTTACGGCATCGGCAGTATGTAGCGTGACCGACACGCCCCCGACTTTGCTTGTGTGTATGAATACAAACATCGGATTTTATGACAATTTTGTCAAAAATGGCGTGCTTATGGTCAATACCTTGACCGCCGAACAGTCGCACTTATCTAATACGTTCGCATCACCGCTAAATTCTGATGAACGTTTTGAACACGGCACTTGGGACGCACTAACCACAGGTTCGCCAATGCTAACTGATGCCTTGATTGGCTTTGATTGCAAGATTACCGAGATTAAAGAAGTTGGCACGCATGGGGTGTTCATTTGTGAGATTATCGCCATTCGTCAAGGCGACAGTGATGGGGCGTTGACTTATTTTAACCGTAATTATCATAAAACCGATGACGGCACGACATTGGCATAAGATGACTGGGCGAAAAGCATAAAGCATGACGTGAGTTGTGCTTTTTTGTTTTGGTGAGCTGATAAATTTATCGCAAAAGCTAACATTTTCTAATAATCGGTATTATAATAATCCAATCCCCGCAACAGGAAATCCCATGCTTGTCCTTCACCATCTCAATCAATCTCGCTCGTTTCGTATTTTGTGGCTATTGTGTGAACTAAACACCTTATACGGCACGCCCTTTAAAGTCATCAAACACAACCGTACCAAAAGCCACCTTGCTCCAAAAGAGCTAACCGACATTCACCCCATGGGCAAAGCTCCGATTTTGGTAGATGAAAATCGTGGGCGGACGCTTGCTGAGTCGGGCTTTATTATTGAATATCTGCTACGATACTATGATACGGACGGCAAATTATCGCCCACCGATGAGACGTGGGAAGATTATGCGTTTTGGTTACATTTTGCTGAAAGCTCCATGATGCCACCGCTTGTTATGCGACTAATTATGTCAAAAGTCGCCACCAAATCGCCCTTATTGGTGCGTCCGATTGCCAAAAAGATTGCCGATAAGGTGGAGAGTTTGGTGATTAATGATAATGTCGCCCAAAGTTTTGGGTTATTAAATGCTCATCTATCGGATAAAGACTGGATAGCAAATGACTTTACAGGAGCGGACGTACAGGCGTATTTTGCGGTCAAGGCATTACAAAGCCGTGGCGAACTTGGCAGTTGGGATAATTTAAAGGCGTGGCTTGTTCGCTGTGAAAATCGCGCTGCTCATAAGCAAGCGGTGGAGCAGGGTGGTAAAGTTTTTGAATAATGGAGTGGTGATGAATCAGCCTAATAAACCAGAAATCATGAATAATATTGGCATTAAGATATTGGTTGCGGCGCTTTGTGCTATTAGCTTTGTGGCAGGCATGTATGCCCATAAGTCACGTCAGATTAACGCTTGTCAAGCGATCGGTGGCGAACTGACAGAGCATGGCAGTGCGGTGTTATGTCATATGAGTGAGCATCAGAAGTGATGCATGATGGCGTGGTAGATTAGCCATCTTTAATAGCCATCTGATTGGGCTACTGTTATGAATTTAGGGATTTGGAGAGCAGGCTTTTTTGGTTGCTGTCCCATTGTCTGAGTGCGTGTAGGCGCCGCTTATGAATCTCTGATAAGATGATGTGCTTGCTTTGTTCTTGTTGTTTTTTGAAATGATCTTGTAGAACTTGGCTTAGTAGTTCATTGAAGAATAATGAAATATTCTGAGGTTCGTGCCCATCAACCTGCAAGAAGAACTCTCGCCAATGACTGACCAAGACGTCTTGTAAGGCATGATTTGGTAGGCTTGCCATGATAAAATGCGCTTGCTCATCGATGGTATGCCGATCGTTGGTCTGAATTAGTGGAGTGATTACGCCATCTTTGCCGAGTTGAATTATGCGAATGATGGTCTGAGTTAGCTCAAATAGCGCAGCATCACCGATCGACTGCCAAGTTGGCAATGCAGGCAGATGCAAATTATGTGCTTCAAGCTTATCTACGAAATCCACATGCACATCCACCACGCCCGAATCGGTCAAAATATCGCCCAATAAATCATGCTCCAATAAATGCGGTGCGTACAGAAGGCATAAGTACAATAAAATATTGCGATTGACACTTGCTTCGTAATTGGCCTTATCGATGATATAACGCTGACCACGCTCATCTTTTGCACCCAGACGGCGATAGATGTCGTTATTTAGCCACCATTTAAAACTAGAGCCTTTGGGGAATTTTGCGGTGAGCTCTTTTAGGTTTGCCATGGCTGCCGCCTTATTCTCAGGCAGGTGAACATCATAGCGTGAGCTTAACACGTCAAACACGTATTCTGATGTACTGAGCGCACCTTCAATTTGCGCTCGCATCGCATCTGCGCCATGCGCTTTGATATAAGTATCAGGGTCATGGTTGTTGGGTAGGGTTAGGAATTTTAGCTGTTTGCCATCGGGCAGTACGGGGGCAGCAACTTCCAGAGTTCGCCAGGCGGCACGCTGTCCTGCGCCATCGCCATCGAAGCACAGTGTGAGCGTGTCATTGTATTTTAGCAGATTGGCGATTTGTCCTTCATTCGCAGCAGTACCCATCGGTGCGACCGCGCCGTAGATGCCTGCTTGATACAGCGCGATGACATCCATGTAGCCTTCTACCATCAGATAGTCATTGGCACGCGCCTGCCGCGATTCATACAGGCCGTACAGGATATGCTGCTTGGCGAATACGGGGGATTCTGACGAATTGATGTATTTTGGCATCTCATCACCAAGTGCGCGACCGGCAAAACCAACCACGCGGCCTTGCTTGTCCTTGATAGGGAAAATTACACGGTCACGCAACAGATCAAAGTCGCGACCCTTCTGAGAAGTGCGCACCAAGCCTAGTAGCTTTAGCCCCTCGATGTCCTGCGGGAAAGCCTCTTCAAGATGTTGCCAACCTGATGGCGCATAACCCAATTCAAAAGTGTCAATCGTCTGCGAACCAAGACCGCGCGAACTAAAATATGCCAGTGCTGACGGGTTATTTTTTAGATGGTATTTATAAAATTCACAAATATGACGCAGCAGTGTATATAGATCGCCTTGCTCATTGGTGACTTCAGGTTGTGGCGATGGGTAATCCTCATAATGATCGCCATACACATCATCATAAAACACATCTTCGCGTACGATTGCAGATTGTTCTGGGTGCTGCTGATTAAAATCAACAGTATTGGTGTTAGACGTGATGTTTTGAGACGGTGCAGACTGTTCTGCTTGCTTTGCCTTTGGGGTTCTTGGTTTTGTGGTGTGGGGTTTTTGAGTGTTGGTTTTTTTGTATTTGATGGATTTTTCAAAGGCGTCGTCTTTGGGCAGCTCAATGCCTGTTTGCTCAGACAGGGCTTTTAACGCCTCGCCAAAACTCATCCGTTCTAATTCTCTTAGAAAGGTAATCGCATTGCCTTTTGCGCCACAGCCAAAACAGTGATAAACATTCTTCTCAGGATCGACATAAAAAGAGGGAGTTTTTTCACCATGAAACGGGCAGCATCCCTTAAATTCGCGACCAGCAGGCTTTAGTATCGTGTGGCGACGAATCATGCTGACCAGATCGGCTTGACTGTTTAGCTGTTCAATAACGGATTCAGGAACGCGAGGCATGATTGGCTACTAATAAAAAGACGATAATCCCATAAATGTTTAATTTATGGGATTTTGGGTTAGATTGCAAGAAGTATTTGTCTATCTGTGACAAATATTAACGTGGCACCTCATTGGTGTGACCCGCTTCAGCTTCTTGAGCTGGTAGGCCCAACCCGATGCGTGGACGACGCGCCTCTTGGGTTGGTGTTACTTCTTCTTGCTGCTGCTGAGTGGTGACAGGCAGTGATAGGTTGCGACTTTGGCGGATGATCTGTTCGCGCGTCTCGCCTGCATAGTTGCTAGAAGCTGGCTCAAACTTATCCTTACTACGACCGAACTTACCAAAGCTTAACATCGATAATGTGCGCTTACCCCAAGATGTCGCGCCTTGGTTTGGTAGGCGAACTTCGCCGTTGTTGGCTAGGTATTGCGGGTAGTTGATTTGTAGTAGGGTTTTGTATTGATTGGCGGTATCGGTCATGCCTAGCTTATCATAGCTATACGCCAACACAGCAACTGCCTCAGGGATAGCAGTTGATTGTGGGTAGTATTGGAATACCCATTTGGCGCGGTTGGCAGCAGCCAGATACGCGTCACGCTTAATGTACCAACGTGCTGCTGTCATCTCATGCTCAGCAAAGTCGTTATAAATCGCCGTCATGCGCTGCGCTGCATCTGGTGCGTATTGGCTGTTAGGGAAGTTATTAACCAATGTCTGGAAATCATTGAATGCCAGACGCAACCAAGAGGTATCACGCTGTGATTGATCTAGGTTGAATAGGCGTGATGCCTTAGGTGAGCCGCCCATGTTGGTAACGCCTTGTACATACAGTACGTAATCAAGGTGGCGACTGGTTGGATACGCGCGGATAAATTCTGCGGTGCTTTGAGTGACCGCTTCAAAATCATTAGCTTGGTACTGAGCATAGATCAGATCAAGCAGGGCGTCTTGAGAATATTGACCGGTTGGGTAGAATGTTCGTACATTTGTTAATGCGGTGATCGCCTCGCGGTAACGCTGTTTGGCAAGTGCATTTTGAGCATCGGTATAGTAGCCGCTTTCTGGTTTTTCGGCGGTGCTAATAACTTCTTCTTTTTTGCCAGTTATGCCTTTTAGGGTATTACAGCCAGTTAGGGCAACACTGCCTGCGATGACAGCCGTGATGACTTTTAGTTGTAATGATGTCTTCATATCGTCCTCGTATGATGCTTAATGCAAATGCAAACTTTTTAATAAAAATAAACGTTCGTTAGTTTACCACAATTTTAAACCAAAAAAAGACTTATTGTATTTTTTGATGATTATGACAAGAAAAAAAAGCGCAAATGTGATAAAGTGATAAGCCATTTTATCTTCTTATTTATAAAGCAGTATCAAAAGTAACAAAATGACAACGCACAGCACCGAACAAGACATAATGCCTGACAGTCACATTGATGGCGAATTTGATGAAGAATTAAACACCTCTGCCAAAAATACCGTAAATCTCACCCATCAGGTCACGGATGATGAAGTGGGCTTTCGCCTTGATAAATTAGCATCGATGGTGTTTGAGGATTTCTCTCGAGTGCAGCTACAGGGATTTATCGAAGATGGTGCGCTTACGGTTAATGGCGCAGCCCAAAAACCAAAATATCGCGTGAAGTTAAACGATGAGATTCGTCTGTGTGCTGTCATCGAGGATCATTCCGAAGATCTGCCGGAGAATATTGACATCAATATCATCTATGAAGATGATGACGTTGTGGTTATTAATAAGCCAGCGGGCATGGTGGTGCATCCAGGGGCAGGCAATCGGACAGGTACCTTGGTGAATGCACTGCTTTATCATTATCCTGATAGCGCACATCTACCACGTGCAGGATTGGTGCATCGCATCGATAAAGAGACAACGGGGCTCTTGGTTGTGGCGCGAACTAAGGCAGCACAGATGAATCTAACCGAGCAACTAAAAGACAAAAGCGTGTATCGCCATTATCGGTGCATCTGTCAAGGCGTGCCTAGCGACATCTTGAGGCATTCGGTGATTGATCTGCCCATCGCACGCCATCCGACTCAGCGCACCAAGATGGCGGTGCGTGATGGTGGTAGAAATGCCGTAACTCATATCATGAAAGCCATGCCTATCCACGAACGTTATAGTCTGCTCGATGTACGCCTTGAGACAGGGCGTACGCATCAGATTCGTGTGCATCTGTCGCATTTGGGATTTGCGCTGGTGGGCGATCCTGTGTACGGTGCGCCCATCAAGTCTGGTCTAGATAAGATCCATCTAGAAGCGTTAAAATCTTTCAACCGTCAGGCTTTGCACGCCTATAAATTAGGCTTCATTCACCCAGTAACAGGCGAGCAGATGGCATTTCATGCGCCGCTACCTGATGACATGCAGGCACTGATTGACCTGCTTAGTGAGGATTAAGATGGATGATAAATTAATGATTCTACATCGCACGCCGCGCGTATTAGTTGCTCAGACGACGACGGGTGATTTTGATAAATTTGGATGTGACCTATATGGGCAATTCAATGTGGGATTGCACGTTGGCGATAGCCCTATCAACGCCCTACAAAACCGCGCAAAATTACTAAAAATGCTAAGCGAGCTTGGTCAGGTGGATGTCATTCATTGGCTTAATCAGGTGCATAGTGACAACGTTGTGGATATTGATCGGTCGTCATCTATGAATGCACATACGGCAGATGCGCTCATAACGAAGTGCAGAGGGCAAGCGCTTGCCATCATGACGGCCGACTGTGTGCCTGTGGCGATCTTTGATGATGCGAATGCTGATGCGAATGCTGATGCGAGTGTTGCATGCATCCATGCAGGTTGGCAGGGACTTACCAATAGCATCATTGCCAAGACCTTATCAAAAATGCGTGCATCGAATACATCTGCCAGCCATCATGCGGTCATCGGTGCGCATATCAGTCAGTCTGCTTATGAGATCACCAGAGAGCTGGCTGATAAGATTGTTAATTTGGTGTGTGCCAGTGATTTGGTGGGTATGGATGGCGATGAGCTGTATCAAGCTATCATTGCAGACAGTCAAGATAATGATAAATGCCTGATAAATCTAGATAAATTAACCAGATTACAACTAGAAAATCTCGGCGTGCAGGTCGTGAATGAATCATCGCTGTGTACTTATACAGACCCAAGGTTTTATTCTTATCGTGCGCAAACACACGCCAAAAAGAGCGCAGCTGGCCGTATGGCGACTATCGTTGTCAAGTTATGATTAGTGTATTGATATTATAACAACAGAGCGATGTCAATTTATACACCGATACTGACAATCCAAACATCGACACCTAAGAGCAATCGTTTGGCTCTAGATGTCTAAAACCAACTTTCTAACAGCCAACTTTCTAACAGATAGAACCCTTGTGAATCCGCGACCTTCTTGGTGGCGGATTTGTTCTTTATGGGGGAGTTGGTTGGGGTGAGTATGATGGGGCTGTCTGTTTTGGTAGGTGTGTTGGCATTAAGTGCAGCCTTTTGGTCAGCGTTCGGTGTCAATGTGATGGGTAGAGGACTTCTGGCCACCTGAATGTGCTGGCAGCCCGATAGTGTCACAATGCCTGTCAATGATAAAGTTAAAATGCGCTTAGACATCATCGTGCTGACCATGTTGGATCTTTGATGATGCCTGTGGTGGGCAAGATGATTTCACGCCCTGTATTTAGCTGCTTGATGATGAGCTTGCTGTCGTTGCCTATATGAGCACTATAGACGATGCTTGTGCCATTAGGTGAGAAGCTTGCCATGCCTTCGGTGCCGATTTTTGCGATGGTTTTTGGGTTGGTGCCGTTAACATTTGCAACGATCAGATTGCTGCCTTGAGTGTAGGCTAGGCGTGTGCCATCATGGCTGATTCTAGGGCTGCTGCCTGCAGTGATGCGAATTGGGGTGTTGTTATTTAGGCGGTAGATGCTTTGGCTGCGAGTGCCATTATCAGCGGTGAAGATGATTTGACCGTTAGGCAGATACGATGGTGAATTCTCGGCACCGTCTAGCTGAGTGATGGTGCTGAGTCGATTGGCAAGCAAGTCAAGTCGATAAATATTCGGGTTGTTGTTATCATGGCTGCCTGAGAATAGCAGAGCGTTGCCATCTGCTGAAAAGGCTGGCGAGAGATTACTGCCCTTAAATGGCGTGACGAGAGTTTTTTGATCGCTGTTTAACTCTTGAATATAGATAAGCGGTAGTTCATCTTGGCGCAGTATGGTGTAGGCAAGCTTAGTGCCATCTGGTGAGAATGCGGGTGTTAATATGGATCCATTGACATTTTGGATGTTCTTAACGTTCTGCGTGGCGACATCCATGACTTTAAGCGTAGAGGTTTTTTGATTGGCCTTGCTGGTCTCTTCGACATAAGCAATCTTACCAACTAAGTCATTCGTCGTACCTGTGATGGCAGCATAGATCTTATTACTGATGGCTACCGCGGCGGCTTGTAGTTCTTGACTGCTGCTACCAGAGATGTGTGTTTGACGCGCGCCGATGAGCTTGGGGGCGCTCAGATCGAGAATCTCAAAATTGGTTGCAGTCTTATCGCCTAGGACGGTATGACTGCTACCGATAACCACATATCGATATCCGGTGTTGCGCCACGCATGAATGTTATTGATGACATCTTCGGCGTTCTGCGGGTGGTTGGGTAGGTTGTTGTCGCTGCTTTTTAATTTGGTGTTATTAAGATGTGTTAATGTCAAGTCGCTTAGGGTTTGATTGCCCAGAAATGGCACGATTGCCACTTGATTTGGGTTTGTGGTGCCTGCCTTTGTGACTTGTAGTACCAGATCTTCAGCATGTGCAGCTGGTGTGACTGACATGGCTAAAGCTACTGATAGGGATATCGAGCTTAGTGATCGTGAGATGAATTTTGTGTGCATATAATATCCTATTATTGAGTGCTGTTGAATTCAATGGTCAGAGAATTTTTAAGTCCTGCCATCTCGCTAATTGGTGAGCTGTCATAGATGGCCGCCGTAGCACTCGAGGCAAGCTCCTGATCGCCATTGCCAACACGAACGCCCGTGACATTACCTGCATTATCAAGCTGTATCGTGACCATGATTTTCTTACCGCCTGTGTCATTATATCTTTCCCATGCCATGATGATGCGCGCTGTGGCAGCACTTGCGGCTTGTTTTAGGTCGGCGCTGGGCGTGGTCTTCTGCGTAGTGCTTTCTTGGACAGTTGGTGTATCGATGGATGCCGATCCTTGTGTATCATAAGTCATTATGGCTTCATCAATGGGCGGATGCTCGATGTGTTCATACTCATATACAGGCGGGTGGCTTGGCTGCTGAATGTCTCGGATGGGTTGCCATGTCGGCTTGATGGGTGTGCTTGATCTGAATATCGGTTGAAATTCTGCTTGGTCGCCTACATTATGATGAATGGTTTTTTGAACGACTGTGCTACTTACCGAACGAATGCGCTTGGTATCTGCTTGGGATAGAATTTGAGCTTCTAGAACATTGACCTTAGGCGGCTGGACAGGCTTTACCGACAGCATCGCCAAGATTGCAAGCAAATGCACCAATATCGTCACTAAGATGACAATTAAAATGGTGGATTTTGTGAGTCTTGCAGGCTGAATATTGACTGACTGTTGATCGGAAGCGGCGCTACTCATGGGGCTCATAGATGGGCTAAAACTTGGATCATTTTATCATAGTTTTGGGTGCTTGCCTATTTGTGGATATTATTGACTGCATTCACTAAGAACAAAATTGCGCCCTTGCCAAAAGTCCATTACAATATTACCAAATCTGATAAAGGTTGCCTGTCAATTGATTTGTATGTTGATATGGGCAGCTTTGAAATATTATAAATCAACATCTCGGTCAATGATAAATGAGTCAAACATCAATATTATATAATCTAAACAGAAGCTAAATTTTTAACTTAAATACATCACCAAACAATATAGAACAACGATGAATAATTTACCCATATTAGCCAAAGATCAATACTATCTAAGCAGACTTGCCAGAGAAATAAAGCACGCCCACGCCGAAGACAAAACAAAAAAACAAGCACGGTTCGATGAGATCACACAGCGCTCACGCGAGATCGTGCAGGCGCGCATCGATAATATTCCTACCAATCTGACTGAGCTTTTGAATCAAGATCTGCCGGTAACCAGAGAGGCGGACACACTCATTCAAGCCATTAAAGATCATCAAGTCATCATCGTCGCAGGCGAGACAGGTTCGGGCAAGACAACTCAGCTGCCCAAACTTGCCATGCTGGCTGGTCGCGGCATCACAGGGCAAATCGGACATACGCAGCCAAGACGTCTGGCGGCGCGCTCGGTGGCAGGGCGTATCAGTGAGGAGCTGGGCGAGAGTCTGGGTAAGACAGTGAGCTTTAAGGTGAGGTTCACCGAAGAGGGCGGTCAGCACAGCATCGTTAAGCTGATGACGGATGGTATTTTGCTCGCTGAGCTTGGCTCGGACAGGTTCTTAACGCGTTATGATACCATCATCATCGATGAGGCGCATGAACGCAGTCTTAACATCGATTTTATTTTGGGTTATCTAAAGAGTCTGCTGCCAAAGCGCCCAGACCTAAAAGTCATCATCACGTCTGCCACGCTAGATACGCAGCGATTTGCTGATTATTTTGCCAAGGATGGCAAACCTGCGCCTGTATTTAGCGTCGAAGGGCGCAGTTACCCTGTGGAGGTGCGTTATCGTCCTTTGACCGATCAGATCATAGCCAGCCATGACGACGATGCCTTTGATGAGGCTGAGGATAATCTGCCCAGAGCTTTGACAGCTGCAGTGGCTGAATGCTTAGATGATGCCGCCAAAAAAGGCCATCCGCATCAGGCGGACATCCTAATTTTTGCCAGTACAGAAGCTGAGATTCGAGAGCTTCAAGACATTTTGACCACGTATGCGCCACTGCACACCGAAGTTTTGCCGCTTTTTGCTCGTCAGAGTTTTGCTGAGCAGCAGAGAATCTTTGCGCCATCTGGTAAGGGTCGGCGCATCATCATTGCCACCAACGTCGCAGAGACCGCCTTGACTGTGCCGAACATTCGCTACGTCATTGATTTGGGTTTTGCGCGTATCAGCCGTTATAACTATCGTTCACGCATCCAAAGACTGCCCATCGAAGCCATTAGTCAGGCAGCGGCTAATCAGCGTAAAGGTCGCTGCGGTCGTATCGGTGATGGTGTGTGTATCCGCTTGTATTCTGAAGAGGATTTTAATGCGCGCCCTGAGTTTACTGAGCCTGAGATTCTGCGCACCAATTTGGCAAGTGTGATTTTGCAGATGGCGCGGTTGAACTTGGGCGATGTGGCTGAATTTGATTTCATTACACCACCGGATTTTCGTTTGGTGAATGATGGCAAGAAGCTACTGCTTGAACTCGGGGCGATCCATGATGAGCCAACCAAAACCGCCATCAAAAAACGCAAAAACACCCCAAGTAGTCTAACCAAAATCGGTCAGCTGATGGCGAAGATGCCGATCGATCCGCGCCTTGCTAGAATGCTGGTCGCAGGTGATCATTTTGACTGCTTGGCGGACATGCTTATCATCGTATCTGCGCTGGCAGTGCAGGACGTGCGTGAGCGCCCGATGAATAGACAAGCCCAAGCCGACCAAAAACATGCCTTATTCCGCCGTGATAATTCTGATTTTTTGTTTTATTTAGAGCTGTATCAGGCGTTGTTTGGATTGCATGAGACTAATGATAACCAGCTGCTTAGCAGCAATGCAAGGCGAAATTTTGCCAAAAAGCATTATCTTAGCTTTACACGCATCCGTGAATGGCAAAAAACCCATGAACAGCTATCTGCGATGATGGAAGAATTGGGCTTTGAAATCAAAAAGCCCGCAGATCAAGATTCTAAAGATACACCAAAAATCGACACAAAAAAAGGTACACGTCTATCATTAAATAAAAAAGGCATCAAAAAGACCAAGGGTGTCAGCCTAAACGCGCTAAAATCTATCAGTGCCAATGGTGTGCCTGATAAAGCCGCGATTCAATACGCCAATATCCACCGCGCATTATTAACCGCGCTTTTGTCCTTTGTGGCGCATAAGACTGACACGCCGGGTGAATATCTCATGGCGCGCAGCCAAAAGGCGCGAATCTTTCCTGCCAGCACCCTGCACAAAAAAGGCATCGATTGGCTCATGGCGTTCGAGGTGGTGGAGACCTCTCAAGTGTACATGCGCTGCAATGCCAAGATTGAGCCTGAGTGGATTGTCTCAACGGCGGCAGATCTTTTAAAATACCATTACTTTGAACCGCATTGGTCAAAAAAGACAGGGCGAGTGCGTGCCTATATGCAGATCAGCTTGTTTGGGCTGATTGTTGTTGCCAAAGAGCTGACCAACTATGAGCCTGTGGACATTGAGCACGCCAGAGAGATCTTTATCCGAGATGCGTTGGTGGGGGACAATTATGGTTTTAATGCCAAATTCCTAACGCATAACACCGCCAAAATCAAAGACGTGGAGCGCATCGAAGACAAGCTTCGTCGCCGAGATCTGTTGGTGGACGAAGAGCGGCTTTATCAATTTTATCATCAACAGATCCCTAACCATATCGCCAGTCGTAAGGCGTTTGAAGAATTTTATCATGAAAAAGCAAGCGACAATCCTAACTTCTTGTTCTTTGAAGATGACGATGTGCTCAATGAAAACATCAACGCCAATCAGGATTTTCCTGAGACATGGCAGCTGGGCGGGGTTAAGTTACCTTTGTCTTATGTCTTTGACCCAAGTTCAGACGATGATGGCGTGACTGTGCGCGTGCCGATCAAGGCGTTATCTCAGATTGACCCGGTGGCGCTCCTGTGGGGGGTTGCAGGTTGGCGCTATGAATTGGTGCTTCAGCTATTAAAAACGTTGCCCAAAGAGCTGCGCCGTCAAATCGTTCCAATCCCAGATACAACGAACAAGATTTTTGATAAATTAAATGCCGATAGCGGCGTAGGGCTACTAAATCAGCTGTCTGATAACCTGCTGCGTCTGGGCGTGCGTGTCAGCCCCAATGATTTTGATCCTACCAAAGTAGATAACTATCTAAGACCGCTCATCTGCGTGGTAGATGATAAGAATCACATCATCGAAAAAAGCCGAGACTTAGAGCGATTAAAAGCGCGCCACACCACAACCATTCGCCAAGAAGTGATGGTCGAAGAAGGCCTGCACCATGCACTCCCTGAGCATTTTAACTTTGTGCGTAATAAACACACTTCTGGTGTGGTCATGCAAGAATTCTCTGCATTAAAGGCGGACAAGGCAGGCACGGCGGTGTCGATTGCCCAATTTACCGAACTAAAATCCGCCCTTAGCATGCATAAGCAGGGCGTGCTGGCGCTCATCAAATCAAAGCTTGGTGCCAAACAAAAGCAGCTCACCAGTCAGGTGGATAAGACATTTAAATTGGCGTTCGCACCACTTGGCGACCTTGAGAAGCTAAAAGCCATCGTCGTTGATGCAACATTGCAGGCGTGTTTTTATGATCATGCGCCAAGATTCATCGACAGCTCCAGCGAGGATGCTCGTCAGCACATTGGTGCGCTTATTGATGATGAGACGTCTTGGTTGGTTGAGCATTTGCCTTTTGATGCTGATGAGTTTAACGTGACCCGAGATAAGATTTTGAGTGAATTTCTCTTAACAGGTCAAGGCGTCCTAAAAATTCTAAAAGACATCTATACCGCTTGGCAGACGGCGCGCGGTAAGCTGCTCATGCTAGATAATGAGATTTTTGGTGAGAGCATTGAGGATGTCGAGGATCAATTGGATGATTTGGCGTTGTCTGACTTTGTATATCGCACGGATGTCATGCGCTGGCGAGAATATCCGCGTTATCTGCAGGCACTAAACACCCGATTGGACCGCTTGACTCATAACTTAGATGCTGATCTTGATGGGGTGTATCTGCTTGATGTACACATGGAGCGACTCGCCAATCGTGTGCATGATCCTAAGATCGCCGAATATCGCTGGCTCATTGAAGAATATCGCATCAACCTATTCGCTCAGCCCATGAAGACAAAATCACCTGTATCCACTAAGCGGCTTGAGAAACTGTGGGCAAACTTAAACACAAAATAAGTCGTTTATAGCTATTTAAAAACCCTTAAATTAGTGAAAAAATGTTCACTAATTTAAGGGAAATTGTGATAAAATTTTACAACTGGTTACATCTTTTGTGATAAACTAAAGACAGTTTATTATATTAATAGTGAATAATACTAAGGATTATTTATGCCAATTTATCTTACTGCAACAGGGCTGCACACCCCAAAAGACAAAATCACCAACGAAGAGCTCGTGGCGAGTTTTAACACCTATGTGGATAATTATAACCGTGATAATGCTGCTGCGATCGAAGCAGGTAAGAAAGTCGCGTTGCAGCATTCTACCGCTGAATTCATCGAAAAAGCATCAGGCATTAAGTCTCGCTATGTCATCGACAAAAAAGGCATTCTAGATCCTAAAATCATGGCGCCAGTTTTCCCTGCGCGCAAGTTGGGCGAAGAGCTGTCTATCATGGCGGAGATGGGTGTTGATGCACTCCAAAAAGCCCTAGATACTGCAGGACTTAAAGGCGAAGACTTAGATGGCATCATCTGCGCCTGTTCTAACTTTCAGCGCGTGTATCCAGCCATCGCCATCGAGATTCAAAACGCCATCGGCATGAAGGGTGGCTTTGCCTTTGACACCAATGTGGCGTGTAGTGCGGCGACTTTTGGTATTGCTCAGGCTGCTGGCATGATTAAGGCGGGTCTTGGTAAGTGTGTGGCGGTGGTGAACGTTGAGATTACCTCAGCTCATCTAAATTGGCGTAATCGTGACAGCCATTTCATCTTTGGTGACATCGCGGCAGCCACCATCATCGAAGAGCTAGACACACCAAAAGGCTATGAAGTACTCGACTGCAAGCTCTACACTCAGTTCTCAGCCAATATCAAAAACGAATACGGATTCATGGACAGAAGTGAATATCTGGCAGCAGGTCAAGACATTCATGCTGACATTAAAGAGCCTGTGACAGATAAGCTATTCTTACAAGAGGGACGTAAAGTATTCCGCGAGGTCTGCCCAAAAGTATCTGAAATCATCAGCACCCATTTGGCAGAAAACAACATTGATAATCAGCAAGTTAAGCGCCTATGGCTGCACCAGGCCAATATCAACATGATCGATCTAATCCTGCGTACTGTGATGGGCAAAGAGGCGGATAAAGCCATTGCGCCGATCGCCATTACCGAATATGGCAATACCAGTTCGGCAAGCCCGATGATCGCTTTCCATGAGCATCAAGATGGCGTTGAAAGTGGCGATCTTGGGGTGATTTGCTCATTTGGTGCAGGTTATTCGATCGGTTCTGTCATCGTGAAGAAAGTTTAATTATTAAAAACACCTCAACTGGCTTGAGGTGTTTTTTTGTTCTTCATAATTTATTTAACATAATACACATGGCAGACACCAAAGACTAAAATAAAATCGTACCTTTAAGTCAGAACTTTACTACGTTTAACCGCAAGCCTTATAGTGAATTTGGATGACAATATTTTGGTGTCTGGCTTAGTATCTGTTATAATGCATGTTTTATTTAGATATTGATATGATGAATCCTCAAGCCTACCAAGCCCAGTTGTCCGCTAAGATCGACCGCATTCAATCGCAGTTTGCGCAGTTTAACCCGCCAACCCTCGAGATCTATGAATCGCTTGTCAGTCATTTTCGTCAGCGTGCTGAATTTAGAATTTGGCACACCGAAGATGATTTGTTCTATGCGATGTTCGAGCGCAATGATTCGGGTAATAAAAGCGTCGCACGTGTGGATGAATTTCCCATAGCGAGCAGGGCGATTAATGAGCTGATGCCGATTTTACTTAATCATCTTAAAGCTGATCCGCTGCTGTCAGAGCGATTATTTGAAGTGCATTTTTTAAATACCTTGCACGAACAAATGCTGGTTACGCTCATCTACCACAAGAAGCTGGGCGAACAATGGCAAGCTTTGGCAAGCGAGTTGGCCGATAAATTAAACATCAAGCTCATCGGGCGTAGCCGCGGACAAAAATTAGTATTGTCCGATGATTTCGTCGTCGAGAAGATGACGGTGAGCATTGAGGGGCAAGACGAGGATTTTTATTATCAGCAGATTGAAGGTGGGTTTAGTCAGCCTAATGCTTATGTGTGCCGCTACATGCTGAATTTTGCTTGCGATGTAGCGGACAAAATCAGCCAAAATGACCAGAGGGATCTGCTGGAGTTGTACTGTGGCAATGGCAATTTTACCCTGCCATTGTCTAAATATTTTAATCGAGTGCTTGCCACTGAGCTGGCAAAATCGTCGGTAAACTCAGCCAAATGGGCGATTGACCATAACGACATCCAGAACATTGCCATCGCGCGTCTGTCTGCTGAAGAGTTCAGTCAGGCGCATAATGGCGAACGTGAATTTAGACGATTGGCCGAGAGCGATATCGATATCAAATCTTACGATTTTAATACTGTATTTGTTGATCCGCCGCGCGCAGGAATTGATGATGAGACGTTAAAGATTTTGGCGAATTTTGAGAATATTATTTATATCTCGTGCAATCCTGATACACTGTTCGATAATTTGCAGATGCTATATCACACGCATGAAATCAAGCGTTTTGCGTTATTTGATCAATTTCCCTACACGCATCACATCGAAAGCGGTGTTTGGCTTGTCAAGAGACAATCAGCATTCTAGCGCCGTCTTTAGCGCAATATCAATGTCTTGTCTGGCAAGCCATTGCTTATAATCAGGCGGTATGTCTTTGAATTCTTTGCCTTTGTGCTTGCCAAATGGCATGGTCTTAGGCAGGCAATTCAAGAACAGCGTCTCAAAGTCATCCGCTTTAATGCGCTCATTCAACGCCATCAGCACCTTATGGGTAAACAGCACATCAAAATATGCCCCATGCGCGTGCATCTCATAAGTCTGCCTATCATCTGGATAAAAGTGCGTCAGTAGCGCGCCAAGGCCAAACTTGGGCAGCTCACCAAAAAATTTCCGCGCCAGTATGCAGGTACAAATCGGCTTGATGTTTGATATAGCAACCCCTGCATTTTTGAGAACACTGAGATCATAACTGATGTGATGACCGATGAGATAGGTGGTCTGTGGCATGACAAAACTGGTGTGGGGCGGGCATTCTGCAACGTCTTCATCATAGATGCCGGTGACTTTGCTGGCGCCATATTCGATGGGTTTTTGAGGGTTGAACCGAGCGTTAAAATGCTGACCTGTCGGCATAAGAAGCGTGTCAATCTCAAGCCATGCGATTTCGGTGGCATGAGGGTCTTTGGTGCCTGTGGTCTCGGTGTCTAAAATCAGCGCATGGGCAGAAGTATTCATCTGGTAGGTTTAAATTTTAAAAAAGATTGGGCGGATTATACCAAAAATTTAATGCAAAAATCGTCAAAATATGGCAAAATAACCCGTTTAAAATTAGCTTATAAATACCATGAAAGAGAGCCTACGCCACCGCCTAGACCAAATGGCGGACAGATTTGAAGAAGTGACTGCCTTATTATCTGACCCTGACACGATCAGCGACAGTAAGAAATTCCGTGCCTTGTCGGTTGAGCATAGCGATTTGTCCGAGCTTGTGGACGCTTGGGGAAAGTTTTGCCAAGCTGAAGAAGACCTAGCAACTGCGAATGAAATGCTGTCCGACCCTGACATGAAAGAGATGGCAGAAGAAGAGATTGATGCTGCCAAAGCTGAGATTGAGCGTCTGGGCGATGTGCTAAATATCCTAATGCTGCCCAAGGATCCCAACGACAAGGCGACCGCCTTTTTGGAAATTCGAGCAGGGACAGGGGGCGATGAAGCGGCGATATTTAGTGGCGATTTGTTCCGTATGTACCAAAAATATGCCCAAAGTCAAGGTTGGCAGGTGGAAGTCTTATCCGCTAACGAAGGCGAGCATGGTGGCTATAAGGAAATCATCACCCGAGTGTCGGGCGTGGGCGTGTATGGACGGCTTAAATTTGAAAGTGGGGCTCATCGGGTTCAGCGTGTGCCAGCCACCGAGTCGCAGGGACGTGTACATACGTCCGCTTGTACGGTTGCGATTATGCCTGAGATTGAGCTTGATGATACGGTTGAGATTAACCCTGCTGACCTACGCATTGACACCTATCGCTCAAGCGGGGCGGGCGGTCAGCACGTTAATACCACCGATTCTGCGGTGCGGATTACCCACATTCCCACAGGCGTGGTGGCCGAGTGCCAACAAGAACGCTCACAGCACGCCAACAAAGACAAGGCGATGAAAATGCTTGTCGCCAAAATCCAACAAGCCAAAGTCCAAGCCCAAATTGACCAAACCAGCGATATGAGACGAAATTTGGTGGGTTCAGGCGACCGCTCCGAACGTATCCGCACCTATAATTTCCCGCAAGGACGCATGACCGACCACCGTATCAATCTGACGCTTTATAAGTTAGATGCCATTATGGAAGGCGATTTGGGGGAATTATTGGATGCACTCTTGCGTGAACACCAAGCTGACCTAATGGCTAGCGTTGGTGGTGAGTAACCATTTACTATTTTAGGGTAATTATTTTTAACTTAATTACACTAGGATTACCCTAAAATGAGTAAAAGAGTCCCTAAGATTGCTAAGGTAGGTAATAGTTATCGTATTCAAACCATGATTAACGGTAAAAGATACTCTGCTACTAAAGCTTCTAAGCAAGAATGTATTCATTGGTTTGAATTGCTTAACCAAGAGCTGTCATTAACTAATATATGCTTATTAGAACTTATAGAGTTATATAGAGTACGGGTATTATCTAAACTTAAAAGTGGTAACAGGGCTAATAGTATCATTAGCATATTAGTAAAAGAGCACACTAATTTAGTTACTAGTACTATTGCAGATATTACACCAAAGCATTTAGCTGAATGGCGTGATTGTAGGTTAATGCAAGTATCAGAGGGCTCTGTCTTACTTGAGATGTCTTTTCTTTCATGTGTTTTTAATTATGCTGTCAATGAGTTATACATCTTAGATAGTAATCCAATGTCTAAAGTGTCTAAACCTAGTAAAGCACCACCAAGGAACAGAAGGATAACACCTAAAGAAGAGCAAGAGATACTTACTTGGTTTAGATATAATTTAGGGGAAGAGCCAGATACGTGCAGAAAGCAGGTAGGATGGTGTTTTCTATTTGCTTTACAAACAGCGATGCGTAGGGGTGAAATTCTTGCAATGACATCACAACATATATACAGTACTCACGTGCATATACCTAACAGTAAAAACGGTACAAGTAGGGATGTTGTGTTAAACAGCACTGCAAGACTTATGTTAAGTAAGATTAACCCCTTAGAAGATAGATTGTTTAATATTAGATTAGATAACTTTAATCTATTATGGAGGCGTATGAGAGAGCAGTCTGGTATTCATGATTTACATTTCCATGATACCAGACATGAAGCTATCTCAAGAATGGTCAGGGATTTAGATATTCCTGTGGAGAAGTTAGCAAAAATAACTGGACATAGAGACATCAAAACACTGGTAAATGTGTATTACAATCCAACAGTTGATGAACTAGCCAGTTACTTCAGGTAATTTAAAGCTCAAATTCATTAAGCTCTAAATCATCTAAATCACTATCCACTTGCCCTACAAGGTATGATGTAATTTCAGTTTCTTGTGGGGCTATTTGAACATTATCAGAAGAAAGCCAAGTATTAATCCAAGGGATAGGATTTACCTTATTATCAAAAACACTAGGTAAACCAATAGCAGATAAGCGAACATTGGCAATATACTCAATGTATTGATATAGGATTTCTTTATTTAAGCCAATCATAGAACCATCCTTGAATAGGTAATCAGCCCATTCTTTCTCTTGCTCTACTGCTTTATAAAAGATACCTATAGCCTGTAGTTTGCATTCTTCTGCTATCTGTACCATCTCTGGGTCATCTTTACCATTACGCATAAGATTAATCATATGCTGTGTACCATTAAGATGTAGTGCTTCATCACGTGCAATCATCTTAATAATTTTAGCATTACCTTCCATAACTTTACGTTCAGCAAAGGCAAAGCTGCAAGCAAATGATACATAGAATCTAATAGCTTCTAGTACATTGACTGCTAATAGACATAGGTAAAGTTTCTTTTTAAGTGAATATAAATCACCTTCTCCTGTGAGCAAATACTTATGAGATGATTCATACAAGTCATCATAGTATTTAGCAATATCACCTGCACGTGCAAGGATGTGCTCATTCTCCATAATATCATCAAAGATAAGTGATGGGTCATTAACAATATTACGAATAATATGTGTATAACTTCTACTATGGATGGTTTCAGAGAATGACCATGTCTCAATCCAAGTCTCAAGCTCAGGGATAGAAACCAAAGGTAAAAGTACTGCATTAGGGCTTCTACCTTGAATACTATCTAAGAGTGTTTGATACTTTAGATTAGAGATAAAGATATGTTTCTCATGTTCAGCTAAGTTCATGTAATCTTGTCTATCTCTAGATACATCAATCTCTTCAGGTCTCCAAAAGAAGGATAATTGTTTTTCAATTAACTGCTCAAAGATTGGGTGCTTCTGTTGGTCATACCGTGATACATTAACTGACTGACCAAAGAACATAGGTTCTTGTAATTGGTCATTCTTGGTTTGATTAAAGATTGAATACTTCATGTAGTTTAACCAAAGATTGAGTAAGAATTATTAGATTCACTAGACTCTTCAGATTGCTCTGTATTAACTTCTACAAGCTCTTCTTCTTGAGTAGTGCCATTGCTTTCAGTAGACTCTTCCTGTACTTCTACAGTGCTTACAGGCTCATCTACAGTCTTTTTCTTCTTGGTTTTCTTATCACCAAATTCTACCTCTACATCACTAATCCCTGTAAAGGTAGCTTGTTTGATGTCAAGCACCAAGCCAAGTGTTTCAATGTGATTAGTGATTGCTGTAGTTACATCATCTTTAGATAGAACGATTTTCATAATATTCCTTAAATTGTTTGGTTTCTAAACCAACATGAATAGCAGTAATAGCATCTGCTATGTGTTCTGCTTTTCCTATTGCTTTAGGTAAGTTTAGTGTTGGATGTTTAGATTGAACCCAGTGAATAACATCTTCTTTAGAGGCTGTACGAGAGCCTACAAGCTTCTTAACATCATATGGGGATACTTGTATCACTTTAGGGTTAAAATGGCTTATAACGCCAATGAGAGCAATACAGACACCATATGAAACCATAGCCCTAGAAGATTGTGAGCCTATAGGTACTTCTACAATAATTACATCTATATCTTTAAGTAATGGATAAAGATGCCTGAATATATGTAGAGCAGCATTAATATCACGGCTATTCTGTTTGGTTTTATCTTTCTTAATTTTATGTTGGATAACGTCAGTATATGTAATGCTAAGGGTATCTGTTAAGATACCCTTAGCTATACCAAAGTTATTTAATGATGGGTCTAAACCAAGTATGTTCATTACTCATCTTCAAATAGACTATACTCAAACTCTTCTTTGATAATTACTAATGTATCAAGAGGTAGCTCGGAGAATATATTTAAACAGTTCTCATACGCTGCAATAGCAGCACCAATCAACGAAGAAACCAAAAGATTAGATGGTTCTTCATTATCTTTGATAACTTTAGATACCATTTCCCATGTACGAGGCGATGCGTAGGGACTTGTTGCATCTGGTTTGAATGAATATAGGTTAGCTTTTCTATAGCTAAGGTATGATGTAATACGATAATCAATACCTGCTTTACTAGCCCATTCAAGCCAGTCATCTACATTTAGATTAATATCAAAGTGAGCAAATCTTGAGATTAGTGCAGATGACATTGGATTAACAATGGCATTATCAGATTCTAAATTACCACAAGCAATCATAACTACTTTATCATGTAGTTTATGTTGTCCTACTTGTCTATCTAGAATAAGCTTGTATGCAGCAGCCATAACCCCTTGGTTAGCTGAGTTGAACTCATCCAACAAAAGTAACCAACCTCCATACCCTTCAGGGATAGGTGTATCCTGCAATGGGAAGGTATTGAATGGCATAAATTCTGCTTTACCATTATTAAAATAAGGTAAACCACTTAAGTCTGTAGGGTCTAGTTCAGTTAATCGTAAATCAATTACTTTTAACTTAAACTGTTCTGCTAGTTGTTTAGCTAAGCTTGACTTACCTTGTGCAGGACTAGAGTGCAGAAAAGGTACAATACCTGCTTTCCACAGCTGGGGGATAAGTGGTGCTACTTGTTTAAGTGTGGTTTGCATATTAAGACTCCAAAATTACTTTACCATCAATATAATCTACGATTTTCTTTCCTGTCTTAGGGTCAAAAGGTTTAGCATCAGCCCAAACAACCTTACCATTTAAGTAGGGAAAGTGCATATCTGGAATGACTTCTTGAATTAGTGTCTGTTGATAGTCAATCTGGCAGTTATCTCTAACATAACATGGTACCGCTTTCCATCCATCATTAAGCATTTTAATAATAAGCTCCCTAGCTGTAGGTTGCTTATGTGGCTCTTCCCAAGTTATATCTGGGAATATTTCACACAGCATTTTATAGTTTTTTTCGGTAGCCAGAACCAATGATGGAATGGATGCTTTAATATTGATTCTACCATCTAAAGTGAATGTATCCCTGTCTCTGATAAGTAGAGGATTCTCAGAAGAGGCATTAAAATCTTCTAAGATATAAATTCTAGGCGAATATGTATATGCTAAACAATATACCCTATCACCTGCTTTAAATTGAGTCATAGTTTACCTGCCAGCTGGGTTAGCTTAGTAATGTTTTTAGATTTAAGGTATTTAAGAATATTGTTTTCTTCTCTGGTTTTATGCCATGAAAGATTAAGTACACCTGCTTCAGCTAGATATCGTTTAATAGTCTTAACAGATTTACCAGTATCAATACTGATTTCATCTATTGTTCTGCCTGCTAGGTATTCATTCTTTACCCATTGGATGTCTTGTACTTTTACTGTCATTTATGCTGCCTCGTTTAGTTGGTTGATGTTTAGTGAGTATGTTAATACCTATTGGTTTAGGGAAGGATTATATCTATAGATTAAATACATATCTCCATCTAGTACCTCACATTCCTTAGTGAAAATCATATTAGAATAATTAAAAATACCTAGTGTGGTAACACCAGAATTAAGGTATTTAAAGAACTCTTGTTGGGTCATAATTACTCCATTAGATGTAAGACTGTATAAAGTCATTTTTGATAAATTTAGTTAGTTAGGTTATAGGTTTAGAAAAAAATAAAGCACCGCTCATAAGAGTGGTGCTTTATCTCAACTTAACTAACAAGGATGTGGTTTTATAAAACAAAACCACAAGAAGGGGCGAATGCCCCAACTAAAGGAAACCAGCACGATAATTAAGTTAAACCATAATTAGCATTCTTAATTAGATGGCTAATAGATTCATCAGTACATTTTTGTACTCTACCTTCTTGTTGATATAACTGTGAGCATATATCATCTAGGATAGTACTATCTGATAAATCAGCTAATACATTGTTGTAGTGCTTACGTAATACATTCATATGGTTAGGATGACAGGCAAATGAATCATGAATAGTAATAACACTAAATGGTTCATGTACTAATACATCGCTCACAATGCTCTGTAATGCTCGTATTAGGCTTTCTGGGTAGTGGTTGATACCATTAGTCCAGATATGCTCTATGAAGCTAATACAGGGCATTCTGGTGGCATTATAGCGTTCTGTTACCCAGTCATTAGCTACCTCTTCCCCTTTGAATGTATATGTAGCTTCTAAGAACCTCTCTAGTAGTTCTTTATTGTAGTTACATCTACGTATTACAGAACGTAGGATATAGGCATCGATAGAGTGTACAACGTTAGCAGCATTAGCTAGTCCTTCCTCCTGTGGTTCTTGTATTTCATAAATCATTGTAGGAGTCCATCTAAAGTCTAGTGATGGTTCTTCTACATTGATACGTTTCTTAGCCTTAGTAAGTACAGGGCAATAGGCATGATGATTATCTGGTAATACCCATGTATGATTATCTAACTCACTATTCCAAGAATTAAGAAGTATTTGTAGCAATTCTACTGCACCTGTAGCTTGTTCAGCCATAGTTGCGTGGAACTCATCAATAAGCTCTTCTCCAAATACTTCTAAAGGTGTAGCTTTAGAGCCATAGAGATAAGTCATAATAGCCTGTTTAACATCTTTACGTTCATAGGTAGCAGTACTACCTAATCTAGCGTTAAGAGCCGTTGTAATGGCTGTATAAGCATCGATACGATTGTCTGGGTTTATTAGTCCAGTCAGTTCACAACCTTTCTTACAACGCATTAAAGCACTCATAATTTGCAAACCAGAACACACAGCATCAAATGCTACTGAATGATTAGTAGGTTTACCAGACTGTACTTCTCTTAGAGCATATACTGCCTTAGCATATAGAAGTGGTTCTTCTGCTGTAGCAGTATAGTCTTCTAGGTTATTCATATTGGTTTTAACCCATTGAACACGTTCCTCATAATTAAGTTTATCAAGTCCATAATGGTTAGCAATATCAATGGCTAAGTACTGCATCGGATTGAATTGTTTCATTGGTTTACTCCTTTTTTAAAGCATTCTTCTGAGCAATATACACCTTCAAATGATGAGTACCATCCTATGGGTATGTTAGCTCTATCAAAGTATGGTCTTGTTGCACCACCGATATCTACTCTCTCTGTTGTTCTTTGACCTTCTTTACCACATGTTGAACATAGTTCAGTATGTTCGTAAATAAATGCTATAATTTTAGAATCAATATTCATTAAAGTTCTCCTTAATAAGATTTAGGTACTCATTCCAGTTAGCTTCACACTGCGGACATGAAGCTATAGGGAAATCATTGTTACCTGATACGTCATCGTAGGTAAGGTGAAAGCTATTACAGTCCATACAGTATGCTTCTACTGGTTCATACGGTTTAAGGTCATAGAAGTGCATCATAATTTACCCACTACATATTCATATTTATTTAGATTAATACAAGCCTTTTCATAGCTTGTACCTTGAGTTGTAAAGTGATAACCACGTACATATACTCTTCCACGCATATCATATTTATGCTCAAAGTAGAATGGGTTATCTTTGAGATGTTTAATAAATACTTCTAACTGTTCTTGATATTGCTCCCAAGTCTTTAGCTGTATTTCGTATTTAGCTTTTTCTACATCTGTAAGTTTAGATACATCTTTCTCATCTTGAAACCAAGGCTTCTTATGATTATCTACAAACCAAGAATCTAGGATATATTCTTGAGAGTTAAGAGTATTGATTACATCTAAGCTAATAGGTTTATCATGCTTATTGAACTTACTACCTAAGATGATTCCTTTGTTAGATTTAACTTTGGTAATACTGTCTTTAGGTGGTACATAACATGATAGAATGATTCTATCCTGTAGTATTTCAGGTAATTCTAAATAAGGATAGATGTAATAGTTAGTCTTGGTTTGTTCAATGACAAATAAGTCAATACTATTGATGATTAAGAGTATCTCAGCTACTGTAGCTGTGTTATTTGGTTTATCTAATTCATCTGATAGATGGAACATAGAAGCCAATGATAGAAAGGGAATATAGCCAGAGACTATAACTTTAGTTAGTAAGTCTAAGACAATATCAAACCAAGGATAATCCTTGATTAGTACCTTTCTAATATTCTTATATTGGCTAGGTGATTTCTCATTTAACCATTCATTAATAAGACTTACTGCCTTATCAATACTGTCTTTATGATGATTAATAAGATATTGTTTAATATCTTGCTCAACACATTTGATGTTAATTAAATCTGTGTTCATGTACATACTGTCTATCCTCGAAAGTTAAATGAACAGTTTATAGACATATTCAGGTCTTTATATTAAGAGATAACAGTGATGATAACTGGATGGATATTTTCATCTACTAGATATTCACGAAGAGATTTAATAGAGAATGAACGAACGTTAAGTACGATACTTTCGGTAGTGATGATTTGATAGAGTTTCATGATATACCCTTTTTGACAAGTTAGTGGAAAATCCCCTACACATTAGATGTAAGGGATTATATTGGATTAAGCGAAGGTTACAGTACGTTTCGCTCTTTCTTGTCTTAGTCCAGCCTCTTGTACAGCTAGTTTTAGCTTACTAGCTAATGACTGAACATCATCCATATCTGCAATTGCTTGAAGAACATCATTGTTCTCGAACAAAGCTAGATAACCTAGATTCACTGTAGTAGGTTCACCATTGCTACCGATGATATCAATACTAACACGTAGCTCTTTATTGAACTTAGCAGTTGATTTAGCAGTGCGTTCTGTGTTGAAGTTAATCATTTGATTTTCCTCGTTAGGTTAAGTTAAGTTAAATAGCTTTAATGGAATTATCAAAGCCAGACAAAGCACGCAGTGCAAATTAGGAAAATCAGATTAGATAAGACTAGGACAGGTGCAATGAGATAAGTATAAGGTAGCAAAACTTATGCGGGAGAATTTCCTAAAAGTTTTAAGCAACTTTAGTGCACCTGTACTGTCTTACTTGTGTATTGTGTATTGTGTATTGTGTATTGTGTAGTAGTTATTTATATAAACAAAATAACCCACAGCAGTTAAGCTATGGGTTACTCTTTTAGAGTTTCTCACCAGTTATCCACTGGTACAGGTATCCACCTACAGTAAGTGTAAATAGCACTACAAAGGTAGAGCATAGAACATATAACATATTTAATTCCTTATTTAATTTAGTTTGATATAAGTAAATAACCCACATCGAAATGTGGGTTATATTGGTTATTCATCTTTGTCGAATGATTCACCTAATCGCTTAGCGTGTTTCTCTGCTGCATTTAAGTACTCAACGAGAACACTATTAAGTTTATTGACTACCTTCTTAAAGAATAGAAAAGAGATTAATAGTACAACTGCAAAACCAAAACCAAATTCCATAATAAACTCCAATAATTTAGTTAAAGTGTTGATGGGATTACCAACACCATTACAAGCACGCAGTGCTACTACTAGTAATTAGAGTATTCCAGTAAGAATCCTTTTTTAGTTCCTAGCTAGGGAGGGGGTATTTCACTTTTTGAAAGGTGAAAGTCAGGACACTACACTAAAACTAATTGATAGTATCTCCAAAAAAGTTTCGTACAATCAAACTAATTTATTATTTTATATAAAAATTTTTTATTAAATATTATGTAATTCATTCTAAAAAGGAAATATTAAATTTCTTGGTTTCAATTATAATAGACTGCCTATTTACACCTATAGGAGTTGGGTATGTCTGATTTATATTCTCCCCCCCCCCAGTTTTGAAGAACGTCAAAAATTACTCCAGATAGTGAAAGATAGACAAATTACACATTTATTCCACTTCACTAGTGTTAGTAACTTAGAAAGTATTTTCCAACATGGGTTAATATCAAAAAAGGATTTAGAATCTAAAGTAGGGCAAGAATATGTAGAGACTTTTGATTCCTTTGATGAACTTAGATTGGATAATCGAACGGATGCTATTAGTATTTCTATATCTCACCCAAATGTTAAAGTATTAAAAAGATACATGAAGAGCTATCCAAAAACAAAGTGGACTGCTTTGGTGCTATCCGTGGATATTATTTTGGATAAATCTTGTCTATTTTACCCAATGAATGCTGCATCTAAATATTGCACCAACAACCCTTATATTTGGTTTGAGGGAGTGCAGGGGTTTGAAAGACTATTTTGTAATTCAATTAAGGAAAACTGGGAAGTATCTAATAGATGTAGTAATCATATTGATAATAATAAATACCATAAAAACCATATAGTGTTTGGCAAAGACCCCACAAGCATACAAGCAGAAATCTTATGTTTTGACTTAATTGAACCTAAATATATTAAGGGTTGTATTACAGATTCAGATTTTTTGTTAAAAACATTATCAGACAGATACCCCTTACTACCAATACAAAAAGTACATTTTAGTTTCTTTGAATCTGATGGTAGAGATACCATGAGAGAAGCTCAGCTATTGTGTGGGGAATTATCTTCAATCAATTCTTTAACTATGGAGCAAATTACTTGGTGGAATGAGCTACCATTATTCTGGAAGAAAGTGTTTTTAGCTCATTTATATGCCCCTGAGTTGGTCGATAGTTACTGGGAAGATAGAGATGTTAATGTATTAAAAGAAGATAGAGATACTTATCAAACAGTAAGAATTGTAGATAAATTCTTAAATAATCTTTCTAATAAATTAGAGCTTAAGTCGTGGACTGACTTAACTAGATTATTTGAACTACATAGTATAAAAGTAGTCATACTTGACAATCTTAAACAAGAGGAAATAAATTTTAGAAAGCATAAACACAGGATGCTTATTGATTTTAAATACTTTAAATTTTTAAGAGAATTTTGTTGGCAAGAGTGCGGAAGATGGGAGCAAGGAATGTTACGCATTCTTCCAACTACCATACCGAATAGTCTTCATCACTTAGAAGTATATGCTGTAGATGGGTTTCGTATAAGTGATGAATTTTTTCATCACCATAAAGATTTGCAAGTCATTTGCTTAGCTGGATGGGAGTCTTTAGAGTTATTACATGAAAGATTGCAAGAACTTTCTGGTATGAAGTACTTGACTGTATTGGAGTTAATTTATTGCTTTTCTGATTGGCAAAGCAGGGATTTTAATGACCGAGCAAAAATTTCCAGATACAAAGGCACTCATCTGCGTGCTACAGATTTTATTCCTATTTTACAAAAATTACCTAAGTTAAGTTATTTTAAATTTATTGAGCCTTCTTTTTTTGGCTTGGGTAGTAGTACTATTAGTTATTTGGGGGATTTTGAAGATATAAAAGATGAAGAAGCACGAGAGATTAATCAATTAATAGGCAGTGTGGATTGTGATATGTGTTTGGGTAAAGGAGCTAATCCTTATATGAATGACCACCCTAATTTTTCATATCCTTTATCTAAAGATAAGAGAATAACCTTATTTACTTATCCAGTAGTAAGCAGAAAGTTACCATTTAGGAGTCGTTTCTAATGGCACAAAGACCTGTATTTATCCCTAATCAAGGGGATTATTTGGTTGAAACTAGTATGGTGGATTTTATTTATCATACTGGTTTTGCAATAAGTCAAAAACAAAAAAGCATACAATCACTGCATCAAAGTATTAAAGATAACTTTGGTTTAAATCGGGTGTTAGAAGTATCTAGTAAATCATTGGATGAATTGGGCGTGCAATTAAGTGCATTTAATTTAATGATTAAAGATAAGTCTGGTCTATCTTATAGTGTAGAGTGTGCATTTCAAAGTAGTAAAGTGTTTGAGTTAGGGCAGTATCAAGACTTATTATATAAAACATCTCGTGAAGCCAAGAAAGATGAACGGTTAAAAACATCAGGTAAATTACTTGGATTTAACTTTTATGGTAATGTATGGGAACTAGAACCTGTTACTGCTTTTTACGACTGGCTTTATATCAATGCTTTAAATCAAAATAAAAAGTATCATGATGAGTTGTTATCTTATCAAGCATTTACAGATATTGAGTTTAACCCAAAAAAATCTATTAACTGTCAAGCATACTCTGTAGCAATGTTTGTATCTTTATATAAAAATAATATGCTTGATGTATTAAAAGATAAACAAGCATTTATTAATTTGTATAAACAATATCAAATAAGTAATACCATCAAAGAACATAAAGAATTAAAAGAATTATCTTTATTTTAAATAACAAAAACACCCACAGTAGTGGGTGTTTTTGTTTATATTAATATTGAAATCATTAACATATAATACAATATAAAAGCACAAAACGGCAGAATGCCATATGTTTATTTGGTTTGTATTATTAATATATTATTTATATTTACTCGTAACGCCATATACCATACGAATACACGAACGCTAGTGAGTGTATGAAGTATGGTATATGGCGTGATGGGAAAAGAGAAAGAAAGATTTAAAAGGGGTTATATTATATTAAATTGATTAATATGATATTTAATATTCATATATACCCTATATCCCATAATCCCATAAGACTATGCGTAGTCTAGTAAAGTAAAAATACCTATGCAATAACAATTTGGTAATTAATTCTTACAGAATTATTACTACAAATGTAAGTAATTGAATTTAAATATAAATAATAATTGTAATAAAATATTTCTAAACAATTAGAGATAAAAATAAACCCCTAGCTTTCAGCTAGGGGTTTATTTAACTTAACTTAACTTGCGCACTAAGGCAAGGTAATTATATAAAATATTTTAAATATTATCAATGTGATATTTATTAAGTTAAGAATAAAGTATCCAAATTAATGTCATAAACATGAAGCCATGCTTCATGTGGATAATCATTTACATCTAATCCATTGATTTCTACTTGGTCAATGTCTAGTGAATTAGCACGGCAATAATCTCTTAGGGGTTTCCAATAAAAGGTTTTACCTGTTGCTTTGTTCACTTCTGTGGTGGTAGCACTTCTGATTCTAATCTTTGGTTTTTGTTTAAACAGTTCGCTTACTTCTTTAACAGCTTCTTGTTTATTATCACTGGTTTCATTAGCCAATAGAAATTCACGCAAAGTATCTAGTGCATTGATGGCTTGGGTAAGTGTGGTCATATCAGTTTCCTTATAAAAATTTAAAAATAAAAAACAACCACAAGGGGGCAGAATGCCCACTACTAAAACAAACACAATAACTAAATTTGGTAATGGTATATGAGCTAATAGATAATACACAGGATTATTTTATATAAGGATTTAACAATGATTACAGAAGAAATGCTTGTTAAAGCTTTACCACCTAAACATAGACATCGTATTAACGATGAACTTATGTTATCTATTAATAATACACTTAATGACCCAGATATGTATGAAACATATCGGGAGAATTTTTTAAGTTATCTGAATGTACTCGGTGATGGTAGATTTAAGATTTATGATTATGTTAATGCTGTTAAATATGTAAGCCAGAAGCTTATGGGTAAAACCAATGAAGCAGCTTATATAAGTACATTTCCTGATAGATATGCTGATATGCACAGTAGAGGGCTAACAGCTAAAGAGATGAGTAGTATCATCTCTGTGTATAATAAATCCAAGTTAGTCAATCTTATCTTTGAACAGACGATGATACCTACTTGGGTATTAAATCAGGACTTATATCAGAAAGCTATTAATGTGCAGGCAGACTTAATGATTTCAGCCATGAGTGAGAAGGTAAGAAGTGATGCTGCTAATAGTTTATTAGTGCACCTTAAACCACCAGAAGTTAAGAAGGTTGAGTTAGATATTGGGTTGAAAGCAGATAAAGGTATTGATGAAATGAGAACCATGCTTGCTACTTTATCAGCTAAACAGAAGGAGCTTATTGATGGTGGTGTAGTTAATACCAAAGAAGTAGCTGAGATGAAGTTAGTAGGTGAAACGTATGAAGAACAAGAATAACTTTAATCCTTTGGTTTACTTTCTTTGTTTCATTGGTTTGTTGTGCTGGGTATTTATATTTATATACCCTTGGTTTAGGGGGTATCAATGACCAAGACAGTACAGGAATATTTAAATGATGTAAATTATAAGCAACTAGAAACCTATAAACCAAGTCAATTCGCTATTGAGTTTGTAAACTTCATTAAGTTAGTGAATGGCAGTCAAGGGGAAGAGAATAAAACACCTTTAATGCATTATAAGATGTTAGATAGCTTAATTGATGGTAATACCCAAGTAGCTACTATGTGTCATAGGGGGTCAGCAAAAACCACTTTGATGGCAGAATATTTGATACTTTATTTAGCAGTGTTTAATGAACTGCCTAACTTTGGGGAAGTTAATCTACTTTTGTATGTAACTGATAGCATTGATAACGGTGTTAAGTCAGCCAGAAAGAACTTAGAGTATCGTTGGGAGAATAGTGAGTTTTTAAAGACATATATCCCTACAATTAAGTTTACTGATATTAGGTGGGAGTTTATCAATAAGGATGGTAAGAAGTTTATTGTTAAAGCTTATGGTGCTAAATCAGGTGTACGTGGTGTTAAAGAACAAGGTAAAAGACCACAGATAGCTATTCTAGATGACTTGGTTTCAGATGATGATGCACGTTCACCTACTGTAATTGAGTCTATTAAAGCTACCGTGCATGAAGCAGTGATTAACGCATTACATCCTACGAGACAAAAGATTGTATGGCTAGGTACACCATTTAATGCTAATGACCCACTGTATGAAGCAGTTGAATCAGGCGCATGGACAGTAAACGTATATCCAGTATGTGAGAAATTTCCATGTACAAGAGAAGAGTTTAAAGGTTCATGGGAAGACCGATTTGACTATGATTACGTTAAGATGAGGTATGATTCTGCTTTAGCTGTAGGACGTGTAGCAGGCTTCTACCAAGAGCTTATGCTACAGATTATGGGTGATGATGATAGATTGATTCTAGACTCAGACTTACAATGGTATAACTCATCTGGTTTGATGGATAAGAAATCTAATTTTAATTTTTATATTACTACTGACTTTGCTACTTCTGAAAAGCAGTCTGCTGACTATTCATTTATATCTGTATGGGCTGTTAATAATAAGGGATTCTACTTTTGGGTAGATGGTATTTGTGCTAGACAGACCATGGATAAGAACCTAGATGATTTATTTAGATTGGTTTCTAAATATAACCCACAGACAGTAGGGGTAGAAGTATCAGGACAACAGGGTGGTTTTATTCCTTGGATTCAAAGAGAGATGATGGAACGTAATATATTCTTTACCTTGGCTTCTAACTCTAAAGATGGTCAGTTAGGCTTGAGACCTACAACCAATAAATTAGAAAGATTTAATATTGTTGTGCCTGATTTTAAATTAAAGAGATTCTTCTTTCCCATCGATAAGAAACATACCCCTGTAATGAAAGAGTTATTACTTGAATTATCACAGGCTGCTGTAGGTGGGTTTAGAAGTAAACATGATGATGGTCTGGATACCATCAGTCAATTAGCCTTACTTAATGTATGGCTACCTAGCAATGAAACAACCTATGTTAATAATAGTGGTATATGGTCTGATGAAGAAGAGGTTAATTCATCTTATACATTAGACAGTTATACAGTATAAGGAAACCAAATGATAACAATAAAAGAGTTAGTAGATAACTTAGTACAGACTGAACTACATAATCTAAAAATGAAAGATTCAGAAGGTGTACTAAGAGAGAATAGATTAGAACAGATTATTAATAATATTAATCTTGGTTTAACTGATTTATATACCAAGTTTGTTCTAAAAGTAGTAGAAGTTAAGTATATTGTTGAACCACATCAAAGAATGTTTAGTCCCGTGGTTAATACAGATAATGAAATACTAGAAGTATTGAGTGTATTCCATAATGATGAACGTTTATTTAATTCTGGTTTTAGGGCATATACCAGAATTAGTGCATCTAATGGTGCAGCTATTAAGCTTAACTACAGCCCTAATGAGGGTGATATTATTCGTATTATCTCTAAAGCTAACCATAGAAGATTTACTAAAGAAGACTATCACGATGAAACAAAATGTGAACTACCGCTAAGTTACATAACTGCATTGAACTATTTCGTAGCTAGTAGAATGTTTACCAGTATTGTTAATCAGTTAGATGGTGATTTGAATGAACCACAAAGATGGTATCAAATGTATCTTACTGAAATTAAAGAGTTAAGGGATGCAGGAATGGAAGCAGATAACCTAGACAGTAATTATTGGTTTCAAGAGAGAGGTTTCGTATGAAGGATATTAGTAAGATTAACGATGAACAACTAGCTAGGTATGTTGATTCAGGCGAATTAGAGAAAGATGTTAAAGAGCAAACGAAGAAAGTAAGACTCACTAAATGGAAGAAAGAACCTACACTACAACAGTTAAAGCATGACTTCACACAGGCACAGTATTCACAAAGTACTCATGTAGGTAATATCAATAAATGGGATACATTGTATGATGCACCTAAGAAACCAATGGATAAAAGAAGAGGTAGTAGGGTTGAACCTAAACTGGTTAGGAAGCAAGCTGAATGGAGATGTCCTGCACTATCTGAACCATTCCTAGCTACATATAATTTATTTGAAGTTAAACCACTAACCCATGAAGATACTCAAAGAGCTAAGCAGAATAGTTTAATTCTTAATAGACAGTTTAATACTGAACTTAATAAAGTAAGTTTGGTAGATAAAATTATTCGAGGTGTTGTTAAACAAGGTACAGTCATCGTACGTGTAGGTTGGGAATTTCAAGAAGATAAAGTTAAAGAAAAGGTAATGCAGTTTCAATATATGCCTGTACAAGATGAGCAAATGATGCAACAAGTACAAGCACAATATGAAGAACTAGCACATCTACAACAACAGTATCCTGATAGCTATGAGCAGTATGATGAAGCTATTAAAGCAGGGTATGAGATGAGTCAAGAACAAGGTCAATTACTGATTGCTCAACCTGTAGGAGAGATAGAACAAGAAGTAGTCAAACCTATTATTAATAGACCTACTGTGGAAGTATGCAATCTAAAGAACATTTATATTGACCCTACTTGCCAAGGTGATTTAGATAAAGCACAGTTTGTTATTCATAGTTATGAATCTAGTCTTAGTGAATTACAAAGAGTAGGTTACTACCAGAATCTAGAGTTTATTAAACATAGAGAAGAGATGGGTGGTTTTGACCATGATAAAAGTGACGATGCCAAGACTTTTACTTTTCAAGATAAAGCAAGACAGAAGCTAATTGTATATGAGTATTGGGGTTATTGGGATATTGATGGTACAGGTGATACTAAACAAATTATTGCTACTTGGGTAGGTGATACTCTTATTAGATTAGAAGAGAACCCATTCCCTGATAAGAAAGTACCATTCGTTGTATTTAATTATATCCCTGAGGAGAACAGTATTTATGGCATCCCTGATGCAGAGCTGTTAGAAGATAACCAAGCGATTGTGGGTGCTGTTACTAGGGGTATGATTGATTTGTTAGGTAAAAGTGCTAATAGTCAAACAGGTTATTCTAAACAGTTCCTAGATGCTTCTAACAAAGCTAAGTTTAGGAATGGCGAGGATTATGAATTTAATCCTAGCTCAGACCCTAGAGTTCATGTATATACACATAAGTACCCTGAGATTCCTGTATCAGCAATGAACATGATTCAAATGATGTATTCAGATGCTGAAGCTATTAGTGGTGTTAAAGCATTTAGTGGTAATGGTGGTATTACAGCACAATATCTTGGGGAAACAGCAGCAGGTGCTCGAGGTGTACTTGATGCAGTATCTAAGCGTGAGATGTCTATTCTAAGAAGAATCTCTGAAGGCTTCATTGTATTAGGCAAGAAGATTATCTCAATGAATAGTGAGTTCTTATCTGAAGAAGAAGTGGTAAGAGTAACTAACAGCCAGTTTGTTAAAGTAAGACGTGAAGACTTGTCAGGCAACTTTGACTTAGTACTTACTATTTCTACTGCTGAAGCTGATGATGCTAAGGCTAAAGAATTAGCATTTATGTTACAGACTATGGGTAACACTATGGGGCAAGAAGTATCACAAATGATTCTAGCTGAGATTGCTGAATTACGTAAAATGCCTGACTTAGCAGAGAAGATTAGAACATACGCACCTGAACCAGACCCAGTACAGCAAAAACTACAAGAACTAGAAGTAGCTAAACTAGAAGCAGAGATTGCATTACTACAAGCACAAGCACAAGAGAACAGTGCTAAAGCTGAAGTACAATCAGCTAAGGTGAACGTAGAACAAGCTAGAGCAGCAAGTCTACAAGGAGATGCTGATAATAAAGCATTAGACTTCGTAGAACGTGATAGTGGGGCTAAACACCTACAAGAGCTTGAGAAAGAGCAAGCCAAACAAGATGGTGCTAATAGATTACAGCAAACCAAGAATCAAGGTGAACTGGATAAACAGATTGCAGGGCATAATCATACATTACTACAACATCATGCAGATGTTGAGTTACAACAGCGTTTAGCACAACAACAAGCAATACAGCAATCACAGCAATTACCAACTAAAATTTAAAATAAATTTGGTATTGTACAAATAATTGTAGTATAAATTCACCGAATAATTAGGAAATAAGATAATGACTGATAAAGAAATACATAAAGTCAATGTAGAAAGGGCTAATCATTTTAGGTTGCTACAAACTAATATTAATTTCCAAGCACTGGTACTTGACCATTACTTTAATGGATATGTTCTAGAGTTGCATAACCAACTTAGCGAATACACACGTAACTCTGAACAATATAATGAAGTATTAAGAAAGCTAGATGCTATCAGTATTACTAAGTCTTATTTCCTTGGTTTAAAAGAAACAGGGCGATGGTCAGAAGAAGAGTTGCACTTTCTAATGATTAACCCTAACGGAGATATAGATGACTAACCTTTATGAACTATCTGATGAAGAACTTGCTAGTCTAGATGTTGCTGAAGTAGAACCTTTAAACGAAGAAGTCAATGAAGAGACTACAGAAGAAACCAATGTAGATAATCAAGATGCTACTGAGATTGAAACCCCTGCAACGGAAGTAGATGAATCTATGGGCGGAGATTCTGATACTCATGTGCAAGATGGGGGTGTCATGGAAGAACAAAGCTCAGGGGATGAGCTTGAAGTAGATACTACTGAATCAGAAACCACAGAAGATAAAGAAGTAGATGTCAATCATCAAGAGTTCTACAATACTCTGACTAAGCCATTTAAAGCCAATGGTCGTGAGTTCCAGATAACGAACCCTAATGATATGATTGCACTAATGCAAAAAGGTTTAAACTATTCCAAGAAAATGGAAGAGATGAAACCTAATCTCAATCTGATTAAAACATTAGAACAGTATGGTTTAACAGATGAATCTAAATTATCTTACTTGATTGATTTGCATAACAAGAAACCAGAAGCAATCGCTAAGCTAATTAAAGATTCTGAAATTGACTTATACGAGTTCGATACTGAACAAGCTAATCACTATGTACCCCAAAGTAAAGTAGTGCATAAATCACAGCTTGAGGAAGTAATCTCTGAAGTAGTAGATGCTAATCCAGAGTTTAATTCAGTATTGAATAGTATATATACAGATTGGGATAATCAATCTAAACAAGCTGTTATTGATAACCCTAACATTCTTAGAATCATTAGCGAACAACAAACTAATGGTATCTATGATAAGATTATGAATATCATGGAGTATGAAAAAGCAGTAGGCAGGTTACAGGGAACAGCTTATCTACAAGCTTACAGTGAGATTGAAAATAGACTTCTAGGTGGTAGTACAGAAGGTCAAGCATCACAACAACCACAACAGCAAGCCCAAGCATTTACAGCACCAAGACCCAATCAAACTAACAATAGTTCAAATACATCTGAGCAAAAACGTAAGGTAGCAAGTCCTAGTACCAATACTACCAAGCCAAGTACAGAAGTTATTGACCCATTGAAAATGTCTGATGAGGAATTGATTGCATACATGGAAAAACTCAATAAATAATTATAAAAGGATATTAATATGCACGTTTATGGTAATGAACAGCCACCTGTAGCACTAAAAGCACAACAACTACAACCTTATGCATTTGAGCGTAAAGCACTCATTGATGCACGTAAAGAGCAGTACTTTGGTCAGCTTTCTAATACTAAAGCCATGCCTAAGAACTCAGGCAAGACTATTAAGCAATACCACTACCTACCCATCCTAGATGACCGCAACATTAATGATATGGGTCTGGATGCTGCAGGTTCTAAGTATGCTAATGGTAACTTGTATGGTTCATCTAAAGACGTAGGCACTATCCCATCTAAGTTCCCAGTACTATCTGAAACTGGTGGTAAAGTGAACCGTGTTGGTGTTACTCGTAGAACCATCGAATCTAACCTTGAGAAATTTGGTTTTTATACCGATTTCTCTACTGACCTACTGGCAATGGATTCTGATGCAGAACTGCTATCTCACATTACCCGTGAGCTTATGAATGCTGCTGTAGAAATTCAAGAAGACTTGCTGCAAAAAGACCTTCTAAATGCAGCAGGTACAGTACGTTATGCAGGTACAGCTACTAACAATGACACACTAGATGAGACTTCAGTACTTACTTATAATGACCTAATGCGTCTGACTATTGACCTAGATAATGCCCGTTGCCCTAAGCAAACTACTATCATTACAGGTACTCGTTTAATCGATACTAAGACCATTCCTTCATGTCGTGTAGCTTATGTAGGCTCTGAACTTATCCCTACTCTAGAAGCTATGGAAGACCTACATAATAGACCAGCCCTAGTACCAGTACAACAATATGCAGCAGGTACTACTGTTCTTAATGGCGAGTATGGTACCATTGCAGGCTTTAGAATTGTTGTAGTACCTGAAATGATGAAATGGGCAGGTAGAGGTGCAACAGGGCTTAGAGGTACATTCTACGCTACTGGTGGTAAATTTGACGTATTCCCATTCCTAGTTGTAGGTGGTGATTCATTTGTTGATATTGGTTTCCAGACTGATGGTAAATCAAACAAGTTTAAAACCATCATGAAGAAAGGTGATGAGCTTGCTGACATGAACAATCCTTATGGTGATGTTGGTTTTAGTTCAATCAAATGGTGGTATGGCTTTATGGCTCTACGTCCTGAATGGATTGGACTAATCAAATGTACCGCTAAGCTTTAATGTAAGCTAAAACATACACCAAGTACGCAGTACTTGGTGTATATTCTTAAACTAAATAAAGAGAGAACCAATATGACTGAAGAAAACAAAACAGAACTACAACTACTTAAAGAGAAAGCAGATTCACTAGGTATTGAGTATAAGTCTAATGTATCAGCTAAGACACTCACTAAGCTTATTAAAGAATTCGAAGAACAAGAAGAACAAGACGATGGTCTAACAGATAATGAACGTATCAAGCAAACTATTGATGAGGCTACCAAGCTAGTACGTGTAATTATCACTCCTATGGATTCTACTAAACGTGATTATCAGGGCGATGTATTCTCAGCAGGCAACTCTGTAGTACCTACCATGACTAAGTACATTCCTTTTGGTGTTGAGTGGCACGTACCACAGATTATTCTAAATACCATTAAAGAAAAGGTAATGAATAAGTTTATTGCTAAGAAAGATGAACGTGGTCGTGAGTATCGTGAGTATCAAGAAGCTAAAGCATACTCTATTCAAGAACTTCCTCCACTAACTAAAGAAGAACTAGAAGAACTGGCTAAATCTCAAGAGATGCGGCAAGCTATTAAATAAGTATAAGGGTATCAAAGATGAGTATTACTATTCCTAACAGTACGATTAATGAAGAATTTAACATTAGTGAATTAACGGAAGTTAATGTTAATGGTAATGGTATCTTTGATACCCTAATGCGTTCTGTTAAACTCCATATTAAAGAAGAATGGGATAAGGAACGTATCAGAGACACTGATTATTCCAATGTTTATCTGGGGGCTTTAAAAGAAATCCTTGGTTTATCTGTACAGTATGCACAGATGAAAACAAAGCTAGGTATTGAGCTCGAAATACTACAAGCTGAATTAGATAAAATAAAAGCAGATATTACTTTTGTAGAAAAGCAAGGTAATTTAGTAGACGAACAAGCAAATAGAGAAAGAGCAGAAACTTCAAGAATTACATACGAAGTAGGTAATAAATTACCTAGTGAAGTTAAGAATATTGAGTCTAATACAGCTATTAATACCAAACAGCTAGATGTACTAGGTAAACAGATTGACAAAGAAACTGTTGCTACAGATATTCTATCTTACGAGTTGGCACATAAATTACCTACTGAAAAAGCTAGAATAGAATCAGATATTGAAAATACACAATCTAATATTCTAGCTACCAAACAACAGATAAAACTAACTGAACAACAAGTAAAAGCAGTTAAAGCAGATACAGACCTAAAAGAAGTAGAATTAGGTAATTTACCTAATAAACTTACTCTTGAATCTCAATTACTAGAAGCTAAAGTCAATCATACTGCATCAGAAACAGTATTGGTTACTAAACAAGGTGGTTTGGTAGATAGTCAATCTAACAAAGAAGATACTGAAACTGCTAAGCTACAGTATGAGATTCAAAATAGATTACCACTAGAAGTATTACATCTACAAGCTGAAACCAGAAGTATAGATGCTAAGATTAGAGGTATTGAAGCTGAAACACTACTAGCAGGTCAGCAATTAGAAATTGCCAAAGTAGAGCAACTAATTAAAGGACAACAGGTAGAACTGGCTAAAGTTGAACAGCAACTTAAAACACAAATGCTAGAACTACAAGAACGTGAAATGGATTTGAAAGAAGCACAGCTACCTATGATTCAAGCTGACGTAGAATTGAAGAAAGCCCAGCTACCTTTACTACAAAAAGATATAGAAGTTAAAGAACAACAGATTAATTTGGGTGCTGAAGATATTAAATTAAAGAAAGCACAACTTCCTATCATGGAAAAAGAACTGGTTATTAAAGATGCTCAAGTTCAAATGTCTGCTGCTGAAGTAGCTATTAAAGAAGCTCAATTACCTATTATGGCTTCTGAAGTTAAAATTAAAGAAGCTGAAGTTTCATTGAAAGAAGCACAGATTCCTTTATTAAATAAAGATATTGAACTGAAATCCAAACAGTTACTGCTAGCTGATGAAGATATTAAGACTAAGCAAGCACAATTACCATTAATTACTGAAGAGCTTAAACTTAAACAAGCACAGCTACCTTTAACACAGCAAGAGACTGCATTAAGACAAGCAGATGTACAGCTTAAAAATGCACAGCTACCAATTATGACTGAAGAGGTTAGATTGAAACAGAATCAAGTAACACTTGGCGAAAAAGAGCTAGATATTAAAGATGCTGAGATTGCCTTGAGTACTGCTGAAGTAAGTTTGAAACAAGCACAGCTACCATTACTACAAAAAGACTTAGTTCTAAAACAAGCACAGCTGGATTTGAGTGCTAAAGAGCTTGGATTGAAAGAACAACAAATTGCAGTATCTAAATCAGAAGTAGCTATCAGAGCAGAAGAGCTTAAACAAGCACAGTATGAATTAGCTAATAAACTGCCTGCTGAAGTTAAGAATGTTCAAGCACAGGCTGCATTATATGAACAGAAAAAGATTACTGAAAAAGCACAAGTAGATAATACCGTTGTAGGTGCACATTCTGTTATTGATAGAAATAATAAGCTAATTGGAGAACAAGCTAAACAGTTCCAAAAGCAAACACAGATGAACTTATCTAAGATTATGGTAGATTCTTGGGTTACTAGAAAGACATCTGATGATGCTACAAGAGCCGATGCTACAAACAAACTAGGCGATGAATATATTGCTAAAGTATTAACAGAAACTGCTAAACAAGCAGGAATAACACTCTAAAGCTAATGCTACTATAATAATAACCAAGCCGATAGGCTTGGTTATTTTATTAAGGAAAGATATTATGGGAGTGTTCAGCTCAAAGATTAGAGTACATGGTCAATCTGTATCCCAAAGGATGACAGATGATGACTCATTTATAGATTCTGTTAAGTATGCAACCATAGCTAAAAAACATTACAACTTACAGAATGATAAAATAGATTTAAATGAATCAGTATTTAATGATACTGTTAGAGAGAGGATTATACAAAATATACCTAATAAGTTTAATAAGGCTTATAGGATGGCTGAGGATACTTCTAAATATATATTTGGTAATCCTACGACAGCTTCAGTACATAAACCAGAAGAAACACTAAAACGAGCAGTTATTAGATACTTAGAAGATACTACAGGCAAGAAGGTTACTTTAGAGTACTTCTACGTAGGAGATAAAAGACACATACATTATGCGTATGATAAATTAACTAAAAGTTATAGATATAATCTAAATACCAATAAATTAGTTATGTATGGAAAGGAAGCAACCATAACCAGTGCAGTCATGCACATATCACCACAAACTAGAAAGGAATATAATGATGAACTATTCAGTGTCGATACTACTTGGTTTGATGGCAGTAAAACACCTAATTTTACAGAAGGCACTAGAGATGAGTTAGCAGTTAATTACTATACTGAATCCACATCAGAAGTAGTAGAAACACCTAGATTAACAGTTAATACTTTTTTAGAGGGTGTAATTACAGGATATACTCAAGCTAATGCTGAAGTATCTATAACCATAGATAATACAGTAACTAAGATTACTGCGAATAATAAAGGTTATTTTAATCATACTTTCTCTGGTTTAAACCAAGATACCGCAGTAGTAGTTATAAGTAAGAATAAACATAATAGAACATCTAATAGGGTTACTATTCAGTATCCTTATATCAATGATAATCCTGCTACACGAGGGCAGTTAGTTAAAACAGCAGTAAATAGAACTAACGGCTCATTTACCTTAGACTTATCTGATGTGAATCCTATAACACCTGATAATATTGAGTTGCCTTTAGAAAATTATATAGACTACATACAAGTAATGTATAAGACTACTGATGGTAAAGCATTATTTACTTATGGCTTGGGTCAAGGGATTGAATCTATTGATACAGCATTAAACGTATATTCCCGTAAGAGTAAAATATATCCTAGATTGTATATAAGAACAGATGGGGTAGATTTAGATAAAAGCAAAGATACTACTAAAAAGAATCATACTAAAGCACTATTTAAGAAGGTAGGTATTGACCTAACTCAGACTACCTCAGACTTAACTGAAGCACTAGGAGGTGATTATAGTAAAGTACACACTATGTATATTAGTTTAAGTGTGGGTATTACTGATTCATATAATGACCCTATATTAGCTGAATATTTGTATAGATACTTTAATAATCAGATTAAGTACAGCGTAAAGACAGAGTATGGCTATGGTAGAAAGGATGTTCATATAACTGATAACCATACTAATGTGGTAGTTAGCTATGCTAGGATACTAAAAGAAAGAGTAAAAGGGAGGGTATCAGAGGTAGGCAGATATAAGGCTAACAGTGAGCAGTTAAGTTATGAGAAAGCTACTAGTATATTATCAGGTAAAATCAATCAAATTAGGACTAGTAGTAGATTCGTTCATAACTTTATGTATCAAGAATCAGATACTCACTATATTAAGATTTCTGTTTTTGGTTTACAGGTAACACAGCAGTATGCTGATAGGTCAGAAAATCATAATGGCGATGATGAGAATATGGCTATACCCTTAGATGGGTTAGTAACCAAAGGTATGTCCGTTAAAGAAAAAGAACTGCTATACAATAAGGCATTAAGGGTACATATTTTAATTAGATACACTACCAAACAAAGGTGGTATCAGCGTGGTGTATTTAAAGCTGTTATTGCTATTATAGGTATTGCTATCACTGTTATCACGGTTGGTTTAGATGGTGGTACAGGCGCAATGATGGCTATGGCTGTTATTAAATCAATAGCAGTAGGCATGGCAATATCCATAGCCATAGATTTAGCTGTCAAGCTTGCAGTTAAACTAGGATGGTCATCTAAGCTTGTAACTGCTATAGCATTAGTAGGAGCTATTGTAGCTACGTATTACAGTAAGGGCAAATCTTTTAAAGGGTTTAAAGCTGTTGATGTAATGAAAATACTAAATACATCATTTGATGTACATAATAAAGCCATACAACTAAAGTTGATAGATTTTAAAAAAGAATACGAAGCATTTATGAGTGATATAAATGATAAGTACAAGAAATTAAAAGAGACCCAAGAGTTATTGAATACAGGTGTAGCTAAACCAGAACAAGAACTGATGCTTAGACCGCTATCTAGTTATATGTATAGCTCTCAAGTAAATTTGGGTGAATCACCTGAAACTTTTTATAATAGGTCAATGATGTATGATGTAAGTGAATTAGTCATGGATATGGCTACTAACTTTGTAGAGAACAGTATGTATATCCCAGTACAGCCATATAAAATTTATGAAGGTGAGGCTGTAGAAGATATATTATTAATATAAGGAAATTAACAATGAACCCACTATATAAAACACTAAATGTTAAACCAATCAGTACTTCTGGTTTATCAGGTATTTCTACTTACCCAACTACAGTTACAGCAGCCATGCCTTCTGTATTAGAATCTATTACCACACCTAATAACTTTACTTATGAATCAGGCATGGTAGAAAGTACACCTTATCTTAATACAGGGTATGACTATGGCGACATTAGTACTGGTGTAAGTATTAATAATACAGTAGCTAAAGCATACGCTAAAAACCCTAGACTAGGTGCATTTACAGAGAGAGCTACTAATCTAGGTAATAATATTCTATCTGGTGCTATGAACACAGGCAGAAATATGCAATCAGCAGTTAATGGTATGGATTCATTCCAAAAGATGAATGCAATAGCTTCAAGTGTTAAAGGTCTATGGGATGCTTATAACGGCTATAAAAATAATAAGATGATTAATAGGCAACTTAACTTCTCAATGGATATGGCTAATAAACAATATGAAGCCAATAGAAAAAGAATTAACTCACAACTGGAGGATAGACAGGCTAGAAGATATGCTGAACAACCTCACGCACATCAATCAGTTTCTGAATACATGAAGAAATACGGAGTATGATAATGGGTGTTAATAAAATTGATTTCACTTTAGGTAACTATAATCCTAATCAAGCAGTAGGGTTAATAGCCATGGCTAGAGAAAATGATAGACAAATATCAGATAGCCTTAAAGGTATTCTTGATGGTTTTGAAAAGACAGCTAGGCAGAATGCTGATGTACGAGCCATGAATTATATTAATTCATTAGACCTAACTGATTTAACGCCTGATAAGATGGCAGGACATACACAAGCATTACAAGACATCTCTGATGGTATGGGTGGATTAAACCCAAGTAAAGAGGCATTAACTGCACTAGATGGTAGAGGGAATGTAGTTGCTCAAAGGGCTAATAATTTAGCTAATCTTGAAGCACAGAATATATTAAATCAAACCAATCAAATTGATTTAAATAATAGACAAGATGCTCATGCATTAGATACTGCTGTTAAAACAGCGCTAAGTAAACCTGATTCTGTAGAAGTTATTAAAAATAATTTGCCTACACACTTACAGGGAATATTTAATCATGAATTTGAGTTATATAAGTTAAACCAACAAAATAATTATGGAGATGCTTTAAATAAAGTTAATGCCGTTAGGGATAATATAGAAAATTACAAAGCAGATGTAATAATCGATAAGTTAAGAACTGTCCTACCTAACTTTCAAGATGCTAATGGTACTGTTGATTATACTAAGTTATTTGCAGATAAAAATGTATTGACTCTGTTAGGGGAAGATACGCATAACCCATCTATCTTTGGCAAGGTACTTAATAAGTTTGATGCAAAAGAAGCCGAGAAAGTTAAAGTAGCTTTTGATAGAATGATAGCGAAGATGAAAGCAGATGCTGCTGCAGCTCAAGGTGAGGCAGCTATATGGAATGCTAAGACTAATGAAACGAAAGTAAATAATCAAAATAATCAATTTTATGCACAATCGAATGCAACAAAGATAGAAGAGGGAGATAAAAAATTTACAAAAACCCAAGAGAGTTTTAATAAGCATATTGTCAATACCCGATTAGGAACAGGAGGTGCAATAAGCCTTACTCGAGATGGACAGTATTCTATTGATAACGATAAACTAACAGCTAATTTTGTTAATTCTATCAAACAAGCAAGTGAGATAAAACCAATAGTATATAAATCACCATCAAAAGATGCTTGGTGGACTAACAATAGGAACTTTGGAGTATTTAAAGGATGGGTAGGAGGAGAAGGGCTTAGAAACAGCATTAAAACAAATTTGGATAATTATAAGAAGCCAAATGGTCAGCCTTTGACAAAAGATGAATACATTGGTATGGCTGAAATACTAAAATCAGACATGTATCAAGGCGATGTATTGGGTAGTTCTGGGTATTCTAATAGATTCCCTAATAAAAGTTATGTCAAAAATAATAAATTAGATATAGATGCTTTATACGCAATCTATAATAGAAACCTAATGACTGAATCAAGTAATAGAACTAGAGAAATAAGTAGGGCTATTTTAAAAGAAGCATCAACACTAGGAGTGGATTTAGGGATGATTAGGGATAGTTTACCTGATGGTTTCTTAAATCAGTATGCTGGTGTGTTAGATGCCGATGTTTTGGCAATACTTACAGGAACAAATGAGTTGAATAGGATACAAGGAAAATGGACAGGTACAGTTAAGGGTACTTTACCATCTCTACAGATGCCTGCTAGTACCAAAGGCAGTTTACCTAAACCTAAAGTAGGTATGCGATAGTTATTAATGCTTAAAAATACACCCAGTAAGTCACTGGGTGTATTTTTTGTATATATTATTTAGATTATTTTATACTTGGTTTCCATAAACCATATTTAATACAGGCAAGTAATATGACGGATTCAACCAAATTAAGCCAAGCAAGACAAAGACAAATAGTCAATGTGAATAATGCAAGTAATAGACTTACTATCACCCCACAATCAAGAATTATCCCCACAACAGAACAAGATAGGCTAGTAAGCCATATTGAAGACCACTATGCGCCACATAGACCAAATACTACTGGCTTAGATACAATAAGTGATGCTCTTCGTAGCGTAGATTTAGGGGTAAATAGTGGTGTTAATAATGTTCTAACAGGTCTGTATGGAAGCACTAAAGCTGCATATGATAATTTTTCTAGGTTAGTAAATACCCCAGTAGTAGGTGCTACGGCTCTTTTAAATGGGGAAGATGTCTCAGGTGCTATTAAAGAATCTTGGGGGTATGAATACACACCAAGCACCCAAAAAGTAGCAGAGGCATTAGAAAATGTAGGCTTAGTATCTACTCATAAATACGCAAAACAAGTAGAACCTTATCTTTCTGATACACTTAGATACGATAAAAACCAATTAGATAAAGCAAGCAATACAGGGAGTGAAGTACAAGATTTAAAGAATACTCTTACCCATTATTACAGTAATCCAAGACATTTAGCAATGACTCTAGTACAAGAAGTAGGTGATATGGGCACTTCTGCTTTAATGGGTAGTGCTGTTACTAAAGGTGCTGGTTTAGGTGGTAAAATCAGTGCTGCTTTAGTAGGTGAGGGTCTTAGCTCTTATGGCAATGCTTCTAATGAACTTATGCAAAGAGGTGTTAATCCAGACACTCTTAATGGGGTATTGACCGCAGGAAGTATTGCAGGGGTAAATATGCTTACCCAAAAAGTATTAAATACCAAATATTCTCCTGAAAATATTGCAGATAACTTATTAAAAAGTACCGCAAGTAGTGTGGGTAAATTCGGTAAGCCTACTAATTATGTTGGTGGTGTGGTTATTGGAGCAGGTTCAGAAGCATTAGAAGAAGCTCTGCATTCATCTTATGAAACAGGTGCTATTAACTACGCTAGTGGTATGCCTATTACTCAAGGCATGGGTCGTGCTGTTGGTGAAGGTGTAGCTATCGGAGGTACTCTTGGCGGTGCTTCATCTGCTATAGGTGGATTAAATGAACCATTACCCATCAAGGAAGACAATAGCAAACCAAACTTAGGCAAGTTATTTACTCAAGCTCAAGCCATCAATAAACAAAAAACACAAAAGATAAATGATGTAGCCAGTCAATATAATATCTCTACTATTTCTACATCTAATAAAGTAAATAAAGAGAATCCTATCCAAGTAGCCATCATGGGGGACTATTCTAAAAAGGATACAGGTAAAGGCACTAATGACCATTATGACTTAAGGTTAGCTCGAGATGCTAATGGTAAGCGTGGAGATATTAACCCTTATCTTGATAGATTCATAGTAAATGGTAAACCACTTAACAGTTATAAACAAACTGGTAAGTACATGGAGCAAAGAACAGGCTATAAACATGAGGGCGTAGACTATGGTTTTAATGGCTCATTTGGTAAAGACGCTAATGCTAGAAATCTATTTATCAATCCAAAGTATGAAGTAACTAATATCACTGCTTTTGATAATAATAAACATGGGGGTGGTTGGGTAACTCAAGTTACTTTCTCTGATGGTATTAAAGTTAATATCTTGCATCAAAACAAAGAAGGTGCATTGTCTATTGCTGATGCCTTTAAACAGAGAAAATCTGTAGGTAGTAGTCACTACATTAAACATAAAAACCTTAATTTAGGGGCTACACCTTATGATGATTTAATGAAGGAAATTTACACTAAATATGGTTATACAGAACAAGAACAGAGAATACTAAAAGCACAACTGGCTCAAGAATCAGCATTTAATCCAAACGCTAAGAGCCCTGCAGGTGCTAAAGGTATCGCACAATTTTTAGATGCTACTGCTAAACAATATGGCGTGAATGTCAATGATGTGGCTTCATCGATTGATGGTCAAGCCAGATTCATGCGTGATTTACTTAAAAGAAGTAATGGTAATTGGGAGATGGCACTAGCATTCTATAATGCAGGTGCAGGTAGTACAGATGCACAAACCAGATTTAATAAAGTTAAAAATATCAAAGAAACCAACCAATATTATAATAATATCTTAGCGAATGCAGGTGTTGATTTTGGTGGTACCAGCATAGATACAGCCAATGATACAAACAACGCTCTAAACGAACTTAATAACCTACTAAGCCAGTGGGAACAAGAAGAAGTCAATACTAAGAATGAAGAAGGTAAAGCAAAGCTACAAGAACAGATAGACACACTTAAAAACCAACTTGCTGAGATTACTGGTTTAGAACAACAAGAACAAGAAATCAAAGAGCAAGGTAAACAGATATTTGCTGGTTCATTTAATGATAAATTAACTGAATTAGAGATTGATGTAAATCCATTCTTAGATGATACAGAAAAAGCTGAATATAAAAAACAGCTAGGTATCCTTCGTGGTGATGAAACCAATATAGATGCAAGTGAACCATCTACCATCAAACCTAAGACTTATGATGAAATAGAGCAAGAATATGTAATAAATACCCCTAACTCAGAGGAGGATGGTACTACCAACCCAAAACAAACAGAGCTTATTAATAATGAACCCACTTTTACTCAAAGATTCTCATTAAGTAATACAACACCTGAAGAGATTGATAGTAATCCTAAGCTAACTGACAACCAAAAACGTGCTATCCATAAGATGATGGATGTACAAAGACAGGTAGCAAATACTAGAGATGTACAAGGTGTTACTGATGATATTCTCATAGGTAGTGTAGGTAATACTACTTTAGAAAGTAACAGAGGCTTACAAGATTATATTACTGGTTTTGAAAATGCTATTAATGCTAATAACATTAAAGCAGCTAGTAATTTATTAACTGATTTAGGATACCTAAGGGATACTCGTGTTTCTAAGAATAATGCAATAAATCAAGCACTGCAGTTAGTACAAGATAGTAATATTAAAGATATAAATGATGCACCTATCATTGCACAAGACGCTGATACAAAAGAATGGTTTGTTACTGAATATACTGGTTTAAGGGAAGCTTACCCAGAATTTGATGGTTCTAATGCTTTAACTGTATTTAAACCAAATAAACTTACTGAACAAATAAGTAAAGAAGCTAAGCTTGTAGATGATTTCACTAATGCTTGGGCTGATTATCTAGCTGACTATAATACAGAGAGTGCTCAAATACCTACACTAGATACTTCTATGTCTAGTGTAACCAGTAAGGCTACTAATAGAGCTACTAGAAGTTATGATGAAGCTGAAGCTACATTTAAAGGTAGAGAGTTCACCCAAGAGAGAGTTAAATCAGAATTACCTCCTTTGACTGAAACCAGTAAGAATTCTGTGGATGTTAAAGCAGGTAAAATTCAATTAGTACAGGATGTTAGTCAAGTACCTGAAGATGGTACATTCTTGGGTAGGGGTAGGTACACAGATGAATCTGGTAAATCAAGACCTAGCTCTATGTATGATATGGAACAAGGTAGAATCAATATCGGTGATTCTGGTTGGCTAGCCAGTCCTTATAACCCACCTAAGCAAGGATATAAGCCTAACCCATTTACCCTAGCCGATAGTAAGCCATCCACACACGCAGAAGCTTATGGAAGCTATTTTAAGCGTATGTTCATGAAGCATGATGACTTTGCTAAGGCAGTACTTGAACTTGAGCCTAACAAGCTTTACAGAACGAAATACAGCACTACTGAAGCACAATATATAGATAACTTCTTACAGAATGTACCAAGAGAATCTGTAGAAGATGCTAGAGCATGGATGAAAGATAAAGTGTATGGTATTGAAAAAGGTAAACCTGCTTTTAATTTAAGTAAAAATACTGTACCTCAACAGGATGAAGCTAACTCTAATAAAAATACTAAAGTTAATACTAAAGCCAATAGTGAAGTTAAATCTAATAATGTGGTTGATAATACTCCTGTAGATACTTCAGAGGAATCAACCAATCTCAAATTAGATAAGGGCATTCTAGCTTCTTTCAAAGCACAACTTACGGGTAAAGAGGCTAAGACTGAAAGTAATGTTACTAAAGTTGAAGATAGTCCTGTTGATATCTCAGATGAACTAACTGACCTTAAGTTAGATAAAGATACCTTAGCATCTGTTAAATCTCAACTTACAGATAAACCAGTTAAAACTGAAAGTAATGATACTAAGACTAAAGATACTCCTATAGAAGTCAATACTAAGGAAACCAATACTGATAATAATGAAATAGCTAGCAAGTCTAATGAACCTTCTCTTACTGGTTTTAAGAAAGAAAGTACTACTGTTAATACAGTATTTAATATTACACCTGAACAAGTAGAACAGGAGAAATCTAAGCACTGGCAATCACAAAACCATCTTATTCTTGGTTTCAAACAAGAAGCTGATAAGCCTCTAGTAAGCATATTAAATTTAGCAAGTAATCTAGAAAATAATTTAACTACAGGTATTGAAGAATTACTTCCTAATATTAAAGCTACTGAAGCACAAATTAAACAAGTAAATCACTTCTTAGCTTTTAATAAAGCGTTTGTTAAGGCATTAAAAAATTCATATCACAAAGAAGCTATTGGAGCAGATGGCAGAGATTATTCATTTAGAGATTTTAAAGGTTATTTACAAAAAGAAGATGGTAGCTTTGATGAGAATACCCTAACTGCTCTATCTCTATCTGCTTACTCTCACTTTATTGCTAACAATAAAGACAGTAACTCATACAAAGATATAGGTAAATTACTAAATTACCCTGAAGATATTAGTATACCTTCTGAGTTACTATCTAAATATAAATATGTAGGGGATAGATATAATAATACAGTTAATAGTATTGGTAGAACAGCTTATGAGTTACTTGGTTTAAAAACCAATAAAGATGTTAGTGAACTATATAGAGGTAGAATGATAGCTTCACTAGGTAACTGGGTAATCTCTTCATTGGTTAATGTAGGATTGATGTATGAGACTACTATCAGTAATGACGAGCTTAAAAAGGATTCATATGCCCTAGATAGTAATGATGATAATGAAGCTGCTGATGACCATTCTATAGTTACCTTCTTATCGTTTACTACACCTGATGGTGAAGGCAAAAAGAAATTGTTAGATGATATTACAGAAATCAATAAAGGTACACAAGGATTCTTAGCTAAGTTATTTGGTGGTGATGTAGGTTTACGTTCACCTACGCTAGAACCTACAGATACTGTTAATAGGGATATCAGAGGCACTACTGCTAAAGTATCTAATACTCAAGCTAAGCTGCAAAAGCATATGCAACAAGAACCTATAGTAATTAACAAGGATTCTATTAATAGTTTACAAAAGCTAGTAGAGAAGTTCCCTGAGCAAGCTAAAACCATGATTGGTGCATACATAAGTAAAGATACTTTAGATGATATGCATGAAAGTAAGCGTGTAGGTGCTGAAGCTAAAGCAGAAGGTAATAATAGGGAGCTTGAGAGACTTATAGGTTTTACTTCTGGCTTAAAAAGAGATGAAGAAGGCAATTACCAAGAGTTCTTTGATTCTAACTATGTAACTAAGAATAATCGTGGTCAGTATAATTCTAATGAAGTAAATATGCAGACCATGAAGATTCATAGAGCAATGGTTGATTATAAGAACTTTGAGCAAGTAATTGAAGCTGATGTTCTAAATAATCTTACAGGCACTGAAACAGACTTTGTTGTAGATGGTCAGCTTACTGACTTAGGGCATCTATTTAGTGCTGTTGCTGAAAATGCAGAAGGTACAGAAGATGTTATTAAAAGTATGTTAAATAATCTAACATATCGTAGAGGATTCACTGTAGATAAAGTAAGAGCAGAAGACTTCTTACCTGCCTTCTTTGAACACTTAGAAACTGATGAAGCCGTTCAGACTGCTGTTACTAGTACACAAAAGTTACTAGAGGACAAAGAATTAAATCAATCTGATATGGATAATATCCAAACAGTTGTAGATGCTTGGGCTATGCAAGCTTTATCATTCAGAGCTTTAGTTGAGTATGCTAAGTTTAAACAAGCACAGAAAGATAATACTGACCTTATTACTTCATTTGGCTTAGGTGCTGATGGTGTAAACAATGGCAGTGCTATTTCATACACACTTATGGGTTTAATGGTTAATAAGGAAAACCCAGATTTAATGAATCAGATTGGTGTGTTTACTGAAGAATCTGGTTTTAGCAATTTTCATGAAACCAGATTAAAAGGTTTAAATGATTATTATGAAGGTCTTGGTACTATTATGGAAAAAGAGCTTAGTACCTATAAACCAGACCGTAAATTAAGAGTTAATCTATTCTATAGAATTAATCCATCTATTCAAGGTAGGCAAGGTGCTAAAGAAGTACTGATACCTGCAGGTTATGGTGCAGGTGTTAAAAGACTATTGGAAGTTGCATTTGAGTCATTAATTAGAGATGTCACTAATTCATATGAGTCTTTACATAATACACATAAGAGCCTAGAAGCTAATAAGAGCTCTATGAGTGAGGCTGAGTATAACAGAGAACTAGAAGCTTTTGTAGATGATTATAATGAATTACAGGATGACTTAAGAGCAGCACTTAATGACAGAGAATTTAACTTACCACATCCAAGTGATATGCTTAATAGTGATGTATTCTTAACTAAGCAACAGCAGAAAAAATTAAAAGATGCTTATAATGATGTCATTGGAGGAATTATTATTGAATCTTTTAATAAATATAGTAAGTCGTTTAATGAAGCTAGAAGAGCTAATATTAGATTCCATGAAGCATCAGCTAATATTTATCTTACTTTACATAAGACACAGCTAGATAAAGCACTAGAAGCCAAGAAAGAAAAGATTAAAGAATCTTTGAATACTACCCATAAAAAGCTAGTACAAGATAGACTTACTAGTATAAATGCTAGACGTGCTAAAGATAAAGAACCTTTAACTTACGAAGATATGTTAGAGACTATGGCTACAGACCAATTAGAATTTGAAGGTCTTACTAAACAAGAATACAAAGAGCAAGTGGAGAAACCATTGCTTAAAGTATACCCTACAGTAAATACAGCATTTAACTATGCTGAACCTAAACATAAACGCAAGCTTAGTGATATTAGAATTCTAAAATCTAAGACTATTACAGTTGATGTCTCTGATAGTTATCAAATGAAAACCATAGGTGCTGATGGTAAGGTTAAATATAAGAAGGCTTCTGTATTAACTCAAGAATGGGTAAGTGCAGCAGTAGCACCTAACTCAGCACAAGTACAAGGTGTAGATGCTAGGGTTGCATTTGAAGCTGCTGCGATGAATGGTGATGTAAGTCTTAACGTACATGATAACGTTATTGCTGGTAGACGTAACTATGTGTCTATGGTAAGAGTTCTTAATAAAAAGTTCTATGAAACTACAAGAGATTATCATGCTAACTTAGCTAGTGTCAATGCTTTCTTAGATACTCTTGATGGTTTAGTAAACATTAGAGAAGATATCGGTGAAGAGGTATTCAATGAAACTATGATTGAATCCTTAATTGATTTTCTCAATATGAATTCTAAAGAGAAGGAAGAATATTTAGATGCAACTGACGGAGAGTTTGATAAGATTATCTCAGATGTAAGACCCCGAGTAATCAATGAAGTAGAGATGGCTATTAATAGGGATATTTTAAAGATACAACATTATGAGAAAGTAAATGTAGTTCATCAGTATGCAGGTTATGGTGGTCAGTATGAATTAACTGCTGAAGATAAAGCCAAAGAAAAGGAAGAATTAGAGAAGCTTGAGAAAATACAGAAATCAGTTAAAGCAAAGGTAACTACGTTATTAGCTAGATTAAGTAAACCAAATAATAGTATCTTATCAAACATACCTACAAGAGAGGAATTAAAAGAATTAGAAATTGAAGCCAACGAGCATAATGTAGAAATTAGCTACCGATATAATAAAAACTCTTTCGGAGAAAGAAGTAATCTAAGAGAACTTCCTGACATACCTGTTGTAAAAATTAAAACTAAACAACTTGGTTTTAAAGATACTAAAAAACTGGCTGATGAAATTTTAAGACAAATTCAAAAGACAGATGGTCTATATAATAAAGATACGGGATGGGTGCTACAAGTAGGTAAAAAAGACCGTAAGAAAATGGGTAATAATAAAGAATTATCCCATACCACCAGTCAATCAGTACAGGGCATCGAAGAGCTTGTTACCAATGCTGTAGTAGCAGAAACTCATGAAGATATTAAGCATCAAAATACAGATGTCATTGCAGTACATCGTTTATATGTGCCTGCTCTTATTAATGGGAATTTACACAGAGTTAAACTTACAGTTAAAGATTATATCTTGACAGATGGCTTAGAAAGAAAAAATCTCCATGCTATTGAAGCAGTGGAGATTGAAACTTCCGTTGCTGGGAACAGTACCACCCAACCTGTAGGTAGCTCAACCAACCACAACGGAAGCAAACTAAGTATAACCACTCTGCTTAAAGGTGTCAAGCATGATGGTGATGACGGGATATTCTTTGGAAATCAAAGAAAAATAGGTTTTAAAGACCTAGAGATTGAACAACAAGAACAATCATTACCAAAACCTTATAGCCTAAACCAACTACAAAAGAGTGTGGGTAAGCTAAGAGATGATAGTGCTGAATTTAAGTTATTTGATTACTTGATTTCTGTAGCTAAGAATAATAAAGGATTAGCCATCATCATGACAGAAGACTTTCCAAGTGAAGCTGATGGCATGTATGACAATAAAACCAATACCATCTATCTAAGACCCTCTATCATGTCTAATAATGAATTATCAGCAGATAGAAAGATTAGACTGATTAACCATGAATTACTTCATGCCTTAACAGAGACAGGAATTAGACTTGGTAAGGAGAAAGGTTCTAAAGCATATAAAGATATGCAAAAGATGTATGAGCAAATCAAACAAAAAGCAAATGGTCAATATACCAAAGAACTGGCAGATATGAATGAATTTATTGCTTATGGTTTGACTGATGTTAAATTCCGTGCATTCATTGCTGATAATTTAGACACCAGAACGCTAGGTATCAAATCATCTAAGATACAATCAGCCTTAGATACATTCTTAAAAGCTGTATATTCTATTCTTGGTTTTAATACGTCACATAATTTTAATGTATTTGCAAAGACTGTAGATGCTCTTATTGTCCCTTATGAGCCTATACAAGGTACTGGGGTGCTTCGTCATAGTGCATCTGCTATGAAGAGCAATAAAGCTAATATACAGCGTGGTATAAAAGCAATGAATCAAGTCATTACCACCAAAGCAGATAAGAAAAGAGCCATGTATCGCAATGATATTGGTTGGATTGATTTTGTATGGGGTAGTACAGGTGTATTAAAAGCTAATGGTAAAACCAAAGGTGCAATGGGTATTAGCCATATCATTGAAGCCAGAATGCGTAAAGATGGTATGGATTACCGTGAAGTAACTAGAATGCTAACAGAAGATATTGTTAAAACGATTGCTTTGGGTGTTGAATATAAAAGAAATATAGCACCTGATGGTAAGTCTTCTGTGCTAAAGATAAGACATAATGGTTATGAAGCAAATCTTGTTAAAAACTTAGGAAATAATGCTTGGGTTCTTACAGGATATGAGCTTCATGATAAAGATGTACCAAATGGCGGTGATAGAGTAGGTGGAGATACTTCTAACCCTACGCACATTACCCCTACACGAACTCGTGATAATGTGGGAGCATTTGGTACATTTAAGGAGTCAGATGGTGATATAGTGAAGAGTATAGGTTCATCTACATCTACGCATACCACCCCTACCCTTCATCGTGATGGTATGGGAGCATCTGACAAAAACAGTATAGCACCCAAAGACATTCCATTCAAGCAAAGATATTCACAATCAGATATTACTTCTGATATGAGTACTGTAGAAGTTATTCAATCTTTAGATAGTTCTATGATTGGTAGTGAGCATAACCAAAGACTTAATGATTTAACTCAAAGAATCATTGGTACCTTTGGTATGAATAGCAACCAAGATACCATAGTAGATAATGATAAGATTCTACAGTCTGATGCCTTACTACATGGTTTTAAAATGAGTGATAAAGAGATTGCTGTATATAACTCATTACACGCTGTATTCACAGCCATGGAAAACCATAGGGCAAATCAGAATTATCAATCACTAGTTAAATTATATAGTGATGCTAAGAAGCAATTAAGCTATAAAGACTTTTTAACAACTGATAGACCAACATCTGAAGATGCCTTAGAAGCCAAGAGAAAATATGAATATGTATTTAATTCAGAAGAGCACTTAAATGATAGGATAGCTGTATTTGCCTCTCTTGGTTTAGCTAATGAAGAGATGGCTAAAGTACTTCAGAAACCAAGACAAGTGAAACAAAGAGAAGCAGAGTCTTGGTTTGACAAGTTAATGACTATCTTTGATAAGGTATTTAAAGCACTAACTGAGCAAGCATTCTTTAAAGGGGGTAAAGACTTCCAAAGTCAGCTTGATGTACTAAGTAATAAACTACTTAAAGTGGATGCCGATGTAAGAGCTAATAAGCGAGCATTACATGAGATTGCTTGGCAAGGTGTAGGTTTAATGATTAAACCGCTTAATAAAGCAGTGCATCTTGCTATGGGTCTTGCTGTCAAACAAGCATCAAAGCTAGAAGGTTCAAGTAATCCTCATCTAGATAGCATAGGTAAGATATCTAGAGAGTTCGCAAGAATTAAAGAAAAAGATAACCAAGTATATATGACTGATATTGTTAATATGATTAACGAGAGTAGCTCTAGAGGTAGGTTTAATGAAGTAAGGGAACTTGTTAATGAAGCTACTGGTATTGTAGGTAATACTTCTAAAGTTGTGATGGAGAAAGTACTAAGACTGACTCAGAACATTGGTAGAGGTAGGGAGAAGCACAGAAAAGCTGTTATAAAAAATATCAGAAGTTACTTCCCTAACAAAGGTAAGGATTTAACTGTAGATGAAACCAGTGCAGTAACAAGAGTATTACTTAGAACTGATGTAAGTAGTTTACTTAATGATGATAACCAAGCTGAAGTACTTAAACTAATTACTGATGATAAGCACAGACAGAGTACCATTGAAGAACTACACTCCTTGGTTTCATCATTTAACCTATCTAAACCTAAAACCAATGGCATTATTATGAGTGCTATGGACTTAGCAGCTTATTTAGCTAAAGAGGAAGTACCTAATAATCTGTATAAGAATGCTGAGGGTATTGCTAGATTCTATGGTCAAGAGGGCAACATTAAGCTTATTGAGGCTATTGACAAACTAGCTACACTACAAGCACTAGAGTACGTAGATAGAGTAGACTTAGATACTGCTAAACATATGATGAAGTCTTATCCTGATGCTATGTGGAATGTGTTAAATCTTCATAAAGCATATACCACCATCAGTAAAGAACAGGAGTTTAAATATAATAAGTACAGCTATCAGAAAGGTTATTTACCTCAAGATACTAACAGCTTACGTTCATTGGTTTATGCTAAGAGTATGGATGAAGTATTAAAACTACAGGATGAAGGGTGGGAATTATTAACTCAAAGTCCTGATGGCATGAAGCAAGATAGTGCTGACTTAACAACACCAAAGTACTTAATGTTCCATAAGAATAGTAATTATAGAAACTATAACTCTGGTGCATTAGATATGAAAGATACCCATGCCAAAGGTTCTGTGATTTATACCTATAGAGACCATAAAGACATTACTAGATATATCAAAGATAAAGATGCTTTAATGATTAAAAGGAATACTACTGTAAATCCTAAAGATTATAATCCATTTAAAGATACTGGTAATATGGTAATGGCTTATGACCCTTATGGTGCTATTATCAATGTACACTATGAGATGAGAGGTGCTACTAGAGATAAATATCTAGAAAGGAATAATAACTTTATTGACTTGATGGGTTTATATGTATCAGGTATTGATGCTAAACCACTACTTATGGAACAGCAAGCAAATGTGGCTAAAGTATTATATCAAGATTATAAATTAAATTATAAACAAAGACCCTATGAGTTTATTGTACTAGACCCTAGAAGTAAGGATGAAAAGACACTAGAGACTTTAAGAATGATGCCCTACAGTTTTAGGGCAGAAGCTGAAAGATTATTTGGTAAAGGTGAACCAATCGTAGTTAAGAAGTCTGTATTCTTAATGACATTTGGTTATAGACAGTTGTCTATAGGTGATTTATTTGATAAACACTTTGATGATTTAGGTGCTTTCTCTAAAGCATTTGTAATAAGTAGTAAAGCAATACTAGGTAATAAGGCTAAAGGTAGGCTTATGATTGCTGAATACTTTGTATCAAGATTAACTAGTTTAGCAAATGATTTTGTTGTTATTAGAAACCCTGAAGTTCTTAAAGGTAATATAATCTCAAACTCACTAATGCTTATGCTTAGAGGCGTTAATCCAGTAGATGTTATTAAAGAGTCTATTAGGGTATGGAAGCAAGGTAGGGACTATGTTGAGTTAGAGAATGAACTGAATGACCTAAGGGTTAAATATCAAACAGTTAAAGATAAAACTCAAATAGAAAAAGAGATGAGGGATATATTTGCAAGAATGGAAAGACATCCATTAAGTGTTTACTTTAAACAAGGCTTGATGTCCTCTATTGTTGAGGATGTCAAGATTGATGACAGGGATACTTATGGTTCTATTTGGGAAGAGAAGTTTGATGAGTATAAAGATAAGCTCATACCTAAAAAAGTACAGGAAGGGATAGATTTTGTCATGATGAATCGAGGTTCACCATTACATAATATGATGACTCATGCTACCCAGTTTTCTGATTTTAGTGCTAAGGTTATCTTAATTGAACACCTTAAAAAACAGGGCATGAGTGAAAAACAAGCCATAGCAGAAGCACAGGATGTGTTTATTAACTTTGATATTCCTACAGGTCCAGTTATGGATTATGCTAATAGAATGGGGTTAATGAGGTTTACTAAGTTCTTTGTTAGATTCCAAAAAGCAATGGTAAGAGCATTAGGTAAAACCCCTGCAAGTACACTGCTACAACATACCTTAGTTGAACAGTTCACAGACCAAGCAGGCATATTAGACCCATTTGCACTTAATAGATTGGGCAATAACCCATTTGACTTAGCACCTCTAAGCTTGCCTAGCGTAGCAGATGATATACTGACACTGAAGATGGTAGATGCTATGATACCTGATGTATTCTAAGTTACAAAAATTAGCTTGAGATAATAAAGATAAGACCCTATAATTCATGCTAATTGTAGGGTTTTTCATTTCAGGAGGTGTATATGAGCAAAGCTGCAAGATATGCCCAATCTGTTTTAGAAAAATATTGGGATAGAAAGTTGCCCATCAACCTAGAAAAGATTATTGAAAATATTCAAAAATCAATGAATAAGTCTGATATTAATTTCAGCTATGAATCTCTAGATGAAGGTATATCTGGTTCTATTAACTATGATAAAACCAACGAATATTTTCATATCAAGGTTAATGATAATAAGCATATTCATCATCAAAGATTTACTTTGGCTCATGAATTGGGTCATTATGCCTTATCTCATGGTGAAAAATATGATAATGAAAAAACTTTATTTCATAATGGGCATTCTGACCCAGATGAAGTTGAAGCCAATGCTTTCGCTGCTGAAATCTTAATGCCTAAAGTTGTGGTTAATATGTTGATATTTGAAGAAGGTATTACTGAAGTCCAATCTCTTGCAAATATTTTTAAAGTATCTGAATTAGCCATGCGTTATCGTTTAAAAAATCTAGGTATTTTATGATGACATCACACAATAATGAGGACTATGCCAGAATCACCAATCTTGATAAAAAATTACAAGATAAAGATATTCATGAAAAAAATATAGAATATCAACTTACCACTAAGCGTATAGAAGTATTTGGTAATGTTGTAAAATATAGTATCGGTGCTGTCGTACTTTTTTCATTACTATTAATAGCGGTGATTGACAGATACTTACAACATTTTACAGAGGGTACTGTTCCTGATAATTTTTGGCATATTCCTTTGATGTTATGTTTTCTTATCAGTACAATATTAGGTTTATTGTTGACATCAGCAGTTAAATTTGGCAACACAACTAAAAAGGATGAGACTGATAATAATTCGTTAAAAGAGAATATACCACTTATTAAAGATATTATTAGTCTGACAAAACCAGATAATAAATAGAGACCTACAGTAGTAGGTCTTTTTGTTTGGCTTGTTGTTTTAATTATCACCTATACAAAAATATCTTTTTATTTTATAATGACCACCTAGTTACACCTATAGATTAGGTGTAAAAGCGTTACCCTAAAATATACTTGAAAGCCTTGAAATCCCATTATATTACACCGTATCAATCTGACGCTTTATAAGTTAGATGCCATTATGGAAGGGGATTTGGGGGAATTATTGGATGCACTCTTGCGTGAACACCAAGCTGACCTAATGGCTAGCGTTGGTGGTGAGTAACTAAGAGTATACAGCATGAAAGGTTTGTTCCTGCCAAATTTACGCCAATTGTCTTTGCGTTTTATATGTCTGGCATCATGGCATTCTGGATGTCGGCGGTGTCGGTTGCGGTGAATACTGGCTTTGGTGGTAAGTATTTCACACGTGTGATTGGTGCGCATTTGATTGCCTTTCTCATTGCTTTTGTTTGTGTGGCGATACTAAGACCAGTTGTGATAAAATTGGTGGATTTAACCATCAAAAAATCGTGAGACCAATATAATGAGATTGAAACTTGTGATGATATTGGCATTTTCCATATTAGGCTGTGCCCACTCACCCAATATAGAAAATGTGAAAATCACACCCAAAGAAGTAAAATTTCAATCCAAAAACGCAAGCCCTGCCGAGATTGACGAATGTCAAAAACAAGGCGGCAAGGTGAAGAAAGTGGGTGTGCTACAATTTGATAAATGCATCATCACTTATCCCGATGCAGGCGAAACGTGCACCAAAGGCGATGATTGCCAAAGTGGGAGATGTGAGCCAAAATCGAATAATGCGCTCAAGCCAACCAAGGCAATCATAGGCGTATGTAAAGTGGATAGCAATCCGTTTGGCTGTCGCAGCTTTATCGAGAGCGGGCAGGTGCTGACACTGTGTGTGGATTAAATCTCTTGATCGTGCTAGGCTGATTGATTGAGATTTAAAGCGTTGGCTTGGAAGTGAATTAGTATCAGAAGCAATAGTTAACCAAATTTAAAATTTAATGTAATGTTCTAAGGCGTAATTATGTCAAACAACCAACCTCAAACCGAACTTATCGACACCAACGAACTCATTCGCCAACGTCTTGAGAAGCTAGATATATTAAAACAAAAGGCAAGCGAACAAGGCAAAACCGCTTATCCAAACACCTTTAAACCTGCCGACTATTGTGCCGATTTGCAAGACAAATTTGCCAAGGTCGATAAAGCAACCTTAGAAGCGGCCGCAGAAGCAGGCAATAAGACTTGTGCCAAAGTCGCTGGGCGTGTCATGCTAAACCGTGGCTCGTTTATCGTGATTAGCGACATGACAGGGCGTATTCAGTTGTATGTGGATAGAAAAGGGTTGCCTGCCGAGACCTTGGAGCTGATTAAATCCTTAGATTTGGGCGATATTGTTGGGGCGAGCGGTTATATTGGGCGTTCGGGCAAGGGTGATTTGTACATTCATCTAGAAGACTTTGAGCTTTTGACCAAGTCGTTACGCCCCTTACCTGACAAATTTCACGGCTTAACCGACACCGAAGTTAAATATCGTCAGCGTTATTTAGATTTAATGGTAAACGAAGACACCCGCAAAACCTTTGAAATCCGTGCCAAAGTGGTGGCGGGCATTCGGGCGTTTTTGGTGAGCGAGCGCTTTATGGAGGTAGAAACGCCGATGATGCACGTTATCCCTGGCGGTGCGTCTGCTCGTCCGTTTGTAACGCACCACAATGCCCTTGATATGGAGCTGTTTTTGCGTATCGCCCCTGAGCTGTATCTAAAACGCCTTGTTGTCGGTGGGTTTGACCGTGTGTTTGAGATTAACCGCAACTTTCGTAACGAAGGCGTATCTACTCGTCACAACCCTGAATTTACGATGATTGAGTTTTATCAAGCCTATGCTGATTATAAGGATTTGATGAGCTTAACTGAGCGTATGCTTGAAAAATTAGCAACTGATATTTTGGGTACGACCGATCTGCCTTATGGCGATGAAGTGTTCAGCTTTAAAGGCCCATTCAAAAAAATCACGATGTTTGATGCGATTTTGGAACACAACCCGACCTTTACCGCCGACAATGTCAATGACCGTGAGTTTTTGGCAAATTTTGTCAAAAATGAATTAAAAGAAGAAGTCAAACCGTCTTTTGGTTTGGGTAAATTGCAGACGATTGTCTTTGAAGAGACGGTAGAAACCAAACTTCGCCAGCCGACTTTCATCACCGAATACCCTGCCGAAACGTCGCCACTGGCCCGCCGTAATGATGACAATCCGCACGTTACCGACCGTTTTGAGATGTTTATCGGTGGGCGTGAGCTTGCCAATGGGTTTAGTGAGCTCAACGACCCCATTGACCAAGCCGAGCGTTTCCGCCAGCAAGTTGCTGAAAAAGACGCAGGCGATGATGAGGCAATGCACTATGATGCCGACTTTATCGAAGCCTTAGAATACGGTTTGCCCCCAACCGCAGGGCAAGGCATTGGCATTGACCGTCTGGTGATGCTCTTTGCCAATGCACCAAGCATTCGTGATGTGATTTTGTTCCCGCACATGAGACATAAGGGCTGATCAAACCTTAAAAATAGCCTTATTTAACAGTAAGGCTATTTTTATTGTGGGCGTGATGATGGAAGATATTTTTGAAGTTGTTATTAAAGCTATTATCAAATTATTACGGACATTTGGCGGAATTTTTCAATTTTTTATAGAAGTTTTTGGCGATTTAATCAGTCATTTGATTGAGAAATGTTATAAAAAATATCCCAAAACGATCATTTTTATTTGTATTTTGCTATTAATTGTGGTTATTTATGTGCTTGTCATGGCGTTTGCACGTTAAATTTTTAAAAATGATTTATCAGGGTTTATTCATAAATTTTTTAGCTTGCCATTGCCATTTTTAAAATCCCAAAAGTGCGGTATAATGGCACAAATTTATACCGCTCATCTGTCAATCTCTCATGTCCGAATACCAAGTCTTAGCACGCAAATACCGCCCCAAAAATTTTAGCGAATTATTGGGGCAAACCCATGTCTCCCAAGCCCTATCGCATGCCATTGACACGGGGCGACTGCACCATGCTTATCTGTTTACAGGTACTCGTGGCGTGGGCAAGACGACCATTGCACGGATTTTGGCAAAGTGTCTAAACTGCGAAACGGGCATCACCAGCACGCCCTGCGGTGTGTGTGACACCTGCGTGAGCGTGGATAATGGGCGGTTTATTGACCTGATTGAGATTGATGCCGCTAGCCGTACCAAAGTAGAAGACACTCGGGATTTGTTAGAAAATGTCCCTTACGCCCCCACTCAAGGTCGGTACAAGGTGTATCTCATTGACGAGGTGCATATGCTCTCCACACACTCGTTTAATGCTCTGTTAAAAACACTAGAAGAACCCCCCGAGCATGTCAAATTTATCCTAGCGACCACCGACCCCCAAAAGCTCCCTATTACGATCATATCGCGTTGTCTACAGTTCGTGCTTCGTCCGATGTCGCAAGAGCTTTTGCATGAGCATCTAAGTAAAATACTTCAAAATGAAAACATCAGCCATAGTTATAATGCTGTCTGGCAGTTGGCACAATCCGCCAAAGGCTCGGTGCGTGATGCACTGTCATTAACTGACCAAGCCATTGCTTTTGGCGGTGGTAGCCTGAATGACGAGACTGTGGTCAGTATGCTGGGGCTTGTGGATGGGCTAGATGTGCTCGACCTGATACGGGATATTTATCTGGATAATCGAAGTAGCGTGGCAAATCATATCTCAAGACTACGCACTCAGATGGTGGATGCGGTCGCGGTACTTGATAGACTGGTTGATAGCCTGCATGAACTTGCCATGATGCAGTTCTTGCTGGCGCCACTTGATAAGAATGATACACAAAAACAAGCCTTCACCCAGCTATCTGCGCAGATACCTGCTGATGTGTTGCAGCTGTATTATGAGATTGCCATCAAATCGCGTGACAGCGTGCGCCTGGCGACCACGCCGATGCAGGCGCTTGAGATGGGAATTTTGCGATTGCTTGCGTTTCGTCCGCTTTTGACGAATGAAGTATTAAACGTTGAGCGCGCACCAGTAGTTGGCTCTGACATTAAAGATGTAGAATCGCCTGATGGTAATCAATATCACAACGATCATTCTTCTACAGGTGTCGCTCATGGTGATGATACGAATGGCGAAAATCTATTACAGACTGATGATCTTAAGATTGATAACGAGATTAATGCAGTAGCCCATGACAATGACCTGTCATTAGATGAACTTCATCAAGAGGAATCAATTGAACTAAACTCGCATGATCCAGCTTCTGATAAGCTGACTTACGATGATAAACAAAGCGACGTTAAGACAGTTGAAGCTGAACCATCCGCTGAATTTGCCTCTAATGATACGATTGGATACAAAGAACTATCAGATGATGTTGGTGGTCATATCGTCGATGACCAAATCGACATCCAAGAGGAGATGGCTTTAGAGTCATCACCTGCAAATCCAATTAAGACCAATCATGCAATCAATCAACAAGATGAGCTCATTTCCGAAACGCTTTCAGCTGACAACCAAACAAACTTAGCCACTAACCCAAAGCAAGCCTTAAGAGCCAAACTGATCGCACCTCAGGTTGAGCTATCAGGCGAGTGGACAGCACAAAAATGGGATTATTGGCTGGCATTGGCGCGTCAAGAGCATCTGTTCAACAATGACGAGTTGGCGCTCTTGCACAGCAGTCGCATGGTGGGGGAAATAGATGGCAAAAGCACGCTGCATGTGGACAGCCATAACTCGCAGGTGGACGTTAGCTTTAACTCTGCCAAAGCAAAAATCGCCGAGCGACTACCGAACATGCAGCTTCAAAACGACTTGCCATTGTTGGATGTTGCAGAAAAAGCAGACATTCCGTACCAATTACAAAAGAAGCGCGATGCTCAGGTGATGATAGATGCCCAAAATCAAATCATTCAAAGTCCTGTAATTCAGACCTTATGGCAGCAAGGATTCATTGATGACCATGGAGAGGATACGCACATCCTATCAGGAACGAAATTAACCTTAGACGATTAATATTTACCATATTTAACATATGTAAATTATTGATTTTAATAAATAATTATAAGAAATTGACGGTTGTTTGACCTAATATGTGAAAATTATTACTAAATCATTACAAAAGACGTGGATTTGTTGCAATTTATTCAAAAAATATGTATAAATTGTTTACTAAATGCACATAATCTCTGTTATAATATACATTTAATTGGTTTGTGTAACGGGGAAATTAAGGCAGGCGTATAGAGGTTTTGGCAGATAACCAAAACAGCATCATAAAAGCCAGCCTGCCCTGATGGATTTAGAATAACTTTGAAGGTTGAGTATGTTGGATAATTTGCGTGGTATGGCAGTTTTTGCCAGCGTGGTGCGGCATGGGTCTTTTAGTGGTGCTGCCAAAGAATTGGGCATTACAACAAGTGCTGTCAGTCAGCAGATCCGCTCTCTTGAATTGGATTTGGGCGTGGCGCTACTACATCGCTCAACGCGAAAACTAAGCTTGAGCGAAGCAGGTGAAAGCCTTTATACCGCTGCCTTGCAGATGGTAAAAGCGGTTGAGCAAGGGCGCGACAGCGTTAGTCAATTAAAGGATGAGATTGCAGGCAGTCTTCGTATCGCAACATCGCCAGAGATTGCGCGCGAATATCTGATTTCTGCGCTGAGTACGTGGCTTGACGAGCATGAGAACCTGTCTTTGAATTTGATCGCACGCGGCGAAGAGCTTGACATGATCGAAGATCGCATTGATTTGGCGGTTGTGTTAGAAGAAAATCCGCAAGGTGTAACACTGACTAAAGTCAAGCAGTTGTTGCTTGCATCGCCAAGTTATCTGGATGTGCATGATGCCATCGGCGCGCCAAAAGACCTGTCATCACACGTCTTCATCGCCCATGGTGACAAACAAAACGAAAATCTAGAATTTCAAAAAGGCGAGGATAAATTTAGCATCCGTGTCTCGTCACGCTTGATGAGCAACAATCAAGCCATCGCGCTTGATTTGGCAGCAGCGGGTTATGGCATCGTTAAGTCAAGCGAATTGAACGCTAAGGCTCTCATCGAGTCGGGTGAATTGGTGCCAGTGCTTGCTGATTATCAGCTGCCAACACTGACCTTAGGCGCATCTACTGTCGCCAAAGAACAGATGCCCACCAAAGCAAAAAAATGCCTCGAAATGCTCATTGCTTATTTTGACAAATAAAGCTAAAAAGACCTTGATTACTTAAGGTCTTTTTTGTTGCTAATAACTGTGAAATTTTTATCTCAATCGTTTAAAAACTTGTCGCATTTGCGTCATATTTTAGTATAATTGAGTATCATTTTTGATGAAGATTAGGGAATAACGATGAAAATAAGCCAATCAAGTGGTCGATTTAAGACTTTATTGAAGCCTTGCGTGCTATTGGTGGGTGCAGCGATGCTGGCCGCTTGTCAAAATACCAGTACGTTCAACGATTCAAATACCGCCAATATGGCACAAGCCAATTTGGCGAGCAGTCATGCTGCTGATGCCCATGCATTATTTAGTGATCAGTTATCATCGCCCATCGTGCGTAACAAGGCAATGCTGACCGAAGCACTGGCGGCGCATTTATCATCAGAAAGACATACGTTAGGCACGTATCACTATAAGGCAGTAAGCATCGGCAACCCTGATGGTGTCGATGCTTCGGCAGATACTTTGCTCGCCAGCGCGATTAAGACCTACGAACACAAGACCAATCAGGACATTCAAGGCTACGAGCCAGATTATTATCGCTCAAGCACGGATTATATTTACGCTGATAGTGATAGCATGGATAATAGCCTGTCCGAGCTGCCTTATCTGCGCTATGATGATGAGCAGCTGGGTCGCACACCTGATAGCACCGTAACACGAGGCGAAGGTTTGGTGTTCGAAGGCGATTATCATACCAAGCGTAGTCTGGCGAACAGTGCGATTAGCGGTTTCCATAGCTGCATTGCCTCAGCCTCATCTGAAATTGATAATTTGGTACGAGATGAGCCAAATATTAGTATAAGCAAGCAAGCGGTAAAAGGCCAACTAAAAGCCATCAGTGATTGTCAAAAAGTATTTAACCAGTCCGTTGAAGATGAGGAGTTGTTATCAGGCTCTGGTTATATCAGTTCCGATGTGGCGCATTTCCGTGGTTGCGCGCTGAATTTTGACAAAGGTGTTCGCCAAGTTCTTGCGCCAAATCGCCAAATCAAATCTTACGATGACGACAGCTATGCTTATTATGATTTGGTGTACATGGATTATTTTGTGTGCAATGAAGTGGATAATTTTAATCGCGCGCTTGAGCCATGGGATTATCTGAATCAGACTTCTGAACAAGATTTGAAATTAATCGTTGCTCGAAAAGAGTGCGCATTGACACATCAGGCAGGAGTGCAAGAGCTATTCGCGCGTGGTAAATCATACGATAAAAACAAAGAAGAGTTCGCTGATAATTACATCAGCTATATCAATTGTGTTGATGGCTCCATTAAGGATAATACCGATAAGGATTACAACCCTGAGCCGATTAATGAGCTATCAGAAGTATCTGTTCGCACGTCAGAGCAGTATTCAGCCGTGCATGGTTATGGCAGCTATGATGATTACGAACCGCAATCTCGCATCTCATCATGGTTCGATGCCTATAAGAGTATGAAAGCCGCACAACAAGAAGAAAGAAAACTTCGCCTGCCGGCGGGTCAGATGCCGAACATTTTTGGTAGTGTATTAAGCAGCATGCTAAATCATATGAAAGTATCGCCTGAACAGGTGCTCGCTCAGAATCTGTATCGTTATAATAACACAGCGCTGACCATACTTAGTCACCATCGTCCGCAGCAGCGCCAAAGCAAGATGCTGTATTCGATGGATTACTACTCTCCCACCGCCGAGCAGTCGATTCAGCTGCCTGTTCTGTTAGACTTCGAGCATTCAAAAGCCAAGGCGGACGTCGCTGCGCTATTGCCGGTCATCGCCATGCTCACCCCAAAACATGCACCATTACCCAATGAACTGCCTGATCAAGAGATGACTTTTACACTACCAAATGATCTGCATAAGCAACTGCCGATGACGGTGATCTATGATGCGATCCAAAAAGGCGTTCTAAATGCCTTTAATGAGCTTGATGGCGATCAATTTACCGCTATTGACATCAGCGATGATAAATTTGCCAAAGATATTGGAGCGAGTCGCGCTATTAAGGTGAATTTTGACGCGTATGGAACGGGTCAGTTCATGGGTGTGATCATCAAGCACATTGGCAAAGCCTTAAAATCATACGTTGATGCACATCCTGAAGTGTATGAACAGGGTGATAAAGGCGATAACATCAAGCGCGCCATTGACGACTTGGCGATCATTAATGATGGCTATCACACGCGCGATCTGGGCGGTCTGATGCAGATCATTGAGGGTGTTTTACCCGTGGACTTTCATCAGGCGAATTATTTTTACCTGAATCGCCAAGGCAAAATCGTTGGCATGCAAGTGATTGGTAGATTTGATGATGTGATGCAGCAGATTCGCGTTGAGACTGTGGGTCAGGTGCGTTATTCTAACATGCCATTTAAGCATCCATTGAATGACAAATTTGCGAATAGCTTTAGCACAGCAGAAGAATTTGATGGTACGGTTTGGCTATCAGACATCAGTCAAGAAGCCAAACTTAAAAAACAGGCATTAGAAGAGCGACTGTCTTATGAAGAATCATATGATGAGTACGGCGATGATGATCTTTATGATGATGCTGAAGGTGCAACCACCGCAGCTGAAGCAGCTACTGCCGCTGCGCAATATAGCCAAGACTAAATAATAAGGACATATGATGACTTTAATGAAATTTACACCCTTTGCGATCGCTGCGTCGCTTGCCTTATCAGCTTGCACCACAACAGGACAAAGTGCGCTAACCCCTGAAGAATCCAAAATGCCCACCGCGCCAGATGCCAAATCAGCGTTAAGCCAAGCAATTCAATCTCAGCTGCGCTCATCTTTTGATTATCAAACGACGGTCTACGCCTCCAATCATATTCGCCGTGATGCATTGGCGAATACCACGCCCGAGCAGCTGTCTGCCTCTGACGACATGATGAGAGTGTGCGAAAATGAACACGAAGAAGCGTACGCTGCACTATTAAAATCAGAACCATCTGACGATTTAGATGATCAAAAACAAGCCATTAAAGAGCGCTATCTATCATGTGTAAGTGATCAATATGGCGTGGATGCTTACGAGAGCTTTGATTTTGAAGAGTTTTATCAACAGTCTAAAGACTTAACTCCTGAAGAGATGAGAACGGTACTTACCACTGCCATCTCTGCTCATGCAGAAAGCCAAAAGCTAAAACTCCAAGAAGTCAATTCTGCTGAGCATGACGGCAATCATACCGCACTTGATGTCAAGAAAGCCAAGCTGTTGAACGAATATCTCATCAAGCCCGCCAAGGCTACGATGGTGGGGCGCTATCAGCCGCTATCTGGCATAATGACTGCTTTGCCAAGTGTTGAATATCATTCCAAGAATCTCAATATGGCCATGAATCAGCCTGTTTATGTTGATCTAAAAGCAGGAATCATTTACCTGTGGGCGGACAATTTCGCGTTGGCGAACAGCAATCTGGCTGACAAGAATCTTGGCGATAAGTGGCATAATAAATGGCTTGCCATCCCGCTAAATGACGGTAGCCTACCTGAGGGCTTTGCCAAAGAATTCATCCGTGCCTACCTTAACGCCAAAAAAGAGAGCTTCCAAGGCCTCGATGATACATCTATCAAGCAAGTCTCTGCGCAGGCGCTATACGACTTGCCGTTCTTTGAAGAGAATGTCAATGACACAGTCAAATCTCGCATCAATGACAGTACCCGCATTATTCAAAATGCACCAACTGCCAAGGCACGAGCCTACAGCCGCTATATCTTTGCTGACACATTGTATAATGATATCACTGCCAAATACCCGCAGCTTCAGAACGAACCGACTTATCGTGAGTACGACTTGATTGATGGTGAAAGCATCATCAATGTGAGCGCACCCATCAGTCAAAGTGAAGATGAGTCAGACACTACTGATAAGCCGAAATTCAGCAGTGAAAAATTCATGGGCTTGCTACTAAGCATTCTAAGAGTTCAAATTGACGGCTATTATGACAATCTAAATCAGTCAGAGTCAGCAGCTGAAGAAAGCGAGGCGTCTACATATACACCTGTTTGGCATTACGGCATCAAATCAGGTCAGATCAACTGGATGCATTATCGCCATTATCTGACTAAGCAAATCAAGCAAGGTCAGTTCGCTAAAAATGTGATCTCTGCCAAAGAGCCGATGTTTGTGGATGTATTTACGACCATCAATCCTAAGGCCAGCCATGACTTTGATCGTCTGCCAAGTCATCTGCGTGTGCCAAATGCCCAAAATAGCGTAAACGTGTTTGAGTACGGTAACAAATTCATTGAACGCCTAAAGTCCAGCGATGATAAATATCGCCAAATCATGCTACAGTTGCTAATGGGGGCAGAAGATGCGCAGGAAGATCATTAATCGACGCAGACAACGACCACATCCCGCCAAGCTAAGAGCCACTCGCTTGGCAAGGCGTAATATTCGCCAACAACATCTCGTGGCGAAGAGACGTCAGCTCTGGCGCTTTATCTGCATCAAAAAGTGGTTTTGGCCGAAGGTTAATTCGTTGTAACTTGACAAATAAATAAGGGTGCCGATCGCACCCTTATTTGATTATTTGCTGTCTTGTGGTTTTAGTAGATGATTTTCTAGATAATGAATGTTTTGTGCTTCATTAACAAAATTCTCATCTTGGAGAATGACATCGCGATGTAGTGGAATGTTGGTCTTGATGCCTTCGATGATCAGCTCATCCAATGCGTGCAATGTCTTTGCAACGGCTTGACTGCGTGTTTGCGCATGGCAGATCAGCTTACCAATCATTGAGTCATAGTAGCTAGGGATGTTATACCCTTGATACAGATGACTATCAAAGCGTACGCCAGAACCGCTTGGTGCGAACAGATTTTCGATCTTGCCAGGGCAGGGCATGAAAGTCTTAGGATCTTCCGCATTGATACGGCATTCGATGGCATGACCGCGGATGGTGATCTCGTCTTGATGATAAGACAGTCCATAACCTGCGGCGATTTTTAATTGCTCAACGATGATGTCGATGCCTGTAATCATCTCAGTAACAGGGTGTTCTACCTGAACACGTGTATTCATCTCAATAAAGAAGAATTGACCGTCTTCATATAGAAACTCAAAGGTGCCCGCACCGCGATACTTAATCTGCTCACAAGCACGCACGCACGCATCTAGAATTGGCTGTCTGATGTCATCAGGAATGCCAGGTGCTGGCGCTTCTTCTAGTACTTTTTGGTGGCGGCGCTGTAGCGAGCAGTCACGATCGAACAGGTGTAGGGCATTACCATTACCATCGCCAAGTACCTGAACCTCGACATGGCGAGGGTTCTTTAAGAATCGCTCCATATATACGGTATCATCACCAAAGGCGCTTTCAGCCTCTGCCTTGGCAGCTTGTACTTGGTTGATGAGTTCTTCGAAGCGTTCTACCACACGCATGCCACGACCACCACCGCCAGCTGCTGCTTTTACGATCAGCGGAAAGCCGATGTTCTTAGCCTGCTCTTCGGCGTTGTGTAGAGTGATTGCGCCAACAGAGCCTGGCACAGTCGGCACGCCCGCTTTTTTCATGGCGTTAATGGCTGATACTTTGTTACCCATTAGGCGAATGTGATCAGCATGAGGACCCACGAAGGTTAGGCCCGCTTCTTCTACTTTCTCAGCGAAGTCAGCATTCTCCGACAAAAAACCATAACCAGGGTGAATCGCATCCGCGCCAGTCACTTCAGCAGCTGATAGGATGGCATTCACGTCAAGATAACTTTGCGAAGAAGGGGCGTTACCGATGCATACCGCCTCATCTACGAATCGCAGGTGCATGAGATCTTTATCGGCTGTCGAGTACACGCCCACGGTAGAGATGCCCAGCTGCTTACAGGCACGTACGATGCGCAGGGCGATCTCACCACGGTTTGCAATCAATAGTTTTTTAATCATGGTTCACCTACGCTTTGTAGCGGATAACAGGCTGACCGAATTGTACCACGTCGGCATTATTTACCAGAATCTCTTCGATGATGCCGCTTTGGGTGGCTTCTAATGGGTTCATGATTTTCATTGCTTCGATGATACCTAGTTGGTCGCCTGCTTGGACTTTTTGACCGACTTTAACGAACGGAGGATCATTTGGGCTAGGTGCTGAATAGAATACACCCACCATTGGCGAGGTTTCAACTTTGCCGCTCGGTGCCTTTGGTGCGGCGGCCGCTGCAGGTGCAGCTGTGGTTGCGACAGGTGCGGCGATGGTCTGTACAGCAACGTTACGGGTTAGATTCACGTAGTTATCATCATGACCGTATTCAAGATTGACCAGATCTTTTTCTTCCATTAAATCAATGAGTTCACGAATTTTTTTGATATCCATAGCCATCACCTTTTAACAATGGGTTGAAATTAAAAAATTAAATAACACTGTTTATTGTAACAAATTTTTTCAAAAACGCCTAGCGTAAAACTGGGATTGCGCCATTTAACTTGCTAAAAATTGTTCAAAATGCGCCAACAAACACGCAAAAAAACAGATTGAATATAGTGTACATTCGTTTTATTTTATTGCAAGTGTTTTTTGTATGAATTTTGATGATTTCATCAAAAAATGCTCAATTTTTAGCAATATTTCATCAATAATTACCAAGTTGGGATGTCTTGTTCGCCTAGCCAACTTGGGCGTACCCATTTGGGCGCATCTTTAAATTCAAAGCTTGCCATTTGCTTTAATAATTCTGCAGGATCATCAGATACACAGATCAGATCCATGTTCGACTGCGGCATGAAGCCTTCATCTGCGCATCGCTGCAGTGTCTCTAAGAACGGTGTAAAAAATCCTTTGGTGTTAAGAATGCCGATCGGTTTGGCGTGCTGACGTAGCTGTAGCAATGACAGCACTTCATAAAGCTCCTCCAAGGTGCCAATACCACCTGCCATGGCGATAAATCCATCAGCAAGCTCAATCATCTTGTATTTTCTGGTTGCCATGTCAGGTGTCTCGATTAATTGGGTCAATCCTAAATGAGCAACTTCTTTTTGCTTTAAGAATGTAGGAATCACACCCGTCACTGTTCCGCCATGCGCCAGGGTAGCATCTGCAATGGTGCCCATCAGACCTACTTTACCACCGCCGTAGATGAGATGCATGCCTTGGAAGGCCAGAGTTTTGCCCATCTGCTTGGCTGCTTCGTAATAATCGGGTGTTGTCCCGAAGTTTGAACCGCAGTAGATGGTGATGTTTTTTAGAGTGTTCATATAGCCTCCCATGATTAAGATGGTGTGTTAAATTAAGAACGATTGAGCCAGCGCCACGGCTGTACCGTGCCAAGCCCCATGCCAATGAGACCGAGCACCATGACCGTGCTAAGTGGTTCACCCAGCAGTGGTACAGCGAGCAGGGCAGACATAAAAGGCGCAAGTGACGATAGCCCGCCCGCCTGAAAAGCACCCAATCGCGCCACCGCCATGGCATAAGTAACTGTGGCAACAATCATCACCAGCACGCTATGAAAGATGCCTTGTATGCCCAGGTGAATGATGCTTGCGTTCGGCGAAGAAAATCCAATAAAAAATGCATAGATCGGCAAATAAATAACCGCCGACCAAAAGACCGTACTGCACATCGCTTGCCATGGAGTTAGTTGCCATTCTCTAAGTAGGACGCTAAAGCCCGCCCAACAAAAAGCACAAGCCACAAAAATCGCATCGCCGATATTGAAGTGATACGCGCCTGTCATGATCATTGTCGTCATCGCCAATAAAGTCATGATGATGATACCAAGTGCGATTTTGGTGTTGTGATCCGGCTTAACCCGAAAGAATGCCCACAGTAGCAGCGCAGTCGCCACAGGAATCATACCATTTAAGAATACAGCACCGTGAACCACAGGCGCAAGAGCAAAGGCGGTATAAACCAGACAGCTATACCCAGCACCACCCATTAGCGCTAGGACAACAGATCGTCTCGACCATAGGGATTGCCAGCCTTTTTGATGGTGGATGACCGGAAGTAGAATCAATGCAGAAAAGGCAAAGCGCATGGCGATCACATCCCAAGGCGAGATTTGCCATGCCACGGTAACTCGTGATAGCAGGCTAAAACTTCCCCATACACACATGGTAAGTAGCACCAGAAGATAGCCTTGGGTTCTTTGTGATAATTGGTTAAATAAATGGCTTGGGTGAAGCATGATTGTATTAATTTGAATTTTTATTATTTATTTAAAGGTATTATACGCCAAAAAGACAAATCCCCAAATATGGCATTTGGGGATTTTTGATTAGTCTTTGGCATTTTGAAGTTCGGGATCGGCGAATACCACCACCTCTTCTTCAAATTCAGGCTTAACCTGTACGACAAAGTCCTCTCGAGACAGACCCATGCGCAGCGGAATTGAGCTGGCAACATAGATTGAAGAGTAAGTACCTGCAATCGTACCGATAAACTGAGCCAGTGCAAACCAGAACAGACCATCACCACCCAAGAATAAGAGCGCAAGCACCACCACAAAAACGGTTCCTGTGGTCATGAATGTACGTCTTAGCGTTTCGGTCAGTGACAGGTCAACCACTTGATAAGGCGTCAAACCACGAACACGGCGGAAGTTCTCACGAATGCGGTCATAGACAACGATCGTGTCGTTCACCGAATAACCAATCAAGGCTAGAACAGCTGCTAGCACGGTCAAGTCAAATGGCCAACCAAAAATAGCAAACAAGCCACACACCACGATCACGTCATGAAACAGTGCCAGTACCGCACCCAAAGCCAGCTTAAACTGGAATCGGATCGATACATAAACCATCATGAGCAACAGCGCCAAACCGATGGCAAGTAATGAATTTAGATAAACTTCATTACCTACCTGACTGCCAATGATGTTAATGTTCTCAACGGTGGCAGGATTTGATGGTAAGTTCAGTGCTGAGGTTAGCGCTTGGCTAAGACCTTCAGGGTCTTGCGTATCCTGAGGTGGTAGGCGAACCAATAGTTCACTACGTGTACCTAGATACTGTACAACAGCATCATTAAAGCCTTGCTGTGATAATGCGCTGGCAACTTGTGCCTGCTCAACAGGCTGACCATAAGAGACGTCAGCCGACACACCACCGGTAAAATCAAGACCAAGGTTTAATCCCTTAACTGCGATGGCGACCACACTTGCAATCACCAGTAGCGCTGATAGGATAACCATCGGGATCTCAAGCTTCATGAATGGCAGGATGCGACGGTTGCCAATCAGCTTGGCGCCACCTGCTTTTTCAGCGGCTTCATCAACAGCGATGATGTCTTGATTGGCAAGCGCTTCTTCGTTCGCGCGAGCATTACTGCCTTTGCCATCGCGGCGTGGACCACGGCGACGACGCACCTCTTTAGCGTTTAGTTCGTCGTGGTTATCGATTGGATTATTATCATTTGTCATCATATACTCCTAACCGATGCTGATTTTTGTCAAGTTTTTACGATAGCCATACCAAATCTGCATGAGTGCACGCGTCACGATGATGGCGGTAAATAAAGACGTGATGATACCAATGGCAAGCGTAATGGCAAAGCCTTTGACAGGACCTGTACCAACCGCGAACAAGATAAACGCCACCAATAGCGTGGTCATGTTACCATCTAAAATGGAGCTAAACGCACGGTCAAAACCTGCCACGATGGCTGATTTGGCTCTGGCGCCTGCGTCAATCTCTTCACGAATACGCTCAAAGATAAGTACGTTAGCATCGACCGCCATACCCATGGTCAATACGACACCGGCAATACCTGGCAGTGTCAAAGATGAGCCAATGATCGACATGATGGCAGCCAGCATGACAATGTTAAAGGCAAGCGCAATACTGGCAATCACACCACAAGCGCGATAGAAAACGATCATCCACAAGAAGACGAGTAGATAGCCGATTTTTGAGGCGAATAGACCCTTATCGATGTTGTCTTGACCCAATGATGGGCCGATGGTGCGCTCTTCAACGAAATACATTGGTGCAGCCAGTGCGCCAGAACGAAGCAGTAGGGCAAGTTCATCAGCTTCGGCAGTAGAGTCTAGGCCCGTAATCACAAAAGATGAACCTAGTACAGCATTAATCGTCGCGCGGTTGATGACACGTGTCTCAGAATATGGCGTACGAACTTCTGTCGTCTCTCCAGTCTGAGGGTCGGTCTCGTAGCTTACGCGCTGTTTGTTTTCGATGAATAGCACCGCCATTTGTTTGCCTACAGCAGGAGCTGTGGCGTTTTGCATCAGCCTACCACCTTGAGTGTCAAGGTTGATCGATACTTGTGGGCGGCCATTTTCATCCAGACCTGCTTGAGCGCCTTGAACTTTTTCACCAGTAACGATGGGCTGGCGATTCAAAAGTACAGGCGGGCCATTTAAGTCACCAAATGGATAAGCTTCGGTGCCAGCAGGCGCAATGCCACCGGTAAAGCTATCAGCGTCATCGCTCACCATGCGAAATTCTAGGTTTGCCGTGCGACCAAGTACACGCTTAGCTTCAGCGGTGTCTTGTACACCAGGCAGCTCGACGACGATGCGGTTAGCGCCTTGTGATTGAACCAAAGCTTCAGCGACACCAAGCTCGTTAATACGGTTACGCAGGGTCGTTAAGTTCTGACCTACTGCATATTCATTAATCTCATTAAGACGAGCTTCGGTGTAGCTTAGTTGTAGTGCTGCGCCTTCGGTATCAGCCAATGGACGCAATGTGAATTCGTTCGCCATCTGGGCTTGTAAGATGCTCTGTGCGCGATCACGAACGTCATTGCCATCGAACACAAGCATCATACCATCTTCGGTGGTACGTAGGCTTTTGATGGCGATCTTGTCGGCGCGTAGGGCGCGTCTTGCGTCTTGGCTTGCGGTTGCTAGGCGTTGCTCTAGGGCTTTTGCCATGTCCACTTCAAGCACGAAGCGCACACCACCACGCAAGTCTAGACCTAGCTTCATCGGTTTTGCGCCGATGTTACGCAGCCATTCTGGGGTGGTTTGGGCAAGGTTTAGAGCGACGACATAGTTCTCACCTAGTTCACGGCGCAAAACTTCTTGAGCTTTTAATTGATCTTCGGCGGTTGATAGACGCACCAAAGCACTGTTATTACTAAAGCTGCCGCCATGATGGCTAAGTCCTGCTTTATCAAGCAGTCCTTGAGATTCGTTTACAACATCTTCTGTTAATTGCACGCCAGCCGATGCACCAGTAATCTGTACCGCAGGCTCATCAGGGTATAAATTAGGCAGGGCATACAAGCCAGAAATTACGAGCACTACAGCGATAAGTATGTATTTCCAAGCAGGGTAATGCATAGGTTTTTCTTATGGTTAAGGCGCAATTTAGCGTTGCGCAAAATTAAAACAATGAAAAAAACAAAACCTGCCAAAACAAGTCTTGTTTTTGTTGCTTAGATATTGTCGATTGTACCAGCAGGTAGAACGCTGATGACGCTTGCGCGTTGAACTTTAATAGAGTTGGTTGGGTTTAAAGCGATGACCGCATAATCACCTTCGATTTTGGTGATTTTACCCATAAGACCGCCGGCAAATACCACTTCATTACCCGCTGCTAAGCTATCTACCATCGCGCGATGTTGTTTTCTTTGCTTTGATTGCGGGCGAATAATTAGGAAATAAAAAATCGCAAAAATAGCCACCATTGGCAGGATTTGCAATAGAGCGTTTGGTTGTGCTGGGGCAGCAGCTGCGTGTGCGCTGGTGATGAATAATTCCAACATATTATAACTCCTTCAATAAAAAATGAGTGAATAAAAGGCAAAAATAACGCATATCATACCACAAAAATACCTTATAAAACCATGTAATTTCACGGATAATCTGAATGATAGCAGGTGATTTTTCTTAGAATCAGACCAAGCTTGCCAGAATGTGCGCCAAATCATTTCACGGCATTTAAATTTAAAAATAAGCAAGGTTTTGAATCTTTAAAGGATTTTTATAAAAATACCACATAACAATGCTTGCAGTTGTGGTGATTTTGGCTTAATATTACATTTCCGTTTTTATTAATTTTCCTTTATGTCCCGTCACCGATCACGCGTTATCCCTTATTTTCTTATTTTTAGTCTTTGTTTGCCTTTGGCTGCCCATGCCAATCAAAGTGCACAAGTCAGCACGACCAACATCATTTTGCTTGTGTTTTTTATTTCCTTATCTTTGGTCGCGTCATTTATTTGTTCAATTTCAGAAGCCACGCTTTTGACGATGACGCCATCTTATGTTGATACTCTTCGAGAAGAAGATCCAAAAGCTGCAGCGCTCTTGGAGGATGTTAAGGTCAATAACATCGAAAAATCCATCTCGTCTATCCTTACATTAAATACCATCGCGCATACTTTGGGTTCCCTTGGTGCTGGTGCGCAGGCGACGATCGTTTTTGGCGATGTGTGGTTTGGTGTATTTAGTGCGGTGATGACGATTGCGATTTTGATCGGTACAGAGATTATCCCAAAGACGCTAGGCACGACTTACTGGCGACGTTTTGCCATTCCGGTGGCGTATTATGTGTGCGCGATTAATTTTGTATTAATGCCGATCGTGTGGTTCGCCGAGAAAATCTCTCGGTTGGTGACACGTGGTAATACAGAATCGACTTTTAGCCGTCATGAGTTCATCGCGCTTGCCAATCAGGGCGAGAGCTTGGGGCAAATGAGTGAGCTTGAGACGCGTATTATTAAGAACTCTTTGGCGCTTAGCATGATTAATGTCGAAGACATCGTGACGCCACGTTCTGTGATCATGGCGTTCGATGAGACGATGACGGTCGGTGATATTTTTGCCAATCATCCTAAGCTACCGTTTTCTCGTTTTCCGATTTTTAGTGAAGATTTGGACAATACTACAGGTTTTATTCTAAAGTCCGACCTGCTCATTGCCAAGGCCAACCAAGAAAATCACACGCCGATCAAGCATTTCAAGCGTGATATTAATTTTGTGTTTGCTAAAATGAAGCTGTTTGATCTGCTTGATCTTATGCTAAAAGAACGTGTTCATATCGCGTTGGCTGTGGGTGAATTTGGCGAGGTCAAAGGTTTGGTAAGCCTTGAAGATGTGCTAGAGACGCTATTGGGTCTTGAGATTGTTGATGAATTCGACCGCGTGGATGACATGCAGGCATTGGCACGTCAATTAATGGATCGCCGCATGAATCGCATCGGGGCCAAGCTTGAAGAAGTTGAATCATTGGATAATGATAAATAGAGCAGCACACATTAAGCTCTTAAAACTGCAACAAGTTGTTACAATTAGCCATGATTGATTAAAGATAATTTGTTATCTTGACCTTATCTCGTCACACCGACGATAATAATTCATCTACATGAGGTGCAACATGAGCATCAAGAACAATAAAAAAACTTACCTAAAAACAGGCATGAAAATCGGCGCATTCGCCACCGCGATCTCGGCGGTGACGAAACTACCCATGAATAAAGTTAGCCGTTCTATGGGACTTGGCTTGGTAGCAGCATTTGGTGCAGCGACATTAATCAGTGCGCCAGCCCATGCGATCAGCGAATCATCTGTTCAAGCTTATGCTGCTGCCATGAATCAAGCAGCTAATAGCCAAAACATCGGGCAAATCTCACGCCTTATCTCTGATGAAGTCATTGTCTCTTTGACTCGTAACGGCAAAACTGCCAACCTAGATAAGAATGGCTATCTACAGCTTCTCCAAACAAGCTGGTCAAAATCAGACAATTACCGCTATGACATCCGCATCAGTGATGTGGTGATCACAGGCAACCAAGCCCGAGCTCAGGTAGTGACCACAGAGACATGGACAGAAAATGGCAAGCCTGTTAAGCTCATCACAACATCGAGAGCGACACTGTCAGAATCTGGTTCCAATGCGGTGCTACTACGTTCGGTATCGCAGGTAACGATTAACTGATTTTTGGCGTTGTGAGTTGATGGTGCTACTGCTCAAAATATAGTTATTTTTTCAGATACTTTACCGTCAGTTGTGTTTTGTAAAATAAGCACGACTGACGGTATTTTTATGGTAAATTTTTGATTTGATGGTTGATAATGCACAAAAAATCAGGCATTATTAAGCAGTTATTTTTACATTGTAAGGTTTGATGTTTGCTTGGGTTGTACTAAGTGATAATCTACCGATGTTTATAGCGCCTAAGTGCTGATTTATGTTGTGCTTGGGCGGATAAATTATTTGTAAAATATGGAATTTTATTCATTATTTTTTATTTTATGTTTTGGCAATTAAGGCTTATCCCATATGTCACATTCATTGTCTACCAACGACCACCCAGACCGCACAAAAAACCAAAAAAATTCACGCACAGTGGGGCTGATGAAGCCATTGACGCTTGCGGTGTCGGCTTATTTTTTGGCAGCATGTAGTAGTACAGGCACCAGCACGCCAACCAACAACACTGCACGCACAACCGCAACGCCAGCCACACAAAGCCAATCAAGTGGCTATAGCGGCGTGTTGGATGAAGCGATGCTTGATGAATTAGAAGATTTATTGCAAGCCACAGACATGAGCATGGTGCAAGGCGATGCTTTGACGGTTCAACGCTATGGTAACTTATGGGATCGTGTACGCCGTGGCTACAAGATGGGCGATACCTATAATGCTCGTATCGAAGCTCAAAAGTCATGGTTCTATAGCCGTCAAAGCTACCTTGATCGTCTGACTGCGCGTGCATCACGTTATCTGCACCATACAGTAACGGAAGCAGAGCGTCGTGGCATCCCAACTGAGCTTGCACTACTGCCAATCATCGAAAGTTCGTACGATCCATCTGCCACCTCTAATGCGGCGGCGGCAGGTCTGTGGCAGTTCATCCCAAGTACAGGTCGTATCTATGGTCTAAATCAAAGCTCAAGCTACGATGGTCGCCGTGATGTGATCGAGTCGACTCGTGCTGCCTATGATTTCTTGACCAGCCTTTATAATCAATTTGGCTCATGGGAGCTTGCCTTAGCGGCTTATAACGCAGGTCCTGGCAGGGTGTCTCGTGCTATTCGCGCTAACGAAGCGGCGGGCTTACCAACTGATTATTGGTCATTGAATCTACCTACTGAGACGATGAACTATGTGCCACGCTTTATCGCGGTGTCGCAGATTGTCGCATCGCCATCTAGCTATGGCGTAAACTTGCCTGCCATCGCCAACCATTCGCATTTTAGAACTGTACCTGTGAACTATGGTGTTAGCTTGCAAGAGATCGCTAACATCACTGGCGTGCCTTTTGATGAATTGCGTCTACTCAACCCGGCATTAACGAATTTTACGGTTGATAGTGCAGGCCCAAATCGTATCGTAATTCCTGATAGTCTAAATAGTAGTGTTGATGATCAGCTGTCTGCACTGACTGGCTTTGGCTATGGCGGTTCATATTCAGCCACAGCGCCTGCGCAGACGACTCAGTACGTTCTACCAAATAAAGGCGCTACTGTCAATTCAACATCACAGCAAGAACTGATGCAGTCTAATACCTTGCCGACCACCATTGCGCAGGTGACTGCCAATAACACCATCGTTCAGGAGCCGCCATTGACTCAAGAAGAGCGTGACTTTATCGCTGCACAGATCCAAGCGACAACACCTGAAGCGGCACAAGCGGTAAACCCTAACGACGGCAATATTCAGCTAGACGCACTACAGACAGCTCAGTCTGTATTAGAAGCACGTGGCCAGTCCAAATCACTAAGCTACTCAGCACCTGCCACGACTGTCGCAGTTGCACCACAGCCACAACCTGTTGCATCTGAGCCTGTCATTGAGCCAAGTTATACACCACCACCTGTGGCAGCTCCGCAGCAGCCACGTCCACAGACGAATGCCAATACATCTCGACCTGCAGAGCGTAAACCTGCAGAGCGCAAACCTGCAGCACGTCCTGAGAGTTATACCGTGCGCTCTGGTGATACATTGACAGGCATCGCTGCAGCGAATAATCTGACAGTAAATCAATTAGCAAGCTATAACAACATCAGTACGAACACCTATGTTCAACGTGGTCAGAAATTGTGGCTGGTACCAGGTAAGGTCAAACCAGCACCTAAGCCTGCACAAACAGCCACCAATACAGTCACTAAGACTAATAACACTGCCAATAACACTAAGACAGCAACACACCGCGTACAGGCAGGTGAGAGCCTAACTTCTATCGCACGTAAATACGACATTAGCGTGCATCAGCTGGCTGAGCTGAACAGTCTGTCGCCAACTGATGGCCTATTGATTGGCCAGCAGATCAAGGTACCTGCCGCAAAAGTGACAAATGTCGCGCCTGCCGCCAATACAGCACCGAAGCCTGTCAGTCAGCGTGCAAGTTCTCAGACGGGTACTTATACTGTTAAGCCAGGCGATACGCTAACAGGCATTGCTAATAGCTTGGGTGTGTCTAATGCGGATATCGCAGCGCTGAATAACTTCCAGCCAAATGCTCGCATGATTGCAGGTCAGGTCATCAAGGTGCCGGTATCAAATGCAACCGTTGCTCGCAAACTAAATAATCAACCGATCAAGTACACCGTCAAATCTGGCGATAGCTTGACATCGGTGGCATCACGTCACGGCATTACCATTAAGGAATTGTCGAATGCGAATAATCTAAATACCAATTCAAACTTGCTATTAGGTACGACCATCACCATTCCTGCTGCAGGTTCTGCTAAGCCTGCCGCTATTGCCACACCTGCTCGCAGCCAAAGCGCAAACACTCAAGCGACGCCATCACAAGCAGCGCCTGCAGGTAACACCATCGCCAATACTGAAAATTACACCGTTCAATCTGGTGAGCACTTAACAGGGTTGGCGACCAGATTTGGTGTGTCTGTCAATGATTTGGCGAAGACAAATAATCTTGCCACTAATGCTCAGTTGCGCCGCGGTCAAGTTATTAAGGTGCCAAAGCTTACCACAACCTATAAGGTAAAATCGGGCGATAATCTGATCTCGCTAGCACGTCGCTACGGCATCAGCACTGAAGAGCTTGCAAAGATGAATAATCTTGAGAATAACGCAAGTCTTCGCATCGGTCAGAAGCTAACTGTACCGAACAAATAAACCAAACAAAAAACCGCACATAGAGTGCGGTTTTTTATTATTTAAATAAATGCTACATGCTAGAGCCTAAATCTTGTTTATTTACAGCCTAATATCATGCAGGATTGTCAATATCTACAAATACCACTTCCACGCCCATCTCCTTGGCGACGACCTCGCCAAGCGCACGAATGCCATCGCGTTCGGTGGCATGATGCCCTGCGGCAAAATAATCTATGCCTAGCTCACGCGCACTATGTGTCGTGCGCTCGGAGATCTCTCCTGAGATGAACGCATCGCAGCCCATCTTGGCGGCTTGTTCGATCATGTCCTGAGCGCCACCTGTACATAGTGCGATCTTGGCAAGGTGGGATTTACCACTTGCGATATGTAGTGGGGTGCGACTCAGTTTGGCAGTGATCTTGTCAGCAAAATCAGCAGGAGTAATCGGCTCGCATGTAGCGATGTTACCAATCGGATGCTTCTCATAGGGATATAATGCGCCAGTTACCTCAAGGTCAAGCGCCTTGGCAAGTAGGGCATTATTACCGATAATAGGATGGGCATCTAAGGGTAAATGATATGCGATGAGCGATATCCCATGCTGCATCAATGTGCGCACACGACGACCTTTCATGCCAACCAAAGGCGCGGGTTCACCTTTCCAAAAATAGCCATGATGCACCAAAATCGCTTGTGCATCTTTACGGATGGCTTCATCAATGAGTGCTTGACAGGCGGTCGTTCCAGTGATGACCTTGGTGATGGGCGTTTCTGCATCGACTTGTAGTCCGTTAGGGCAGTAGTCGTTAAATTCATCCGCGCCTAGGTATTCATCACAAAAGGCGCTCAGAGCGGTAGCGGTAATGGCGGTCATAATAATTCTACAATAATAAAATAAATTATTTTAACGATTTTTTGTTTATTGTGCAAATGCTGGGTTTTTGTATTGATTTATAAAATTGCAGCCTCACTCAGTGATTAATCGTATAATTGAGTAATAATTTTATTTAAATTCACTTTATCTTCGCAAAATTATCCCAATATTTATCCATTATAATACCGAAGATTTAATTTGAATAAGGATACCGAATGAACCATCCGCAGCATTCACCACGTCGTGAGAAGGGCGCAAGTATTTGGCTGATTTTGCCATGGCTGATCGCATTAGTGTTGGCAGCTGTTTTATATTGGGCCTTTTTTATGCGTACGCCTCAGCAGGCGATAGCACAGCCGACACATGAGAATCAAGCTTGGACGCCCGTAACAGCTGAACCTGCCCAAATCTCCAACGCAGCACCCGCCATCAGCTCATATAAAGATGCGGTCAATCGTGCCGCTAAGTCAGTGGTTAATATCTATACAACTCAGACCGTTCGCCATCCTTATATGAATGATCCGGTGTTTAGGGAGTTTTTTGAGCAGTATTATGGTGCTCAGATGCAGCAGGGCGCAAGCTTGGGTTCGGGGGTGGTTGTCTCAAAGGATGGCTACATCGTCACCAATGCGCATGTCGTCAGTCAGGCTGATGACATCATCGTCGCGCTAAACGACGGACGCAAGACGCGCGCGAAAGTCATTGGCAGTGATGCAGACAGTGATCTGGCCGTGATTAAAGTAGAGCTTGATGATCTAGAGCCGTTAGCATTTCGCAGTTCGCCCATCAGTGTTGGCGATGTGGCACTTGCTATTGGCAATCCTTTTGGTGTTGGTCAGACAGTTACTCAAGGCATCATCTCAGCGACAGGGCGTACAGGACTTGGTATCAGTAGCTTTGAGGATTTTATTCAGACGGATGCAGCGATTAATCCTGGTAATTCAGGCGGGGCGCTCGTTGATTCTGAAGGCGCGCTTGTTGGGATTAATACGGTTATTTATTCGCGTTCTGGTGGGTCGATGGGCATTGGTTTTGCTATTCCAACAAGCATTATTGAGCAGGTCATGAACGCGCTCATCACCAATGGCAAAGTCAACCGTGGTTGGCTTGGTGTTGGCATTGCTCAGAATCAAGCCAATCCGATCAGCCTAGAATCAAGCCAAGGCGTCTTAGTGACGCAAGTCTGGGAAGGTGCGCCTGCTTATGCTGCAGGACTACAGGCGGGCGATATTATCGTGGAGCTAGATGGCGTTGCGATCAAGGATGCCAATACTCTATCAGGTGTGGTGTCTCGGCACACACCAAATACCACACTAGCAGCAAAAATCATTCGTGATACAGAGCTAATGACGCTTCAAATCACACTTGGAGAACGCCCAAATCTAGACAGATAATCCAAATAATAAACCTGCCACATGAGCAGGTTTATTATTTGTAAAATCAATCAACCAATGATCTTAAAAGACTGAAATAAGAACAGCAGGGTGAATGCTAACAAGAATGCGATACCTGCGATGGCGTACCATTTCATGACCGGTGTTAGTTTGTTTTCGCTTTTGATGAGTGAGTAGTTTAGGTAACCAAAGATAGGCGCGGTAACGAAAGCGCTGATCATGGCGAATTTTAATAATGCGGCCAATTGACCCATAAAGAAGGCAATCAATACATAACCTGCGATCGCGGTGAATGTCGTCCATAGTTTGACATACTTTTCAGACAATAGGGTGTCGCCTGATTTAATCAGTGATAGGCTCTCTGCGTTGGTACGTCCATAGCCGTCGATACACGTGATCACCGTGCCGAACATGCACAAAAATGCAATGAAGGTAACAAGCAATCTTGACCATTCGCCGATGGTCTGCGTGTACATCTCGATCAGCTGACCAACATAGGCGCCGCCTTGCATGGCAATCTCTTTGCCTGAGCCATATTGTACGAATACGCCAAGCGCCAAGAAAAATAGCGCCAAAATCGCCGATGTCATATAGCCTGCATTGAAGTCAACCATGCCTTGATAGCGGCTGGTGTGATCGGTGCGGATTTTCTTGGATGTCCAAACCGATGTGATCGCTGAGAATTCTAGTGGCGCAGGCATCCATCCCATGAGTGCGATTATAAAGCCAAGCGTTGCCAGATTCCAAGGCGACGCCTCAATAAAATCAGGCTGCATCACAGGAGGCTTGTCCACGGCAACCGCGACTGCGGCAATGGTTGCGACAGTCAGCGCCATGATGATCCACTTGGTAATGTTATCAAGTGCTTTATAGTGACCAGCCACCAACAGCACCCACGATGCAATCATAACCCCCGCCGCAAGTGGTAATGTGCCAAGCTCGAACGGCAATAAATGACCTAAAATCACAGCACACAGCAGGGCGACCGCACCCGTACTGATGATGCCCGACATGGTGCACAGAATAAAGAAAATCCATAAGTAAACACGTGATTTTTTGGCGTAGCCGACAACCAAGCTGTCACCAGTACTGTAAGCATATTCGGTACCGAATCGATAAAATGGGTACTTAAAAACGTTCGCCAAAATAATCATGATGGCAAGCTGCCAACCATAAAGCGCACCAGCTTGCGTTGATGAAATCAGATGCGAACCGCCGATTGCTGCTGACGCCATCAGAATACCAGGACCAAACGCACGCCAGTTTAACGTTTTGCTCGTGCCTACTTGTGATAAATCTCTCATAATCTACCAAATTCCAAAAAATAAAAACAACATACTAAAACAAAAGCGCAAGAAATACCATCAATTCAATCATGAATTATTGTAATGCCAAATCAGACTAACGGTTTTTAATGGGCAATATAAATCAAGCATGGCGAATATGGATCATAAGATTGGTGGATTTATTAATAAAATGATAGTATAAACTAAGATAAAAATGATTTAATTAAAGGTCGATAAAAGCTTCTATCACTATTTTTATTATTTAACATAATATAGATTATGCGAAGTATAACTAATCGGTTCTGGTAATTTTGGACATTCGTAATTTTAAATGAATCACCTGTAAGGTCCATTAGTTTACACGGTTTTTAATATCAGATTTACCCATTTACCAAAAACTACACATTATTTATAGATTTGTTTTATAATAGCTTTGATTCCATTTACTTTATTTGGGAATTAATCATGAAAAAATTTGCCGCGTCAGCTTTTGTTTTAGCCTTTGTAAGCCTTACTGCCCACGCCCAAAGTCTACCTGTCGATCCAGATGCGCGCCTTAGTTTTGGTGTGAATGTCGGCTACACCGCCAGCGCTTATAAAGCTGATAATACAGTTGGCTTTGCTCCACAAGGTTTTTATGACAATAACCGCTGGTACATTGAAGGTGGCGAATTGGGCTTTTATCCTTATAAAGACAATAAACATCATGCGCGCATCGGCGTCGGCTATGATGGGCGTAGCTTCGATCCAGATGATGCTGATGATGAGATTAAAGGCTTGGATGAGCGTAAAGCCTCCGTCCTTGCACATGCCAGCTACATGCACATCACGCCAATTGGTGGATTCAAGGCCAAAGTTGCTACCGACGTTGGCGGTCGTCATGATGGTACGGCTGTGACCTTGTCGCACGTTAGCCGCTTTAATGTAGATAAATTCACCATTTATCCATCATTTGGCGCGACATGGCGCGACAAGAACTACAACAACAACTACTACGGCGTGACTGAGCGTGAAAGCGCACGCACTGGTGTACAGGCTTACCAAGCGGATGATGGCATCAGCCCATTCATCTCTGCGATGGTCAATTATGACATGAACAACAATATCGCCCTATTTGCCAATCAGCGCTTTGAATGGCTGTCATCAGCCCAAAAAGACAGCCCAATGACTGATGGTAGTATCGAGAGTACAACTCGCCTTGGTGTGAATTATAAGTTCTGATAAACCACAAAAATCCGCTCAATGTTGAGCGGATTTTTGTTTAATTAATTGGCTGTAGGGTTAATTTTTCGGCCTGTTGGACGGCAGCACGAGCAGCGATGCGTTTTGCCCATTTTTGGACATTTGGATAATTGTCCACATCCAAGAAAGTCGCCGCATCATAACTGTCCGTCACGTATAATTTACCTAATACCAACCAGCCATACCAAGGATAAATCGCCATATCTGCAACGCTGTACTCGTCAGCTGCGATGTAATCATGATTCGCCAAGTGTTGATTTAGCACATCAAGCTGACGCTTGGTTTCCATTGTGTAGCGGTTGATGGCGTATTCGATTGGCTCCGGCGCATAAGCATAAAAATGCCCAAATCCACCACCCACAAAAGGCGCAGAACCCATCTGCCACATGAGCCAAGACAATACTTCGGCATTCTTGGCAGCATCTTTTGGTAAAAACTGGTCGTATTTTTGGGCAAGGTATAACAAAATCGCCCCGCTTTCAAAAACATTTACAGAATCATCGCCAGTATGATCGACAAGCGCAGGAATCTTTGAGTTTGGATTGATTTCAACGAAGTCTGAACCAAACTGATCGCCCGCCATGATATCAATCTTATAAGCATCAAAATCAAGCAAACCTTGAGCCTTTAATTCCTCTAGAATGATATTTACCTTAACGCCATTTGGAGTGCTTAGGCTGTATAGCTGATACGGCTTATCGCCGCTTGGTAATGTCTGTTCATGTCGTGCGCCGGCGGTTGGTCGGTTCGTGCCGCCAAATTTGCCGCCCATATTAATGGAATTAATATCCCAAACTTTTGGGGGTATGTAGGTTGTCATGATAACTCCTAAGATTGATATATTGATGAATTTATCGTAATTTCAATATAATTATATATTAATTACTTTGTGTAGCTTGATTTATTTTAAACGCTTGCAAACACCGCCATAGCCATTTTCAAAATAAAAACGTTGCGTGTCTTTATCATCGAATGCCACATAATGCCAATTGTTCTCTTGAAAGCTTTCAACGATGTATTCTTGATATTCGGCGGTTTCGCTGTCATCTACTCTAACGAGCCCACCTGGCAAGAAGTAATACTGCTTATAATAATCCAAGCTGTTCAAGCCATCCATATGTAGCTTATCACCCTCTAGGCGCCAGTTGTAATGTGTCTCGATAAATTCTAATGTGGGGCTAGATGGGCTTTGATATATTATCTCATTATATTCATCGGCCGTGCCATCAGCGTGGTAACGCATTAGACCTTTGTTCTTTTGGCCTTGATAATCGATCTGGCATAACCAATCACCAACCACATCAGCACGTGTAAAGCTCATCGCATGACTTGGCAGTGCCAAAGCCATCAAGATGGCACTTATTAATAATCCTCTCACTGATACTCCTTATTCGTGTGTCATCATCGTTCATGGGTGAATTAAAGTACGTGCTTGCAATAACCCTGTTCTACAAGCAAAAAATCTTCCTCTACAGATGTGTAGATATAGGTATTCTTGTCAATAAATTTAATCTTTGATGACAGATCATCAACCATAGATTTCTCTAATTCGGCACGATTGATGACGGTGTTAAATATCATAAAACCATATTTTGATATGCCTGTACTTTCTTCGTCATAGTTTGGCATGTCCACTTCATAATAACTGATAACAACATCATAGAAGCTCATGACATCATCATCGAGCGCCCACTTAGAGATGAGTTTTGTCTTGTTGATTTGATAATATTCAGACGCCTCATATCATCAAAATACATCACGGAGTTTTCGCTATGTGTGCCATCCGCTCGATTCTCGATGACGGATTCGGCACGAAACTGCAATCCTGGATCATGATCATAACATTCTCATTTGCCGATCAAATCATCCTTAGTAAAGGAAATGTCTGCAAAAGCTGTATTGCTGATGCAAGTCGAAGTAATCACAGCTAACGTCAATGATTTGAAAAATAACTTCATGCATAAGTCCAAGCAAAAAATTTAGTATAGCCAAACAATGCCTATTTTACAATCATCCATACACAAAAAAGGCGGCATGACACCACCTTTTTTGTTTGTTTTTATTAAAGCAAGATTTTACGCGGGTCAGCCAACAGCTTAGCAATATAGCGAGTGAACACCGCCGCATCCGCTCCGTTAATCGTACGGTGGTCGTACGATAGAGACAACGGTAGCATAAGACGTGGCTCAAACTCTTTGCCGTTCCAGCGTGGCTGATAAGTAGATTCAGAAATTCCCAAAATCGCCACTTGCGGATGGTTGACAAGTGGTGTGAAATAAGTACCACCCATGTTGCCTTGGCTTGAAATGGTGAATGACGCACCTTGCAAGTCTTTGGCAGACAGTTTCTTATCACGGGCTTTTTTGGCAAGCTCGCCAATCTCAATGGCAAGCTGGCGAATGCCTTTGGCTTGGGCATCACGAATCACAGGCACAATCAAGCCATCATCAGTCGCCACTGCAATACCCATGTTCACCGATTTACGGATAATCATTTGGGTGTTGTCATCCGACACGTGGCTGTTGAATTTAGGGTGCTGGGTCAGAGCATACGCCACCGCCTTAACGATAAACGCCAAAATGGTAAGGCTGACGCCTTGTGCCTTAAACTCGGCTTTTAACTCGTTACGCATGGCTTCGGTGTCGGTAATGTCCGCCAAATCAAACTGCGTAACCTGTGGCAAAAGCGTGTTTAGGTTAAGCTGCGGAATAGAGACTTTTTGTAGGCGCGTTAGATCAACCGTCTCAATCTCACCCCAGATTTCTTTATTGCTCATGTCAGGCAGTGGTGGCAAGCTGATCGCTGGACCGCTTGCAGCAGGTGCTGCTTTTGGTGCAGCTTGCGCACCCGTCATCACCGACTTGACATAGCCGAATAGGTCTTCTTTTAGGATGCGACCGTGGGCAGCTGTACCTTTGACGGTGCTGATGTCTACGCCCAGTTCACGTGCAAGCTTACGTACCGCAGGCCCTGCGTGAGCGTCTTTGGCTCGTGCGTTAACTTCTGCTTCTGGCAGTTTGGCGCTGCTTGATGATGCAGGTTTTGGCGACTCATCTTGGACAGGTGCTTTTGGCGCTTCTTGTTTTGGTGTATCTTTTGGCGCAGCTTCTGCTTTGGGTGCTGCCGCCCCTTCTGCCTTGATGACAATAAAGGCTTGACCATTAGATACACTATCACCAGCATTGACTAAGATCGACTCGACCACACCACTGACAGGTGCTGGCACTTCAACCGATGCTTTGTCAGATTCTACCAACAGCAGTGGCTGATTCTCTTCCACTTGATCGCCAACGCTCACCATAATCTCAGCGATCTCAGCACTATCAACACCTAGATCAGGTAGATTATGGGTTTGGCTACCACCAGCAGGTGCAGACTGAGCTGATTCGGCAGGCTTAGCCTCTTCTTGAGCAGGGGCTGGTGCTTCTGATGTCTTCGCTGGTTCGTCGTTTGGGCTTTCAGAAGCTGCCGCGCCATCCGAAGCTTCAACGCTAAGTAAGACGCTGCCTTCGCTAACACTGTCGCCAACATTGATGGCAATGCTGGTTACCTTGCCAGAGATAGGCGACGGTACTTCTACCGACGCTTTGTCTGATTCTACTAGGATAATGTTGTCATTTTCGTTGATGATGTCGCCAACTTTAACCAAAATTTCGGCGACTTCAGCACTATCTACACCCAAATCAGGGGCTTTAATTTCCATTGATCGTCTCCTTATTTAGGTTCTGCGACATTGTTGTCATTTAGGATCGGTGCATCTGCTTTATTTTCGGCACGCCCTTCGCTGCTGATGGCGTCATCAGAATCTTCCACAAAATCTGGAACTGGCGTTGGGTTTTCGTTCACGGCAGCGGCAGGCGCATCCGGGAAATAATCATAATGCGGCTGTGGTTGCCATGCAGGTGCTTGATCCACATCGATGTCAAAGCTGTTGATTGCATCTTGAACCAGACGAACATCGATCTCGCCTTCATCAGCCAACTTCTTCAGTGTCGCCACGACAATGTGTTCAGCATTAACATGGAAGAAGTTGCGCAGCTGCTCACGGCTATCAGAACGACCAAAGCCATCCGTGCCCAAAGTGGTGTATGGGCGACTGTCAGGTAGCCAGCCACGGATTTGCTCTGAGTAGTTACGCATGTAGTCAGTTGCCGCGACCACGATGCCTTGATGTGAAGCAAGCTGTGAAGTTACCCATGGGGTCTTAGCTTCTTGGGTTGGGTGCAGACGATTGTAGTCGTCGCATGCCATGCCATCACGAGTCAGCTCGTTGAAGCTGGTGACGCTCCACACGTTTGCCTTGATGCCAAAGTCGTCATTTAGGATACGAGCGGCTTTTTGAACTTCGCGTAGGATAACACCAGAGCCCAGAAGCTGAACTTGGCTTGAGCCATTGTCTTCTAGCAGGTACATACCGCGTTTGATACCTTCTTCGACACCTGGTGGCATGGCTTCGTGCTCGTAGTTCTCATTCATCAGTGTGATGTAGTAGTATACGCGCTCACCTTCGCCATACATGCGTTTTAGACCGTCATGCATGATAACGGCAAGCTCATAGCCGAAGCAAGGATCGTATGTAACACAGTTAGGCACGGTGCCAAATAGAATGTGGCTGTGACCATCTTGGTGTTGTAGGCCTTCACCGTTTAGCGTGGTACGTCCTGCAGTCGCCCCGAACAAGAAGCCTTGTGCCTGCATGTCGCCAGCCGCCCAAGCTAGGTCGCCCACGCGCTGGAAACCGAACATTGAGTAGTAGATGTACATCGGAATCATCGGCAAGGCGTTGGTTGAGTAGCTGGTTGCAAGGCTAATCCAAGAACTCATCGCGCCTGCTTCGTTGATACCCTCTTCTAGCATGTGACCGTCTTTGGCTTCTTTATAACCCATCAGTGCTTCAGCGTCTTCAGCGACGTAGTTTTGACCGACTGATGAATAGATACCAAGCTGACGGAACATGCCTTCTAGACCGAACGTACGTGCTTCATCTGGTACGATAGGCACGACATATTTGTTCAGTGCTTTGTCTTTTAATAGTGCTGACAATAGACGCACGAATACCATTGTGGTCGATTGTTTTTTGCCTTTTGAGCCTTGTAGTACTTGATCAAAGATAGACAGCTCTGGGATTTGTAATGGTGTGTGACCACTACGACGTGCCGGCAAGTGTCCGCCCAATGCTTGACGACGACCCATTAGGTATTTGTATTCTGCTGAATCTTCTGATGGACGATAAAATGGCAGCGTCTTAAGATCTTCATCGGTAAATGGCAGATCAAAGCGATCGCGGAAGTATTTTAGACCACTTTCGTCAAGTTTTTTGATTTGGTGGGCTTTGTTAACCGCTTGGATTTGGTTTGATAGACCATAGCCTTTGACGGTTTTTACTAGAATAACCGTTGGCTGGCCTTTGGTTTTCATGGCTTCAGCATAAGCAGCATAGACTTTTTTCGGGTCGTGACCGCCACGGTTTAGACGCTGAATCTCATCATCGGACAGATCTTTTACCAGTTCTTCAAGCTCTGGGTATTTACCGAAGAATTCTTTGCGGGTAAATGCACCATCACGCGCTTCGTACAGCTGATAATCACCATCAACCACTTCTTCCATGCGGTGTTTTAGTACGCCTGTGGTGTCTTTAGCAAGTAGCGGATCCCAATGATCACCCCAGATCACCTTGATCACTCGCCAGCCTGCGCCGCGGAATACAGATTCTAGTTCTTGGATGATTTTGCCGTTACCGCGCACAGGACCGTCTAGACGTTGCAAGTTACAGTTGATGACCCAGATTAGGTTGTCAAGCTTCTCACGGCCTGCCATTGAGATCGCACCCAAGCTTTCAGGTTCGTCCGTCTCGCCGTCGCCCAAGAATGCCCATACTTTGCGGTCTTCGTCTTTGATGAGGCTGCGGTGCGTTAGGTATTTTTGTGCGCGTGCTTGGTAGATAGACATCAATGGACCAAGGCCCATCGATACTGTTGGGAATTGCCAGTAGTCAGGCATCAAATATGGGTGTGGATAGCTTGATAGACCTTTACCGCCCACTTCGCGGCGGAAGTTTTTGAGTTGGTCTTCGCTTAAGCGCCCTTCTAGGAATGAACGCGCGTACATGCCTGGTGCGCCGTGACCTTGATAATAGATCATGTCGCCGCCAAAGTTCTCATCAGGTGCACGCCAAAAATGATTAAAACCTGTCTCATACAGTGTCGCAGATGATGCGAAAGTCGCCAAGTGACCACCCAGCTCATCGTCATTTTGGTTAGCACGCATCACCATCGCAAGCGCATTATAACGAATCAATGCGCGCAGCTTACGCTCCATGTGAAGGTCGCCAGGATAGTTCGGCTCATCTTCAGCAGGAATGGTATTGATATAAGCAGTGTCTAATCGGTTAAACGGTAAGCCTTCTTGTACCGCCATGTTGTATAGTGCTTTTAGTAGAAATTGAGCGCGTTCTTTATCAGCGTTTTTGATAACCGAGGCGAATGCGTCAAGCCACTCTTGGGTTTCGACATGGTCGGCATCTTTATAATAAGTGGTCATAAAGGTATCCTAATTAAAATTTAGCCAAATATTGGCGGTGAATTTAAAATGTACAATCGTCGTCGCGTTGCCAGTCAAGTAAATTACACGTCTTTTATGGCAAAATGATGAAACTATTAATAGCACACTTTAAAGATCATTTATATTATAAAGGCTTTTTCCAAAAAAGTTTATCGTTTTTAGAAAATGAAAAAATTATCAATATTTTTTTAAAAAATACTTATTTTAAATCAATTCATTATGGCATATTTTTATATTATAAATAAGAATTATACTTATTTAGAGTCATTTTATTGCCATTACAAGAACCGACAAACCCATATATGGTCTGTCGGTCATAGATCATGCCCAAATCAATCTTCAGTGGATTGGATTTGGATGTAATTTTGAATGCCGATGTCTTCGATTTTCTCTTGTTGAGTCTCAAGCCAGTCTTCGTATTCTTCGTTACCGTCTTTTAGTCTGATCAACAGCTCACGAGAAACGAAATCGCGTTTTTCGGTGCATACGCCGATGGCATCAACAAGCACGTCATGCTTACGTTTCTCTAGACGTAAATCACATGCCAAAATCTCTTCTACGTTCTCACCGATGAGCAACTTGCCAAGCTCTTGCAAGTTCGGCAGACCTTCTAATAGTAGGATGCGTTCAATAAGCTCATCAGACCATTTCATCTCTTGGATGGACTGCTTATAAAATGCGTCGTTTAGCTCTTTAACGCCCCAATTCTTCACAATGCGTGCATGCAAGAAATACTGGTTAATCGCGATGAGCGACTGACCCAGCACGCTGTTAAGTGCGCGGATGACTTCTTTATCACCTTTCATGGTTACCCTCCTAACAAATGTCCAAATTTAGCAATCTGCAAGTTAGTGTGCAGCGCCAACCATTTTCGGTTCAGCAGTCTGGCTTTGTAGGTAGTTTTGAAGACCCATAAGCTCGATTAGGCGAAGCTGTTTTTCTAACCAGTGCGCGTGATCTTGTTCGGTATCTTCTAATTGGCGCACCAGCATATCACGAGTGACATAGTCGCGCTCAGCTTCACAGATGGCGATACCTTCTTTTAGATGCTCTTGAACGGTGTATTCTAAGTTGAGATCAGACTGTAGCATGGCAGGCACGTCAGCACCAATGTTAATCTCGCCCACTTGCATGTTAGGTATGCCGCCTAGCATGATGATGCGATTGATGATAAGGCGTGCATGCAGTGTCTCATCTTCCATCTCGTGATAGATGCGATCGTGCAGCTTGCCAAGTTCCCATTCCGCATACATTTGAGAATGGATAAAATATTGATCGCGCGCGCCTAATTCGCCAGTTAATAGAAAGTTTAGATAATCAATGACTTTTTGAGAAGATTTCATCTGTTGCTCCTGTTTGTGTTAAGAATACAAGACGATGGATGTAGCTACCCATCATCAAGTTGAGTATATATTAACATAAATACGACAAATATCACCCTAATAATTGTATAACAAATGAACTGATAACGGAATGCAATCTGCGAATGGCTCTCACATTGAGAACGTATTTAACTGAGGTTTTGACATAAATTTAAGATAAAATCATTCTCAAATAGGTATTATAAGTATTTGATTTCACTAATATAAATAAAAGAATAACAGCTCACAATAGCAAGCTGTTATCATTTAAGGATAATTTTATTTTATTAGTTTAATAATGATTATCGATTAGTAGGATCAATCAATAAGAATGATTGTCACATGGATGCGTCCTGCATTACTTATAGAAATATTAGCGCAACATATTTAACTTCAATTAACCTGCCATGACATCAATCACAGGCAAGCTGGCTTGATGTTCGTCAATCAGGTCTTGCACCATAGGCACACAACAGCCGCAGCAAGTGCCGACCTGTAATGCATCTTGAAGACCTTGTAGGGTGTTGATGCCTTGGGTCATGGCGGTGTTGATTTGAGTGTCTTTTACATCGTGGCAGATACATACGTACATGATGGTCTCCTGTAATAAGCGGTGATTGACCGCCCTTCCTCATGCTAATGATAAAAATCAAAGCCCGTCATTGATTTGATGAATACTATAACAGGAACAATTCTTGTTTTCAACATTTTTTAAGAATTTTTCTTATTTAATAAAGAAAACAAATAACAATCGCATTAATGGTAAATAAAACAAAACATTCCTGACTATTTTAGTCGGAAATGGATGAATATATCAGTATGTAAACAGATTTATTTTATGGCATAATATCGCTGATAATTTGTCTATACCTAAAATCTTAAAAAGGAATTCGCATGATTAGTGTTTTTGATTTATTTAAAATTGGCATAGGCCCTTCAAGCTCGCACACGGTCGGACCTATGGTGGCGGCGAACCGATTTCTAGAATTGCTTGGTGACGATGTGCATTTGGTCAATAGCATACGGGTGGATCTGTATGGTTCACTGTCCGCCACGGGCAAGGGACATGCCACAGATACCGCAGTGATGTTAGGATTGCTCGGTCATCAGCCGCGCACCATGGACACGACGAAGACGGATGATTATTTAGCGCCCATCATGAATGATGGTGTCTTGCTGCTGGGCGGTGTCAGGCAAATCTCGTTTAACTATGGCAGTGACATCGTCTGGTATGATGAAGTCACCCTGCCCCATCATCCTAACGGCATGAGCATTAGTGCTTTTTTGGATGATGATAAAATTATCTCGCAGACTTATTACTCTATCGGCGGCGGCTTCGTCGTGGATAAGGATGAGATCATGGCTGATGAGCCCATAGATGAAGACATTAATTTTCCTTATCCTTTTGAAATGGCGTCAGAGCTGTCCGCCATCTGCGAAGCCAAATCTCTAAACATCGCCGAGCTCATGATGCTAAATGAATCAGTAATTCGCCCAGAAGAAGAGATTAAAGACTATCTAACCGAGATATGGGAGGTCATGCAGGCATGTGTAACCCAAGGCTGTCAAAAAGATGGCATCTTGCCAGGCGGGCTTAATGTCAAACGACGCGCCAAGGGTCTATATGATCAATTATCCAAAGAATATGGCCGCTCTTCTGATGGTGGCCTTTTGGCGATGGACTGGGTGGATTTGTATGCCTTGGCGGTCAATGAAGAAAACGCTGCAGGCGGTAAGGTCGTCACCGCGCCGACCAATGGTGCCGCAGGAATCATTCCTGCTGTACTGCACTACTATCGTGGTTTTATCCCGTCGTTCAGCCATCAAGGGGTGCGTGAGTTCTTATTGGTGGCAGGTGCGATAGGCGCGCTCATCAAACACAACGCTTCAATCTCAGGTGCAGAAGTCGGCTGTCAAGGCGAAGTGGGTTCTGCCTGTGCCATGGCGGCGGCTGGCTTGGCTCATGTGATGGGCGGGTCAGTTGCGCAGTGCTTGAACGCTGCTGAGATTGGGCTTGAGCATAACTTAGGTCTTACCTGCGACCCGATAGCAGGATTGGTGCAGGTGCCTTGCATCGAGCGCAACGCCATGGCATCGGTTAAGGCGATCAATGCGGCGCGTCTTGCACTTCGAGGCGATGGCTCGCATCATGTGTCACTAGATAAAGCCATCCTGACCATGAAGGAGACTGGTCGCGACATGATGGATAAATACAAAGAAACCGCACGCGGTGGTCTGGCCGTCTATGCTGATAGTCGCATTCCTACTGCCAGCATTGGCATTAATGTGGGCTTTAGTCAATGCTAAAATGTCGATAATACTAATATTTCACCCAAACAAAAAGATCTCTAATTGTAGAGATCTTTTTATGAAAGACAAGCGATTAGTTGATAATTTCTGGTGTTTTAGAGATTAGCTTGTTTAGTGTCCATACAGGTTTTACATTATTGCCTTCGGCAACCCTTGTTTGCTTAACATCTAGCACATAACGGAAACCTTCTTCGTATTCAAAACCTTGGATTTCACCGCTTAGCACGTTAAAGTTACGATCGATGGTGCGACGATATTGTAGGCATTCGCCAGCAACTTTAGTACCAGTTGTACTGGTTAGTTCGCACACAGCTTTACGTGGTGCGATCTCTACTTGGAAGCTCGGGATTTCAATGATTTTAACTTCTTTGGTTTGACCTTCTAAAGTCATGACACGCGTATCATTTAGGTTGTTTGATGCACAACCTGTCAGGGCAATAGCGGCAGCGGTCAATGCGATGGCAAATTTTTTCATGATTAATCTCCTTGATTGTGATTTATTGATAAAAATTAATATCAATATAAAGTTAGAAAATCTTAATCTTAACTCTGTATTAATTTAAGTAAAATATTTACTCGATTTAAATAATAGCACGCTAATATTGCTATGATGTAACAGATTCACGGTAACATTGTATAATAAATAGGCAATGCACAAAAAAGACAGCATAAAATTAAGCTGTCTTTTTATGTCATATGGTGTGATATTAAGATTGGTGTACGGTAACCGGTGTGGCATTTTGAACATCTTCAAATGTCACGCCATCAGCAAGCTCCACCAAAACAAGCCCCTTATCGGTAACGTCATACACCCCAAGTTCGGTAATGATGCGATTAACCACGCCCTTACCTGTCAGAGGAAGCTGGCACTCAGGCAAAATCTTCGGCTCGCCATGTTTATTGACCTGCTCCATAAGCACAATAACACGCTGGACACCTGCGACCAAATCCATCGCTCCGCCCATGCCCTTGACCATTTTGTTTGGTATCATCCAATTTGCCAAATCGCCCTTTTCGGAAACTTCCATTGCCCCTAGGATGGCAAGATTGACCTTGCCGCCCCGTATCATGCCAAAAGACTGCGATGAGCTAAAAAAGCTCGCCCCCTGTTGAGCGGTTACCGTTTGCTTACCTGCGTTGATTAAATCAGCATCAATCTCGCTTTCGGTGGGGAACGCCCCAATGCCCAAAAGTCCATTTTCTGATTGAAGCATGACCGTCATGCCATCTGGAATGTAGTTGGCAACCAATGTTGGCAAACCAATGCCCAAATTCACATAATAACCGTCTTGTAATTCCAAACTGGCACGGCGTGCCATTTGCTCTCTTGTCCAGGCCATGATTTTCCCCTATGATTGTTGTCTAATGGTGCGTTGTTCAATGCGTTTTTCGGGCGTGGCATTGACCACGATACGATGTACATAAATGCCTGACAGATGAATCTCGTCAGGGTCAAGCTCGCCTATCTCCACAAGCTCTTCGACTTCCACGACCGTGATTTTACCTGCGGTCGCGACATCGGGGTTGAAGTTACGGGCAGTTTTTCTAAAAATGAGATTGCCCATTTTGTCCGCTTTATATGCCTTGACAAGCGACACATCAGCGACAAGTGAGCGTTCCATGAGATATTCTACCCCGTCAAATTCAAGCACTTCTTTGCCTTCAGCAACCTTTGTTCCCACGCCTGTTTTGGTAAAAAAAGCAGGAATGCCCGCCCCGCCTGCACGAAGTTTTTCGGCAAGCGTGCCTTGTGGGGTAAGCTCCACTTCAAGCTCGCCTGACAAAAATTGGCGTTCAAATTCCTTGTTTTCGCCCACATAAGACGCGATCATTTTTTTGATTTGGCGACTTTTTAGAAGTAGCCCAAGCCCAAAATCATCCACGCCTGCGTTATTACTGATACAGGTTAGGTTTTTTACGCCTGTGTCTCTCAGGGCGGCGATCAGGGCTTCGGGGATGCCGCACAGCCCAAACCCACCCACGGCAATCGTTTGATCATCTTTTACAATATCAGCCAGAGCGGTTTGGGCGTTGTCATATACTTTTGTCATGATGACTCCTAAGGTTAAAAGTATGGTTGATTTATTTCATTGACCAGCCATGACTGGCAATAAAGGACTGTCCTGTAAATACATTGGTTGGAAAACTTGCCAAAAACAATGCCAAAGCTGCCACATCATCAGTGGTAGTAAACTCACCATCCACAGTAGAGCCTAACATGATATTTTTTACCACCTCTTCTTCACTAATGCCTTTTTCACGAGCCTGTTCAGGGATTTGTTTTTCTACCAATGGTGTTTTGACAAAACCAGGACAGATAACATGAGAGCGGACATTATGTTTTGCTCCTTCTTTGGCAAGCGTGCGGCATAATCCCAAAAGTCCATGTTTGGCGGTAACGTAAGGGGATTTTAAAGCTGATGCTTCGTGAGAATGCACCGAACCCATATAAATGACAGTGCCAGAGTTTTTTGCATACATATGTTTTAGGGCGGCTTTTGTGGTCAAAAAAGCACCATCCAAATGTATGGCAAGCATTTTTTTCCAATCATTATAAGCAAGCTTATCAATGGGATTGATGATTTGAATGCCTGCATTGGATATTAAAGTATCCAAAGCCCCATATTCTGCCACAAAATCATCAATGGTTTGATTTACCTGATTTTCTTGTGTGACATCCAGCAATATGGCTTTTGCTTGACCACCTAAGGTTTTTATTTCATCGCAAACACCATGGGCGTGGTCTAAGTTTATGTCAGCCACACCAATCGTTGCCCCTGCTTTTGCAAATTCAAGTGCAATTTGCCTTCCAATACCACCACCTGCCCCTGTAATAAAAGCGGTTTTGTGTTTTAGGTCATGATTTATCATTCATACTCCTTTGTGTCATGATATTAAAAAGAATCAAAGAATGTGCCCAGCATAATAACACATATGGTTGCTAGAATTGGAATAGCTATGGTAACAATAGCAAGATTTACATAAGATTGCTTGTGTGTTAGGTGACAAATGGCAAACAATGTAATGACCGCACCAGAATGTGGTAGGGTATCTAGACCGCCTGCCGCCATGACAGCAACTCTATGTAGCAACTCTGGATCTATGTTATGCTCAATGGCAAGTCTCAGGTAATCTTCGCCGAGCGTTTGTAGGGCGATGCTTAGCCCACCTGATGATGAGCCTGTAATGCCTGCCAAAACACTCATGGCAACCGCTTCAGAAACCAAAGGGTTGTTTGGTGAAATGTTAAGAATGTTATCCCGCATGATGGCAAATCCCGCCATCGTGGCAATGACTGCTCCATAACCGACTTCTGATGCGGTATTAAAAATAGGCAGCATGGAGCCATAGACGCCTTTATTAACTGATTCTTGTAGCTTCTTGAAGTGTCTTAAATTTAATAAAATAAGTACAGAGCATGATGTTAATAGAGCGATGATGATAGACCATAAGCCAAGATTGGCTTTGATTTCAAGTTCGGGGAATTTGGCAGTAATCGCCCCAAAATCCATGTTGGGAAACACGCCATAAGTCAGTAAAGCATTGATGGCAATCACTAAAATAAGTGGAAGTGCCGCCAACACAAATGACATGTTGGAACTTAAAAGTTTGGTGTCATCATCTATATGGTTGCCATAGCCTTCTCCTGTTTTTTTGGCTAAGTTGGCACGGCTTTGCAACCACCAAGTTCCCAATACAAACATGATACAAGCACCAATTAACCCCAAAATAGGTGCGGCAAAGGCATTTGTCTGATAATACGGAATAGGGATGGCATTTTGAATAGCAGGCGTGCCAGGTAAAGCGGTCATGGTAAAGGTAAACGAACCAAGAGCAATACTGGCAGGTATTAAGCGTTTAGGTATGTCTGCTTGCCTAAATAGAGCTTTTGAAATGGGATAAATAGAGAAAGCAACCACAAAAAGTGACACACCGCCATAGGTCAAGATGCCACAAACCAAAACTACCACCAAAATTGCCCTGCTAGCACCTAATTTTTCGGTAATAGTATTGGCAATAGTCGTAGCTGCACCAGAATCCGCCATGAGCTGTCCAAATAACGCTCCTAATAGAAATATGGGGAAAAATTTTAATAAATATCCGCCTAGCGCCTTCATGAATGTTTCAGTGTAGGCAGGCAAAAGCAAAGTGCCATCCCCGGATAGAATAACCGCCAATGCTGCCATGAGTGGAGCTAATATTAATACAGACCAACCTCGATAAGCAAAGTACATTAAAAGCACAAGAGAGATAATAATAGCCAGAATACTCATGATAAATCACTCCATGATTGTCATGTTTGGATTGGGTTGATTTTTTTGTGAGTTTCATAAACATCATAAAACATTGAGTAAAAACCCACTAAATTAACCCTGTACAGTCCTTGAAAATCAAAAATCAAGGCAACTCAATCGCCATAGCCACCGCCTCACCGCCACCGATGCACAGGCTTGCAATGCCTTTTTTACCACCCACTCGTTTTAGGGCGTGAATGAGCGTTACCAAAATTCTTGCCCCTGATGACCCCAAAGGATGCCCTAAGGCACACGCACCACCATGAATATTAACCTTATCAGCGTCCAATTCAAAAGCATCAATGGCAGATAATGTGACCATGGCAAAGGCTTCGTTAATCTCCCATAAATCTACGTCTTTTGCCATCCACCCTGCTTTATCAAGCACCTTTTGCACCGCGCTGACAGGGGCAATGGTAAACTCGCTTGGGTGCTGGGCGTGGCTTGCGTGGGCAACAATCCGAGCCAGTACAGTCAGGTTATTGGCTTTGGCAAATTCAGCGCTTGCCACCAGCACCGCAGACGCGCCGTCTGAGATAGAGCTTGCATTGGCAGGGGTGATTGTGCCGTCTTTGGCAAAGGCAGGTTTTAGGGTTGGGATCTTATCGATATTGGCGTTGGCAGGCTGTTCGTCCGTATCCACCACGACATCGCCCTTGCGAGTGCTGACGGTAACAGGGCAAATTTCGTCTTTAAAATAACCGTTATCAATGGCATTCATGGCTTTTTTTTAGCGATGAAATGGCAAACTCGTCCATTTGGGTGCGAGTATAGCCCTTTTTGTCCGCCATTTCTTGGGCATATACACCCATGAGCTTGCCTGATTCGGCATCTTGTAAGCCGTCAAAAAACATCAAATCAAGAACTTCACCATGCCCCATACGAAAGCCCCCACGAGCCTTAGGCAAGGCATATGGGGCGTTGGTCATGGAGTCCATGCCTCCTGCGATGACGGCAGATTTGTCGCCTGCTTTGATGGCATTGCAGGCGGTCATGACAGACATGAGTCCCGAGCCACAGACTTTATTTATCATGGTTGCCCCCACGCTGTCGGGCATATTGGCAAGTCGCATGGGTTGGCGAGCGGGGGCTTGTCCCACACCTGCTGACAGCACGCATCCCATGATGACCTCATCTATCTTATCATCGGACACGCCTGCTTTATCCAGCACCGAACGAATGGCAACCGCCCCAAGCTGTGGCGATGATAGACTGGCAAACGCCCCTTGAAACGCCCCCATGGGCGTGCGAGATGCTGAGATGATGACCGGATTTGACATAAAAACTCCTTATTTGTTTGTCAAAAAATTAAACTAGAAAATAAAACCCACCTGCTATAATCAATCCTGATACAATCAGCACCATAAGACAATAGCCCATAATCGCCCTTGCGTCAAGACTTGCAATGCCTAACAATGGCAACGCCCAAAACGGCTGTATCATGTTCGTCCATGCATCACCCCAAGCAATCGCCATGGCGGTAACCTCAGGCTTAACCCCAAGGGCAAGACCTGCTGGCATCATGATAGGACCTTGCACCGCAAACTGACCACCCCCTGACGGCACAAAGACGTTCACAACCCCTGCACTCAAAAACGCCAATATGGGAAAAGTGTCGCTAGATGCATGATTTAAAAAGAAATTGGTAACTTGCGTGCCAATGGATATGCCGTCCGCATTCGCCCCTGTAACCACACCCATGATTCCCCCATAAAAAGGAAACAACAGCACAATGCCTGTAATACCACTGATACCGTCATTGACGGCACGATAATAGCGTTCTAGCGTACCATGAGCAAGTAGCCCAATGAATAAAAACAATCCAATGACGATATTTAAGCCAAAATTCATGCTTTTGCTAAATTCTACGGCAAAATACCCCACTGCTAACATCATCAAAAGTATCATCATCAGACGGTTATCGTCTAGTTTTTGGGCGGGCGTGTTGGTTGGTGGTGGCACGAAAGGATTGTCCTGTATTAATTCTGGATCAACAAGCGTTGGATTTTTTGGGTGCATGAGTGCATTTAATATCGGCACAATGAGCAAAATCAGCCCTGCAATAATAAGATTGTAAGATGAAAAAATGGTTGCAGAAATCGGCACGACATCACTCAATGTACCACCAGATAATTTGGCAAGTGTCTCACCGCCCGTGCTTAATGTGAGTGGCACAGAACCTGATAGTCCACCATGCCACACCAAAAATCCTGAATAAGCAGAAGCCACAAGCAGCGGATAATCCACGCCTCGCACTCGTTTGGCAAGGGCTTTGGCAAATACTGCCCCAATCACCAGTCCAAAACCCCAATTTAACAAACAACCAATCATCGCCACCAAAGTAACAACCACAATCGCTGTTATAGGTCGATGAACTTTACTTGCCAGCTTATCCAATAGCTTTTGAAAAATAGGGGCGTTGGCAAAGGCATAGCCCGTTACCAAAATCAGTGCCATTTGCATGGCAAAGCTATGAAGCGACCACAAACCATTACCCCAATGATGAGCCAACGCCAAAGGGGATTGACCCTTCAAGACAATCCCTGCAATAAAGGCAATGAATGTCAAGACCACAGAAAAGACAAAAGGGGATGGTAAGTAGCGATTGACCAGTTGTACGCTAAGGTTGGTAAGAGTGGCAAACATAAACATTCCTTGTTATAACTAAAAACTAAACCAAAATTCATTTTTTATTATCCTAAACCAACTTACTATTCTCTGCAAGCACTTTTTAAGTATTCAACCGCTTTAAAACAATAAAAAAGAGCGAATCTTAGTCCGCTCTTTTTTATTGTTTTAAAATATTATGCCGCTGGTTTTTGTGCGTCAGGTTCGATCACAATCACTGGCTTTTTGGCATCAGGAGATGGATTGAACTGGGTTGGTGCTGGTACGGTAGCGCCATCTTTTGGTGCAGGCAGTGTGCCGGTCTTTGAGGCGTACACCAGACCTAGAGTGCGACTGGTCTCGGTACGTACTTGGTCTAGTGGCGCAGGGTTTTTGGCTAAATCTTGACCGTATGATGGGATGATTTGTACCAGTTTATTACTCCACTCGCCTTCTACCTTGACTGGGAATGCTTTTGCCAGTAGATCAAGCATCATATAAGGCGAGGTAGATGCGCCAAGCAATGCGGTCACAGAGGCATCTTGTGAGACAAATAGCTCAGTACCGAACTGTAGCTTGGTTTTTTCACCTGGGGCGGTTTTGATGATCTGAACACGCTGACCGCCTTGGGCTTCAGTCCAATCTTCCCACTTGGCTTCTGGGTAGTATTTTTGAAGTTCGGCAAGTTTTTGATTGTCAGACAATGACACTTGGCTAACCAGATATTTCACCAAGTCCAAATTCTCAAGACCGGCGGTTGCCATTGGTACGGCATTGTCTTTGGTGGCTGATGCCATTAGGTCGGTTTGTGAGCCATTTTTTAGGAACTTATTAGAGTAAGTTGCAAATGGGCCAAACAAGACATATTTTTTGCCGTCAATCTTGCCAATTTGGCTCAAGCTCAGTTAGGTAAGTACCAAGCGTTGCCGACATGATGCCGCCACCGATCAATACCACATCGACGGTCTCACCATTAGCAGCGACTGACTTTGAGGCCACAGGACGATATAAGAATGCAATGATGGCAATCAATAGAATTGCCAACAAGATTGCAATCGTAATCAATATTTTTTTCATAAAAAATCCAAAGGCGAAATCGCCTTATGTTGTGAAACAAAAAAGATTTGGGTTACATTAATCGGTCATAAACCAATTGATATAAGCCAAATCCATGCTAAAAATGTGCTATTATATACGAAATAAACCAAAAAACTTAATTTTAAAACTTTATATCATTTTAAATTAGCAAAAATTAACAATAAATCTAATCATCGTCCTTTTTGCTGTCGCCTGGCACGACCGCTTTGACGACTTTGGTGGTGCCTTTAACCACACCTTTGGTCGTTTTGTAGGCGACTTTTACGGGTACGGTGACAACTTTATGGACGCAGCCTTGTAGGATAAAGGCAGATAGAGCGATGGTTAGTAGGATAGAAATCTTTCTCATGATACATCTCAAATGATGGAAAATTGGCGGTATTTTAGTGGTTTGTGATGATTTTTACAAACAGTTTTTAAATTAACTTAGTGACTGCATACAATTTGGGGCAGTTTTCACCACCCCAATGAAACAATCATGACAATAGGAACTGAAAGATTTAGCTGCGATAATCAGCATTGATACTGACATACTCATGCGACAAATCACAAGTATAAACCGTATCGGTACAATCACCCTGCCCCAAATCGATGCTGACGGTTATCTCAGGGCGACTCATGACCACTTGCCCCTGCTCTTCGGTATAACCGTCCGCCAGTCCGCCACGCTGACAAATGGCAATCTCGTCTAGCGACACGCTTACACGGCTTTGGTCAAATGGCACGCCTGCATAACCCACCGCCGCCAAAATCCGCCCCCAGTTCGGGTCGGACGCGAAAAATGCCGTCTTGACAAGGGGTGAGTGAGCCACCGCATAAGCGACTTTGGCACAGTCGTCCGTACTCTTACCGCCTGCTACCTTGACCGTGATAAACTTGGTCGCCCCTTCACCGTCTCGTACGATGAGTTGGGCGATTTTTAACATCACATCTTTAATAGCTTGGTAAATGGCTTGATAATGGGTATGGTTTTCGCTGTCTATCAAGTCCCCCACCTTGCCTGTAGCGATGAGTGTACAACAGTCATTGGTGGACGTATCGCCGTCAATGGTAATGCGGTTGAAGGATTGATTAGTCAAATCCACCAAGATTTTCTGTAACAGCTCTGGGCTGATATGAGCGTCTGTCGCCACAAAGCCAAGCATGGTCGCCATGTTCGGGCGTATCATACCCGCCCCTTTGCTGATGCCTGTTACCGTGTAAGTCGTGCCGTCTATCGTGGTCTGCACGCTATGTCCTTTGGGGGTGGTGTCGGTCGTCATGATGCTGTGGGCAGAGCTTAGCCAGTTATCGGCTGTCAAATCCGCCAACGCCTTATCCAGCCCTGCAATAATCCGCTCGCTCGGCAAGGTCTCGCCTATCACGCCCGTAGAGTATGGTAGTACTTCGCACGCATTCACGCCTGTTTTGTCCGCCAACGCCTGACAAGTCGCCAACGCCCTATCTATGCCGTCCTGCCCTGTGCCTGCATTGGCGTTGCCTGTATTGATAAGTAAATAGCGTGGCGTGTGCGTTTGGATATGTTTACGCACCACTTGCACAGGGGCTGCCACAAAGTAGTTTTGCGTGGTAACAACCGCCACGCTCGCCCCGTCCTCTATCTCAAACACCGTCAAATCACGGCGGTTTGCATAGCGGACACCTGCTTCACAAATGCCGATTTTTACACCATCAACGGGTAACAATGGCACAAGACTAACATCACCGACTGGCATGGGCTTCTCCTTAGATTTTTAAAATAAGTAACGATGAATTGTACCAAAGGCTTTCGCATTTTGCGAATGGGAAATTTATGTTTTTGGAGCTATCTGATTTATGTTCTAAATTTCACCTAGGTAAATATAGGAACATAAATAAAAAGCGACATACAGCCGCTTTTTATTTATGTTTGTATTAAAACGACTTTATAAACCGAACTTCGCCCAAATTGGCGCATGGTCAGACGGCTTTTCAAGTCCGCGAATGTCATAACTGATGCCAGCATCCACGCAGTCCGTGATAAGCCCGTCAGTGCATAGGATATGATCAATGCGCAGACCACGCTTTGGCGTGTCTTCAAAGCCCTTTGAGCGATAATCAAACCAGCTAAATTGATCGGCATTATCTGGGTTGAATTTACGATAAGTGTCGTGCAGATTGCGACTCATTAGGTCACTGTACCATTCGCGCTCTTCTGGTAGGAATGAGCAGGTACCATTTCTAAGCCAGCGCTTAGCATTCGCATCGCCAATACCCACATCATTATCATGCGGAGAGATGTTCATGTCGCCCATGACGATCAGCTCGCGTCCTTGTCCTTTTAGCTCATCGATATAAGTATTCAAATCCGCATAAAAAGCACGCTTCATCGGGAATTTCGTCTCGTGGCTGCGATTCTCACCTTGGGGAAAATAGCCATTAATTACATCAATCTCACGCCCATCAATGTCAAAGCGTGCATGAATCAGACGTCTTTGCGCGTCTGGATCGCCAAATGGGAAGCCTTTTTGGACGAAGATCGGCGCATTTTTGGATAATATCGCCACGCCATAATGTGCTTTTTGTCCAAAAAATTCCACATGATAGCCCAAGCTTTGCACATCTGCCAAGGGGAATGCTTCGTTATGCACTTTGGTCTCTTGTAGGCCGATGATGTCAGCACCCAGCATATCACGCACGGCGATCAGCTGATGAGGTCTGGCACGAAGTCCGTTAATATTAAAACTTACAAAAGTGGTCATGTTTGGCTCTTTATTGCTTCTTAAATCATGGCATATTGTAACAAATTCTTGTGAAAAAATTTTAAAAATTTATCAAAGTCAGTGTACAATAATTTCAAATTCTAGCGAGGAAACATGAATGAGCACACCGATTTTTCATGCCAATTATAAGGTTTATATCAACCACACGGATGCAGGTGGCATTGTCTATCATGCCAATCATTTGACCTTTTTTGAAAACTGTCGTAGGGATTGGCTCACATCGCTTGGCTTTGATGGCTATTTTTTTGACACAGACGGCATGGCAACTGGCACGGACGGACATACGGGCAAGGTGCATTTTGTGGTGAGCCGTGCTGATTTGACGTATAAATCACCACTATTGGTGGATGATATGATTGTCGTTACGGTAACGGATGTGGTCAAAAAATCCGCAAGCCTTATTCTAAGCCAGCACATCTACCGATGTGATGATGATTTCAAAAATGGCAAAATCGCCACCGCAGGCGTGATTACCCTTGCCTGCGTGATGAACAGCGAGAAAGGCATTCGTCCGCATCGCCTGCCTACGGCATTTCGCTGATGGCAGTCTCTCTACTTAGTGTTAATCGGCTGTCCTATCATGCCGCTGATCGCACGCTGTTAGATGATGTGACTTTTGATTTAAATTTTGGTCAAAAAGTTGCCCTAGTCGGTCGCTCTGGCTCTGGTAAATCGGTGTTGTTACAAGCCTTAGCCGATTTGTTACCTTTGGATAATGCCGTTACCGATAGGATTATGTTAAATAAAAATGGGAAACTAACATCCCTTAGTCAAATCCCCCCCCACCCGATTATCGCTCTGCCGTTGCCCTATTTCATCAAACGCCCAGTCTATCGGACGGCACGGTGCTTGACAATCTAACCGCCCCCTTTGATTTTAAATACCACCAAAACAAAACCTTTGATAAAAATTGGCATTTACAAAAACTTGCCACACTTGGCAAAAATGACAATTTTATCGACCAATCAACCCATGAGCTGTCAGGGGGCGAACGCCAAATCGTGAGCTTTTTGCGAACGTTGCAATTTAACCCAACGGTTGCCCTATTTGATGAGACCACGTCCGCCCTTGATGATGAAACGGCACATTTGCTCATTGGGTTCGTGCTAGATTGGCATGATGACACCAAAGCCTTGATTTGGGTTACGCACACACCAAGCGAACAACAAGCGTTGGGGGCGGATTTGTGGCGTATGGATAATGGTGTGTTGGCGGTGTAAATTATAACAATCACACTTACCCTAACCGACATCGCCCTAGCCAGCACCCTACTGCTTATCACGATAGGCGTGTCGGCATACCTGCGACTTGGCTTAGTCGGTACGCTCATCATGGCAGGGGTGCGGACGGTCGTGCAGTTGTCCATGATTGGGCTGATTTTGGCGTGGGTGTTCGCTCGGGAGAGTGAGTGGCAGGTGCTTGCGATTTTAACCATCATGACACTCATTTTAAAGGTGTCGCCTTGGTATCGCCCCCAGTACATCATACCGATTTTGGGGCTGATTTTGGGCAATTCTTTGACCGCCATATCCTTGACCACCAACGAACTTGTGAACGCCATGCACGACAAGCAAGCCCTTATCAAATCTCGCCTATCGCTGTCGGCGACCCCCTTTGAAGCGGTGCATGAGCTTGTCAAATCGGCGGTGCTAAATGGCCTAACCCCAACCATCAATTCCATGCTCGTGGTTGGACTGGTGAGCCTGCCAGGGATGATGACAGGGCAGATACTGGCAGGGGCTGACCCCACACAGGCGGTACACTATCAGATTGTTACCATGTTTTTTATCTGTGCGGGCAGTACGCTGTCGGCGGGGCTGGTGGTTCAGCGGTTTTTTGATGAACGTGGGCGGTTTGTGGTGAATGCAAAAACAGCTCCATGATAGAAGCTGTTTTAATTTAAGCAAGATTACAAAAACTTCGTAATCAGTCGCAATGGCAAATATTTCATGCCCAGCCCAATCGGTAGCCACGGCCACGCAGGGACATAGGCTTCATCGACTTTAGCTTCAATGGCTTTGACAATCACGTCTGCCCCTTCGTCTTCTTCGACTTCAAAGGGCAGATATTTTGCCCCGATATTTAGGTCGGTACGCACATAACCAGGGTAAATGGTGGACACCGTAATCGGCAGTTTTTCGCTAATGGTGTCGGCTCGTATCCCCTCGGCAAGAGCTGCCAAACCTGCCTTAGCGGCGGCGTAAGTGGTCAAATGACGTGGCAGACCACGCACTGCAGACATGCTAGATATGACCACCAAATGACCGCTGTTTTGACGGCGGAAAATCTGCATGGCGGATTCACATTGAGCAAGGGCGGAGATAAAATTCGTCTCGGCAGTCGCACGATTAATGGCAAACCGCCCATGCCCAATGACACGACTGTCGCCCACGCCTGCGTTTACGATGATTTTATCAAGTATGCCGCCATCATTTTCGATGTCTTTGACAAATTCTTCAAACACGTTAAAAATATCATCATAGGCTGTCACATCAAGTGTGCGCACATAGACCTTGATGCCAAATTCTTTTTCAAGCTCGACTTTTAAGGCTTCTAGTCGGTCAAGGCGTCTGGCACAAATCGCCAAATCATAACCCAAAAAGGCAAATTTACGAGCCATCATTGCCCCAAGCCCCGAGCTTGCCCCTGTAATCAGTACGGTTTTGCCTTGACCGATACCACGAATATCATTCAAATCTTTAATTTTATTAAACTTATTAGCAACCACTCGCCCGAATTTATCGGCTTTGGCAAATACTTCTTCTAATTTTTTCATAATAAATCCAAAAAATAATGAAATAAAAATAGCGAATCAAATAAGCTCGCTATTTTAACGTATTTTTAATAAAATTCCCAATGGTTTAATGTGTACAATCAATCACATGCACAGCGCTTATGGACGGTTTAGCTTGCTGATTAGCTTGGCTGCTGATGCACCCGCACCATCTATCAAGGTATCAATTGATGAGCTCATTTGTTCGGTCAATCCCAGCTTTTCTGCCAATGTAGGCTTACTTCGTAATTGTAATGAATATACATTGTGGTTATCCATAAGATTAAGGACATAAGCATCAGAAGTACCCACTTCATCCACAAGGTTCAACGCAAGTGCATCTTCGCCGAACCAAAATTCACCTGTAGCGATCTTATCGACATCAAGGCTTGGGCGATGTTTTTTGACGAATGCTTTAAATAACTCGTGGATTCGGTCGATTTCCTCTTGATATTTGGCGCGATCTTCGTCAGTGTTCTCGCCGAATACTGTCACGGTACGCTTATACTCGCCTGCTGTGAACATCTCATAGCCGATGTTGTGTTTTTTCATCAGTTCGTGAAAATTGGGTAGCTGGCTTACCACACCCACCGAGCCGATGATGCCAAAGTCAGAGACAATGATTTTATCTGCGACACAGGCCATCATGTAGCCACCGCTGGCTGCGATTTTATCCACGCATACTGTCAAGCCTAACCCTGCTGATTTGATGCGATCAAGCTGTGCTGCCGCCAGACCATAAGCATTGACCTGACCGCCGCCACTTTCTAGGCGCAGAACCACTTCATCGCCTGCTTTGGCTGTTGTGATGATGGTGCTGATCTCTTCGCGCAGATGCGCAACCGCGCTTGCTTTGATGTCACCATCAAAATCTAGCACGTAGATGGTGTTGGCATCATCTGCAATATCAGATTGATCTGTGCCTTTTTTGCTTGATTTGGCCAATTTACACAGCTTAGAGAAGCATGACTGTTTGTCTTCTTTGGCTTCTTGGGTTGCCTCGAATTGCTTTTGGCGTTTTTGCTTGACTTTATTTAGGTGAATGATTTGTAATTCAACGGGTTTTTTTGATGAATGAAATAGCATAAATTTTCCTGCGATTTATAAAAAGTATAATGTGATGAAATGAGTTAAGTTTACATAGGGCTTAATGCGTCAATTTACAGCAACTTATACAAAAAATAACAAACTAAAGCCCGTGCGGTCTAATCATCGGACAGATTCTTTAGGCCGATGCCGCGCAGTCGTCCTCGACCGTCAATATCACGAACGATCAGCGACCAAGAGTAATTTAAGCGCACCTCATCTCCTTTGACGGGTTCTGTCTTAAAGTGCGCCATCATGAACTCTTCGACAGTTTTGTCGCGCGCTTCGCTTAATTTTTCCATCAGCTCATCATCAATGCCTGACAGCCCTACCGCATTAGGTGGTAAGGTGAATATGTCAAGTGCTGTCGCCATGGGTGCCATTTTGCCCAGACGATTCTGACTAAGTGCGCGCGTGGCGAGATTATAAAACGGCAGATCCATGATACGTGCATGCGGTGACAGCAGCCAATCCCCGTAGAATTCGCTGTTCTTTTGGTATTGTGTGGCGAAGTTGTTGAAGACTTTGGCGATGTTCGCAGCCCAGTCGCCTGACAGTGCATACCACACGATGTCACCGACTTTTAGAACGGTGTCTTCATCAACCTTAATCAAATGCTCTCCGCGCACCACTGCAAATACAGCAATCTCATGCGAATTAACCTTACTTGAGATGTCTTGGGGGTGACGCCCGATGGCAAAAGCACCAACTTTAACCTCAAATTCATAGAGTGTGATGTTCGCCTGATCGCCCACCCAGATTTCATGTTCCGCCTTAGGCTCGGCATCTGTCGGCACCCACACCTTAAAGACGCGCGACATGAACGGAATGGTCGCGCCTTGTGCTAGTAGCGACAGGATAACGACGCCAAAGGTAATATTAAACGCCAAACTTGCGCCCTGTACGTTGCTCATCACAGGAATGATGGCAAGTGTAATAGGCACCGCACCGCGCAAGCCAACCCATGAGATAAATCCGATTTCTTTTAATCGAAACCCAAAAGGTAAAAGACTCGTAGCCACGGCAACAGGACGCGCAACAAACAACAAAAACAAGAAAATAATCAATGAATAATGCCAAACTTTCAGCATCTCAGATGGTGTGACGAGTAGCCCCAATACAACAAACAGTATCGCCTGAGACAGCCAAGCGAAGCTATCCATCACGCGCAGTACATGCTCGGTGGCACGTACCTTGGTATTACCGATGATGATACCGGTCAGATACACCGCCAAAAATCCACTACCACCCAGCAGGTTTGTAGCACCGAACACCGCAAGGCCAGCTGACAGAATCAAAATGGCATACATACCATCTGCTAGATACACCTTTGGCAGCAGGCGAGAGATTGCCCAGCCAGCCGCCAGACCTACCATCAAACCCACGCCAATCTGCTGAATGAGCATGGCGATCACACTGCCAATGCTCTGACTCTGCGGATCTAGATTTAGCGCGATCATCACCGTTACTAATAGAATCGCTAAGGGGTCGTTCGCGCCTGACTCTAGCTCTAGCGTCGCCTGTACACGGTCATTTAACTTGACCCCGCCATTACGCAGTAGACTAAATACCGCTGCCGCATCGGTACTACCGACAATCGCCGCCATCAAAAGGCCTAATCGCCAATCAATGTCCAAAAGCCAAGTGGCAAAAAACCCAAGCGCAAGAACAGTCGCCAATACACCCCAAGTCGCCAAAGTGATGGCGGGTCTTAATCCCACACGAAATGAGTTCAATGATGTTCTAAGACCACCGTCAAGCAAGATGCAAGCAAGCGCTGCCTGCCCAATAAAGTTCGCCACTGCATATTCTTGGAACTGAATGCCAAGCACGCCCTCTTCGCCTGCAAGCATCCCCACGCCCAAGAAAAAAAGTAATAAAGGAACTCCCAGACGCGCCGAGAGCGTGCTGGTCATGATGCTAATAAAAAGCAGGGCTGACCCCACCAGATAAATAATATTTAACGCATCCATTGGGCGTGATTTCCCCCTTGTTTTTGGCGATTGGATTGATGAATTTACTGTCTTTAAAATAAATTATTAAACAAAAATTAAAACTTCTTAAAAACAGTCAATCGTAACACAATTTTTACCCAAAATTCCATAGAAAATTCATTCGTTTAGCGTATTTTTCAATATTTTGATTTTTATATCTTGGGCATTGTTTAGAATATACGGCGTTGGAAGATAATCATAAGCCATAATGAAACACTTGCACAGACGGCAATAAATCGGCATAATGTGGCGTTTTTATTTATTTTTATTGAAAATCTTGGTTTTTAACAAATTTAGATTAACATTTTGGCGTATTTTTGCTAAAATCCTTAAATCTATCTTTGTATTTTATTTTTAGATTTTTATCGTTTCGTTTTTAAGGCAATTACTCTATGATGCGCAGTCATTATTGCGGTCTTGTGACCGAAGAACTCATTGATCAAACCATCACCATCGCAGGCTGGGTACATCGTCGTCGTGACCACGGTGGCGTGATTTTCCTAGACATGCGCGACCGTGAAGGCTTATTGCAAGTCGTGATCGATCCAGATACCCCAGAAGCATTTGCAACTGCTGATGCTGCGCGATCTGAATACCTACTAAAAATCACAGGCCGTGTTCGCCGTCGCTATGAAGGCACCGAAAATGACAGCATGACCAGCGGTCAAGTTGAGCTATTGGGTAAAGAGATTGAGCTGCTTGCTAAGGCAGACACCCCGCCTTTCCCGCTTAATGATGACAGCGTTAACGTTTCAGAAGAGTTGCGCTTAAAATATCGCTTCTTGGACATTCGTCGCCCTGAGATGCTAGATCGCCTGCGTTTCCGTTCAAAAGTCACCAATCTGATTCGTAACTACCTAGATGAGCATGGTTTCTTGGATGTTGAGACACCTATTCTAACTCGTGCCACGCCAGAAGGTGCGCGTGACTATCTGGTACCTAGCCGTGTATCTAATGGCGAGTTCTATGCCCTGCCACAATCACCGCAGCTATTTAAGCAGCTGTTAATGGTGGGCGGTATTGATCGTTACTATCAAATCGCTAAGTGCTTCCGTGATGAAGACCTTCGCGCTGACCGCCAGCCAGAATTTACCCAAATCGACATCGAGACTTCATTCCTAGATGATAACGACATCATGGACTTGATGGAAGGCATGACCGTTAAGCTGTTTGATGAATTGCTTGGTGTGAAATTTGACAAGTTTGAACGCATGCCTTATTCAGTGGCAATGCGTGACTACGCTTCTGACAAGCCAGACCTTCGTATTCCACTTAAACTGGTGGATGTGGCTGACATCATGCAGAATGTTGAATTTAAGGTGTTCTCAACCCCTGCTAAAGACCCCAAAGGTCGTGTTGTTGCATTACGTGTGCCTAATGGCACAGAAATCAGTCGTAAGCAGATTGATGAATACACCAAATTCGTTGGCATCTATGGCGCGAAAGGTTTGGCATACATTAAAGTAAACGACGTTAACAACATCAATAACGGCGTTGACAAAGAATCTGGCCTACAATCACCAATCATCAAGAACATGACCGATGAAGTACTTGTAGAGCTTATCAAGCGTGCAGGCGCAGAATCTGGAGACATCATCTTCTTTGGCGCTGACAAAGCAAAAGTAGTCAATGATGCGATGGGTGCACTGCGTGTTAAGCTTGGTCATGACCTAAATCTATTAACTTCAGAATGGGCGCCGCTGTGGGTGGTTGATTTCCCAATGTTTGAAGAGACCGATGATGGTAAATGGACTTCTGTTCACCATCCATTCACACTGCCAAAATCAAGCGTAGAAGATGTTAAAAACAACCCAGGTGAGGCACTGTCTGTCGCCTATGACATGGTACTAAATGGTACCGAAATCGGCGGTGGCTCACTACGTATCTACACCCTTGAGATGCAAAAAGCCATCTTCGAAGCGCTTGGTATCGGTGAAGAAGAAGCCGAAGAGAAATTCAGCTTCCTATTAAATGCCCTAAAATATGGTGCGCCACCTCATGGCGGCTTGGCATTCGGTCTTGATCGTCTGATCATGCTGATGACGGGCTCATCATCAATTCGTGATGTGATCGCCTTCCCGAAAACCAAGACCGCAGAATGCCCATTAACTCAAGCGCCTGCTGCTGTAGACAGCAAGCAACTTCGTGAACTTGGCATTCGCATCCGAGAAAAAGAAAAGTCGGAATAAGGCATCTTTTTTTGATGTACGGTTTAATTAGATTTGTGCCACTACCGCTCATGCGCGTGGTGGCACAAATTGCCGCTTGGCTCGCCAAATTGACGAATGCCAGCATCTATCGCAGTATTGACAGGAATCTGATGTTGGTCAATCCCAATATTATAGATGCAGACAGAGTTCAATTAGCGACAGAAGCGCTTCATCATCAGATGATTAGTACTGCTGACAGCTTAAAGAGTTGGGCAATGCCTCCAGAATGGTCTATCAAGCAGATTAAAGCCGTACATAATATTGAGATACTAAAAGAAGGATTATCTCATCCTAAGGGCATGCTTGCCATCGTACCCCACATTGGTACGTGGGAGATGATGAATGCATGGATTAATCAATTTGGCAAGCCTGTCATCATGTACAAGCCAGCCAAATCTGAAGCCATGGATCAATTCATCCTGCAGGGTCGCCAAAGATTGAATGCCACCCTCGTACCGACCGATGGCACAGGTGTTAAGGCGATATTTAAGACCTTAAAAGAAGGTGGCTTTAGCATTGTCCTGCCTGATCATGTCCCTGATCCTTCTGGCGGAGTTATTGTGCCATTTTTTGGGATACCGACATTAACCAGTACCTTAGCCTCAAAGCTTGCCCAAAAGACGCAATGCGCTCTTGTGGGCCTTAGTTGCATTCGCCGTGATGACAATGATGGCTTTGAGATCTTTTGCTATCGCTTAGATGATCCTGATTTATACAACAAAGACATCAAAGTTGCAACTTTGGCATTAAATAACGCCATGCAGCGTATGATCGAGCCGCATTTTAGTCATTATATGTGGGGCTATCGACGGTTTAAATTCACGCCTTTTGGTGAGAATCCTTATCTACTGTCTTTTGATCATCTATATCGCCAAGTAATCACCTATAAGGATGGGCACTCATGAGTGATACCAATTATATCATTTGCATGAAATGGGGCACCAAATACGGCTCAGAGTACGTAAACCGCCTTTATAATATGGTGGCGCGCAATCTGACCCTGCCGTTCACTTTTGTCTGCCTGACGGACGACTCAAGCGGTATTCGTGATGAAGTGGTGTGCTACCCCATCCCCGAGCTAAACCTACCAAGCAACATCCCAGAGCGTGGCTGGAAAAAACTCACCACATTCAAGCCTGATCTATATGGACTTAAAGGCACAGCATTATTTTTAGATATTGATATCGTCATTGTGGATAATATTGACTGCTTCTTTACGCATCAAGCAGAACATGATGACAGCGTGATGATTATCAGAGACTGGAAAAAGCCTTGGCGCATGGTGGGTAACAGCTCTGTCTATCGATTTAAGGTTGGTTATAATACCTACCCTAACCTTCTAAGTCATTTCGAACAGAATTTTGAAAAAATCCGCAACGAAGTAAGGCATGAACAAGCCTATCTGTCAAATTATCTGCGTGAGCACCATCATCTTGAATACTGGGATCCAACCTGGTGTGTCAGTTATAAATATCACTGCTTACAAAAGATTCCTCTGGCATACTTTAAACCACCTGTGAAGCCAAAAGATGCCAAGATTGTCATATTCCATGGTGAAATTAACCCACCTGATGCGATCAATGGCGGTGGCGGCAAATGGTATCGCCACGTTCTGCCCAGCCAATGGATTAAGGATGCATGGCAATAATTATAATTAACTTACCCGTCTTGAAAAATAAAAAAGCACTCAAATGAGTACTTTTTTATCGTCATGATTAACGCTTAAACATGTCACCTTGGCGGTTCTTTTTGACGTATTCGATCATGCAGTCGCGAAGTAGCTGGCTTGCGGTACGGTTATTGTCACGCGCTGCCTGCTTAAATTGTTCTACGAGATTTTTATCGACGCGCATGTTAAATGTGGTTTGTTCGTTATGTGCCATGATGGACCTTATTGGATGAAACAAGAAAATAAAACAGGCCGCAATTATAACAAGCTTTGTGTATTTTGCAAGGGTTTTGGGCGTGATTTTGCATAAAATTCGCACATTTTTTGTACATTTTATGTCATCACAAAATCCATGCAATGAAAAAGCCGCTCAATGATGAACGGCTTTTGTTAAGAGTTAATTAAACTCTAAATTGTGGTAAGAACGCATCGATACCAGGGAACATACCCACGGCACCCATCGCCACACACAGAATGATAAACCCTACCAAAGGAATCATCACACGTCCAGAGAAGCCCAGATCGCGGCTACGCTGCTTGTCACCAATTAGACCTAGGTTGTCTAGCAACATAGTCAAAGACCAACCAAACACAGGGTTAACTAGCGCTGAGGCGAATACGACAATCGCAGCTGATTGCGTGGTTTTACCTTTACGGGTCATCTCCATGCCAGCTTCTAGTAGTGGCACGAATACCGCAACGATAAGTGCTGTACTAAGCACAGGCTGCCATACCGCCAAGTCCATTGGATAGCCCCAAATCGCTGCTACGATACAGAACACTGCTGTCAAGATCGCACCCGCTGGAATAGGACGCTTGGCGATCGCTGCAGGAACAATATAAGTACCCCATGATGAACAGAAGTTCGCGCCACCCAGTACTGAGCCTGTAATCTGACGAGCAGAACAGCCGACCATGGTGTCATCGATGTTCATGTAAGTACGCTCACAGCGTGGTGGATAGCTGATTTTTTGGAATACTTGATGGCCCAAGAAGTCAGGCGACCACATGGCAACTGCCAGCACCGCGAATGGGAAAGCAACGATAAATGCTTTTAAATCAGGTAGACCCAGTGTCCAACCAGTATCTTCACCCCACCAATACATTGGGCTTAGCGGCGGCAAACCAGGATCAGTCTTAAATTCAAATGGCGCACCTAAGAAGAATGCCAAAGCGCCTGCCAGTGCACAGCCAATCGGTACGGCAAGCCAACGTTTTTGGAAATGCTCAAGTAAGGCATACATCACAATGGTTGCGATGATGATGACAAAGGCAATGTGTGGTAGTCCAATCTTGTCCGCCCAAGCAATCATGTTCTTAACCTGCGCAATGGTCCCAACGAAGCCCAAATAGAGCAACAGACCCCCTGCCACGCCGTTACTCGTCAGGCGCGCCATGAGACTGCCGCCCTTGAATAAGGCGAGAATCACACCAAACACACCCATCAATAGACCAAAAGCAAGCGGGTGGCCGCCAGCGGCGACAACGATAGGAATCAAAGGAATCAAAGGACCGTGCGTACCGGCTAGGTTTGCGGTCGGCAAGAGAAAGCCTGATAGGATAAGCACAAAGAATGCTGCAATCAGCAATTCATAACGTACGTTTTCAAGAACGAATGCCTCAGATAGACCCAAAGGTGCCGCAAAAGCTGCGGCCATCGCACCAACCATCACAATTTTACCGATGGTGGCCGCCATTGCTGGGATGGCGTCTTCTAACTCAAAGCGATAATCACGGAAAGGTAAATTTGCACGCCAACGTTTTGGTTGCATGATTTGTAGCTCGTGCTGCAAATATTCACCACGTGTGGCAAATTCTGAACTAGGTTTGTGAAGTTCGACGTAGCTTTTGCCGCCTAAATCACTAAGAACGCCGTTACCAGCTACTGAATCATCAATTTTATCAGTCACAATACATACTCCTTACCATTGTGATGATTTGAAACATCCAACAATCCTGTCCTTCCCATCATCTTGATGCTGGAAAAACACTTTTTGGATGCCGATTATCTTTTTAAAACGAGCATCGATAAGCAGCTGTATGATGAATTTCTAAAAATAACCAAACCTTGGATGACGTCATAATCAAACAAATTGCCATTGAAATTTGTTCATTTTTTGAAATATCTCTAAACACTATTTAAACCGTAAATACAGTGCCATCCATGTCCGCGGATGATTATAGCTTGTCTGATTCGTTATGTCATGCATTATTTTTAAAATTTCTAAAAATTTAGCCACATATCCGTGATAAATTGCCGCTTTATGATACAATAATTTCAAATTTTAATATCAAAACCGATCATGAATCACCCACAAATGTACCCTTGCCCAACTTGCAAAACCCCAACAAAATGGCAAGACAATCCTACTAAGCCTTTTTGTTCCAAGCGTTGCCAGCTTATAGACTTGGGCGAATGGGCATCTGCGAATTATAAAATCGCAAGCAGCGATACGCCATTTAGCGATGAACTCAACGATCCACAAAGCTCAACCATTAATTAAAATTGTTAGTAAATGTAAATAGGAATTATCATGAGTTATTTAATGCCGACATACGCTCGCCAGTCTGTTAATTTCGTGCGTGGCGAGAGCTCTTATTTGTTCGATGATCAGGGCGTAGCGTATTTGGATGCATTGACAGGTATTGCGGTATGTGGACTTGGTCATTGCCATCCTGCCATTAGCCAAGCGATTAAAGAACAGGCGGATACACTGATTCACACCAGTAATTTATTTGGCATTCCTTGGCAAGAAAAAGCAGGCGAAATCCTATGCCAAAAAGCAGGTATGGATGAGGTATTTTTTGGTAATTCGGGTGCCGAAGCCAATGAATGTGCGTTAAAGCTTGCCAGACTCTATGCGCACAACAAAGGCAAACAACGCCCGAAAGTAATCGTGATGGAGCATGCCTTTCATGGTCGCACCCTTCTAACTGTTACCGCTACCGCCAATCCGAAGGCTCGAGAGGGTTTTTATACATTGAATGATGACTTTATTCGTGTGCCATTTGGTGATAGCGATGCTGTGCGCGCATTAAGCGGTGATCAGGACATTTGTGCTGTCTTTGTTGAGCCAATTCAAGGCGAAGGCGGATTGCATACACCGCCTGAGGGTTATTTAGAAGCGCTGTCAAAAATCTGCGATGAGAATGATTGGCTATTCATGCTTGATGAGGTGCAGACAGGAAATGGTCGCACAGGCAAACACTTTGCCTATCAGCACAGTAGCGTCAAGCCCGATGTGCTTACCACCGCCAAAGGTCTGGGTAATGGTTTTCCTGTAGGGGCGTGCATGGTGTCAGGCCGTGCTAAGGGGTTGTTTGCGGCTGGCTCGCATGGCTCAACCTATGGTGGCACGCCACTGGGCTCTCGCATCGTTTGTGCTGTGTATGAAGCATTAACTGAAGAAGTTCTGGGTAACGCCGCAAAGCAAGGTCAAGCCATCAAGGATGCCGTCATTGCTAAATATGGCGATAAAGGCATTACCACGCGTGGACTTGGTATGATGATTGGCATTGTCATGCCAGATGGTGTGGATTGCAGTCGCCTGGTGGATATCGCCCGTGATCGCCATCAACTGATCATCAATGTCACCGGCGGTAATGTCATTCGCCTATTGCCAGCGCTTAACATCAGCGTGGACGACACAAATGCTCTTATCGAGAAGCTAACCGCCCTGCTTTATGAAGTTTTGTAAGTCATCATAGCAATAAAAAAACGCCCAATTTAGGGTGTTTTTTTATTGCTTGGGATTTTCGCCATTATATTTATACATTCACAATTTTACTATAATCAAGGGCTTTATATTTATCAAATATTTGCTATTATAGGGCGATTTTTTGTCTTTTGGTGATGGTGAGGTCTGTCATGATTAACGCACTTCATGCGTCTTATACTCGTTTGATTGCGATTGGGCTGTGTGCAGCATTGCTTAGTGCGTGCCAATCTTTGCCGAACGTGGCACACCTTGATAAAAGCCTTGCCATCACTCAAAAATCACAACTCGCCCATGCACAACAGATTCAGACCCAAAGAGTGCCTGTCGCAGTATCTGGGTCAGATTTGCGGCTTGGTGATGTCATTGATGAACAACGCCAAGATAACCCCTATCTATCAGGATATTATCCCATCGCCACTGGTGCTAATGCCTTTGCATCGCGCAGCATCCTATCAGACATGGCAACCAAGACCATCGATATCCAATATTACATCTGGCATAATGATGAAGCTGGACAGATAATGGTTAAAGACCTATGGGAAGCTGCAGAGCGTGGCGTGATGGTGCGCCTTTTGCTCGATGACTTTAACAGCTCGCCTAAGCTTGATGAGCTGTTGCTTGCCTTTGCTAAGCATCCCAACGTTGCGGTGCGCCTTGCCAACCCTATGGTGTATCGCAAGTTTCGCACGGTGAATTACCTAACCAGCCCTACTCGCATCAATCGCCGCATGCACAATAAGAGCATGACCTTTGATAATCAGCTTAGTATCATTGGCGGGCGCAACATTGGCGATGAATACCTAAATAACGCCAAAAATAACAACTTTGCTGACATGGATGTTCTACTGATCGGACCTGTGGTGGATGACATTACCACAAGCTTTGAGGAGTATTGGGCGGCGGCATCAAGCTATGACATCGAAACCATCGTCAAACCATCAGGCAAGACCATTACGGATGTGATAGATGCCGCCATCTTACAGAATAATTATGCCGCCATGGGTCAGCAAGCTCATGCCCTAAGAACGTATCGCCGTGCTGTGGAGACATCTACGATCAGCGAAGATCTGTTGAATAAGCGTGTGCCATTTCGCTGGGCGAAGATTGAATTCTTGGCAGATGATGCTGGTAAACTTACCAAGACCGCTGATCTGGATGCGCATTTGGTGGGTTTATTACAAGAAAGATTGGGCCGACCTAATCAGCGGCTCAGCATCATCTCATCCTACTTTGTGCCGACCAGAAATGGCGTTCGTACATTGAAACACCTTGCCAAAAGCGGCGTAAAAATCAGCATATTAACCAATTCATTCGACGCAACCGACGTCGGCGCGGTGCACGCAGGCTATGGGCATTGGCGTCATGACCTGCTAAGCGCTGGTGTTGACCTGTACGAACTTAAATCCACCGCTGTCAATGACAAACAGGACGACAATAAATTTTGGCGCACCAAACAAATCACCACTACCAGCCTTCACGCCAAAGCGTTCGCTGTGGATCATGAGCAAGTTTTTATTGGCTCTTATAACATCGATCCACGTTCTGCCAACTTTAATACCGAGCTTGGCGTGATAATCTACGATGAGAGTCTGGCAGAGCAGTTGCACAATGCCCTGCGCAATCAACGCCTACTCAATCAAGCCTACAAGGTCGTCTTGACCAAACAAAACACCTTAGAATGGCACACGTTAGAGGATGGGGAATACTTCATTCATAAGAGCGAACCGAACATGAACCTAAAAGATCGGGCTGGCGTTGCCATCATGGGAACGATGCCGATTGATTGGTTGTTATAAAAGATTGGCAATACTATTTTGGATCCAGTGGCATCATTTGGTGTAATTAATTGAAATTTTGGTATTATTTTTGTAAAAATTAAGATACAATTTGTATAGATGTTCGCCCAATTATTCAACGGGCGCATCCCAAAGATGGTTTTAATTATGCACACTCACACAACTGAACTTCTAACCTCAAAACATTATCACATCATCGGCATTGCAAGCTTATGCGCAGGCATTGCTTTTTTTGATTTTGCCTTATTTATTTACTTGTCCGATTTATTATCCAAAGTGTTTTTTGGTAAGATTTCTGAATTCTGGGTGAGTCAATTGCACCTGTTCACGCTATTTGGTGCAGGTTACCTTGCTAAACCCATTGGTGGAGTCATGCTTGGCAGATTGGGGGACACCCAAGGCAGGCGGATCGTACTAATTACAGGACTATTCGGCGCGACCATCTTTACGTTTGCCATTGCACTGCTCCCCACTTATTCATATCTTTGGATATTTGCATCGCTTGCGCTTATTACCGCCAGATTCTTTCAAGGGTTTGCGATTGGTAGTATTGTGCCTGCATCATGGGTTTTTGCCACAGAACACCTACCTAGCAAGAACCTAGGGCTTGGGTGTGGCATCATTTGCGCAACCTGTATGCTGTTCTTATTAGCACTGATGGGATTGGTGAATTTTGTGGAAAACACCTTAAGCTCCGATCAGATGTTGAGCTATGGTTGGCGCATTTTGTTCGTGATTGGCGGTATTATTAGCCTATCAGCGACCTTATTAGTGCGACAGTTTGATGAGACGCCCATATTCAAGTCACTATCAACGCCTAACAAAGAGCTTGATTCGTGCATCGATGGCATCAGCCTTGAGAATGAACCCATCACGAATAATCAAGCCAGCTCTACAGCCCTTCATAAGCCCACTAAGCTTGAAACCATCAAATCCTTATTCAAATATAACAGCTTTGGGTTTGGTGCTGCGATTTTGGTCTCATGGATCATCGCTAGCTTATCTATCTTCATCCCGATGCTACTTACCCCACTTATTGTCAGTAACTTTCGTATTTCTATGGATGACATTTATTTTGGTAGTGTCATCGGATTGATCTTTATGATGTTCGGCGCGGTTTTCTTTGGGTTCTTGGTGGATAAAATGAACGCTGGGCGCGTACTTTTGTTTGGTGGCATGTTTCTTATCAGCCAAGCACTGCTCTTCTTTTATCATCTGCGTGCTGGTGGTGAGTTAATATTGGCATGCTTCGCCTCACTTGGCTTTGCCAGCGGTCTGATTGGCGCTCTTCCTTCGGTGCTGACCAGATTGTTCCCAACCAAGATCCGCCTAACTGGCATTGGCCTGTCTTATAATCTGGTGCATTCCTTGGTGGGTGGTGTTTTACCATTTGCGCTGGGTTATGCCAGTTTCTATTTTTCGTTCGCCCCTGCCGTATATCTTACGTTGATTGGACTTTTGGCAATATTTATTAGCTTCTTTGTGTATTACATTCCCCGCTCGAACAGGGATCTGAGTCGTTAGCGTTAATTAGAAACGCATCCCAAGTCAAAAGATAAATCGTCTCCCACTGAATAGACGGAATGAAACGACGCAAAAATCTCACATCGGAGATCAGCACATAGACCAATGCTGCTGTCATGATTGATATGATCAGATGGGTGCTATTTCTTAACAGCTGCTTTAACTTATCAAATGCGTTGTCTTTCATTTGCTTTTTAAACATTGGGTGATGTGGTTATTAATAAAATATCACATATTATAAAACCCGCCAATGACGGGTTTTTGATGCATGTCTTACCTGATATTAAAACCGTACGGTATCCACGCCTTCGTCGCCTGCCTTTAGCATGATGTTCGCTGACTGCGCTGCAAAGATGCCATTACAGACCACGCCAACGATGTTATTTAGCGTCTTTTCAAATTCGTCAGGGTTACTGATGTCCAAATCATAAGTGTCCAAAATCACATTGCCATAATCGGTAACAAATCCTTCACGATAGACCGGATCACCGCCTAACTTGACCAGCTCTCTGGCAACGTATGATCGCGCCTGTGGCAAGACTTCTATTGCAACTGGGAATTTGCCAAGCTTTTGCACGACCTTAGAATCATCAACCATGCACACAAAAGACTTGGAAGCTGCTGCGACAATTTTTTCGCGTGTAAGCGCACCGCCACCGCCTTTGATCATGTTGCCCTGCGCATCAATCTCATCTGCACCATCGATATACAGATCAAGCTCACCCACAGTGTTTAGATCAAAAATCTCAATGCCTAAAGCGCGAAGCTTATCTTCGGTGACTTTAGATGATGATACTGCGCCTTTTAGTCGAACATCTGCCAATAACTCAATCAAGCAATTCACCGTGCTGCCCGTGCCAACACCTAAAATCATGCCATCTTCGATGTAGCTTAAGGCGGCTTTGGCAGCGGCTTGTTTTTGGGTGAGTTTTGGATCGACTGTGGTCATGATGCACCTATGACTAATGTTTATTGAGGAAATATTATTTTACGATAATTACATCAAAAATGATAGCATTCATTAAAATAATGAATAAAATCATATACTTATATGAAATTTAGGCAAAAAAATGACTTCATCAGCACATCTTCGGCACACTTTGTATCTACTACCGTTGCTACCTTCCGGTCCTGGCGGGGTTCATAGTACACAGTTGCGAAGCTACCGATGAAGCCAAGCCCATATTATACTTAAAAAATCATAATTTGCAAGTATATTTTTACGTTGCGCTGATCAAGGCTGTATTGGGATGAATTGGGCAATCTGCTTAGCAAGTTCGGGGGCTATGACTTCGGTGCCAAACACGCGGCATTCAGCCAGCTCAAAGCCACTAGGTGACAACCCATCTAAAATCGCCGCCATGCGTGCAACGATCGGCATATGACAAACGATGATTACCGTAAGCTCATCGGTCTCCATGCCAAACTTATGACGGATGGCGCAGTCAATATCATCAAGTCCGATGTTTGGATCATCATCCGGCGTGATGCTGCTGATGGTGATAAAGGCAGGATTCTGTTCTGCATCCACCAATGACTCAAGGATAATCGTTGCGGTCTGATTAGCGCGGTTATATGGACTGGCAATGATCACATTAACGGGCGATTCTTTGCTGTAATTTACCAAAAAATCTGCCGTCTCATGAGCTTGCTGTCTGCCAAAATCTGTCAAATCGCGACTAGCATCATCAGCACAATATGGCCCTGCTTGACCATGCCTTACAAAGATTAGCTTCATGTTGGCTCTCCATCATTGTCATTATCAACCTTAGCGGACTTGGCGTCTTTACTTGCCTTTAGCACTTCATCGAATTCTTCACTAAGGCGCGCGTTACTCTCATCGTGCGGCATGACGAATTCAACATCACTTCTAAATCCAGCCTCCATGAGATTTAAAGCGATACCAAGCGGTGCTTTATCTTCATATAGCACAGCATGCAGCGCATGAGTGATGGGCATGTAGATGCCCAGCTCTTTGGCGCGCTCATTGACTTGAAGGATGGTATTTACCCCTTCGGCTGTCTGTCCTAGTTTTTTGATGGCGTTATCAAGGCTGATGCCCTTGCCAAGCATGTTGCCAATGCGATAGTTGCGACTAAGCACTGAATTACAAGTGGCGTATAAATCCCCGACACCTGATAAACCCAAGAAGGTCAAAGGATTGGCGCCTACCGCCGCACCAAACCGACTCATCTCCGCCAAGGCGCGCGTCAATAGCATCGCCTTAGTGTTATCCCCTACATCATAAGCCGCTGCCATGCCCATGGCGATGGCATAGATGTTCTTCAAGGCGCCACCAAGCTCCACCCCTTTGACATCATCAGAGGCAAATACTCTAAAAAATGCACTGTGTAACGCTTCTTGCACTGCCATACGAAGCGCTTCAGAATCACTGGCGATCACGGTGGCAGATGGCATATTATCCATGATCTCAAGTGCAAGGTTGGGTCCGCTCACCACACCAAAATTCACCTGTGGCAGTACATCAGTGATAATGTCACTCATCATGGCGAAGGTGTATTTCTCCATGCCTTTAGTCAGTGAGATGACTGCCTGATGCGTGATGTATGGCTTGATCTGATGTAGCATCTCTCTAAACGCCGAGCTTGGCACAGCCACAAAGATGATGTCTTTGTCCTCAACCGCTGATTTTAGGTCATGGCTGAATTTAAGATTCTCATCGAGCTTATGATTAGGCAGGTATTTTTTGTTAATGCGGTTTTTTTTCATCGCTTTGACAGTGGCTTTATCGCGCACCCAAAGGGTTGTATCACAGCCATTACGCGCTGCCATGTTTGACATGGCCGTACCAAAGCTGCCACCGCCCAAGAACACCAATCTCAGCGGCGCGCCATCTTGAGTGTTTGATTCATCAATGCCAAGCTTAGAAGGGTCCATTTTTTTCTTTTTTAAGCCTGCAAATTCAGCGATGTTCGAGATGATGGGCGCGTTCTCTATGCCGGAATCTTTGATGGCATGCACCGCTTCATCAATGCTACTGCTTGCAGCATCGACGATTTTTTTTACTTTTGGATTGTTAATCGCTTTGGGTAATTTCATGGCAAGCCCTTTGATGATTGTTATGATCCATTAATATGATAAACATGAATTAATCGCGAAAGCTCACAAAGTCATTGATGTCAATGCTCTCACGCACAGGCATCTGTACGTCGCTTGAGCCAACATAAACAAACCCACAAATCGTGTCTTTATCCGCCACATCAAAATGCGCTTTTACTAATGGTTCATTACAAAGTGGCCCTGTACGCCACACCGTGTGATAGCCCAATGATTCTAGTGCAAGCAGTAGGTTCTGAATGGCGGCACCTGCACTCAATAACTGCTCAAATGGTGGGACTTTTTCGTGTTCTTTGACGTCAGTCGCCACCGTGATAATCATTGGCGCGCGCATTGGCATGTTTAGTAGCTTTTGGCGTGCGGTGTCATCAAGGGCATCAGCTGGCGCGTTTACTTCTTCTGCTTGTAATAGCACTCTGCCAAACTCAATCAAAGCCCGTCCAGTAAGCACGGTAAATTTCCAAGGCTTTAGCTGCTTATGATCAGGCGCAGCAAAAGCAGCTTGCAATGCGGCAGCAAGCTCGTCATCGTTTGGTACGGGTAGAACAAGCTTACCGATGCTGCGACGCTGATGTATGGTGGTTAATACGGTGTTGTTTTGGTTATTCATGGCAATTCTCATCATCTTTCTACTCGATGCTCTTCAGCAAGATAATCCTCAGACTGCATCTCAAGCAGGCGAGAACGCGTACGCTCAATCTCAAAGGCAAGCTTCTCACCTTGATACAGCTCCAATATCGACTGTTCGGCACGCACCAGCAGCTTCACACGGCGGTCATAGAACTCATCGACCAAGTAAATAAAGCGGCGCACAGGATCCATCAAAGTATCGTTCAATGCAGGCACGTTATCGACCATCACTGTATCAAAATCATTGGCAATCTCGATAAAATCCGCCGCTGAACGTGGTTGCATACATAGGGCGCGAAAATCAGCAAGCAGCATGGTTTCTGTACGTTTGATGATGGCAATCTCACGACCTGCAATGGTGATTGGCGCATCTGTCACCGTCTGCCCTGCCGCCAAAGTATCAAAACGCTCTGACAGCCAGCCTTTGGTATCATCTGACAGAGGATAAGTGTATAGCTTGGCTTGTTTTAATAAACGTAAGCGGTAATCAATACCAATATCAATGTTCATCACGGTGGTGTTTTTTTCGACCTGCTCGATGGCTGGCAAGAATCGATTACGATGAATGCCGTTCTTATACAGGCCTGCCGGCTCAATGTTCGATGTCGCAACTAGGGTAATGCCACGCTCGAACAGCATGGTAAATAAATCACCCAAGATCATCGCATCAGACACATTCGACACAAAAAACTCATCAAAACAAATAACGATCGCCTCTTCGTGGATGATGTTGGCAACTTTTTGAAGCGGATCAGATTGACCTTGAAGCTTGACCAGCTCGGACTGTACAAGCTGCATAAAGTGGTGAAAATGCATGCGCATCTTACGCTTGATGGGTAGGCTCTCATAGAACATGTCCATCATCCACGTCTTACCACGGCCAACCCCGCCCCACATGTATAAACCCTTTGGTGGTATTGGTTTTGATTTGAACAGGCTGGCAAAAAATCCTTGCTTGTTATTCTCATCTGCACGCACAATTTCGTGATGCAGATTGTCAAGATAAGTCATCGCCTGTAGCTGTACCTGATCTTCACTAAAATTCCCTGTTGCAAGTGCCGCTCGATAACGCTCTAACGGAGTCTGAATGGTCATAACTATCCTTAAATCTTGGTATGTGCCGCTAAGGCATTCTTTAAATCAGTGAGCTTACCATGAAAAAGATGCCCAACGTCTGGCATCACAGTGCTATCAAATCCTCGTTCGTTGGCAAATTGCTGCAGCAGACTAGGCGCAACCAACCCATCCTTATCGCCATAGATAACAAAAGTATTATTGGCTTCGATGGACAACTGACTGGCATCGTTACGAACGATGGAAGGTGCGATCAATGCAAGGTTATCAAGGCTAACATCATCAAATACTGATGATTTATGAATCAGATCCGCCATGCGACATGCCACAAAGCCGCCAAAGCTAAACCCGCCCATCCACAATCGTCTGGCCCCAGTCTTCGTCAATGCCCAAGCCAACACCGTCTGAGCATCGACAAACTCGCCATCGCCATACTCTGAAACACCTGTCGAGCGCCCCACCCCGCGATAGTTAAAACGCACCACATCCATGCCCGCATCACGGCAGAACCTGTACATGGTACTTACCACTTTATTATTCATCGTACCGCCATCTAATGGGTTGGGATGACAAATAAGCGCAAGCATGTCAGAAGGCTGTCTGTCCCCATCCTGCCAAATCGCATCGACTTCGAGTACGCCATGAGGTGCATTTATAAGCGTGATTTCGTTTTTCATGATAAAAATTTAATAAAAATTTACTTAAATTCTGCATTATAACACAATTTTTTGATAAATGAGTTGTGTGGATTCTGTGCATTTTTTGATAAATACCGCAATGATTGCTAAGGCTGGGTAATCTTATTCACAAATTTATTACAAGGTCTGCCATGAATATTAAGTATAATCGAGCCAATCTCATGGTATTTGAGATTACTCCATTATTACCCATAAGGAAAACCCATGAAAAAATTAGCTCTTATCGCATCAGCAGCTATATTATTAAGTGCTTGTGCCAGCACCCAAAGCACATCGCCGGTCATCGCCCGTGGAGACGCGACTTTCGAGACGACAGGACTTGGCAAAACCAAACTCATCGCCCAAGAAAACGCCCTAAACGCCGCCAAAAAGCAATGTGGCATACGCACCCCTGTTATCGTTAAAGACAGCACCACCTATAATGGTGTCATGGATGAGCGCACGGGCCGTGTCATCGAACAAGGCATCAACGTGGTCGGTGCGATTTTTGGTACTGCGGCACCTGGGCTTAGCCGCGATGATGATTATGAGTACAACATCAGCTTTAAATGCCAGTGAGTCCAAACCAATCTAAGCCAACTACAAAACAGCGTGATTAAACTCTAATACAAATCGCTGCACAAAAAAACGCAAGCTTTTATCTTGCGTTTTTTAATTTAGTCGAGATGCATTGCGATCAAAGACTCTGTATTTGCGCAATCCAACAAATTGATGGCTTATTTATCATGCTGTTTTTGGTGGGTTTTGACTTGCCAAAATATCATTCAAATTGACTTCAAGCCACTCCACCAAATCCGCCACTTTGTCGCTTGCCTGTTTTCCCCAGTCGGTCAAGGTATATTCTACATGGGGCGGAACGGTGTCAAAGGACTTGCGAATGAGCATACCGTCTGATTCTAGCTGTTTTAGGGTCTCAGACAGCATACGCTCGGACACGCCTTCTATCTCGCGGCGTATCTCGCTAAATCGTTTCGTGCCTGATTGTAACACAACCAGCACCAAAATTCCCCAACGGCTCGTTAGGTGGTTTAAAATCGCACGGCTTGGGCAGTCTTTGGCAAGAACTTTGCCTCGGTCATCATCGTGGTGTTGCATGGGTTTACCTTTTATTAAATTAAACATTCTGGTTTGAAAGCTTAAAAATCTTGTTTTTTATCATTTTTCAACTCCTCCAAAAATATTGCACAATTGTCTTTTTGGCTTTCGTGCATATATATTTCTGAAATGTTTTTATGACAAAAGTGATGACAATTGAAGAATAATATAATATTAGACTCTTCTTTATCATCCAGATTTGTAATAATTTTTCTGCTTTTAGTAATTATATAGGATTTACATGGACTGACATTAAAAATAATCGTTATAAAACCTTCAGGTTTGCCAAAATAAACTGGAACATTTGATATTATTAGTACAGGTTCGTTAAATTTATACTCTTTAATAAAAATTTCCCTTTCTTTATATTTTTTAATAATTTCATTTGACCAAGATTTCTGATTTTGTAAGCTAATTTTATATAAAAAAGCAAATAGATTCTTATGTTTTTTTATTTTTTCTAAATCCTCTTCGCAAAATCCAATCTCTTTCATTGCAAGTCCAGCCATAGTAACTAAACCGCTTAAATATCCTTGTTCAAATTCAAAAAAATCATCCTTACCAATATCATCTTCTAATTGATTAAAAATTTCATTCTTTAAAAATGATTCATCTTGATATGATTTTAGTTTCTTAATTTCTATTGGATTTCTTAAATGCAATAATAAAATAAACTGTATAATTTTTATTTTTTCATTTCTTGTAAGGCTTTCAAGTGGATAATCTCTTGCTTTATTAATTAAAGGACTAAATTAGCTATCAATAAAGGTGTGATGAATACGCTTTCAATTTCGCTATCAAATTTATATAAGTTATTTTGATTTGCTAAATTTTTTGGGGCAACTAAATCAAATCTATCGCTTTGCTTGCGAAAGCAATAAATCCTACCTTCTTGATTCTGCCAATTTCTTAAATAAAATTATGGCATAAAATGATGTTTGACGGGATTTGACATAAAAATTTTCCAAGATTAAGGATTTGGTAAAATTCCAAATCAATGGTTTAATGAAAACTTACCAAAAATTAGTACATGCCATTTAAAACCACCTTATCACAAACAACTTACCAAATTTTTGCACTCCTTTCCCATACTTACAAATAAGTAAGTACTACCCATAAACAACCATTTACCCTATAATGCACGGTTTTACATTCACTTGGAAGAATGATGTCATCGCCCAAAAATTCAGAGTTGTTTTTACTGTTATTACTTGGTGTTTTATCCGCCTTTGGTCCGTTTGTGATGGATTTGTATTTGCCAAGCCTGCCACAGCTTGCCGACTTTTTTGCCACGTCCACGTCCATGACACAATTAACGCTTACAACCGCCATGCCAGGTTTGGCTGTCGGTCAGCTGTTTTTGATAGGGCTGGTGTTGCCTGCCATATCGGCACTGGCAATGAATAGCGAAAGGCAAAATGCAGGGTCGGCTTCCGCTCTGCTTGGCTTTGCTCCGTTTTTCTTAGGGGTGGTGGTGTCGCCCTTGGTGGGGATTGGCGATATTTTTGTGGCAACTGCGGTAGTGATGGGCGTGTGTGCGGTGCTGGCGTTGGGCGTGTATTGGGGGATAAAAGATAGGATTGAGAATTTGTAAAAGTAAAAGCCGTTTGAATATTCAAGCGGTTTTTCTTTTGGTTTATAAACGCACAACACATTAGAAACAATCCAAAAAACCAAAACCATCCATTCATGATATCGCTTAAATTAGCATAAAATTTGGCTGTGCCATCACCTAGTAACAGGCTAAATTTGCCACCAAAATTGGTGGTGTCATGCCCTGTAAAATCCGCAACAATCCAACGCAAATTTTATTTTTTGGGTCAAATATGTTACAATCCCTTGAATATTAACGATTTTATTTGCAGATGCGCATTGTGCGGCAATGCTAATTTTGCAGGATTTGTTATTTTTGGTGTCATAAAATATGGATAGTAACCTTGGCTTATTCATATTTTATCGCACTGCCATTCATCAGAATTGAAGGAGTGTCTATGAGTACGCCCGTACCCAAAAAACACAAACATGGTTTAAATCCCGCGGTGTTCTTGACATCAGCGGGATTAATTGCATTCATCAGCCTATTCGCAATCTTGGTGCCAGATTTGGCGGATGCGACATTTAAGGCGGTGCAGTCCGCCATCGTTGATAATGCCAGTTGGTACTATGTGCTGACAGTGGCGTTGATATTGCTGTTTAGTGTCTATTTGGGATTATCTCGATTGGGTAATATCAAGCTAGGTCCCGATCACTCACAACCAGACTACAGCAATCTATCATGGTTCGCCATGCTGTTCTCAGCTGGTATGGGTATTGGTCTGATGTTCTTTGGTGTGGCAGAACCGGTCATGCACTTCTTGACGCCGCCACACGGTGATGGTAGTACGATCAGTGCGGCACGTCAGGCCATGCGTTTGACCTTTTTCCATTGGGGATTACATGCATGGGCGGTATATGCTGTTGTTGCTTTGATTTTGGCGTTTTTTGCTTATCGTCATAACCTACCACTTACTCTGCGCTCGGCACTGTATCCGCTGATCGGAGATAAGATCTACGGCCCTATCGGTCATGCAGTTGATGTGTTCGCGGTGGTGGGGACGCTATTTGGTCTGGCGACGTCACTTGGTTATGGTGCATTGCAGGTCAATACGGGACTTAATCATCTATTCCCATTCATCCCCGTGGGGACGACAAGTCAAGTAGTGCTGATCGCCAGTATCTGTGCGTTGGCATCCATCTCTGTGATGTCAGGACTGGATAAGGGTGTAAAGTTGCTCTCTGAGCTAAACCTGGGTCTGGCCGTGATACTCATGCTATTCGTGCTATTGGCAGGCTCTACAGTGTTCCTATTGCAGGCCTATGTTCAGAACGTCGGTTCGTACATCTCGAGCATTGTCAGCATGACCTTTAATCTATACGCCTATGACAAGACCGATTGGTTCGGTGGTTGGACCATCTTATACTGGGGCTGGTGGTTAAGCTGGGCGCCATTCGTTGGTCTGTTTATCGCTCGTGTGTCTCGTGGTCGTACCATTCGAGAGTTTGTATTTGGTGTGCTATTCGTGCCAGCTGGCTTTACCTTCCTGTGGATGACGGTGTTTGGCAACTCTGCCATTGACATGATTCTAAACCAAGGCAATACCATGCTTGGCGAAGTCATCAATCAAGACGTATCTTTATCACTATTTGCTTTCTTAGAACAGCTGCCCATGTCAGGCATATTTAGCTATGTGGCGCTGCTGATGATTGTCGTATTCTTCATCACGTCTGCTGATTCGGGTGCGCTCGTTATGGACATGCTGTGCTCACATGGCAAAGGCAGTAAAGGCGTACGTTATCGTCTGTTTTGGTCGATTGGTGCAGGCGTGATGGCCATTGCGCTACTATTAGCAGGTGGACTGAGTGCATTGCAGACCATGGCGATCGCCAGTGGATTACCCTTCGTTACCGTGCTGATGATTGCGATGTATGGACTGCTAAAGGCGCTGAACGTGGACGCCCAAAAGCAAGAAATTCTACAACAAAATCTAAGCGTTCCCCTACCTGCCCAAGGTAGTGGCGCGTGGCGCGAGCGACTGCATGTAATCATGAATTTCCCAAGCCGTCAGGCGGTGAGTCAATTCATCGATACCACAGTCAAAAAAGCCTGCGAAGATGTCGCAGCAGAGCTTCGTGAGCTGGGCGTGGATGTGCGTGTTCTCAACGAAAAACGTGGCAGCGTCGTGCTACTGACCAACCATGGCGATGAGATTGATTTCGTCTATAAGGTTCGTGTATCGAGCCATGCACAGCCTGGATTCGTCAATAGCGATGACGATGAAGACTCAGCCGAAGATGCCAATGACACTCAGACCTACTACCGTGCCGAAGTACATCTAGGCGAAGGCGGTCAGGACTATGACATCATGGGCTGGAGCACCGAAGGAGTCATTAATGACATCGTCAGCCAATATCATCGCCACATGCACTTTTTGCATAGTTTGCGTTGATGGGCTAAAAACCGTTTGAGCAATCAAACGGTTTTATTTTAAAATAATTTCATACTTACAAAAATGTTAGTACTTATCAAAAGTTTATTTATGC